>CALRRO020000015.1:0-144372 GCA_943370595.1 Chitinophaga pinensis
AATGCGCTGACCATCACTGTCACCGGGCTGCCATCTGTCGGCACGATCACGCTGGCCAACGGCACCCCGGTCACCAACGGCCAGGTACTCACCGCCGCCCAACTCGCCGGTCTGCAGTTCGACGCACCGGCCGACCTGCTGGCGTCGACCGCGACCAGCTTCAGCTACACCGTCTCTGACGGAAGTGTCACCGTCAACGCCGGCACGACCATCAACGTCACGCCGGTCAACGACGCACCGGTCGCGTCCAGCTCGAGCATCAGTGTCGCCGAGGAGTCCGCGAACACGCCGCTGGGACTGAGCGCCCCGACGGATGTCGACGGCAATCCGCTGACCATCACTGTCACTGGGCTGCCCTCGGTCGGCACGATCACGCTGGCCGATGGCACGCCGGTCACCAACGGCCAGGTGCTCACCGCAGCCCAACTCGCCGGCCTGCAGTTCGATGCGCCGGCGGATCTGCTGGCTTCGACCAGCACCAGCTTCAGCTACACGGTCTCCGACGGAACCGTCACCGTCAACGCCGGCACGACGATCAACGTCACGCCGGTCAACGACGCGCCGGTCGCTTCCAGTTCGACCATCACGGTCGCCGAAGAGTCGGCCACCACACCGCTGGGCCTGACCGCCCCGACGGATGTCGACGGCAATCCGCTGACCATCACTGTCACTGGGCTGCCCTCGGTCGGCACGATCACGCTCGCCGATGGCACCCCGGTCACGAACGGCCAGGTGCTCACCGCAGCCCAACTCGCCGGCCTGCAGTTCGATGCGCCGGCGGATCTGCTGGCTTCGACCAGCACGAGCTTCAGCTACACCGTCTCTGACGGAAGTGTCACCGTCAACGCCGGCACGACGATCAACGTCACGCCGGTCAACGATGCCCCGGTCGCCTCCAGCTCGACCATCACGGTCGCCGAGGAGTCGGCCAACACGCCGCTCGGGCTGACCGCTCCGACGGATGTCGATGGCAATCCGCTCACGATCACCGTCACGGGTCTACCCTCGGTCGGCACGATCACGCTGGCTAACGGTTCGCCCGTCACCAACGGCCAAGTGCTCACCGCAGCCCAACTCGCCGGTCTGCAGTTCGATGCGCCGGCGGATCTGCTGGCTTCGACCAGCACCAGTTTCAGCTACACCGTCTCCGACGGCACGGTCACCGTCAATGCGGGCACGACGATCAATGTCACGCCGGTCAACGACGCGCCTGTCACCTCCAGCTCGACGATCACGGTCGCCGAGGAGTCAGCGAACACGCCGCTGGGGCTGACGGCGCCGACGGACGCCGACGGCAATCCGCTGACGATCACCGTTACCGGCCTGCCGAGCGTCGGCACGATCACGTTGGCCGACGGCACGCCGGTCACCAACGGTCAGGTGCTGACCGCGGCGCAACTCGCCGGCCTGCAGTTCGATGCGCCAGCTGATCTGCTGGCTTCGACCAGCACCAGTTTTAGCTACACCGTCTCCGACGGCACGGCCACCGTCAATGCGGGCACGACGATCAACGTCACGCCGGTCAACGATGCCCCGGTCACCTCCAGCTCGACGATCACGGTCGCCGAAGAATCTGCCAACACACCGCTGGGGTTGACCGCCCCGACGGATGTCGATGGCAATCCGCTGACGATCACCGTCACGGGTCTGCCGACTGTGGGCACGATCACGCTCGCCAACGGCACCCCGATCACCAACGGCCAGGTGCTCACCGCCGCGCAACTCGCGGGTCTGCAGTTCGATGCGCCGGCGGATCTGCTGGCGTCGACCAGCACGAGCTTCAGCTACACGGTCTCTGACGGAACCGTCTCCATCAACGCCGGCACGACGATCAACGTCACCCCCTCCAACGACGCACCGGTCGCCTCCAGCTCGACGATCACCGTTGCCGAGGAGTCGGCCAATACACCGCTGGGCCTGACCGCTCCGACGGACATCGATGGAAATGCGCTGACCATCACAGTCACCGGTCTGCCGACCGTCGGCACCGTTACGCTGGCCAATGGCACACCGATCACCAACGGCCAAGTACTCACCGCCGCTCAGCTTGCCGGTCTGCAGTTCGATGCGCCGGCAGATCTGCTGGCATCCACGTCGACCAGCTTCAGCTACACAGTCTCCGACGGCACGGTGACTGTCAATGCCGGCACCACCATCAACGTCACGCCGGTCAACGACGCGCCGGTCGTGTCCAGCTCGACGATCACGGTGGCGGAAGAGTCGGCCAACACGCCGCTCGGCCTGACCGCTCCGACGGACATCGACGGCAATCCGCTGACCATCACTGTCACCGGGCTGCCCAGCGTCGGCACGATCACACTCGCCGACGGCACGCCGGTCACCAACGGTCAGGTGCTGACGGCCGCCCAGCTTGCCGGCCTGCAGTTCGATGCGCCAGCGGATTTGCTGGCGTCGACCAGCACCAGCTTCAGCTACACGGTGTCCGACGGTACGGTCACCGTGAACGCCGGCACGACGATCAATGTCACGCCGGTCAACGATGCTCCGGTCGCTTCCAG
Source organism: Chitinophaga pinensis (assembly GCA_943370595.1). GTDB lineage: Bacteria > Pseudomonadota > Gammaproteobacteria > Burkholderiales > Burkholderiaceae_C > Piscinibacter. Next base: position 2,520 of record CALRRO020000015.1, read on the forward strand.
CTCGACCATCACGGTCGCCGAGGAGTCAGCGAACACGCCGCTGGGGCTGACCGCGCCGACGGACGTCGATGGCAATCCGTTGACCATCACCGTCACCGGTCTGCCTTCGGTCGGCACGATCACTCTGGCCAACGGTACGCCCGTGACCAACGGCCAGGTGCTCACCGCCGCTCAGCTTGCCGGTCTGCAGTTCGATGCGCCGGCGGATCTGCTGGCCTCCACCTCGACCAGCTTCAGCTACACGGTCTCCGATGGCACCGTCACCGTCAACGCCGGTACGACGATCAACGTCACGCCGGTCAATGACGCACCGGTCGCCTCCAGCTCGACCATCACCGTCGCTGAGGAGTCGGCCAACACGCCGCTGGGACTGACTGCACCGACCGACGTGGACGGCAATCCGCTGACCATCACCGTCACCGGGCTGCCCTCGGTCGGCACGATCACGCTCGCCAACGGCACGCCGGTCACCAACGGCCAGGTGCTCACCGCCGCCCAACTGGCTGGCCTGCAGTACGACGGGCCGGCCGACCTCTTGGCCGCGACCAGCACCAGCTTCACCTACTCTGTCTCCGACGGCACGGTCACCGTCAACGCCGGCACGACCATCAACCTCACGCCGGTGAACGATGCTCCGGTCGCCCAGGCCCGCAGCTTCACCGTCGCCGAAGACGCCGCGGTGGTCACTGGCGCGGTGACGGCCACCGATGTCGACGCTGGCGCCACACTCAGCTTCGCGCTGAACGGCGCCACGCCGGCCGGCCTGACCTTCAACGCCGACGGAACCTACAGCTTCAACCCGGCCAACGCGGCCTATCAGTCGCTCGGCTTCGGCCAGCAGCAGGTCATCACCGTGCCCTACACGGTGAGCGACGGCGCAGGCGGCAGTTCGACGGCCAACCTCGTCATTACCGTCACCGGCACCAACGACGCGCCGGTGGCCAACGCCAACACCGGCCCGGGCACGGAAGACACGGTGCTCACCATCGTGCCGGCCACGCTGCTGGGCAACGACACCGATGTCGACAGCGGCGACACGTTGAGCATCACCAGCGTGCAGGGTGCCGTCAACGGCACGGTCGCGCTGTCGGGCGGCAACATCGTCTTCACGCCGGCGACCAACTACAGCGGCCCCGCCTCGTTCACCTACACGGTGACCGACAGCCGCGGTGCCACCTCGACGGCCACGGTGACGGTCAACATCGCAGCCGTGGCCGATGCACCGACGCTGGTGATCAACGGCACCACCAGCACCGGGGGCACCACCACGACAGCGGTCCCGCCGGCCTCCACCGGCCTGGTGCGCGACTTCTTCCAGGACATCGGCTCGGTGAGCACGGCCAACGCCGGCAACATCGCGACGGTGGAGACAGCGGTCGAGTCGTCGACACGCACGTCGACCAGCGTCGTCACCGACATCTCGATCCCCGACCTGAACGTCGACGACGCCTACCGCTACACCGGCTTCATCTACCTGACCGCCGGGCAGACCTACGAGATCACCGGCAGCCGCGACGACACGCTGGCCGTCAAGCTCGGCGGCAACAGCGTCTATGGCGTCGGCTACAACAACTGGGGCGCGTTCACTGCCTCCGGCTTCACGCCGTCGGTGTCGGGCTATTACTCGCTGGAGGTCATCGCCTACAACGGCGACGGCGTCGGTACGCTCGACATCAACATGTCGGTCAACGGCGCGGCCGCGGTCGACCTGAACACGACGAACTTCCGCATCTACACCAGCGCCAGCGACTTCAGCAGCAGCCCGACGGTGGCCGGCCCGCTGGTGCCCAACGGCGACGGCGGCTACTACCCTGGCGGCGCCGGCGGCACCGAAGACTCGGCAATCCGCCTGGGCAGCATCGCCGCCAGCCTGAACGACACGGACGGCTCGGAGACGCTGAGCCTGAGCATCGGCAGCATCCCGGTCGGCGCACGCATCACCGACGGCACCAACACCTTCACCGCCACCGCAGGCAACACCAGCGTGGTGGTGACGGGCTGGTCGCTCAACAACCTGAGCATCACGCCGCCGCTGCACTTTGCGGGCACGATCAACCTGAGCGTCACGGCCACCGCCACCGAGGCGTCGGGCCCGACAGCCACGACCACCGGCACGCTGCCGGTGCTGGTGACCGCGGTCGCCGATGCACCGGTGGTGGCCGGCGACACAGTCGTCGTCGCGATCGGGCAGGAAGACGTCGCGACGACCGTGAACTTCCCGATCCTCGCCACCCGCGTCGACGTGGACGGTTCGGAGACATTGCGCGTGCTGGTCTCTGGCGTGCCCACCGGCGTCACCTTCAGCGCCGGCACCAACAACGGCAGTGGCGTGTGGGAGTTCACCCAGGCGCAGCTCGATGGCCTGACGATGACGCTGCCGGCGAACACCGCGAGCACCACGACGCTCACGGTCACCGCGGTCTCGCGGGAAACCAGCACCGGCGCCGAGGCTTCGGACTCTTCCACGATCACACTGATCGCGGACTCGGCCGACGGCACGGCGTTCACCGGGACCACCGTGGCCAACTCGATCACCGGCACCAACGGCGACAACTTCATCAATGCGCTGGGCGGCAACGACACGGTGAGCGCCGCCAACGGCGAAGACCTGGTGCGCGGCGGCGACGGCAACGACTCGATCGACGGCGGCGCCAACAGCGACGCGCTGTGGGGCGATGCCGGGGCCGACATCATCTTCGGCGGCACGGGCAGCGACCTGATCCGCGGTGGGGCCGGCAACGACACGATGACCGGTGGCACCACCGCCGGCGCGGCCGACGGCACGGCCGACGTGTTCGCCTGGTCACTGGCCGATGCCGGCACGGCCGGCGCACCGGCGGTCGACACCATCACCGACTTCAACGTCGGCGCGGTGTCCGCCGGCGGCGATGTGCTCGACCTGCGCGACCTGCTCTCGGGCGATGTGCTCGGCGCCGGCAACACTGCCGGCAACCTGGCCAACTTCCTCGACTTCGCGGTCAGCGGCAGCGGGGCATCCGCCTCGACGACGATCCGCATCAGCTCGACCGGGCAGTACACCGGCGGCAACTACTCGGCCGGCGCCACCGACCAGACCATCGTGTTGCAAGGTGTGGACCTGCCGACCTCGCTCGGCCTGGGCAGCGGCGCGACCGATGCACAGATCGTCCAGGAACTGCTGACGCGCGGCAAGCTGATCGTCGACAGCGCCGGCGGTTGAGGTGCCGGGGCGGCGACACGCCGCCCCGCAACGTGAGGGTGATCTCGCGAGGCGCCGGCTCAGCCGGCCCGCGCGGCCTGCCCGCTCAGCCGGCTCGCGCTGCCTGCCCGCTCACCCAGGGGCCGGTCTGCGCATCGACGCCGCATTGCCAGAGCGATTCGGCGTCGGCGCCGTCGGCCACGCCCTCGGCAATCACCTGCAGCGACAGGCTGTGCAGCATCGCCACCAGGCCGGTCACGAAGCCGGTGCGGGTGGCGTCGCGGCCCAGGCCCACGGTGATGGACGCATCGAGCTTCACGTAGTCCAGGCCGAGGTCGAACAGGCGATCGATGCGGCCGGTTCGCTCGCCGGCATGCTCGAGTCCGAGCTTCGCGCCGGCCGGCCGGAGCTGGCGGCCGAGCTCGCGCACCAGTTCGAAATGCTCGGCGGCGGCGACCTCGGGCACCTCCAGCCAGATCTGGCGCGCCGCACGCGGTGCCTGCAGCAGTTGCGCCCGCAGCCGGGCGGCAAAGCCGCTGTCGGCCAGCGATGCCGTCGCGATGTTGACGGCACGTGCCTGCCCATCGACGCCGATGGCAGCGAGGGCGAGCGCCAGCGCGCGCTCGTCCAGTGCCGCGGTCAGGCGCGCCCGCGTGGCCAGCGGCAGCCAGCGCGCCGCCGGCTCGAGTGCACCGCCGGATTCGATCTGCACGCGCAGCGGGCACTCGCGGTGCAGCACGTCGCCGCTGCGTGCGAGCACCGGGTACTCGACGAGGCCGATGCGCCCTTCGGCCAGCGCCTCGTGGATGCTGCGCCGCCAGCCGCCCTCGCCCAGCCTGGTCAGGCTGCCCGACTCGCCGGCCGTGGCCACCGCGAAGGATCCCTCGGCCTCGGCCCGGGCCAGCGCGAGGTCGGCCATGCCCATCAGTTCGGCCATCGGCGCGCCGCGCTGCAGTTCCACCGCGCCCGCGGCGACAGCGGCCTGCTGGCCAAAGGCCGGCAGCACGACGCGCAGGCCGTCGGCCAGTGCGCGCGCCGTCTCCTCGGCGACGCCGCCCACCGGCAGGCACATCGCGAAGTCGGAGCCGTTGAGTCGGCCGACGAAGCAGCCCTTGACCCGTTGCGTGTAGGCCTGCAAGGCCTGCGAGATCGCCACGATCAGCCGGTCGGTGGTGTCGTGCCCGAGCGCGCGATTGAGCCCGGCGAGGTCGAGCACGCGCAGCAGCACCAGACCGCCCTCTGCACTGCCGTCCTCGCGGTGCAGCACGGTGCCGAGCTGGCCCATGAAGTGCGCGCGGTTGGACAGGCCGGTCAGGGCATCGCAATGGGCCTGGCGGCGCAGGGTCTCGACCTGCATCGCCTGCCCTTCGAAGACCAGCTTCAGCCGCGCCACCATCGAGTTCATCGCGCGGGCGAGTCGGCGCAGTTCGGGCGCCGAGGGTTCGTCCACCGTCACGTACTCGCCGCGTTCGAGCGAGCGCGCCTGCTCGACGGTCAGCTCCAGCGGGCGGCGGATGCGGTTGACGATCAGCGCTCCTGCCAGCGCAGCCAGCAGGCCGACCACCGCCATGGCGGCGGCTGCGCGCTGCACCGCATGCCAGAGTTCGTCGTGCGCGAAGCTGTCCTGGCTCTGCACCTCGATGCGCCCGAGCGCACGCCAGCCGTCGGACACCTGGGCCACACCCGCCGCGGCCTCGATCGGCAGCGCACGCTCGAACCAGCCGGGCGCGTCGGCCGGCTTCAGCGTCGTCTCACGCAGGAAGCTCTGCGTGCCGTCGGCGCCGACGAAGCGCATGCGCCGGTAGAAGCCGGTGTCGTACTGCGCCGCCATCACCAGTTCCATCAGCGCAGCGTCGCCCTTCTGCTGCGACAGCACCAGCGCCAGCGCAGTGGCGTTGTCGGCGTTCTTCAGCCGCAGCTGCGTCTGCAGCGTGTCGCGCATCGCATCGGTGTGCACCACCACGCCACCCGCGAAGGCCAGCGCCAGCACCACGAACAACTTGAGCCAGATCTGGCCGATCAACGACATCTTGTTCTCCCTGCACTCATTGGAACCCCTCGGCACGCGCCTTCGCAAGCACCTCGCGCCAGCGCGACAGGCGCGCCGTCGGGTCGCCGGCCGCCGCGCCGCCCGCGCCCTGCCACAGCCCGTCGCTGTTGAAGCTGAACACCGGGGTCAGGTCGGGGCGGCGCGAGGCCGGCCGCACCTCGCCGATCAGGTTGTCCAGGATCAGCGGCTCGGCGCCGGGCTGCGCATACCAGGCCAGCACCATGTGGGGCTGCACCACGCCACCGGTGCCCCCGACCGTGGCCCGCACGTAGACCAGCCGCAAGCGCGCCACCGGCACACCGGCCGCCAGCAGGCTGAAGTACTTGGCGATCGCGTAGTCCTCGCAGTCGCCGCGCCCCTTCTCCAGCATCTCCAGCGGGCTGGCCCAGTAGTCGTCCTGGCCCCACACGGCCGCATCGTCGACGAACAGCACGCGGCGGTTGAAGAAGTCGTTCACCGCCGCGAGCAAGGCCGGCTCGTCGCCCACTGGTGTCTCGACCAGCAGGGCCTGGAGCCCCTTGGCAGCAGCGGCCGCGCGCGGCCCCGCGCGCTGCGCGGCAGCACTCATGCGATCGCGATCCCAGGCCAGCCCCGCCGTGGCCACGAGCAGCGCGCAGACCGACACGCCCGCGGCCAGGCGCCGCAGCCAGAGGGCGGCGGCCCTGGAGAGCGGGCGTGGCGGGTGCTGCGGCATCAGGGGGCGCATCGACGTCCTGTTCTCGTCGCTTCATGCGCCACCTTGAGGGCGGGCCCGGACGCGAGAGCGGCATTCCGTACGCAATCTGTTGCAAAGTGGCCTGAACGTGATGTTCAGCCGTGAAAAACTTCGTGCATTCCGTCACTGTCGGCGGGTCCTGCGTCAGTCCTTACTACACTCCCTTTGGCTTGAGCTGCGTCATCGCAGCGCCTCGACGGACCGGAGAACCATGCATTTGAAACCGAGGGCGATCTGTGCAGCTGTGACGCTGCTGCTGGCAGCGGGCGCAAGTGTCGCCCAGAGCGCCGACCCGCTTCGTGCCGCAGCGCAGAAGGCGGTCGCCACCAACCCTGAAGTCACGGCCCGCTTCAATGCCTATCGCTCGGCCACCGATGCGGTGGACGTGGTTCGCGGCGGCTTCCTGCCCCGCGTGGACCTGAATGCCAGCGTCGGTCGCGACAACGACCGCATCACCGGCCGCCGGCCCGACGAGTCGCAATCGCTGAACCGCAGCCAGGTCGGACTCAGCCTGACCCAGCTGCTGTGGGATGGCCTGGGCACCAGCCGCGACGTCGACCGCCTGACGCACGACCGCCTGGCCCGTTACTTCGAGCTGCTCGAGACCACCGAGCAGACCGTGCTCGAGGCGGCACGTGCGCACTACGACGTGCAGCGCTTCCGCCGCCTGGTGCAGCTGGCCGAAGACAACTACGTGCAGCACCGCTATGCGTTCCTGCAGATCCAGTCGCGCGTCAAGGCCGGTGTCGGCCGCGGCGTCGACCTGGAGCAGGCGGGCGCGCGCCTGGCGCTGGCCGAATCGAACCTGGCCACCGAACTGGCCAACCTGCACGACGTGACGGTGCGCTACCAGCGTGTCGTCGGCGAACTGCCGCCGGCCCAGTTACCGGGGCTGGAGATGCTCAAGCCCGGCGTGCCGGCCAGTGCCGGAGAGGCCGTGACCGAGTCGCTGCGCAACAGCCCGGCGATCAGCGCCAGCATCGAAGGGCTGCGCTCGGCGCGCTCGGCGTCGAGTGCGCGCGATTCGGCCTTCCAGCCGCGCGTCGAGGCACGCCTGCGCAACTCCGCAGGCCGCAATGTCGACGGCGTGGAGGACCAGAAGCGAAACGGCTCGGCCGAGATCGTGCTGAACTGGAACCTGTACAACGGCGGCTCCGACCAGGCGCGCGTGCGCCAGCAGGTCGGGCTGATGAACCAGGCAGCCGACCTGCGCGACCGCGTCTGCCGCGACACGCGCCAGGTGGCGGCCATCGCCTACAACGACACGCGCAAGCTGACCGAGCAACTGGTCTACCTCGAGCGCAACACGCTGGCGATCGAGAAGGCGCGCGACGCCTACCGCCAGCAGTTCGACATCGGCCAGCGCAGCCTGCTCGACCTGCTGAATGCCGAGAACGAGGTCTACACCGCACGCCGCGCCTACGCCAACGCCGAGCATGACCTCGCGCTGGCCTACGCGCGCACCCACGCGGCGATGAGCCGCCTGGGCACGACGCTGGGCATCTCCCGCACCGACAAGGCCGCCGACGAAGCTGCCGGCTGGACCGCCGGCGACGACGCGCCGGCCCGCTGCCCGGTGGTGGTGGGCGAGATCGGCGCGACCGACCGCTCGGCCCTCGACGCCCGCGCCGACAGCATGTCGCGCAGCGCACCCGCGCGCTGAGCGCGGGCGCCGCCCGGCGTTACTTGCGCACCGGCGGCAGGTCGGTGCAGGCGCCCTCGAAGGCTTCGGCCGCCAGGCCGATGCTTTCGCCCAGCGTCGGGTGCGGGTGGATGGTCTTGCCGATGTCCACCGCATCCGCGCCCATTTCGATGGCCAGCGCCACCTCGCCGATCATGTCGCCGGCATGCGTGCCGACGATGCCGCCGCCGACGATGCGGTGCGTCTCCTCGTCGAACAGCAGCTTGGTGAAGCCTTCGTCGCGGCCGTTCGCGATGGCGCGGCCGGAGGCGCTCCACGGAAACAGGCCCTTCTTCACCTTCAGCCCACGTGCCTTGGCTTCGTCTTCGGTGACGCCGACCCAGGCCACTTCCGGATCGGTGTAGGCCACGCTCGGGATCACGCGCGCGTCGAACTCGGCCCGACGCAGGGTTGCGTCTCCAAGTTGTTCGCCCGCGGCGACCTCCGCCGCCACGTGCGCCTCGTGCACCGCCTTGTGCGCCAGCATCGGCTGGCCGACGATGTCGCCGATGGCGAAGATGTGCGGCACGTTGGTGCGCATCTGCACGTCCACCGGGATGAAGCCACGCTCGCCGACGATCACGCCCGCCTTGTCGGCCGCGACCTTCTTGCCGTTGGGCGTGCGGCCGACGGCCTGCAGCACCAGGTCGTAGACACCTTCGCTCTTGGTGCCGTCCAGGCCTTCGAACATCACGCGGATGCCGTCCTTCGTGGCCTCGGCACCGACCGTCTTGGTCTTGAGCATCAGCTTGTCGAAGCGGTGCGCGTTCATCTTCTGCCAGACCTTGACCAGGTCGCGGTCGGCGCCCTGCATCAGGCCATCGAGCATCTCGACGACGTCGAGCTTCGCACCCAGCGTCGAGTACACCGTGCCCATCTCCAGGCCGATGATGCCTCCGCCGATGACGAGCATCTTCTTCGGCCGCTGGCGCAGTTCCAGCGCGCCGGTGCTGGTGACGATGCGCGGGTCGTCCTTCGGCAGGAAAGGCAGCTTCACCGCCTCGGAACCGGCGGCGATGATGGCCTGCTTGAACTTGATGGTCTGGGTGCTGCCATCCTTGGCGAGCACGACCTTCAGGTGGAACGGGTCGGCGAACTCGCCCGTGCCCTGCACCACCGTGACCTTGCGCATCTTGGCCATCGCGGCCAGGCCGCCGGTCAGCTTGCCGATCACCTTTTCCTTGTGCGTCTTCAGCTTGGCCAGGTCGACCACGGGTTCGGCGAAGCTCACGCCGAGCGCCTCGAAGTGCTTCACCTCGTCCATCACCGCGGCCACGTGCAGCAGCGCCTTGGACGGGATGCAGCCGACGTTCAGGCACACGCCGCCGAGCGTCGGGAAGCGCTCGACCAGCACCGTCTTCAGGCCGAGGTCGGCCGCGCGGAAGGCGGCGGAGTAACCACCCGGGCCCGCACCGAGCACGAGCATGTCGCACTCCAGGTCGGCGCCGCCGGCGTACGCCGCGGCGGCGGGTGCGGAGGCTGCCGCCACAGCCGGCGCAGGAGACGCCGCGGCTGGTGCGGCAGCCGGCGCTGAAGCCGGCGCCGCAGCCGCGGCGCCTGCCGCGTCCAGCGTCAGGATCACCGTACCTTCGTTGACCGTGTCGCCGAGCTTGACCTTCAGCTCCTTGACCACGCCGGCATGCGAGGACGGAATCTCCATCGAGGCCTTGTCGCTCTCGACGGTGATGAGCGACTGCTCGGCCTTGACGGTGTCGCCCGGCTTGACGAGCAGCTCGATGATCGCGACGTCCTTGAAGTCGCCGATGTCCGGAACCTTGATGTCGATGATCGCCATCGCGGGCTCCTTACAGCAGCACCCGGCGGAAGTCCGCCAGGATCTGACCGAGGTAGGCGTTGAAGCGCGCGGCCGCCGCGCCGTCGATCACGCGGTGGTCCCAGGAGAGCGACAGCGGCAGGATCAGCCTCGGCACGAAGGCCTTGCCATCCCAGCGCGGCTCTGTGCTGCTCTTGCACACGCCGAGGATGGACACCTCCGGCGCGTTGATGATCGGCGTGAAGTAGCGCCCGCCGATCCCGCCGAGCGACGAGATCGAGAAGCAGCCGCCGCTCATCTCGGCCGGGCTCAGCTTGCCTTCGCGCGCCTTCTTGGCCAGTTCGCCCATCTCCTGCGAGATCTGGAAGATGCCCTTCTTGTCGGCGTCCTTGATCACCGGGACCATCAGGCCGTTCGGCGTGTCGGCCGCGAAGCCGATGTGGAAGTACTGCTTGAGCACGAGCTGATCGCCGTCCAGCGAGGCGTTGAACTCGGGGAACTTCTTCAGCGCGGCGACCGAGGCCTTGATCAGGAAGGCGAGCATCGTGACCTTGATGCCGCTCTTCTCGTTCTCCTTGTTGAGCTGCACGCGGAAGGCTTCCAGCTCGGTGATGTCGGCGTCGTCGTGGTTGGTGACGTGCGGGATCACCACCCAGTTGCGGTGCAGGTTGGCGCCGCTGATCTTCTTGATGCGCGAGAGGTCCTTGCGTTCGACCGGGCCGAACTTAGTGAAGTCGACCTGCGGCCAGGGCAGCAGGCCGGGGAAGGCGCCACCACCGGCAGCCGCAGCGGCGGGCGCCTTGGCCTTCTGGGCCTGCGTCTGCACGGCGCCGGCCATCACGCCCTTGACGAAGCCCTGCACGTCGTCCTGGGTGATGCGCCCCTTGGGGCCGCTGCCCTTGACCTCGTCGAGCGGCACGCCGAGTTCGCGCGCCAGGCGGCGGATGGTCGGCGAGGCGTGCGGCAGCGTGCCCTTCGGCGCGCTGGGCTCGTGCACCGGCAGGGCCGCGGTCGGCGAACCGCGGCCAGTGGCCGGCGCGCCGGCCGGTGCCGCGGCAGCCGCTGCGACGGGCGGCGCCGCCGGAACCGCGGCCGGTGCCGCAGCACCCCCACTGGCCTCGACGATCGCCACCAGGCTGCCCTTGCGGACCTTGTCGCCGATCTTGACCTTCAGTTCCTTCACCACGCCAGCGTGCGAGGACGGGATCTCCATCGAGGCCTTGTCGCTCTCGACGGTGATCAGGCTCTGCTCGACCTTGATAGTGTCGCCCGGCTTGACGAAGACCTCGATCACCGCGACTTCGTCGAAGTCGCCGATGTCGGGCACCAGCACCTCGACCGGGCCGCTGCCGCTGGCTGCTGCGGCGGGCGCGGCAGCGATCGGGGCCGGCGCTGCCGGCGCCACGGGAGCGGCAGCGGGGGCTGCGGCCGGGGCCGCCGGCGCGCTCGCCGCGACGCCATCGGCCTCCAGCAACAGCACCAGCGTGCCTTCGTTGACCGTGTCGCCGATCTTGAGCTTGAGCTCCTTGACCACGCCGGCATGCGACGAAGGGATCTCCATCGAGGCCTTGTCGCTCTCGACGGTGACGAGCGACTGCTCTGCCTTCACCGTGTCGCCCGGCTTGACCAGCACCTCGATGACCGCCACGTCCTTGAAGTCCCCGATGTCCGGGACCTTGACTTCCACCACTGCCATGTCTCGTCTCCGTTGTCTTGTTATGCGTACAGCGGGTTGATCTTCTCGGTGTTGATGCCGTACTTCTTGATGGCTTCGGCAACCTTGGCCGCCGGCACGCTGCCCTCGTCGGCCAGTGCCTTCAGCGCGGCAACGACGATGTAGTGGCGGTTGACCTCGAAGTGCTCGCGCAGCTTGCTGCGGAAGTCGCTGCGGCCGAAGCCGTCGGTGCCCAGCACCTTGTAGGCGCGGCCCTTCGGGATGAACGCGCGGATCTGCTCGGCGAAGTTCTTCATGTAGTCGGTCGACGCCACCACCGGGCCGGCGTGCGGCTCGAGCTGCTGCGTGACGAAGGGAACGCGCGGCTTCTCGGTCGGGTGCAGCAGGTTCCAGCGCTCGGCGTCCTGGCCGTCGCGTGCGAGCTCGTTGAAGCTCGGGCAGCTCCAGATGTTCGCGGCCACGCCCCAGTCCTTCTCGAGCAGTTCCTTGGCGGCGATCGATTCGCGCAGGATGGTGCCGCTGCCCAGCAGGTTCACACGCGGAGTCTTCTTCTTGCCCTCTTCGAGCAGGTACATGCCCTTGATGATCTGCTCCTCGGTGCCGGCCTTCAGGCCCGGCATCGGGTAGTTCTCGTTGAGCAGCGTCAGGTAGTAGAAGACGTTGTCCTGCTTCTCGACCATGCGCTTCAGGCCGTGGTGCAGGATCACGCCGACCTCGTGCGCGAAGCTCGGGTCGTAGCAGATGCAGTTCGGGATCGTGCCGGCCAGGATGTGGCTGTGGCCGTCCTCGTGCTGCAGGCCTTCGCCGTTGAGCGTGGTGCGCCCCGAGGTGCCGCCGAGCAGGAAGCCGCGCGCCTGCATGTCCCCCGCCGCCCAGGCCATGTCGCCGATGCGCTGGAAGCCGAACATCGAGTAGTACACGTAGAACGGCACCATGATGCGGTTGTTCGTCGAGTACGACGTCGCCGCCGCGATCCACGAGCCCATGCCGCCGGCTTCGTTGATGCCTTCCTGCAGGATCTGCCCGGCCTTGTCTTCCTTGTAGTACATGACCTGGTCCTTGTCGACCGGCGTGTACTGCTGCCCCGCGGGGTTGTAGATGCCGATCTGGCGGAACAGGCCTTCCATGCCGAAGGTGCGCGCCTCGTCGACGAGGATGGGCACGACGCGCGGCCCCAGCGCCTGGTCGCGCAGCAGCTGCGTCAGGAAGCGCACGTAGGCCTGCGTGGTGCTGATCTCGCGCCCTTCGGCGGTCGGCTCGAGCACCGACTTGAAGGTGTCGAGCGCCGGCACGGTGAAATGTTCGTCGGCCTTGGTGCGGCGGTGCGGCAGGTAGCCGCCCAGCGCCTTGCGGCGCTCGTGCAGGTAGCGCATCTCCGGCGTGTCGTCGGCCGGCTTGTAGAACGGGATGTCGTGCAGCTGGTCGTCCGGGATCGGCATGTTGAAGCGGTCGCGGAAGGCGCGCACGTCCTCGTCGATCAGCTTCTTGGTCTGGTGCGCGGTGTTCTTGCCCTCGCCGCTCTTGCCCATGCCGAAGCCCTTGACCGTCTTGATCAGCAGCACGGTGGGCTGGCCCTTGTGGGTGTTGGCGCGGTGGAAGGCCGCGTAGACCTTCTGCGGGTCGTGGCCGCCGCGCTGCAGGCGCCAGATGTCCTCGTCGCTCATTTTGGCGACCATCTCCAGCAGCTTCGGGTGGCGGCCGAAGAAGTTCTTGCGCACGAAGGCGCCGTCGTTGGCCTTCATCGCCTGGTAGTCGCCGTCGACGACGTCCATCATCACCTTGCGCAGGATGCCGTCCTTGTCGCGGGCGAGCAGCGGATCCCAGTAGCTGCCCCACAGCAGCTTGATGACGTTCCAGCCGGAGCCGCGGAACTCGCTCTCCAGCTCCTGGATGATCTTGCCGTTGCCTCGCACCGGGCCGTCCAGACGCTGCAGGTTGCAGTTGATGACGAACACCAGGTTGTCGAGCTTCTCGCGCGCCGCCAGGCCGATGGCGCCCAGGCTTTCCGGTTCGTCCATCTCGCCGTCACCGCAGAACACCCAGACCTTGCGGTTGGCGGTGTCGGCGATGCCGCGCGCATGCAGGTACTTCAGGAAGCGCGCCTGGTAGATCGCCATCAGCGGGCCCAGGCCCATCGAGACGGTCGGGAACTGCCAGAACTCCGGCATCAGCTTCGGGTGCGGGTAGCTGGAGATGCCCTTGCCGTCGACCTCCTGGCGGAAGTTGAGCAGTTGCTCTTCGCTCAGCCGGCCTTCCATGTAGGCGCGCGCATAGACGCCGGGCGACGAATGGCCCTGGATGTAGAGCAGGTCGCCGCCATGGCCTTCGCTCTCGGCATGCCAGAAGTGGTTGAAGCCGGTGCCGAACATCGTCGCCACCGAGGCGAAGCTGGAGATGTGGCCGCCGAGGTCGCCGCCATCGGCCGGGTGCAGGCGATTCGCCTTGACCACCATCGCCATCGCGTTCCAGCGCATGTAGGTGCGCAGGCGCTCCTCGATCTCGATGTTGCCGGGCGAGCGCTCTTCCTGGTCGGCCGGGATGGTGTTGACATAGGCGGTGTTGGCCGAGAACGGCACGTCGATGCCGGCCTGGCGCGCGTGGTCGATCAGCTGCTCGAGCAGGAAGTGGGCGCGGTCGCCGCCTTCGGTGCCGATGACGGCCGACAGGGCGTCGAGCCACTCGCGGGTTTCCTGCGCGTCCGCATCGTTGGCGGCTGCACCGAGGAACGAATCAGGCACTGCTGACATGCTTGTCTCCAGGGGGTGGTTTTTCGGATGGGCGCGAGTGTCGCACAAGCCTTTGGCATTTTCAAATAGTGCGAGACGATTGCACTATGTGAAACTACGTAGGCCATCCCGGCCCCTGACCGCTGGGGGCGGCGCCGCGATCGAGCCGGTCGGCACGCCTCGCCGCCGATAATGCGCAGATGCAATCCGTTCACGACGCAGCGACGCCGGCTCGAGCCTCCAAGAGCTGGCCGCAGCGACTGTTCGGCCGGTGGTGGCGGCGCCAGTCGCCGGCCCGCCAGGACCGCTACGCCACCCTCGGGCCGCTGGTGTCGGTGCTGCTGTTCCTCGCGGCGATCATCTCGGCGTTCTGGTACTTGCGCAACGAGGAATTGGAGCGTGAGCAGGCCTCGGTGAAGCGCGACACCGAGATCGCCCAGCAGCAGATCCGCCTGCGCCTGATCGAGAACCAGGAACAGCTGGTGCGCATCGCCCGCGAGATCGGCACGCGCGCCATCGACCAGGAGGACTTCCTCGGCCAGGCCGCCTCGTTCACCCGCGAGCGGCCCGAGATCACCGCACTGGTGTGGATCGGTCCCAACCGAACGCGCCGGGCGAGCTACTCGGCGACGACCTTCATCGCCGAGACCGGAGCCGAACCGGCCAACAGCGCCCGCCCGCCCGAGCCCGAGGCGGCCTACGACGCGGCACGCGAATTGCGTCAGCCGGTGTACTCGCGCCCCTTCACCGACCGGCATGGCGTCGCGGTGTTCCAGGTCCATGTGCCGCTGATCGACCGCGCGGCGTTCGCCGGCTCGTTGGTGGCGGAGTACTCGGTGGAAAGCCTGGTGCGCTACTTCGTGCCGGCCGAGGTCTCGAACCGCCACGCCATCGCGCTGCTCGACGCCAGCGACCGCACGTTGGCCAGCACCGTGACCTCGATGCCCGGTGCCAATGCCCGGCGCGCGCAGATCGTGCACGACGTGCCGGTGGCGCCGGCCGGCAACGGCCTGTTCCTGCGCGGCCAGGGCTACCGCACCTCGATCGGCCTGATCTCCAACACGCTGTTCTGGATGGTCGCCGCGCTGTCGGTGCTGACCGTGTGGATGCTGCTGGGCACCTGGCGCCACATGCGCCGGCGCCTGCAGATGCAGAGTGCACTGGTCACCGAGACCAACTTCCGCCGCGCGATGGAGAACTCCATGCTGACCGGCATGCGCGCGATGGACATGGACGGCCGCATCACCTACGTGAACCCGGCCTTCTGCGCGATGACCGGCTTCCTGGAGTCGGAACTGATCGGCCGCCGCCCGCCCTTCCCGTACTGGCCGCCGGACCGCTTCGAGGAGAACAACCGCCTGCTGCAGCAGGAGCTGCAGGGCCGCAGCCCGGCCGGCGGCATCGAGGTCAAGGTGATGCGAAAGGACGGCTCGCTGTTCGACTCGCGCATGTACGTCTCGCCGCTGATCGACCCGCGCGGGCAGCAGACCGGCTGGATGACCTCGATGACCAACATCACCGAGGCCAAGCGCATCCGCGACCAGCTGTCGGCCTCGCACGAGCGCTTCACGACGGTGCTGGAAGGGCTGGACGCGGCGGTGTCGGTGCTGTCGGTGCAGCAGTCCGAACTGCTGTTCGCCAACCGCTCCTACCGCCTCTGGTTCGGCGCCGATGCGCGCGGCCATGCGCTGCTGGCCGGCAGCGAGCCGTCGCCGTTCGAGAACAGCGAGTTCGGCGACACCATCGAGTCGCTCGGCGGGCTGCCCACCACTGAACTCACCGAAGCGGGCTCCGACTCGCGCGAAGTCTTCATCGAGCCGCTGCGCAAGTGGTTCGACGTGCGCACGCGCTACCTGCAGTGGACCGACGGGCGCCTGGCGCAGATGCTGATCGCCACCGACATCAGCGCGCGCCGCAATGCCGAAAGCCTGGCGGCCAACCAGGCCGAGAAGGCGCAAGTCACCAGCCGCCTGGTGACCATGGGCGAGATGGCCTCGTCGGTGGCCCACGAGCTGAACCAGCCGCTGACCGCGATCACCAACTACTGCAACGGCATGGTGAGCCGGGTGCGCAACGACCAGATCGGCAAGGACGACCTGATCGCCGCGCTGGAGAAGACCGCGCGCCAGGCGCAGCGCGCCGGCCAGATCATCCACCGCATCCGCGCCTTCGTGAAACGCAGCGAGCCGCAGCGCCAGCCGGCGCAGGCGCGCGACATCGTCGAGGATGCGATCGAGCTCGCCGGCATCGAGCTGCGCCGCCGCAACGTGGCGATCTCGACCTATGTCGCGCAGCGCCTGCCCACGCTGATGGTCGACCCGATCCTGATCGAGCAGGTGGTGCTCAACCTGGTGAAGAACGCCGCCGAGGCGATCGACAACGCCAACCTGCCGCCCAAGCGCCGCAACATCGAACTGCGCGTGGTGCCGCGCCACACCCCCGAAGAAGGGGGCGTGATCGAGTTCACGGTCACCGACATGGGCCCCGGCCTGAAGGACGAGGTGATCGCCCGCATGTACGAGGCATTCTTCTCGACCAAGACCGACGGCCTGGGCATCGGCCTGTCGCTGTGCCGCTCGATCATCGAGAGCCACCGCGGCCGGATCAAGGCACAGAACCTCTACAATGGAGAGTCCGTCACGGGCTGCCGATTCTCGTTCACGCTGCCGGTCGATATCACCCGCAGCGACGCCGATTCGACGAGCAAGACCGCGACCACCCACTCCACCGCCGTCTCATGAGCCTGATCCCCAAGAAAGGCACCGTCTACGTCGTCGATGACGACGAGGCCGTGCGCGACTCGCTGCAGTGGCTGCTCGAGGGCAAGGACTACCGCGTCAAGTGCTTCGACTCGGCCGAATCCTTCCTGTCGCGCTTCGACCCGCGCGAGGTGGCCTGCCTGATCGCCGACATCCGCATGGACGGCATGAGCGGCCTCGAACTGCAGGACCGCCTGATGGAGCGCAAGAGCCCGCTGCCCATCGTCTTCATCACCGGCCATGGCGATGTGCCGATGGCGGTCACGACGATGAAGAAGGGCGCGATGGACTTCATCGAGAAGCCCTTCAAGGAAGAAGAACTGCTCGGCCTGGTGGAGCGCATGCTCGACAGCGCGCGCGCCGCCTTCAGCCAGCACCAGGAGGCGGCCAGCCGCGACGCGCTGCTGTCGCGCCTGACGACCCGTGAAGCGCAGGTACTCGAGCGCATCGTCGCGGGCCGGCTGAACAAGCAGATCGCCGACGACCTGGGCATCAGCATCAAGACGGTGGAGGCGCACCGCGCCAACATCATGGAGAAGCTCAACGCCAACACCGTGGCCGACCTGCTGAAGATCGCACTCGGCGCCCAGGCCAAGACCTGACCGTTCACCCCACCCTCCGAGGCCGCTGCGAAGCGGCCTTTGTTCTTTCAAGGACCGATTCATGAGCGCCCAGCTGATCGACGGCAACGCCCTGGCCAAGAAGACCCGCGCCGAGGTGGCGCAACGCGTGGCGGCGCTGGCCGCACAGGGCCACCGCCCTGGCCTCGCGGTGATCCTGGTCGGCCACAACCCGGCCTCGCAGGTGTACGTGAAGCACAAGGTGGCCGACTGCGAGAGCGTGGGCATGCACTCGGTGCTCGACCGCCACCCCGACACGCTGCCCGAGACCGAACTGCTGGCACGCATTCGCGCGCTCAACGCCGACCCCAGCATCCACGGCA
This sequence comes from Chitinophaga pinensis, assembly GCA_943370595.1. Taxonomy (GTDB): domain Bacteria; phylum Pseudomonadota; class Gammaproteobacteria; order Burkholderiales; family Burkholderiaceae_C; genus Piscinibacter. The sequence continues at coordinate 20,021 of CALRRO020000015.1, forward strand.
TCCTGGTGCAACTGCCACTGCCGGCGCACATCGACGCCAACAAGGTCATCGAGACCATCTCGCCGGCGAAGGACGTCGACGGCTTCCACGTCGCCAGCGCCGGCGCGCTGATGATCGGCCGCCCCGGCTTCAAGGCCTGCACGCCCTACGGCTGCATGAAGATGCTCGAGTCGATCGGCTGTGACCCGAAGGGCAAGCATGCGGTGGTCATCGGCCGCAGCAACATCGTCGGCAAGCCGATGGCGATGATGCTGCTGCAGGCGAGTGCCACGGTGACCGTGTGCCACAGCGCCACGCCCGACCTGGCCCACCAGACGCGGCAGGCCGACATCGTGGTCGCCGCGGTCGGCAAGCGCAACGTCCTGACCGCCGACATGGTCAAGCCGGGTGCGGTGATCATCGACGTCGGCATGAACCGCGACGACCACGGCAAGCTCTGCGGCGATGTCGACTTCGCCGGTGTGTCGGCCGTCGCCGGCGCGATCACGCCGGTGCCCGGTGGCGTCGGCCCGATGACGCGGGCCATGCTGCTGGTCAACACGATCGAGGCCGCCGAACACGCCCTCGCCACGCCCAACGCCTGAGACTGCGCTGCACCGACGATGAATCACAACCCGCTGCTGCAACTCGACGCCCTGCCCGCCTACGAGGCGATCCGCCCGGAACATGTGGGCCCCGCGGTGGACGTGCTGCTGGCCGAGGCGAACGCCGCGCTGGAGCGGGCGGTGAGCGACGCGGTGCCGGCCGACTACGACGCGCTCAGCGCGGTGCTCGATGTCGCCACCGAGCGGCTGTCGCGCGCCTGGGGCGTGGTGCGCCACCTCAATGCCGTGATGGACACGCCGGCGCTGCGCGCCGTCTACACCGAGAACCTGCTGCGCATCACCGAGTTCCACACCCGCATGGGCGCCGACGAGCGCCTGTTCGCCAAGTACAAGGCGGTGCTCACCGCACCGGCGGCGGCCACCTTGAGCCCGGCCCGGCGCCAGGCGCTGGCCCATGCGGTGCGCGACTTCGTGCTCTCCGGCGCCGAGCTGCAGGGCGAGGCGAAGCAGCGCTTCGCGCAGATCCAGGAGCGCCAGGCCGAGCTGTCACGGCAGTTCTCCGAGCATGTGCTCGACGCCACCGACGGCTTCGCCCACTACGCCAGCGAGGCCGAGCTCGACGGCGTGCCCGACGACGTGATCCAGGCGGCCCGGGCGGCGGCGCAGGCCGAAGGCCGTGACGGCTGCAAGCTGACGCTGCACTTCCCGAGCTACTTCCCGGTGATGCAGTACGGCCGCAATCGCCAGTTGCGCGAGACGCTCTACACCGCCTACGTGACCCGCGCCAGCGAGTTCGGCCCGGCCGAGCGCGACAACGGCCCGCTGATGCGCGAGCTGCTCGCGCTGCGCCAGGAAGAGGCGCAGCTGCTCGGCAAGGCGAGTTATGCCGACGTCTCGCTGGTGCCGAAGATGGCCGAATCGCCGCAGCAGGTGATCGGTTTCCTGCGCGACCTCGCGAAGCGCGCCCGCCCCGGCGCCGAGCGCGACCTCGCCGAACTGCGTGCCTTCGCGCGCGACCAGCTGGGCCTGGCGGAGCTGCAGGCCTGGGACATCCCCTTCGCCAGCGAGCGCCTGAAGGAGCAGCGCTATGCCTTCAGCGACCAGGAGGTCAAGCCGTACTTCGTTCAGGAGCGCGTGCTCGACGGCCTGTTCCGCATCGTCGAGACACTGTTCGACGTGCGCATCCGCGCCGACGAGGCGCCCGTCTGGCACCCGAGCGTGCGCTTCTTCCGCATCGAGCGGCCGGCGGCCTCGGGCGATGCGCCGGCGCGGCTGCTCGGCCAGTTCTACCTCGACCCGCACGCCCGCCCGGGCAAGCGGCCCGGCGCCTGGATGGACGGCACACGTTCGCGCTGGGCCCGCCCCGGCGGCACGCTGCAGACGCCGGTGGCGCACCTGGTGTGCAACTTCGCGCCGCCGGTCGACGGCCGCCCGGCGCTGCTGACGCATGGCGACGTCGAGACCCTGTTCCACGAGTTCGGCCACGGCCTGCACCACCTGCTGACGCAGGTCGACGAGCTGGGCGTGTCGGGCATCTCCGGCGTCGAGTGGGACGCCGTCGAGCTGCCCAGCCAGTTCATGGAGAACCTGTGCTGGGAGTGGGAGGTGCTGCAGCGCCTGTCCGGCCACGTCGACAGCGGCGAGCCGCTGCCGCGCGCGCTGTTCGATCGCATGCTGGCGGCGAAGAACTTCCACAGCGGGCTGCAGATGCTGCGCCAGGTCGAGTTCTCGCTGATCGACATGCGGCTGCATGCCGAGCCGGGCAGCGAGCGGGACATCGGTGCGCTGTCCGACGCCGTGCGCGCCGAGGTGGCGATCGTGCCGACGCCGGCCTTCAACCGATTCCTGCACGGCTTCTCGCACATCTTCGCCGGCGGCTACGCAGCGGGCTACTACAGCTACAAGTGGGCCGAAGTGCTGTCGGCCGACGCCTGGAGTGCTTTCGAGGAAGCCGCCCAGCGCGGCAGCGTGCTCGATGCGACGACCGGCCGGCGCTACCGCGAGAGCGTGCTCGAGGCCGGCGGCAGCCGCAGCGCGATGGACAGTTTCAAGTCGTTTCGAGGTCGCGCGCCGCGCATCGACGCGCTGCTGCGCCATCAGGGCCTGGACGACGGCGCACCGGCTGCAGTGTGAGCAAATGCCCACGCGCGCGCTTGTGCGTGGCACCTGCGTGGGTACCATTGCCTTCGCGCCGACCCTTCGTGCGCCGGAGCCCGACATGAACCCGACCCCTTTCCCGTCCGCACGCCGCCGCCTGACCCGAGCCGCTTTTGCCGCGGCCTGCCTGCTGGCCGCCACGCCGAGCTTCGCGCTGTACAAGGTGGTCGGGCCGGACGGCAAGATCACCTACACCGACCGGCCGCCCACCACGGCGGAAGGCCGCGTCAGCCCGCTGAACGGCCGTGCGGCCGGCAGCGCCGATTCCGCACCGGCGCTGCCCGCCGAGCTGCGCGAAGCGGCCAGCCGCTACCCCGTCACCCTCTACACGCTGGCCAGCGGCTGCGAGCCCTGCGAGGCGGCGCGCGCGCTGCTGCGCCAGCGTGGCGTCCCGTACGCGGAGCGCCAGGTGGTCACGCCCGAAGACAGCGACGCCTTCGTCAAGTTGACCGGCGGCCGTGATGCGCCGGTGCTGGCGATCGGCGCACAGCAGCTCAAGGGCCTGACACCCGACACTTGGAACAGCTACCTCGATTCGGCCGGCTACCCGAAGGCGTCGAAGCTGCCGCCCGGCTACGCCTTCGCCTCGCCCCAGCCGCTGACCGAGCGGCGTGAGGCCGCACCGGCGACGGGCCGTGCGGCCCCAGCTCCCGCCGCTGCACCGGCCGAGGCCACGCCGGCCCCCGGCACGATCCGGTTCTGATCAGGCCCGGACCGCCGGCGCGACGATGCGCCGCGCCGGCAGGCTGCCGGCGCCCACCGCCAGCCCCATCAGCCAGAACAGCGCCGAGGCGCCCACCGCCGCGCCGAGCAGGCCGAACAGCAGCGGCATCAGTGCGCTGGAGAAGTTGATCGCCATCGAGCGCAGTGCGATGGCCTCGCCATGCCGCTCGGCCGGCGTGATCTGGTGCAGCGTGGTCATGATCATCGGCTGCACCGCGCCCAGCGACAGGCCCAGCGCCGCAGCGAGCACGCCCATCCACCCGGCCGCCGTGGCGAACGGGTAGAGCGCGAACACGCCGGCCGTCCACAGCATGCAGCCGGCCAGCACCTGGCCTTCACGCAGGTGCTGGGCGATCAGCGGAATGGCCAGCCGCACCGCCGCCACCGACAGGGCGAACACACCCAGCACCAGGCCGATGGCCGAGGCCGAGAAGCCGCGCTCGTGGCCCAGCACCGGCACCAGGAAGGCATGCACGTCCCAGCTCGACGAGATCAGCCAGTTGACGGCCAGCAGCCGGCGCAGCCCCGGCGTGCGCAGCAGGTCCCAGGCACGCAGCGCGCTCGCATCGGCGGCGCGATGCCGTGGCAGTTCCTTGGGCACGTGCCGCGCCGACACCAGCGCCACCAGCGGAAGCAGCAGCAAGGCGGCGTAGGCGGCGCGGAAGCCCCCGAGGTCGATCAGCGCCCCGGCCAGCACCGGGCCGACCACGTTGGCCAGCGCCGGCGCGAGGCCCAGCCAGCTGAACACCCGCTTGAGCGAGGTCGCATCGCTGGCGTGGCGCCCGGCGGTGCGCTGGATCGCGATCAGCCCGACGTTGGCACCGGCTCCAACGAGCATCGCCGCGACGCACATCGCCGGGAAGGTCCATTGCGGCACGCAGGTGACGGCCAGAGCGACGATGCCACCGAGCACGGTCAACAGCACGGCGATGCGCATCGGGTGGTGGTAGCCGCGACGGTCGGCCAGCCGACCGGCCGGCAGCGCGATCAGGATGGGCGCGGCCGCGAACAGCCCCATCAGCAGCCCCACCACCCAGGCGGCGTGGCCCTCGCGCAGCGCCTGCAGCGGCGCGGCCATGCGCACGCCGGTCATGCACGAGTGCAGGCAGATCTGTCCGACGATCAGCGCGACGAGCACGCGGCCCAGTCCGGCATTCACGTCAGGACGCGTCCTCGTCGTCGTTGGCGGCATCCAGCCCGGGCAGCAGCGCCTGGGTGCGCGGCTCGCTCAGCCCTTCGACCGACTTGAGCCGCCGCGCCATCACGTTGGTGCGGGTCTGTGCCGCGTCGATGGTGTCCGACGCTTCCTTCAGCTTCTTCTGCGTCTTGGCCAGCACGTCGCCGAACTTGCCGAACTCGGTCTTCACGGCCCCGAGCACTTCCCAGACCTCGGCGCTGCGCTTCTCCAGCGCCAGCGTGCGAAAGCCCATCTGCAGGCTGTTCAGCGTGGCCAGCAGCGTGGTCGGGCCGGTCAGCATCACGCGGTACTCGCGCTGCAGCGACTCGGTCAAGCCGGGCCGGCGCAGCGCCTCGGCATACAGGCCCTCGGTCGGCACGAACAGGATGGCGAACTCGGTGGTGTGCGGCGGTGCGACGTACTTGTCGCGGATCGTCTTCGCCTCCAGGCGCAGGCGCTGCTCGATGGCGCGGCCGGCGATCTCGGCGCCCGGCGCATCGGCGCGCTCCTGCGCGTCGAGCAGGCGCTCGTAGTCTTCGCGTGGGAACTTGGCGTCGATCGGCAGCCACAGCGGCACGCCGTCGGCGCGCTGGCCCGGCAGCTTGATCGCGAACTCGACGCGCTCGCGGCTGCCCGGCACCGTCTCGACGTTGGTCGCGTACTGCTCGGGCGTGAACACCTGCTCGAGCAGGCCGGCGAGTTGCACCTCGCCGAACACGCCTCGCGTCTTCACGTTGGTCAGCACGCGGTTGAGCGAACCGACGTCCTTGGCCAGGCCCTGCATCTCGCCCAGGCCCTTGTGCACCTGCTCGAGCCGGTCGGCCACCTGCTTGAAGCTCTCGCCCAGGCGCTGCTCGAGCGTCGCGTGAAGCTTCTCGTCGACCGTGGCGCGCATCTGGTCGAGCTTCTTCTCGTTGTCGGCCTGGATCGCCTGCAGCCGCTGCTCGACGGTCGTGCGCACCGTGCCGATCTGCTCGCCGAAGCCGTCGCCGAAGCGCTTGAGCGCCGCGTCCTGCGATTCGCGCGCCGCCTGCGACTGCTGCGCCAGCGCGGTCGTCGCCTGCTGCAGCGACTGGCCGACCATCTGCTGCATCGTCGCCAGCTGGGTGCGGAAGGAGTCGATCTGCTCGTTCTGGGTGCGCGCCACGTCGCCCTGCTGGGCCAGCAGCGTCTGCTGGAACAGCGCCAGCGCCTGGCTCAGTTCCTGCCGCGTGCCGCGGGCGCTGTCCTGCACCTCGCTGCGCACTTCGCGGCCGATGCGGTCCTGCGCCTCGCGCCATGCACGCTGTGTTTCCTCTCCCTCTCCCTTGCGCAGCAGCAGCACGACCAGCAGCACGAGGTTCAGCGCCACCAGCGCCGCAACGGTCCATTCGAGCATGGCCGGATTGTGACAGCGCAGGCTCGTGGAGCGCCTGCAGAGTCGGGCGCAAAGGAGTATCGTCCGCGCCCGGAATGGACCCCACCCACTCGATGGAAGCACACACGATGGTCACCCTGAACGTGAACGGCAAGACGAAGACCGTCGACGCCGAAGCCGACACCCCGCTGCTGTGGGTGCTGCGCGAGAACCTCAACATGACCGGCACCAAGTTCGGCTGCGGCATGGCGCTGTGCGGCGCCTGCACCGTGCACCTCGACGGCCAGCCGGTGCGCTCGTGCTCGACGCCGGTGTCGGCGGCCGCCGGCAAAAAGATCACCACCATCGAAGGCGTGGGCGACACCCGCACCGGCAAGGCCGTTCAGGCCGCCTGGGCGAAGATCGACGTGCCGCAGTGCGGCTACTGCCAGTCGGGCCAGATCATGAGCGCGTGTGCGCTGCTGGCGCAGAAGAAGTCGCCCAGCGACGCCGAGATCGACGGTGCGATGAGCGGCAACATCTGCCGCTGCGGCACCTACAACCAGATCCGCGCGGCCATCAAGGACGCCTCGGTCACGCTGGTGAAGGGGGCCTGAGCATGGACACGCTGCAAACCACCCGCCGCGGCTTCCTGAAGAGCGGCACCGGCGCCGCGCTGTCCATCGGCTTCGCGCTGCCGCTGGCCGGCGGCCGGCTCGAGGCGGCTATGCCGGCGGTGTTCGCGCCGAACGCCTGGCTGCGCATCACGGCGGACGGCACGGTGACCGTCGTCTGCGGTTCGGCCGAGATGGGCCAGGGCGTGTTGACCGCCATCCCGATGCTGGTCGCCGAGGAACTCGACGCCGACTGGAAGAAGGTGCGCGTCGAGCAGTCACCGGTCGACAAGGCCTACGACAACCCGATGTTCGGCATGCAGGCCACGGGCGGCAGCACCACGGTGCGTGCGCACTGGGAGCCGCTGCGCAAGGCTGGTGCGGCGGCGCGCGAGATGCTCGTGGCCGCCGCTGCCGCGCAGTGGAAGGTGCCCGCCAGCGACTGCCGCACCGAGGCTAGCCAGGTGATCCACACCAGCGGGAAGAAGCTGGCCTACGGCGCCCTGGTGCCTGCCGCGACGAAGCTGGCGGTGCCCGCCGAGCCGAAGCTGAAGGATCCGAAGGATTTCCGCATCCTCGGCAAGCGCACCAACCGGCTGGACACGCCGGGCAAGATCAACGGCACCGCGAAGTTCGGCATCGACGCGCAGGTGCCGGGCATGATGGTGGCCGTGATGGCGCGGGCGCCGCAGCCCAATGCCAAGCCGGTGAAGGTCGACGACGCCGCGGCCAAGGCCATCAAGGGCGTGCGCCAGGTCATCACCATCCCGCACGGCGTGGCGGTGCTGGCCGACGGCTACTGGGCCGCCAAGAAGGGCCGCGACGCGCTGAAGATCGACTGGGACCTGGGCGCAGCAAAGGACCTGTCCACCGCCAGCGCGATGTCGCTGCTCGCGCAAGGCGCCGGCAACGCCGACGCGATCGCGCTCGATGCGGGCAACGTCAAGGACGCCGCCGCCACCAGCGCCAGGGCCGTCGACGCCACCTACGAGGCGCCCTACCTTGCGCACGCCTGCATGGAGCCGCTGAACTGCACCGCCTGGGTGAAGGGCGACACGGTGGAGATCTGGGCCGGCACGCAGAGCCAGGGCCCGAACCAGGGCATCCTCAGCCAGGTGGCCTCGGTGACGCCGGCCAAGGTGAAGGTCAACACGCTGCTGCTCGGCGGCGGCTTCGGCCGGCGCTTCGCCCCGGACTTCACGATCGACGCGACGCTGTTGTCGAAGATCTCCGGCAAGCCGGTCAAGCTGATCTACAGCCGCGAGGACGACATGGCCGCCGGCTTCTACCGCCCGGCGGCGGTGGCGAAGTTCGAGGCCGCGCTCGACGACAAGGGCCAGCCGACCATGCTGAGGTGCGGCGTCGGCTCGCCGTCGATCATGGCTGCGTCGGGCTTCATGAAGATCCCGGACAACGGCGTCGACACCTTCGCGATGGAAGGCATCGCCGACCACCCCTACGACATCGCCAACCAACGCCTGGCCTACGGCCGCCAGGAGCCGGGGCCGCAGGTGTGGTTCTGGCGTTCGGTGGGCCACTCGCAGAACATCTTCTTCATCGAAAGCTTCATCGACGAGCTGGCCGCCGCCGCCAAGGCCGACCCGTTCGAGTACCGCCGCGCACTGCTCTCCAAGCAGCCGCGCTACAAGGGCGTGCTCGAGCTGGCCGCGCAGAAGGCCGGCTGGGGCTCTGCGCTGCCGGCTGGCGTGTTCCGCGGCATCGCGGTGGCGCAGAGCTTCGGCAGCTACGTGGCCGAGGTGGTCGAGGTCTCGTTGGCCGCCGACGGCACGCCGAAGGTGCACCGCGTCGTCGCTGCGGTGGACTGCGGCATGACGGTCAACCCGCAGACCATCGAGCGGCAGATCGAGGGCGGCATCGTCTACGGTCTGTCGGCGGCGCTGTACGGCCGCATCGACTTCAAGGACGGCCGCGTGCAGCAGGGCAACTTCCACGACTACCCGGTGCTGCGCATGACCGAGATGCCCAAGGTCGAGGTGCACATCGTGGCCAGCAGCGAGAAGCCCGGCGGCATCGGCGAGCCCGGCACGCCACCGATCGCACCGGCAGTGGCCAACGCGATCTTCGCGGCGACCGGCAAGCGACTGCGCAGCCTGCCGTTCGACACCGCGCAGCTGAAGAAGGCCTGAGGGCGATCTGCCTGGCTGCTGCTCGGGCGCGGATCGCTCCGTGCCCGGCGCAGCCCCTAGCGCAGCGGCAGCACCTGCGGGTTGACCGGCGTCGGCGGCGCAGCGCCGGTCAGCGCGGCGATCAGGTTGTCGACCGCGAGGTCGGCCATCGCGCGCCGCGTCGCCACGGTCGCGCTCGCGATGTGCGGTGTCAACACGACATTGGGCACGGTCAGCAGGTCGGGGTGGACCTTCGGTTCGCCCTCGAAAACGTCGAGCGCCGCCGCGGCGATGGTCTTCGCACGCAGCGCCGCGGCCAGCGCGGCATCGTCGACCACGCCGCCGCGCGCGACGTTGGTCAGTGTCGCGCTCGGCTTCATCTGCGCCAGCTCCGCCGCGCCGATCGTGTGGTGGCTCGCCGCCGAGTACGGCACCACGAGCACGAGGTGGTCGGACTCGCGCAGCAGTTCCTCCTTGCTCACGTAGCGGGCACCGAGCGGCGCCTCCTGCTCGGGCGCGAGGCGGCTGCGGTTGTGATAAATCACCTTCATCCCGAAGCCGAGCGCGCCGCGCCTGGCGATCGCCTGGCCGATGCGGCCCATGCCGAGGATGCCCAGCGTGGCGCCGTGCACGTCGCTGCCGTTGAACATGTCGTAGGCCCAGCGCGTCCACTCGCCACGGCGCAGAAAGTGTTCGCTCTCGGCCATGCGCCGCGCGGCGGACATCATCAGCGCGAAGCCGAAGTCGGCGGTGGTCTCGGTCAGCACGTCTGGCGTGTTGGTGGCCAGCACGCCACGCGCGTTGCAGGCGTCGACGTCGATGTTGTTGTAGCCCACCGCCATGTTGCACACCGCGCGCAGCTGCGGGTTGGCGTCCAGCACCTCGGCGTCGATGCGCTCACTGCCGGTGATGAAGGCGCCGGCCTTGCCCTGCAGCTTCTCGATCAGCTCGGGCTTGGTGAAGATGCGGTCGGCCGGGTTGTCCTCGACGTCGAAATGCACGCGCAGGCGGTCGACGATGTCGGGGAAAACGGCACGGGCCACCAGGACGGAAGGTCGGGTCATGTCGAAGCTTTCGATGAGCGGAACGTTCAGCGGAACCAGATGAAGGTCATCACCGCGAACAGCGGCAGCAGGATCGCACCCGACCACGCCATGTAGCCGAAGAAGCTGGGCATGCGGATGCCGCGGTCCTCGGCGATCGCCTTCACCATGAAGTTCGGGGCGTTGCCGATGTAGGTGTTGGCGCCCATGAACACCGAGCCGGCGGACACCGCGGCGAGCGTGGAGGCGAGCGTGGTCATCAACACCTGCGGGTCGCCGCCGGCGAGGTTGAAGAACACCAGGTAGGTCGGCGCGTTGTCGAGGAAGGAACTGAGCACGCCGCTGAACCAGAAGTAGGCCCAGGGCAGCGGCTGGCCGTCGTCGCCGGTGACGGCCCGCGTGACCGCCGCGAAGGCGCCCGCCTCGCCGGCCTTGAGCATCGCCAGCACCGGGATCATGGTCAGGAAGATGCCGATGAACAGCTTGGCGACCTCCTGCATCGGCGCCCACGAGAACTGATTGGCATCGCGCACGCCCTTCGGCGTGATCGCCAGCGAGACCAGCGTCACGACGATCAGCCCGGCATCGCGCACCAGTTGCTGAAGCTCCACCGGCGTGCCGAAGACGTCGAAGGACACACCCGGCTTCCAGGTGCCGCTGAGCAGCACCAGCGCAACGACCGCCGCCAGCGGCAGCAGGTTGATGCCACCGTCGATGCCCAGCCGCGGCGTGTCGGGCGTCGGGTCCTGCGGCATCACGCCTTCCTTGCGGTACCAGTAGCTGTCGATCGCGAAGAACAGCACCAGCAGCGTGCCGACCAGGAACAGCGTCTCGGGGAAGATGTGCTTGATCGTCCAGAAGAAGTCGACGCCCTTGAGGAAGCCGAGGAACAGCGGCGGGTCGCCCAGCGGCGTCAACGACCCGCCGGCATTGCTGACGATGAAGATGAAGAACACCACAACGTGCACCACGTGCTTGCGGTTGTCGTTGGCGCGGATCAGCGGGCGGATCAGCAGCATCGACGCGCCGGTCGTGCCCATCAGGCTGGCCAGCACCGCGCCGATCGCCATCAGCATGGTGTTGAGCACCGGGCTGCCGTGCAGGTTGCCGCGCACGTAGATGCCGCCGGCGGCGGTGAACAGTGCGGTGAGCAGGATGATGAACGGGAGGTACTCGGCCACCAGCGCATGGACCAGCGCACTGCCCGCGGCGCCAGCGCCGAAGAGCGCCGCGTAGGGCAGCATGAAGGCCAGCGCCCAGCCCAGCGCGATCTTGCCGTAGTGGTGGTGCCAGATCTTCACGGCCACCAGCGGCATGATCGCAATCGACAGCAGCATGCCGGCGAACGGGATGGCCCACCAGGCGGCCAGCGCGGCACCATCGACCTCGGCGGCCGACGCCGCACCGCTGGCCAGCATCAGGACTGCCGGCAACCCCCAGCGCAGCGTGCTCATTCGTGGAACCTCGTGAAGCCGCCGACCGGCTCGCGCTCGGTCACCAGCGTGTTCTCGACCGCCGCCGGGTCGGCGTGGCCGAGCGACATGCCGCACACCACCATCTCGTCGGCGCCGAGGCCGAGCTGCTGGGCGATGATGCGGTGGAACTGGGTGAAGGCGGCCTGCGGGCAGGTGTCGAGCCCGCGGGCACGCGCCGCCACCATGATGTTCTGCAGGAACATGCCGTAGTCCAGCCAGCTGCCCTGCTGCATCACGCGGTCGATGGTGAAGATCAGGCCGACCGGCGCGTCGAAGAAGTCGTAGTTGCGGCCATGTTGCGCATGCATGCGCGCCTTGTCGGTCTTGCCGATGCCCAGCAGCCCGTACAGGTCCCAGCCGACCTTGCGGCGGCGGTCGATGTAGGGCGACTGCCACTGCGTCGGGTAGTAGGCGTACTCCTCGCTGTGGGTGGCGCGCTCGGCCGGGTCGTCGAAGGCCGCCTTGATCGCGGCGCTGAGGCGCTGCTTCGTGTCGCCGGTCAGCACATGGACCTTCCACGGCTGCGTGTTGGTGCCCGAAGGCGCACGGGCCGCCACCTGCAGGATCTCGGTGATCGTCTCGCGCGGCACCGGGGTGGGCAGATACGCACGGATCGAGTGGCGCGAAGTGATGGCGTCGTCGACGGCGCGGGTGCTGTCGGGGGTGATGTCGCTCATGCGGAGGTGATCAAGGGTTGCAGGGCGGCGCGCAGGGCGTCGGGCAGTTCGACCGGTCGCCGCGTCTCGCGGTCGACATAGACATGGATGAAGTGGCCGGCTGCCGCGCTCTCGGGCGCGCCGGCGGCGAACAGGCCGACCTCGTAGCGCACCGAGCTGCGGCCCAGGTGCGCCACGCGCAGCCCGGCCTCGACCTGCTGCGGGAAGGCCAGCGAGGCGAAGTAGTTGCAGCGCGTCTCGATCACCAGGCCGATGGTCGTGCCGGCGTGGATGTCGAGCGCGCCGGCCTCGATGAGGTAACCGTTCACTGCGGTGTCGAACCAGGCGTAGTAGATGACGTTGTTGACGTGGCCATAGGCGTCGTTGTCGGCCCAGCGGGTCTGGATCGGGCGAAAGTGGCGGTAGGCGCTGCGCGGCTCGGGATGCGGGCGGTGGCTCATGGCGCCTCATTGTTCCATTGCTCACGCCGGTTCCATTGCTTCCAACTCGCCAGCGCCTCCCGCAGCGTGCGGTGCTGGATGGCTACCGTGGTGGCGATGTCGCGGCCATAACCGCCGGCCATGCTCACGGCCACCGGGATGCGTCGCTCGCAGCAGGCCGCGAAGACACGCCGGTCGCGCTCGGCCAGGCCCTCGGCGCTGAGCTTCAGGCGGCCGAGGCGGTCGGCCTCGTGCGGGTCGGCGCCGGCGAGGTAGAAGACGAGGCCGGGCATGGCGCCGCGCTGGCGCGCCCACAGTTCGTCGAGTGCCGCATCCAGCGCGGCCAGGTACGGCTCGTCGGTGCAGCCGTCGGGCAGTTCGACGTCGAGGTCGCTGGCTTCCTTGCGGAACGGGAAGTTCTTGGCGCCATGCATCGACAGCGTGAACACCGTCGGGTCGTCGCGGAAGATCGCCGCCGTGCCGTTGCCCTGGTGAACGTCGAGGTCGATCACCGCCACGCGCAGGCCACCCTCGGCGGTGGCGCGGCGGGCCCGGTGCCACTCGGCCTGCATCAGCCGCGCAGCCACCGCGGCGTCGTTGAACACGCAGTAGCCGCCACCCTTGTCGGCACTGGCATGGTGGGTGCCGCCGGCCAGGTTGGCGGCCACGCCTTCGGCCAGTGCCGCCCGCGCCGCGGCAATCGTGGCGCCGACCGAGCGCCGCGAGCGCTCCACCATGCGCTCGCTCCACGGGAAACCGATCTCGCGCTGCATCGCCGCGCTCAAGGTGCCATTGAAGACGGCGGCGATGTAGGACGGGTCGTGCGCCAGCGCCAGCTCGCCCTCGCTGGCCGGCTCGGACTCGCGCAGCCGGAACCCGGCCTCGCCCTCGATGCTCTCGCGCAGCAGCCGGTACTTCGGCATCGGGAAGCTGTGGCCCGGCGGCAAGGGCAGCACGAAATGGTCGGAGTGGAAGGCTTGCATCGGGGCGGCGGCAGGGCCGGCGGATTCTGCCGCCAGCGCCTGTTTCACGCCCGCGCTAGAAAAACCACTCTAGGTTTGATGCACTGCAGCAAAAAGTGCTTGAACTTGGTGCGCGCCGGCCTATACTTCGGTCCATGCTGCACCGCAACATGAATGCGGCAAACCAGTTCCACCCCCTCAATGGAGATCCACATGTCCTTCCTGACCGCTGAACAAGTCATTGCCGCCAACAAGGCCAACGTCGAGACCCTGTTCGGTCTGACCAACAAGGCTTTCGAAGGCGTGGAGAAGCTCGTCGAGCTGAACCTGCAAGTCGCCAAGGCCGCCCTGAGCGAAGCCGCCGACACCACCAAGGCCGCCATGTCGGTCAAGGACGCGCAAGAGCTGTTCGCGCTGCAGGCCGGCCTGCTGCAACCGGCCGCCGAGAAGGCCGCCGCCTACAGCCGCCATCTGTATGACATCGCCGCCTCGACCAACGCCGAAGTGAGCAAGGTCGCCGAGGAAACCGCCGCCGACGCGCAGAAGAAGTTCATCGCCGTGGTCGACACCGCCGTCAAGAACGCCCCGGCCGGCACCGAGAACGCCGTGGCCCTGGTGAAGTCGGCCGTCGCGGCCGCCAACAACGCCTACGAGAGCGTGCACAAGGCCGCCAAGCAAGCCGCCGAAGTCGCCGAAGCGAACTTCCAGGCCGTGACCAGCACCGCCGTCAAGGCCACGCAAGCCGCCACCAAGGGCAAGCGCGCTGCCTGATCGACGGTTCACCCGCGAGGGTTCGGGTCTGCAAAGTTTTGTGGCCGACTTGAACTAACCGGGGAGCGCGCCATCTACTGGAAGCCACGGGCCTCGGCTTGTGGTCTCCCTGAAAGGTTGTCTCCTCGGTACTTCCAGGTACCTTTGAAGGCCCGGCTCATGCCGGGCCTCTTCTTTTTGGGGGCGCGGATCCCGGTTTCTCAGGTCCTCAGTGGCTCTTCGCCGCCACCTTCGCGCGCAGTTCCCCCAGCGCCACCAGCGCCGCCTCCCGACCCGCCTGGATGACCCGCTTGCGCGCCGCGAAGTCCGCCCCCGAGACCCCCGGCAGCCGCGGCCGCAGCACCACGTCGGCATCGCGCAGCTCGAAGCCGTTGATGCTGCGCCCCATGATCGCGAAGGTCTGCAGCAGCATGCGCATCGGGTCGCCGGTGGCATTGCCTTCCGGTGCCGCCGAGATGTCCACCGCGATGACCAGTTCGGCCCCCATCTGGCGGGCAAAGCGCACCGGCACCGGCGAGACCAGCCCGCCGTCCACGTACTCGCGGGTGCCGATGCGCACCGGCTGGAACACCGCCGGCACGGCGCTCGAGGCGCGCACCGCCACGCCGGGGTCGCCGCGCTGGAACAGGATGGGCGCGCCCGAGTCCAGGTCGGTAGCGACGATGCCCAAAGGCAAAACCATCTGCTCGATCGACTTGCCCGCGGTGTGCTGGCGGACGAAACGCGCCAGCGCTTCGCCGCGGATCAGGCCGCGGCCCGGGAAGGCCCAATCGGTGATCGCCGACTCGTCCATCGCATCGGCCAGCTGGATCAGCTCGGCCGACGTCTTGCCGGACGAATACAGCGCCGCCACCAGGCTGCCCGCCGAGGTGCCGACCACCAGGTCCGGCCGCAGGCCGCTCTCCTCCAGCGCCTGGATGACGCCGATGTGGGCGAAACCGCGGGCGGCGCCACCGCCGAGCGCCAGCCCGATGCGTGGCGGCTTCGGCGGCGGTGGAGCCACCGGCGGCGCCGCGGGCGGCGGTTCTGCCGGCGGCGGGGGTGGCGCGACGGGTGCGGTCTGGCAACCCGCCAGCGCCAGCCCGAGACTCGCCACGCCCCAGCCCAGCCAGGCGCGGCGGCGCGGATCCAGCCCGTCCTTATCTTCCTGAGGCATAAACAACAAACAAGAAAGTTCTTCTCATATATATAGACGCTGTCTAGAGTTCGGGCCTCGGCTGCCTTCCGGCGGCCGTTTCAACTCTTCGGCGGCCCATGGACTGGATTGCGATTCTCAGCGGCTTCGGCGTCGGTGCCATCGTCGGCATGACCGGCGTCGGCGGCGGCTCGCTGATGACGCCGCTGCTGCTGTCGGTCTTCAAGCTGAACCCGGCGGTGGCGATCGGCACCGACCTGTGGTTCGCTGCGGTCACCAAGACGGCCGGCTCGGTCTCGCACCACAACGCCGGCCACGTTCACTGGCGCATCACCGCCCTGCTGCTGGCCGGCAGCATCCCGGGTTCGCTGGGCATGGTGGCACTGATGCACCTGAGCGGCATCACCAAGGGCTGGGCCAGCGCGCTGACGCTCTCGCTGGGCATCGCGCTGCTGATTACCGCTGTGGTGGTGGCCTACCGCAGCGCCTGGCATGCCGTCGGCCTGCGCCTGGAGCGCTGGCTGCCGGAGCGCCACAAGTCCTGGCTGACGGTGCTGTGCGGGCTGATCCTCGGCGTGCTGGTGTCGCTCAGCTCGATCGGCGCGGGCGCCATCGGCGCCACGCTGATCATGCTGCTGTACCCGCGCCTGGAGTCGCACCGCGTCGTCGGCACCGACATCGCCCACGCCGTGCCGCTGACCTTCGTCGCCGGCATCGGCCATGCGACGCTGGGCCACGTCGACTGGTCGCTGCTCGGTGCGCTGCTGATCGGCAGCGTGCCGGGCATCTGGATCGGCGCGCAGCTGACCCGCAAGATGCCGGAGAAGCTGGTGCGCGGGCTGCTGTGCGCCGCGCTCGTCACCGCCGGGCTGAAGGTGATCCACTGATTTCGATGACCGACTGAGATGTACCAATACACCGAGTTCGACCGCCATTTCGTCCACCAGCGCGCCGCGCAGTACCGCGACCAGCTCGAGCGCAACCTCGCCGGCAAGCTGGGCGACGACGAATTCCGCCCGCTGCGCCTGCAGAACGGCTGGTACGTGCAGCGCCACGCGCCGATGCTGCGCATCGCCGTGCCCTACGGCGAACTGAACGCGAAGCAGCTGCGCCGGCTGGCGCGCATCGCCCGCGAATACGACCGTGGCTACGGCCACTTCACGACGCGGCAGAACCTGCAGTTCAACTGGATCCCGCTGGTCAAGAGCGCCGACGTGATGGACCTGCTCGCCGAGGTCGACATGCACGGCATCCAGACCAGCGGCAACTGCATCCGCAACATCACCAGCGACGCGCTGGCCGGCATCGCGCCCGACGAGGCGGTCGACCCGCGCCCGTACTGCGAGGTGCTGCGCCAGTGGAGCACGCTGCACCCCGAGTTCGCCTTCCTGCCGCGCAAGTTCAAGATCGCGGTGACCGGCGCCGCCGAGGACCGCGCCGCGATCGGCTGGCACGACATCGGCCTGCAGCTGAAGAAGAACGCCGCCGGCGAGGTCGGCTTCGCGGTGCTGGTGGGCGGTGGCATGGGTCGCACGCCGATCATCGGCTCGCTGATCCGCGACTTCCTGCCCTGGCAGCAGATCCTCGTCTTCATCGAGGCGATCGTGCGCGTCTACAACCGCTACGGCCGGCGCGACAACGCCTACAAGGCGCGCATCAAGATCCTCGTCAAGGCCGAGGGTCAGAAGTTCTTCGACGCGGTCGAGGAGGAGTTCCGCCACATCCTGAACGACGACGTCGACGGCAGCGCGCACCTGATCCCGCAGGCCGAGCTCGACCGTGTCGCCACCAGCTTCGTGCTGCCCGACGGCGTCAGGCAAGCAGGCACGGATGCCGCCTGGCCTCGGGATGCCAGCGGCGCTTTCGCGCGCTGGCTGCAGCGCAACGTGCATGCGCACCGCCTGCCCGGCTACCGCGCGGTGACGCTGTCGCTCAAGCGCGCGGGCCAGGCACCGGGCGACGTGACCGCGATCCAGATGGAGGCCGCCGCCACGATCGCCGAACGCTTCAGCCACGGCGAACTGCGCGTCACGCACGACCAGAACCTGCTGCTGCCGTGGGTGCGCGAGAGCGACCTCGCCGCACTCTGGCAGGAGGCCAAGGACGCCAGCTTCGCGACGCCGAACATCGGCCTCCTGACCGACATGATCGCCTGCCCCGGCGGCGACTTCTGCGCGCTGGCCAACGCACGCTCGATCCCGATCGCCGAGGAGATCACCGAACGCTTCGCCGACCTCGACGAACAGGACGACATCGGCGACATCGACCTGCACATCAGCGGCTGCATCAACTCCTGCGGCCACCACCACAGCGGCCACATCGGCATCCTCGGCGTCGACAAGGACGGCAAGGAGTGGTACCAGGTGTCGCTGGGCGGCTCCGACGGCTCGACGCTGTCCGGCACCTCGGTGCCCGGCAAGGTGATCGGCCCGTCTTTCGCCGCGGACGAGGTGGCCGACGCGCTCGAGGCGGTGATCGAGACCTACAAGACGCAGCGCGCCGCCAACGAACGCTTCATCGACACCGTGCGCCGCATCGGCATCGAGCCGTTCAAGGCGCCGGCCAACGCGGTGCGCCGCAGCACGGCGCACGCCGCCTGACGCACGAGGACCCGCCCATGCGATTCATCGACATCCACAAGGACCGCTGGCACGCCCTCGGCGGCGAGGACGGCCCGCCGGTCAGCATCACTCCCGACCCGTACCTGCTGCTCGACCTGACGCAATGGCACGCGGTGCGCGCCCAGTGGCCGGCCGATCTGCCGGTGGGCCTGAAGCTCGGCAACGACCAGGACGTGGAAGACATTGCCGAGGAGCTGCCGCGCTTCGCGCTGGTCGCGCTGCACTTCCCGAAGTGGGTCGACGGCCGCGCCTACAGCCAGGCGCGCCTGCTGCGATCGCGATACCGCTTCCAGGGCGAGGTGCGCGCCATCGGCGAGGTGCTGGTCGACATGGTGCCGCTGATGGAGCGCACCGGCTTCGACGCGGTGGTGCTGCGCCATGACCAGTCGATCGAGGCGGCCGAGCGTGCGCTGTCCTTCTTCCCCGGCCACTACCAGGGCGACGTGGCCGACAACCGGCCGCTGTTCGCCAAGCCCGAGGGCACGGCCGAGGCGCTGGTCAAGGCGCCGGAGTTCGTCAACCAGGGGGCCTCTATATGAGCGCGGTGACGCTGTACGCGAAGCAATCCGAGGGCTTCGACGAACGTGTCGCCCATGCGGTGGCGGTGCTGCAAAGCGCCGCTTCGGAGCACGCCGGGCGCATCGTGCAGGCAACCAGCCTGGGCGCCGAGGACATGGTGATCACCGACCTGATCGCCCGCCATGCGCTGCCGATCGCGGTGGCCACGCTGGAGACCGGCCAGCTGCATGAACAGACTGTGGCGCTGATCCCGCGCATCGAAGAGCGCTACGGCCTGGCCGTCGAGGTGTTCAAGCCGGTGCAGGAGTCGGTCGTTCACTTCGTGCAGAAGAACGGCGACAAGGCCATGTACGAGAGCATCGAGCTGCGCAAGGCCTGCTGCGCAATCCGCAAGCTGGAGCCGCTGGCACGCATGCTGGCCGGCGCCAGCGCCTGGGTCACCGGGCTGCGCCGCGAGCAGTCGGACAACCGCGGTGGCGTGCCCTTCAGCGAGCTGGATGACAAGGGCCGCACCAAGTTCAACCCGCTGGCCGACTGGAGCTGGGCCGACGTGTGGCACTACATCGCCGTCAACGACGTGCCCTACAACCCGCTGCACGACGAGTTCATGCCCAGCATCGGCTGCGCGCCCTGCACGCGCGCGATCGCCGTCGGCGAGCCGTTCCGTGCCGGCCGCTGGTGGTGGGAGGACGAGAAGGCCAAGGAATGCGGCCTGCATGTGAAGGATGCCCCGGCCGCCGAGGTGTCGATGATTGGAGGCCCCCGATGAACGCCCCGCTGTCCGTCGAGCAGCTGCTGCCCGAGCTCGACCACACCCACCTCGACTGGCTGGAAGAAGAAGCGATCTTCATCCTGCGCGAGACCGTCGCCGCGTTCGAGCGCCCCGCCCTGCTGTTTTCCGGCGGCAAGGACTCCTGCGTGGTGCTGCGCCTGGCCGAGAAGGCGTTCAAGTCGAAGCAGGCCGACGGCAGCTACAAGGGCCGCCTGCCCTTCCCGCTGCTGCACGTCGACACCGGCCACAACTTCCCGGAAGTGATCGAGTTCCGCGATCGGCGTGTCGCCGAGATGGGCGAGCGCCTGGTCGTCGGCCATCTCGAGGACTCCATCAAGCGCGGCACGGTGCGTCTGGCCCATCCGCTGGAATCGCGCAACGGCCACCAGACGGTGGCCCTGCTCGAGGCCATCGAGGACAACCGCTTCGACGTGCTGATGGGCGGCGCCCGCCGCGACGAGGAGAAGGCGCGCGCCAAGGAGCGCATCTTCAGCCACCGCGACAGCTTCGGCCAGTGGCAGCCGAAGGAGCAGCGGCCCGAGCTGTGGACGCTGTTCAACACACGCATCCGCCCCGGCGAGCACATGCGCGCCTTCCCGATCAGCAACTGGACCGAGCTCGACGTGTGGCTGTACATCGCCCGCGAGAACATCCCGCTGCCGAACCTGTACTACGCGCACGACCGCCAGGTGATCCGCCGCCGCGGCCTGCTGGTGCCGCTGACCGACGTGACGCCGCCGGAAGCCGGCGAGACGATCGAGACCGCGCAGGTGCGTTTCCGCACCGTCGGCGACATGACCTGCACCTGCCCGGTGGAGAGCCCGGCCGCCAGCGCCACCGACATCGTCGCCGAGACGCTCAAGGTGACGGTCAGCGAGCGTGGTGCCACCCGCATGGACGACCGCACCTCGGATGCCTCGATGGAGCGGCGCAAGAAGGAAGGGTATTTCTGATGACTGCCGTTGCCACCCCCGTGAAGGACCACCGGGCGCTGAGGTTCCTCACTGCCGGCAGCGTCGACGACGGCAAGAGCACGCTGATCGGCCGCCTGCTGTTCGACAGCCGCGCCATCCTGGCCGACCAACTCGACACGCTGGAGAAGAAGGCCGCCGGTGCGCCGATCGACCTGAGCCTCTTGACCGACGGCCTGGAGGCCGAACGCGAGCAGGGCATCACCATCGACGTGGCCTACCGCTACTTCGCGACCAAGACGCGCAAGTTCATCATCGCCGACGCGCCCGGCCACGAGCAGTACACCCGCAACATGGTGACCGCCGCCGCGGGCAGCGATGCCGCGGTGGTGCTGGTCGACATCACCAAGCTCGACACCACCGCGAGTCCGGTGGTGCTGCTGCCGCAGACGCGCCGCCATGCGCTGCTGGCGCACCTGCTGCGCGTGCCGAGCATCGTCTTCGCGGTCAACAAGCTCGACGCGGTGGGCGACCCTGCGCAGGCCTACGCGGCGGTGCGCAGCGCGCTGCTCGGGTTCGCGGAAGCGGCGGGCATCCGTGTCGCCGGCATCGTGCCGGTGTCGGCACTGCGTGGCGACAACGTCACCCAGCCGCTGGATGCACCGTGGTACGACGGCCCCTCGCTGCTGCAGCTGCTGGAGAGCCTGCCGACCGCCCAGGAGCGCAAGGACGGCGACCTGCTGGTGCCGGTGCAGTACGTCGCCCGCGAAGGTGAGGGCACCGGCAACCAGCCGCGCACGCTGTGGGGGCGCATCGCGCATGGCCGCGTCAAGGCCGGCGATGCGGTGCAGCTGTTCCCCAACGGTGAAGTCGCGACGGTGGCCGAAGTGCGGCTGGCCGGCGAAGTGGTCGACGCGGTCGAGGCCGGGCAGTCGGCCGGCATCGTGCTCGACCGACAGATCGACGTCTCGCGCGGCGACTGGATCGCCACGCCGAAGACGACCCATGCGGCGCAGCGCTTCTCGGCCACGCTGGCCTGGCTGGACACCGAGCCCGCGGTGCTGGGCCGCAAGTACTGGGTGCGCCACGGCAACCGCTGGGTGCAGGCGCGCATCGCGGCCATCGAGCACCGGCTCGACATCCACACGCTGGAAGAGACCGAGGCGCACGAGCTCGGCGTCAACGAGATCGGCCATGTGGTGATCGAGACGCAGCAGCCGCTGCCAGTCGAGAGCTACGAGACCAACCGCGTTGGCGGTGCGCTGATCGTCGTCGACCCGGCCAGTAACCGCACCAGCGGCGCGCTGCTGGTCAAGGCCGCCGCCTGAGCATGGGACGCGTCGCCTTCATCGGCGCCGGGCCCGGCGCGGCCGATTTGATCACCGTGCGTGGCGCGTGCCTGCTCGCGCAGGCTGACGTGGTGCTGTACGACGCGCTGACCGACCCGGCACTGCGCGACCTGGCGCCGACCGCGACCTGGGTTCACGTCGGCAAGCGCGGCTTCGCCGACAGCACCGGCCAGGCGACGATCAATGCGCTGCTGGTGCGCCACGCCCGCGAGGCCGACCTGGTCGTGCGGCTCAAGGGCGGCGACCCGAGCGTGTTCGGCCGCCTCGAGGAAGAGCTGGAGGCGCTGGCCGCCGCGGGCATCGACAGCGAAGTGATCCCGGGCGTGACCGCCGCTCTGGCCGCGGCGGCCGAGACGAAGCGTCCATTGACGCGCCGCGGCAGCGGGCGCAGCGTGGCGCTGACCACCGCGATGACGCGCGAAGGCGCCCTGCGCGCAGGGCATGCCGCCGACACCGAGGTTTTCTACATGGCCGGCAAGCAGTTGGCCGCGCTGGCGCGCCGCCTGCACGGGGCTGGCTGGGCCGGCGACACCCCGGTCAGCGTGGTGTCGCGCGCTGGCTGGCCGGATGCGCTGGCCAGCCAGCACAGCGTGGCCACGCTGGGCCAGGCCACGGTGCTGCATGCCGGCCGGCCGACGGTGGTGACCGTCGGCGCCGGGGCGGCGGCTCTGGCGGGCGTGGTGCCCAGGCTGCAGTCGACCGGCCAATCCCCGCTCGTTGACAGCGGTCAAGAGCAAGCGGAAACCCTGAGACCTTAAAATCGCGGGTTCGTCGGCGTCGCGCCGCCCCCACCACACGAAGAGTCGAAGCCCATGACCCACGTCGTCCTCGAATCCTGCATCCGCTGCAAGTACACCGATTGCGTCGACGTCTGTCCGGTCGACTGCTTCCGCGAAGGCCAGAACTTCCTGACCATCGACCCCGACGAGTGCATCGACTGCGCCGTCTGCATCCCCGAGTGCCCGGTGAATGCGATCGTCCCCGAGGAGGACGTGCCCGGCAACCAGCAGCACATGATCAAGCTGAACGCCGACCTGGCCAAGAAGTGGCCCAGCATCACCAAGCGCAAGACCCCGCTGCCCGACGCCGACGAGTGGAAAGACCGCACCGGCAAGCTCGACCAGCTGATCAAGTAAGGCAACCGCGGCCTCCACGGCCGCCCACATCATGGATCCGAAGTTGAACGACGAAGTGGCGCGCACCGCCGGTGCACACGAAGGCCCGATCGAGACCGATGCGGTGATCGTCGGGGCCGGCCCGGTGGGCCTGTTCCAGGTGTTCGAACTCGG
The DNA here is from genome assembly GCA_943370595.1 of Chitinophaga pinensis. GTDB lineage: Bacteria > Pseudomonadota > Gammaproteobacteria > Burkholderiales > Burkholderiaceae_C > Piscinibacter. Next base: position 42,642 of record CALRRO020000015.1, read on the forward strand.
TCTCCTCGAGATCAAGGCGCACATCATCGACTCGCTCGCCTACCCGGGCGGCCAGTGCATCGAGCTGTACCCCGACAAGCCGATCTACGACATCCCGGCCGTGCCCGTGTGCACCGGCAAGGAACTCACCGACAACCTGCTCAAGCAGATCGAGCCTTTCGGCGCGACCTTCCACCTGGGACAGGAAGTGACCGTGGTGCAGAAGCAGGACGATGGCCGCTTCTACGTCGAGACATCGAAGGGCACACGCTTCCTGACCAAGACGGTGTTCATCGCCGGCGGCGTGGGCTCGTTCCAGCCGCGCACGCTGAAGGTCGACGGGCTCGATGCCTACACCGACACGCAGGTGTTCTACCGCGTCAAGAGCCCGGCGCAGTTCGCCGGCAAGAACCTGATCATCATTGGCGGCGGCGACTCGGCGCTCGACTGGACGCTGAACTTCGTGCAGGACGGGCCGAACAAGGCCGAGAGCGTCATCCTCGTGCACCGCCGCGACGGCTTCCGTGCCGCGCCGGCCAGCGTCGCGAAGATGAAGGAGCTGTGCGAGGCCTACGAGATGCAGTTCGTCGTCGGCCAGGCCACCGGTATCGAGGAGCGCGACGGCAAGCTGACCGGCATCAAGATCACCGGTGGCGACGGCGTGACGCGCGTGGTGCCGATGGACATGCTGCTGGTCTTCTTCGGCCTGTCGCCCAAGCTCGGTCCGATCGCCGAATGGGGGCTGAACATCGACCGCAAGCAGATCGTGGTCGACACCGAGAAGTTCGAGACCAACACGCCGGGCATCTTTGCCGTGGGTGACGTCAACACCTACCCGGGCAAGAAGAAGCTGATCCTGTCGGGCTTCCACGAAGCCGCGCTGGCGGCCTTCGCGGCGGCGCCGTACATCTTCCCGGACAAGCGCATCCACCTGCAGTACACCACCACCAGCCCCAAGCTGCACAAGGTGCTGGGCGTGGAGACGCCGAACTTCGATTGAGGCACCCACATCGGGTCGCACTGCATACGAAAGGGCCGCATCAGCGGCCCTTTTCTTTTGCCTGATAATCCACCTGCGGCGCACGACTCGTGCGCCGCATCCGCTAGGGGTGTTGGCCGTCTCCGCAAGAGACGGCCGACTGAGAGAGTCCCTTCGAACCTGATTGAGGTAATCCTCGCGCAGGGAAGCATGGTCGACGCGCCGCGTTCTGCGGCCGCTTCGGCCCCGCCGACCTGCCATCGATCGTCCAAGGAAACACGATGGCACGCCTTCACCGTACGACCCTTCTTCTCACCGCCCGAACGCCGCTCGCGTTGTCGATCGCGCTCGCCTTCACGGCTGCGCATGCACAAACCGCCACACCCGAAGCCCAGCTGGCGCCCGTCGTCGTGCAGGGCCGAGCCACGCCGCTCGTCACCGTGGGCGGCTGGGGCGAGATTCCACTCGCGCGCACCCCGCTGCAGGCCACAGTGTTCGGTACCGAACTCCTCGTGGACCGGGGCGCGCAGCGCCTGTCGGACCTGGTCAGCTTCGACCCGGCCATCAGCGACGCCTACAACACCGAGGGCTACTGGGACTATCTGACAGTACGCGGCTTCGTGCTCGACAACCGCTTCAACTACCGCCGCGACGGCCTGCCGATCAGCGCCGAGACCTCGATCGCGCTGGAGAACAAGTCCCAGGTCGAGGTGCTCAAGGGCACCAGCGGCATGCAGGCCGGAACGAGTGCGCCGGGAGGCCTGGTCAACTTCGTCGTCAAGCGTCCCACGGTCACGCCCCTGCGGCGCGCTTCGCTGCAATGGCGCGAGCAAGGCACCGTGATCGGCACGGCCGACCTGAGCCAGCGCTTCGGCGCGGGCGAAGCCTTTGGGGTGCGGGTCAATGCAGTCGCCGCCCGCCTCGACCCGAAGGTGCGTGAGGCCGAGGGCCACCGACGCCTGCTGGCGATCGCAGGAGACTGGCGTGCCAGCCCGGACACCCTGATCGAAGCCGAGATCGAGACCAGCCGGCGCTCGCAGCCCAGCGTGCCCGGTTTCAGCCTGCTCGGCGACCGCGTGCCGCAGCCGACCGACCCGCGCATCAACCTGAACAACCAGGCCTGGGCCCAACCGGTGGTGCTGGACGGGACGACTGCCTCGCTGCGCTGGCAGCAGACGCTCGCGGCCGGATGGAAGTTCATCGCCCATGCCGCAACCCAGCGACTGACCAGCGACGACCGCATCGCCTTCCCCTTCGGTTGCTCCGACACGGATGGCAGCTACTACGCAGACCGCTACTGTCCGAACGGCAACTTCGATCTCTACGACTTCCGCAGCGACGACGAGCGCCGCCGCAACAATGCGCTCGACCTGACGCTGTCAGGCACGCTGCGCAGCGGCACGGTCGAACATCGACTCTCGCTCGGCGTGCAGCACAGCCGGGTGACGAACCGCTTCGGGCTGCAGACTTTCGCCTTCAGCGGCACCGGCAACGTCGACGGCAGCATCCGCGACCTGCCGGCCAACCCGACACCGAACGACGCCAACACCAACCGCGACGAGCGCTCGAGCGAGCTAAGCTTGCGCGACGCCATCGCTTTCGACGATCGCAACACGCTGTGGCTGGGCGTGCGCCACACGCGGCTGCAACGCGAGAGCTTCCGCACCGATCCGGACGACCGCCGGCCGACCGATTACCGGCAGTCGCTCACGACGCCATTCGTCGCGATCAGCCACGCCTGGGCGCCGGATCAACTGGTCTATGCCAGCTGGGGCCGCGGTGTGCAATCGGAGGTGGCGCCGAACCGGTCGCGCTACACCAACGCGGGCGAACCGCTGCCCGCGCTGAAGAGCCGCCAGGTCGAGATCGGCATCAAGGGAAGCGCCGGCGACTCGGAGTGGAATGCCGCGCTGTTCGACATCAGCCAACCGCTGTTCAGCGACCTCGGTGCCTGCGATGTCGATGCCAGCTGCACACGGCGCGCCGATGGAACCCAGCGCCACCGCGGCCTGGACGCGAGCGTGGCCACCCGGCTCGATGCGTGGACGCTGCGCGCCGGACTGCAATGGCTGCGGGCGCGGGTCGAAGGCGTGTCGAACACTGCCATCGACGGCAAGGAACCGGCCAACGTGCCGGCGCGCACCCTGAAACTGCAGGCCGACCACCGCCTGGCCGCGCTGCCCGGCCTGACGCTGCAGGGCGCGCTGGTGGCCGAAAGCCGGCGCATGGCCGTGCCCGACAACAGCGCGCAGATCGGCGGCTGGTCGCGCGTGGACTTGGGCGCGCGCTACGACACGCGCCTGGGCGGCAGCGCGGTGACCTGGCGTGCCGGCATCGACAACGTCGCCGACCGCCGCGCCTGGCGCGAGTCACCGTACCAGTTCGGACATGCGTACTTGTTCCCGCTGGCGCCGCGCACCGTCCGCCTGTCCGTCCAGGCCGATCTTTGACCCCTTGAAAAGCTGGCTATAATGCAAGGCTGTTCCTCGATAGCTCAGTCGGTAGAGCGCCGGACTGTTAATCCGTAGGTCCCTGGTTCGAGCCCAGGTCGGGGAGCCAAGAAATGCAAGGGTCAGCAGGTTAGCGCCTGCTGACTTTTTTGCTTTCTGGGTTGGGTTGGTGCCAGTTTGGTGCCAGTTTCTGGGCCGATGGACTTCCAGCACTGCAACCCAGTCTGACTGTTGTGGTGGCGCCGCATCTGGGACTCACCAGCAAGCCAGTGCTGCAAAGTCATCATGACTTCGTTGCGGCAGCGCCTAGGCTTGGAGCCGCGCCGAGCGACCGCTACGTGGCGTACCGGAGCCGATGACTGCGGATCAGTGGAAGGTTCTTCACGGCCACCTCCTGCCGGTTGCGACTGGCGGCATGCTGCCGACTCAACGCGCCGTTCACTCGCTTGACGGCGAACATCCGCATCGTCGGCCGTTGCGAACCAACGAGGTCAGATTGCGCTTGGCACGGATTGGCCTCCTCGGGAGAGTTCACCGCACTCGCTACGCTTCGGCCACGCGCGAAAGCGGGTTCATGTCGAAGGAGTATCGGGCCACGTGCGGCAGCCACTGGCGCAGAAGGTCAACGTCCGTAGGAAACGTGGACGCCCCAACCAAGGCCTGCAGAGCACTAGCGAGACCAGACAACTCATCTTCGTCGCCTCCGCGGCTGGCCGCGGTGAGGAGACCGGTGGCGACGCTGTCGAAACTCGGCAGCTCAGCCAGCAGACTCGGAAAGTGCTTGGCCGCCCACCGCGGTGAGTGGATCACCACCGCCAGCAGCAGCATGGGTACCTGGAATGCACCTGGAAACCCCTCCGAACCCTCGAACCGCGGCAAGTCGGACAGGGGGACGCGCGCCTTCAGGATGCGGTAGACATTGACCAGACGCTTCGCGGCTCTCGGCGATGGAATCAGGGCATAGAGCGTGGTCGCATAGGCCGCCTCCCAGGTCTGGATGACCAACGCATCCTCGGCCACCTCGAACGTTGTCTCATTCTCGACGAGCCTCCTCGCAAGTCCTGGCTTTGTCTCATCGGACGGAGCATGCCCTCCGGTTGCCGCGGGCTCGATAGTCGTCTGCGGACTCGGCGCCCCCACTGGCTGCTGCGGCGCGGAAGTTGAGTCGGTCGGTGACACCGACGGCGCTGGCGGGGCCGCGACCGCAGGCTGTCCCGAGCCCGGGAACCCGTCGATCGCGGTGCCTGGGAGTGCATCCGTGCGCGCCTTCTGTCCGGCGTTCGACGGCAGCAGCAGTCCCTCGACAAGCTTGCCGTAGCCTGCTGGCGACATGGCTCGAAGGTTGTACGGCACCTGGATGATCTTTTCGAGGTAGTGCTGAGGTGTCGTCATCCACTCGGAGGGATTGGCGGTGAAGCGCGAAGCATCGCCTTTGAACTCCTGGAAGTGCGTGGCCAGCGAGTGCAGAAGCCATCGAGGGTCGACGCCGACCACCACGACAAAGAGTGGATAGGCCAGAAGTAGATGGACAGCCTGTAAGACATCAACCACCTTGTTGGCCGGGCAGCGATCCAGGTCGTCGATGTACAAGATGATCCGGTCTACCGCCTGCTGTCCAGGATTCAGACTGACCCGCACAGACAGCCGATCGGCCAGAGCTTCAAAATCCTGGCGCACGGTAGAGATGAGGCCCAAGTGCTTGCGGTAGTCATCGGAGCCCGTCCGCTCGGATAGAAACCGGGCGAGGCTGGTGCCCTCCTGCAACGCCCGCAGTCTCTGTTCAATCTCGACGACACGACCCGTGGCGGCGGTCAGCCGCGCCTCGGCCTGCTGCTCTGAGATCTTCAGCTGCTCGACCTCGGCATGGAGCTTGACCTCTTCTGGTGTAGGTTGACTACGCTTGGCCTCATAGAGCTTCTCGACCGCTTGCCTTGCCTGTTCCACCTTGTCAAGGTTGAACCTGACCACCTCGATACCCTTGCGGATCGAAGACGTCGCCGCTGCAACGATCGCAGTCACCTGACCAAGGACGGCAGTGATCGCAACAGTCACCGCGTTCAGACTGGTCCAGTTGTGGAGGCCCCAGGCCAGCAGCGGGATGCCGAATAGCGCCAGGACAACCAATCCGAAGAAGAGCGGCGCGTTCTTTTGTGTTGCCATGGCCGAGATCAGAGAAGCCGTGCGGCCCTTGAGTGTGTAAGCCTCATTGGCGGCCTTTCTAAAGTCCTGCAGCCCACTCAGGGCCTTGGGCAACCCCAACCCCTCGAGCGCCTGATCGACCTGTAGTTTGGCTGCTGGATCCTGCGTCAGCAACGTGGCCAGGTCGCTGACTTGCAAGTCCTTTAGCTTGATCTCCTTTTCCTGCCGCTGCACGCGCAGCGCACCCAGTCGCTCCTCTTCGACGACGAGTGAATCGGCGACCCTTTGCTTCTCGGCCACCGCAGCCGCGGTACTCTCTTGCGCACTGCTCAGGTCCAACAGGAGCGCAGCGCGCTGCTGTTCGGGAGTCATCGTCGGGGAGACATGAGAGGCCAGGCGTTGAAGAATGAACGTGACCAGGCTGGCCCACAGGTTGGTGTCAACGTAGTGCCAAGCATTGAACTCGATCTGCACGACCTGGGTGCAGTAGGTCGACGAGGCACCCGCGGTCGGCCGTGCCGCGAGTTCACGCACCCGCCTGCGCATCTCGCGCATGAAGAAGCTCTTGCCGGAGCCCCAAGGGCCGAACAGGCCGATGGCCAGTGGCGGCGAGACCTCGCGGGCAACCATGATCGCGGTCAGCGTGTGGACGTCCTGGGCAATGCCGAGCTCGTCCGGCTGGTCACCGACGCTGTCGGATGCATAGCCCGCGATCTGGTAGCCGGACGACGCGGCGCCGGCGTCGAGCTGCATCAGGCCGTTCTGCAGTCGCGCAGCCACGGCGGCTACTTCCGGATTTCGCCTGAGTCGTCTCAGTTCGGCGACGACCGTTCGCCTGTCAAAGGCGGCGAGCAAGTAGATCAGCCTCTTCGACGAGGGCTGGCTGGACGTGTTTGCCACCGCGAGAAGCAGATCCAGCACACGTGCCAAGCCAGGCGTCTGCGTCAGGACGGGCGCAGCAGCGCGCGCCATCGGTGGACTGGCCAGCGCATAGAAGACATCGTAAGCCAGTGGCGTGCCTTCAGCGCTCCGCTCAAGCTGTTCGCACGCCTGGGGAGCCAACTCCGGAATGGGTACCACTCGGAGGATGCGCAGCACGGCCCAGACTACTTCGAAGGTCTCGGCACGTAGCCGTTCACGGAAGGATGACAGCAGTGCCTGGTCGTCGGGGCTTTCGATGGCTCTTGCCAGATCTGCCACTTCGCTGGCCGTGTCGCTCTTCGCCGTCTGGAGGGCAAGGGTGAGGCATTCAGCTCTCTCGGAGTTCAGGCTGGCAAGCACCCAGTAGCGGACGCTGCGGTCCGGCTCGTGGGTGGGGTCGACATGCTTGAGGAGAATCTCCGAGGTCGAATGGTTCGATGCGTCGAGCATCGTGAGCGCGCTGAGCATCCACGATCGCGCTGAAGCGATCTTGTTGGGGTCTCGAATGGCGCTGGCGAACCTGTTCTCGCTACCCGGACTGAACGGCCCCGTGATCTCGGTGCGCAGGCGCTCGGAGAGTGCGTCGCGGTCGAGCGCTGGGTGGACGCGGTTACCGGCAATCTGCTCCAGGGAGTCTTGTCTGTCCTCCTCGCTGCCGTCCACCAGGGCCCGAATGATCCGGTTGATGAAGGCGTTTGACGCCGCTGCGGGAGCGCGAATCAGTTCGATCAGGTCAGCGAGCTTGGCCGGGTCCTCCGCGCGCCAGTCCAGATACCTAATGCGCCGAAAGAGTCCTCCAACCTCATCCAACGCCTCCCTTGGCGCGTCTCCGATCAGCACGGGAAGGATCCGCTTCGCCTGGGTGACGGCGCTCTCGACGATCCTGCGGTGGTTAGGTCCCCATCCATTGCTCCCCAGAAACACGACAACATTGCGCGAGGCACGCAACTGAGGTGCCTCATCCGCGGGCTCGCCAATCTTGATGTCGGTCCGCCAGAAGTGCGTATGTAGTCCAGCCTCCTCCAGCCCCGCGTTGATCATGGCAACTCGGTCTTCGCCTTCGTGATAAGCGAGGAACGCGTCGATGGGAGTCGAGTTCATTGTTTTCGCGCCGGCAGGGTTGTTGATGGGGACGCGTCGGGCTAGTAGCTAGGGAGGGAGTGGTAGTGCAAGTTCATGTTCGTAAAGCCAACCGGGAGAAGCGCCTCGACGCCTCCGCCAGATTGACCGAACGCAGGCGCTACTGCGCCGACGTCGATGGGAGTTCCGGGCGGTGGGACGAGCAGGATCAGATGCTTGTAGGGCAAAGGAACTGGGAGGGCAAAGCGTGCCACGGACCTCCAGTCCCGAGACAATCTTCTGCCCATCCCTGTACGGCGTGCAGAACGTTCCGCGCCTGACAAGGCCTGTCGTCGAGTTCACTCGCGCGTCCGGAACCGCGAAGGTAAAGCGGATGAATCCGTCGTCGCCGCCAGTCATGACACTGATCGGACGCATCGTCCCTGGCGGCGGAACGACAGGGCCAATGGGGGAACCTGGCGCGGGTACGGGCGTCGGTGTCGGCAAAGAGGAGGAAGTCAGCGAAGCCAGCACACTGTGCAGCTGCATGCGCTGGTCGAAGCCAGAAGCCAGCGTTCCCCCGTCAATCGTGGCCAAGCACTGAACCTCAGCGGCTGCATCTGCCCAACATAGCTCATGCCCGAATCTTTGATCCGGGACGATGCAACAGTACTTGGGCACCCGCTTGCCATCGAAGAAGGACTGTCCGGCAGCACTGCGGTAGCTCTGCTCAAAAAAGGCATCGACGATGGGGAGTAACCAGCGGCTCGAAAGAAGCAAGGCTCTCACACCCGGAAGTAGATCCCCGTCGACGTTGATCGAGCCAGAGAAGAACTGCATCCCCATGGCGGCTTCGTCTCCGTCCAGGAACACATCCTGAACGGCACGGATCGTGAGCTTCCCCTTAGGCTTCATCTAGACCTCCAATCGAGCAGTGGCCGCACTCGGCAGCCGCAGTCTGCCGTCGCGTCAGGGGGCAATCCGTCATTCCAATTGATGACGCCGACAGGACTGCGAGCTGCGGCCATTGCGCCGGCGATGATGCGCTTCACTCGCAAGAAGTCCGAATGATCGTCGATCCAAACCGCCCGCAACGATTCGCGGCGAGTGCGGGCTGCCGTAGATCACCCCAGACGGACGTGCCACGGCGATCCGCACACGCGGCGAAGTCATGCCGGGCTGCAAGATTCCTGCGTTGACGAGCGAGGGGTTCAGGTTTCGGGCACCGAATCGCTGGGCTGCTATTTCTTCTTGGGGTCGCGAGAGGACGGCAATCGCCCAGCAGGCCACGGCCGCGATAGATGATCCAGGAGGTCCATACCGCTCCGACACTTTTCGGCCCAAAATCATCGCCCGCGAGCCCACCTGCAGCGCCTAGAGTTCTCCTCAGACGCAGCCCAGGAGCCGCCTGATGAGCCAGACGCAGACCGAGTCGAAACCGCCCGCCGCCGAGGTGCAGCCCGCCGTGTTCGTCCGGATGGCTGCCGTCGTGCGCATGACCGGACTCGGCCGGTCGACAATCTACCGATTGATGGCCGAGGACAAGTTCCCGTCACCGGTCCGCCTCGCCAAGCGCGCCGTGGCGTGGCGCCGCATCGACCTCGATCAGTGGAGCGCCGGCCGGCCCACGGTGTCGCACTGACACCCTCGCAGCGAGAAGTCCACTCGCAGGCGCACCGGCTTACGCCGGCATCGAAAGCTTCAGCACGGCGCCGATCAACAGCAGCGCGCCCAGCACCTTGCCCCAGCGCCAGGTCGTGAACCAGTAACGGTGATTCACCCAAAGTGCGCGGTGCAGTCGCCCGAGCCCAAGCAGCACGGCGAGCGCCGTGACGAACGGGCCGACCAAGCCCGCCGGCCCCGGCACTTGCCCGACCAGCAGCACCCACATCAGCGGCCAGATGATCGCACCGACGGCCGCGAGCAAACGCCGGCCGGGCCAATCAGGCGCGTCCGGCCGGGGTTCGCGAGCAACCAGCAGCCACATGATTCCTCCGACCCGAAACACGCGGGCGGATTCACCCCGCCCGCGCGATCCGGTCAGCCTGGCGATCGGCGCAGCGGTTCGGGCAGCCAGCGCGTGCCGGCCAGCCGCGATGCCGCTGTGCTCACCAGCGCATCCTTCTTCATTGCGTCGACACCACCACCTGCCAGCTCGGGCGCGACCTCCTTCAACGCCGCGATGATCTGCGCCTTCGGCAGGTGGTTCAGGTAGGCCTCGGCGGTCGGCTCCCACCAGTCGGCCATGTCCAGGCCGAGCGCCGACGCGATGGCATTGGCGCTGCCTGCCGCGCCCGCGCCCGGCAGCGCGTTCACCGTCAACGCGCCGCACAGGGCCAGCAGGTCGACCAGTTCCGCCTGGGGCAAGCCGATCAGCCAGCCGAGCCATTCGCCCTGCTCCTCGGGCAAGCGCGCACGCCACGCTTCCTTCGCCTGCTGCACGGCCTGCCATGCCCGGCTGGCCTTGAGGTCGTCGACCATCGCCTCCAGGGCGAACGCCGACAACTGCGGCGTCACCTGCAATGCCGACACTTCACGCGGGTAGTCGGCGCCGAAGGTACGCAGCACGAAAACATGCACCACCGAGGCCAGGGCCACAGTCGCGTTCTGCGCCAGCATCGCCTGCAGCGCCATCGTCCGGTGCGCGGCGAGCCGCTTGGTCAGTGCCTCGCTGCACCCCGGTGCCCGACGTTCGGGTCCCGCCGACAGCGACCGCGCGCCTTCGTCGTCGTCACCCGCGTCGTCAGGCTCACGAGTCTCCGCCGAGCCCTTCGTGCGCACCGCAGCCGCGACGGCCTTCCGATCCTTGTCACGCACCAGCCCGCGCATGACCTCGACATCCCCATCGCGGCCGATGGTGACGATGACGCCGGCATGGGCCTTCTGCTCCGTCGTCCAAGTCTTGAACGCCTCGTGGATGGCCTTGCGCCGCGCCGCGATGTCCTGCTCCTCCAGGTCGATCATCTCGGCCTCGTCGGGCGACCACTCGGGCGCATCGTCCAGCGCCTGCGCCTGCTGCTACAGTTCCGCGGTGCGCCGCTCCAAGTCATCGAGTTCCTCCTGCTCGGCAGCCGTGGGATTTCGGTTGGCGTGCGCACAGGGCGCGAACTGCCGGAGAACTTGGGAGTCCACGCTCAGGCGCGCCTCGATCCACTTCCAGCCTTCCTCGCGCACAGTGGCGGCCAGCGCCTCCAGCTTCTCGGTTGCCAGCCGCTCCAGCAGCGCCGCGTCCGACAGGAAGCGGCTCCGCTCGTCGTCGAACAGGTCGCGCCGCATGACGCCGCCCGCAGCCTCGTAGGCATCGATGCCAACGAAGCGCACCAGCGCGCTGCCAGCCGCCTCGACCTGCCCGACCGTCAGCCGCCGCCGCAGCGCGGCCGGCGTCTTGTCCCAGGGCTGCGCGTCGAACCAGGTGCGCTCCTGTACCGCGTGGTCGTCGCTCAGCGTCAGCGCCATCAGCTGATCCAGGTTGATGCCGTCCTCGCGGTACAGCGCAAGCAGCTTCGAGGACAGCGCCGACAGCTTCAAGCGCCGCTGCACCGTCAGCACCGACACGCCGAAGCGCGCAGCCACGTCCTCGACGCCCTTGCCCTCGTCGATCAGCGCCTTGAAGACCTCGAACTCGTCGGCCGGATGCATGGTCTCGCGTCCGCTGTTCTCGGCGAGGCTGACCTCCAGCGCACGCTCGGGCGGTACGAGTTCGCACAGCACCTCGTGTTCCTTCGGCAAGCGCCCCCGCTGCTGCAACAGCAGCATCGCGCGCCGCCGCCGCTCACCGGCGGCGACCGCGAACTTCAGCTTGCGCGACTTGCCCCGGCCGACCTCTTGCTCGGTGACCACCAGGTTGTGCAGCAGGCCCTGCGCGTCGATCAGCGCCGCCAATTCCTCGACCTTTCCGACCGAGTGACGGCGGACGTTGAACCGCGACGGCACCAGGCTAGCCAGCGGCACCGAGAGCAACTCCTTCGTGTGTTCCATGATGATGAACTCCATAGGTTGAGGACACTCCGCGACCGTCTCCTGACAACGCATCACGGCGGCACGCCGGGCCAGGGAAAGGCCCAGGTTTCGAACGGCACGGCAACGTTTCGTAAACGGCGCCGTGCCCACTCGCTGCGTTCAAGATCGACCTGCATCAAGACCCCGTCTGCCTTCCCGACCTGAAAACCGCCTGCCCTGTTTTCCGAGGGAGCCGGATTGGCTGTTGATCCCTCGGAGTTGGGTTGAGCGGACTGCTGCCCCGCATTCGTCGGTCGCCGTGCGACACCGACAGCGCAGCGGACAAGCGCGGGCGCAAGGGCACCGTGGAATAGCTGGGAGGGGACCGCCGCAGGCGGGAGGGCACCGGCCTATGCCGCGAAAGGCCCTTGCGACGGCGCGCGCGGCGCTACGGTTCGCACATCGGGCGGCCGATGAATACGGGCTTGCTCCACACCACCGCCGAGGCCTGCATGAGCACGCAAACGGAGCGTGCGTTTAGAGAGTTAGCACGTCGTCCCACGTACGAACGCTTACCAAAAACTTCGGCGCTGGTGTGGACAGTGCGACATCACTTGGAATCTTCTACAACCTGTGAAGAAGCCCGTGCGCTGCGGGCCACCACAAGCCGCCTGTCCGAGCGGATCGTGCAGTCCCTTTCATCGCTTGGAGCAGGAATGCGCCGTTTCCACGAGGCTCCACCCGCAGCCGTTGCGGCATCGAAGGCGCCACTGTTGCTCGATGACCGTCGCACCGCGACGACGACGCGGCGCGTGCCGGGGCCAATCAAAGCGAGGGGCATCCGGTGAACCGCGCGACACGCCCTGGCCTGCCTCGGCGTGTCGTGCCAGGAGACGCCATGGGGACGGCGACCAACGGTGCAGCGTCCAAGGGCGCTCGAACCCTGAGCGCCGAAGGCCGGAGGGGGGAAGTCCGGTTCTTCCTACAGCGCGTAGCAGGAGGTCTCTATGTCGAACGAGAGGAAATCCCACGACGAGGGCTGCGAACGCAGCAGTCCGTCCAGTTCGCGGACGCGGAGCACTTCAAGCGATGGTGCGACAACGACCCCATCCGCTTCGAGCACCCGCTGCTCCACGTCAACCTCAAGCGCGACGCCGACGAGCTCTGGCGAAGCATCGACGTCAGCGAACCCTGAGGCACCGGCGCTCGCGCAGATCGTGGCGGCGTCCGACTACACCGAGCGCATCGCCACCATCGCTGAGCGCATCGCCGAGGCCAGGGACCAGGCCACCGTCCATGCGCTGCTCACGCAAGGCGTCCATGCGCTCGGCGCGGAGAACGCCGTCTTCGTCAGCTTCATCCGCGACAACGCCGATCTGTCGGCCTGCCGCTTCATGCTGGTGTGTGAGCCCGACTGGTGTCAGCGCTACCTCGAAGCCGGCTGCTTTGCCCACGATCCATGGCTGGCGTACGCCTCGCACCACTCGGAGCCGATTCCGGCCAGTTCGCTGTCGGTGCTGGACGCCGAGGGTCAACGGGTCATTTCCCTTGCGATGGAGAACGGCTTCGCATCGGCAGCGCTGGTGCCGGCACACTCTGGCGCCGGACATTCCCGGATCAGCCTGCTCTGCCTCGGATCAACTCAGCCTGGGTTCTTCGAGGGAGAAGGATTCGGGCGATTCCGTCTTGGGGCTCGCCTGATCGCGGCCGAACTGCACGACTGGTGGTTGGCCCGCATCCGGCGCGAGTTGATCGTCAAGGCGCGCATCACCCAGGCCGACCTCGAACTCCTGCGCCACGAGCACCAGGGCCACAGCAGCAAACGCATCGCGGCCGAATTGCACGTCAGCAAGAGTTCGATCAACTCGCGCTTCCAGCGCATGAACATGAAGCTGGGTGTGCCGAACCGCCGGCTCGCAGCAAGGCTGGCCGTCGAGTGCGGCTTACTCAGTTGACAAGTTGTGAGTCCGGATTCTCGGGACAGAAGTACAAGCGCTCCCCAGCGCGCGTCTTCTCTGCGACTACGTCAACACTACACAGGAAGTGCATTCTGTAGATCCTCTCCGCTTCCGACATCCGGGCAAGAGTTGCGGTGTCTATGCCAAGATCTAGTCCATCCCACTGAGGTGAGTATAGAAATGAACAAGGAAGGCTGTGGTTTGGCTGCCGGTGGACGACTCGAAGCAGCGCGCGATTGAGTTCGCCCACTGAACCAAACCTCTCTTCCAGGTCAAGGGAACGCAGCTCGGAAATGGACCGTGGCACATCAACACTAGGTCCACCATCTACCAACAACGCTGTGGACGAAAGAAATGAGTCAACCTCGGAGTGAGAGTCTTGCCCGACAGCGGCATCGTATGAGAGAACTTCGATCGCAGCCTCGCGGCGAAGCCTAGTCCCGCGCAGACGAAGCTCATCGGATGAAGGCATCAACGCGTATGCAGGTGGAATAGCTCCACCGAACTCAGCCCGCAAGCGCATTCGCAGCTTAACAACTTCGTCCTCCAAGGAGCACCCGATAAAGACAAAGCGATACCGCAACATAGCAGCGGAAAGGAAACTCGTTATTCTCGGGATCAACTGCCAAGCCCGGATGTAGTCGTCGCTGCAAAGTACCAACTTATCCGACCACGAATCACCGTGAAGTTTGACAAAGAACCGAAGCCCAACCGCAGAGGTGCAGAGAATATGACCGAGGCTCGATTCCTCCCCAGTAGCACGAAAAGGCGAGTTTCGATGACAGTGCTGGCCGATCCCTGCCTCGATAAGGGAATCAAAGTTCGTGGTGATGACACCAGCCCATGGGCCGGCTACCAAGTTCTTGACCCGGGACAGCATTCGCTGCTGCTGCCGGTTGGGTTGCTCACGAAGGCGATCGTTGGAGAAGGCTTGCTGCAGATGCCTTGATATATCGGTAGGGTCGATTAGCTCTCGCACACCAACCGACGCAGAGAGAAAGTCTCCTCTTGCGACTGCTGCCTCACAAAGTCGCAGTAGGTCCAACGATTCCGGTGTTTGCCCTCGAACCGACTGGCGCGCCAAGTCGAGTAGATCACTAAAGAGCCGTCCCCACTGAGGCATACCTGCCGGCACGGAGAATCCGGCACCCACGAATGCAACGCACTCGCGGGCGCCAAGTGAACGGACGAGCGTCTGCGGAATCAGCATCACGCAAGGAGCATTACTCGAATTCGATCTGCAACCGAGCCGACTATTCGGTGAGGAGACAGATCCCCGGCTACTACTAAGCACTGGGATCGAACCACCATAGCCTCAGCACCAAATGCCTGCGGGGAGCGCGCGTCCAAGTCATCGAGTATTCTGGATACGCTTTGGCACATAGCCCTCGCCCCTGGCTCAAAGACTATTCCTTCCTCATCCAGTTTCCGCTTGCTCTCTCGCAGAAGTCGGAGACAAATGCTCATCATTACCAGCGTCCTGCCAATCCGACAGTTCACCATCTTCACGAAGTCGGCCTCACGCATTCCGAGTGCCGTCGCCAGGCCGCCAATATTGTTAGCGGGTAGATCCCCGCTAGATCGAGTTATCCGAATCAGAGTAGGAAGCGGAACATCAGCTCCGCCTATCGTCACTGTGAAGCCTATGTGGCGCGCTCGCTCCGACCTTGAGAACTCCAACTTTCCTTCGAACACAGAAATAACTTCACGACCCTTCATCTTCCTGCCCACCCTTCAACTCCGCAACCCGAACATGCTCACGGAATATCTCAACCAGATACTGGGCATATCCTGTCGCCCGCTCTCCAGCGCCGACCAACGTGTCAATCTCCTCCACAAGTGAATCGCTCAAGTCCTCGATTGCCTCCACTGGATCATCCCCGGACCCATCAATCAACAGCGGGATATCTACAGCCCTAGCCTCATAGCCGCCCCCAACTCGCCGGACCACCACTTCAATAGGCTTTATGACGGTTAGGTCCGGTCGAGTCTCGAAAGACTGGATATAGGCTATTCGCGGATAGGCCAACGTCCGACGGACGCGATCCACAACTTCATCCATCGAAGCGAGTTCTCCGGGGTCAAAATCCTCCGCACCATTCGCAGCTCGGAAAGATGGCTCAGCAAAGAGCGCATCCCGAATGATGTCTCGCTCAATGCCATCCCACGGGTTGAGCTGAGCCGTGTCCGCCGCGAGCTTGTTGAACCAGCGTCTAACCGTGAATTTTTTGTCTGCCGCTCGGCGTTCAAAAGCGCGATCAGCGGCATCAACGGACAACACATACCTACTAAGCTGAGGATTCTCACTGGCTGCAAGCTCCAGAAGGTCCAACCCGTTGTTAAGGTTTCTTCCCGGATCACGAGTCGAGGGTCGAAAATTGAGATCCACCAAGATGGCGCCAAGTGGCACGCCAGAATTTAGGATCTCAACCGCTTGCGCCATAGACTCGGCAACGAGAACACCCAAGTTCGTGCGAAGCAGCGCCTCACGGCTAACTCGTCGCAGAACTGCTTCATCGTCATCAACGACCAGTACGGTGGTAGGCAACTGCGGCCGACGTAGTTCAACAGCTTCTTGAGAAGTCATCTCTTGTCCATCTCCCTTGGAACAATAACAGTGAAGCTAAATAGCGCCTTCGAGCGATCGACCAACGTCAGATCCGCGTTAAAGTACTTACTCAGAAGACTCCGCGCTACCGGAAGCCCTGTGCCGGTCCCCATTCCTGACTTCTTTGAAGATGATCCGACGTTGAATATCTCATCCGCATTCTGAAAATGCACTCGACTGATACCCGGCCCGTCATCCCATACTCGGAATTCAACAACTCGCGCCTTCTCTCTCTGCTGAATCTCGCGACAGAATACATGCACCTTGTTGTGGCGTCTTGAACCCGACTCACGATGCGCATCAATCGAGTTCAGCAAGAGATTGTAGAGAACCTGAACAAATATTGACCTGCGCCCAAACAAGCGGCAATCACCTTCAGCCCGGAAATCCGAATCCAAGCCGTACCGATCTAGCGCAGCGCCGATAGTATCCTTAACTTCAGAAAACACTCCCTTCATGTGCTCCCGGTCGACAATTTCGTCAAGCATCGGAAAGGTCGACTCAGGATCCTCGGAGCCTTGCGACAACTGACGAAGTTGCTGCACGATAGACTTCAATTCCTCGGTACTGGTCTTTAGCTTTTGCTCTCGAAGCAACAGGCGATCAGGCAACTTCTTTTCTGGAAGCGACTTTCTGCAGGCATCAACGAACTCGTCGATGGCAATGCCGACGTCAAGAACCTTGTGGCCAAAGTCGTGTCCCAATAGTGCCGTAATTTCGGCTCTATTGCCTAGCTGATTCTGTACGCGAAGTATTCGCGCGATCGCCTCATTTTCTTCCCTCTGGTCTACTAGAGCAAGATCGTCCGCTATGCGGTCGCAGAACGCCAGAAGCAGCGAAATGTCGCGCCGAGAGAACACCTTCGGTACCGAATGAAGAAGGGTCAGACTTCCTACATCACGCCGCGGAGTTTCCAACAAGTCCGAGGTCAAGCGGACCACCGCGAGGGACTTGACTCCGGCGTCTTCAAGCGAGGAGATTTGCTTCCCCGACTGCTCCAATCCGATGGACTCGGTGGACCCATCCAAATGCCGACTGAGAACCGCGAGAGGCAAGTTCGCATCAAACAAACTAGATGCGATTACACCGTCTGGACTGTCGGGGCTGTAGAGCAGGTCTGGGACAGTTCCAAAAGAACTACCGAACTCAGATTCCAGACCGCCCTGACCAACATGGAACCGAATCGAAACGCCATCAGCCGCAAACGCAAGAAACGCATGACGCGCAATGACTTCACCGAGAACCTGCCTAGACAACTCGGCTCCCGCAACACTCAGCGGCGCGGCGACATGCGAGAGCCTCATCGAGAAGTTCTCATCTGCGCACAGGCGATTGAGTATCCCTTCACTCTGCCGAATGATCTCTACGTCGAACTCAGTGAAGTTCGATCGTTCCTCGGCGAGCAAGAACAGCGCTCCGTAAAGTTCGCCAAAGCCCACTAGGCTGATGACAAGGCACTCCCGACGCCTTAGCCCTAGGGGAAGCAGTGCTCTTTCACCTGAACCTAGGACGTGGACACGCCCGGCACGCTCAAGGGCAACGGCATCATGTTTCGAGATGACCTCAAGGTCTTGCCGATGAAGTCCCGAGGTCCAGGCGATGGGTGCCAAGACCATCGGTTCGAGTCCCGCGACGGCCGCCCACCCCTCGCAAGTGCTGGATACAACCCCTGTATACGCATCCAGAACCTGCCGCAAAAAGTACGAGAAGGCAGCCTGCGCCTGCAGTTCAGGCGCTTCCGACTCGCTTACCGAACGCCAGATCCTCTCCGGGTCGATCGCGAGGAGTCGCTCATGAATCGCGGCGTGCCCTTGGCTGAACAATGCCATCCCAGCCTCTCCGACAATTGGACTGCCAATCTGCTATCCGGACTCTCGAGTTGTAGGGCAGCCCGAGCCAGTCTTACATGTTAAGCGAGAACGCGGGTTGTTGTTACCACTGCCTTCGAGCTGCACTTTCCCCACGCAGCGGGCATCCGCATAGCCACCGACAGCGCGTCCTGGCCAGCAGAAGAAGAGCAGTAGGCGCATCGGGTCCGAACTGCACATCAGCACAAGTTCGATCAACTCGTGCTTCCAGCGCATGAACATGAAGCTGGGAGTCCCGAACCGTCGCCTCGCGGCAAAGCTGGCCGTCGAGTGTGGGCTGCTGATCGGCTAAGTCGCCACGGGGTCGGCGGTCGGTTGCCAGGCGCGCAGCGCGAGGGCCAGTCGTTCCGGCTTGAGCGAGTCGACCGACAGCGGTCCGAGGCTGTTCGGCCGGCCCATGCGCTGCGCAGTGCGCACGGCATGCAGTGGATCGAGGTACTCGGTCAGCGCGCTGGCCACCAGATCGGCCAGACTGCCAAGCAACAGGCTCTTCCACCGTTCGACGATGCGCAGGTCTGGCGCGGGCTGCAGAGAGACCAAGGCATCGAGCGCAGTCGATGGCGACTCCCAGCCAGACTCGTCTTCGATCCAGCGGCTGGCGCGCTCCCCAATCGGTGCCTCCAACGCGGCTGTGGGCGCAGAACCCAGCGCATCAGCCATCGAACCTGGCAACTGCAGTTGACCGACCGGGGAATCGACATCGCCCACCCAAACGGGCCGTCGTGGATCGATGGCACGTAGTCGCTGCAGCAACTGGCTCTCGAACCAGGCCTGCGACGGCTGTTGCGCAGAACGGCACGCGATCGAACCCCGTCGGCGCACCATGAGCGCTTCGATATTCAGCACCTGGTGGCCGACGCTCGCTAGCGCATTCAGGATGCGGTCGGCCTCGCAACCGAGTGTCGCGGCGATCACGCGGAAGCTCACCATCCTAGGCAAGACCTCCAGGCCCGCTTGTACCCATCGTCGGTAGTTGATCCATCCACCCGGAAGTACGTCGACCGACCACCCGCGCCATCGCAGGGCGCGGGCAACGGGCAGGCTATCGAGCCCGCCGCGCCCGCAGTAGACGAGGATGGCCTGGTCCAGCTTCAAGGGTGCGACCAGCGCCGCCAGTGCAGGCGGCAACTCGCCCTCGGCCCCGCTGTCGTGAGCCACGAGGGCTCGCGCTCGATCGTCGGCGTGCCCGGTCACCAGCGGTCCCTGGCTCACCACGGCGGGCGAGAACTGCACCGCGCCGGGGATGTGATCCTCCTCGTACTCCTGCGGTGTTCGCACGTCGATGACGAGCGCGTAGTGAGAGAAGTCCTGAACCTCGATCGCATGCGGATGGAAGGCACCCGCAAGGGATTCGATCTCGGGCGGCTTGTCCGGCTTGCGCGCGCGATCCGATGATTCTTGACCCGAAGTCATCGCGTGAAGTGGTGGGTGGGGAACCTAGAGTTTCTGAACGGGGCGCGGTGGTGCCCCCTGACACGAAGCCCCTCGGTCTCCTCTACCTAAGGACCCGCCATGGAAGCAAACAGCACTCTAGACCGGCCCCGCCGCGCTGCCAAGCGGGGCATCCTCGCCCACTTCTTCGCCCTCGTGCTGGCGTTCGCAGCGCTCTTCGGCGCGAGCACGCCGGCCCGCGCAGTCGACGGCTGCAAGGTCCTGCTCTGCCTCGCCGCCCCGAGCTGGCGCTCGATCCCCGAATGCGTGCCGAAGATCAACCAGTTGCACCGCGACCTGGCCCGCGGCAAGCCCTTCCCGGTCTGCTCGATGGCCGGCGCCGGCAACTCGGCGAACAACACTTGGGCCAGCGCGCCTGGCTACTGCCCGCCGCAGTACACCCTTGTGTTCGAGGGCGAGAGCGGGCCGATTTACTCCTGCGACTACGCCGGTGCTGTCACGGTGAACATCAACGGCGCGCCCTTCACGCGCACCTGGTGGAACATGGGTGGCGACACGGTGACGGAGTTCACCCCGGCCGCGAAGGCACAGCTCGGCACCTGGGACACCAAGTTCGACGACGACTACGCCGCGTGGTTCGCCGCACTGCCGCCGCCAGCCCCGGTCGCCGACTCTGGCTACTGAGGCACCGAGCCGTGGATGCGTCCATCTTCCTCGCGCTGGCGCTGGCCTGTGCACCGCAGGTGCACGCCGATACGGCACGAGCTCTGGTCAGTGTCGAGAGCGCCTTCAACCCATGGGCGATCGGCGTCGTCGGTGGTGCGCTCGTGCGCCAGCCCCGCCACCGCGCCGAGGCGCTGGCCACGGCCAAGGCGCTACGGGATGCCGGCTGGAACTTCAGCGTCGGCCTCGGACAGATCAACGTCGGCAACTTCGAACAGCTCGGCCTGACCGTGGAATCCGCCTTCGAGCCCTGCGCCAACCTGGCCGCGATGCAGACCGTGCTCGCCGAGTGCTTCGACCGCGCAAGCGGATCCGCGTCGAAGGCGGTCGATCAGGTCGCCCTGCGTCAGGCTCTGTCCTGCTACTACAGCGGCAACTTCGACACCGGCTTTCGCCACGGCTACGTGCGTAAGGTCGTGACCGCCGCACGTGCCGTTCCATCCGCCCAACCGAAGGAGAAGGTATGACAACCCTCGCATCGATCCGGCGCGCCGTGCCGGCCCTGGCTGCCGTCGTTCCGGGCCTGCTGTCCCAGGCAGCGCTCGCCCAGGGTTTCGACAAGATCAACACCACGGTCACGAACGTCAACACGATCCTGGTGACGATCTCGATCGCAGTGGTGACCATCGCGATCATCTGGGCCGGCTTCAAGATGGATCCTCTCGCTCGGACTTCCTCGCTCCCGCCCACGGGCGGGCGGGGGGTGGGCATGGCCCCTTCCCTCACGGGAAGGGGTTGGGGATGGGTGGCGTTCTTCGCAGCCGAAGCAGTGAGCCGGTTTCCCGGCCCACCGCTTGAAGATCCCCCCACAAGTCCCCCTCGCAACTCGACGGGGGCGCGTGGGGGGAGCGCGGTGGGACGACTGGCGCACGGGCTGCCCCCTTCCCACGGGCGGCGCAGCGTCGCGGCCGATGTGCCAGCTCGCTTGGCGCAGCGGTTGCAGCGCAGCCGACCGGACGTTCACGAACAGCGGCGGCTCTGCGGCCGACGTGACATCAAGGGAGCCGAAGGCGAGCGACTGGCGCGGCGGTCGAGCCGCTGCGAGCACTTCACTGCACCCGGTCTTCAGCGGCCCGGCCACGGGCTTGGCGGGTGGCCGGGGTGGCGATCTGGCCGGCGCCGCACCGAGCGAAGCGCAGCGCAGCGACCTGCAAGGCGGTCAGTTCGCCAAGCAGGCCTCGTTCACGCGCAGCGTGAAGGAATCAGGGCCTGCGATCCCCGGGCACGGGACAGGGCCGCCGCGTGTCTCGGCCGGCTCCGCCGGCCTGACCGTGTTGCGTCAGGGATGGTAGCCCGTCAGGGGCGAGACGCCGGTACCCCGGTGGCTCGACGCGCAGCGCAACAGCCCGGCCCCGCGCAGCGGGGAGACGCCCAGGCCCACCGGGACCTTGCAGACCACGGCCCACCTGCCGACGACACCGACCCTCAGTCAACCAACTCAGGTTCGGCTTTGCCAACGCGGCAGGTGCTCCACGATGCCCCTGCAAGCGAGCCCCGACACCAGCATCACACTGCAACGCGCGGACGTCAGTTCGAGCCCCGCCTGGCATAACCTCCCTATCTTCAACACCCGCCACCCAACCCCATGACCACCATCCTCGGCATCGACGCGGCGTGGACTGCCACGCAGCCGAGCGGCGTGGCTCTCGTCCAACGACAGGGAACGCGCTGGCGGTGCATCGACGCAGCCCCCAGCTACGCCTCGTTCATAGAACGGGCGGATGGCCTGCTGCCTGACTGGACCCGTACCGCCGTCGGCTCGGTTCCAGACCCTGCCCGGGTGCTGCAGGCAGCAACGCGGCTCGCTGGAGAACCACCGGCGCTCGTCACGCTCGACATGCCCGTGGCGACCGCGCAGATCCTTGGCCGACGTGCCGCCGATCGCGAGGTCTCGCGAACCTTCGGCGCGCAGTGGTGCTCGGCCCACTCGCCTGGACCAGTCCGGCCCGGCCCGCTCGGCGCCGAACTCTCCCGGCAGTTCACAGAGGCGGGCTACCCCATCGCGACGGCAACCACCCCGGCCAGCACACCTCACCGGCTCGTGGAGGTCTATCCACACCCTGCCCTGCTGGCGCTCCTGCAGCGTGACCGCAGGGTGCCCTACAAGGTCGGCAAGGCATCGAGCTACTGGAAGGGTGCACCGGTCGCCGACCGTATCGAAAGGCTGCTCACCGAATTCGCGGCCATCCTCGCCGGCCTGGCAACCCACATCGACGACATCGCGATCCCGCTCCCCGACGCAGCCGAGGTCCGGAGCCTGGCTGCGCTCAAGCCCCTCGAGGATGCAATCGATGCGCTGGTCTGCTGCTGGGTGGGCTGCGAGTACCTGGCCGGCAGGTGCCACCCGCTC
The DNA here is from genome assembly GCA_943370595.1 of Chitinophaga pinensis. Classification (GTDB taxonomy): domain Bacteria; phylum Pseudomonadota; class Gammaproteobacteria; order Burkholderiales; family Burkholderiaceae_C; genus Piscinibacter. The sequence goes on from CALRRO020000015.1 coordinate 65,007, forward strand.
GGCGACGAGACCGCGGCCGTCTGGTGTCCCCGCGCATGACAATCCCGCCACGGAGGCACACCGAAGCCACTGCGCGACCATGATTAACGTCTTGTTCGACTTCGCCGACCCGAACACAGCCGACGTCTGGCAGGCCATCGACGACCGTGTGATGGGCGGCGTCTCTCGCAGCAGGCTGCGAAGTGCCGCCAGCGGGCACGCCGTCTTCGAAGGCGAAGTCTCCCTGGAACGCAACGGCGGCTTCGCCTCCGTCCGATCCAGCCCCGGGGAACGAGGGCTTCTCGGCGCTGCGACGTGCTTGATCGAAGTGCGAGGCGACCCCAAGCAGTTCAAGCTCAGCCTGCTCACCGACGACGGCTTCGACAGCCTGAACTACCAGGCCAGCTTCACACCTGCAGGCGGCACCTGGCAACGCCTCCACCTACCGCTGACCGAGTTCCGCGCCACTTTCCGCGGACGCGAGGTCCTCGAAGCACCGCCACTCGACTCGGCCCGCATCCGCCAGGTCGGCCTGATGATCGCCTCGCGCCAGGCGGGCCCCTTCTCGCTCGACATCCGACGGATGAGCCTCTGCTGATGCGTGCCATTGTCGGAAGAGAGAAGAAGGCGCAGGTCCGACGTGCATTCGCATGGGTCACGCCGTAGGACCGGCTGCGCGCTCTTCCCACACAGCCTCGGTTTCGATCACTTCAATGAAGCGCTCGACGCCAAAGCCCTCCGGGTACAGCGTCCAGGAGGAATGACGTGCCTCATCCTCAGTGAACCGGTCCGGGTCGTAGGTCCCTGAAAGCAAGCCCGCGGGATCGTTCAGGAGGTGACGGTCGTCGCGAAGCGCGATCAACACTTCCTCGATCGAAACCTTCAGAAAGCCGGAGAAGCGCTGGTGGTCGCACTCGATGCAGGTGTCGACGATCCAGCCATGCTGCTGATGCAGGGCCGGAAGCTCGGTCAAGCCGAGCGAAGAGCGGAACTCCAGATCCGATCCGATGGCCTGCGACACGGCGGCGAGCTTGCGCTGGAGCTGGCGACCCGCCTTCCGCAAGGTACTGCTTGCATGAAGCCAGGCTTCCTGCTGCGAACGGCGCATGAAGGTTGACTTCACCTCCAGGACGAAGAGGTGCTGGCCAAGCGTAGCGATCACGTCGACCTCGCCCGGATCGTCGTCGTCACGCGGCGGCTTCCAGTTCAGCAGGGTCGTGAAGCCGCGAGTTTCGAGCAACCGTGCCAGCGCAGCCTCGATGCGCTGCGTCTCTTCGCGGGCCTGACCACGCCGCGCGCCCAGCCGACGCAGGTTGTTGATCGCGGCGGTGCTGTTGTTCTGCAGGCCGACAATCCAAGGCAGTTGAACCAATGTCGAACCGAACTTCAGAACTGGCCGCTCGTAGAAGTGCGGTCGCAGACCCGGCGCGGCACCTTTGAACTGCGCTGACATCGCGACAAGGTCGTAGGTCCAGAAATCCAGGATCGCGGACGCCATGCTGGCATCGCCTTGCGGCTGCGCTGCCGTCACGGTCCACCCCGTGATGTTGGCCACCTTCGCATCGCGGCCGGACCAGGTCAGCGGCAGCCGGTTTTGCAAGCCTTCGCGCCAGCCGTCGAAGGCCAGCCGTTGCAACGCCCCGATCCAACCTGCCGTGGTCTCGAGACGTTTCGCGAACGCAGCCAGGAAGTCCGCCTGGAAGAACATCGACATCAGGTTCAGCGACAGCAGGGCCTGGAAGAGATCGACCCGTTCGCCGCCATCGGTCGTCACGGTGTCGGCCACACCGTACACCTCACGCAGACAAAGCTGCGCCTGCAATGCTCTAAGCCACGCCAGGCGGTAGGCATCCCCATTCTCCGGACGACCGATGGCCCACCGGCCAGGATCGGCGGCCACAGAGGCAACGAAGGCATCCATCGCCCGATGAAGCCAGTAACCGTGCAGCCGCTCAAGCTTCCGCCCGCCTCGCTGCCAAGCCGTCCGCGCTCCAGGGTCGACCTCCACGATCTCCAGGTGATCACCCTGCCGCACGAAGCGAATGCTGTCGTCGTAGCTGAAGGCATTCGCAGACCTGTCGACAAACTCGTTCAACTCGATCTGGGCAGCCACCAACTCGTGAAATGCACGCAACCGGCCAAAGGCTGCCTCGGCGATGCCATGGTTGCCCTCGAACAGGATGGGGCGAAGATGAGCGACCACCGATCGGCCGACGTCATCGTCGGACAGCTTCAGGTCCGACGCCTCGGCGCCTTCCAGCTTCCACACCAGCAGATCGTTGATTGCGTCCCAGGCGACCTGATAAGCAGCGCTTGTAGCCGGCGAAAGTGTCCGGGTCTCGAAGTCCCTCGGAACCAACCGCTCGAAGGCGTAGAGGCTGGCGTAGACCAAGAGGTCGAATGCCGACAGGTCGGACAGCAACGCCTTCTGCATGTGCAGGGCCGCCAGCCGGTGCCGATAGGCCAGGTCGAAGATCGTGAGCACGCGGCACAGTTCGATCACGTCCGCCTGTCCGATAGCGGCCTCGTCCAGTTCAGTGCGACGTGGCGAGTGCTGGTTCAAGACCAGCCCCGAGTACCTGACCGCACGGACCAGTGCAGCAGGCGCAACCCTCGCGACGCGAGACACCAGACCCGCAGCAGCAACCGGCTCCTGCCCGAGGTATCGCGCCAGCGCCAGCACCATCACCTCGGAGTTCCACGATTCCGACGGGCACTCGATCACCGGCCGGCTGGACCAGAAGAGCCTGTCGCGCTCTCTCCTCGTGGTCCTCTTCTTTCGGAGCACCTGCGGCTTGCCGTCGAGGTAGGCTTCTGCCACCGACTCGACAGCCAACGGAGTCGACGAGCGGACCGACAAGCGGTCGAATAGCTCGTCGTAGTAGTTCCTCCCCGATGCTTCGCCCGGCGTCCCTGTCATGTTGTCGGCCATCCTAGCGCCCGCTCACCCCACCGCAGCCTTCCGCCGAGCGGCTACGACCAGAGCCTCGGTTCTTCACTGGCGCGCCAAGGCGACGACCCGCACACACGAGCTGGCATCGCCCGCCGCAACATCGAACCTCACTGGCAGGAACTTTTCGATCACCCCGATGTTCGTCGTGGCATGTTCAGTCAACTCGGTGCAGGTGAAAGACCCCGCGCCGCCTCGTTCCATGACGGCGAGTGCCAGCGGCAGCATCCACTGATCCGCCAGATGCTGGCCCAGCGCGCCTTCGCTCGCTTGGTAGGCCTTGACCTCCTTGACCAAGGCGGCCGCCACCTGCTCTGCACTCACGCCCTTCTCGCCGAAGACGGTGACGACTTCACTCACATTCGCATAGGCCATCGTGGCCAACAGCGCATTGCCAGGGCCCTCGTTTTGCCGCACCGCCGGCGTGCGCAGTTGCTCTCCCGACCAACCCAGCGCGCGCGCCAGTGCCGCGAGTTCACGGACCGCCACGGAACTCGGCAAGGCCGGCGCGAAGCACTCTGCGTACGCCTCCTGGACCGCACCGCGATCGGTCAGGTCGAAGGGCTGTAGACCGCCGGTAGTTGGCTGAACCACCGCTGAAACCTCGCCCCCGCCGGCCGGATAGAAGCCCAGCCGACGCAGTTTCAGGTCGAGACCCACACCGAGGCGCTGCAGCAAGGGTGCGAAGCTGCGCTCCAGGAAGTGAAACGGCGGCGCCATCGGGTTGTGCGTGCCGCCACTGAGTGCCACCCGGCTGGACTCAGCGCGCAGCATCAGCGCTGGCAGCACGGTTTGAAGCACGAGGGTGCAGCTGCCCGCCGTGCCGACATTGAAGGCATAGTCGCCGGCGCGCACCGGGCCGGGTTCGAAGACCAAGGTCTGCGAGCCGAGTTCCGCCCCTTCCACCTTCGCGCCGCAGACAGCCACGGCCGCCTGCACACAGGTCAGGTGCTGACGCATCAATCCAGGCTTCGGACGCTTCGCGCGGATGCGCTGGATCGCCATTGGCCGGCCCGTGCACATCGACAGCGCCAAGCCCGTGCGCAGGATCTGGCCACCGCCTTCGCCGGTCGAGCCATCGAGTTCAATCAGTTCCATTCTTCTCTCGTTCGTTCTTCTGGACCGTCTCGTACAGAAACGCGTCAAGCATCGAGGTCTCCGGTCGAGACGAGTCTGCGACCGTCTGTGCGCCAGCAGCCGCGAGCTCGCTCTCGATGAAGTCGTGGATGCCAACCCATCGCGGGCTGGTCGCGGCTTCACCGGCACGCATCTTCACTTCGAGCAGTCGGTTGATCTCGTCGAGCAGCACACGATCGTCGAGCGTCGCCTCTGCCAATGCGGCAAAGCGCATCGGAGGCACGCCTTTCCCGTCGCGAATCCACCGAGCCGCCAACAGCGGCCGCAGCACGTAGAGGTACTTCTTGTAGCGAACCTCTTCCCCGCGCAGGTGCTCGCGGAAGTTCTTCTTCGCCATCGACACGTAGTGGTGGTAGCCACGCACGGCCGAGAAGCCGTCCTCCGCCAGCGCACGCAGGCGAGCCACCGTGTCGGCCTCTTCGCGATAGACGATCGGTGAGCGCAGCCACTCCAGCAGTGTCGGATTCGACTGGCGCAGAAGCAGCAGCGTCTTGCGCAGGTCCCAGCCGTTCACGTCCAGGTCGCCGCTGATCGGCTGCTCGATCACGTCGCGGCCCGACTCCACTGTCAGGTACCAGGACAGGCGGTTCACGTAAATGAAGCGCACGTCGTAGTCGCTGTCCGGTGAGGCGAATCCCCAGCCCCGACTTCCGGATTCGCAGGCGAACAGCACCTTCACGGCGTGAGCGACCTCGAGTCGCTGCAGGCAGCCAAGGATCTGCTCCCGCATCGCCGGGTCGATAGGGTGCGCACTGATCAGTGCTTCGTTGTTCATGACTCCCTCCCATTGATCTTGAAACGGGGTGAGAGCCACCGAGCCCTCACCCCTTCACACAAACTACCTGCTTCAAGGTGTGGACGACCTCCACAAGATCCTTCTGCGCTTCCATCACGGCATCGATGTCCTTGTAGGCCATCGGGATCTCGTCGATCACGTCCTTGTCCTTGCGGCACTCGACACCTTCGGTCGCCTTAATCTGGTCGTCGACTGTGAACAGCTTCTTCGCCTTGGTGCGGCTCATCACGCGGCCAGCACCATGGCTGCAGCTCTCGAAGCTCTCGGCGTTGCCCAGGCCGCGCACGATGTAGCTGCGCGCGCCCATGCTGCCGGGAATGATGCCCAGCTGACCGCGCTTCGCACTCACCGCACCCTTGCGAGTCACGAACACATCCTCACCGAAGTGACGCTCCTGCTGCACATAGTTGTGATGGCAGTTGACCGCCTCGACGTGCGACTCGAACGGCTTGGCAATGACCTGGCGCACCGTCGCGATCAGGTTGGTCATCATCACCTCGCGGTTGCGCGCCGCGAACTTCTGTGCCCAGCCCACCCCGCGCACGTAGTCGCCGAAGTACTGCGCGCCTTCCTCGAAGTACGCCAAGTCCTGGTCCGGCAGGTTGCGCTGGTTCGCCTCGGCATCCTTCTTCGCCAACTCGATAAAGTGCGTGCCGATCGCGTTGCCCACACCACGCGAACCCGAGTGCAACATGAACCACACGAAGCCATCTTCGTCGAGGCAGACCTCAATGAAGTGGTTGCCGGTGCCCAGCGTTCCCAGGTGCTTGCGGTTGTTGGTGTTCTTGATGCGCGGGTGCAGCTCGCACAGCGCATCGAACTCGTCCACCAGCGTCGCCCAGACCTGGTCCACCGCATCGGGTGGGTTCTCCCAGCTGCCTTGGTCGCGACCACGGTTGCGCGGGGACGAGCCGTGCGGCACGGCACGCTCGATCGCGGCACGCAGCGGCGCCAGGTTGTCGGGGAGGTCGTTCGCGTGCAGCGTGGTCTTGCAGGCCATCATGCCGCAGCCGATGTCCACACCGACGGCGGCCGGGATGATCGCGCGCAAGGTCGGGATCACCGAACCGACAGTCGCACCGATGCCCAGGTGGACATCAGGCATCGCGGCGATGTGCTTGAACACGATAGGCAGGCGCGCCGCGTTGGCGAGCTGCTGCTTCGCTTCGTCTTCCACAGGCACGCCGCGCGTCCACATCTTGATGGGCACGCCGCCTTCGGGTTGCTCGGTGTTGTAGTTCTGTTCCATGTTCATCTCACTTCATCTCACACAAGAAAACGGTGACCAGGGTCGATGAAACGTTGCTCCGCCATCCATTGCTGGACCGGGATTCGGACCCGGGCGCCCCACGCATCCCTGCGAAGGGCACGCGCCGGCTCTCGAGGAGCCAGCGCGTGCGTCTACCTGTAGTTCCATCTGCATTCACCGAAAAAATGGTGCCTCGTTGCGACAAGGGTTGGTGAAACGATCGTGCTCTACCGGACTGAGCTACGGTCCCCCTGATGTGGGACCGGCGGGATTCGAACCCGCGACCACGAGCTTAGTAGGCTGTAGTTCCACCTGCATTCGCAACGCGACATCAAAACAAACGCGACAAGGGACGGCAAGACGATTTGCCAGTGCCGGTTGCCCGGCATCGGGGGGTCGAACCCCATGGCTCCCGATGTAGTCCTGCCTGCATTCGCGTCAAAACTCTGTTCCTTCGAATGTTCTCGGGTGGCGACTAGAAATCCGGTGAAACCTTGGCGATTGGAACGATGTAGTTCCACCAGGCATTCGCCACTCGACAACACTCACGGCCAGGTTGGTGCCGCACGCGACCAGATTCGCAGGAGGTGCCGGCCACCGTCTTGATCACAAGAGCGCTGGCTGCGGGCCTGCCGGCCCGCGTGGCAGTGTGGTGCTGTACTCCTGCGCGCATTCGCATGCGGCACCTTCCTTTCTTCCTTACCCTGCAGGCTACTGCGCGGCCAACGAGACCTTCTCGATCTCGCCCACCCAGTGCTCTGGCCCCGTCTTGCCTTCGGCGAACGAAGCCATTACCGCGAACACCGCATCCGAGAAGCCGCCGACATTCATGATGTCGTGCCGCTCCGCCGCCTGCGTCGTGCCGTGCGGCTGGACGTCGATGCACACCAGGCGAGCCTGCGGGTTGCGCTTCTTCAGCACTTCCCACTCGCGCAGCGTCTGCGTCGCACCACGGCGGGTCGCATCAACCCACGACTCGTTGTCCGAGACGAGGATCACCAACTCCACCTTCGCGCGCTCCTTGTTCAGCAAGGCGAGCGGTGCGCTGCAGTTGGTACCACCACCCCCGATGGCGGCCAACGCTTGCGCATTGGTCATCACCGAGTCACGGGCATTCAACGACAGCTTCACAACTTCTTGCTCGAACGGCAGAACACGCGCCGCCTGGTTCTTGCGCAACACCGCTGCCGCGACCAGGGCGGCGACATCGATGCAACGCACGCTCGACGTTGCCGAACCGCGCTGACCCGTCACTGCCGAGCTCATCGAGCCCGACACGTCGGGGCACACCACCACCCGGCCATCGAACGCCGACACATTGGCCAGCGCCGCCTGCATCGCGTCCTGCAGCGCGTCGCGGACCACCGCCGGCACACCTTCTCCCGTCGCCTTGAAGGCCGACATCAGCTGGTACGGCAGCACGCGCGCCTGGGCGACGGCCTTCGGGTCACGCAGCTTCGCTGCGATCGCTTCTGCCATGCCGTCAAGCTCGAACACCCCGTGCCGCGCAAAGGTGTTCAGGTTCTGACGCACCATCTGCCACGAACCCGCCCGCGCGATCTGTGCCCACTGCGCCGCGTTCAGCTCCAGCGCGGTCAGCATCTGGAACGGCACGTCAGGCACCTCGCACGCCACGCCATCGGCCGCGCTCCGCTTGAAGCGCTCGAAGGCCTGCGTGATGGGCGGCAGCGCCGCCTCATCGACGGCCTTGCCGATCAACCACGCGAACCACGCGGCGCGCCAGGCCTCCGTCGGCTTCGGGTGAACCATCTTCACCACGTCGGCCAGCGACGGCGTGTTGCCCACCGAGGCGTTCAGCAGCTGCTTCTCGCTGGCGGTCAGCAGCCAGTGCTGAACCAGCTTCTTCGGCCGCGAACCCAGCGACTTGCGGCCCACCGAGCCACTGCGCACGATCTGCACGAAGTTGCGCAGCATCTTGCCGTTGTCGACCACGCGACCGAACACCTGGCTCAGTAGCGCCACATCGCGCACCGCGAGGGTGGCGGCCAGCAGGGCCGGCATGTCCTTCATGTGGCCGGCCTGGCGTGCATAGACCGCCGTCTTGGCCACGAACTCGGCGTCCACGGTTTGCGCCAGAGCACGCACCGTGTCCAGCTGCGACTCCGCGCTCGCGTAGAACGTCTGGTTCAGGCAACCGGTCGCAGCGAGCTGCGCCAGTTGGTGGCCAGCGCTCAAGGCATAGGCCGGTGCCTGCTCGTGGTTGCGAGTGGTGGCATCGGGCAGCAGCGCGCCCTTCAGCGACTGAAAGAGTTGGGTGTTGACCATGAGTGTTCTCCTCTGTGCATTCAACTTGTGTGGTTCTTCTATCGCAATCGATGTGCCAGGTGCCGCCGCGTTCATGAGCGCAGCCTCTAAGTAGCTGATATCAAAAGGCTTTCTGCGTCTTGTCGCTCAACGAACGCTCTCAGCAAGCGCTCAGAGATGGCGCTTGAGATAGACTGCTAGCTATTTTCTTATCCGTCTGTCTATGCTCAAGAAGACTGTCGTGGTCGGCTTCCTCGGCACCCAGCTCGATTCCGGCCAGGGCGCGGGACGCTGGGAGAAGTGGCGCCCGACCGTCTCGTTAGTCCAGCACGAGGACACCGTCGTTCACCGGCTCGAGTTGATCTACACGCCGAGGCACGAGGCGCTCGCGCAAGGCGTCAAGCGCGACATCGCCTCGGTATCGCCAGAGACCGAGGTCCGCCTTGTGGCGTTGGACATCGCCGACCCGTGGGACTTTGGCGAGATGTATGGCGCGCTCTATGACTGGGTGCGCAGCTACACCTTCAAGCCCGACACGGAGCAGTACTGGACCCACATCACCACCGGCACGCACGTGGCGCAGATCTGCATGTTCCTGATGGTGGAGTCGCGCTTCATTCCGGGCGTGCTGCTACAGACAGCCCCACCGAAGAAGCAGACCCGCGCGAAGCCCGGCACCTTCGCCCTCATCGACCTGGACCTGTCACGCTACGACGTGCTGGCCCAGCGATTCGAGCAGGAACAGCGCGACGCGCTCGACTTCCTGAAGAGCGGGATTCCCACGCGCAACAAGGGCTTCAACGCTTTGATCGAAGAGATCGAGAGGGTGGCCGTGCGCTCGAAGGCGCCCATCCTGTTGACGGGGCCCACGGGCGCCGGCAAGTCGCACCTGGCGCGCCGGATGTTCGAGCTGAAGAAATCCCGGCACCAGGTGAAGGGCGAGTTCGTGGAGGTGAACTGCGCGACCCTCCACGGTGACGGGGCCGCGTCCACCCTGTTCGGCCACAGGAAGGGTGCGTTCACGGGCGCCGCCGCCGATCGCGCCGGGCTGTTGCGCACGGCGCATGATGGCGTGCTGTTCCTCGACGAGATCGGCGAGCTCGGCGCCGACGAGCAGGCCATGCTGCTCAAGGCCGTCGAAGAGAAGCGGTTCTTTCCGATGGGCAGCGATCGAGAGGTGTCGAGCGACTTCCAGTTGATCGCCGGGACCAACCGGGACCTGCGGGTGGACGTAGCGCAGGGCCGATTCCGCGAGGACCTCTACGCTCGCATCAACCTGTGGGCGTACACCCTGCCCGGCCTGGCGCAACGACCCGAGGATCTGGAACCCAACATCGAGCATCTGCTGGCCCGTGCAGCGGCAGAGACCGGCCGCGCGGTGCGCTTCAATGCCGAGGCCAAGGCCCAGTACCTGCGCTTCGCGCAATCGGCCGAGGCACTCTGGAGCGGGAACTTCCGCGACCTCTCGGCCAGCGTCACCCGACTGGCCACGCTGGCCGACGGCGGGCGGATTTCAGCCGCTCAGGTCGATGCCGAAGTCCAACGGCTGCGTTGGCTGTGGCAGCACACCGCCACCGGGGAGGCGGTCACCCATGGGGCATCCCTCGACGGCCTTCTCCCGGCCGAGTCACTGGCGGAATTGGACCTCTTCGACCGCGTCCAGCTCGAAACCGTCGTGAATGTCTGCCGGCAAGCACGAACCTTGTCCGAGGCGGGTCGCAAGCTGTTCGATCGGTCACGCATGCAACGCACGGTGGTCAACGATGCCGACCGTCTGCGCAAGTACCTGCAGAAGCATGGCTTGAGCTGGGAAGCAGTCAGCGCGCGACCGTAGCCCGTGTGGGTGGCACCCCTCTCGGCGTTGCCGTCCCAAGATGCAAATGGGCGACCCGAAGGTCGCCCATGCATGGCGCGCGGCTCAGTTCAGGCGCGAGCCCTTCGGCAGCCTCGCCGCGAGCCACTCGTGCACGTCTGCCCGGATGTGCCGGCCTTCGAGCAGGAAGTCCTCGAATCGGCTCGGCACATACGGCAGGTACACCAGCGGCATGCCCGCTTCGTCCGGCGTGCGGTCGGCCTTGCGTCCATTGCATCCACCGCAGGCAGTGACCAGGTTCATCCAGGTCCAGCCGCCACCGCGCGACTCCGGCACGATGTGTTCGCACTGCAGGTCACGCTCGTTGAAGCGCTGGCCACAGTACGCGCAGGTCAGACGGTCACGCCGGAACAGCTTGCCCTTGCTGAACGCCGGAACCACGTCGAACAGATTGACCTTGGACGCGCCGTGCAGCGCGATGATCGGGTGCACATCGATGATCGACTGCCGGCCACGCTGGACATTGAAGCCACCACGCAGGGTCGCCAGTGGGCCATCGCCATCGACCCACGCCACCGAGCCCGTGGCCACGTGCAGCGCCGCGTGCTCGAGCGAGATCCACGCCTGCGGCGTGCCCTGGATGTCGAGTTGCAGCACATGGCTGTGGTGTGGGTGCATGGGTGGCCTCCTTTCTTGGCCGCTTCGTGGGTGACTTCGCTATGGCACGTCCGGGTGGGTTCGAACCACCGGCCTCGACCTTCGGAGGGTCGCGCTCTTCCAGCTGAGCTACGGACGTAGAGGTGGATTGGTAGCCCCTGACGATTTCGAATCGTCGACCTTCGCTTTGTAGGAGCGCTGCTCTGCCTCTGAGCTAAGGGGCTGGTGGATGGCAGGGGTGACAGGATTCGAACCTGTGTGCACCGGTTCAAAGCCGGCTGTCTGAGGCCACTCGACTACACCCCATCGGAACTGGGACCATGGTGCGGGCGAAGGGAGTCGAACCCTGGCCTGCCGGTCAAAACCCGGCTGCTCTGCCCCTGAGCTACGCCCACGTGGACTGCTGGCGGAGAGCGAGCGAATCGAACGCCCGCGGCGACGGCGTCGCCGGCCTTGGCTTAGCAAGCCAGCCCCTTCCCACTCGGGCAGCTCTCCTTGTTGGTCATCGGCATCGTTGGTTCAACGCCGATAGTGATCGCGGTTCACGCCGTCAAAAGCATCCACTGCGAAGGCAGCAGCGCTTGAAACGACCTCGCTGAGCCGCATGGGCACGGATCGTTGCGGCCGAGCTTCTCGACAAGCTCCTTCGCGCCGCCGACCACCCGTTCACCGCGCTTGACTCCCGTCTCAGACGGGAAGCCTTTGCGCCGTTTGCTCGTGACCGTGAAAGCTCACGTCGTCTTGGTCGATCGGTTTCATGGCACACCTCCTTTGGTGGTTGATGGTCTCGTGTTGCTGATCTCGATGGTGGTCCGGGGTGGGCACGATCCACCGGCCTTCGCCTTATGAGGGCGCTGCTCTGCCGCTGAGCTACCGGACTGCTGGCTGGTCCCCTCGGTCCGAGTCGAACGGACATGCCCTGCGGGCTCCGGTTTCTGAGACCGGTGCGTCTGCCTATTCCGCCACGAGGGGGTGATGCTGGTGCGTCGCCAGGGGCTCGAACCCTGACATGCCGGCTTAAGAGGCCGGTACTCTGCCGCTCGAGTTCGCGACGCATGGAGTTCGCATGTGCTTGGGGGTGACCGGCCGGAGTCGAACCGGCACCAGCGGGTTCACGGCCCACGGCTCTGCCATTGAGCTACGGCCACACCCAAGCACACGCCTGATGCTGGTCTCGGTGGCAGGTCTCGAACCTGCGGCCTCGTGATCCCAAATCACGCGCGCTGCCATCTGCGCCACACCGAGATGAAACTGGTACCCGCGGGTGGGAACGATCCACCGACCCCCGCCTTATCAAGACGGTGCTCTGCCACTGAGCTACGCGAGATCAAACTGAATTGGCTCCCCGACGTGGCTTCGAACCACGGACCTCCTGGTTAACAGCCAGGCGCTCTGCCATCTGCGCTATCGGGGAAGTGAACTGGTGCCTCGTGACCGATTCCAACGGCCGACCCGCCGGGTAGAAGCCGGCTGCTCTGGTCCGCTGAGCTAGCGAGGCCTGGACTCGACGATCCGATTCGAACGGATGCGGGCTTGCGCCTGCGGCTTTGCAGGCCGCCGCCTTCAACCACTTGGCTACGTCGAGATGAATGGCACCGAACCACGGAATCGAACCGCGAACCTTCGGCTTTGGAGGCCGCCGCTCTGCCAGTTGAGCTAGCCCGGTATGGCTGGTGGGTGCGGATGGATTCGAACCACCGTGTCCCGTGGGAGACTGCTTTACAGGCAGCCGCAATCGGCCTCTCTGCCACGCACCCATTTGATGGCACCTCGTGCACGATTCGAACGTGCGACCTCCGGCTTCGTAGACCGGCGCTCTTGATCCAACTGAGCTAACGAGGTTCTGACTGTCTGGTGCCGAGAGAGGGAATCGAACCCCCGACGCGCGCGCCTTCAACGCGCCGCTCTACCTGCTGAGCTATCTCGGCAAACTGATCTGGCGCCCCGTGCGGGATTCGAACCCGCGACTTCCGACTAGACAGGCCGGCACTCTGGCCACTGAGTTAACGAGGCAATGCATCCATCCGGTCACGGGTTCCGGCGCCGCCCAATCGTTGCGGCCGATTTCCACCCCCGAAGCGGGAGCTCGACGAGGGTTCCTTGTGCTGGCGTCGCGTGCGGGATTCGAACCCGCGTATCCACCTTGAAAGAGTGGTGTCCTCGGCCGTCTAGACGAACGCGACTTGACTGGTGGTGCCCTCGGCGACGGTTCGAACGCGCGGCCTGCCGCTTACAAGGCGGCTGCTCTGCCTGCTGAGCTACGAGGGCGATGGAGATCCACTTCGGCTGTGCCCAGACGCGAGCATCCCGTCGGATGTGGTGTCTCGCTGCACGTGGCTTGGCCAAGGGTCGCGCACATCCCGTACCGCCAACACCATGTCACGCGGCAACGGAGTGAAAGGACACACCCGAAGTGGAGCGGATGACGAGTCTCGAACTCGTGGCCTCGACCATGGCGTGGTCGCGCTCTGCCTGCTGAGCTACATCCGCAAAAGTTGCGAGGCAATCCATCGGCCAGTACCGAGGTCGCCTCGCAGCAAGTTGTTAAAGAGCGTACACCGTCGCCGGTGGTGCGATCCATCGATCGCGGGTCTGCGCCGATGCGCAGGCCGGTTGAAGTCAGAAATGAAAAAGGCCCGGATCCTTTCGGAATCCGGGCCTCTGCGTACAGAGCTTGGAGGGTGCGCGTCTACGCGCCGCCCTCTCCCGGATGCATTCGGTCCTCGTTCCGATCAAGCTGCCAGCCACCAATGGATGGCTCGAATCGGCAGCTCTTCGGATAGACCTGATGCAAGGCGACGTCGCATGCGCCCAGCGACCCCATCGCCGCGGCGCGCACGAACGCGACCAGACCCTTGATGGGTCGGTTGGTTCTTGTGACGTGCCTGGTTTTCACGATGAAGCTCTTTGAAGAAAGTTGTGCTCGATGAGCAGAGGAGGCGGACTGTAAATAGTCTTTACCCTGCCGTCAACCCCCTGCGACAATGTTGTCTGAACTCGTTGCATTGCGCACAACAAGTGGCCAACACGACCATCACCAGAAGACAGAACGCACTGGCGCTCTTCCAGGCCTACGCCGAGAAGGCGCTAGCCTCAGGCGCCTCTCCGAAAGGGCTGGAGCAGACCTTCGCTGCAACCTTGCAGATCTCGCCCAGCATGTGGAGCCAGATCAAGTCGTCGCGGCCGATCGGCGACAAGCTAGCCCGGCAGATCGAACAGCACCATGGCAAGCCGGCTGGCTGGCTCGATGAAGTTCGCGAGAGCGACTCAGTGGCGCCAGCCGAGCAAGCATTTCTGGACCTTGCCCTGATGGCTTGGCGTGCGACCAACAGCGCGGGTCGCAAGGCGCTGCGTGAACAGATGAAGCTAGCGGCAGCGGCTCGCAGTAGCGAGTAGACGTGTTCGACATACTGGTGCGGCCGAGGCAGGACCAAAGGCGCGACAACAGTCAAGTTGTCCGCGCCAAACCACTAACGAGCCACCGCACCGACCGTACAACGAGTCAGCGGTGCAAGAAAAGAGTGGATCAAGCTTCACCGAGCCACCAATGCTTCACGTCCAGGGAGCTTGCTGGCCTGCTGGAAGTTCAGAGTCATCAGAACAGCCGTCTGCTCCTTGCCATCCTGCGTCGAGCGGTTGCGCCCGGCCCGAAGCGAAAGCCACAACGGATACTGCTTGGAGTCGAGGACTCGGTACTCCACACCGGCAGCGTACATGAACACATCCTTGAACATCGCGGACGATGATGACTTCGAATTGCTCACCTCGAGCAAGGCCCGCGTCCTGCTAGCTGCGTCGGCACCTGCATAGGTGTAGCGCAGGCCAGCGAGCGTCGAGCTCTTGTTCACAGGGGTGGTCTTCAGACTGTCTGGGTCGACACCGTTGCTAACTCGCTGTACGGTCAGATTGAACGCGCCGTTGTCGCCTGCACCCAACATCGCGTTCACCGTCAGGCGCTTGCCGAGTCCATAGCTTGACCCGCCAGACTTGTCGGTCATGCGACCATCGCCGAGACTAATGGAAGCCCGGCTGGCATTCCACTTCAAGGTCTTCGCCAGTGCCTGATCAGCGCAATCGCCCAGTAGCTTGAAGCGCTTGACGGTGAGCGCAACGAGTTCTTTGTCCTGCTCCGCTTGGGGCAGATTCCTACCTAGCACCACCGCGATTTCGTCGGTGTTCTGTTTGCGGCTGCTATCTGCGCAGACTTTCCAGCCGACACTAAATGCGACAGATGGGTCCTGATCGCGATCAAAGTAGAAATAGGTGTCAACCGAGTAGCCATACTGCCTGTAGCTCTTGTCGCCGACGCTGATCTCGTTCTGAGCGTAGCTAAGCGTCGTGTTGCTGAGCAGCCTCGTGGCCGGGCTGGAGTAGTAGTCGATTCCTTTGACGGGCACGAGCTCGGTGCGCGCGGGCGTAAAGGCGATGCCAAAGCCGCCCTTGTTTTCATCGTTGCTGACTGACTTGAGCAGCAGCGCAAAATCCTGGGCGGCCTGTATGGTCCTGACTGCGCTCTTGTCGAGGTTGATGATGCCGGCCGCCGACACGCTGCCGCCGTTCACGTTGACGAGATAGTCGGATATCGGGTCCTTTTCGGTGGGCTCCTTCTCCTGGGCCAGTACGGGCTGGCAAGCGAGGACCAAGGAAATGGCGAGCGTCTTTGTGTTCATATTTACACCACCGTCAGCACGAAGCTCTTTGAACCAGCGTCGCTGGAATTGACCTTGACGGTGCCTTTGGCATCGGCACAGGTTTGACCATTGATCTCGCACTTCACGTCGTATACCGGGTTCAGTGTCTTGTTGGCGTCGTAGTGGTAGGCCTGT
Source organism: Chitinophaga pinensis (assembly GCA_943370595.1). Lineage (GTDB taxonomy): Bacteria > Pseudomonadota > Gammaproteobacteria > Burkholderiales > Burkholderiaceae_C > Piscinibacter. The sequence goes on from CALRRO020000015.1 coordinate 80,679, forward strand.
ACGATGAAGTTGCAGCGGTACTGGCCGGGGGGCAGATTGAGCGGCGCATTGAAGTCACCTTCGTGGTAATCAAAAGCCGTTGCTATCGGAGGCTGACCCTGGACGAAGAGCGTGAGCTCCGTGTGCGCGCCGCTGCGATCTTTCAGAGTGACCTGCTGGGGCCGATTCGTCTGGATGTCGTGTGTGTTGACGGTGATGGTCATGGTGGTTGCTCCTCTTGGATGACATGCACAGGCCGCGCCTTGTGCGGCAGATGCGAGAAGTCGGCTTCTTTGGTTCCTTGAAGCCCCGGATCCCAGACCGGGACGTAGAAGCCTGTCAGAGCCAATAGACCGCTGGATTGAGATTCTGTTGATCGAGGTTGCTTGGAAACGAGCTGCAATTGGAGTCGGTCTGTTTCCACTTCGCATACGACAGTTTGTTGATGCAGCATGTCCACCCGGAGCTAAGGTCGCCCCTCAGAATTGACCGCGAGACCGCACTTTTAGAGAGGACGTCGAGATGAATATCGGCTGGACTGACCACCTGCGTTACCTCCTACGAGCATCGGTATGTATGCTCGCCTTCGCCGTCGGTCTGGTCGGCGCCGTGCCGCCAGAGACGGTGACCGTGACGCTAGTGGAAGCCAAGACCCCCGCGTTCGATGAGGCCGCTGCTCCCCAGATTCGGCTGCCAATGCACTGGATCAGCCAATGCGACAGCGTGTCGGTCAGGCTGGAAATCCGGATCACCCCACTGTCCAACGGACAGGCACCCGGCGTCACCCCTGTATTGATGAAAGGCGACGGTACTGCGTTGGCGATCGACACCGTCGACCAGGTTTCGGTCACGCGCGAAGTCATCGAACTCGGACCCCGCAAGACCTTGCGCTTGACGCTGGAGGCCGTGCTGCTCGACCCGGGCACCTATCGCGCCGTGGTCCAGACGACCGTGATTACCGCCAGCGGCAAGCGGCTGCCGCTAGAGCCGCTGGCACTAACGATCAAGCGCAGCATCAGCGTCTTGCCTGTGGAGTTCGCTGCAGTACCGGCGCTGCCAGTGACCCTGCCCTGGCTGTTCTGGGCAGGCAGCAAAGGCCCGCCTTCGTTCACGCTCCAGGCCTACACCGCGGGCGACACTATGCGGCTGCCGCAGGTGCATCTGGCTTCGTTGGCGCGTAAAGACTCCATCGACGCCACAGGGGACGGCGAGACGACGAGCCTCGATCTTGCCGCGACGCAGCCGCCGGGGCAGCCGATCGAGGTGAAGTCCGGCGTCTACACGGACGTGCCGGTGGTGTTCAACGAAGTGCCGCGCGCCGGCCGCTACGACGCGAAGCTGCGCTTTGCGAGCGAAGGCTACAAGCCGGCCGAGGCTACGGTGGTCATCCTGGCGCGCGAATCGAAGTGGGTGATGGTGTTCTTCGTCTTCATCGGCGCACTTCTGTCGTTCGCGATTCAGCTCTGGGGCGGCTTCCTGAAGCCCTGGCGCGACTTCAAGCAGCGCCTCGGCGCGTTGACCGCAGCAGTCGTGGCACTGCGAACTGCCGACGGCGCGGCGCGCGATGAGGAGCTGCAACTGCTCGACCGGATCCTCGAAAACCTGCGCGAGAGCTTCGATGCCACGCCGGCCCTGCTGCGCTGGCGGATCGCGAGCCGCCTGGGAGCATTCGAGGCGCTGCTGCCGCCTTTGCGCCTATGGAGCTCGCGCTGGCGCGAACTGCCGCAGATCCAGCCGGCAGAGGTGCGCACCGCGTTTCGCGACAAGCTCCTGACGCTGGCGGAGCCCCTGCGCTCGGCCAATCCGGACGCCACCAAACTGCGCGAAGCGAATGCCTCGTTGGAAGCGCTACCAGGGCAGCTGCGCCAGGCCATCGCGACGGTGCTGACGGAGGAGCTCAAGACGCTGGAGGAGCAACTCGGCGACGACGCTCGTGTGGAGCTCACGCCGGTGCGCGCACAGCTGCGCGCCGTGCGTGCCAGGCTGCAGGCCGGGCAATTGGAAGCTGCCATCGGCCTGTACCATCAGATGCTGCAGACATACGCGAAGGCGATGGCCGACGAACTGCGGGCGCGCGCCGACAAAAACCAGATGCAGCCGCAAGGTCTGACGGCCCAGGAATGGCAGACCCTGTGCACCGATACGGCTCGTGAGCTCGACGCCTTCGCGCGCCAGAGCGACCCGGAGCAGGCCCTGGCCCGCCTGCAGGAAGCCACCGCAGTCTTTGTGCAGGGCATGGCCTCTGCCCTGGTCAGGGCCGTTGCGCAGCTCGCCGACGCCGCGCGCAAGCCAGTCGAGGACGCTGCGCATGCGGTAAACCAGGCCGTGCAGCAACACAACCTGGTCGCCGCCTGGCGAGAGCTGGACCGCGTTAGGCAAGGCTACCAGGCTGCGCAGGCCATCGCCAGGCAGGTCATGGGCCCGGAGCAGGTCGAGCTCCTGAGAGGCCTGACCAGCCCGCTGGCCGATCCGTCGATTCTGGGTACCGTGCTCGATTTGCCTCGTTGGTGGGCCGACTCGGCCCAGGCGGGCGCTGCGCCGCGCATCGCGCAACAGACCCTGACCGTCGACATCGCGGTCAGCCTGGTCGTCCTGCTGGTGTCGGCCATCTCGGCGGTGCAGGGCCTGTGGGACACAAACCCGGTCTGGGGCGGTGTCGGCGCCTTCCTGGGAGCCATGGCGACCGGCTTCGCCGCCGACCGCTTCGCCCATTCCGCGATGAGCGCCTTCCGCAAGCCCGACGCCGCGACATGAGTCAGAACTACACCCGACGGGACTACCGGCTGGACATATCGGCCGTCGATTGCAGCGCGCGCCTGCGCCTGAGCCATCCAGACGGAAGCGTGGTCGAGGCGCACATCGCGCGTGAGGCACTCGACGCCGCCGCTGCGGGCCAGCCCGCCGACTTGGAGGCTGCGCTGCGCCAGCACGCGGTGACCGAGCGAGTGGACGGCCACGGCCCGGAACCGTTCAGCATGTCGCGCGTCTGTCTGCAGGTCGCCGAACCGGCGTGGTCGCGCATCGACTGGGAGCTACTGGCCGAAACCGACAGGGCATGCCTCGTGCGCAGCTGCCCGGTGCGGCCGCGCATCGAGCAGATTCCTTTGACGTTTCCGCTGCGCATGTTGCAGGCCGGCGGTGCGCCTACTTTGCACGAGGCGCTGGACAGCGTATTCGGCACGAGCCAGCGCGCGCTAGCCGTGCAGGACGCGCATGTTGCTAGCGATACGGTCCAGGCCCACCCGCTGGCAGCTGGATGGCCGACAGTCGACGTGCTGCACCTGAATGGCGCCGAGCCCGATGCCGCCCTGCGCGGCTGGTTGCCGCGCTTTCTAGACCACTACCAGACCCGGCTGCTGGTGCTGGAACTGGCATCGCCGGCAAGGCGGGCCGATGCGCTGCAGCTTGCCCAATACCTGCTGGAGCGCGCGGGGCCGGCAGTGATCGTAGCCGCGCCAGGCGATGCGCTGTGGCTGTCGAGTCGCCTCTATGCCGATCTCGTCCATGACCGTCCGCTGGACTGGATACGGTCTGAACTCGGCCGCGTCGCGTACTTCGGTGGCGCCGGGCGCGAAGATTTGCTGCGCTATTCACCGCTGGCACCAGCCCTGGCGTCGAACGCCGTGGTGCATGGCCTGGCGCGCCGTGCGGCCAAGGCGGCTTTCAAGTCGCCACGTCTGGTGCGTGGCTTCGGCGCGGAACGAACTGCACGCATCGTGCAGGAAGCCGTGCGGCAGGCGATCCAGTCGGCGAGCATTCCCTTGCAGGCATCGCAGGCCGACGCGGCAGGGGCTCAACTTGACTTCCGCTGGGCCGATCCGGCAAGGCAGGCGCGATTCAAGTCGATGGTGGCCGTGGGCATCGGCGAGCGCGGCCTGCTCTCGCCCGGCATGGACAGCACCATCGATGCGATGGTTCGCCTGAATCCGGGCTTCGTCGACGTAACGCAGCTGGGGTTGGAGGTGTCGCGCACCGCCGTACCAATACGCTCTCTGGGTCCGCGCGTGGCAGGGTCCTCGATCGCCGAGCGGCTGCGCTCCGTTGGCACGCTGGCCTCGCAGCTGCGCTACGAGGACCACGAATCTGACGGCATGTTGCCGCTGGCCGCCAGGGTCGCCGAGACCCGCACGCTGTGGCGCAAAGTTCAAGGCAGAACCGAGCCCAGTCGCCGAGCGGCGCGCCACGTCAATGCCCGCTTTCTCACCGAACGTGGCGAATCGAAGCTGAAGCCGTTAGCCCCGGCGCACACACGCCTGCGGCCGGGCTCCATCGTGCACCTGGGCGTGCAGGTTGGCCCCCGAGACCGCGAACTGGTCCAGGTCGGTTCGACCGCCCTACTCGAGGAGATCGACCGCCGGCCCGAGGGCACATGGATCGAGATCGGCGTCACGGCATACGACTTCGAACTACTGGGCGCACCTGTGCAGGCGTTGTGGCTACCCGCGGTGGGTGCCAGCACGCTGGCCTGCTTCTCGTTGCGGGTACCGGCATCGACTCCGCTGTCTGGCGTGGCACGCGTGCGCTTCTCCCTGTTCCACGAGGACACCGTCGTGCAGTCCTTTCTCGTCGTGGCGCGCCTGGCGAGCGGCGCCCGCGCGGCGGTCGAACACATGGCGCAGGCCCTGGGAGTGACGCGGCGGCGGTTGCAGCGCCTGGGAGATCCCGGCTACGTGACGCGTCTTGAGTTTCACGCATGCGGTCTGGCCGATGTGCCCAAGGTGGCGCCGCGCGCTCTGAGCCTGATCGCCAACGACAACGCCGGCGACAAGGTCTACACGCTGAAGGGCGGCGAGTTGTTCCGCGTCGCCCGGCAGATCGACCCGAAGCAGGTGCAGGCCGTGCGCGACGCGCTGGCACGCGCCTCGAGCGACGGCAGGCAGCAGTACCGTTACAGCTTTCGCGGCGTACCGAACAGCGGCGACCCCGACGGGCTGCTCGAGGTGATGTGGGAACTGGCGCGCGAGGGCTGGACCCTGTTTAGCATGCTGGTACCCGACGAGGCTGGTCAGCAGGCCGTTCGTGAACGGCTGGACAGCGGCATGGGGCTGCGTGCCGCCCACATCGACATCACCAGCGTGATCCCCTGGGCCAGATCTACGACCGACCGCTGCAACGCTGCGATGAGATGGACGATCCCCTGGACGAAGGCGCGCCGCCCCTGAAGGTGACGCGTGGCTTGTGTCCGGCCGGGCTGGGAGCGCCCGACGGCCCGAGGCCCTGCAAGACCTCGGCGGGCTGCCTGCTGCACCCTTCCGAGAACGAAGGGCGGCGCGCCAGGGGCGAGCCGATGCTGCGTGAGGAAACAGTCGTCTGCGCGCGGCACTTCTGGGGTTTCCGTGTGCCGATCGAAGTGCCGGTGCAGCAGGTCGACGGTGTGGCCGGCCGACCGCCGCCGCCGATCCGTTCGCAGATTGGCAGCGCCAAGCCGCTGGCCTTCGTGGCCGCGTTCAATCCCAACCTGGACCTAGCGGCGGCAGGGCCCGATGGCGGCGTGCCGGTTGAGGGCCCGCACACGAGGCAGATGCGCAGCATTGTCGCGGCTGCCAGCGGCAATTTCATGCCGCCGCGGCGCAACACGCGGCAGGCGGTCATCGACCTGCTTCGACAAGCACAGCCCGATGTCGTCTATCTGTACTGCCATGGCGTTCCCGGTGGTGTCGAGCAGGGTCGTACTTGGCGCGACAGTCTGGATTTCGGCCGCGGCCACGCCGGCGTCCGAAACGATCTGGTCGAGGGCGTGGACCTTGGCGGACCGGCTTGGACCCACGGACCGCTTGTCTTTCTGAACGGCTGCGGCACCGTGGCCTTCACGCCCTATGCGCCTTCGGACTTCGTGACCCGCTTCATCCAGGGTCGCCGGGCCAGCGCAGTCATCGGCACCGAGGTCACGGTCTGGGAGGTGCTTGCCCGCGAGTTCGCAGCGGCATTCTTCGAGTCCATGCTGGCGACCCGCAGACCAGGCGAAGCACTGCTCGTAGCGCGCCGGGCACTGCTGAAGAAGAACAATCCGCTCGGTCTGGTCTACACGTTGTACGGCGACTTCGAACTCCAAGCTTGAACAGAATCCGCTCTGTTACCGCGATGCGTTTCATGAGCGCTGCGACAAGCTAGCAGACGCGTGGCCTAGGCCGAATACGAGCGAGAACTTTTGAGCCCACTTTCAGCCCAGGCTGTCTTGCACGTGGATCAGCTCGTTCTGCGTGAGATATGCGAGAGGGCTCTCGCCTCGCTACTGCACACGGTGCCGATCGCCCAAGCTTCTGCCGGCGACGCACGCCTTTGTCCCTTTGCAAGGCGGTGCACAGCGCTAGCACTTTCGAAGCCAAGTCGAGTCCTCAGGTTGGCAGCCGAACCCAATAAGGAAGCATGGCAGATCTCTTCCATTCATCAAGGTCACCTATCCGGACTGCCGGCCCTGCGAGACCAGCCAGCCTAGCGCACTCATGGACGGCATGAAGAAGTAGCCGCCGCCGGTCATCCTGACGAAGGACAACTTGCTCACGATCTCAGCCGTACGCGACATGTCGGCGCTGAAGATCCTGCATCGGCGCTCGCCGTCGGGCGTGGCGGCACTCTGGCCGACCATCATGTCGTGGCCGCCAGGCCCGCGCGGACGCGATCCGCTGTTGATCCAGCGGGCCTGCAGGAACTCGAACTGTTCCTCGATCGAGGCCTGGATGCTCAGAAACAGCAGACCTCGGTCCTCTGCGGCCTGTTCGCTCGTGAAGTTCTGCGGCAGCGGCGAGCCGTACGGCACACCTACGCGCAGGATACGCCGAGTCAATGTGGCCGAGGCGCCGCCAACATCGGAAGCCTGGTCACGCACGTTGACCTTTCGGATGTGCGCGCTGACTGGGCATTGGACACCCAAGATGTCGGCTGATGCATGAGGCAAAGGTGGAAACGCGTGCGGACCCTGTGTGCGCCGCGGAGTATCGTCGTCGAAACGGAAGTCGTTGTTGAGTTGTCGGTTGCGACCCAGTGCTGGGATATCGTGGTCCGGCGCGCGGGACAGCGGCGCGCCACTGGGCCATCGGCCCACCAGATATGCGCCGAGTTTCTCCGACCTCTGTGCGGAGCCCAGGTGCGAGAACCCCGGAAAGTCGCGCAGGCCATCGGCCTGTTCGAGAACCCATTGGCGAAAGCCTGCCACGTCCTGGCGCAGCCGCCGGTAGACTAGGAACGAGCCGTTGCGCATCCAGTCTGGCACAGGGCGCACCGGACCGGGAATACGCGGATCGGGGCTGGACGCAGGCCATCCAAGCACAAACTCGCCCGGCCACACCAGATTTTGGCCGGGCAGGCCAAACAGATCATGCTCCGGATCTTCGGGGAGCAAGTGCCGCCGCGTGATGTAGGCCCCGGGCCGGCGGTTGCGGCGGCCGCGGATGCCAGGCTGGGAGATGCCGTCGGCAAAGCCGAAGTGCTCGCGCCCGCGATCGAACGCGTCGCCATACTGCACGAGCGGTATGTCGTCTTCGGTGACAGTCAGGCTGGGAAGCCACGCGTCGACCATCGCTTTGACCTGTTCCTTGGTATCCCCCGCGAACACGAGCAGCGCATCGGGTTGCTGTTGGCGGCTGCCAAAATCGGCGTGCCAACAAGTGCTTGGCTCAGGGTCTCCCAGCAACCCGGCCCGGACTCCGAGCCCAACCTGATACGCGGGGCTGGGCACGCTGGAGTGCAGACCGTTGCTCAGCTTGTTCAGCCCGAGGGCGCTGAAGCCCAGCGCTGCAAGGGGCTGGCGCGGGTGCCTGCCGCGGCGGAAGGTCCGCCGATCGTGCAGGGTGGTTCGACCCGACGAAATGACCAGTCCGCTTAGCATCTGCTGCAATACCTTGCACAGCCGGTCGCGTGCCAGCGCACCCTCCGGCACGGCCAAGTAAATCAGCGCCTGATGCGGCTTGAGAAAGCCGGGTACCACCATACCCTGGATGTCGTCGAGAGGCAGTTCAGGCTCAATGTTCATGGGCGTCGGCGGAAAGCAGCCATATGTCCGGCAACGGGGGCACTGCCGACGCTCATACTGCCCAACAGGCTACGGTTGGATTCACGCAAGAAGCCCGTTGCCAGCGGCTCGCGTGCAGCGTTGGCGGCCCCTCGAGCACGGGTGGCCAGGACCGAAGCGCGCATGGTGATGCACTCGGCGATCTGCCCACCATGTGTCAACGGCTCTCCGCCGATAGTCAGTTCGTGCAGCAGGCAGCCCGCGCTGGCAGGCGCCTCCACCACCACGCGCAGCGCTTTCCCCGGCAGGCCGCGCGCAACGCAGCAGCACTGGGCGGGTTCTTTCAGGCCGGGCAGGCGCCAGCCGCTCGTATCCACGTGGTGGATGTAGATGCCGAAGGGTTCCGCGAGAGCCAGCCGCACGCCCTGTCGCGCCAGGGCATTGCCGGTGCCCACTACGGTGAGGTCGCTGGCGCGGCTTGGGTTGGCGCCCCCCCCGGCGCAGCAAACCGCTTCGGGAGACGTCAGCGGTGTGCCGTCGGCGTGCGCGAAAAGCAGCGTGCTGTCGGCGCACAACCTGATGGCCGCGGGCAGCTTGTTGTCTGGATGACTCATGTGAACGAGGCCATGCGTCGCGTTCCATCGGTTCAACGGGTCGTAATTGGAACTGCCCGGTGCGCAAAGGTCGATAGGCAACACCGGGGCACGCACCAGATGCTCATATTGCCTTGCCACCCAGTCACGATTGCCGCTGAACTCCACGCCGGTTTTGCTGACACCCATCACGTTGCCGCCGAACAGGGCTTCCCAGTACTCAGAAGTCTCGGCCGTAAAGATGACACGTTGAATCTGGTTGCTGCGAGGATGCCGTTCTACCCGCCATTCGCAGTATTCGTTTTGCGGCCGTGCAAGCGGCTGCGTGGCAGCCGAGCCATCATGCGCAAACTGAGCCGACAACGGATCAAAGTCCGGGTCAGACCGTTCCAGGCTGCTATAGGGCCACAACATGTCGGCCAAAACCATCGCACGTTCGCGCCCGAAGCGCGCCAGCAAACTCTTGGGGAACGCGTTCCAGAAGATTGGCAGTTCCAGCATGGAGCCGGCGTTGCCAGGCTGCGAATGAACGAATTGCGGTGACTCCCCGGCAGGAACCTTGAGTGCAGCGATCGCGGCATCGATGCAAGCGCAAACGTAGTCACTCCATCGCTCAAGGCCGTGTGGTGTTTTGTCCAGTTCGGTCAAACCGGCGGGCGGTGCATGCAGCGGCAACATCTCGTGTGAAGTCTCCAGGGTCGGCGCTGACGCGGGCGATGACTCTTCATTGGGCCGCGCGCAGGCCTAGAACGTCAAGTCTTCGATCAGACTACAGTCTGATCTTCTCAAGTTCATGCGTATTACTGATGTCGCAGGGAGAAGCGCCAAGCTCGGTGATCCGGTTCAAGGACTGGGAGATCTGTCCGCAGGAACGCCGTCTCGTGATTCGCGGGGCCGATGCGGTGGTGGGAGGGCGGGCCTTCGATTTGCTGTGCGTGCTCGTTGCCTACCGCGGCCGCGTCGTCACCAAGGAAGAGCTTCTCGATGCCGCTTGGCCGGGCCTGGTTGTCGAGGAAAACAACGTCTCGGTCCAAATCGCCAGCCTTCGCAAGCTGCTAGGACCTGGCGCCATTGCCACGGTGGCAGGCCGGGGCTACCAGCTCAGTACCGTTCCGCTGCAGTCCAAGGCGACGGAGAGCAACCTCGTACCGGAAGACCACGCTGAACTTCTGGGCCGACAACAGGACCTGCTGGCCGTGCTGGATCGGCTCTCCGATTCGGTGATGGTCACGCTGGTCGGGCCAGGCGGCGTGGGCAAGACGGCGTTGGCGCGCGCCGCCGCGACACGTCGCCGCGCGCTGACGCAGTTGCCCGAGGTGTGGGTCGACCTGGCGCCGGTCCGCGACGCCCAGCGCGTGGTGCCAACTCTCGCCACCGCGCTGGGGGTGGACCTGGCGCCGGGCAAGGCCCAAGCCCAGGCCCTGATTGCCGCTTTGGCGCAGGTTCGAGGCCTGGTGGTGATAGACAACTGCGAGCACCTGCAGGAGCCCCTTTCGAACTTCCTGCATCTGGCACTGGGCAGCGACTGCACGCTGTGCTGGCTGGCGACCTCCCAGGTGCCGATGGGCCTTGTCGGCGAGGCAGTCATCCGGCTCGAACCGCTGGCGGTACCACCGCAACGCGACCTGGCGCCGGCGGCCGCCATGGAATTCGGATCAGTGGCGCTGTTGTGCAAACGCGTGGCAGACGTGGATCGGCGCTTTCGCCTAGGGACCGCCAATGTGGCATCGGTTATCGATCTGTGTGGTCAACTCGACGGCCTGCCGCTTGCGATTGAGATTGCGGCCGTGCGTGTGGCGGCGATCGGCCTGTCTGAAGCGAAAGGGCTGCTGGACCAACGGCTGCGGATGTCGATGGGCCGCGGGCGCGTCCGCGATCAAGCCCATCGCCACGCCACCTTGCTTGACACCTACGAATGGAGCCATGGCCTGCTGACCCCCACCGAGAAGGCCGTGTTTCGCCGCCTGCAGCCGTTCCTGGATGGCTTTTGCACCGAGTTGGCTCAACAGGTGGCCTGCGACGATGACCCCACCGGCGCCCTGGGACCCTGGGAAGTGCTGGATGCGCTGGCAACGCTGGTGGAAAAGTCTCTGGTCCAGCGCTGCAATGACAACTCCGGGCGCTTTCAGCTGTTGGAGAGTGCGCGTGACTACGCGCACTCTCAACTCCTGGCAGCTGGAGAGTCCGAAGCGATTCAGCGCCGCCACGCACACGCCGTGGCCAGGTTCGTGGGCCGCGCGCACGACGATGCCGCGACCATGGACGACCACAGTTGGTGTCGGCGCTACCTGCCCGAAGCCCACAACGCGCGTGCCGCGCTAGAGCGCAGCATCGCTGAGGCTCAGGCCGACGACCTTGCACGCCTGGTCACGGCGCTGGCGCAGATGGATTGGATGCTGTGTCGGCAGGCCGAAGTTCTGCAGCTGGACATCCCGCTGGGCCTGTTGCGCCAGGCCTCGCCGCGCCTACTCGGCGGAGCGTGCCTGGAGCTGAGCTGGGCACACTTCTCGGATGGTGACCACCGGCTGGGTGTCGAGCTTGCACGTGAGGCGCATGAGATCTATACCGCGCTGGGCGAACCCGGACTGGCCTACCGTGCGCTGGCGCAACTCACCCGGCTGCTCGAGACCGTACCTGGTATGTCCAATGAAGCCAACGCCACGTGGCAGCAGATGCAGGCCTTGCGGGACGTTCCGATGCCGCGCCGCATCCGGCTGCAGTGCGCGGTGTCAGGCGGGCTGTCGCACCAGGCTGACATGACGCCCGAGTATTTGGCGAGCCTGGGCCGCGAGGCCGAGCACCAGGGCTTCGACGGGATCGCTGCCATTGCCGCATGTAATCTGACCGACACCCTGCTTGTTGCCGGACGCGACGCCGAGGTGGTGCAGGCGACTGATCGAGCAGTGCGTCGTCATGCGCACGCCAGCCGAGCATGCGCCTGCATGCTGCACAACAAGACGCTGGCGCTGATCCGCCTTGGCCGCTTCGGCGAGGCTCAGGAGCCGGCGCGCCTGGCCTTCCGATTCATGCCCGCGGTAGCGCTTTCGCTGGTCGATGCCTTTGCCTTGGCCGCGGTGCGCACGCAGCAATTGGACGATGCTGCGGTGCTGCACGGCTGCAGCGGCCATGTGCGCGACCAGCTCGGCCATGCCCCTGACCCGGCCGAGTCAGCAGGTATCGACGAGACGGCCGCTCGGCTGGAGGCCGGCTTGCCGCTGACGCGGCGCCTCGAGTTGATGGCGGTCGGGGCCGCGATGACGCCCGATGAGGCGCTCCTGATCAAGGTGTTCGGGCGTCCGTCACGCGCCAGGGACGGCGCACCAGCAACTGCTGCAGATCCAAAGTTTTCAGGCGGTGTGCCGATAGCCAGCTGAGCAGGCCATCGGCCTGATGCTCGTTGCATCCGGCAGCATCGATCAACAGCCTGCGGATGCGCTCGGGCGTGCGGTCGCCGAACCAGAGTGCCCGCAGTTCGTAGACCAGACGCCCTGCCTCCGCCGCGTCGATGCCGAGTTCCCGGCTCCGTCGATCCAGTGCATGGCGCACATTGACCAGCGCCTCGGATACCGGAAACCAGGGTGCCTCTGGGAAGTGCAGCAGGCACAGCTCGTCGTCGGTGAAGTCGTCGAAGCGCGAGAACATCGCAAAGACCTCGCCGAATCCGCGCATACCCTGATCGCGCATCTCGTGCGCTCGGATGGCCCCGATGCTGGACACGCCCCACACTTGCCAGCCCGCGTCGAGCGCAGCACAAAGCTCACTGTGCGAGACCGCAGGCACGTTCTGGAACGCGCCATCGCAGATCAGCATCACGCCTGGCAGGTCTGCGGCGTCGACCTGCCGCTGCACATCTCCACGGCGCACGGGGGGGAGCAGTTGCACGCCGGCGGCCTGACAGAAGCCAGGTTCCAGGCCATACGTGGATGGGCCCGCAAACAGTAGCGGCGGCGATTCAGCCATCGGCACGTGCCAAATCCAGAAAGCGCCGGCCGGCGCGATGCAGCGGGACCGCTGCCTCCTGGCAGCGAGGCACGATGATCTTGACGGCGTGGAGCCCGTTGAGCGGCACGTCAAAACGGTGGCGCAACACCCGAGGAAAGCCGCGTTCCGCAAGGTGCCGTACCAGCTGCGACAGCACTTCGTCCAACGTGCTGTTGGGCTCGAGCAGCAGTGACGGCACATCTACCCATAGGATGCGCTGACGGCGGTCGAAGGCCTCCTGGTAGGTCAGACTGCGGCGGGCATCCCGGGCGCTGCCTTGGCTCTGCAAGTGGTCGTAGAACTCGGTCAGGTCGTCGCGACCACCGTGGATGCAACTCAGACGGGACTGCGCGGCCTCGCTCACAGCGCGCGCGAAGGCGATTCGTGGGTCCAGGTGCAGACCCGAGCCGGTGGCCAAGTCGACGGTCTGCGAGTGGCTATCTTCCGCGAGCACGGTCTGAAAGCATGGCAATCCGAAGTCGTTGGGAACGTACCGTACCGACAGTTCCACACCGATTCGGCGCCACCTTTCGGCCAGTACGTCGAAAGGCGGTGGGTACTCGTCAGGCTCCACCCATGATGACCGGTCGCGCGGCAGGTTCATTGCCAGCGCATCGCGCTCGAGTACCTCAAGCAGTCCGTGCAAAGAGGCTTCGGCTAGTGCATTGCCCGACGCCAAGCCGTTGCTGGACCAGCCGAACAGCACTGGACCATGCGGGTCCTCGTAGGGCAGGAACACCAGCTCTGCGGGCAGCCAGGCGCTGCCACGGCCAGCCACGTCGTCGCAAAGCACGGCAGTCAGCTTTCGCGTGCTGTCGATACGCAACCCGAACACCGGTGCCAAGTCCTGCAGGCTGAATACGCCAGCCCAGTCGGACTCCAGTTCTGCGACGCTCACGCTGCGTCCGTGCCAGTTGCTGTGCTGGGGCTCGGCCACGGCGAACTCCAGCGCTTCCATCAAGGCGCCGATGCGTGCCTCCTCAGGGCGCAGGCCCTTCCCCGCATGCACACACAGCGCCTTCCCTCGGGGACGAACACTGGCGTACACCGGCAGACCAAGCTGGTCCAGCCGCGTGAGATCGGTTACCCGGGAAATACCCCAGCGCGACATCATGGCCGAGGCAACGGCCCAGGTTTCGTTTGCCGGAACGCAGCGCAGGCTTGATCCAAGGGCCTGCCAAGCTTGAGTGGCGTCGGGTCGCGGCTCCACGCGCAAGAACTCAGGGTTTGACGCGGGCGACGAATCCGGCGACGGAATCCTGCAACTCGTTGGTACGGGTGACGAGCTTGTCCAGCGAAACGTTGTCTGCGCTGCTGAGGCTCCCCTTGGTGACCTGGAGATCCGCCGCAGCCTGCCTCAGCAAGCCAGGCACTTCTTCGGCGGAACACGAAAGCCGGTTGCGTCGTCGCCCCTCGACGCATTCAGCCTGCAACCGGTCAGCGCGCGCCTTAACTAGCAGGAAGAATTTCCGGTCGACATCAAAGGACTTCAGCACGCCTTCCGGGTCGGTGAGATCGGTCAAGCGGGCCGCGAGGTCGGCGACCGCCTGCGAGGCGGCGTCAAGATCAGGATCTGCCATGGGTTCCTCCTTGGAGTTGGTGTGCGGGGCACTGTCGTGTCCCGGCTGGCTCAACTATGCCGCGCTGGCCGATGTTCCGGAAGCTTTGGAGCGCAGGTTTAGGACCGTTTAGGCCCGTTGAAGGACTAACCCCGCATCGTTCGGCACGATAGCTTCCATGCTGCCACGAGGTTGCCCAGCGGACAAGGCGGCACCAACGGAGGACGAACATGCTGAACCTGAACCACGTCACTAGCGGCCTACAACTCGAGAGCCCGCTGGAGATTGACCCGGCCACCCACACCCGCCTCTTGAGCGCACTGATGGACCGGCTGGAGTGCGGAGTGCTGGCCTGCGGGCCCGAGGGCGAGCTCTTCCACGCCAACAACGCGGCCCGGCGCGAGTTGACAGATGCCAGCCGCCTGCGACTAGTGGGCGGCCGCGTGTGCACCGACGCCGCCCGGCAGGACTTGTGGTGCAGTGCGTTGCACGACGCCGCGATGCGCCATCGCACGCGCCTGCTCACGTTTGAAAGCGGAGGCGATCACCTGAGCGTGGCTCTGGTACCCGTGCACGTTGATGGCTTCGACATCCCGGCAGTGGTTGTGATGCTCGGGCGCAGGATGGTTTGCTCGCCGTTGGGGCTAGAGATGCTCTCGGCCCGACACAGCCTGACCCATGCAGAGCGGCGGGTGCTTCGCGCGTTGATCAGCAACAGCACGACGAAGGAGATCGCGGCCTCACACGGTGTGGCGACGGCAACGGTGCGCACGCAGATTCAGTCTGTGCGCGAAAAATTGGGAGTACGCAGCATCGACGCGTTGCTACTGCGCGCGGCCGAATTGCCGCCGATAACCGCACGCTACTGACAATGATGAAAGTCGAATTCCGAGGTGGCACCATAGCGACCACCGTTCGGTGGCTGACATAGCCGAACCCGAAAAGCAACTGTGCGTCGCCGCCGTCGCCGGAGGTTCAATGTTGACCGGCGGACACCTAGCCCTGAACTGCTCTCTCGGCTGACGGGCTCAACGGCGGTTCTGGCCACGAGACCTTTGTTTGAGGACAGACTACGCGACAGCCTTCGACTCAAGCTCACGACTCAACATGTCGAGCGCCGAGCGCTTTTCGGGCATTTAGTCGTGCCCGTCGTAGTGCCTGGCTTGAACGCCGGTCAGGCCATGCGATTGAAGGTGACCTCGCACCTCCCGACTGACTCCATGAGCCGCAAGAAGGGTCTCGACACCGGAGCGAATGCCCTTCAGTTGGAACCCGTCGATCGTGTCGCCGACAACATCACGAGCCCAGCCCGCAAGCGTCCGCACGCTAATGGGCTTCTTTCCAGCGGTCGTCGAGATCGCGAACTCGCCCTGTCTCTTCGTTTGTGAGAGGTCTGCGCGGGCCAGCTTCAGCAGTGGGATCTGGTGAGCACGAGGCCCTTGGCCTGGTCGTCCCTTGGCATCGAAGATCGTCACCGCTTCGTCGCTCACGTCTGCCCACTTCAAGCGAACGAATTGCTCGACGCGCTGACCACCTGTCAGGAGATGCAGCCGCAAGGCTGCCGCTTCGGGACCGGGCCTGTCAGCGATCAGCTTCCAATAGGCTTGCAGTTCGGACTTGGAGAACGGACGCTTGTCAGCCCGATCGAACTGCGGCGAGCGACGGGTCTGCGCGGCCGGGTTGAAGACCACCTCGAAGGACTTGAAGACCACCGGGATCGAGGCAGTGGTCCGCACTTCGAGCGCGCACTGGTAGGCCGCACGCAGGTAGGACCGCAGCTTGTTCGCGGTGCGTCCCTTGCCGGCCTCGATCAGCCTGCGCAACATGTCCAGTACCTGATCAGGGGTGAGGTCAACCGCAGGCGCCTCGGCCACGATGGGCCACGCTTCGGTGACATGCCGCTTGAAGATCTGGTCGGCGTCGACGTGGCTGCGACGACCCTGGGTCTTCAGGTGCGACACGTAGGCGTCGAGCAGCTTCTGCAGCGTCCGCTCGGACTTCTCGGCTTCAGCCGCCATTTGCGCGACGAAGGACTTGCGCTTCTCTGCCTTGGCCTCGCGAAGGCCGCCCGTGTCGGCCCGCGCCGAATGAATGTCTGCGAGCTCGCGGCACTTCTCGAGCGCGGCGGCAAGGCCATAGCCGCGAGGTGTCGGCTGCAGCTTCTTCGGTGGGGCCGAAGGGTCGTAGACGCCGATCGGCTCGCGGCTCGTCTTGCCGCCGAGCGAATAGCGCCAGTAGAGCTGGACCGCGCCGTTCGCGAGCTTGCGAGCCTGCAATGCACCGCCACGATCGAGGCGACTGTGCAGCGTCACGAATGCGCCACTGTCGAGCGATTTGATGGCCGCGGTGGCCGCTGAAACTTGATCTCTTGCCATAGTCCGTAGCTGATCTGGTGCCAGTCTGGTGCCAGTTTTGGCGGGAACGGTCCGAGACGGCCTGAAACGACTATGGATGTAAGCTGTTGATATGTAAAGAGTATTCAGGAGGCAACTTGTATCAGGAGATCCCAGAAAGTCCCATCCCCAGGGACTGTTAATCCGTAGGTCCCTGGTTCGAGCCCAGGTCGGGGAGCCAAAGTAAATGAGGGGCCCGTCAGCGATGGCGGGCCCCTTTTCTTTGGGCCTGCCGGGGTTCGTCGGGGGCTTGACCTTGCCATCATGGCAAGGCTGACAGTGCGGCCCACGGCGCCGGGAATGTCCTGGTGCTTCATCTGTCTGGAGCCCCGCATGGACACCCTGCAAGCCATGAGAACGTTCGTCAAGGTCGCCGAGGCGGGTGGGTTCTCCGAAGCCGCCCGTCGGCTCGACATCGCCCCGCCGCAGGTCACTCGCGCCGTCCAGGAACTCGAAGCCCGCATCGGCACGCGCCTGTTCCACCGCACCACGCGTCGCGTCAGGTTGACCGACGCCGGAGAACGCTACCTGCAGACCGCTGTGCGATCCCTGTCCGAACTCGAGGAGATCGAGGCGGTGCTGCGCGGGGAAGCCAGCGGCGAGGTCAGCGGGACCTTGCGGCTGACCATGCCCGTGGCCCTGGGCACACGCTACATCGTTCCCCTGCTGGCCGAGTTCCGCGCGCGCCACCCCCGCCTGCGGCTTGACCTCGACTTCTGCGACCACGCGGTGGATCCGGTGAGCCGGGGCTTCGATGCCGCATTGCGGGTGTCGACTCGCCTGGCCGACTCGTCGCTCGGGGCCCGCCGTATCGCCACCAGTCCGGCGGTGATCGCGGCTGCACCCGCCTATCTCGCGCGCCACGGCAGGCCCGTGACGATGGACGACCTTCGCAGACACTGCATCCTGGAAGTACCGACCGACCGCCACCCGACGACTACCCTTCGCATCGTGAAGGGCGACGTCGAGGCCGCGGAGCCGATCCGTGCCAACAGTGCCGAGGCGCTGAAAGGCTTCGCGGTCGCCGGTCTCGGGCTCATCCAGTCGCCGGCGTTCATCCTCGCCGACGAACTGGCCGATGGCCGCCTGGTGCGTGTGCTCGAAAATGCGGCGATGGGCGAGTACGTGGTGTCGGTGGTGTTCCCGGACCGGGTATCGATGCCGATGCGGCTTCGGCGCCTGATCGACCACCTGGCTGCCGGACTGAGTTCGCTCTCGTCGACATCCCACACCGTCGGCCGCGACTCGCCGGTCCGGGGCGCGCTGGCCGCCTGATCGTTCCGTCGATGCATAGGCCCTGGGGTTCGAGTCAGGCAGGCGAGCCACAGAGAGCCGAGAAGTGACTAGACGGCGCGGCAGATCACCGCGCGGGCCCAGTTCCGGGAAGCCGCCTCCACTAAGCGCCCGGCAGGCTCAGGTAATGGCGGCCGAGCGCGGTCAGCTCGCCATCGGCACCGAGCAAGGTCGTGAAGCGATCGTCGAGGTCAGCACCTCCCCGGCCGGTGAACCACGCGTAGCGGATCACGTCGGCGCGCTCCTCGCACAGCGCGACCATCTCCGTCATCTGCACCATCTGCTTCTCGACCGAGTCGATCGCCGCAGCCCCATCCCCGACGTGCCAGTTCGCCATCTCGGTCACCCAGAACGGCTTGCCGTACTTGGCCAGCCGGTCGAGCTGGTCATTGAGACCGTAGTCGTACCAGTGGAAGCCCAGGTGGTCGATCTGCGGGTCGCGCCCGCCGTGGGCCGCTCGGTAGGCGGCATAGAACGCATCCATCCAGACGACCGGATCCTGGTAAGCGGGCATCGTGCCCCAGGTGATCTGCGGGCCGACGATCTTCACGCCCGTGGCCTGCGCGATTGCCTCGATGCGCGGCCAGAGATCGGCCGCCTGTTGCGGCGTGCGGTTGGCCTGCTCGACCAGGTTGGGTTCATTGAGCGCCAACAGGTAGCGCACCGCGGGGTTCGCCTGCAGCATCCGCGTGATCTGCCCGTCGTCGAAGTTCTGGTTCCACAGCATGGGGATGAAGTCCATGCCGTAACGGCTGCGCAGATCGCCAATCGTTCCGCCGGCCGGTGCATCGCTCCAGTCGTACCACCAGCTCAGGCCGGGTGACAGCGCCGCGTAGTCCGCTGCACTGTCGAGGGGATAGGCGATGCCGCGCTTTGCGCTCTTCGCCGCAGGGGCCGGCGAGGGGGCCGGAGCAGGTGCTGGTGCTGGTGCTGGTGCGGGCGCAGGTGCCGGCGAAGGTGCTGGTGCGGGGCCCGGCGCAGGGGGCGGCAGGCCGCCGCCGGCATCGCTGTTGCTGCTACCGCCGCCGCCCCCGCAGGCAGCCACCGCTGCGCTGGCGGCGGCGAGCAGCATCCAGCGGCGCCGAGGATCCATCTTGCCCATCACAGCGAGCGCAGGAAAGCCAGCACCGCATCCCGGTCCGTCTTCGACAGCGCCTGGAAGCGCTGGCGGCTGGCCGTGCCCTCTCCGCCGTGCCACAGGATGGCCTCGGTCAGCGTGCGAGCGCGGCTGTCGTGAAGGTAGCCCACCGGCACGTTCTTGCTCGCCGCCACCAGCTCGGTGTAGCCGATGCCCCACAGCGCCGGGGTTCGCCACATGCTGCCGGTGGCCTGGCCCTCGACCAGGTTGTCCGCCAGATCGGCGCCCATGTCGTGCAGCAGCAGGTCGGTGTACGGCTTGATCGTCTGGTTGCGCACCTCGGCCATCTCGGAGCCCTCGCCGGTCCTCATGCTGGCGACGTGGCAGGTGGTGCAGCGCATGTCGGCGAACAGCTTGGCACCGGCCGCCACCTGCGTCGGGTTCACGTCCAGGTAGCTCAGCGGCGACACCCCCTTCGGGAAGCCGCTGGCCACGCTGCGCTGCGCCGGCACGGCCAGCAGACGCAGGTAGCGGGTGATCAGCGTCAGCGCCTCTTCCGAGAGCCCCTTCTCGATCTTCGCCGTCGTGCACTGTGCCGGCCCGGCCAGGCAGTCGCGGTTCGGGTACACCGGCGAGGTCACCGACATGTCCAGCAGCGCGGCCGAGGCCGACTGGTGGCGCAGGCTCACCTTCGACGCCTTCCAGCCGTAGCGGCCCAGCTTCACCGCGCCGGTCTCCGGGTCGAAGCCATAGTTGGCCTGGCCCTTGACGCCGTCGGCGTCCGGCGTGCTGCGCACGCGCGAGAGGATCTCGGCGTCGGGGATGGCCTCGAGCAGGCCCATGCCGATCATCGGCTGGGCGCTGCGCAGCGAGTACACGGTGGGCGTCGGCCCGTCGAATGCGACCTTCGGCTTGCGCAGCTCCACCGTGCTGCCGTCGCCGAGCGTCATCGTCTTCAGGTCGAAGCCCGCGACACGAACGCTGTTCCCCCAGTCCTGGAGCTGGCCGCTGGCCAGCGAGCGAGCGTTCATCTGCACGCCCAGGCCGTAGGTCGGGTGCGGCAGCTGCTTGCCGTTGGCGTCGAGCGTGGCGGTGCGCACGGCCATCGTGTCCAGTCGCTGGTTGACCACCGCCGGTGCCACGCCGCGGCCGTTGTTGATGTGGCAGCCGAAGCAGGACGACTGGTTGAAGCGCGGCCCCTGCAGGCCGATGGCGTCGTCGTTGCGGTCGTTGCCGGCCTCGGTGTGATCACCGCTCCACAGGTTGGTGTGGATCCATCGCCGCCCTTCCACGAAGCGCTGCATGTTCTGCATGCCGATGTGGTTGTGCGGCTGCTGGAAGATGAACTGCGCGTTGTCGGCGTAGTCGTACGACACCGAGCCGATGCCGCCGGACAGCGTGTGCGCCGGCAGCGGCTCGTTCATCAACCGCGGCTGAACGCCGTACCAGGGCCGCAGCCCGGTGCCGACCACGTAGGTCAGCTCGTTGGTGTAGTAGCGGAAGGCGCCGTTGTCGCCGAGCGCGTCCATCACCGCACGGGTCGAGAAGAACGAGCCGGTGAACTCGATCGCATCGCCAGCCTTCAACGCGCGTGCGGGAACGCCGACGCCGTTCGGGATCAGCACACCGTTGGCGTCCGGGGACAGCGCGGTGTGGCCGGGGTAGGTGTCGAACACCACGCTGCAGCCGTCGTTGGCGCCGATCACACCGTTGTAGCCGCTGCTCGGGCGGCGCAGTGCGCCCTCGGGCGGCTTGGGCATCACCGGGCAGGAGGCGATGTCCTTGAAGCCGTCGGTGTAGGTCGAGTCGTCGAGCAGGTCGCCCGGGCTCATCCAGCCGAAGCCGGTGACACCGGTGGTGTCGAAGCGGCGCACGAAGGAGTGGCCACCACCGCGCTGTGCCTGCTGGTAGTACTGGTTGACGATCAGCTTCGGCTTCGTCACGCCGGCGACCTTGCTGTTGTCGATGAACTCGACGCCCCAGGTGCGGTTCTTGAAGTAGTTGGCGACGAAGTTCAGGTGCGCGCCCGGGCCCTTGTCGAGCGGCTTGCCGGCGGCGTCGACGGTCTCGTTGACGCCGTAGCCGATCTCGTTCCACTCCTCGCCGCGCTCGCGGGCGTGGCGCGAGCGGCCGACCATGCCGAAGCGCGTGACCAGCGTGCCGTCGGCCAGCGTGAACTGCACCATCTCGAGCGGCGGCTTGACCGCAGGCGCCGGGGCCAGCGGGCTGCCGGCCGCCGGGAACTTCTCCGCCGAGGTGGCCAGCAGCGGCAGCGAGTTGTCGCTGCCGGGCGACTTGAACGACGCCTCGAAGAGCGAGTAGCCGTACTGCGTGGCACGCGCCACGCCGCGCAACCGCACGTAGCGCACGTTGGCGTTGAGGTTGAAGAACTCCTCGGTGCCACCCTTGCCGCCGCTGACGTAGCGCAACTGGTACCAGGTGCTGCCGTCGTCGGAGGCCTCGATCGCGTACTCCTTGCCGTAGGCGTTCTCCCACACCAGCTTCAAGTAGCCCAGCGCCGTCTTGGCGCCGAAGTCGAAGCGGATCCACTCGTCGTCGGTGCGGGCGCTCTCCCAGCGGGTGCTCGTGTCGCCGTCGATGGCCTTGGCCGGGCCGTTGCCGCCGCTGGGCGACGACGATGCAGTGGCCGCCACCGGACGAACCGCCACGCCCGGGTTGCTCATGTCCACACCCGGGGGCAGTTGCTGGTCGGGTGGGAGCGGCGGTGCCGCGGGGGGCGCGTCGCTGCCCGGCAGCGAGGGAGCGGGCGCGGGTGCGGGGGTCTCCAGCACGGGCTCATCGGTGCCGTTGCCGGGCGCGGGGGCCGGTGCAGGCGCAGGCGCGGGCGCGGGAGGCGGCGTGGAGCCCGTGCCGTCCTGCGACTTCTCGCCGCTGCCGCCGCAAGCGCCCAGTGTGGCCGCAGCGAGCAGCAGCGCGCTCAACGCCCAGCCGCGTCGCAAGTGCGTCGGCTCCTCAGTTCCGTTCCGGTTCATGGTCAGACCCCCTGTTCGTTGTTCGTGTTCGTGAGTCGTCGTCGATGCGACGCTGTCAGCGCCCTGCGCGAGATCTTCAGCAATCCTCTGCATCGGGCCGCTCCTGCACCGGGTGCGCAGGTTTGGTGCCAGCCGCCGCGTCGACACCACGGCGCAACTCGGCGCAACTCGGCGGTCTCGCGCTGGCGCGCGGCGCAGCGGTGCGGTACGGCGCGTCCGATGCGAGCGCGATGCCCCTCGTTACAAGGCTGACACGACCGGCTCACCGGAGCCGACGGATCTGGTTCATCGCGCACGCAGCGCGTCGCCGCCGCATGACGATGATGAGGTTTGACTCGCGGTGATGCTGTGTCGAAGCGTGCCTCAGCGCACGAGCCTGTAACCGCTGCCGTACATGGCTTCGATGCGCACGCGCTCTGCACCGCCGGGCAGCCTGTCGAGCTTGCGTCGAAGCTGGTAGACATGCTGGTTCAGCGAGCGCACCGCCGTGGCATCGCTGGCGCCGCAGAGCTCCATGCAGAGCCTGTCGGTGGCCACCACCCGGCCGGCACTCTCGAACAGCAGGCGCGCGAGCAGCGTCTCGCGCGTGCTCAGGCCCAGGCGCGCATCCGCCGAGACGATCTCCCGCGCCGGCACGTCGAGCTCGAGGTGCCCGAGCCGCAGCACGCTTCGACGCTGCCGCTGAACCTTGACGCCGATGCGCGCGATGATTCGCTGCATCGCGTACTCGACATCGCCGTCGGCGAAGACGTAGTCGTCCGCACCGCGCAGCAGCGCGTGGGTGATCGCGGCGGTACCGCCCTGCCCCACGATGACGATCGCGGTGCGCGCCTGGACGCGCTGCTGCAGCATCGTGATCGCGAGCTCGAGGTGTTCGGTGGCGCCTTCCAGCAGGATGGCGCCGAAGTCCTGCTCCTGCAGGCCCGCCGCCAGCTGCGTCCGGGTCGCGTAGGCGGAGACTTCGATGCCCTGCGCCGCGAGCAGTTCGCGGATCGGCACCAGCACCGCTTCGTTCTGGGCCAGCACGGCGATTCTCATGGACGGGGCGGCGGTGAGACGAACAAGGCATCGATCGCGCCAAGGCGCCGGAGCACGGCTGAAGCAGGACAGTCGACGTTCATGAAGGAGCGAGGGGCAGCGCGATGCGCCGACGTAGAAGGGAAAGATGCACTTGCAGCGCGGCCATCAAAACCTGGTGCAATGCACCCAGGCCACCGGCCGGGCCATGGCGCAGGCCGCGGTGCCGCATGCCGTGCAGACTTCGTGCCATGGATGGCCGGCCGCTCGCTGGCCGGCGCCGATCGTTCACGCGCCGATGGCCATCCCCTGCGGCAGGCACAGCGCGAACAACTCGCCGGCACCGTGGATCTGCAGCTTGCGGTAGGCGCGGCGGCGCAGCGTGGCCACGCTGCTCGGCGCGATGCCGAGGGCCAGGCCAATGCCTTCGCGCGTGTGGCCGGCCAGCGTCAGCGCGCAGACCTCGCGCTCGCGCGCGCTCAGCCGCACCGGCAGGCGCAGCAGCAGCGCTGCGGCGGCCTCCGGGCCGATGCGCCCGGCCGGCCCCGTCTGCGCCGTCGGTTGCAGCGTGGCGAGGTGGCGGCGCAGCAGGGCCAGCAGCAGCGGCGCCAGTGCGGCGAAGCGCTTGACCTCGCGCGCGGCGAAGGCACCCGCCGCACGATCACGGTAGACGTTGAACGCAGTCCAGTGGCCGTCGAGCAGCGCCACCGCAGACAGCCGCTCGACCAGGCCGAAGCGGTCCCACAACTGCTCGCCATAGGCCGGGTCGTCGATGTCCGCGCGACGCAACCGCACGATCGCCGGGGCGTCGTCACCGAGCTCGGCATGCCGGCGCATCGCGCCGAGCAACTGGTCGTGCCGGTAGAGCCCGCTGCCGGCATAGACACGCGCCGACTGCAGCGCCACGGCGCCGCCGCCCGCACTGGCCGTCAGCACCACACGCGCCTGCAGGCCGGCGTCGAAGCGGAACGCGGTGGCGTGCGCTGCGTGCAGCGCCGGCGCGAGCCAGGCCAGCAACGCAGCACCGAAGCCGTCCTCGCCGAGGCGATCGACGACGTGCGCGAGCGCAGCGGCGTCGGCAGTGTCGTCGTGGCGGTTCATCGGGTCGGGATTGTCCGTCAGCCGGAGGACAGACGGCGCCACCGACTCTGCGCACGATCGCACTTCCTGGAGACTCCGGACCCACGACCATGGACAGCCCCGCCGACCGCACGCGCGACGCCGCCTTGCGCTTCCAGAGCGAACTTGCCGACGAGCGCACACCCTTCGTCTTCGACGAGTGGTACGTTGCCGCCTTCGCCGACGAAGTCACCCGCACGCCGCTGGCGCGCAAGCTGCTCGGCATCCCGCTGGTGATGCTGCGCCGCACCGATGGCGGCATCGCCGTGCTGGAAGACCGCTGCCCGCATCGCTCGATGCCGCTGTCGCTGGGCAGCGTCGAGGGAGACACGCTGGTCTGCGGCTACCACGGCGCACGCTTCGGCTGCGACGGTGTCTGCAGCGGCGTGCCGTCGCAGGCGATGATCCCGCCCGGCGCACGCGTGCGTGCCTTCGCCGCCGCGCAGCACGGGCCGCTGGTGTGGGTGTGGATGGGCCTGTCAGCGCCGACGCGCCCTGCCCCGCACCCGGCGTGGATAGACGACAGCCAGGGCTGGGCCGCCTCGCGCCAGCGGCTGCACATGCGCGCCAGCTACGTGCGCCTGCACGAGAACCTGCTCGACCTGACCCACCTGAGCTTCCTGCACGCCAGGACCTTCGGCACGCCGGACTACGCGAGCGCGCCCTACGACAGCGAGATCGACAGCGAACGCGGCCACTTTGCGCTGACCCGCAGCGTCGTGCCGACGCGGCTGCCGCCGGTCTGGGCGAAACCCACTGGCCTGGAAGGCCAGGATGCGGCGCGCATCGCCAGCTCGACCTTCGTCTCGCCGGCGCTGCACGAGGTGCACGTGCGCTTCCACGCCTGCGACCGGCCGGCCGAAGAGCAGCCTTCGCGCGCGATCCGCACGGCGCACATCGTCACGCCGGAGTCGGCCACCAGCACGCACTACTTCATCCACCACGGCCGCAACTTCGGCCTGGAGGACGACGAGATCACGGCCTTCATGCACCAGCAGCTGCTCGCCGCGTTCCAGGAGGACATCGACGGCCTGGAGGCCATCGAGCGCAACCTGGCGAACTACCCGCCGGGCACAGCCGCGGAAGTCTCCTTCCGCGCCGACGGCCCGTCGCTGGCGATGCGCCGCTACCTCAAACGAAGAGCGCTAGCCGTGCAGAACTGAACCTGATCAAGCAGTCGCCACGGATCCGGCTCTGCCGGTCCGTCGGCGGCGCCCCCTGGGGGGAGCGCCGCAGGCGCTTCGGGGGGACTAGTTCTGCAGTTTCCAGGTGCCGTTCTCGATGCGCACCATCACCTGGCTGCGCTGGTCAACACCGTTGTGGTCCGCCGGGCCCATGTTGAACACACCCTGCGAGCCGACGAACTCCTTCGTGCCCTCGATCGCGTCGCGCATTGCGGTGCGGAACTCGGCGGTGCCGGGCTGGGCTTTCTTGATGGCGACGGCGGCGGCCTGCTGGATGATCAGCAGCCCGTCCCACATCGTCGCAGCGAACAGCGAGCGGCTGCCGGCGCCGTACTTGGTCTCGAAGCGCTGCACGAAGTCGACCGCCGGCTTCTTCACCGGGCTCGAATCGGGCAGCTGCTCGGCCACCAGCACCGGCGCCACCGTCATGTAGCCGCCTTCCAGGTCCTTGCCGCCGACACGCAGGAAGTCGTTGTTGGCCACGCCCTGCGTCTGGTAGACCGCGCCCTTGTAGCCGCGCTTGGCCAGTTCGATCTGCGGCAGCGCGCCCGGCGTGCCGGCGCTGAGGATGTAGACCGCATCCGGGTTGGCAGCGAGAATCTTGACGATCTGCGCGGTCACGCTCTGGTCGGTCGGCGCGTACTTCTCGGCGGCGACGAGCTTGACGCCCTTGGCCGCCGCCACCTGCTCGGTCACCTTCAGGAAGCCTTCGCCGTAGCTGTTGGACACGCCGATCGTCGCGATCGTCTTGCCCTTGTTCTTCAGCACATGGTCGATGACCATGGTGGCGGAGATCTGCTCGGTCGGCGAGAGCTTGAAGGCCCACTTGCGCGGCCCTTCCTGCGGCAGCACGATCGCGCCGCCGCCGGCCATTGAGATCACCGGCACGCCGGCCTGGCCGGCGATCTCGACCACCGCCAGCGACGGCGGCGTCAGCGACGAGCCGATGATCAGGTCGACCTTCTCCTCGCTGATCAGCTTCTGCGCGTTCTTGGTCGCAGTGGTGCTGTCGGTGCCGTCGTTCAGCACGGTGAAGCGCACCTTCTGGCCGGCCATGTCGCCGGTCCACAGCTTCAGCGCGTTCTCGGCCGGAATGCCCAGCGAGGCGCCGGGGCCGGTCAACGACAGCGTCACGCCGATGTGGATGTCGGCATGCGCGGCGGTGGCGAAGCCGAGCGAGCCGGCCACCAGGCCGGGCACGAGCAGGCGGCGCAGGCGGCGCGCCATGGCGGAAGCGAACGACATC
Organism: Chitinophaga pinensis; assembly: GCA_943370595.1. Classification (GTDB taxonomy): domain Bacteria; phylum Pseudomonadota; class Gammaproteobacteria; order Burkholderiales; family Burkholderiaceae_C; genus Piscinibacter. Next base: position 107,062 of record CALRRO020000015.1, read on the forward strand.
GATGTCTCCTGTGGCGGCCCGGTGACCGGGATAGTCCCGAGCGGATTGACCTGCGTCAGAGGCTAACGTCGCACTGCAGCGCTGTATGTCCTCCGCGCTGTGGACAGACAAACCCGGCACTGCCGCCCCGACCCGACATCACGCCATGGAACTCCGCTCGATCCGGCCCGACGCTGCCGTCCACGTGCCGCAGGGCGAGGCGGCCGGTGCGCTGTCCGGCCTGATCGGCTGCATCGGCGATGCGCAGTTCGGCCAGCGCGGCATCGAGCAACTCGCGCGCCTGCTGCCGCTGGGCTGGTGGACGGTCTACCGCATCTTCGACGACGCTCCGCCGGTCCTGCACTTCGGCGGCTGCCTGCAGGCCGAAGACTGCGTGGCCGACGCCTTCAGCGCCTACCGCGACGGGCTGTGGCGGCACGACCGTGCGCTGGGCGGCATCCGCGAGCGGGTGGCGCGTGGCGAGGCAGTGCTCAGTCACCTGCATGCGCTGGAGCTGGCTCCGGAGCACCGGCGCCGGGTGTTCCAGCGGCACGGGCTGTCGGAGCGCCTGTCGCTGTCCTGCGAGGATGCCGATGGCGCGTTGCTGGCGGTCAACCTGTACCGGCACGAAAGCCAGGCCGCGTTCTCCGACAACGAGCGCGACACGCTGCACTCGCTCGGGCCGCTGCTGCTGAGCTGCGTGGTGCGGCACCTGTCGCTGCGCCCGCAGGCCGCGCCGGCGGTGGCGGCCTTCGCCTCGTTGACCAAGCGCGAGCGCGAGGTCTGCGAGCGGCTGCTGCGCGGCTGGACGCACGACGGCATCGCGGCCGATCTGCAGGTCTCTCCGGCGACGGTGAAGACCTACCGCGACCGCGCCTTCGAGCGGCTGGGCATCCACCAGCGCCACGAGTTGTTTGCGCTGGCCTTGCAGGAACGCTGAAGCTCAGGCGAGCTGCCCCTCGGCACGCAGCGCCTCGTCGACCAGGCGGCGGAACTGGATCAGGGCCGAGTCCATCACCAGCGGCAACATCGGTGCATCCGGCTTCATCGCGATCGCCTGCGCCTGCGCGGTGATCATGTCGCGGTCCTCGTTGAAGGCCTGCACCAGGCTCGCGTAGACGTTGTCGACCAGGCTGGCACCGCCCTGCGCGGTCGGCACGGCCTGCTGGAAGAAGTAGTGCGTGCTGGTCTCGGTCTCCGGCGTCAGCGTCTGGCAGGAATGCAGGCGCACCGCCGGCGGACCGTCGGCATCGGTGGTGCCGGTCGGCCGCCCGCCGGAGTGCATCAGCAGCGTCGAGGGCAGCAGGAAGTCGTAGATGAAGTGCCGATCGATGTTGGCGTCGAAGGTCCGCATGCGCGTGTAGAACGGCGGCGGCGGCACGTCCTTCACGTGGCGCGAGACACGCAGGCCGCGCGGCACCTTCTCGATGGTCGGGCGCGACTGCGCGATCGCCGGCGTGCCGCCCAGCGTCTTCTCGTGCACGTAGCTCAGGTGCGAGAAGTCGAGCAGGTTGTCGGCGATCAGCAGGTAGGGCGTGTCGTAGTGCAGGTAGCCGGGCTTGTAGTGCCAGTCCGGGTGGTCACAGGAGAAGTTGTCGGGCAGCTCGGCGGTGTCGGCCTTCTCGGTGTCGCCCATCCAGACGAACACCCAGCGGTTCTTCACCGCCACCGGGTAGCGCCGCACCTTCGCCTTCGGCGGCACGCTGTCCAGGCCCGGGATCTGCACGCAGATGCCCTGCGCGTCGAACAGCAGGCCGTGGTAGCCGCAGCGCACGCAGTCGCCTTCCTTGCGGCCTTTGGACAAGGGCGCGAGGCGATGGCAGCAGCGGTCCTCCAGCGCGACGATCTCGCCGGCGGCGGTGCGGTGCAGCACCAGCGGCTCGCCGATCACGGTTCGCGCGAAAAGCGCGTCGGCAGGAATCTCATGGTCCCAGGCGACCACGTACCAGCAGTTGCGGATGAACATGTGACGGTCCCAGTCGCGAAGCGGAATGACCGCCACGATAGGCGCCGCCGCCGGCGCTGTCTGTCCGCCGCGATGGGGACGCGCATCCCCGACGCTTCAACGACGGTAGCCCGGATCCTTCGCGTCGATCAGCCGCTGCAGCGCGGCGAAAGAATCGGCGCCGGCGCCGAACTTCGGGTTGAAGTTCAGCGAGTCGCGCACGCAGCCTTCCATCACCGGCACCGGGATGGTCCGCGGCCGGCCCATGGACAGCGTGGCCATCTGCACCTCGCAGGCACGCTGCACCAGCCACATCAGCGAGAAGGCGTGCGGCAGCGTGCGCCCGATCACCACCGGCCCGTGGTTGCGCAGCAGCAGCACCGGCTTGCCGCCCGCACTCGCCAGGATGCGATCGCCCTCGTCGCGGTGCACCGTGATGCCCTCGAAGTCGTGGTACGCCACCGAGCCGTACAGCTGCGCCGCGTAGAAGTTGCTGAACGACAGCCCCTCCTCCAGGCAGCACACCGCCATCGTCGGCGTGGTGTGCACGTGCATCACGCAGTGCGCCTCGGGCTGCGCGGCATGGATCGCGCCGTGGAAGGTGAAGCCGGCGGGGTTGATCGGCCAGTCGCTGTGGCCGACGATGCCGCCGTCGATGTCGACCTTGACCAGGTTCGACGCCGTGACCTCGCGGTAGTGCAGGCCGAACGGGTTGATCAGGAAATGCCCGTCTTCGCCCGGCACGCGCAGCGAAATGTGGTTGTAGATCAGCTCCGACCAGCCGAGGTGGTCGAAGATCCGGTACGCGGCGGCGAGCTGCACGCGCGCCTCCCACTCGGGGGCGCTGAAGCGTTCGGGGCGCAGGAACGGGTCGGCACTCATCGCGGGCCTCCTTCTCAGACGAAACGGAACGACACGGTGCCCAGCGGCCCGTAGTCGGCATGCAGCGTGTCGCCGGCCACCGCCGGCGTCGGCCGCGTGAACGAGCCGGCCAGCACCACGTCGCCGGCGTTGAGCTGCTCGTCGTGCGGTGCGATCTTGTTGGCCAGCCAGGCCACGCCAGTGGCCGGGTGATTCAGCACGCCGGCGGCGAGACCGGTCTCCTCGATCACGCCGTTCTTGAACAGCATCGCGCCGACCCAGCGCAGGTCCAGCGCGTCGGGTTTCACCGGCCGACCGCCGAGCACGATGCCGGCGTTGGCGGCGAAGTCGCTGATGGTGTCGAAGACCTTGCGCGGCGCACGGGTCTCGCGGTCGAACTGCTCGATGCGTGCGTCGATGATCTCCAGCGCCGGCGTGACGTACTCGGTGGCGGCCAGCACGTCGAACAGCGTGGTGCCCGGCCCGCGCAGCGGCTTGCCGAGCACGAAGGCCAGCTCGACCTCGACACGCGGCGCGATGAAGCGCGACACCGGGATATCGCCGCCCTGCTCGAAGAACATGTCGTCCATCAGCGGCGCGTAGTCGGGCTCGGTGATCTGGCTCGAGAGCTGCATCGCCCGCGAGGTCAGGCCGATCTTGCGGCCGCGGATGCGGCGACCATCGGCGAGTTCCAGCTTCACCCATTCGCGCTGGATGGCGTAGCCGTCGTCGATGGTCATGCCGGGAAACTCGCGCGAGAAATGGCGCAGCGGTGTGCGGCTCTTGCGCGCGTCGTAGAGCCGGCGTGCGAGCAAGGCAATGGTTGTCGGGTCGAGCACGGCTCAGCCTTTCTGGAACAGCGGGTGAAGGTTGCCGAACTTGGCGTCGAACACCTCGGCGCCGACGTCGACCTGCAGCGTCAGGCCCACGGCGCGACGCGCCAGCACCGGTGCGAAGTGCGCCTTCGCCGCATCGGCCAGCGCCTGGCCGGCGGCGCGCTGCGTCGCCTCGCTGCGGCCCTTGCCCATGCGCAGGTTGAACCAGCAGAAGGCGTGGTCGCCCGAACCGTCTGCAACCGCGAAGTGCGCCGCCGGGTAGGCGAACACGCGCGTGCCGCCGGTGGGGAACACTTGCGCGCCGGCCTCGTCGCGCACCGCGAGCATGGCATCGGCCAATGTGCGGCACAGCGCCGTCATGTCGGTCTCGGCCTCGAGGTTGGGCGTATAGAGGATGACGAGGTGCGGCATGACGTTGCATCCCTCAGAGCCGTGTGGCCACGGTGGTGTAGCCCTCGGCACTCGACGCCACCGCCTTCGGGATCGCGTCGCCACTCTGCGGCGTCACCGGGAAGATCGCGTTGATCTGCCCGGTGCCCGAGGCGCCGAAGTACGGTGTGACGATCTCGACCGGCGCGTCGTAGCCGCTCCATCCCAGCGCGCCCAGCAGCATCGCGGTGTCGTGCATGAAGCCTTCGCCATGGCCCTTGGCGGCGTACTCGGGCAGCATGCCGCAGAAGGTGGTCCAGTCGCCGCGCTTCCAGATCTCGACCACCTCGCGGTCCAGCGCCTCGAGGAAGGGGCTCCAGATCCTGAACGCGAACTCCGGCGCCAGGCCGTTCTGCGCGAAGCGGTGGCTGAGCGAACCGCTGGCGAAGAAGGCCACGGTGCCGTCGTAGTGCTCTTCCACCGCCCGGCGGAAGGCCCAGCCCAGGCGTGCGCTGTCGTTGAGGTAGTGCGCCTGGCACAGCGCCGACACGGAAACCACCTTGAAGTGCCGGTCCTCGTTCATGTAGCGCATCGGCACCAGCGTGCCGTACTCCGGCGCGAGCGTGGTGCGGTCGTGCGCGAGTGTCTCGACCCCCATCTCGTTCGCCACCTTCGCCAGCAGCTGACCGAGCCCCGGGTTGCCCGGAAACTCGTAGCCCATGTTGGAGATGAAGTGCGGCAGCTCGTTGCTGGTGTACAGGCCCTTGAAGTGCGGCCCGCAGTTGACGTGGTAGTTGGCGTTGACCAACCAGTGGGTGTCGAACACCACGATGGTGTCGACGCCAAGTTCGCGGCAGCGGCGGCCGATCTCCCTGTGGCCATCGATCGCATCCTGCCGCGTTCCCTTTCGCGGGCCGTCGAGCTCGCTGAGGTACATCGAGGGCACATGGGTGATCTTGGCGGCGAGTGCTAGTGTTCCCATGCGGCTGTCTCCATCTCTTTGCTCTTGTCCATCGAGAGAGGCCCAGGCCGCCGGGGGCCGACTCCGCTCATGTCCCCCGGGCCGCGCTGCGCGCGCCCCTCCTCCTTTACTTCGCTACGTCGGCCCCCAGCACCCTGGGCCAGGCACCACGGTGCCAGATCGGACTGGCCGGGTGCCCCGCGTAGCGAAGTAAAGGAGGAGGCCTTGGCCGCAGGGCAAGGCCGGGGGACATGAGCGGAGCGGGGCACCCGGTCAGTCCGATCCCGCTCCAGCGACAGCATTACACGCCCCAATGCGGGATGTGATGCCCACCCAGCGACACCGCCACATTCTTCGGCTCGAGGAACACTTCATAGCTCCAGGTGCCGCCCTCGCGCCCCGTGCCGCTGGCCTTGGTGCCGCCGAAAGGCTGGCGCAGGTCGCGCACGTTCTGACTGTTGACGAAGCACATGCCGGCCTCGATGGCCGCGGCCACGCGGTGCGCACGGCCCAGGTTCTCGGTCCAGACGTAGCTCGACAGGCCGTAGGCCGTGTCGTTGGCGATGCGGATCGCGTCGGCCTCGTCGTCGAACGGGATCAGGCAGGCCACCGGGCCGAAGATCTCGTCCTGGGCGATCTTCATGCGGTTGTCGACGTCGGCGAAGACGGTCGGCTTGACGAAGTTGCCCTTGGCCAGATGCGCGGGCAGATCAGGCGCATCCAGCCCGCCGCACAGCAGCGTGGCGCCCTCCTTCGGGCCCAGTTCGATGTAGCTGCGCACCTTGGCCAGGTGGCCCTGGCTGATCATCGGGCCGACGATGGTCTTCTCGTCGAGCGGGTCGCCCACCGTGATGCGCTTCGCCCGCTCGGCGAACTTCTGCGCGAAGTCGGCATAGATGCTCCGCTGCACCAGGATGCGGCTGCCGGCCGTGCAGCGCTCGCCGTTATTGCTGAAGATCATGAACACCGCGGCATCGAGTGCCCGCGGCAGGTCGGCGTCGTCGAAGACCACGAAGGGGCTCTTGCCGCCCAGCTCCATGCTGAACTTCTTCAGCCCGGCCGCCTGAACGATGCGGTTGCCGGTGGCGGTGCTGCCGGTGAAGCTGATGGCGCGCACGTCGGGGTGCGCACACAGCGGCTCGCCCGCCCTCTTGCCGTAGCCGTGCACGATGTTCAGCACGCCAGCCGGGATGCCCGCCTCCAGCGCCAGCTCGCCCAGGCGCGCCGCGGTCAGTGGCGACAGCTCGCTCATCTTCAGCACCGCGGTGTTGCCGAACGCGAGTGCCGGCGCCACCTTCCAGGTCGCGGTCATGAAGGGCACGTTCCACGGGCTGATCAGTGCGCACACGCCGACCGGGTGGAACAGCGTGTAGTTCAGGTGGGTCGGCGTCGGGTAGGTGTGGCCGTCGACGCGCACGCACATCTCGGCGAAGTAGTGGAAGTTGTCGGCCGCGCGCGGCACCAGCTGCTTGCCGGTCTGCGCGATCACCTGGCCGGTGTCGCTGGTCTCGGTGCGGGCGATCTCGGGCACGTTCGCGGCGATCAGTTCGCCGAGCTTGCGCATCAGCTTCGCGCGCTCGGGGGCCGGCAGGCCGGCCCAGGCGGGGAAGGCGGCCTTGGCCGCCGCCACCGCGGCGTTGACCTCGTCGGCGCCGCCGCTGGCCACCTCGGCCAGCACCTCCTGCGTGGCGGGGTTGACGGTCTGGAAGGTCTCGCGGCTGTCGACCGGCTTGCCGCCGATCAGGTGCTGGATGCGCATGTCGTCTCGCTATCGTCCGAAGGGTTCGTCGCCGACCAGGGTGTTGACCAGCCGGCCGATGCCGTCGATCTCGCACACCACCTCGTCGCCGACGTTCACGTTGACCACGCCGTCGGGCGTGCCGGTGAGGATGATGTCGCCGGCCTGCAGGGTCATGAAGCTGCTCAGGTACTCGATCAACGCCGGGATGTCGTTGACCATGTTCGCCGTGCTGCCCTGCTGCATCACCTGCCCGTTGACCCGCGTGCGCAGGGCGAGCGCATGCGGGTCGGGCACGTCGTCGGCATCGACCAGCCAGGGTCCGAGCGCGGTGGCACCGTCGCGGTTCTTCACGCGCAGGTTCGGCCGGTACCAGTTCTCGAGGTAGTCGCGCACGGCGTAGTCGTTGCACACCGTGTAGCCGGCGACATGCTGCATCGCGTTCGCCTTCGACACCTTGCGCGCCGTGCGGCCGATCACCACCGCCAGCTCGCATTCGTAGTGCATGCAGGCCACGCCGGCCGGCCGGCGCGTCACGCCACGGTGGCCGACCAGCGCGCCCGGCGTCTTGAAGAAGACGAGCGGCTCGTCTTTCGTGGTGACGGTCAGCTCCCTGGCCAGCTCCTTGACGTGATCGGCATAGTTCAGGCCGAGCGCGACGATCGTTCCCGGCTCCACCGGCGGCAGCCACACCACCTCGTGCTCGGCGAGCACACGGCCGTCGGCCAGCTGCAGGCCCTGCGGATGCGGCACGGCGGTGTGGATGGCGCCGGCGCAGGCGACACGCGCGGTCTTCATGCCGGGACCTCCGCGGCCAGCGAGCAGCGCAGCGTGCCCAGGCCGGTGATGCCGATCTCCACCGCCTGCCCGGCCCGCGCTGGCGGCACGCCGTGCGAGCGGCCGAGCAGCAGCACGTCGCCCGGATTCAGGGTCATGAACTCGGTGACATCGGCGATCAGCGCGCCGACGCCGCGCACGCGGCCGGCGGTGCCGTGAGCATGCACACGTTCGCCGTCGATGCGGACCTCGATGACCAGTGCATCCGGATCGGCCACCTGTGCCGCCGGCGTCACCTGCGGACCCAGCGGGCAGAAGCCGTCGCGCGCCTTCAGCCGCACCGCGGGCCGGTAGTGCGCGGACAGCGGCAGGCTGAAGTCGGCGGCGATCAGGTAGCCGGCGACGAAGGCCATCGCGTCGGCGGCCGCCACGCGGCAGGCGGTTCGGCCGATGACGATGGCCAGCGACGCGCTCACCTCCAGCGCCGCTTCGCCCGAGGGCACGACCACTACTGCGCCGTCGCCGGCCAGCGTGTGGCGCGGCTTGACCTCCAGCACCGGCGCACGCGGCGGCGCCTTGTGCGGCGGCTGGTGAACGGCGTCGCCGAGCGCGGCCAGTTGCGCCGGGTCGTTCAGCAACGCACCGACCACCACGCCGCTCAGGCGGTAGGGCGGCACGTCGAAGCGCAGTGGCGAAGCGGTCATGCCAGTTGATCGTCTGAAATCACTAAGATGTGAGCAATATATTTGCTAGGATGTGAGCATGTCAAGCCGCAAGCCCAGTCGAGCGCAGACCGCGATGGTGCCGCAGGCCGGCTTCAAGCACCGCAACCTGCCGCTGCTGCTGCTGCAGGCGCGCGAGGGCGTGATCTCGCACTTCCGCCCGATTCTCAATGCGCATGGCATCACCGAGCAGCAGTGGCGCATCGTGCGCGCACTGCTCGAGCATGGCGCACTGGAGCCGCGGCAGATCGGCTCGGTCTGCCGCATCTCCAGCCCCAGCCTGGCCGGCGTGCTGGCCCGCATGGACGATCTCGGCCTGGTACGGCGCGAGCGGCTGGCCGAGGACCAGCGCCGCGTGAGGGTCAGCCTGACCGCCAGGAGCCGCAGCCTGGCCGCCACGATGGCGCCGCAGATCGAAGCCGTCTATGCGGCGATCGAAGCGCACATCGGCGCCGACTTCATCGAACGCTTCTACGCCACGCTCGACGAGCTGATCGAGATGCTCGGCCAGGTGCCGGAGCCGGAACGCGACTGAAGCCGACCGGAAGGCCACGTCCGCAGGCGGGTGCCGCAGAGGCTCAGGCCATGTCGATCTGGCATCCTCTCGTTCGTCGAAGGGATGCCACGCGCCCTCCGACGGGCGCGCCGACCGGTCAACCCCAGGAGCGAAGACATGTCCTACATCGATGGTTTCGTGATCGCCGTCCCCACCGCCAACAAGCAGAAGTTCATCGAGCACGCGCGTCACTTCGACTCGCTGTTCATCGAGCTGGGCGCGATCCGCGTGATCGAGGGCTGGGGCGACGACGTCCCCGACGGCAAGCTGACCGACTTCCGCCGCGCCGTCCAGGCCACGGCCGAGGAGACGGTGGCCTTCTCGTGGGTCGAATGGCCGGACAAGGCCACGCGTGACGCCGCCATGAAGAAGATGACGGAAGACCCGCGCATGGACCCGACCAACCCCGACAACCCGCCCATGCCCTTCGACGGCAAACGGATGATCTTCGGCGGCTTCGAGCAGGTCATCGAAGTGAAGGCTTGAGCGCCGAGGCGACCCCGCAGTGACAAGCCGGCGGCCATGGCTGCGCGCCGCACTGGCCGCAATGGTCACCCCCGTGCTGTGCTGGCACGCGCGGCCGGCCCGTGCCGGCCTGAACCTGCTCTCGAACGAGTTCACCGTCACACGTGATGAAATGCAGGCCGAACTGGCCGGGCGCTTCCCGATCGGTCGCCGCTACGGCGAGCTGGCCTCGGTGTCGCTGCACGACCCGCAGCTGGCCCTGGACGGCCGCGCCAACCGCGCGACGCTGGCGTCGCGATTGGTGATCGTCAGCCGCTTGCTGAGCCCCTCACCCCTGGGCGGCCAGGTGGCCGTGAGCAGTGCCCTGCGCTGGGATGCCGCGGGCCAGGCCGTGCGACTCCACGACCCGCGCGTGGAGCAGCTGCGCATCGACGGCGTCACCGGCAGCGACGCACGGACCCTGGAGCGCATCAGCGCGGGTGTGGTGAAGGAAGCGCTGCAAGGCTATTCGCTGCGGACACTCCGCCCGGATGAGCTTCCTCTCGGCATCAAGGTCAGCGGCATCACCATCGGTGCCGGCGAGATCAAGGTGCAGTTCGAGTAGCCGCCCGGCACTGGGCCCGCTGCGCCATCGCATGAGGGGTCCCGAGTGTGAGCCCGCTCGTGAGGCGTGCGGCGCTCGACACGCAGGGCGATGCGACCGTTCGACCTGTCGATCGCGGCCATCGCATCGCTAAGATCACTTTCCCTTTCGACCGGGTCGCCCCTGACGGTGCCCAGCACTGCATCGCAGTCGCGCAGCATGGCCTCGAACGCCTGCTTCCTGTAGTCGACCACCTCGTCGGCACCCAGGCTGCGCATCACCCTGGTCGAAGACATTGGCGAAGACCGCATCGCCGACCTTGAACCGGGTCACACGGTTGCCGACTTCGACCATGTTCTGGATCGTCGTGACGCCCTCGACTGTTGGGTGCACGCACGATCACGGCTTTGCCGCCTGCGGCCTGGTGTCCACCGGCAGACAGAGCAGGCCAGTGAGCAGCGCCAGCGTGCCATGCAGGAGATACAGCGCGTTGAAGTCGGCGCGTTGCAGTGCCGCATGGCCCAGCAAGGCCACGGTGAGCGCCACGCCCAACACCGATCCGATCTGGCGCGTGGCCTGGTTGACGGCGCTTCCGACGGCGTAGTGCGCCACCGGCAAGCGGCTGACCGCCGCGGCCGACAGCGATGGCAGCACGAGGCCGACCGCGATGCCGCTCATCATCAACCCGGGAAGCCAGTGCGAGACATAGTGCGGCTCGGTTCCCGGCACGAGCAGGAACCACAGGCTGCTGCAGGCATACAGCAGCGAACCACCGACCAGGAAGCGGCGATGGCCCAGCCGTGCCGCCAGGCGGCCGGTGACGATGGCCGTCGGCATCACCAGCAGCGGCCCGGGTGTCACCGCCAGCCCGGCCTGCGGCAGGCTGAAGTGCCAGACGTTCATCATGTAGAAGAAGAAGGTCAGGAACATCATCGAGAAGGCGGTGCCGAAGGCCAGCGTCGCGACGTTCACGTAGCGGTAGGTGCGGTTGTGGAACAGCGCCAGATCCACCAGCGGTGCCTCGGCCTTTCGCGCCCACGCCACGAAGGCGCCGGCGGCGACCAGCCCGGTCGTGCCGAGAACCAAGAGTTCCAGCCGACTCCAGGTCGGCGCATCGGATTCGACGATGGCCAGGGTGACGGCGCCCACCGCCAACATCAGCAGTGCCATACCGACGCCGTCCACCCGCCGTCGCACGCTGGTCTTCTCCGATTCCTGCAGCAGCGACGCTCCGCGCCACAGGGCCAGGCCACCCAGCGGAAGGTTGATGTAGAACGCCCAGGGCCAGCCGAAGTGGTCGATCACGAAACTGCCTGCGCTCGGGCCCACCGCGGCCGCCAGGCCGCCCACGGCGCCCCACAGGCTCACGACAACGGCGCGCCGGCTCTGCGGAAAGGCCGCCAGCACGATCGACAGCGAAGCCGGCGTCAACAAGGCCGCTCCGACGGCTTGAAGAACCCGGGCCGCGATCAACCAGCCCACGCTGCCGGCCAGGCCGCAGGCGGCCGAGGCCGCCAGGAACAGCGCCACGCCGATCAGGAACACGCGCTTGCGGCCATGGGTGTCGGCCAGGCCGCCCGCGGGAATCAGCATCGTCGCGTACACCACGGTGTAGGCGTTCAGCACCCACGACAGGTCGGCCGTCGTGGCGTCGGCGAAGGCATGCCGCAGCGGGTCGAAGGCTGCGAACAGCATCGTCGTGTCGAGCGACACCAGGAAGGTGGCGATGCTGGCGACCCAGAACACGGGCCACGGCGATGCGGGTGTCGCGCTGCGCGGGACCGGGGTGCCGGCGGCGGTGCTCATGTTCAGTCCCGCGCCTGCAGGTACACGCCGGGCTGCGCCGACAGACCCAGCTTGACCTGCTGCGTCATCTCGTCGGCCAGCACCTCGTCGGCGCCGGCTTCGAGCGCGTCGAGCGCTTTCGCAACGATCACCTCAGGCGTCGACTTGGGACTGGCGATGCCCTGCGTCATGTCGGTGTCGACGAAAGCCATGTGCAGGGTCAGGACCTGTGTTTTCTGGCTCCGCAACTCGTTGCGCAGGCCGTTGCTCAAGCTCCAAACAGCGGACTTCGAGACCGCGTATCCCGCCAGCGCCGGGCTGGTGATCCAGCTGGCGACGGAAGCCACGTTCACCAACGCGCCGCCGCCATTGGCCGCCAGCACGGGCGCGAACGCCTGGCTGATGCGCAGCACGCCGAAGACATTGGTCTCCAGTTGCTGGCGCAGGCGGCCCTCGGCGTCCACGTCGACAAACCCGCCGAACTGCGCGATGCCGGCATTGTTGATGACCAGCGTCACGTCGCCGGCCGCCGCGACGGCGGCCGCGATGTCGGCAGGCGAGTTCACGTCGAGCTGCATCGGCGTGACGCCGGGCAGCGTGACACTTTTCGGGTCGCGTGCACCTGCGTAGACCTTGCGCGCTCCACGCGCCAGTGCAGCCTTCGCGAAGGCCAGCCCGATGCCGCGATTGGCGCCGGTGATGAGGACGGTAGCGTTGTCGAGTTTCATGGTGTTCCTTTGAATGATGTTCATCATATTTGCCGACGAGCAAGTGCCCGACGGCGGCTTCTCCCGGCGCGTCAAGCGTCGTACTGCTGAATCAGGCTGGCCCGCACATTGGCCAGCCAGGCTTTGCCCGCCTTGCCTTGCAGCGCACGTGCCAGTTGCAGCGCACCAACCATCGTGGCGGCGACCACCTGGGCCTGCATCGGGTCCATGCCGGCCGGAAGGACACCGCGCACAAGCTCGACCAGGCCCAGCACCCGGGCGCGGGCTGCACTGGCGACTTCTTCGGCCTGGCGCGGCATCTCGGAGGCCAACGCCGCTACCAGGCAACCGCACTCGGTGTTGTCGAGTTGTGCGTCGGCCAGATAGGTGTTCACCAGCGCCGAGAACGGGCTCTTCCCTTCGGCCTGCGCCTGGCGCAGCCGCTCGACGAGCACGGCCCCGGTGTCGCGACCGGCGCGCTGGGTGGCCTCTGCGAGCAGAGCGTCACGCGAGGCGAAGTGGGCGTAGAAGCCACCGTGCGTCAGGCCGGCCTCCTTCATGATGGACGCCACGCCGACGCCGTCGTAGCCGGCGCGACGGATGGCGCGCGCAGCGACATCCAGGATTCGGTCGTGAGTCAGTTCTTTGCGGTTGCTGGACACTGGCATGATGGGCTCAATATTACGACCATCATACTGATGCGTCAACTGCGTTCTCGGTCTTCGGCCTGCTCCAGCACCTGTTCCACCGGCACCGGCGTGAACCCGGGCAGGCGCTTGACGAGCAGTGTCCAGACCAGCGCGTAGGCCGCTGTCAGCCCGAGCATCGCGCCGAAAGGAAGGTAGATGTCCTGCGCCTTCATCGTCGGCGGCGTGATGTACCAGATCGCCACGACGATGCCCACCGAGGCGAGCAGTTGCGGCATCGGGAACCAGGGCGCCCGGTAGGCGCGCGGCAGGTCGGGCCGGCGCACGCGCAGCACCACGATCGACAGGTTGATCAGCAGGTAGGCGGTGCCCCAGGCACACACTGCCGCCAGCACCAGCGGCATGATGCGGTCGAGATTGCCGCCGATCGCGACCGTGTGCACGATCGGGATCGCCGCCGTGGCGACGATGCCCACCACCGGGCTCTTGTACTTCGGGTGCAGCGTCGCGAACACCCGGGGCAGCGCACCGTCGCGCGCCATGCCGCAGAGAATGCGCGGCAGCGCCGCCATCAGCGTGTTGATCGTCGCCGCGCCGGCCAGCAGGAAGGCGATGCCCAGCCACAGCTTGCCGCCCGGCCCCATCACGGCCTGCGCGAACAGCGGGATCGCATCGGGTGTCTCGAGCAGGTGCACCGAGCCATCGGGCGTCACCGCCACGTTCGGCACCTGCCGCGCCATCGCGGCGCCCCAGGTCACCATGCACAGCCACACGAGCACCAGGCCGAGCATCATCGCGCGCGGCAGGTTGCGCTGTGCGTTGCGCAGTTCGGGCGCCAGCGGCGTGACGAACTCGATGCCGAGGAACATGAACATCGCCATGCCGACCAGCGACATCACCGCGTAGACATCGTTGCCCACCTGCGAAGCGCCGAAGAAGCCCTGCAGCTCGGCCTTCGGCGCCTGCAGCAGGCCGCTGACGCCGAAGATCATCAGCGTCAGCCACATGCACACGGTCAGCACGATCTCGACCCGCGCGAAGGCGGTGACGCCGAACCAGTTCAGCGCCGCGAAGACCAGCACCAGCGCGACGCCGACCGCCCAGGTGGCGTCGTGCGCTACCAGGATCGCCTGCAGAGCGTCGAAGTTGACCGTGGCCATCACGCCGCTGAGGATGGTCTCGGCCGTGCCGGCAAAGGCATGCACCAGCAGATAGGCCGAGATCGTGCCGGTGATCGCCGCCACGCGCCCGAGGCCGCAGGCGATGTAGTCGTAGACGGAGCCGGCGGTGGGCATCATCGTCGCCGCCTCGGCGAAGGTGGTGGCCTGCAGGAACATCAGCGCCACGGCGATGGCCATCGCGATGAAGAAGCTGCTGCCGCCGATCGAGAAGCCGGTGCTGGCGGTCAGGATGACGGGGCTTGCCATCACCAGGCCGACGGTGGTGGCCAGCGCCGTGGGGAGGCCCACGATGCCGCGGCTGAGCTGGGTGCGGATTCGATCGTCGAGGTTCATGGCCGCCGCATTGTCGGCGGCCATGCGACTGCGGCGCGTCAGCGCGCGCTGCGACGCATTGCGGAGGGCGACTCGCGGTGGCCCAGGCTGGCCGACACCTGCGCCGCCGCCGCCCGCACCGCCGCCGCCATCGGCGACGACCAGGCCGAGGGGAAATGGTCCTGGTGGCCGAGCATGGTGATGACCAAGGCCACCTCGCCCTCGTGGTCGCGCACCGGTGCGCTGAAGGCGTTGACGCCGGGAATGGGCCGGCCGGCCGCGCGCGTCACACCATGGCCCTGCAGTTCGGCCTGTGCCGGGCCACGCTCGGCGTCGAGCTGCGCCGGCGTGAGGCCCAATTGCGGGCCACCACTGGCAAGGCCGTCGAGCGCGGCGCCGTTGCCGCCTCCGAGCGGCCCGCCCAGCGCCTGCAGCAGCCGCTCGCGCGGCAGCGCGCCGACGAAGGCGCGGCCGGTGGCGGTCCCGAACATCGACATCACCGTGCCGGCGCGCATCGCCACGTGCAATGGCTGGCGCGCCTCGATCAGCCGCACCACCGTCGGCCCGAAGTTGCCCCACACCGCCAGCGCGACGGCCTGGCCGGTCGACGCCGCCAGGGCTTCGGCCACCGGCAGCGCCGCCTTGATCGGGTCGAGCTGGAACAGGCAGGTCAGCCCGATGCGCAGCGCAGCCGGGCCGAGCGCGTAGCGGCCGCTCGTCGCATCCTGCTGCACCAGGCCCAGCTTGCCGTAGCTGACGAGATAAGGGTGGGCACGCGACGGCGGCAGCCCGGCCTGGGCGGCCAGGTCCTTCAGCGTCATCGGCGTCGGGTGCTCGGCCATCGCCAGCAGCAGCCGGCCGCCCACCTCCACCGACTGCACGGCGCGCTGTTCGCGCGGCGCGTCTTCGGGGAGCTCTAGGGCGTGTTTGGGCATGGATCCGACTCTAACAAACTGATTTGCAATTGACAAATCTCAGCCTCGGCAGCAAACTTCTTTGCCATTTGCAAACTGTCGCGCGCCGCCGCGCCCGAGGATCCGCCATGAACACCAAGGCCTTTGCCAGCCACGCCGACACCGAGGAGAAGAAGGTCACCTTCGAGCAGCTCTCCGAGCATGCCTGGGCCTACACCGCCGAGGGCGACCCCAACACCGGCATCGTGATCGGCGACGACGCGGTGCTGGTGGCCGACACGCAGGCCACGCCGGCGATGGCGGCCGACGTGATCCGCCGCATCCGCGAGGTGACCGACAAGCCGATCAAGTACGTGGTCCTCACCCACTACCACGCGGTGCGCGTGCTCGGCGCCTCGGCCTACCAGCCGCAGCAGATTCTGGCCAGCCAGGACACCTACGACCTGATCGTCGAACGCGGGGAGGCCGACAAGGCCAGCGAGATCGGCCGCTTCCCGCGCCTGTTCCGCAACGTCGAGACGGTGCCCGCCGGCATGACCTGGCCGACCATTACCTTCAGCGGCAGGATGACGCTGTGGCTGGGCAAGCTCGAAGTGCAGCTGCTGCAGCTCGGCCGCGGCCACACCAAGGGCGACACCGTGGTCTGGCTGCCCGGCGAGAAGACACTGCTGTCGGGCGACCTGGTCGAGTTCGACGCCACGCCCTATGCCGGCGACGCCTACTTCAGCGACTGGCCGCAGACGCTCTCGAACATCGCCGCGCTCAAGCCCAGCGCGCTGGTGCCCGGCCGCGGCCCGGCGCTCAAGGGCGAGGCGCAGGTGCAGAAGGGGCTGGAAGTGACGCGCAGCTTCGTCTCCGACCTCTACGCCAGCGTGAAGGCCGGCACTGCCGCCGGCAAGGACCTGAAGACCGTCTACCGCGAGACCTACGCGGCGCTGAAGCCCAAGTACGGCCACTGGGTGATCTTCGACCACTGCATGCCCTTCGACGTGACGCGCGCCTACGACGAGGCCACGCAGTACCGCGACCCGCGCATCTGGACCGCCGAGCGCGACCGCCAGATGTGGGAGACGCTGGAGAGCTGAGCCGTGCACTCGACCTTTACCTACCCGACCTTCGACTACCAGCGCCCGCCTGAGCTGGATGCCGCCACGCCGGCGCACCGGCCCGTGGTAGTGGTCGGCGCAGGGCCGGTGGGGCTCTCGGCCGCCACCGAGCTCGCACAGCGCGGCCAGCCAGTGCTGCTGCTCGACGACGACCACACGGTCAGCGTCGGCTCGCGTGGCCTGTGCTACGCCAAGCGCACGCTCGAGATCCTCGACCGCCAGGGCTGCGGCCAGAAGCTGATCGACAAGGGCGTGACCTGGAACGTCGGCCGCACCTTCTTCGACACCGACGAGGTGTTCAGCTTCAACCTGCTGCCCGAGCCCGGCCACGAGCGCCCGGGCATGGTGAACCTGCAGCAGTACTACCTGGAGCAGTTCCAGGTCGACCGGGCGCGTGAGCTGACCGACCTGGAGATGCGCTTCAAGCACAAGGTGGTGAAGGTGGAGCCGCACGGCAGCGGCGCGACGCTGCAGGTCGAGACACCCGACGGCACGTTCACGCTGGCCTGCGACTGGCTGATCGTCTGCGACGGTGCGCGCAGCCCGATCCGCCGCCAGTTGGGCCTGGAGGTCGAGGGCAAGGTGTTCCAGGACCGCTTCCTGATCGCCGACGTGGTGATGAAGGCCGACTTCCCGGCCGAGCGCTGGTTCTGGTTCGACCCGCCCTTCCACCGCGGCCAGAGCGTGCTGCTGCACCGCGAGGCCGACAACGTCTGGCGCATCGACTTCCAGCTCGGCTGGGATGCCGACCCGGAGGAAGAGAAGAAGCCGGAGAAGGTGATCCCGCGAATCCAGGCCATGCTCGGCCCGGACCATCAGTTCGAGCTGGAGTGGGTCAGCGTCTACACCTTCCAGTGCCGGCGCATGGCGAGCTTCCGCCACGGCCGGGTGCTGTTCGCCGGCGACAGCGCGCACCAGGTCAGCCCCTTCGGCGCACGCGGTGCGAACTCGGGCATCCAGGACGTGGACAACCTCGGCTGGAAGCTCAAGGCCGTGATCGATGGCGTCGCGCCCGAGACGCTGCTCGACACCTACAGCGACGAGCGAGTCTTCGCCGCCGACGAGAACCTGCTGAACTCGACCCGCTCGACCGACTTCATCACGCCCAAGAGCGCCGTCTCGAAGCTGTTCCGCAACGCCGTGCTGGGGCTGGCGAAGCAGCATCCGTTCGCCCGCACGCTGGTCAACTCGGGGCGGCTGTCGGTGCCGACCACACTCAGCGCCTCGCCGCTGAACACGCCCGACGCCGGCAGCTTCGAAGGCTGGATGGTGCCCGGCGCGCCGCTGGACGATGCGCCGGTGGTGATGAACGGCCAGTCGCACTGGCTGCTGCGCGAGCTCGCCGCCGCGGGTGAAGCGGGCTTCACGCTCCTGGTCTTCGGCGACACGCCCGTGGAACTGCCACCGCTGCCGGTGCCGCTGACCGTGCGGCGTGTGAAGGCGCCGGGCAGCCTGGTGATCAAGGGCGACCTGGTCGACGCCGAAGGCCATGTGGCCCGCCGGCTCGATGGCCGCCCCGGCACCGTCTACCTGCTGCGACCCGACCAGCATGTCGCCGCGCGCTGGCGTGGCTACGATGCAGCCGCGGTGCAGGCCGCGCTGCGCCGTGCCCTGGCCCTGCACTGAACCGAGAGGATGGCTGCCATGAGCACCCTGGTGACCGCGCCGAACTTCGGCATTCCTGGCGAACGCTACCGCCATGCCTACACGCCCGGCGATGACTTCTACGAAGCACTGATCGACACCCACCGCGACCTGACCGACGCACAGAGCCAGATGGTCAACGCCCGCCTGGTGCTGCTGCTGGCCAACCACATCGGCGACCTGCGCGTGCTGCGCGAGGCGCTGGCGGCCGCACGCGAAGGCGTGTGAGCCCCGATACCGAAAGGAACCCACCATGCTGAAGATCGACCGCATCCACCACGTCGCCTACCGCTGCAAGGACGCCAAGGAAACCGTCGAGTGGTACGGGAAGATGCTCAAGATGGACTTCGTGCTCGCCATCGCCGAGGACCAGGTGCCCTCGACCAAGGAGCCCGACCCGTACATGCACATCTTCCTCGATGCCGGCAGCGGCAACGTGCTGGCCTTCTTCGAGCTGCCGACCAAGCCGACCATGGGCCGCGACCCGAACACACCGGAATGGGTGCAGCACATCGCCTTCCGCGTGAAGGACCGCGCCACGCTGCTCGAGTACAAGGCCCACCTGGAAGCCAACGGCGTGAACGTGCTCGGCGTGACCGACCACGGCGCCTTCCACTCGATCTACTTCTTCGACCCCAGCGGCCACCGCCTCGAGCTGGCCTGCCCGGACCCAGACGAGGCAGCGATGATCGAGCGCATGGACGCGGTGAAGTGGCAGATGCTGGAGGACTGGAGCCAGACCAAGCGCGCCCCGAAGCATGCCTCCTTCCTGCACGAGCGCGAGTTCAAGCAGTGAGCAGCCCGGCAGCGATCGACGCCACGCACGACCTGGCACTGGCGAGCTGGGTCGACTCGGCCAACGCGGCCGACACCGATTTCCCGATCCAGAACCTGCCGTTCGGGCGCTTCCGCACGAGTGCGAACGAGGACTGGCGCATCGGCGTCGCGATCGGCGACCAGGTGCTGGACCTGCGTGCCGCCGGGCTGATCGACTACGCCGACATGCACCGCCTGATGGCGTTGTCGCCGGCGGCGCGGCGCGAGTTGCGCGCGGCACTGTCGCAGGGATTGCGCCGCGGCAGCGCGCAGGAAGGCGTGTGGCGCGCGGCCCTTCACACGATGAGCAGCGTCGAGCTGGGCCTGCCCTGCCCGATCCGCAACTACACCGACTTCTATGTCGGCATCCACCACGCCACCGCAGTCGGCAAGCTGTTCCGCCCCGACAACCCGCTGCTGCCGAACTACAAGTGGGTGCCGATCGGCTATCACGGCCGGGCCTCGTCGATCATTCCCAGCGGCCAGCCGCTGCGCCGGCCGCGCGGCCAGGTGGCCGGTGATCTGGCGCCGCGGCTGGCGGCCACGCAACGCCTCGACCACGAGCTGGAGCTCGGCTTCCTGATCGGCGCCGGCAATGACCTGGGCGATTCCATCACGATCGATGAGGCCGAGGCGCACCTGTTCGGCGTGACGCTCTTCAACGACTGGTCGGCGCGTGACGTGCAGCCCTGGGAGTACCAGCCGCTCGGCCCCTTCCTGGCGAAGAACTTCGCCAGCACGGTGTCGCCATGGATCGTGACCATGGAAGCGCTGGTGCCGTTCCGATCGGCCTTCGCGCACCCCGAAGGCGATCCACAACCGCTGCCCTACCTCGATGCCGCAGCGAACCGCGCCGCCGGCGCGCTCGATATCCAGCTCGAGGTGCGCCTGCAGACCGCCGCAATGCGCGAGGCCGGGCAGGAGGCAGTGCGCATCTCGCGCAGCAACGCTGCCGAAGCGGCCTACTGGACGCCGGCGCAACTGGTCACGCACCACACCGTCAACGGCTGCAACCTGCAGACCGGCGACCTGCTCGGCTCGGGCACGCTGTCCGGGCCGCGGCCGGGCGAGTCGGGCTCGATGCTGGAGCTGAGTGCCGGCGGCAAGCAGCCGATCACGCTGCCGAACGGCGAGAAGCGGACCTTCCTCGAGGACGGCGACACGCTGACCCTTGCCGGTCACTGCGAGCGCGCCGGCGCGCGGCGCATCGGCTTCGGCACCTGCAGCGGCACGGTGCTGCCGGCGGCCTGAGGCCGGCGGGCTCGGCCTGGCGGCACGAGCCGGATCAGGGCGCGTCCGCCACCCGCTCCAGCAGGGCCATCAACTGCTTTCGCTCGGCGGCGCTGAGCTTCCTGGCCAGGCGGGCCTCGTAGGCGTCCAGCCGCTCGCGCAGCGTGTCCAGCATCGAGCGGCCGGAGGCCGTCAGCACCAGCGAGTAGCGGCGCCGATCGCCGGCGACGTCCATGCGGCGGATGAAGCCGGCCGACTCGAGCGCGTCGATCAGCTTCATCACGCTGGGCCCGGCCACGTTGAGTCGTCGTGCCAACGCAGCCTGGTTGATGTCGGACTCCATCGCGATGATGGACAGCGCCGTCAGCCGGGCCGGCGACAGTTCCAGCGAACCGAGCATCTCGAAGAACAGCTCGTAGGCATGCACCTGCGCGCGGCGCAGCGTGTAGCCCAGCGAATCGCGCTGGAAGTCGAACCGCTCGAGCGGATCGGCCTCCGCGGCGGCTTTGCGCCGGGTGGCCGGCGCGGTCTTCTTGGCAGTGGGCATCGTGGTGGCGATTGTAGGAAGGCGCGTCAGGCACCTTCCCCCTCGTGCAGCACGAAGCAGGCTAGCCGGCGCACGATGCGCCAGACGCCGTCGTCACCGCGGCGCAGGCGGTCGTCGAACTCGCCGACGCAGCGCGGCCCGCGCACCGGGCGGCCGGACGGCCCGTCGGGATCGGTGCGCACACCGCTCCACAACAGCACCGTGCTCAGCGCCGCGGCGTCGCCGTCGGCCAGCAGATCGACCACGGTGCCGGCGATCAGGTGGCGCGTCAGGCGCTCGGCCGGCCGCTCGCGGTAGGCGGCGAGGATCGCTTCGCGGCCGCGCAGCCAGGCGCCGCCCGGGCGCTGCAGTTCGGCGTCCTCGGTGAACAGGGCGGCAAAGGCCTCGTGCTGCTGCAGGTCGGCCAGACGCGCGGCCCGGGCGATGGTGTCGCAGCAGCCGGCGATCGCCGCGGCGCGCCGCAGTTCGGCGTCCATCAGCCTGCCGCCCTGCCGTCGCGGAGCCAGGCGCACAGTGCCTCGCCCACCGCCTGCGGCTGCTCCATCGTGCTCATGTGGCCGCAGTGCTCGATGACCGCCAGCCGTGCGCCGCGGATGCGCGCCGCCATCTGCTCATGCCGCTGCAGCGTGCTCCAGGCGTCTTCGCGGCCGCACAGCAGCAAGGTCGGGCAGGCGATCGCATCCAGAACCGCGCCGGCGTCAGGGCGCTGCATCAGCGCCTGCTGCTGTGCCG
Source organism: Chitinophaga pinensis (assembly GCA_943370595.1). Taxonomy (GTDB): domain Bacteria; phylum Pseudomonadota; class Gammaproteobacteria; order Burkholderiales; family Burkholderiaceae_C; genus Piscinibacter. The sequence goes on from CALRRO020000015.1 coordinate 128,475, forward strand.
CGAAGCGCTGCACCGACTGGCGCGCGACCATGTCGAGCACGGCGTCGTGCACCGGCGTGCCCAGGCGCTGCGGATGCAGCATGCCCGGCGCCCATCGCGCGCCCATCGCGCGCATGCCCTCGCGCTGCGCCAGCTCCACCAGCGCCAGCCGCTGCGCGCACTCCTGGGCGCCGGCTTCGCCGTCGGGCAGCGGGTGCGAGCCGGTGTCGAGCAGCGCCACACGCAGCACGCGGTGCGGCGCGCGGCGCAGCACCTCCAGCGCAATGCGCCCGCCCAGCGAGTGGCCGGCCAGTGCGAAGCGTTCGGCCGGGGCCTCGCGCAGCAGCGCATCGGCCATGGTCTCGATGCGCTCGTGCACGTCGCCTTCGGCCACCCAGGGGCGTGCATGACCGGCGAGCATCGGCAGCAGCGGCGCCCAGACGGCCGCGTCGCAGGCCAGCCCCGGCACCAGCACCAGGCAGTCGGTCGCCGGGCCGTTCATCGCACAGCCTTGTTCGTTAGCATGGGTATCGATTATAGGTCGCGACCGGCGCGCTCGAGCCGGTAGGCCAGCTGCGCCCGGCTCAGCCCGAGCCGGCGCGCCGCGGCGGAGAGGTTGCCGCCTTCGGCCTGCACGGCCTCACGCAGCAGGCGCGATTCCAGCTCGGGCAGCGGCAGCGCCTCGCGGCCGAGCGTGGACTGCAGGTGCTGCAGCAGGTTGGGCACGCCGTCGTCGGCCTGCGGCGCCAGCGCGCCGTGGGCGCCAATGGCCAGCAGCGTCGCCTCGGAGAGCTGTTCGCGGCGGAACATGTGGCGCACGTCGATCGGCGCGCCGTCGTCGGCGCTGATCACGCCGCGCTCGACCAGGTTCTGCAGCTCGCGGATGTTGCCCGGGAAGCCGTAGTGCAGCAGCGCGCGCACCGCACGCGGCGTGAAGCCGGTGACGCTGCGGCCATGCCGCGTGGCCTCGCGGCGCAGGAAGTGGTTCATCAGCAGCGGGATGTCGTCACGCCGGTCGCGCAGCGGCGGCAGGTGGATCGGGTAGACGTTGAGGCGGAAGAACAGGTCCTCGCGGAAGCGGCCGGCGCGCACCTCGGCCTGCAGATCGACATTGGTGGCGGCCACCAGGCGCACGTCGACGCTCAGCGTGCGGCTGCCGCCGACGCGCTCGATCTCGCCCTCCTGCAACGCGCGCAGCAGCTTGCCCTGGCTGGGCAGGCTGAGCGTGCCGATCTCGTCGAGGAACAGCGTGCCGCCGTCGGCGCGCTCGAAGCGCCCCGGCCGCGACACGCTCGCGCCGGTGAAGGCGCCGCGTTCGACGCCGAACAGCTCGCTCTCGAGCAGCGTCTCCGGAATGGCCGCGCAGTTGACCGCGATGAAGGGCCTGGCCGCGCGGCTGCTGACCCGATGCAGGCGCCGCGCGAACACCTCCTTGCCGACGCCCGACTCGCCGGTGAACAGCACCGTGGCCTGTGTACGCGCGACACGATCGAGCTGGTGGCAGGCCGAGGCGAAGGCCGACGAGGCACCGACGATCTCGTGCGGATCCAGCCCGGTGGGCGGCGGCAGCGGCGTGGACGGCACCGACGCCGGCGGCGGCTCCGCCGCGGCCAGGCTGCGGAAGTCCTGCGCCTGCAGGTAGCGCAGGTCGTCGCTGACGTCGCCCCAGGCCGCGGCATGGCGGCCGACCACGCGGCACACGCTGGCCCCCATCGAGCGGCACTCGATCTCGCGGAACACCACCAGCTGCCCGAACAGGCTGGTCACGTAGCCGGTCGCGTAGCCCACCTGCGACCAGCAGGCCGGCTCGGTGCCGATGCCGTAGGCGCTGATGTGCTCGTCGTCCTCGCTGGCGTGCTCCCAGAGGAATTCGCCCTCGTAGGTGCCGCGGTCGATGTCGAACTCGAAGGACAGCGGCGTCACCTTCACCACCCCTTCGAGCGCGTGCAGCCGGGTGCCGGCCATGAACACCGAGGCGGCGTCGCCATCGGGCCAGCGCTCGCGCACCAGCTGCGCGTCGCGTGCGCCGCTGACGTAGCCGGCCCGCGTCAGCAGGCCGCGTGCGCGTTCGAGCCCCAGCGTGTCGATCAGCTCGCGGCGCAGGTGGCCCATCGCCGAGCTGTGGATCAGCAGCATGCGCTGGTCGTTCATCCAGATGCGGCCGTCGCCGGGCGAGAAGAACAGCGACTCGGTCAGGTCGGCCAGGGTCGGCGGCAGACCGCGGCCCGGGTCGAAATGGGCGCTGTCGCCGCGGCGCAGCACCGCGCCGCTCTGGCGGGCCATTTCGGCCAGGGAGATGCGGGGCGGCTTCGACATTCACTTCCTCAAATGATCAAACGGCGGCGCGCGAGTTTGCCCGGCTTTTTGCTGATTTGCGATAGCTCGACCACGGCGTCGAGGGCGTCTCGAGGCCCGCAAACGGGGTTCGGGAAAGTCCTGAGAAGGGCTCGCCGCTTCCCTCGTGACGGCGCGCGCCGGCCCGGGCCGCTGCGGCCGTTCCGCGGGCCGCGTGGCACGCCCGTTGCCCCTTGAAGCCGCGACAGCTCGTGGTTTCCCCCAGGGAGCAACGGCTGTCGGCCCAGACACACAGCTCGTATTATTGATAGCCAGCCTAATGATCAGTCTGGCTCCATGAAACCGCTCACCGGACGGAGAGAGACACCATGGCAGAGACGCCCTTCCTGAACCCCACCGCCTGGCGGGACCACCTCTACAGCGGCGGCTGGCGTGCCGCCGGAGCCGGCGCCGACATCGTCGAGCCGGCCACCGGCCGTGTGCTGGCGCGCTGCGGCATGGCGCAGGCGCCCGACGTGGCGCCGGCAGCACGCCGTGCCGCCGACGCACAGGCCGGCTGGGCGGCCACGCCGCCGCGCGAGCGCGCTGCGGTGTTCCTGCGCGCCGCGGCCCTGCTGCAGCAGCACTTCGACGAACTGGCGCTGTGGATCACCCGCGAGACCGGCGCCATCCTGCCCAAGGGCCAGCACGAGGTGCGCGAGGCCATCACCTTCTGCCACGTGGCCGCAGCCATGCCGATGCAGCCGCAGGGCCAGGTGCTGCCCAGCGTGCCGGGGCGCCTGAGCATCGCGCGGCGCGTGCCGCACGGCGTGGTCGGCGTGATCTCGCCGTTCAACTTTCCGCTGATCCTGACGCTGCGCGTCGTGGCGCCGGCGCTGGCGGCCGGCAACGCGGTGCTGATCAAGCCCGACGCGCGCACGCCGGTCTCCGGCGGCTACCTGCTTGCCCAGCTGTTCGAGGCCGCCGGCCTGCCCGCCGGTGTGCTGCACGTGCTGCCTGGTGGCGTGGAGGTGGGCGAGGCGCTGGTCGCCGAACCGGCGGTGCAGATGATCTCCTTCACCGGCTCGGCGTCGGCCGGCCGGCGTGTCGGCGAGCTGGCCGCGCGGCAGCTGAAGAAGGTGTCGCTCGAACTCGGTGGCACCAACTCGCTGGTCATCCTCGACGACGCCGACCTCGACCTCGCCGCGGGCAATGCCGCCTGGGGCGCCTGGCTGCACTCGGGCCAGATCTGCATGGCCACCAACCGCGTGATCGTGCACGAGTCCATCGTCGGTGCGCTGGCCGAGCGGCGGGTCGGCAAGGCGACCCACCTGCCGGTGGGCGACGGGGCCAGCGGCCAGGTCGCGCTCGGGCCGCTGATCGATGCACGGCAGCGCGACCGCGTGCATGCGGTGGTGCAGGACAGCGTGAAGGCCGGTGCCCGGCTGCTGGCCGGCGGCAGCTACGACGGGCTGTTCTACAAGCCCACCGTGCTGGCCGACGTCAAGCCCGGCATGCGCTGCCACGACGAAGAGGTCTTCGGCCCGGTGCTGAACCTGATCAGCTTCCGCACCGACGACGAGGCCGTGGCCCTGGCCAACGACCACGCCGGCGGCCTGGCCGCCGCGGTGATCTCGCGCTCTGTGGGCCGCGCGATGTCGGTGGCCCAGCGGCTGCGCGCCGGCATGGTCCACGTCAACGACCAAACCGTCAACGACGACGCCACCAACCCCTTCGGCGGCCCTGGCGTGGCCGGCAACGGCAACGTGCACGGCGGCCCGGCCGACTGGGAAGCCTTCACCACCTGGCAGTGGCTGACCGTCAAGGACACCGCGCCGCAGTACCCGTTCTGAGACCTCGCTCCAAGGCACACCATGAACCTGAAAGACAAGACCATCGTCATCACCGGCGCGAGCTCGGGCATCGGCGCCGAGACCGCCCGGCTGATGCGCTTCCACGGCGCCCGCGTGATCGGCGTCGACCGCAACGACCCGATACTGACGCTGGACGGCTTCGTCAAGGCCGACCTGTCCGAGGCCGCGGCGATCGACGCCGCCGTCCGGCAACTGCCCGAGCGCATCGACGCGCTGTGCACCATCGCCGGCGTGCCGGGCACCTCGCCGGCGGCGCTGGTCGCGCGCATCAACTACCTGGGCACCCGCCACCTGTGCGAACGGGTCGTCGAGCGCATGCCGGCGGGCAGCGCGATCGTCAACGTGTCGTCCATCCTCGGTCACTTCTATCCAAAGCGGCTGGACCTGCACAAGGCACTGGCCGAGGTGTCCGGCTTCGAGGCCGGCCTGGCCTGGCTGGCGCGCCACCCGGTCGAGCAGCGCGACTGCTACGAGTACTTCAAGGAAGCGCTGATCGTCTGGACGATGCAACGCTCGCGCGAATGGTTCATGAAGCGCGACGTGCGCATGAACTGCGTGGCGCCGGGGCCGGTGTTCACGCCGATCCTCGGCGAGTTCGTCGCCCAGCTGGGCCAGGCCCGCGTCGAGGCCGATGCGAGCCGCATCAAGCGCCCGGGGCTGGCCGACGAGATCGCGCCGGCCATCGCCTTCCTGTGCGACGACGCCTCGCGCTGGATCAGCGGCGTGAACCTGCCGGTCGACGGCGGCTTCGCGGCGACCTACCTCTGAGGCGAATCGCCGCCCCGCGCGGCGACACAAGAACCACAAGGAGACAAGCATGTTGAGCAACCTCCGGCGCCTCGGCGTCACCACCCTGCTGGCCGCATCGGCAGCCACGGCGCACGCCGAGCTGACGATCGGCGTGAGCTTGTCGCTGACCGGCCCGCTGTCGTCGCTGGGCCTTCCGCAGAAGGCCTCGCTCGCCCTGTGGCCCGAGCGCATCGCCGGCGAGCCGGTCAAGCTGATCGTGCTCGACGACGCATCGGACACCACCGGTGCCGTCAAGAACGCGCGCAAGTTCGTCGACGAGAACAAGGTCGACGTGATCCTCGGGTCCTCCGGCGTGCCGGGCGTGTTCGCGATCGCGCCGGTGGCGGCCGAAGCGAAGACGGTGCAGCTCGCGTTCGCACCCGCACCGCGCCCCGGCGGCGCCGGTGACTGGACGTTCCCGTTGCCGCAACCGGTGCCGCTGATGTCGGACGCGCTCGCGTCGCGAATGGTCGCGGACAAGGTGCGCCGCGTGGCCTTCCTCGGCTGGGGCGAAGGCTACGGCGAGATGTGGCTGCAGGCCTTCACGGCATCGGCCAGGAAGGCTGGTCTGGAGATCGTCGCCACCGAGCGCTTCTTGCCGATGGACACCGCGATCACCGCCCAGGCGCTGAAGGTGATGGCGGCCAAACCCGACGCCGTGCTGCTGGTGGCCGCCGGCTCGGCCGCGGCGATGCCGCAGATCAACCTCAGGGATCGAGGCTGGCGTGGTCCGGTCTATCACACGCACGGCTCGGGCTCGCCGGACCTGGTGCGTGTCGGCGGCAAGTCGATGGAAGGGGCGATCCTGCCAGCCGGGCCGGTGCTGGTGGCCGAACAGCTCGACGCGGCCAGTCCGGTCCGGCCGGTGGCGCTGGAGTACGTGACCCGCTTCGAGAAGCTGCACGGCGCGAACTCGCGCACCCAGTTCGGTGCCCATGCCTTCGATGCGCTGAAGGTGCTCGAACGCATCGTGCCGGTCGCGGCCCAGCGCGCCAAGCCGGGCAGCGCAGCGTTCCGCCAGGCCCTGCGCGATGCGCTGGAAAGCGAAAGGGAAATCGCCATCTCGCACGGCGTCCTGAACTACACGCCCAGCGATCACCTCGGCTTCGATCAGCGCGGCGTCGTGATGCTGCGCATCGACAAGGGCAGCTTCACGCTGGATGCCGGGGCCACGCCCAGGCCCTGAGCCGCCGGCGACACAACAACCACACGAGGAGACGAACCATGATCCAACGCACTGCCATGGCGGCTGCGGCACTGCTCGCGCTTATGCCCGCAGCTCACGCCTTCGAACTCGAGACCCCCGACCCGGACCTGAAGGTCCGCCTCGACCTGACACCGAAGTTCAGCCTCGGCTACCGGTTGAAGGATCCGTCGGCCGCGCTGACGCGGCTGGACGTGGCGGTCGACCCCGGCACCGTCAACGAGGACGACGGCAACAACAACTTCCGCAAGGGCTTGATCTCGCGCCGCTTCGACCTGCTGGCCGAGCTGGACGTGGCCGCGCCGAACTACGGCGGCCGCATCAGCGGCACCGCCTGGCACGACGGCGCCTACCTGGGCCGCAGCGACTACGCGGGCAGCGCGCTGTACGCCGCGGGCAACCCGCTCGGGCCGGTGGTCAGCACCTCGAACAACAACTTCGGCCAGGAGGCCAACGAGTTCCTGCCCTCGACCCGCCGCCAGCACGGCCGCGGCGGCGAGCTGCTCGACGCCTTCGTCTACCTGAAGGGCGACGTCGGCGGCATGAAGGCCAACCTGCGCCTGGGCAAGCACACGCTGCAGTGGGGCGAGAGCCTGTTCTTCGGGCAGAACGGCATCGCCAATGCGCAGGGGCCGGTGGACATCGCGCGCATCGTCTCGGTGCCGGGCTGGCAGTTCAAGGAGGTGCTGCTGCCGGTCGAGCAGGTCTCGGGCACGCTGCGCCTGGCCGAAGGCCTGCAGCTCGGCGCCTACTACCAGTTCAAGTGGCGCAAGAGCAAGCTGCCCGGCGTCGGCAGCTACTTCTCGAACCAGGACTACATCGGTGGCGGCCGCGTCAACTTCGGCCAGGCGCCGGACGGCTCGCCGATCGAGCTGCCCGTCGACACCGCGGCCGACAACCGGCCGAAGAACAGCGGCCAGGGCGGCGTGCAGCTGCGCTGGAGCCCGACCGGCGGCGACTTCGAGTACGGCCTGTATGCGGTGCAGTACCACGACAAGACGCCCAGCGGCCTGGTGTTCGACTTCGTGCAGGGCCATGTGCGCGTGGCCTACGCGAGCAAGATCCGCGCGTTCGGTGCCAGCGTCACCTCGTCGATCGGCCAGCTGAACTGGGCGCTGGAAGGTTCGGTGCGGCAGAACACGCCGCTGAACAGCGACCCGGCGGTGATCGGCGGCCCGAGCCCCGTGCTGGCCTGCGACACGAGCAGCGACACGCCCTGCTACGCCGTCGGCGACACCGCGCATCTGCAGCTCTCGGGCATCTACGTGCTGCAGCCCTCGGCGCTGTGGCAGGGTGGCGCGGTACTCGGCGAGATCGCCTACAACCGGCGCCTGAAGGTCAAGCGCGACATCTTCGCGGCAGCCGACGGCAGCAACCAGGGCATCGGCGGGCTCGACCCGAACACCACCAAGGATGCGTTCGCGCTGCGCGTGCTGTTCGAGCCGAGCTACTTCCAGGTGGCCAGCGGGCTTGACCTGTCGGTGCCGATCGGCGTGGGCTACAACTTCGGCGGCCGCTCCTCGGCGATCGGCAACTTCGCCGGCGGCGTCTCCGACGGCGGCGACTGGACCATCGGCCTGAAGGCGAAGTACCAGAACGCCTGGAACTTCTCGCTCACCTACAACGACTACTTCGGCAAGGCCCGCACCTTCACCGAGACGCTGGTGGCCGGCAGCGGCTCACCACGCCAGCTGAGCTTCGGCCAGTCGCTGCGCGACCGTGCCTACATCGCGTTCAGCGCGTCGACCACCTTCTGAGCATCACCCGGAGACACCCATGAGACACACCCTGCTGGCAGCCGCCTGCGCCGCCCTCCTGCCGCTGGCGGCCACGGCCGCCGCCACCGCCGAGGAAGCCGCCCGGCTCAAGTCCACGCTGACCCCGCTGGGCGCCGAACGCGCCGGCAACAAGGACGGCAGCATTCCGGCCTGGGACGGCGGCCTGACCAAGCCGGCGCCCGGCTACAAGAACGGCGACCCGCGGCCCGACCCGTTCCCGGCCGACAAGCCGCTGCTGCAGATCGACGCGAAGAACATGGAGCAGCACGCGGCGAAGCTGTCCGACGGCGTCAAGGCGCTGATGAAGAAGTACCCGGACTTCCGCATCGACGTCTATCCGACGCGCCGCAGCGGCGCGGCGCCGCAGCATGTCTACGACAACACCTTCAGGAATGCGACGCGCGCCAAGCTGGTCGACAACGGGCAAGGCGTCGAAGGTGCGTTCGGCGGCATCCCGTTCCCGATCCCGAAGGACGCCTACGAGGTCATCCTCAACCATCGCCTCGCCTGGTTGGGCGTGAACACGCAGACGCCGCTGCGCGTGTGGGTGATGACGGCCGACGGCAAGCGCAGCATGGCCTCGGGCGGCACGCAGACCTTCCGCCGCGTCATCCACGACCCGGAGATGACGCCGGAGAAGTTCGACGGCTACTACGCGCTGGGCAAGTTCGCCGCCACCGAGCCGGGCTCGAAGGCCGGCGAGGCCATCCTGGCGCACGACGGCATGAACGCCGGCGCGCCGCGCGGCCTGTGGCAGTACCTGGTCGGCCAGCGCCGCGTGCGCAAAGCACCCTCGGTGGGCTACGACACGCCCGATGCGGTGACCAGCGGGATCGGCCTGTTCGACGAGGCCTTCAACCTGTTCGGCCCGATCGACAAGCACGAGCTGAAGCTGATCGGCAAGAAGGAGCTCTACATCCCCTACAACAACAACCGCGCGGCGCTGGCCAAGGTGGCCGACCTGGTCACGCCGAACACGCTGAATCCGAGCCTGGTGCGCTGGGAGCTGCACCGCGTGTGGGAGGTGGAGGCCACGCTGGCCGCCGGCAAGCGCCACGTGGCGGCCAAGCGCAAGTACTACATCGACGAAGACACCTGGCAGATCATCCTGTTCGACGGCTGGGATGCCAAGGGCGAACTCTGGCGCACCAACTACACGCTGACGCTGACCGCGCCGGACGTGCCGGCAGTGCTGGGCAACGTGTTCTGGGGCGGCTACGACCTGCAGACCGGCGCCTACTACCTGAACATGGCGACCAACGAGCTGCCGGTGCAGGTGAAGCTGCTGCCGAAGCTGGAGCGCAGCGTCTTCAGCCCGGAAGAACTGGCCAACGAGAGCACGCGGTGAAGCGCAGGAACCTGCTGGCCGGCGCGGGACTCGCGCTGACCACGGCGCGCGCCCAGGCCGCTGCGCCGGCCGCCCTGCCGGCCGTGCTGCAGCAGGAGGCGCTGCGCACCGCACTGGCACCGCGCGCGGCGCTGCTGGCCGCGGCGCGCGCCGGGCGGCGCATCGTCGTGGCCGGCGAGCGCGGCATCGTGCTGTGCAGCGACGACGATGGCCAGACCTGGGCCCAGTCGCGCGTGCCGGTGCAGGCGAGCCTGACCGCGCTGGCCTTCACCGACGAGCGTCGCGGCTGGGCCGCCGGCCACTTCGGCGTGCTGCTGCGCACCGAGGATGCCGGCGCCAGCTGGTCGCTGCAGCTCGACGGCGCGCGTGCCGCCCAGCTCGCGCTGCAGGGCGCGGCCGACGAGGCGCAGCGCCGTGCCGCACAGCGCAAGATCGACGAAGGCCCGGACAAGCCCTGGTTCGACCTCGCGCCAGGCGGCGGCAAGCTGCTGGCCGTCGGCGCCTACGGCCTGGCGCTGGAGTGGCGCGACGGCGCCGCGCCGCAGAGCTTCGCGCAGCGCCTGCCCAACCCGAAGCAGCTCCACCTGTACGGCGTGCGCCGTGCCGGCGAGCGCATCTTCATCGCCGGCGAACAGGGCCTGCTGCTGCGCTCGAACGATGGCGGCGCCAGCTTCGAGGCGCTGGCCTCGCCCTACAAGGGCAGCTTCTTCGGCGTGCTGATCACCGCGGCCGGCAGCGTGCTGGCCTACGGCCTGCGCGGCAACATCTTCCGCTCCACCGATGGCGGCGGCAGCTGGGCGGCGGTCAGCAACCCGGTGCCGGTGGGCATCGGTGCGGGCCTGCAGCGCAGCGACGGCCGCATCGTGCTGGTGGCGCAGAACGGCGACCTGCTGACCAGCCGCGACGACGGCGCGAGCTTCCGGCGCGAGGCCGCCACGCCCCCCTTTCCCGCCGCCGCGCTGGCCGCCACCGACAGCGGCCCGATCGTGCTGGCCGGGCTGCGTGGCGTGAAGCGCCATGCGGCGGCCTGATCCGTCAGCCTGATTCCACCGAGACCCCGACGTGACCCCGACCACCGACGACACCGCGCAGCCGGTGATCCGCGACCTGCAGGACTTCGACACCGCCAGCGGCTCGCCCGCCGAGCGGCTGTTCTTCAACCACCGACCCTGGGTGCTGGCGATCTGCCTGCTCGTCACGCTGCTGCTGGGCTGGCAGGCGCTGGGCCTGCAACTCACCGCCAGCTTCGAGAAGACCATCCCGGCCCAGCACCCGTACATCGTCAACTACCTCGCCCACAAGGCCAAGCTGGCCGGTGGCGGCAATGCGCTGCGCATCGCGGTGCAGGCCAAGGGCGGGACGATCTTCGACAAGGACTACCTCGAGACGCTGCGCCAGCTCAACGACGAGATCTTCCTGCTGCCCGGGGTCGACCGGCCGTTCATGAAGTCGCTGTGGACGGCCAACACGCGCTGGGTCGCCGTCACCGAAGAAGGGCTGGACGGCGACACGGTGATCAGCGACCGCTACGACGGCAGCCCGCAGGCGATGGCCGAGCTGCGCGCCAACGTCGAGCGTTCGGGCGAGATCGGCCAGCTGGTCGCGGCCGATTTCGGCTCGAGCATCGTCTACGTGCCGCTGCTCGACACCGACCCGCGCACCGGCGCGCCGCTGGACTACGGCGAGCTCGGCCGGCGCATCGAGGAGCTGCGCAGCAAGTACCAGAGCGAGCGCATCGGCATCCACGTGATCGGCTTCGCCAAGGTCATCGGCGACCTGATGGAGGGCGTGCGCCAGGTGCTCGGCTTCTTCGTGCTGGCGCTGGTGATCTGCGCCGGCGTGCTGTACGCCTACACCCGCTGCGTGCGCTCGACGCTGATCGTGGTGGCCTGCTCGCTGGTGGCGGTGGTCTGGCAGTTCGGGCTGCTGCGCAGCTTCGGCTACGCGCTCGATCCGTACTCGGTGCTGGTGCCCTTCCTGGTGTTCGCCATCGGCATGAGCCACGGTGCACAGAAGATGAACGGCATCCTGCAGGACGTCGGACGCGGCACGCACCGCGTGGTGGCGGCGCGCTACACCTTCCGCCGGCTGTTCGTCGCCGGGCTCACCGCGCTGCTGTGCGACGCGGTCGGCTTCGCGGTGCTGGCGCTGATCGCGATCCGCGTGATCCAGGACCTGGCGGTGATCGCCAGCATCGGCGTGGCGGTGCTGATCTTCACCAACCTCGTGCTGCTGCCGGTGCTGCTGTCGTATGTCGGCGTCAGCGCGGCGGCGGCCGAACGCAGCCTGCGCCAGGAACAGGCCGGCGAGCTGCGCGGTGCCTGGGCCTTCCTGGCCGGCTTCACGCGGCGCGGCCCGGCGCTTGCGGCCTGCGGCATCGCGGCGCTGGTGCTGGCCGGCGCGGTGGCGCTGAGCCTGCAGCTGAAGGTGGGCGATCTCGACGCCGGTGCGCCCGAGCTGCGCGCGGACTCGCGCTACAACCGCGACAACGACTACATCGCCCGGCACTACGCCGCCAGCACCGACATCCTGACGGTGATGGTGACGACGCCCGACGACCAGTGCACGCGCTACGCGACGCTGTCGCAGGTCGACGCGCTGGCCTGGCGGCTGCAGCAGCTGCCCGGCGTCGAGGGCACGCAGTCGATGGCCGGGCTGGCCCGGCTGGCGATGGTCGGCTACAACGAAGGCCAGTTCAAGTGGTACGAGCTGATCGCCAGCGACCAGGCGCTCGGCGGCGTGCAGGCCCAGGCGCCGCGCGAGCTGTTCGACAAGGCCTGCTCGTTCCTGTCGCTGTACGTCTACCTGAAGGACCACAAGGCCGACACGCTGGACCGGGTGGTGCGCGAGGCCGAGGCCTTCATCGCCGCGCAGCCGGCGTCGGACACGCGCTTCCTGCTCGCCGCCGGCTCGGCCGGCATCGACGCTGCCACCAACATCGTCGTGCGCCAGGCCATGCGCGAGATGCTGGTGTGGGTCTACGGCGCGGTGCTGCTGCTGTGCTGGCTGACCTTCCGCTCGTGGCGCGCGACGGTCGTCGCCGTGCTGCCGCTGGTGCTGACCTCGATGCTGTGCGAAGCGCTGATGGTGGTGCTCGGCATGGGCGTCAAGGTGGCCACGCTGCCGGTGATCGCGCTGGGCGTGGGCATCGGCGTCGACTACGCGCTGTACGTGCTGGCCGTGATGCTGCAGCGCATCCGCGCCGGCGACGACATCGACGCGGCCTACCGCGCGGCATTGCGCTTCACCGGCCGCGTGGTGCTGCTCACCGGCCTGACGCTGGCGCTGGCCGTCGGCACCTGGTTCTTCAGCCCGATCAAGTTCCAGGCCGACATGGGCATCCTGCTCGGCTTCATGTTCCTGTGGAACATGGTCGGCGCCCTGGTGCTGCTGCCGGCGCTTGCCCGCTTCCTGCTGCGCCCGATGGTGCGCGGCACCGACTCCACCCCTGCCCACGACCCCCATGCCATCGCTGCCCAGACAAGCTGACCCCGCATCGCTGCGCCGCCTCACCAGCGGCGAACTGATCGGCTCGCGCGAGAGCGATGGCACGCACGCCTGGCGCGGCATCCGCTACGCGGCGGCGCCGGTGGGTGCGCTGCGCTGGCGTGCGCCGCAGCCAGCGCCGCCCTGGGCGGGCCGCTTCGAGGCGCTGGCGCACGGCCCGATCGCGCCGCAGGTCGGCGGCCTGCTGGCGCCGGTGCCGGCGGCGCAGCACGGCCAGGTGGTCGGCGAGGAAGACTGCCTCTTCCTCAACGTCTTCGCGCCCGCCTGCGCGCCCGAGGCCGTGCCGCAAGGCACCGAGCGCCGCCCGGTGATGGTGTGGATCCACGGCGGCGCGAACTCGGTGGGCAGTGCGTCGAGCTACGACGTGGCGCGCAAGCTGGCGGCGCACGACGGTGTGGTGGTGGTGACGCTGAACTACCGCCTAGGCGTGCTGGGCTGGTTCTGCCACTCGGCGCTGCGCCAGGAAGACGGCCTGAGCGCCGAGGAGCGCTCGGGCAACTTCGGCCTGCTCGACCTGGTCGCCGGGCTGCGCTGGGTGCAGGACCACATTGGCGCGTTCGGCGGCGATGCGTCGCGCGTGACGATCTTCGGCGAGTCGGCCGGCGGGCAGAACGTGCTGCTGCTGCTGGCCAGCCCGCTGGCGGCCGGCCTGTTCCATCGTGCGATCGCGCAGTCGCCGGTGGCGGAGAGCTTCAGCCTCGACGAGGCGGTGCATGGCATCGATTCGCCGCTGGACAGCCGCCGCTGCGGCGCCCTCGAGGTCGCGGCACGGGTCTGGCACGGCGCCGGGCGCAGTGCCGATGCCCGGAGCGCGCACGACGCACTGGCCGCGCTGCCGCCGCAAGACGTGGCGGCCTTCCTGCGCACGCTGACGCCGGCGCAGCTGATCGCAGCGCACGCACGCTGCAGCGTCGGCATCTACCTCGCTCCGCGGCCGGCGCGCGACGGCGTCACGCTGCCCGTCGCGCCACTCAACGAAGTCTTCGGATCGGGCCACTGGAACCGCGTGCCGGTGATCCTGGGCAGCAACCGCGACGAGGTGCGCACCTTCCTGGCCGACAAGCCGGAGCATGTGCGGCTGCTGTTCGGCGCGCTCCCGCTGATGCATGACCGCGCCGCCTACCTGGCGCAGTCGCGCTACCAGTCCGACGCCTGGCGCGCGGTGCATGTCGACGCGCCGGCCGATGCCATGCTGGCCGGCGGCCATGCCGAGGTCTGGACGTATCGCTTCGACTGGGACGAGGCACCGGCGATCCCGTTCATCCGTCCCGACCTGCTGCTCGGCGCGGCGCACGCGATGGAGATGCCGTTCGTGTTCCGCGACATCGACGGCGAGTTCGACCTGTTCAAGGTCAACACGCCGTTCAACCGGGCCGGGCGCGAGCAGGTCTCCCAGGCCCTGGCCGGCGCCTGGACCGCGCTGGCCCGCGACGGCGAGCCAATGCTGCCCGGCGGCGAACGCTGGGCGCGGCGCGCGCCCGGCCCGCAGCCCGACAGCCTGCAGGTCGACAGCGCCCGCGACGGCGGCCTGCGCATGGCGACGCTGCGCAGCGACATGGCATCGATCAAGACCCGCCTGCTCGACAGCGACCTGCCCGCCGCCTTGCGCTGCCGCATCTACGCGCGGCTGTTCCTGTGGTCGCCGCTGTATCCGGGCTTCGGCAGCTTCGACGAATACGCGCAGTGGTGCGAACGCCTGGGCAGCCGCGAGCCGGCGCAGTCGCACCGGCCGGCAATGGAGATCTGAGCGACCCGGAGCCGCCGATGCGAACGACCCGACGCCAGACCCTTGGTGCCCTCGGCGGGCTCGGCGCCCTCGCCGGATGGCCGGGCCTGCTGCAGGCGCAGACGATCGAGCAGCCGCGCATCCTCTACGGCTTCCCGCCGGGCAGCGCCGGCGACCTGGTCGCGCGGCGCATCGCCGAACGGCTCGGCGGTACCACCTATGCGCGCCAGCCGGCGATGGTGGACAACCGCAGCGGCGCGGGCGGCCGCATCGCGCTCGAGACGCTGAAGACGGCGCCGGCCGACGGCTCGGTGATGGCGCTGACACCGTTCTCGACCGCAGCGATCTACCCGCACGTGTACCGCCGACTGCCCTACGACCCTCAGGCCGACTTCGCCGCGGTGTCGATCGCTGCCGTGGCCCACCATGGCCTGGCGGTCGGCCCGCGTGTGCCGGCACAGGTGCGCGACGTGAAGGGTTTCGTGGCCTGGGCGCACACCCATCCCGACGATGCCGCCTACGGCTCGCCGGCGGCCGGCAGCCCGCCACACTTCCTCGGCGCGTTGCTGGCGTTCGGGCAGCGGCTGGAACTGCGCCACGTGCCGTACCGCGGCTCGGTCCCGGGCATCACCGACCTGCTCGGTGGCCAGATCGCCGCGATGTTCACCCCGGCGGGCGACTTCCTCGCGCACCACCGCTCCGGCCGGCTGCGCCTGCTGGCCACCAGCGGGCGCACGCGCCTGCCGTTCTCGCCGGAGGTGCCCACCTTCGCCGAGCAAGGCTTCGGCGAGTTGCTGATCGAAGAGTGGTTCGGCTTCTACATGCCGGCGCGAGTGCCGGGCGCGACGATCGCTGCCGCCAACAGCGCAATCGTGGCCGCGCTGAAGGAACGTGCCGTGATCGATGCCCTGGCGTCCGTCGGGCTGATCGCTCGGGGCTCGACACCCGAGGAGATGGCCCGGAGCCAGCGCGAAGAGTTCGAACGCTGGGGCCCGCTGGTGCGGCGGATCGGATTCAGTGCGGAGAGTTGAGGCGTGAGCCGGTGATGGCTCTCTGCCCGCTACTGACGTTCGAGTCGGGCTGCATTCATGCCTTGATTGGCGCATCGCGGCAGGCGCTGCCCGCTGGGGGCTCATGCGGCGGCGGTCGGCGCTGCGCGCCGACTGCACTGCGATGCTCGCGCCAGGGTGCATGCCGCCCAACTCACTGCGTTCGCTGCGCTCACTTCGTTCAGACAGCCGGCGG
This sequence comes from Chitinophaga pinensis, assembly GCA_943370595.1. Taxonomy (GTDB): domain Bacteria; phylum Pseudomonadota; class Gammaproteobacteria; order Burkholderiales; family Burkholderiaceae_C; genus Piscinibacter. The sequence continues at coordinate 144,199 of CALRRO020000015.1, forward strand.
CAAGTCAGTCTACGAAGCGCGCGTTCGCGCGCTGCCCCCTGACGCTGCGCTTCTCGTCGCCGCCCAAATCGCCCCCAGCGGGCAGCGCCTGCCGCGAAGTCCACCACTGGAGTTCCGCGACCGGCATGCCACCGCTGGTTCAGCAAAGGCGCGTGCGGGCGGGCTGGAGCGCGC
>CALRRO020000016.1:0-143424 GCA_943370595.1 Chitinophaga pinensis
GCGGAACACGCAGGCTCGCCGGGGTCGGGATGTGGCCGGTCCCGCGCCGTGGAGGCCGGCGTGGCCCAGTCAAAACAGCCGCGGCGGGCCGCCCGGTGAGGCGACCCGCCGCTTGTCGCGGAGCGCGAGGTTAACGCAACTCTGCTGACAGCGTCACGGCAGGAAGTTCAGGCCTTCCGGCAGCGGCGCCACGATCGGCACCTCGAAGAACGGGCCGGCGCCATCGGGGTCGATCACCGTCGTGCCGTGGCTGGCGAAGAACACCGCGATCTGCTGCTGTGCCGCCACCGCGTAGGGCACCGTCGCCGCCGCACCGATGTTGGTCAGGAAGGTGTGCGGATTCTTCGGGACCCCCGGGTTGGCGGCCACCGCCAGGTCGTTGCGGAAGTAGACGGCGCGGTCGGCCAGGTCGCCGGCGCGAACGATCGCCGTGCTGGTCGGGTTGGGCACGGTCACGTCGCCCTTGGCGAACTGCACCAGCACCGGCTTGGCCGCGTGGCCGGGCAGCGGGTTCTTGCGGATGCGCTCGGCATAGCTCACCGGATTGCCCGACTGCTGCACCCACTCGTTGCGGTCGAGCAGTTGCTGGATCGCCATCGCCCCGGCCACGGTGTTGATGCGCGCCGGCTCGCCGCGCAGCGGCATGTTCTCGTCGAAGGCGATGCCGGTCGGGTTGGGGCTGACGTTGACCAGCGGCGGCACCCGCGTGGCCAGCGCAATGCCGGTCAGCGGACGGAAGGCACCCAGGCGCGCCACTTCGGTGATCGATCCACCGGGCACGTTGGGCACACCGGCCTTGATGGACGGTTCGACGCCGAGCAGGATCGTGCCGTAGATGCCGCCGAAGGACTGGCCGGCGTAGTAGATGCGCTGGGCGTCGAGGTCGGCGCTGCCGTCGCCGTCGACGTCCACGCCCACCTCGACCTGGCGCACCAGTTGCATCAGGTCGACCACCGTCTGGCGCAGGCCGTCGCGGCTGCTGATGATGCTGCGCGGGGCGGCGGCGTTGACACCCTCGGTGCTGTCGATCGCGCCGTTGCCGTCCTGGTCGAAACCGCGGCCGCCGGCGTTCACCACCACCGGAGCAGCGCCGGTGTTGCGCAGCACGTTGAGCGTGCCCAGTGCACCGCCGCCGTGGCCGACGACGTTGATCGACAGCGTCGCGATGCCCTGCGAAGCGAACACCGAAGCCACCGTCCACGGTGCGCCGTACATGCTGTCGGTGAAGCCGTGGCCGAAGATCGCCACCGGCCAGCCGCCGGCCGGCTTGGCGCCTGCAGGCACGAACAGCTGCAGCGTCAGCGTGTTCTCGCCCTGCGGCTGCGGCCGGCCGTTCAGCGTACCGGTCGCGGGGATGTACTTCTGCGCCGTCTGGTAGTCCGGCGAGCGGAAGGTGCCATAGGCCACCTGGGCCACGGAGCCCGGCACGATGCCCAGGGCGGGTGTCGGCAGGAAGGACGGCGTGAAGGCTGGTGCCGCACCCGTGTGGCGCTGGAACTGGATGCCGGCCACCTGCGCCAGCGGGAACACCGAGCGCACCGCGCCCGTGCCGTCGTTGCCGGCGAGGAAGTTCACCGGGGCCGGCGTCGAGCCCTTGATGGCGCGCGAGATCTTCGCCAGGTCGGCGGTGATGCTCTGCGTGGTGAACAGCGAGGCCGCCACCACGCGGTCGCGGCCGCGCTCACCGTGGCGCTTCGCGTCGCGCAGGTCGCGGCGGTACTCGTCGTGGCCGCGGCCACGCCCGCGCGCGTCGTCGTCATCGTCACGCGCCGGCCTGATGCGCTTGCCGCGCGCATCGCGCACGCCGTCGGTGACGATCAGCACATAGCGCGAATGCTCCTGCAGCAGTTCGTCGGACTCGAAGGCGAGCGTCTTGCTCGCCGGGTCCCAGAGCACCTGGTTGATGCCGACCTTCTGGCCGAAGCCGCGCAGCGTCAGCGTGTCACCGAGGTTGAGCAGGTAGACGCTGCTGCTGGTCACCGTGGCCGGGTCGATGTCGCCGGTGAAGGGCACGGTGAAGCGCGGCTGCGTCGAGAAGCCGTCGAGGGTGTTGATCACGTCGACGTCGGCGCAATCGCTCGGCCGCACGGCGCAGTCGGGCTTGGGCAGCGCGACGCGGCGGAAGGTCGCGTTCGACCAGTCGCGCACCGTGTAGCGGTCGCTCGGGAAGATGCCGGCGGCGGGGTCGCCGCCCTCATTGCGCACGCTCACGCCATCGGCGGCGGCGGCGAGCGGGACGAACAGGGCTGAGGCCAGCAGCAGCCGGCCCACGGGTGAACGGGTCATCGTGCGTCTCCTTGGAGCGCGGCGCGGTTGGTGTTGTGGACGAGAGGCGCCGACGCGAGTGCGCAGCATGCGCCTCGCTTGACCACAGTCAATCGCGTTTGTCCCGACCCGCCCGGCATCCGCGTGTCACCGAGGTGACACCGCGCCGCAGATCGACGTGCGCCTCGCACCCCGGGCGCCGCTGCGCCGCCGTGCCGGTGCGAGGCAGGGGGAGCGTCGACAACACGTCGCTGGCCTCACGTCCCGCACAGGGTTGAGGCCACCCCGGGCCATAGCGCCAGCACCGCACACGTCTCCCGAAGCACCTCTGCGCCTGCAACGGAAGGATGACCTCGGCGATGATGCACCCGGGCTGTCACGGAGCGTCCTGCGTCTGCGGCTCGGTTATCGCGATCGCCGGCGCCTTTTCCGCCTGCAGCGCGCGACCTCTGAAGGAGCACGACGTGAGTCCCATCGCTTCCCGTTTCATCGATGCCAACGGTCTTCGCCTGCACTGCCTGCAGGCCGGCACCGGCATGCCACTGCTGCTGCTGCACGGCTGGCCGGAGTGGTCGCACGCCTGGCGGCCGTTGATGGCGCGGCTGGCCGGCCGCTTCGCGCTGACCGCGCCGGACTTCCGCGGCTTCGGCGATTCGGCCAAGACCTCGCTGGCACCGTCGAACGACGCCACGCCGGAGCAGCTGGCCGACGACACGCTGGCCGTGGCGGACGCACTCGGCCTGCAGCGCTTCGGCCTGGTCGCGCACGACGTCGGCTCCTTCGTCGCGCAGACGATCGCGCGGCGCGCACCGCAGCGCATCAGCGGCCTGTTCTTCTTCAACTGCGCCTACCCCGGCATCGGTGCACGCTGGGTCGAGCCCGGACACCTGCTCGAGACCTGGTACCAGTTCTTCCACCAGCAGCCCTGGGCGGCCGAGCTGGTCGGCAGCTCGCGAGAGGCCTGCCGGATCTATGTGCGCAACTTCCTCGCACACTGGTCGCACCGGCAGGACTGGATCGCGGCCGAGCTGGAGACCTGGGTCGACAACTTCATGCAGCCCGGCAACCTGCAGGGAGGCTTCAACTGGTACCGCAGCATCCACGCGGCGCGCATGGCGGTGATCGAGGGCCGCAGCAGCCCGCCGCCGCCGATCGGCACGCCGACGCGCGTGCTGTGGGGCGCGCACGACCCGATCCTCAAGCGCTCGTGGACGGACCGGTTGCCGGAGTTCTTCAGCGACCTGCAGCTCGACGTGCAGCCCGACACCGGCCACTTCGTGCACCTGGAAGCACCGGATGTCGCCGCCGAGGCGATCGCCAGCTTCTTCGACGGCCTCGCGCGGCGCCCACAATCGGGGGCATGAATTCGACAACCGCCGAGCGCACTTCCGACCACCGCCGCGACGTGGCCTTGCCGCAGGCCTACCGCCTGCTCAACCACGGGCCGACCGTGCTGGTCAGCGCGGCGCACGAAGGCCGTATCAACGTGATGGCCGCCGCCTGGGCGATGCCGCTGGACTTCGACCCGCCCAAGGTGACGGTGGTGATCGACAAGAGCACCTTCACGCGGCAGCTCATCGACGCCAGCGGATCGTTCGCGCTCAGCGTGCCCTGTCGTGCGCTGGCCGATGCCACTTACGCCGCGGGCAGCCTGGCGGGGGCGGAGCGGGCCGACAAGTTCGCCGACTGCGGCCTGGCGTCCTTCGCCGCGCAGCGCATCACCGCGCCGCTGGTCGAAGGCTGCGTCGCCTGGCTGGAATGCCGTGTGATCGCCGGGCCGAACGAGCACCACCATCAGCAGGCCTACGACCTGTTCGTCGCCGAGGTGATCGCGGCACAGGCCGATGAGCGTGTGTTCATGAACGGCCGCTGGCGCGCCGACGCGCCGGCGGAACTGCGCACGCTGCACCACCAGGCCGGCGGCGCCTTTTTTGTCGCGGGAGAGACGGTGCAGGCGCGCAAGCCGGGCGGCTGATCAGTCGACGAAGAAGTCCGGGATGAAGTCGCGGTTGCCCGGCGTCACGCTGTAGCGGTCGAAGTCGGTCACGCCGTGCTGCACCAGCAGCGCGTCGTCGATGAAGAAGTTGCCGGTGGTCGTCTTCGCATCGCTGGTCAGGATGTGCCAGGCTGCGTCGGCCAGGATCTCCGGCGTGCGGCACTTCGCGATGTCCACGCCCGGGATCATCTGCAGCGCGGCGGTGGCGATGGCGGTGCGCGGCCACAGGCTGTTGACGCCGATGCCGTGCTTGCGGAACTCGCCGGCGTGGCCCAGCGTGCACTCGCTCATGCCGTACTTGGCCATGGTGTAGGCCACGTGCGGCGCGAACCAGTGCTCGCGCATCGACAGCGGCGGCGACATGTTCAGCACATGCGGGTTGCGCCCGGCCTGCGCCGACTTGATCAGCTGCGGCAGGCAGGCCTGCGTGCAGAGATACGTGCCGCGCACGTTGACGCCGAACATCAGGTCGAAGCGCTTCATCGGCGTCGCATCGGTCGGCGTCAGGCTGATCGCGCTGGCGTTGTTGACCAGGATGTCGATACCGCCGAAGCGCGCCACCGCCTGCTCGACCGACGCGAGCACGTTGGCCTCGTCGCGGATGTCGGTCTGCAGCGCGAGTGCATGGCCGCCCGCGGCCTCGATCTCGGCGGCCGCCGAGTGGATGGTGCCGGGCAGCTTGGGGTTGGTCTCCGCGGTCTTCGCGGCGATCACGACGTTGGCGCCGTCGCGCGCCGCACGCAGCGCGATGGCCAGGCCGATGCCGCGCGAGGCGCCGGTGATGAAGAGCGTCTTGCCGTTGAGGGTCATGGTCTTGTCTCCAAGGTGATCAGTCGTTCGGCGATGTAGGCGGCCAGCGCTTGCCCGCAGGTGCGGTAGACCGGCTCGCCGGGGTGGAAGCCGTCGTCGGCCATGTGTTCGGGGCCGAGGTCGAGCGCGATCGGCACGTGCGAGACGTCGTCGCGCGTGCCCGCCCAGCGGGCCATCGCGTCGTCGTGCCGGCGCGCGTCGTCGCCCATCACGCGGCGCAGTGGTTGCGGCAGCAGCGGGAAACGGTGCATCGGCGGCAGCGGCGCGAACACCACGTGGCGAACACCAGCGGACTCACGCAGCCAGTCGGCCAGTGCGGCGCGCTGCTGGACCGCACGATGCGAGGGCACCTGGTCGATGACGTCGTTGACACCCAGCACCGCCACGGCGACGTCCGCCCGCATCGGCTTCGCCTGACGCACGAGCTCGAGCGCCTGCGCGGTGGTGATGCCGCTCTTCGCCACCAGCTGCCAGTGCACGCTGCGACGCGAGGCCAGTGCCAGCGTGCGCGTCAAATGCCCGGCCAGCGCGTCGTGCTGCGTGCGCACTCCGACGCCGGCCGCCGACGAATCACCGACGATCAGCAGCGACAGCCGCTCGCCCTCACCCTCCCGCCCTTCGCGCGGCCCGTCGGCCTCCGGCAGGCGCGGCGCACGCCGCTTCGTGGCCAGCGCCTGCGCCACCAGCAGCGGCGCGAGGGCCAGCTTGAGCGCGAGCGACATGGCAGCCGCGCCTGGTCTCAGGAGAACTTCGAGAAGTCCGGCTTGCGCTTCTGGAAGAAGGCCTGGAAGGCCTCCATGGCCTCGGGGCTGCGCAGCCGCGCGCTGAACAGCTCGCCCTCGATGGCGATGGTCTTCAGCACCTCGTCGGTGCTGTTGCGGCGCAGCAGCTTCTTGGTCTCGCGCACCGCGCCGGGCGGCAGGCTGTTGAATCGCTCGGCGATGCGCCGAGCATGGTTGACCACCTCGCCGGCCGGCAGCACCGCGTTGGCGATGCGCGCCTCCACCGCGTCCTCGGGCGAGAACGGGTCGCCGAGCAGCAGCTTCTCCGCAGCCTTGACGTTGCCGAGCAGGCGTGGCACCACCAGGCTGGAGGCGAACTCGGGCACCAGGCCCAGGCTCACGAAGGGCATCGCCAGGCGGGCCTCGTCGGACACGTAGACCAGATCGCAGTGCAGCAGCAGTGTCGTGCCGATGCCGATCGCCGCGCCAGTGACGGCGGCCACCACCGGCTTGTCGATGCCGACCAGCGCACGCATGAACTGGAACACCGGCGAGTCGGCGGCGTTGCTGCCCTGGCCGGGCGGGCGGCTCATGAAGTCCTCGATGTCGTTGCCGCTGGTGAAGATGCCGGGCTGGCCGGTGATCAGCACGGCGCGCACCGCCGGGTCGGCCTGCGCGGCGTTCAGCGCATCGGCCATCGCCTGGTACATCGCCACGGTCAGCGCGTTCTTCTTCTCGGGGCGGGCGATCTCGATGGTGGCCACGCCGTTCAGCGTGGCGGTCTTGATGCTCATGCGGGGGTCTCCTCTTGGGGTTTGTCGGCGAGGTGGTGGCTTCAGGCCGCCATCTCTTGCCAGTGGTTGGCCAGGTGCATCAGGTGCGCGCTCGTGTAGTCGGGCTTGTCCAGCGCACCATAGGCGAAATGCGGCGCCAGCGGGCCGGCATGGGCTTCGAAGGCGCGCAGCGCCGCCACCAGCCGGTCGACCGCCGCGTCGAGCGCCTGGCCGGCAGCGATGTCGGGCGCACCGGGGATGGGCTCGGACAGCGAGTGGCTCATGCGCCCGCGGGCCGAGAACACCGCGAAAGCCGCCGGGCCGACGGTGTGGCGGAACCACGCCGCCTTCGGCAGCGGAAAGCCGCTGAGCGAGTACTCGACGCTCTGCGCCGCGTGGATCAGCACCTTCGGCAGATCCCAGGCGCCGGTGGGCCGGGGCGCCTTGGTCTTCAGGCCCTGCAACGTGGCCAGCGCCGCCGGCAGCGAGGCGAAGCCTGCGCCTTCCACCGGCGCGGCACCGCAGGCCGTCAGCACCAGCGGCGCCGTGGCGATCAGCGCCGCACCGCTGCCCTGGCGAAGCGCCAGCCGGCGCGAAGGATTGGTGGGTTCGGACGGAAGGCTCATGTCGTCTGCTCGCGGCGCGGCTGCAAGTCGTGCAGCACCTGCGCTGCACGCTGCCACAGGGTGCCACGGAACTGCTCGCGGAAGAAGCCGAAGTGGCCGATGCGGCGTGCCTGCACGTCGGCCGGCGAAATGCGCTCGATGCGCCGCGGCGCATTCGCGTAGCAGTCGACCAGCACGCGCGTGCCACGCTCGGTCATCAGCTCGTCGTCGGTGATCGACAGCGCCACCACTGGGAAGCGTGCGGCCTCGAAGCGTTCGCGCACCGCCGCGCCTTCGGCGCCGACGTGGTAGCGCGGGTGCATGCACCACTTGCGCCATTGCAGCACCACGCCCTTGGGCAGGTCACCGACCTTGCCGATGCGCCTGCCCGGGAAGTAGCCGAACAGCGCCGTGCCCACCGGCACCAGCACATGCCAGAAGTACAGCACCATGCGCTTGAGCTGCGGAGCGTTGTCGCGCCAGTAGCCGCTGCCGGCAGCGACCGAGAGCAGGCCGGCGAGGCGGTCGCGGTGCTGCAGCAGGCCGGGCAGTTGCGCGCCCAGGCTGTGGCCGATCAGGTAGATCGGCACACCGTCGGCCCGCGCGGCCAGCGCCTCGATCACCGTGTCGGTGTCGCGCGCCCAGTCGAACAAGTCGGCGCGGAAGCCGCGCAGCGTGCCGCTCGCGGGTTGCGAGTCGCCCGAGCCGCGGTAGTCGAAGGTGGCGACCACGAAGCCCTGCCCGGCGAGCCAGGCGGCGAAGGCGCGGTAGTAGTCCTGGCGCACGCCCATCGCGCCGCCGATCAGCACCGCGCCGCGACGTGCTTCGCCCTCGGCCGGCTCGAAGAAGCGAACAGCCAGCAGCGTGCCGTCATCGGCAGCGAGCGTGTGTGCATTCATGACAGGCTCCCCAGAAAGACCGAAGCCACCCGCAGGTGGCCTCGTTCGTCGTACCGCTCAGACGCGTTCGATGATGCCCGCCGCGCCCTGCCCCATGCCCACGCACATGGTGACCATGCCGTACTTCAGGTTGTGGCGGTGCAGCGCATGCACCACGGTCGCCGCGCGGATCGCGCCGGTGGCGCCCAGCGGGTGACCGAGCGCGATCGCGCCGCCCATCGGGTTGACCTTGCTCGGGTCGAGGCCGACGGTGTTGATCACCGCCAGCGCCTGCGCGGCGAACGCCTCGTTCAGTTCGATCCAGCCGAGGTCGTCGAGCTTCAGGCCGGCGTAGCGCAGCGCAGCCGGGATCGCCTCGATCGGGCCGATGCCCATGATTTCCGGCGGCACGCCGCGCGCGGCGAAGCTGACGAAGCGCGCCAGCGGCTTGAGGTCGTACTGCTTGATGGCCTTCTCGGAGGCCAGGATCAGCGCACCGGCGCCGTCGCTGGTCTGCGAGCTGTTGCCGGCGGTCACGCTGCCCTTGGCGGCGAACACCGGCTTGAGCCTGGCCAGGCCTTCGAGCGAGGTGTCGGGGCGCGCGCCTTCGTCGAGGTTCACCGTGCGCGTCTTCGTGCTCACCTCACCCGTCGCCAGGTTCGGGAAGCGGTCGACGATCTCGATCGGCGTCATCTCGGCGGTGAACTCGCCGGCGGCCATGGCCTTCAGCGCCTTCTGGTGCGAGGCCAGCGCGAAGGCATCCTGCGCCTCGCGCGTCACCTTCCACTGGCTGGCCACCTTCTCGGCGGTCAGGCCCATGCCGTAGGCGATGCCGACGTTCTCGTCCTTGGCGAAGATCTCCGGGTTGAACGAGGGCTTGTTGCCGCCCATCGGCACCATGCTCATCGACTCGGCGCCGCCGGCGATCATCACGTCGGCCTCGCCGACGCGAATACGGTCAGCAGCCATCTGAAGTGCGGTCAGGCCCGAGGCGCAGAAGCGGTTGACGGTGACACCGCCCACCGTGTTCGGCAGCCCGGCCAGCACCATCGCCACGCGGGCCATGTTGATGCCCTGCTCGCCTTCCGGGAACGAGCAGCCGATGATGGCGTCCTCGATCGCCTTCGGGTCCAGCGTCGGCACCTGGCGCAGTGCGCTCTGCACCGCGGCGACCAGCAGGTCGTCCGGCCGCGTGTTCCTGAAGTAGCCCCGGCCCGACTTGCCGATCGGCGTGCGGGTGGCGGCAACGATGTAGGCGTCTTGCACTTGTTTGCTCATGTGAATCTCCTTGTCGTTGCCGTGATCAGTTGCGAACCGGCTTGCCGGTCTGCAGCATGCCCATGATGCGTTCCTGGCTCTTCGGGTTCTCGAGCAGCGCGCAGAAGTGCTTGCGCTCGAGCGACATCAGGTACTCCTCGGTCACCAGCGAGCCGGCATCCACTTCACCGCCGCAGACCACGTCGGCGATCAGCGCGCTGATGTGGAAGTCGTGCGCGCTGATGAAGCCGCCGTCGCGCATGTTGGCGAGCTGCCCCTTGACGGTGGCGATGCCGCTGCGGCCCGCCACCGGGAACAGCGACTTCGCCGGCGCGCGGTAGCCGCTGTCGAACATCGCCTTGGCCTGCTGGATCGCGACGTAGAGCAGTTCGTCCTTGTTCGGCACGATCACGTCGCTCCACAGCAGGTAGCCGAGCTTGCGCGACTCGATCGCGCTGGTGCCTACCTTGGCCATCGCGGCGTTGGTGAAGCCGTCGGTGACGAACCTGAAGATGTCGGCGTTGGCGTTGCCCGCGGCGGCCATCTCGGCGGCGCGGCGCGCGATGTAGGTCAGGCCGCCGGCACCGGGCACGAGACCGACGCCGACTTCCACCAGGCCCATGTACGACTCCATCGCCGCGACACGCTTGCTGGAGTACACCGCCAGCTCGCAGCCACCGCCCAGCGCGATGCCGCGGATGGCGCTGACCACCGGCACCTGGGCGTAGCGAATGCGCAGCATGAAGTCCTGGAACTTCTTCAGCTCCGGCGCGATGCCCTTGGCGCCGCTCTTCATGAACACCGGCATCAGCGCCTCGAGGTTGGCACCGGCCGAGAACACGTCGTCCGGCGACCAGATCACCAGGCCCTTGTAGCCGGCCTCGGCCTTCTCCAGCGCGGTCTGCAGGCCCTCAGCGACGGTCGGGCTGATCAGGTGCAGCTTGGCGGTGATGCTGGCGATCAGCACCTCGCCGTCCAGCGTCCAGACGCGCACTTCCTCGTTCTTGAACACCTCGGTGCCGGCCGCGAGCGGCGCCACCGCGCCGGAACCGGCCACGTTCTCGGGGAAATGCTGGCGCTGGTAGACGCCGAGCGCGCTGCGCGGGATGTACTTGCCCTGCGCCGCGCTCCACGAGCCTTCGGCCGTGTGCACCCCCTCGCGGCCATCGAACACCCAGGCCGGCAGCGGTGCCTTGCACAGCGCCTTGCCGGCGTCGATGTCGGCCTTCACCCACTCGGCGACCTGCTTCCAGCCGGCCTGCTGCCACAGCTCGAACGGCCCCTGCGAGGTGCCGAAGCCCCAGCGCATCGCGAAGTCGACGTCGCGCGCGGTCTCGGCGATGTCGGCCAGGTGCACCGCGGCGTAGTGGAAGCTGTCGCGCAGGATGGCCCAGAGGAACTGCGCCTGCGGGTTGGTCGACTCACGCAGCAGCTTGAGCCGTTCGGCTGGCGCCTTCTTCAGCATGCGCTCGACGATGGGCTCGGCCTTGCCGCCGGCCGGCACGTAGTCGGCCTTCGCCGGGTCGAGGCGCAGGATGTCCTTGCCGACCTTCTTGTAGAAGCCGGCGCCGCTCTTCTGGCCCAGCGCGCCCTGCTCGATCAGCTTGGCCAGCACCGGCGGCGTGCCGTAGCTGGGGAAGAACGGATCGTCGGCCAGGTTGTCCTGCAGCGTCTTGATGACGTGGGCCATCGTGTCCAGGCCCACCACGTCGGCGGTACGGAAGGTGCCGCTGCTGGCGCGGCCGAGCTTCTTGCCGGTCAGGTCGTCGACGACGTCGTAGGACAGGCCGAAGGTCTCGGCTTCCTTGATGGTGGCCAGCATGCCGGCGATGCCGACGCGGTTGGCGATGAAGTTCGGCGTGTCCTTGGCGCGCACCACGCCCTTGCCGACGGCGCTGGTCACGAAGCTCTCGAGCTGGTCGAGGATCTCCGGCTTGGTGGTTGGGGTGGGGATCAGCTCGACGAGGTACATGTACCGCGGCGGGTTGAAGAAGTGGATGCCGCAGAAGCGCGGCTTGATCTCTTCCGGCAGCGCCTCGCTGAGCTTGGTGATCGACAGGCCCGAAGTGTTGGAGGCGACGATGGCATGCGGCGCGATGGCCGGCGCGATGCGCTTGTACAGGTCGAGCTTCCAGTCCATGCGCTCGGCGATGGCCTCGATGATCAGGTCGCAGTCTTTGAGCTTGTCGAGGTGCTCCTCGTAGTTCGCCTGCTCGATGAAGGCGGCGTCCTCGGGGATGCCCAGCGGCGAGGGCTTGAGCTTCTTCAGGCCCTCGACGGCCTTGGTGACGATGCCGTTCTTCGGCCCTTCCTTGGCGGGCAGGTCGAACAGGATGACGGGCACCTTGACGTTGACCAGATGGGCAGCGATCTGCGCGCCCATCACCCCGGCGCCGAGCACGGCCACCTTGCGAACGTTGAATCGATTCATGTTGTTCACTCCACTCGGATCCAGGTCTGGTTGCGGAAGAACGGGCCGATGTAGCCACGCACCTCCAGTTGCTTGCCACCGTCCAGCGGCTTCAGGCGCAGGCGGTAGGTCTTGCCGTTGTCGGGGTCGGTGATATCGCCGCCGTCCCAGATCGCCTTGTCGTCGCCGTTCTGCTTGACGTTGCGGATGATCGCCATGCCGATCAGCGGCTTGCCCTTGCGCTCGTCGGTGCACTTGTCGCACACGGCGCTCTGGTCGTTGCCGGGGTCGAGAGACTTCTCGATGCGACCCGTCAGCACACCCGCGCTCTCCGCGATGCGGATCAGCGAGCGCTCCTTGCCGGTCTTGTCGTCGATCGTCTTCCACAGGCCCACCGGCGTGGCCTGGGCCAGCGCGGCGGCGTGAACCGCAACCGCAACGATCAGCAGGGCAATGCGCTTCATGTCAGAACAGCGCCTCGTCCATCTCCATCAGCGGCGCCAGGCCGGTGCGGCAGCTGCGGATCAGGCCGGTCGTCTCGGGCAGCAGCTTTGCGTAGTAGAAGCGCGCCGTGGCCAGCTTGGCGGTGTAGAACGGGTCGCCGCTGTCCTTCTTCGCCAGCGCCACCTTGGCCATGCGCGCCCAGAAGTAGGCGAACACCAGGTGGCCGCAGACGCGCAGGTAGTCCACCGCGGCGGCACCCACTTCGTCGGCGTTGCCCATCGCCTTCATGCCCAGCTCGGTGGTCAGCTTGGTGACCTTGTCGCCCAGTTCGGCCAGCGGATTCACGAACTCCTGCATCGCCTCGTTGGTGCCTTCGTCCTCGACGAACTCCTGCACCAGCTTGCCGAACTTCTTCAGCTTCTTGCCGTTGTCGCCCAGCACCTTGCGGCCCAGCAGGTCGAGCGACTGGATGGTGTTGGTGCCCTCGTAGATCATGTTGATGCGCGCGTCGCGCACGTACTGTTCCATGCCCCATTCACGGATGTAGCCGTGGCCGCCGAACACCTGCAGGCAGTGCGAGGTCGCGATCCAGGCGTTGTCGGTGAAGAAGGCCTTGACGATGGGGGTGACCAGCGCGACCAGATCCGCGCATTCCTTGCGCTCGTCCTCGTCGTCGCTGGCGAGTTCCTTGTCGAGCTGCAGCGTGGTCCACATTGCCAGCGCACGCGCACCTTCGGCATAGGCGCGGGCGGTCAGCAGCATCTTGCGCACGTCGGGGTGCACGATGATGGTGTCGGCCGGCTTGTCCGGGTTCTTCGGGCCGGACAGCGCGCGCATCTGGATGCGGTCCTTCGCGTAGGCCACGGCGTTCTGGTACGCCACTTCGGTCAGGCCCAGCGACTGCATGCCCACGCCCAGGCGCGCCGCGTTCATCATCACGAACATCGCGGCCAGGCCCTTGTTCGGCTGGCCGACCAGCGTGCCGACCGCGCCGTCCATGACGATCTGCGCGGTGGCGTTGCCGTGGATGCCCATCTTGTGCTCCAGGCCGGCGCAGAAGATGGCGTTGCGCGCGCCCAGCGAACCGTCGGTGTTGGCGAGGAACTTCGGCACCACGAACAGCGAGATGCCCTTGGAGCCGGCCGGCGCATCGGGCAGGCGGGCCAGCACCAGGTGGACGATGTTCTCGGCCAGGTCGTGCTCGCCGGCGGAGATGAAGATCTTCTGGCCGGTGATCTTGTAGGTGCCGTCGGCCTGCGGTTCGGCCTTGCTGCGCAGCAGGCCGAGGTCGGTGCCGCAGTGCGGCTCAGTCAGGCACATCGTGCCGGTCCACTGGCCGCTGGTCAGCTTGGGCAGGTACAGCGCCTTCTGTTCGTCGGAGCCGTGCGCATGCAGCGCCTCGTAGGCGCCGTGCGACAGGCCGGGGTACATGGTCCAGGCCTGGTTCGACGAGTTGAGCATCTCGTAGAAGCTCTGGTTCACCACGTGCGGCAGGCCCTGGCCGCCGAAGGCCGGGTCGCAGCTCAGCGACGGCCAGCCGCCCTCGACGTACTTGGCGTAGGCTTCCTTGAAGCCCTTCGGTGCCTTGACCTCGTGCGTCGCCTTGTCGAGCACGCAGCCTTCGGCGTCGCCGCTCTGGTTCAGCGGTGCGATCACCTCGGCGGCGAACTTGCCGCCTTCTTCCAGCACCGCATTGATCGTCTCGGCGTCGATGTCGGCATGGGCCGGCAGCATCTTCAGCTCGTCGACGACGTTGAGCACCTCGTGCATGACGAACTGCATGTCGCGCAGGGGCGGGGTGTAGGTGGGCATGGGCTCAGCTCTCCAGGGACGGGGATTCAGGAACGCACCGCACGCTTGCGCGCGGCGGCAGGCTTGGATTCGAGTGCGCCGGGCGCGGCGTAGTTCTCCAGCACGCGGCGGAAAGCGGTTCGCGCTCGCTCGACCGCGCCGGGGTGGCGGAGGAAGCGCGCATCGTGGTGCAGCGCGAGGATCAGGCCGTGCACCTCGAACAGCATCTGCGGCGGGTCGGTGTCGGGCCTCAGGTGGCCTTCTTCGACGCCGATGCGGATGGCGCGCTCCAGGGCGTCCTGCCAGGTCTGCACCATGTCGACCAGCGCGTCGCGCACCGGGCCGGGCCGGTCGTCGAACTCGACGGCACCGCTGATGTAGATGCAGCCGGAGTCGATCTCCACCGCCACGCGGCGCACCCAGTTGTCGAACAGCGCACGCAGGCGCGGCAGGCCGCGCGGCTCGCGCAGCGCCGGGTAGAAGACCTCTTCCTCGAACTTGTTGTGGTACTCGCGCACCACGGCGATCTGCAGTTCGTCGCGCGAGCCGAAGTGGGCAAAGACGCCCGACTTGCTCATGCCGGTGACCTCGGCCAGCGCACCGATCGACAGGCCCTCCAGCCCCATGTGCGAGGCCAGCGTCAATGCCGCCTCCAGGATGGTGGCCCGGGTCTGCTGCCCCTTGTGCAGCGTGCGGACGGTGGTCGGACTGTCGGCCATCGGGTCGAGCCCAGAAACGAACGATCGTTCTATTTTGCAGAAAAGCACCGGATCGCGCCGAACACCCCTGCGGAATTTCTAGGCATTCGACCCTAGTTCGGGACGGTCACGAGGCTGTCATGCCCGTGACTTGAGCGAACCGACGCGAATGCAGTACGCTCGAACGATCATGGAAGTGTTGCAACTCGACGTTTCCGGCCGCCCGCAGGCGTGGATCTCGGCGAAGGACGCCGCGATCCTGTACGCCAGCGACGGCGTGGCCTGGACGCTGGGCGAGACCTTCTTCGTGCTGCGCGGCGGCACCCAGCGGCGCACCGGGCTGCAAAGCCGCATCGAGGTGCACCCGATCGTCGCGGTGCGCGGGGCGGTGCCCAGCAAGGCCTGGCGGCAGACGCCCGCGCTGTCCAACCCCAAGCTGTTCGCCCGCGATCGCGGCGTCTGTGCCTACTGCGGCGCGCACTTCCACGCCGACGACCTGACCCGCGAGCACATCGTGCCCACTTCGCGCGGCGGCCAGGACAGCTGGATGAACTGCATCACGGCCTGCCGCCCCTGCAACGGCCGCAAGGGCAACCGCATGCCGGAAGAGGCCCGCATGAGCCTGCTCTACCTGCCCTACGTGCCCAGCCTGCACGAGGACATGATCCTGCGCGGCCGGCGCATCCTGGTCGACCAGATGGAGTTCCTACTCGCCAGCGTGCCGCGAACCAGCCGCCTTCACGGCTGAAATGCACGCCGGACAGAGTTCTTTACATCTGCGCGCGGAACCCCGGGCGTACAGTCACATCCACTGGTCAACGCCATCGCCCCGCCGGGCGTTGGGCTCGAATCCTCTGTGGAGTTCCTCATGAAAAAGACCCTGCTCGCCCTGGCCGTGGTTTCGCTGGCCGCCTGCTCGACCACCAGCCCCGACGTCATCCAGCGCGGCGACGCGCAGCGCATGTCGCAGGTCCAGGACGCCACCGTGCTCTCGGTGCGCTCGGTCACCGTGGAAGGCAACCAGAGCGGCATCGGCGCCACCGCCGGCGGCGTGGCCGGCGCGGTGGCGGGCTCGTCGGTGGGCGGCCGTCGCGAGGCGGTGGTCGTCGGCGTGCTCGGTGCTGTCGCCGGTGCGGTGGTCGGCAATGCGGTCGAGCGTGCCGGCACCCGCGAAGACGCGGTCGAGATCCTGCTGCAGCTGCGCAACGGTGAGCGCAAGGCCATCGTGCAGGCCAAGGGCAACGAGACCCTGAACCCTGGCGACGCGGTGATCCTGGTAACCACTGGTGGCAAGACGCGCGTGACACGCGCGCCGGCCGTGGCCCCCGGCGGCGCCCCGGTGCCGCCCGCCTCCAAGGGCTGATCGCCGCCGCCAGGCCGCGTCTGCCGCAGCCTTCTGCGTTGCGGCAGATCAAGCGCGCTGGTAACGCCTGACTGCGCGGCTCGCGAGAGCGATCCGCAGCGTCCATAGTGTCGGGATCGACGACGACGCCCGATGAAGACGCTGCTGCTGATGCGCCACGCCAGTTCCGGCTGGGACGAACTGTCGCTGGCCGACCGTGCCCGACCGCTCGACGAGAAGGGCGAACGCGAGCTCTCTCGCCTGACCCGCCACTTTGCTGCGAAGGGCCCCCGCCCGCAGCTGATCGTCTCCAGCCCGGCACTGCGGGCGCTGAGCACGGCGCGCGCACTGGCAACCGCTTTCGGGGTCAATGCGGATGAGGTGCGCATCGACGAACGCCTGTACTGTGGCTCGGCGCGTGCGCTGCTGGACAGCCTCGGGGAACTCGACGATGCCCTCGACTGCGTGGCCATCGTCGGGCACAACCCCGAGCTCACCGAACTGGCGCACCACCTGGCGAGTGACATCGACTTCCTGCCGACCTGCGCGATCGCGACGATCGGCTTCGACGCCTCGAGCTGGGCTGAAGCACGACGCTGCAAGGCCGTGGCGGCCACGCTCGACACGCCGCCGTGAGCCGGCGAATCGGCAGAGCTGCCAGGTTCCCTGGTAGGCCGTGTTGGACTTGAACCAACGACCAAAGGATTATGAGTTCCCGAAAGGCAGCCGGGCGCTAGCGGGTTGTGGCGCGCCACACCGGGAAAACCGTGTGCCGACAGGCACTTGTGATCGGGCGCTAGCGTGCCCTAGCGGGCGCTAGGGCGAGACTTGGTGCTTACAGCGTTGTGACAATGCCTGCGCGGTGCATTCGCGCCGCACTAGGTGTGCCCCGCGACGGCGGCAACCGTCCGGGGCACGTGGTCAACCCTCCAACGCTTTGGAGAGCCAACGTGGGAATCATCTCATCAAGCCTGCGGCATCACGGCCGCATGCTGGCGCGCACTCGCGCGCCTTTCGCGTTCGCGCGGCGCAACATCACCGCGAGTCATCACGGTCCTCAAACCCTAGCTGCCGCAGAGTGAGGACTATGAACACCAGCAAGCTGAAGCTAACGCAGCGCACGGTCAAGGAGCACCGCTGCCCCGACAACAAACTTCAAGCGATCCTCTGGGACACCGAAGTGAAGGGGCTTGGCGTGCGAGCTGTGCGCGACTACGTCAAGGACGGGCAGCGAGTGCCCGGCGCAAAGACCTACGTCTTCCAAGGGCGCGTCAAGGGTGCCCACACCGAGCGCCGGATCACCATTGGTCGCGTCGACGCCATGCCGCTGGAAGGTGACGACACGAACAGGGACGAGGCGCGGCACGGTGCGCGACAGCGCGCACGGAAGCTCCGGAACATGATGGACATGGGCCGCGACCCGCTGGCCGAGCAGGCGCAGGCTAAGGCTGCGGAGGCGTTGGATGACGAGCGCGCCAAGTCCGAGGCAGTCACGCTGCGCCAAGTCGCCGACCACTACATCGCCAACAAGAAGACTCGCAACGGGCCGCTAAAGCCAAACACGGTCAGAGACATCAACAAGCACTTGGACAAGGCATTCGGCGAATGGGCCTCCAAGCCGATCAAGTCGATCACACGCGCCATGTGCGAGCGACGGCACAAGGAGCTGGCTACGGGGGGTCTGACTGGCGAGCGCCCTGCCCCGGCACAGGCGCGTCAGGCGTTTACCGTTCTACGCGCCCTGATCAATTGGGCGATGGAGAAGTTCCGCGTTGGCGACGAGCCGCTCATCGACGAGAACCCGGTGCGCGTGCTCAAGGGCCAAATGGCGCCACCCCGCGCGCGAAACCTGCGCGTCGCCGTGCCGCGCATTGGGCATGTTTGGGAGGCACTGCGCTTGATACGAGCCGACGCGGCCCAGCTACCGGCGACGCATACACAGGCCGATGCACTCGCGTTCATGCTCTGCACCGGCGCGCGCGCGGACGAGGCGCTGTCGCTAACTTGGGACCGTGTTGAGCTGAGCGACGATGCTGGCTCGTGGCACCTGCCCGCACCCAAGAACGGCAATCCGGTGACGTTCCCGTTGTCCAAGCCAGCCCGCGAATTGTTGGCAGCTCGGCCGCGTCGTGCAGGCAACAGCTACGTCTTCCCGGCACGCGGCGGCAAGGGCCATGCCGGCATCCCGCGTGGGCCTGCAATGGGAGCCGTCATTGAAGCGGCCGACAGTCCACAGAATCGCCACAGCCTGCGCGCGACCTTCACCACACTGGCACTTACCGAACTGCGGATCGAGAAGTGGCGCGTTGACCTGTTGACGAACCATCGCCTTACTGGCGATGTGACCCTCAACAACTACACGGAGACGAATGACCTGCGCTACCTAGCTCCTGAGGCCGAGCGCATCGGCTCGTGGATCGTTGAGCAGGCGGACAAGGCAGCAGGCCGCAACGTGGTCTCGCTGCCCGAACGAGCTAAGCGCGCGAGCGCCGCTTAACACTCGTGAAGTAGATGTTGGAGCAGCGCGACGCCCATTGCGGCGATTGCGCTGTCTTCATTTGTGATCCGTGTGGGACGCCCAGTACCGTTGCAGCACTGGCTATCCCGCTCTGTTCACGCGGGGGGCCGTTCTGGAGCTAACCCGCATGAAGACACCCCAGTCCCCCGATGACCTGCTGACGACCGAGCAGGTGAGCAGCGAGATGCTCGGCAACACAGTTCCGCCGGAGACGCTACGCAAGTGGCGCCGCGTGGGTGGAGGTCCGCTCTTCAAGAAGCTCGGGGCCAACATCCGGTATCGGCGCGGCGATGTGCAGGCGTGGCTCGACGCTAACACCTACGCCTCGAACTACACCCGCGCGCCGGTCGCGGCCTGAGCAGGGAATGAGCTGTCCTTCGCCGCTGCCTGCGGCACGTACGACTGGCGCAGCCAGTTGTCCGCACCTTGTCAAAAAGAAGGGCCCGCTAGAGCGGGCCCAGGAACGTACATGAACACCCACAGTTTCCCGCAGCCGGGCATGGCTGTCCCAGATGAAACCGCAGCAGCACGGGCGGGCCTACAGGCCCACGGCGCGGTCGGCGGCACCTACACCCACAGCCCGGCAGCCGTAGCGCCCCAGCGGGCCGCTACGGCTGCCGGCGGGGCCGAGCCGCAGGCGGTTGTACAGCCGCAAGGGGGTGCAGCATGGCAGTGCTGAACTTCAACGCGGCGCAGTTCAAGCAAGAGGCAGAGGAGCGCAGTCAGCGGATTACGAAAAACGCGGCAGCCCTCGGCACTGCCAATCCAGCGGACCTAGAGCAGCAGAAGCAACGCATTCAAGCCGCAGCGGCGGAGAACGCAGAAAGGGCTGAAGTCGAGGCCGACGCGAAGATGCAGCGTGCGACGCTGCCGACCCCGCAGCTCGATCCAATCGGGCTTCGCGGCATTCTCGGCGAGATAACGGCTGCCGGCTGCCGCAACACCGAGGCGGTTCCGGAGACGGTTGCGCTGCACACGCTGGCCCGCTTCTCCGCCATTCTTGGTCGCGGGCCGTTTGTGCAAATTGGCGACCAGCAGCGATTCCTGAACATCTTCGCGCTGATCGTCGGCCCAACGTCGCACGGGCGCAAGGGCACGAGCGAAGAACTGCCGTCGAAGATTTACCGTGCCGTGGCTCAGCTCGGCGGGCCTCAGTACAAGGTTGCAGAGCTTGGTTCATTAGCCACAGGGGAAGGGCTTATCCATCAGGTGCGCGACTCGCTCGAGGTTCCGCCATCGGGTTCGCGTCCGGGTTTCAAGGATCCGGGTGTTGCGGACAAGCGGCTTTACCTCAGCGTCAGCGAGTTTGCTGGTGTGCTGGCGCAGTTCAAGCGCGAGGGCTCGACGCTTAGCGCTGTGCTGCGCGACGCCTATGACGGCAAGGTGTTGACCATCCCCACAAAGACGAGCTTCAACCGCGCAACAAACGCGCACATCGTTTGCGTTGGCTCGGTGCCGGAAACCGAGATCAAGAGCGAGCTTAGCGACCAGGACAAGTCGAACGGGCTCGCAAATCGGTTCCCGATGTTCTTCGCCACACGGTCCAAGCTCGTGCCCATCCCGCCGCAAACGGACCCGCAGCTCATCGAGTGGTTCGCAAATCGCATCGGGCAGGCTGTGACGCAAGCATGGGCGCGATTCGGAGTCGGTGCCGTGCCGTTCGGTGAGGGTGCGGACGAACTGTGGCGCGAGTTTTACATCGGCCGCGCAAAGCGCAGCCTGCCGGCGGTGGTTCAGAAGCTGATGGCGCGCGCCGAAGTGACGACGTGGGTCTTCGCAGCCCTCATCTCGCTGATCAATGGCGGGGACCGAATCACAGTGGAGGACTTGCGCGCAGCGATGGCCTGGACGAACTACTGGGAACGCACGCTGATGTTTGTGTTTGCAGATGGCGAAGAAGCCACCAAGGCCGACGAACTGCGCGTCCTTGCTGATTCCTTCGTCATGACCGTGCGAATCCACGGCGGGAAGGCGGTGTCGCACAGCACAGTCATGGACACCCTGTCCAACCACGGCAAGCGCAAAGAGATGAGCAGCAAGGTGTTCGCGCCTGTCGTTGAACTGCTGCTGCGCGAGTCCCCTCCGCGCTTAACGCTGGAGAAGTTGACCACAGGTGGACGCCCGGCCATCCTCTACACGCTGACCGATCATGCTGGGCCTTAGCCCCCCTTTCACCAGCACTTAGGCACCCGCATAAGTGCTTGTTTTTGGGCTTAAACCCCTTTCCCCCCTTTTCCCGTTCCCACCCACCTTGTGTTCCTTCCTGCTGCCATACAAGGCCGGGCCGGGAAAACGGGTAATGGGGGGTTAAGCGGTTTGCGTCATCCATCGCTGCATCGGATACCTGCTCCGCTGAGCCTGCCTGCGCAGGCACCTGTGGTGAAGAGCACTGCGCGTATCGCAAGAGCCCTCACCTAGACCCAGACTACTCACGGACAGCGGGGGCGACTTGCAACTGCCGTTGCTAGGTAGCAGCAAAGGTCTACGTGTCCCCTGCTAGCCGATGTTGGGGCCGCGCGCCAGCAGCGAAAAAACTTGCGTGATCAAACTTGCCCGCTGGGACCATTGCTGTAGCGGCGCACGGCCGCGCATCAAGCCCAAGGACAAGCATGAACACCGCCACCGACACGCCGACCGAAGCGCTTTCCAGCGACGAGGCGTATGCAGCCGAACACGCGAGGACCGAACTGCTGCGCGCGCAAGCCTCGCCGCTCGACCAGAGCCTCGCCCGCAGGAACGACAGGCCGACCACAGCCCGCGCGCCTTCCCTCTGGGACGTGTCCGAGCCGCTGAACATGCCCAGCATGTCGCTTGACCCGGGGCAGATCAGGGCGCACGAACACTTCGATGAGCTGGAGGGCTGGAACACGGATCAGGCCGTCGCGGCGCTGGAAGCCCTGCAGACTGTGGCGAAGCAGCTGATCGACGCCCGGCAAGTGCTGCGCGCGAACGAGGTGAAGCACGAGGCCGAGCTAATCCTCGAACTGGATGACCTCCACAGCAGGCTCGCGCCCACGGCGACAAAGAAGGTGGACGCGGCGCTTGCGTCGCTGGGCAAGGCGATTGCCTCGCACGAGGCGGCCCTGAACGCGCAGGTCAAGGACAACGCCAGCGGCCAAGAGATCCGGGCCTTCGTTCGCTCGCTCAAGCCGGCCGAACGACTGGCGACGCTGCGGCGCGCCATCGACAGCGGGGACGCGACCACAGTGGGCGCACTGCTCGGCAGTCCTGCGGCGTACCTCACTGGCTTGGACCTGGCTGACGATGCACGCACCGCGCTGCTGCGCCAGTGGCACACCAAGCTCGACCCCGTGAAGGCGAAGCAACTCGCGCTGATGAAGCACTGCGCGGCGAGCCTGGAGAAAGCCGGCAGCGTCTTCATCGCGTCCGCCGACGCCATGCTCGGCGTCAAGGGCACCACCACCGCGCGGCTTCGCGCCTCGCGGCAGAAGGTGAAGACGGCCCTCGGACCGATCATGCCCTCGGCCTGATCCCTGCAACCGGCCAGCATGTCAAACGGTGCATCGAGCGACCCGCCGTGGCTCGCCACGTGGCGGACACTGCCTCCGGTCGAACCTGCGCGTCGACCTGACGGCACGTTTCCTCCGGGGGTGTCGGGCAACCCGGACGGGAAGAAGCCCGGGACCAAGGCCCTGCGCACTCGCCTCGCCGAGCAGTTTGAAGAAGGCGTGGACGACATTGTTGCCGTGGTGAAGAAGAAGGCCCGCGAGGGCGACCTTCAGGCGGCAGGGCTCGTGTTGTCCCGCGCCGTCCCGCCCAAGCGTGCCGTGAGCGAGCGCACTCCCTTCGACCTGGACGCCAGCAAGCCTCCGGCCGAGCAGGCCCAGCAGATCGTCGCGGCAGTTGCTGCCGGCGAACTTGCAGCGGATGACGGCAAGGTGTTGATTGAGTGCCTCGCCTCGGTTGCCAGCCTCAAGAAATTCGACCTCTTCGAAGACGAGCTTCGTCAGATGCGCGAACACCTCGCACGACTCACCGCCGCAGCGGGCAACAGCGGTGGACAGGTGCAGTTCGACATGAAGGACGCGGCTGCTGCCTGCGCTCGTCCAGCGCTGCCCAAGCCCACGGAGACTCAATGACCACACCGATCAGCATTCGCACGGCTGACCTGCTGCGCGCCACGCCCGCCGGCCTGCGGGCACTGGCTGCCGTCGCGTGTACGCCCGGCGCCGTGCCGAAGGGCCAGCCGCAGCCGCCGCGCCGTTGTCCCTACGTGCGCCGCGACGGCAAGCGATTCGACAAGAGGACCGGCACATGGAGATGAGCTTCCCCGTTCTGTTCGCGCGGGCCGAGTGCCCGCCGGCCTTCCGCATCTACACGGATGCCCCGCCGGTCGAGCGCCGGACGCTGCTGTGGGCACCCGGCGAGTCGGACCAGCAGTTCACCGAGCGCGCACAGCGCACCGCCTATCGCATGTGGCTGCGCGCCGACATGAAGGGCTGGGCGCGGATCGAGTGCGTCTACGACATTCCCACGCCGAAGCAAGACCCGCACTTCTTCGATGACGAGCGCTGGTCGGACATGGCATGCCTGCGGGCGGTGCTGGACCGGCCCGACGAGCCGCCCGAGGTTCGCATTGCCTGCGCGAAGGCCCTCAACCGGATTCATGGGCTGGTCAGCCCGGAGGTGTGGTGAAGTGGCCCGGTCCGTCACCATCCCTGCGTCGATGCGCCGCGCCCTGGCCGAGTTGAAGGCGGGTCCGAAGCAGCGTGAGGCCGGTCTGGGTGCCATCCTGTGTCCGAAGCCGATCAGCCTCGATGAGTGGGAGAGCTACGCGCGTCCACAACAAGCAGCGCTGATGCAGGCCAGTACCGACGATCACGTGTCAGCGCGGCTCGGCCCCGCAGAAGCAACTCCGGACGGCCCGCTGCTATCGACCGCCGTTCGCGCCAAGGAGGCTCCGACGTGGATCAGAAGTTGAGTGCCATCCGTGCTGGCCTGCTGGAGCACTGCATCGAGGTGCAAGCACTGTCGAACCGCATGCTTCATGCAAGCCCTGAGCATCGCGCCCAAGCCCGCACCGTGCGCCTGCAGGCGTTCGAGCTATCCAAGCTGATCCGCTCATTGGCACCGTCAACAGTCGAGCTCGAAGCTCTGGACACGTTCTTTCCCACAGGGCACGGGCGCAAGGTGGACAGCACTGTGTTCCTGCATCTGGAAGGCGACTGACCAGACGGGGCCTCGCGCGCTTGCTCAGCGCACCGTTCTCGCGCGAGGTGAGAGGCCCAGACCCAACGGGCGCAGCAGCGGCTTGACCGAGTGGTGCCATCTCCGTGGTGACCACGGGCGGGTGACGCAGCCCTCGGTGCCCGCCTCGCGCGGGCGCTGTTGTCTTCAGGCTCCGACCCTCGAGACACGCTGCGCGGATGTGTTGATGCTCCCTTCATGCCTCGCGCGGTGCGGGGCAGCCTCAAGGAGCCACACCATGTCCAAGCAAGCCAACACCACCAAGCCCGCCGGCATCGTCGCCCAAGTGCACGCCCTGTTCGACCAGCTCGCAGGCGGCGACCTGCTGCCACGCAACTTCATGCAGGCGGCAGGGGAGGCGGCCGGGTTCAACCCGGCGACCGTTCGCACGCAGGCGCAGCGCTGGCTTGAGCGGCGCCGGGCCGAGCTAGACGGCGGCGACCAGCAAGCCGCCTGACCGGCAACCCACCCAGCCCAGCGGCCCCGGTAACCCCGGGGCCGTTGGCTTTGTAGGGCCAGCGCGGGCCCTGGCGGGCCGCAGGCGCCGTTGTCAGGCCGCGCTCAGGGCACAGGTGCGGCGGCTTGCCCGCGCGGGCGGGCAAGCGGCTGGGCAATGCTTGTAGGCAGCGGACATCGACTCCTGTGCCACTACGTTGTGCCTGAAGGGTGCCCCACTGTCCGTTGTACGGTGGCGGTAAGCACGGGTGGAATGAGACAACGGCGACGCGCCTGCGCACGCAAGGCAAGGATCAACATGCGTCAATGCTGTATTTGAACGCTGGAGCTCCAGGCCAAGAATTTTGTAACTCCCACTTCGCTGTCAGCGAAGTCCGTGATACGCTTCGTCCCGTTGGTGTAGAGACAAGCCAGAGTAGTACCCGGGCCATTCGTGGCCTGCGGGGAGGAAACTCCCCAAACTGTCCCCCGGTCACGCGAACCGACGGCCCTGTGCCGGTCGACGCGCGGCGGCGGCGGCGGATGCCGGCTGGAGCGGCATCCGCCAGCATGGATTGGCAGGGAGAAGTCGTCCTTCTCTTTCCCTTGTTACGGGCTGGACGTGGGCAGCAATTCCGCTGCTCATGCGTAACCAAAGGGATATGTATGGAAACTCGTACCACCAACAGAGGACGACGGTCGAGAGGTAGTGTTTGGCGACGCTGGTTCGCAAAGTTTCTGCGAGCTCTTGTTCGCCCGGAGACACCCGCGGTCTTTATGCGATGGCTGAAGGTTGCAACGGCAATCTTTCGGCTCTTCGACTAAGGGCGGTGGTAGACGATCGACCCCCTGCCCTATTCAGTCTCTTAAGCGAATCCATGTTGCACTCAGCACTTCGTCATCTCCGCCGCTATCACGGCTTGCGGCAGCAAGACTTGGCTGACAAGCTCAAGATTTCGCACAACTATCTCTCAGAGATCGAGTCGGGCGTTAAGGCTCACGCCATTACCGTAGATCTCTTGAACCGCTATGCCGAGATCTTTCAGGTCCCTGCGTCTAGCATCATGCTGTTCTCCGAGCAAATCGGATCAGAAAAGCGCAGCGAGAAGCTTCGTGTAGCGCTAGCGGCCAAGCTTCTGAAAGTCCTGGACTGGATTGACGAGCATGCCGAGCAGGCAACATAAGCGGGAGAAGGCTGCGCGTCGTAGCGGCTTGCGAAAGAACAAGTCCGGAAGCTATCCCATCGAGAGTTCGCCGCTGTGGCAGCAGAAGAGCCTGCACAAGCTTGCTGAGTTGCTGGGAACCACCCCGGAAGAGCTTGCGGCTATCGCATCTGCCCCCGAATACAACGAATTCGTCGACAAACCCAATACGCCTAAGGCGAGGGACGTGCAGGAACCGCTGGGGCCCACCATGCATCTTCACTACAGCTTGGTGAAGCTGCTGGACCGCATTCAGCGTCCCGACTTTCTTCATTCGGCGACGAAGAGGCGTTCATACATCACGAACGCCGAAGCTCATCGCGCAGGTCATGCGATTGTCCAGACAGACATCCGCAAGTTCTACGAGAGCACCACCTATGCGCATGTGAAGACGTTCTTCTTCAAGGACCTCGGCTGGCCCCATGATCTGGCGAAGCTTGTCGCCAAGGCATGCACAGTACATGGGCACTTGCCGACTGGCAGTTGCATTAGCCCGCTACTCTCATACTTCGTTCATCGACGAATGTTTGCCGGCATCGAAGAACTCTGTCGCCGCGCAGGGGTCGTGATGACGCTATATGTGGACGATCTCACCCTGTCGGGAGTACATGCCACCAGTTCGCTTCTCCATGAGGTCAAGGCTACGATCTTGCGATTCGACCTAGTCACGCATAAGGAGAAGCTCGTAGCACCCGGAAACGTTGGAATCGTCACAGGGGTTGCGTTGGACAACGGTCAGCTGCGCCTGAGAAATAAGCAGCACAAGGCTCTGGTTGAGATCATCGATTCAGTTTGTGCCGGCGACACAACCTTGATGGACAAGCTCCAAGGAAAGCTGGCAGCTGCTCACGCGGTAGAGCCTGCGGCCGCCGCGGGACTGACTGAGCGCTACAAGCGACACGTCCGCAGTTCAACCGCCGCGCTGAAGGAAGCAGGCATCGATTCGGGCATGGTTGGAGCGTCAGGAGACGGTCCTCGCACTGGAACCTAACTCGACGGCGTTCTGCCTCGAAGTGGTAGGCCGGGCGGGGCTCGAACCCGCGACCGACAGATTATGAGTCTGCTGCTCTAACCGACTGAGCTACCGGCCCACGCGCACAAGCATTGTGCCCCGTGCTGCGCCGCTTACAGCGGCCGTACAGCGGGGCGCCACTGGCACCGCCTACGCTGGGCAGGAGCAGGTTCTTATGAGTCCTCTGCTCTGACCAACTGAGCTAACGGCCCGGGGAGCGGCGATTGTAGGCAGCGGCCTGCGGCCGCACGTGCTACTTCTGGCTCAGCGCGTTGCTGACCAGGCGCGAGGTGATGTCGACGATCTGGATCATGCGGTCGTAGGCCATGCGCGTCGGGCCGATCACGCCGAGCGTGCCGACCACGCGCCCGTCGACCACGTAGGGCGCCGAGACGACCGACAGCTCCTCATAGGGTACGACCATGCTCTCGCCGCCGATGTAGATGCGCACGCCCTCGGCCCGGCTGCTGACGTCGAGCAGACGCATCAGCTGCGTCTTCTGCTCGAACAGGTCGAACAGCTTGCGCAGCGAGCCCATGTCGCTGGAGAAGTCCTGCACTGTCAGCAGGTTGCGCTCGCCGGAGATGACGAGCTGGTCCTGGCTGTCGGCGATCGCCTCGCTGCCGGCCTGCACCGCGGCCTGCATCAGTGCCGCGATCTCGCCGCGCAGCGCGTCGACCTCGGACTTCAGCTTCTCGCGCACCTGCTCGATGGTCAGGCCGGCGTAGTTGGCGGTGAGGTAGTTGCTCGCCTCGATCAGCTGCGTCTGCGTGTAGTCCTGCGCGGTGAAGATGACGCGGTTCTGCACGTCGCCGTCGGGCGCGACGATGATCACCAGCACGCGCTTCTCGGACAGGCGCATGAACTCGATGTGGTGGAACACGCTGGGCTTGCGCGGCGCCGTCACGACGCCGACGAAGCTCGACAGGCTGGACAGCAGCTGCGCCGCGTTGGCGATCACGCGCTGGGGCTGGTCGGGCGGCAGCGTGCTCTGGTCGGGCTCGGTGTCGAGGCCGAGCGGCTGCGCCGTCAGCATGGTGTCGACGAACAATCGGTAGCCGCGCGCAGTGGGGATGCGGCCAGCACTGGTGTGCGGGCTGGCGATGAGGCCGAGTTCCTCGAGGTCGGCCATCACGTTGCGGATGGTCGCCGGCGACAGCTCCAGCCCGCTTGCCCTTGAAAGCGTGCGCGAACCCACCGGCTGGCCGTCCGCGATGTAGCGTTCGACCAGGGTCTTCAACAGCGTCTTGGCGCGCTCGTCCAACATGGTTTTCATTGTAGGCGCGACGGGCTTGACCACCGGCTCGCACAGGGTCGCTGTGGTGTAATTCCGCGCATGGCCAGCCGCTTCCGACACGCCGCGCTCGTGGGCAAGTACCAGGCGCGGGGCATCCGCCCGGTGCTGGAGGAGATCGCGCATTTCCTGGTGCGGCAGGGCCTCGAGGTCTCGCTGGAGAAGCAGACCGCGCAGAACACCGGCATCGCCGACTACGGCGCCTTCACGGCCGACGAACTCGGCCGCCACTGCGACCTGGCCATCGTCGTCGGTGGCGACGGTACCATGCTCGGCATCGCGCGCGAGCTGGCGCGCCACGGTACCCCGCTGGTGGGCATCAACCAGGGTCGCCTGGGCTTCATCACCGACGTGCCGATCAACGAGTTCGCCCAGGCTCTGGCGCCGATGATCGCCGGCGACTACGAAGAAGAGCGCCGCACCATGCTGACCGGCGGCGTGTGGCGCGACGACGAGCGCATCTTCGAGGGCTTCGCGGTCAACGACGTGGTGGTCAGCCGCGGTGCGGCCAGCAGCATGGTCGAGCTGAAGGTGGAGATCGGCGCGGAGTTCGTCGCCAACTTCCGCGCCGACGGCCTGATCCTCGCCGCGCCCACGGGCTCGACCGCGTACGCGCTGTCGGCCGGCGGTCCGATCCTGCACCCGGGCATTGCCGGCTTCGTGATGGTGCCGATCGCGCCGCACGATCTGTCCAACCGGCCGATCGTGCTGCCGGACACCGGCGAGATCGTCATCGAGATCGTCGCCGGCCGCGACTGCAGCGTGTCCTTCGACATGCACGCCCTGGCCAGCCTGCTGATCGGCGACCGCATCGCGGTGCGCCGCTCACGCGACCAGGTGCGCTTCCTGCATCCGCGCGGCTGGAGCTACTACGCGACGCTGCGTCGCAAACTGCACTGGAACGCGGGGGTGGCCTGATGCTCAGGCGGTTGTCACTTCGTGATTTCGTCATCGTCGCCGAGCTCGAGGTCGAGTTCGAGGGCGGCTTCACTGTGCTCACCGGCGAGACCGGCGCCGGCAAGTCGATCCTGATCGACGCGCTGCAACTCGCGCTGGGCAGCCGCGGCGACGCCGGCGTGGTGCGCGAAGGTTCGCTGCGCACCGAGATCGTCGCCGAGTTCGACCGGCCGGCGGGCCTCGCCGCATGGCTGGACGAAGCCGGCTTCGATGCTGCCGAAACGCTGCTGCTGCGCCGAACGATCGATGCACAGGGCAAGAGCCGCGCGTGGATCAATGGCGGCGCCGCGACGGTCGCGCAACTTCGCGAGGTCGCCGATCATCTGGTCGACATCCACGGCCAGCATGCCTGGCAGGGCCTGACGCGGCCGGCGGCAGTGCGCGCGCTGCTCGACGCCTACGGTGGCATCGAGACCGCGGCGCTGGGCACCGCCTGGCAACAGTGGCGCGCAGCGCAGGAATCACTCGACAAGGCACGCGGCGCGCAGGCCGACCTGGAACGCGAACGCGAGCGCCTGGCCTGGCAGATCGGCGAGCTCGACAAGCTCGCGCCGGGCGAAGCCGAGTGGGACGAACTCGATGCCGAGCACCGCCGGCTGTCGAACGCGCAGGCGCTGCTCGGCGGCGCGCGCGCAGCGCTCGACGCGGTGTCCGATGCCGACGAGAACGCCGAGCACTTCACCGGCCTGGCGATCGACAAGCTGCAGGGCATCGCCGACTACGACGCCTCGCTGGCCTCGGTGATCGAGGTGCTGCAGGGCGCGCAGGCGCAACTGCAGGACGCGGCACACACGCTGTCGAGCTACCTGAACCGCGCCGACCTCGACCCGGAGCGGCTGCAGGCGCTCGACGAGCGGCTCTCGGCGTGGATGAGCCTGGCGCGCCGCTACCGCCGGCCGCCGCAGGAGCTGCCGGCGCTGCTGGCGCAGTGGCGCGGCGAACTGAAGGCGCTGGACGCCGCCACCGACCTCGACGGTCTGCAGCGCGCTGCCGATGCCGCCAAGGCCGCCTTCGACAAGGACGCCGCGCAGGTGTCGCGGCAACGACGTGCCGCGGCGCCGAAGCTGTCGACCACCGTGACGCAGGCGATGCAGCAGCTCGGCATGGCCGGCGGTCGCTTCGAGGTGTCGCTGGTCACGCAGGAGTCGCCGCAGTCCTTCGGCCTGGAGTCGGCCGAGTTCCTCGTTGCCGGCCACACCGGCAGCACACCAAGGCCGCTGGCCAAGGTGGCCTCTGGCGGCGAGCTGTCGCGCATCGCGCTGGCGATTGCGGTCACCACCAGCCAGCTCGGCGAGACCGGCACGCTGATGTTCGACGAGGTCGATGCCGGCGTCGGCGGCGCCGTGGCCGAGACCGTCGGGCGCCTGATGAAGCAGCTCGGACGCGACCGCCAGGTGCTCGCCGTCACCCACCTGCCGCAGGTCGCCGCGTGCGCCGACCACCACTTCGTGGTCACCAAGCAGGCCGAGGGCGGACGCACGCGCAGCGACGTCAATCCGGTCGCCGGCGAGGCGCGCGTGGCCGAGATCGCCCGCATGCTCGGTGGCGAGCGCCTGTCGGGCACCAGCCTCGCGCATGCGCAGGAAATGCTGACTGTGGCGGCGACCCCCGCGCCGGCGCGCAAGGGGAAGAAGTCGTGAGCTCGCCGGACAACGCCCGCGAGGTGCTCGATCACCTCGAACGGCTGCATCCCGCGCCGGGTGAGATCCACGCGCCACGCGAGGTGGTGCTGGTCACCGGCATCTCCGGCTCGGGCAAGTCAGTGGCGCTGCATGCGCTGGAGGATGCGGGCTTCTTCTGCGTCGACAACCTGCCGCCCGAGCTGCTGCGCGAGTTCCTCCGCCTGGAGCACGAGCGCTCGGACCGCCGCGTCGCCATCGCGGTCGACGTTCGCAGCGCCGGCTCGCTGCCCCACCTGCTGCCGCTGCTCGAGCAGTTGCGCGGCGAAGGCGTGGCCATCATCTCGGTGTTCCTCGACGCCACCACCGATGCGCTGGTGCGCCGCTTCTCCGAGACGCGCCGCCCGCACCCGCTGTCCGACGACAACCCCAAGCCCGGCCCGGCCCGGCGGCGCAGCGACAGCACCATCGACGGCCGCCGCGCGCTGGTCGACGCGATCGAGCTGGAGCGCGAGCTGCTCGCCGAGCTGCGCGAAGTCTCGACGGTGATCGACACCAGCCAGCTGCGCCCGGCCCAGTTGCGCGCCTGGATCCGCAACCTCGTGCAGGCCGACGCGCACCGCCTGACGCTGGTGTTCGAGAGCTTCGCCTTCAAGCACGGCGTGCCGCTGGACGCTGACTACGTGTTCGACGTGCGTGTTCTGCCCAACCCCTACTACATCCGCGAGCTGCGCCCGCAGACCGGGCGCGACGCGCCGGTTGTCGACTACCTGAAGGCGCAGCCCGAGGCCAACGAGATGCTTCAGCAGATCGAGACCTTCCTCATTCGCTGGCTTCCTGCCTTCGAGGCCGACCAGCGCAGCTACCTGACCGTGGCCATCGGCTGCACCGGCGGCCAGCATCGTTCGGTCTACTTCGCCGAGACACTGGCCAGCCGCTTCGGCCAGCGCTCGGGCACGCTGGTGCGCCACCGCGAGCTCGACGCCCGTGACTGAGCTGCCGCTGTTCCCGCTGCAGACCGTGCTGTTCCCCGGCGGTCTGCTCAGCCTGAAGGTGTTCGAGACGCGCTACCTCGACCTGGCCGCCACCTGCCTGCGCGAACGAAAGCCCTTCGGCGTGGTCGCGCTGCTCAAGGGTCAGGAAGTGCGCCGCGGCGACGACGGTGTCGTGTTCGAGGACATCGGCGTGCTCGCCGAGATGATCGATGTCGATAGCGCGCAGCCCGGCATCCTGCAGTTGCGCTGCCGCGGCACGCGGCGTTTCCGCGTCGGCAGCACGCGTCAGCAGGCCGACGGCCTGTGGGTCGCCCAGGTCGACCTGCTGCCCGAGGACGAGACGGCCGCGCCGGCGGAGGCGATGCACGAGACCGTGCGTGGCCTGGCCAACGCAATCGCGTCGCTCAAGGGCAAGGGCGTCGAGCCTTTCGAAGCGCCCTACCAGTTCGACAGCGCCGGCTGGGTGGCCAACCGCTGGTGCGAGATCCTGCCGATCCCGCTGGCCGCCAAGCAGAAGCTGATGGAGCTGCCCGACGGCAACGTGAGGCTGGGCCTGGTCGACGAATTCCTGCGCGGCAAGGGCGTCGTCAAGTAGCGCGGGGTCAGCGCTGCTGCACGAGCAGCTTGCGCAGCGGCGCGGGCAGCCCGGCCGACAGCGCCTCGTCCATCGTGAACCAGCGTCCACGGGGCCAGGCAGAGACGATCTCCACCACCGTGTGCGCGGATGCAGTCGCGGGCAACGTCCAGCGCCGCGGGTGCAGCGTCCAGTCCAGATGCGTCAGCACATGGGTGAAGCTCGGCAGCGCCTCGCCCTCGCCCGGCCAGCCGGCGGAAGCCCGGCCCAGGGCCTCGGTGTGATCGAACTCGGGCAGGCTCCACAGGCCGGCCCAGACGCCACTGTCGGGCCGCTGCTCGAGCCACACCCGGTCACCCCAGCGCAGCCACAGCCAGACGTGCTCGCGCTTGCCTCGCTTGAGCTTGCGCGTCTTCACCGGATAGCGCTGCGGCGTGCCGTCGCGCGCAGCGACGCAGCCCTGGTTCACCGGGCAGATCAGGCACTGCGGCGCACGCGCCAGGCACAGCGTCGCCCCCAGGTCCATCAGGCCTTGCGTGTAGGCCTCGATGCCGTCGTCGGGCAGCAGCGCGGTGGCGTGTTCCCACAGGCGCCGCTCCTGCGCCGCCTCGGCCAGGTCGCCGTCGAAACCGAGCACACGCGTCAGCACCCGCTTGACGTTGCCGTCGAGGATGGCCACCCGCTCGCCGAAGCAGAACGCCGCGATCGCCGCCGCCGTCGAGCGGCCGATGCCGGGCAGCGTGGCGAGTTGTGCGCTGCTGCGCGGGAACGCGCCGCCATGCTCGGCGACCACCACCTGCGCGCAGCGGTGCAGGTTGCGCGCTCGGCTGTAGTAGCCCAGGCCGCTCCACAGCGCGAGCACGTCATCCTGCGCTGCAGCGGCGAGCGCGCGAACGTCGGGGAAGCGCTGCAGGAATCGATCGTAGTAGCCCAGCACCGTGGCCACCTGCGTCTGCTGCAGCATGATCTCGGAGAGCCAGACGCGGTAAGGGTCACGCGTCTGCTGCCACGGCAGCGAATGGCGGCCGTGGCTGCGCTGCCAGGCGATCAGGCGCTGCGCGAAGTCGCGCGGTGGGGCCGCCTGCACCGGCGGATCAGGCCTTGACCAGGCGCAGCGTGGGTGGCGGTGCCTGCAGGTCGTCGAGCGGCAGGTCGATGCTGATCATCGTCGCCATCTCGCCGCGAGTGCCGGTGCGGGCCTGCTGGCGCATCGCGTCGAGCAGCTCGCCACAGCGCGCCTGGAAGCCTTGCAGACGCTGGTCCTGCGCGTCGAGTTCGGAAAGCCGCGTCTCTAGCTCGCTGGCCGCGGCCTGGATGCGCTCGAGCGACTCGCGCCGCCGGCGGAACCCACGGCGGCGTTCGCGCAGCTGCGCGTCGACCTGCGCCGAAGCCGACTTGTTCCACATCTCGAACTCGGCACTGGCGTTCTCGAACACCACGCGCAGCTTGGACATCAGCATGCGGCGGAACTGCTCCATGAACTTGGGCTGCGACAGGCGCAGCGCCTGTGTCAGGCCGAGGTACTGCACATAGCTCTTCTCGATCAGGTCGAGCTCGCCGGCAAAGCGGTCGAGGTCGGGGCCGGGGTTCAATGCCAGGCCGAAGCCGAACTCGGCGTTGAGCTTGCTGAACGAGGCCTCCAGCATCTGCCGGATTTCGACGGAGTTCTTCTGCGCCGCGCCGAGCAGGCCGCGCAGGCGCTGGCACAGCGCGATGAAGGCCTTCTTGGCGCCGAGGTTCAGCAGGGACGCCGCCATCTGCTGCTGCATCTGGCCGACTTCCTCGCGCAGCCGGTCGGACGACAGGCCGACCATCGCGTCCTTCAGCATGCGGCTGTGCACCACGCGCATCGCCTGCAGCTTGGTCGTGCAGGCCTCGAACTCGGCCGTCTCGGCATCGATGCGCTGCAGCATCAGCTGCAGCTTGGCGCCGCTCTTGCCGCGCAGGCCGCGCAGTTCCAGCGTCTGCTCGGCGAGCTGGCGGCGGTTGTCGTTGAGCCGGCGGGCCACGTGCGACTCGATGTGCTGCGCGGCGTCGAGCACCACACGCTCGAGCAGCGCGCGCCGCTGCGGCATCAGCTGTTCGCCCAGCGCCGTCTCCAGCGCCGGCAGGCGGCTGCGTTCGAGCGCCGCGGCGTCACCCTCGACTCGCGCGGCCAGCGCCTGGCGCGCAGACAGCGGGTAGACCCGGTCGGCTGGCACGGCCAGCGTGCGTGCGGTTTCGGTGCACTGGCGGTTGATCTGCTCGCGCACCTGATCGGCGGTGGCCAGCGGATCGATCATCGCGTCGATCTTGTTCAGCACGACGAAGCGCGAGAGTGCGTCGCCGCTGAGGTGGTCGCGCCAGATCGACAGGTCGGACTTGGTGACGCCTGTGTCGGCGCCGAGGATGAACACGGTGGCATGCGCCGTCGGCAGCAGGCTCAGCGTCAGCTCGGGTTCGGCACCAATCGCGTTCAGGCCCGGCGTGTCGAGCACCACCAGGCCCTGCTTGAGCAGCGGGTGCGGATAGTTGATCAGCGCATGGCGCCAGGCCGGCACCTCGACGCGACCCATCTCGTCCAGCGGCGGGTTGTCGTCCAGCGCCTCGTCGCTCCAGAAGCCGAGCTCGCGGGCCTGGTCCTTGGTGACCCAGGACGTGCGCATGACCTCGCGCAGCGACTCGGCCAGCTTCTCCGGGTTGCCCACGTCGAGCTTGAACTGCTTCCAGGCACGCGGCAGCGTGCGCAGTTCGCCGAGCGATTGCCCGGTCAGTCGGGTGTCGATCGGCAGCAGCGAGAGTGCCGGCTCCTCCTCGCCGTCCCAGGCCAGTTCGACCGGGCACATCGTCGTGCGTCCCGGCGTGGCCGGCAGGACGCGGCGACCGGCATCGGCGAAGAAGATCGCGTTGATCAGCTCCGACTTGCCGCGCGAGAACTCGGCGACGAAGGCAACGACCAGGCGCTCCTGGCCGAGGCGCTCGCGCAGACCGTCGAGCTGGCCTTGCAGGGACGAATCGGTCAGGTCATGGTCGGCCAGGAAACGGCCCACGTCGTCCAGCCGGCTCGTGAGTGCACGACGCCAACCGCTGAGTGCGTCGAGACTGCTGGCGAACGAATGAGTCATGAACGGCGGCCGTGGGCGATCCCTTGATCGGGGGATAGTAGCCCAAGGCCCCGCAAAACGAACCGCCCGCCGACGCGGCGAAACATCTGCTCACCAGCGCGGCGGGCGGCGTGACGGATTGGTCACGCCACGTCGCGGCAGTGCTCAGCGCGGCAGCTCGCTGCTGCCCATCAGGTGCACGTCGACCGCCCGCGCGGCCTGGCGGCCTTCGCGGATCGCCCACACCACCAGGCTCTGGCCGCGCCGCATATCGCCAGCGGCGAATACCTTGTCGACGTTGGTCTTGTAGCCGCTGCCCACGTCGGTGCCGGCCCTGGCGTTGCCGCGCGCGTCCTTGTCGACGCCGAACGCTTCCAGCACGCTGGCCACCGGGCTGACGAAGCCCATCGCCAGCAGCACCAGGTCGGCCGGGATGATCTTCTCGCTGCCCGGCACCTCGCTCATCTTGCCGTTGGCCCATTCGACGCGCACCGACTTCAGCGCAGTCACCTTGCCCTTTTCGCCGATGAACTCCTTGGTGGCGATGGCGAACTCCCGCTCGCAGCCCTCCTCGTGGCTCGACGAGGTGCGCAGCTTGATCGGCCAGTAGGGCCACACCAGCGGCTTGTTCTCGTGCTCGGGCGGCATGGGCAGCAGCTCGAACTGCGTCACGCTCTTGGCGCCATGGCGGTTGCTGGTGCCCACGCAGTCGCTGCCGGTGTCGCCACCGCCGATCACGACGACGTTCTTGCCCGTGGCCATCAGCTGGCCCTTGATCTTGCCGCCGGCGTTGATCTTGTTCTGCTGCGGCAGGAACTCCATCGCGAAGTGGATGCCGTCCAGGTCACGCCCCGGCACCGGCAGGTCGCGCGACTGCTCGGCGCCGCCGGTCAGCAGCACCGCGTCGAAGTCGGCCTTCAGCTGGTCGGGGGTGACGATCTCCTTGGCCCAGTTGGTCACCTTGCTGCCTTCGGGCAGGTGGCCGACCATGGTGTTGTTGCGGAAGACGACGCCCTCGGCCTTCATCTGCTCGACGCGGCGATCGATGTGCGACTTCTCCATCTTGAAGTCGGGGATGCCGTAGCGCAGCAGGCCGCCCGGCGCGTCGTTCTTCTCGAACACCGTCACGTCGTGGCCAGCGCGCGCGAGCTGCTGCGCGGCGGCGAGACCTGCCGGGCCGGAGCCGACCACCGCCACCTTCTTGCCGGTCTTCTTCTTCGGCGGGCGCGGCACGACCCAGCCTTCGGCCCAGGCGCGGTCGATGATGGCGTGCTCGATCGACTTGATGCCGACCGCGTCGTCGTTGACGTTCAGCGTGCAGGCGGCCTCGCAGGGCGCCGGGCAGATGCGGCCGGTGAACTCGGGGAAGTTGTTGGTCGAGTCGAGCACCGCGAAGGCGTTCTTCCAGTCATCGCGGTACACCAGGTCGTTGAAGTCCGGGATGATGTTGTTGACCGGGCAGCCGTTGTTGCAGAACGGCGTACCGCAGTCCATGCAGCGTGCGCTCTGCACCTTCGCCTCGTCGGCCTTCAGGCCGATGACGAATTCCTTGTAGTTCTTCAGGCGCTCGGGCACGGGCGCGTAGCCCTCTTCCAGGCGCTCGTATTCCATGAAGCCGGTGACTTTTCCCATGATCGTGCTTCTCTCTTCTTACTTCGCCGGGACGGCCTTGGACTTCTTCTCGGGCGACTTCGCCTTGGCGATGGTGTCGCCGGCTTCCTTGGCGGCATTGATCTCGCCGAGCGCGCGCTTGTATTCGTTCGGGAACACCTTGACGAACTTGGCCCGCGACTCGTTCCAGTGGTCGAGGATGTGGCGGGCGCGCAGGCTGCCCGTCCACTTGTGGTGGTCCTCGATCAGCCGCTTGAGCTGCACCTCGTCCGTCTCGC
Source organism: Chitinophaga pinensis (assembly GCA_943370595.1). Taxonomy (GTDB): domain Bacteria; phylum Pseudomonadota; class Gammaproteobacteria; order Burkholderiales; family Burkholderiaceae_C; genus Piscinibacter. The sequence continues at coordinate 36,778 of CALRRO020000016.1, forward strand.
CCTTGTGCCAGATCGAGCGGTCGATGCCGGCTTCCTGCTCGGCCTTGGTCAGCACCTTGTCGAGCGACACCATTGCGGTGTTGCAGCGCTTGGCGAAGCTGCCGTCCTCGTCGTAGACGTAGGCGATGCCGCCGCTCATGCCGGCGGCGAAGTTGCGCCCGGTCTTGCCGAGCACCACCACCGTGCCGCCGGTCATGTACTCGCAGCCGTGGTCGCCGGTGCCTTCGACCACCGCCGTCGCGCCCGACAGGCGCACCGCGAAGCGCTCGCCGGCCACGCCGCGGAAGAAGGCCTCACCGCTGGTCGCGCCGTACAGCACCGTGTTGCCGACGATGATGTTGTTCGTCGCGTCGCCGCGGAACTCGATGCTCGGGCGGATCGCGATGCGGCCGCCGGACATGCCCTTGCCGGTGTAGTCGTTGGCGTCGCCAATCAGGTAGATCGTGATGCCCTTGGCAAGGAAGGCGCCGAAGCTCTGGCCGCCCGTGCCTTCCATCTGGATGAAGATGGTCTGGTCGGGCAGGCCTTCGGGATGGCGGCGGATCAGTTCGCCCGACAGCATGGCGCCGACGGTGCGGTTGACGTTGCGCGCATCCTCGAGGAACTGCACCTTCTCGCCACGCTCCAGCGCGGCCTTCGCCTTCTCGATCAGTCGCACGTCGAGCGCACGAGACAGGCCGTGGTCCTGCTCCTCGACCTGGCGGCGCGGCACGTCGGCCGGCGCGGCCGGCAGGTGGAACACACGGCTGAAGTCCAGACCGCGTGCCTTCCAGTGCGCAATGCCCTTCTTGGTGTCGAGCAGGTCGGCGCGGCCGATCAGCTCATCGAACTTGCGCACACCCAGCTGCGCCATGATCTGGCGCGCTTCTTCGGCGACGAAGAAGAAGTAGTTGACGACATGCTCGGGCTTGCCGGCGAACTTGGCGCGCAGCACCGGGTCCTGCGTTGCCACGCCCACCGGGCAGGTGTTGAGGTGGCACTTGCGCATCATGATGCAGCCCTCGGCCACCAGCGGCGCGGTCGCGAAGCCGAACTCGTCGGCACCGAGCAGCGCACCGATGACGACGTCGCGGCCGGTCTTCATCTGGCCGTCGGCCTGCACGCGGATGCGGCTGCGCAGGCGGTTGAGCACCAGGGTCTGCTGCGTCTCGGCCAGTCCCAGCTCCCAGGGCGTGCCGGCGTGCTTGATCGAGCTCCACGGCGATGCGCCCGTGCCGCCGTCGTGACCGGCGATCACCACGTGATCGGCCTTGGCCTTGGCCACGCCCGCGGCGATGGTGCCCACGCCGACTTCGGACACCAGTTTGACGCTGATGCTGGCGCGCGAGTTGGCGTTCTTCAGGTCGTGAATGAGTTGCGCCAGGTCCTCGATCGAATAGATGTCGTGGTGCGGCGGCGGCGAGATCAGGCCGACGCCCGGCACGCTGTAGCGCAGCATGCCGATGTATTCCGACACCTTGCCGCCGGGCAGCTGGCCGCCCTCGCCCGGCTTGGCGCCCTGGGCCATCTTGATCTGGATCTGGTCGGCCGAGACCAGGTACTCGGTCGTGACGCCGAAGCGGCCCGAGGCGACCTGCTTGATCTTCGAGCGCAGCGAGTCGCCGGCCTTCATCACGTAGTCGGACTCGATGACCTTGGCGCCGATCACCTCGCTGACCTTGGTGCCGTCGGCGATCGGGATGCCCTTCATCTCGTTGCGGTAGCGCGCCGGATCCTCGCCGCCCTCGCCGGTGTTGCTCTTGCCGCCGATGCGGTTCATCGCGATGGCCAGCGTCGAGTGCGCTTCCGTCGAGATCGAGCCCAGCGACATCGCACCGGTGGCGAAACGCTTGACGATCTCCGTCGCGGGTTCGACCTCGTCGAGCGGGATCGCCTTGCTCGGGTCGACCTTGAACTCGAACAGGCCACGCAGCGTCATGTGGCGCTGCGACTGGTCGTTGATGATCTGCGCGTATTCCTTGTAGGTCTCGAACTTGTTGCCGCGCACGCTGTGCTGCAGCTTGGCGATGGCGTCGGGCGTCCACATGTGCTCTTCACCGCGGATGCGCCAGGCGTACTCGCCGCCGGCGTCGAGCATGCCGGCGAGCACCGGATCGTCGCTGAAGGCGGCGCGGTGCATGCGGATCGACTCTTCGGCGACCTGGAATACGCCGATGCCGCCGACCTGGCTGGCGGTACCGCGGAAGTACTTGTCGACCAGCGGCTTGTCCAGGCCGATGGCCTCGAACAGCTGCGCGCCGCAGTAGCTCATGTACGTCGACACGCCCATCTTGGACATGATCTTCGACAGGCCCTTGCCGATCGCCTTCACGTAGTTGTAGATCGCCTTCTCGGCCGACAGGTCGCCCGGCAGTTCCTTGTGCAGCGAGGCCAGCGTCTCCATCGCCAGGTACGGGTGCACGGCTTCCGCGCCGTAGCCGGCGAGCACGGCGAAGTGGTGCACCTCGCGCGCCGAACCGGTTTCGACGACCAGGCCGGCGGTGGTGCGCAGGCCCTCGCGCACCAGGTGCTGGTGGATCGCCGACAGCGCCAGCAGCGCGGGGATCGCAACGTTACCGCGGTCCATCTTGCGGTCGCTGATGATCAGGATGTTGTGGCCGCTCTTGATCGCGTCGACGGTCTCGGCGCACAGCGAGGCGAGCTTGGCCTCCACACCTTCATAGCCCCACTCCGCCGGGTAGGTGATGTCGAGAACGTAGCTCTTGAACTTCGCGCCGGTGTGCTTCTCGATCTGGCGCAGCCGCGCCATGTCGTCGAAGTCGAGGATGGGCTGCGGCACCTCCAGGCGCATCGGCGGGTTCACCGCGTTGATGTCCAGCAGGTTCGGCTTCGGGCCGATGAAGGACACCAGCGACATCACGATCGCCTCGCGGATCGGGTCGATCGGCGGGTTGGTGACCTGCGCGAACAGCTGCTTGAAGTAGTTGTACAGCGGCTTGTTCTTGTCCGACAGCACCGCCAGCGGCGAGTCGTTGCCCATCGAGCCGATGCCTTCCTCGCCGGCCACCGCCATCGGGCTGAGCAGGAACTTGACGTCCTCCTGCGTGTAGCCGAAGGCCTGCTGGCGGTCGAGCAGCGACTCCTTGAAGGAGATCGACTCGGGTTCGAGCGGCGTATCCTCCAGCTTGACGCGCACGCTCTCGATCCACTGGCGGTACGGCTTGGCCGAGGCGAACTGGTTCTTCAGTTCTTCGTCGTCGACGATGCGGCCCTGCTCGAAGTCGATCAGGAACATCTTGCCCGGCTGCAGGCGCCACTTGCGCACGATGCGGTTCTCGGGAATCGGCAGCACGCCGGACTCGGAGGCCATCACCACCAGGTCGTCGTCGGTGACGATGTAGCGCGCCGGGCGCAGGCCGTTGCGGTCGAGCGTGGCGCCGATCTGGCGGCCGTCGGTGAACACCATCGCGGCCGGGCCGTCCCAGGGCTCGATCATCGCGGCGTGGTATTCGTAGAACGCACGCCGGCGCGCGTCCATGCCTTCGTGCTGCTCCCAGGCCTCGGGAATCATCATCATCGCGGCGTGGGCCAGCGAGTAGCCGCTCATCGTCAGCAGCTCGAGCGCGTTGTCGAAGGTGGCGGTGTCCGACTGCCCTTCGAAGCTGATCGGGTAGAGTTTCTTCAGGTCGTCGCCGAGCACCGGCGACTTCATCACGCCCTCGCGGGCACGCATCCAGTTGAAGTTGCCCTTGACGGTGTTGATCTCACCGTTGTGCGCGACCATGCGGTAAGGGTGCGCGAGCGGCCACTCGGGGAAGGTGTTGGTCGAGAAGCGCTGATGCACCAGCGCCAGCGCGGAGGTCACGCGCGGGTCCTGCAGATCCTTGTAGTACTTGCCGACCTGGTCGGCCAGCAGCAGGCCCTTGTAGATGATCGTGCGGCAGCTCATGCTGGGCACGTAGTACTCGCGGCTGTGCGTCAGCTTGAGCGCCTGGATCGCGGCCGAGGCGGTCTTGCGGATCACGTACAGCTTGCGCTCCAGCGCGTCGGGCACGATCACGTCGGGACCGCGGCCGATGAAGATCTGCTTGAGCACCGGCTCCTTGGCGCGCACCGTCGGCGACATCGGCATCTCGGTGTCGACCGGCACGTCGCGCCAGCCGAGCAGCACCTGGCCTTCGGCCTTCACCGCGCGCTCGAGTTCCTGGATGCAGGCCAGGCGCGAGGCATGTTCCTTGGGCAGGAAGATCATGCCCACGCCGTACTCGCCGGGCGGCGGCAGTTCGACGCCCTGCCCGGCCATCTCGGCGCGATAGAACTCGTCGGGGATCTGGATCAGGATGCCGGCGCCGTCGCCCATCAGCTTGTCGGCACCGACCGCGCCACGATGGTCGAGGTTCTCGAGGATCTTTAGCCCCTGCTCGACGATGGCATGCGCCTTCTGGCCCTTGATGTGGGCCACGAAGCCGACGCCGCAGGCATCGTGCTCGTTGGCGGCGCTGTACAGCCCTTGCTCGGCGGCTTGCGCCAGTTCATGCGACGAAGGCGGGGTGAGGTCGGCCTGGGACATGGCGCGCTCCTGGGTGGCTGGATCGTCCGGCAGGATACTGCAGCGCAGCATCGCTCACAAGCAGATTAAATGGTGTCTGACCCTATTTAATCGCCACGTGCGAAGTCACATCCAAATAATTGGGGACATGTTCATTCTTCGGCGCGACCGAGGCCGGTGCGTTCTCGCCGGGGCCGACCCGGCGCCAGTGGCTGCAGGCGCCGCGGCGTGGTCGAGTTCAATGCCGCCAGGAAGGCCGGAGAGCCGACGGCCCAGCCCTTGTGCACCGCATCGTCGAAGCGCTGGCGATGCGTTGTCGGCCAGGGCTGCAGCACTAGCAAGCGATATGCCGCGCTCCGGTCGAACGGGGTGTTGCCCAGCGCCCAGAAGCAGGCGTGATCGCCGACCAGCGGATCGACGGCCAGCCCGAGATGATGCGCAGCACTGCTGCGGCGCTCATCCGCCGGTGCGTCCCCGTCCCCTGCCATCGCGGCATCCGACTCGACATAGCACATCGCCTCCACGAGGTGGCGCTCCGCCTCGATCACCGTCGCCCGGAAACGCCCGGCCCAGAGCGTGCCGCTGCGGCCGTGGCGGCGGTTGAACTCGGCGGTGTAGCGCCGGCCCAGGCGCTGCATGGTACGGCTCAGGCCGTCGGCATCGCGGGGCGTGGCCAGCAGCAGGACGCGGCTGGCATCGAGGCAGTAGGCATGCACGGCGACGCCGCAGGCAGCGGCCGACTCCGCCAGCGCCGCCCGGTAGGCGGCACGGTCGGCGGCGTCAAGGAAGACCGGCTGCCCGTTGTGCCCGCACTGCTCGACGAGGTGCGGCACGCCAGCCACGGCCAGGCGGGGCAATCGGGCCATCAGGTGGCGCCTGTGCGGCGGCTCGGTGCATGCATGCGCGCGATTCTGCCGCGCCTCGGCGCCGTGAAAAGTTGGCGATCCGCTGCGCGCACGCACCACTCGTCGCGCTGCCCGGGCCGTCCGTCGGGTGGCCCCACCACCGCGCCGGCGGCTTGACTACATTCGCGTCCCACAGATGCCGGAAACCGCGTGCACGCGGGCCCGGCGAACCGATCACCCACATGCCGGACGCGGCGCACGGGAAGCAACAGTGAAGAAGCACAGTCTCAGCGGGTTCACCTTGATCGAAGTGATGATCGTCGTGGCGATCATCGCCATCATCAGCGCGGTCGCGATTCCCGGTTACCAGGAATACGTGATGCGCGGCCGCCTGCAGGAAGGCCTGACCGGCATGATGGCCAAGCAGGTGCAGCTGGAGATGTGGTTCCAGGACCGACGAACCTACGTCGGTGCGCCGGCCTGCGCCAACGACACCCGGAACGTCAACTTCGACTTCTCGTGCAACGGCTCGGAAGCGGCTGGCACCTTCACGCTGACGGCAGTCGGCAAGGGCACGCTGTCGGGCTTCCAGTTCACGGTCGATCAAGCCAATACGCGAACGACCCAGCCCGGTCCTTCCGGTCTTCCTGCGGGATGGACCTTGCCGGTGCCCAACAACTGCTGGGTCTCACGCAAGGGCGGGAAGTGCTCATGAAGCGAATGGCCGCTCGCGGGCTCACGCTGGTCGAGTTGCTGGTCACGCTGGCCATCGTGGCCTTGCTGGTGCTCGCCTCGGTGCCGTCGTTCAACGGCGCAATCGTCAACTCGCGCATCCGGTCGACCGGCGAAGCGGTGATGAACGGGCTCCAGATGGCCAAGTCGGAGGCTGTCGCACGGAACTCCCGCGTGCGCTTCCAGCTCACCAGCTCGCTCGACGGCGCTTGCGTGGTGTCGGCCACCGGCGCCAACTGGGTGGTCAACGTCGATGCCGCGGCAAATCCGCTCGAGGTGGAAGGACTGTGCGACCGGGCGCCGGACGATGCCCTCGCGCCGTTCATCATCCAGAAGCGATCGGCCGCCACCGGCTCCGGCAGCACGCAGGTCGCCGCCACCCAGGCCAGCCTGGTCTACAACGGCCTGGGTCGGCTGGCGGACCTGCCGCCGGGCAACGTGATCATCAACCTGACCAACCCGGCAGGCGGTACCTGCGCGGAGACCGGCGGCGAGGTGGTCTGCCTGCGCATCGTCGTCACGCCCGTCGGCCAGGCGCGCATGTGCAACCCCGATCCCGGCCTCCCGGCCAGCGACCCTCGACGCTGCTGACCCATGAAGACACGCCACACCCCTGCCCGCGCCGGCCAGTCCGGCGTCATGCTGCTCGAAGCGCTGATCGCCATCCTGATCTTCTCGCTGGGCGTGCTCGCGCTCGTCGGGCTGCAGAGCGTCTCGATCAAGCAGTCCAGCGAATCGAAGTACCGCGCAGACGCGGTGATGCTGGCCAACGAGCTGATCGCCGACATGTGGATCGGCGACCGCAGCTTCGGCAACATCACCGCGCAGTACACCACCGGCGGCCCGGCCTTCAACGCCTGGGCCGTGCGGGTGCAGCAGGCCCTGCCCGGTGTCGCGGCCAATCCGCCCGACGTGCCTCTGCCGGTGGCAGTGGGCAACCCGGGCGACCCCAGCACGCTCGTCACGGTGCGCGTCAACTGGAAGGCGCCGAACGAGCCTGCGGCCGACCCGCCGCACTTCATCACCGTCGTGGCCCAGATCAAGTAGGAGCACACCTTGGCAGCACAGCGCCACGCAATGAAGCGGCTCCAGCACGGCCTGGGCCTGGTCGAGGTCATGGTCGGCCTGGTGATCGGCATGGTCGCGATCCTGGTCATCATGCAGATCTTCCAGCTCTCGGAAGGAGCACGCCGCAACACGGTGGGCGGCGACGACGCGCAGATGGCCGGCACCTTGACGATCGCCTCGCTGCAGCGCGAGCTGCGCCAGGCCGGCTACGGCACAAGCGCCTTCCCGATCCTCGGCTGCAGCCTGGCCATGCCCGGTGGCTGGACGCTGCCGGCCATGGTGCCGGTGATCGTCAACCCCGGTGCGGCGGTGGTTCCCGACGGTGACCCCAACACCGACACGCTGTTGCTGATGTACGGCGATTCGGGCAGTTCGCCCGAAGGCGACCTGATCGCCGCGCAGACCGCGCAGAACGTCTACTCGGTGAGCACGCCGACGTCGTTCGATCGTGGACATTTCGTGGTGGCGGCGCCGGAATGGGCGGTCAGCGGAGGCCCGCGCGCTGCACCCTGTGCCCTCTCCCTCGAAGCGGTGACGGCGACCAACGCCCCGAGCCCGCCGACGGTCACCGTCGGCATGGGGGTGGCGGGCATGACCAACGGCTACCTCTACAACCTCGGCCGCGCGCCACGATTCCTCGCCTATGCCATCCGCGGCGGCAACCTCACGGTCTGCGACTACCTGGCCAACGACTGCCGCCAGGGCGTCAACGATCCGACGATCTGGACGCCGATCAGCCCGGGTGTCGTCAGCATGCGCGCGGTCTACGGCATCGACGCGAGCGTGCCGATGGATGCCGCCGTCGACAACTTCGTGCGCCCGACACCAGCCACCCAATGCGACTGGGCCCGCTTCGCGGCCGTGCGCATGGGCCTCGTCTCGCGCAGCGGCGAGTTCGACCGAACACTGGGCCAGGACGTTCCGGTCATCGATGCGCCCGAATGGCGCGCCAGCGACGCGGCCGCGTTCAATCTGAGCGCCAACGCGGACTGGCGGAGCTACCGCTACAAGGTCTTCGAGACCACGGTCCCGGTCCGCAACATGGCTTGGCAGGGAGTGCAGACGGGATGCTGACCTCGACCTCTTCACGCGGCGCCGCGATGCGCCGCCACCATTCCGCGCAGCGCGGTGTCGTGCTCGTCATGGCCCTGATCGTGCTGGCTGCGATGACGCTTGCCGGCATCGGGCTGATGCGCTCGGTGCTGACCGGCAACAAGGTGGCCGGCAACCTGGCCTTCCAGCAGTCCGCCACCCACGAAGCCGATCGCGGTGTCGAAGCGGCGGTGGTCTGGCTGGAGAACACCAATGCGATGAGCCCGGTGACGCTGCACATCTCGCAGCTGCCTGGCATCAACCAGGGCTACTTCGCCTCGTGGCAGCCGAACACCGACCCGAATGCTGCCGGCGGGAGCTGGGAACAGTCCTGGACGGCGTGGGAAGGCACGGGGCGCATCAACGACCTCGGCCGCGATGCCAACACCGGCAACCGCGTGCGCTATGTGATTCACCGGCTGTGCAACGCCGAAGGTCCGCCGGAGTCCGGCATCTTCTGCAACGTCTCGCCCAGCCGTGTCGGCGAGGAAGGCAGCAGCCGCGGGGCCGGCGTGCCGCCGATCAACGTGCCCAGCCAACGCTACTACCGGATCACCGTTCGCGTGGATGGCCCACGCAATACGGTGAGCTTCGTGCAATCGATCGTGGCGCTCTGACCGCGACGCCCGGGAACCATGCTCAGGGAAACGACGATGAAAACCTCCTTCAAGACCTGGTCGCTGCTGCCGTGCCTGCTGGCCGCCGCACTGGCCTCGGTGTCGCATGCCGCGCCCACCGACATCGCCAACGTGCCGCTGGTCACCTCGGCGCCGAACGCCGTGCTGCCGAACCTGCTGTTCATCATCGACGACTCGGGCTCGATGAACTCGGACTACCTGCCCGACTACGTGCAGAGCAACCGCTGCCGCTCCAGCGGCGCCACTGGCACCGCCAGCGGGAACTTCGGCGGCAGTTGCACGAGCGAGCCGCCCTATCGCAGCCCGAGCTACAACGGTTCGTACTACAACCCGACGATCACCTACCGGCCGCCGCTGTACGCGAACGGCACCTCGTGGCCGGCCCAGAACGCGGCCAACACGGCCTCGTGGACGAACGTCCGCAACGATGCCTACGGGGTGCAGTTCACCGGTTCGACCAACCTGGTCACCGGCTACGGTGACGTCGAGTACTGCACCGATGCCACCTACACCGATTGCCTGCGCAACGGCAACTACGTGCTGCCGGGCACGGTGAACGGCCTGAGCTATACGTTCCGACGCGCAACCACAGCCAGCGGCAGTGGCTCCATCGCCACCGGATCGCCGGCGGCCGCGACGGTCGAAGCGCGCACTTTCGGACCGCACTACTACGCCATCACGCCCGGTGAGTACTGCGACGCGCCGAACCTGCGCAACTGCCAGGCCGCACAGACTGCGGTCTTCCGGTTCGCCGCCCCGGTGCGCTGGTGCAACACGGACGCGAACGCACGCGCTCCCTCGCCGGCAGCCGGGTCGTGCCAGGCGCTGCAAACGCCGAGCTACACGAACCTGCGCATCCCGACCAAGTTCTTCACCGCCGGCGTCGCCGGAACGCCGGTGGTGCCCGAGCAGCCGGCCACCGCTCGTGTCACGGTCAACCTCTCGGGCACCTGCAACAACGCCAACCAGGTGCGAACCGGTCCCCTGCGCGTGAACGGCACGCTGGACCTCTTCAACGGTGCAACCACCCCGAACCTGACCGGAACGGGATTGACTGCGCGCCAGAACAACCTGGCCGCGTCCATCCGCACCCTCATCAACAACGGCGGAACCGGCTACTCGGCCACGGTCAACAACAATGTCGTGACAATCACGGCGTCTGCCACGGCCGGCAACATCAACGGCCAGAACCTGAGCCTGACCCGCGCCAACGCGGCGAACACCTGCGGCCTCGCGGTGACGACCGTCGCCTTCAGCGGCTGGGCGGCGGAACAGCCCGCCACGCCGGGCACGCCCGCCGGCTTCCCCGGCTCGTTCACTCGCGTCGACATCGTCCCCGCCACGGCGACCTACACGCGTGCGGCGACGCGCTCGGACTGCACGGCGGCGACGACCTGCAGCTACGACGAGGAGATGACCAACTTCGCCAACTGGTTCACCTACTACCGCACGCGGATGCAGTCGATGAAGACCTCGGCCAGTTTCGCGTTCGGCAACCTGTCGAACCAGTACCGCCTGGGCTACCTGAGTATCAACAACGCGACCGGCAGCGACTTCCTGAACCTCGATCGCTTCGAACTGACGCACCGGCAGAACTGGTTCACCAAGCTGACGGCGGCACGGCCGAGCGGCGTCACCCCGCTGCGCGGCGCTCTGTCGCGGGCCGGGCGACTGTTCGGCGGCCGGCTCAATGGCAGCTCGCTGAACGGCTCGACCGTCGTCGATCCGATGCAGTACTCCTGCCAGCAGAACTTCACGCTGCTGTCGACCGACGGCTACTGGAACGAGAGCGGCACACCGACCCGACTCGACGGCACGACCGCGATCGGCGACGTCGACAACGCGCTGCCCCGCCCGCTGCTCGACGGCACATCGACCAGCAACACCCTGGCCGACGTGGCCGCCTACTACTACGAGACGGATCTGCGCACCGGCACGCCCAGCACGGGCCTGTGCCGATCGGCGACCGGCGGCGACCTGTGCGAGAACAACGTGCCGGTCGGCGGGGTCGACGTCGCGCGCCACCAGCACATGACAACGTTCACGCTGGGTCTGGGCGTGTCGGGCTACATGCTGTTCGACGAGAGTTATCGCACGGCGACCAACGGTGACTTCTTCGACGTCTCCAACGGCACGACGGCCAACTCCACGAACGGCATCTGCACCTGGCAGTCGAGCGGTTCGTGCAACTGGCCGATCCCGGTCAACAACTCGACACCGAACATCGACGACCTGTGGCACGCCGCCATCAACGGGCGCGGTACCTACTTCAGCGCCAAGGACCCGGCGGGGTTGTATTCGGGCCTGTCCGCTGCGCTGGCCGCCATCGAGACGCGCCGTGGCGCCGCGGCAGCCGCCACGACCAGTAACCCGAACATCTCGGCAGCCGACAACTACGTGTTCATCTCGCTGTTCACCGCCGGCAAGGACGAGTGGACCGGTGAACTGCTGGGTCAGCGCATCAACACCGAAACCGGCGAGGTGCTGGCTTCGGGGACCGACTGGTCCGCGCAGACCCGGCTCGATGCCAACACGGCGCGCACGATCTACACCTTCGACAACAGCTCGGTCAGTCGCCTGAAGAGCTTCGAGTGGACCAACCTGACGTCCACCGAGCAGTCGTACTTCCAGACGGCGCACGTGACGACCGCAGGGCGCGCGCTGAGCCAGTTCTGCAGCTTCGGCACCGAGTGCCTGACGCCGCCGGACCAGGCAGCGGCAGTCGGCGCACCGCTGGTGAACTTCATCCGCGGCGACCGCAGCAATGAAGGTGCACTGACCGACACCGCGAAGTTCTACCGTGCGCGCAGCCACCTGCTCGGCGACATCGTGAACTCCGAAGCGACCTACGTGAAGAAGGCGCTGTTCAACTATGCCGACGCCGGCTACACGTCCTTCAAGACCGGCACGGCAGGCCGCCGTGCCATGGTCTATGTCGGCGCCAACGACGGCATGCTGCACGCCTTCGACGCCACCACCGGCGACGAAGTCTGGGCCTACATCCCGACGATGGTGATTCCCAAGCTCTATCGCCTGGCCGACAAAAACTACGGCAACGACCACCAGTTCTTCGTCGACAGCAGCCCGGTCACCGGCGACATCTCGGTCGGCGGCGTCTGGAAGACCATCCTGGTCGGCGGCCTGGGCGCGGGTGGTCGGGGCTACTACGCGATGGACGTCACCGACCCGGACAGCCCGCGGGCGCTGTGGGAGTTCACCGACAACAACCTCGGCCTGACGGTCGGCAAGCCGGAAATCACCAAGCTCAAGGACGGCACCTGGGTGGTGATCTTCGCCTCGGGCTACAACAACGTCTCTCCGGGCGACGGAATCGGCCGCCTCTACGTGGTGCGCGCCAGCGACGGCCAGTTGCTGCGCACGATCTCCACGTCGACGGGCACCACCACCACGCCCAGCGGCATGGCGCAGATTCGCGCCTGGGTGGACCGCACCGACGTCAACAACACGACGCTGCGCGTCTACGGCGGTGACAACCTCGGCAACGTCTGGCGCTTCGACGTCAACGGCGATGTCGGCGCGGGCGGTTACGACGCCCAGTTGCTGGCAACGCTGCGCGATTCGTCCGGCAACACCCAGCCACTGACGGCGCGCCCCGAACTCGGCCTCGTGTCTGGGCGGGCGGTGGTCTACGTCGGTACCGGCCGGTACCTGGGCGTGACCGACCTGAGCGACGACAGGCAGCAGACCATCTATGCGATCAAGGACCCGCTCGGCTCGAGCAGCTGGGGCAACCCGCGCAGCAGTGGCAACTTCGTTCAGCAGACGCTGACCGATGGCACCTGCCCGACCGGTGCCACGGTCTGCCTGCCGTCGCAGACGGTGCGCTTCGGCACCGCGAACCCGGTGGACTTCACCACCGGCGGCGGCTGGTACATCGACCTGCCGGCACGCAGCGAGCGCGCCAACACCGACCCGCAGCTGGCCCTGGGCACGCTGGTGTTCACCACCAACATCATCGACCCGGGTGCCTGCACAGTGGGCGGCACGAGCTACATCAACTTCTTCGACTACCGCACCGGCGGCCCGGTGTCCTCGTCGACCGGGGTCACCTCTGCGCTGCTCGGCAGTGCAGTGGCCACGCGCACCACGATCATCCGGCTGCCCAGCGGCAAGGTGGTCGGCATCACGCGGCTGTCCGATGCGAGCACGCGCATCAGCAACCTGCCGGTCGGCCCGGGTTCGGGCGGCACACGGCGCATCTCGTGGCGCGAGCTGACCAACTGATCTGGTGCACCGCTTGATTTCGAAGCCCCGGCATGTCCGGGGCTTTTTCTTGGTCTGCGGCCGGCGTGGAAGAGATTCAGTCGGCGGCGTTCGGCCGCACGGGCCACTGCAGACGCCGGCCGGTCAGCCGCTCGTGCTCCTGCAGCGCAAAGCGGTCCGTCATGCCGGCGATGTAGTCGGCCACGGCACGCGCAACCGTCCGCCCGCCGAGCGACTGGGCATGCATCTGCGCCGGCTCCGCGAGGTAGGCGTCGAACAGTTCCTGCAGCACGCTGCGGGCCAGGCCGGTGGTCGCCACCACCTGCGGATGACGATAGAGATTGGTGCGCAGGAAGCGCTGCACCTCGTCGGTTCGCTGCCGCATCGGCGCGCTGAAGCGGACCAGCGGCGGCGCGTGTCGGGCCTCGTCAGCCGTCGCGATGCCGTGCTCGGCCAGCGCCGCACGCGTCGCATCGATGACGTCGTAGACCTGCCCCGAGAGCATGCGGCGCAGCGTCTCGAACAGCACTCGCCGGCCCGTCAGTGACGGATGCTCGGCGCGGACCTCGCCGAGATAGCGCTGCACCAGCGGCAGGGCCTCGAGCTGTTCGAGATGAAGCAGCCCGGAGCGCACGCCGTCGTCGATGTCGTGCGCGTTGTAGGCGATCTCGTCGGCGAGGTTGCACAACTGCGCCTCCAGGCCGGGCTGGGTGCGGTCGAGAAAGCGCTGCCCGATGCCCGTCGGGTCGTTGCCGACCAGCCACTCGGCATTGCGCCGGCTGCAGTGCTTGAGAATGCCTTCGCGTGCTTCGAAGGTCAGGTTCAGTCCATCGAAGGTGGCGTAGCGCTCTTCGAGGCGATCGACCACGCGCAGGCTCTGGAAGTTGTGCTCGAAGCCACCGCCGTCCGGGTCGACATCGGCCATGCGCCCGTGCAGCGCATCCTGCCCGGCATGGCCGAAAGGCGTGTGCCCGAGGTCGTGGGCGAGCGCAATCGCCTCGATCAGGTCCTCGTTCAGCCCGAGCGAGCGGCCGATCGACCGGCCGAGTTGCGCCACCTCGAGCGAGTGCGTCATCCGCGTGCGGAACAGGTCGCCCTCGTGGTTCAGGAACACCTGCGTCTTGTAGACCAGGCGTCGGAACGCCGTGCTGTGGACGATGCGGTCGCGATCGCGCTGGAAGTCGTCGCGCGACGGTGCCGACGGCTCGGCGTGACGGCGCCCACGCGTCGCCTCGGGGTGGCTGGCCCAGGCTGCGCGCACCGTGGCCTTAGCCGGTGGTGGCCGCGAGGACGTCGCTCACCAGCGCGTCGGGCGCCGGCCGCATGCCGGCGCGGCCAGGCGCTTCGATGACGACGAACCGGATCTCGCCGCCCTCGGACTTCTTGTCCAGCCGCATCAGTTCGAGGTAACGCTGCGCGCCCAGCGCCGGCCCGCGCACCGGCAGGCCGCAGCGCTCGACCAGGCGCCGGATGCGAGCGGCATAGGCCTTGTCGATCAGCCCGAGACGCGCCGACAACTCGGCGGCCATCACCATGCCGCAGCCCACCGCCTCGCCATGCAGCCACTCACCGTAGCCGAGCCCGGCCTCGATGGCGTGGCCGAAGGTGTGGCCAAAATTGAGGATCGCGCGAAGGCCGGCCTCGCGCTCGTCCTGCCCGACCACATGCGCCTTGATCTCGCACGAGCGCCGGACGGCGTGGGCGAGCGCCGAGGGCTCTAGCGCCAGCAATTTATCGGCATGCAGTTCGATCCAGCCGAGGAACTCGTCATCGGCGATCGGGCCGTACTTGATGATCTCGGCGATGCCGGCGGAGATCTCTCTCTTCGGCAAGGTGCGCAGCACGTCCAGGTCGGCAATCACGCGCACCGGCTGGTAGAACGCACCGATCATGTTCTTGCCCAGCGCATGGTTGATGGCCGTCTTGCCACCCACGGAAGAATCGACCTGTGCCAGCAGCGTCGTGGGCACCTGCACGAAGGGCACGCCGCGCATGTAGCTTGCCGCCGCGAAGCCGGTCATGTCGCCGACCACGCCACCGCCGAGTGCGAACAGCACCGTCTTGCGGTCGCAGCCGTGGCCGAGCAAGGCGTCGAAGATCAGGTTCAGCGTGGGCCAGTCCTTGTGCACCTCACCGTCGGGAAGCTCGACGACATGCACACGACGGAAGCGGTCGCCCAGGCCCTGCCGCAGCGCCTGCGCGTACAGAGGCGCCACCGTCGTGTTAGTGACGATCATGGCATCGCTGGCCCGGGGCAAGCCCTCGTAGCTGGCATCAGCGCCGATCAGTCCAGGGCCGATGAGGATGTCGTAGCCGCGCTCGGCCAGATCGATGTGGACTCGCTGGGGGGCAGTGGCGCTCATGCGGCGAGTTTACGGCCCATGGGCCCGCCGTCCTGCTCGAGCTCAGTGCCGCGGGGGCGGATCGACCGGTGATTGGACGAGGCTGGGCTCGACGATGCCGGCCAGTTCGAGCTGCATCAGGATCATGTTGACCAGCGTCGGCACCGAGGGACGGCCCGTCTCGATGACGAAGTGGCTGCACGCCCGGTACAGAGGATCGCGCTTGCTGAACAGTTCGCGAAGTCGGGCCAGCGGATCGGCCACCTGCAGCAGCGGCCGCTGGGTGTCGTGACGCAGGCGACGGTGCAGTTCTTCGGGCGAGGAGCGCAGGTAGACCACGGTGCAGCGCTCGTGCAGCGCGATGCGATTGGCTTCACGCAGGCACACGCCACCGCCGGTGGCGATGACACGAAGGCCGGGCTGGGCCGTCAGTTCGTCGATCGTCGCCTGTTCGACGTCGCGAAAGGGTTCCTCACCCTCGCGCTCGAAGTAGCTGCGGATGGTCTCTCCGAGCCGCTGCTCGATCAGCGCATCCGAGTCGACGAACGGCCACCCGAGTCGACGCGCCAACTGGCGCCCGACGGTGGACTTGCCACCGCCAGGCATGCCGATCAGCGCGATCGGGGCGGGCACACCTCAGTTCGCGTTGGTGCAGCTGTTGGAGGTGCCGTACGGGCTGCGCACGAAGGCCGGCGATGAGCTCGTGTCGTTGATCTGCCCCGCATCGACACCCAGGGGTGAGAGCGTGTAGGTCGCCCGACCTTCGGTGCCCGAGATGCCGGAGGCGGACACGGTGATGATCGCATCCAGCCAGCTCCCGTGGTCCTGGTCGTAGGTCACCTCGAGCACGGCGCTGCCGTTCGCATCGGTCTTGGCGCTCAGCAATCGGACGCGAACGTCGGCCTTTCGAGGCTCCAGGGTGCCGTTGTCGTTCTGGTCTTCACCGCCTTCGCCGGCTTCCAGGACCCCGTCGCCGTCGTTGCCTTCGCTGCCTTCACGCACGCCGTTGCGATTGACGTCTTCGTTGGCACAGATGGCCGTGTCTCCGGAAGGCAGAGTAGTCCCCGCCTTGCCCCATCCATCCAGACCGAGTGCGTAGAAGCCCTTCCGGTAGCGCGGCAGATCGACGGAAACCACCAGGTTCACATCGGATTTCGCCGCGCCGGAGGAGTCGACGACCGAGACATTGAGTTGCTTCGTGTATGTCAGCGTTCCAACGAGGATGTCGTTGTTGGTGCCGATCGTCACGTTCAGCGCTTCCGACGTCACCGTCAGCGTCTTGGTGGCGTTGGTGGTGCAGTTGCGCAGGTTCGGATCTGTGTCCGAGACGCCGTAGCAGGCGCGCACGATGACACCAGCGGTCGGGCTCGAGCGCGTGCCCGGCACATAGGCGGTGGTCACGACGCCGTTCGCATTGGTGTAGAGCGGCTGGGTGCCTCCACCGGCGGTGAAAGTACCTCCGATGTTGTTCGGATCCCCGCCCAGGTCGAACAGGACACGAACATTCTCGATGGGCTTGTTGTCGGCGCCGACAAAGAGCGCACGAATCTCAGCCCGATTGGCGCTGCTGTCTGGAAGGTTCACGGCCACCACGCTCGGGTCCGCGGCCACGGAAGCCGAGGTGATGGCCTCGGTCACGACCGGTTTGGTTCCGGTGGTCTGGACTTGCAAGGTCTGCGTGTCGGAATCTCCGGCAGCGCTGACCGTCACCGAATAGTCGCCCGTCGTCGAAGGCGATGTGTAGGCGAAGACAAATGCACCGTTGCTGTCGGTCCGCCCGGTGGCCTCGGGGGGATTAAGTCCGGCCGCCGAGACGGTCACGAGTTCGTTGGTCATTGCGTTGCCCGCGCCGTCGACCACTCGGATCTGAATGTTGGCCTTGACGTTCGGCGCGACGACAGCAGGGTTCAGGACCATGCTGACACCCGTGCCGACGACCTGGATCTGCACGGACTTCGACACCGTGCCGGAAACGGCCGTCACTGTGATGACCCGGTTCGACTTGTTGGCGCCGATGGAAACGGCGCTGGTGATCTTCCCTGAATCGTCGGTTTCGGTCGCGCTGGACGTCACGATGGCACCCGAATCCGCCGTCACCTTGACAGGCACGGTGGCCAGCGCGTTGTTGTCGGAATCGACAGCCGTCACCGTGATGGTGACATCGTCGGAGCCCGTGTTCTGCATCTGGGTGTTGCTGGACGTGACCACGAGGTCGGCCACCTCCGTCGTGCCGTCACCCGGGTTGAACGGTGAATCACCAGCCCCGCCGCCACCGCCGCAGGAACTCAGCAGCAGGGCCGTCATCAGGATCCAGGTCGCTTTGACAAGCTTCATCTCGTGGACTCGCTCTCGTGCAAATTAGGTTGGTCAACCGTCACAGCGCGCCGGCACGGTCGGTCACGACCTTGGGCGTCAGGAAGATCAGCAGTTCGGTGCGTTCTGACTGCTTTGTCGTCGTCTTGAACAGGTGGCCAAGCACCGGCACGTCGCCGAGGAACGGCACCTTGGTCACGTCGGTGCGCTCGCTCTGCTCGAAGATGCCGCCGATGACGACGGTGCCGCCGTTCTCGACCAGCACCTGGGTCTTGACGTGCTTGGTGTCGATCGCGAAGCCGGCAGCGGTGTTCTGGCCGACGCTGTCCTTGTTGACGTCGACGTCCAGGATCACGCTACCTTCCGGCGTGATCTGCGGCGTGACTTCCAGCTTCAGGTTGGCCTTGCGGAACTGCAGCGAGGTTGCGCCGCTGGCGGTCGCCACCTGATACGGCAGTTCCGTACCCTGCTCGATCAGCGCCTTCTGTTGGTCGGCGGTCACGACGCGCGGGCTCGACACCACCTTGCCCTTGCCATCGGCCTCGAGTGCGGAGATCTCGAGGTTCAGGAAGCGGTTCGAGTTTGCACCGAACAGCGACAGCGCGAAGGTGGCCGGGTTGTAGCCGCCTTGCCCGATCGCCGGCAGCGAGATGAAGGTGGTGTCGCCGAAATCGACATCGTCGACATCGACCTGGCGAGTCTGTGCCCCGACCGCATTCAGGTTGCCACCGACGCTCACCCGGTTGTTGCCGCCGACGGACCACCCCGGCACGCCGCCACGGAAGCCGCGCAGATCGGTTGCCCCGAGCTTGGCGCCGAGCGAGCTGCCGAAGCTGTCGTCGGCGACCACAATGCGCGCTTCGATCAGCACCTGGCGCACCGGCACGTCGATCTTGCTGATCAGCATCTGGATCTCCTCGAGTTTCGAGGGGATGTCGCTGACGAACAGCTGGTTGGTCCGTGTTTCGAAGATCACGCTGCCTCGCGGCGAGAGGATCTTCATGCCCGTGCCGCCGCCGCCGCCCGTGCCGCTGAGGCCCTTGGCGATTTCTTCGGCCTTGGCGTAGTTGAGCTGGTACGACTGCGTGCGCAGCGGTTCGAGCTGGGCCACCTGTGCCTTGGCCTCAAGCTCCACCTTCTCCTTCGCCGCGAGTTCGTCCTTCGGTGCGATCCAGATCACGTTGCCCGACTTGCGCAGCCCCAGGCCCTTGGCCTGCAGGATGATGTCCAGCGCCTGATCCCAGGGAACGTCTTTCAGGCGCAGCGTGACGTTGCCGGTCACGGTGTCGCTGGTCACCACGTTGAAGTTGGTGAAGTCGGCGATCACCTGCAGCAGTGCGCGCACTTCGATGTTCTGGAAGTTCAGCGACAGCTTCTCGCCGGCATAGCCCGGGCCTTGCGTCAGCTTGTTCGGGTCGACCTTCTGCGGCCGCACCTCGAGCACGAACTGGTTGTCGCTCTGATAGGCGCTGTGCTCCCAGTTGCCACGCGGCGTGACGGTCATGCGCACGCGGTCACCCTGCTGGGCGGTCACGATGCTCTGCACCGGTGTGCCGAAGTCGGTCACGTCGAAGCGCTTGCGCAGGTTCTCCGGCAGCGTCGAACGAAGGAACTCGACCACCAGGGACTGGCCTTGCTGACGGATGTCGACGCCGACCTGGTTGTTCGGCAGCTCGACGACTACCCGGCCGGCACCATCGTTGCCGCGGCGGAAGTCGATGTCCTTCAGCGCGAGCTGCTCGCGATTCAGACTCTCGGCAAAGCGCACCGGCTCGCCGGTCGATGCGGTCGGCGGGGCAGCCTGGGCCGCGGCCGTGTCGAGCACCAGCACCAGTGCCTTGCCCTGGATCTGTGCCTTGTAGTTGGTCGCCTGCTTCAGGTTCAGCACCAGGCGCGTGCGCTCGCCGGCCTGCGCGACGTTGACGCTGCGAAGGTTGCCCTGGTTGATCTCGACCGAGTTGCGGCCCAGCGCGTTGGTCACGCCGGGCAGGTCGATCGCGATGCGCGGCGGCGTCTGGATCGTGAAGCCCGCCGGCACTGCGGCCAGAGGCTCGCTCAGCTCGATTCGGACGACTTCGGCCGTGCCTTGCTGCGTGCTGTTGATCGACTGGATGGCGTTCTGTGCCCAGCCCGCCAGCGGCGCGCCGAAGCCCAACACGAGTGCCAGTGCGCGAACGCGCCACATGCTCATGATCCGATTCTCCTGGTTGCTCTTCATCGCGCCTTCTCCTGGAGTTGGAGGGCGCTGGCGCGCTCGATCCACTCGCCTGCCGCGTCCTGCACGATTTCCCGGAGGCTCACGTCGGTCTCCGAGATCTTGGTGATCTTTCCGTAGTTCTGGCCGATGTAGTCGCCCTGCTTGACCTGGTAGAGCAGGTTGTCCACACGCAGCAGCGCATAGGGCCGGCCGCTCTTGGTGACGCTGCCGACCATGCGCATGCTGTCCAGGGGGTAGGCCTCGAGAGGCTCCTTGCGCCGGTTGATCTCTGCGGCCAGCAGCGAGTTGGGTTGCCGCGCCTCCTGCTTCAGCGCCACGGTCAGCTTCTGGGTGCTGAAGGGTTCGACGCCGCTGAGCGCCGTGTAGGCCTGCGGTGTGAACTTCTTCGGCGGCGTCAGCGGGGTGACGTTCGGCTTGACCTCGCGGCGCTGCTGTTCCATCCAGCCGCTCAACTCTTCCTGCTCGGCCCCGCAGGCGGCCAGCATGGCCGCTGCGCAGACCGCGAGCATCGGGCGGAGCCCTCGCATCGTCATGTCCTTCATGGCTTCGCCCCCGCTGCACCCGGCTTGGCCTTCGCGGCCTTGGCCTTCTCGGCCTTGATGCTCTCCACCTCCGAGGGGTCGAGATAGCGGTAGGTCCGCGCAGTGGCTTCCATCCCGAGAACACCATCGCCCTTCGGCGCAGCGATGTTCATGTTGTGCAGCGTCACGATGCGGGACAGGTTCGCGATGTCGGCCGCGAAAGCGCCGATGTCGTGATAGCGGCCCGACACCTTGATCGAGATCGGCAGCTCCGCGTAGTAGTCCTTCACCAGTACGCTGCCGGGACGGAACAGCTCGAACTGCAGGCCGCGGCCGATGCCCGCCTGGTTGATGTCTGACAGCAGCGCATCCATCTCGGCCTTGCCGGGAAGCTGCTTCTCGAGCTGCGTCACATACTCCTCGACCTGCAGCTTCTGCTTGCGCAGCTCGCCGAGGTTGACGGCCTGCGCCAGCTTGTTGCGGTAGTCCGCCTTCAGCGTCTCTTCCTTGGCGCGCTCGCCGTCGAGCAGCGTGTGCGCGTCGGACAGCAGGAAGAACCAGCCGAGCACCACCATCACCAGGGCGACACCGCCCCAGGTCATCAGCTTCGGGAGCATCGGCCACTGGCCGGGCTCGTTCGGATTCAGGCCGCGGAACTGCGATGCCGCGCCCTCGAAAACCGAGTTCAGGTCGACGTTCATGCCTCGCTTGGTTGCCATGACGCCCTCACGCCTTCTTGGGAGCCGCAGCCGGCATCGACGCGGCAGCCGCCGGCATCGACGCCGCACCTGCCGGGGCCGATGCGCCGGCGGGCGCGGAAGCCGCATCCTGCGGCCGCTTCACGGACAGTCGCATCGAGAAATCGAACAGCTGGCGCTGCTCCTTGTTCGTGCCCTGGGCCGTCGTCGACTTGCTCTCGACCAGCTCCGGCTTGACCAGCCATTCGGAGCTGTAGGCCGTGTTGCGCAGCAGTTCGGAAATGCGCTCCTGGGTCTGCGCGATACCGGCCACGGTCAGCGACTGACCATCCTGCTTGATGGTCTTGAAGTAGATGCCTTCGGGCGTCTGCTTGACGAGTTCATTGAGCAGGTGCACCGGCACGTTGCGATCGAGCTGCAGATCCTCGACGGCCTTCTGGCGCGCCTTCAGCGAATCGATCTCGGCACGCAACGTGGCGATGTCCTTGATCTGCACCTCGAGCTTCTTGATCTCGGCGGTCAGGAAGTCGTTGCGGGACTGCTGGGCAGACGTGAGCTGCTGCACCACCAGGAACCAGAGGCCGACGACGGCCAAGCCGGCGGCGGCAGCCACGCCCAGGCCGGCGAAGAACGCGACCTTCCTGCGCTGGCGCTTTTCTTCCCGGTGGGGAAGAAGGTTGATCAGGATCACTGCAGGAACCTCCGCATCGCCAGGCCGCAGGCGGTCAGGTAGGACGGCGCCTCGCGGCGCAGCTTGCTTTCACGCACCGCCGAGCCGAGCTTCATGTTCTCGAACGGGTTCACGACCATCGAGGCGAAGCCGGTCAGCTCGGTCACACGGTCCTTCAGGCCCGGCAACGTGGCGGTGCCGCCGGCGAGCATCACGTAGTGGACCTTGTGGTGGGGCGTGCTGGTGAAGAAGTACTGCAGCGCGCGGCCGATTTCCTGCGACAGGCTGTCGACGAAGGGCGCGAGCAGCGTGCTCTCGTAGTCCTCGGGCAGGTCGGCGGCCAGCTTCTTCTGTTCGGCTTCCTCGAAGGAGAAACCGTACTGCCGGGAGATCAGCTGCGTCAGCTGCGAGCCGCCGAAAGCCTGGTCGCGGTCGTACAACATCTCGTCGTCGCGCAGCACCTTCAGGCTGGTGGTGTCGGCACCGATCTCGAACAGCGCGACGAGTGCGTCCTTGCCCTCACTGGGCAGGCCGGCGACGACGCGGCTCATGGCCAGGCGCGAGGCGTGCGATTCGATGTCGAGCACGGCCGGCTTGAGGCCTGCGGCCTCGGCCAGACCCTGGCGGTCCTGCACCCGGTCCTTGCGCGATGCGGCGATCAGCACCTCGACGTCACCGACGGAGGTCGGGCTCGGGCCGATCACGCAGAAGTCCAGACTCACTTCATCCAGCGAGAACGGGATGTACTGGTTGGCCTCGGACTCGACCTGCAGTTCGAGCTCTTCCTCACGCAGGCCGGCCGGCAGCATGATCTTCTTGGTGATCACGGCCGACTGCGGCATGGCCATCACGACCTGGCGCGTCTTGGTGCCGCTCTTGGCAACGACCCGCTTGACGGCCTCGGCCACCTCGTCGAACTTCTCGATCTGGCCGTCGGTGATCCAGCCCTTCTCGAAGCTCTCGGCGGCAAAGCGCTCGAGCACGTACTCGCCATTCGCCGTCTGGCCGAGTTCGACCAATTTCACGCTGGACGAGCTGATATCCAGCCCGATCATCGGCGCATGCTTTCGGCCCAGCAAGGTGTCAAGGAAGCTCACGACGCCTTTCCCCCCAGCGCTGAAACCGACGCGCCGGACTGTTAATAAGTTACTTCAATGCTAGCAGTAAAGCCTTTGAGCAACAAAGAAAAACGCCCCCGGCAAGCCCTCCGCTCGTTGCAAAACTCACACGAGACGCGGTGCCCTTGTAAGCACTTCTCAAGTTCACTCGTTCGCCTTATCGGCAGCGGCCGGCCGGACCTTCGCACCGTGACAAATTGATGCATTCACCCCTTCCTATAATGAGTTTCGGCTTCGTTGGAGACCCATGAGCGATTCAGAGCGCCCTGCTGAGAGCGCCGCCTCGTCCCGAGGTGCAGGTGCATCGAAGCTGCCGGGCTGGGCGGCGTGGCCGCTGCGCGCGCTGGGCGTGCTGGCCGGCCTGGCGGTGGCGGCTGCCCTGTCCGTGCTGATGCTGGTCGCCATTGCGCTGGCGGTGGCCTACCCCAACCTGCCCGAGATCAGCGGCCTGACCGACTACCGGCCCAAGCTGCCGATGCGCATCTACTCGGCCGACGACGTTCTGCTGGGAGAGTTCGGCGAGGAGCGGCGCAACTTCGCGCCGATCGCCGAGATTCCGAAGGTGATGCAGCAGGCCGTGCTGGCGATCGAGGACGCGCGCTTCTACGAGCACAGCGGCGTCGACTACAAGGGCGTGCTGCGCGCCGGTCTGGCGCACCTGAGCGAGGCGCGCAGTCAGGGGGCGTCGACCATCACGATGCAGGTGGCGCGCAACTTCTACCTGTCCACCGAGAAGACCTTCACCCGCAAGATCTACGAGGTGCTGCTGGCGCTGAAGATCGAGAGCCTGCTGAGCAAGGAGCAGATCCTCGAGGTCTACATGAACCAGATCTTCCTCGGCCAGCGGGCCTACGGCTTCTCGGCCGCCAGCGAGATCTACTTCGGCAAGCCGCTGAAGGACATCTCGATCGCCGAGGCCGCCATGCTCGCCGGGCTGCCGAAGGCGCCGTCGGCCTACAACCCGATCGTCAATCCGAAGCGGGCCACCGAACGACAGCAGTACATCATCGACCGCATGCTGGAGAACGGCTTCATCACCGCCGCGCAGCATGACGCGGCGAAGGCCGAGACGCTGCGCTACCGCGCGCCCAGCGAGGTGTCGGTGCACGCCGAACACGTCGCCGAGGTGGCCCGCCAGCAGATCTTCAGCCAGTACGGCGCCGAGGCCTACACACGCGGCCTGAACGTCTATCTGACGCTGAACTCGGCCGAGCAGACCGTGGCCTACCGTGCGCTGCGCAAGGGCATCATGGACTTCGAGCGGCGGCAGGTCTACCGCGGCCCCGAGGCCTACGTCGACCTGCCGGCCAGCCCGAAGGACCTGGACGCTCGCATCGCCGAGGCACTGCAGGACCACCCCGACAACGACGAACTGAAGGCCGCCGTGGTGCTGGAGGCCAGCCCGAAGAAGGTGGTGGCGGTGCTGCAGAGCGGTGATTCGGTGACGATCACGGGCGAAGGGCTCAAGCCGGCCACGTCCGGCCTGGCCGAGAAGGGCAACCCGAAGACGGCGATCCGCCGTGGCGCGGTGATCCGCGCGATCAAGGGTCCGAAGGGCGACTGGAGCATCACGCAACAGCCCGAGGTCGAAGGCGCCTTCGTCGCGCTCGACCCGCGCAGCGGCGCCGTGCGTGCGATGGTCGGCGGCTTCGACTTCTCCAAGAGCAGCTTCAACCACGTCACCCAGGCCTGGCGGCAGCCGGGCTCGAGCTTCAAGCCGTTCATCTATTCGGCAGCGCTGGAGAAGGGCTTCACGCCGGCGACGGTGATCAACGACGCGGCGCTGTTCTTTGACGCCGACGTGACCGGCAGCCAGCCCTGGGAGCCGAAGAACTACGACGGCCAGTTCGACGGGCCGATGTCGATGCGCCGCGGCCTGGCAAAGTCGAAGAACATGATCTCGATCCGCATCCTGCAGGCGATCACGCCGCAGTTCGCGCAGGACTGGGTCACCCGCTTCGGCTTCGAGGCCGAGCGCCACCCTGCCTACCTGACGATGGCGCTGGGTGCCGGCTCGGTGACGCCTCTGGAGATGGCGACCGCCTATGCCGTATTCGCCAACGGCGGCTACCGGGTCAGCCCGTTCCTGATCTCGCGCATTACCGACAACAAGGGCCGCGTGCTCAACGAGCCCAAGCCGGCGCCGATGGACGAGTCGGCCCGTGTGCTTGACGCGCGCAACGCCTTCGTGATGACCAGCCTGCTGCAAGAGGTCACGCGCTCGGGGACGGCGGCGCGCGCGCAGGCGACGCTCAAGCGCCCCGACATCTACGGCAAGACCGGCACCACCAACGACTCGAACGACGCCTGGTTCGCCGGCTGGCAGAAGGAAGTCGTCGGTGTGGTCTGGATGGGCTACGACACGCCACGCAAGCTGGGTGATCGCGAGACCGGCGGCGGCCTGTCGCTGCCGATCTGGATCGACTACATGAGCGTGGCGCTCAAGGGCGTGCCGGTGGCCGAAGCGGTCGCGCCGCCGGGCGTGGCCAACGTGGGCGGCGAGTGGTACTACAGCGAGTACGCCGACGGCAGCGGCGTCGCCAGCCTCGGCCTCGAGGAAATACCGGCTCCGGTCGAACCGGCGGCCGTGGAGGAAGAGCGCAAGGGCATCCTCGACCTGTTCAAGCGCTGAGCGGGCGCTGCAGCGCTAGAACTTCAACGCCTGGCCAGCCTGTTCGCTGGCGCAAGCCGACAACGCCTCGACGAACTCGCGGCCGTCTCGCGTGTCGCGCCAGAGCCCTTGTGCGTACTTGTAGTGGAAGCCGCCGCTGCGCGCCGCCATCCACACCTCGTGCAACGGCGGCTGGGTGTTGATGATGATCTTGCTGCCGTTGGGGAAGCCCAGTTCGAGCAGGCCGCCGGTGCGCTGGGTGTCGATGTCGACCACGTCGTCCTGCAGCCACCGATCGATGGTCGCCTCGAGCCGCGCGAGCAGCGCCGACGTGATCGTGTGGTACTCGGAATCGCCCAGAGGCGTGGGTTGGAAGGGTGTGGTCATGGTCGATAATCTGCGCATGCTGCAGTGCAAGACTAGTGTATCGACGCCGCGCCACACGCTGCGACGCCATCGGACCCGCAGGGTCATCGTCGCCGGCCTGTCCTCGATGGCCATGCTCGCCGCGTGCGGCCAGAAGGGACCGCTGATCGCGCCGCAGCCTGCGACGCCCGCATCGGCACCGGCAGCGAAATGACGCTGCCCGGCTCACCCCACGTCGCGTACCGCGGTCGCGACCTGTTTCTCGAGGACTGCGCGCTCGCCGATCTGGCCGGTCGCTTCGGCACGCCGCTCTATGTCTACTCCCGCGCGGCGATGCTGGAGGCCCTGTCGGGCTACCAGCGTGCGCTGGCCGGCCGCGACCACCTGATCTGCTATGCGATGAAGGCCAACAGCAACCTGGCGGTGCTGCAGACCTTCGCGCAGGCCGGTTGCGGTTTCGACATCGTCTCCGGCGGTGAACTTGCGCGCGTGCTCGCTGCCGGTGGTGACCCGGCGAAGGTGGTCTTCTCTGGTGTCGGCAAGACACGCGCCGAGATGGCGCAGGCGTTGCTGGCGGGCGTGGCCTGCTTCAATGTCGAGAGCGAGAGCGAGCTGGAGCTGTTGTCGCAGGTCGCGCAGGAGTCTGGCCGCACGGCGCGCATCAGCCTGCGCGTGAACCCGGACGTCGATCCGAAAACGCACCCCTACATCTCGACCGGCCTGAAGGGAAACAAGTTCGGCGTCGCGCACGAGCGCGCGCTGGCCACCTACCGCCGTGCGGCGACGTTGCCCGGCATCGAGGTGGTCGGCATCGACTGCCACATCGGCTCGCAGATCACCGAGACCGGCCCCTACCTCGACGCGCTGGACCGGGTGCTCGACCTGGTCGAGGCGGTCGAGGCGGCCGGCGTGCCGCTGCATCACCTCGACCTCGGCGGCGGCCTGGGCATCACCTACACCGACGAGCAGCCGCCGGCCGCGGAAGCGCTGGTCAAGGCGCTGCTGCAGCGCATCGATGCGCGCGGGCATGGCCACCGCAAGGTGCTGCTCGAGCCCGGCCGCTCGCTGGTCGGCAACGCCGGCGTGCTGCTGGCCAGCGTGCTCTACCTGAAGCCGGGCGGCGAGAAGAACTTCTGCATCGTCGACGCGGCGATGAACGACCTGATGCGCCCGGCGATGTACGAAGCCTGGATGGGCATGGTGGCCTGCACGCTGCGCGACGAACCACCGGCGACTGTGGACGTGGTCGGCCCGGTGTGCGAGTCGGGCGACTGGCTGGGCCGCGACCGTGCGCTCGCCGTGCAGCCCGGCGACACGATCGCCGTGCTCTCCGCCGGCGCCTACGGCATGAGCATGGCCAGCAACTACAACACCCGCGGCCGCGCCGCCGAGGTGATGGTGTCCGGCAGCCAGGCCTGGCTGATCCGCGACCGCGAGGCGCCGGCCGAACTGTTCCGCGGCGAGCACCTGCTGCCGGATTGACGACCCCTCGCCCGACGGGTACGTCGGACGATCCCCCGCGAGGATGCGGGCCGGCTTGGGAGCGGCCCGGCGCTCGGCCCGCTAGATCCGTCCCTCTTCGACGGCGTGGCAGGCGATGCGGATGCCGTGCAGCGCCAGTTGCTGCGGCCGCTCGCTGCGGCAGCGCTCGTTGGCATGCGGGCAGCGCGGGTGGAACGAGCAGCCGCTCGGTGGGTTCAGCGGGTTCGGCACCTCGCCCTGAACCGGCGTGCGTGAGCGCCCACTCATGCGGATGTCCGGGATCGCGTCCAGCAGCATGCGCGTGTAGGGATGGCGCGGCCGCTCGAACAGCTCTCCCTTGGGCGCCACCTCGACCAGCCGGCCGAGGTACATCACACCGACGTCGTCGGCCACGTGCCGCACCACCGCCAGGTTGTGCGAGATAAACAGGTAGGTGAGTCCCCGCTCTCGCTGCAGATCCTTCATGATGTTGAGCACTTGGGCCTGCACCGAAACGTCGAGCGCCGAGGTCGGCTCGTCGCAGACGAGGAACTCCGGCTGCGTCGCCAGCGCCCGGGCGATCGAGATGCGCTGGCGTTGCCCGCCGGAGAACTGGTGCGGAAACTTCAGTGCGTCGGCCGCCGCCAGCCCGACCGACTTCAGCAACTCGCCGACCCGGGCCTCGACGGCATCGCGCCCCTGCACGAGGCCATGCTCGCGCAACGGCTCGGCGACGATGTCCATCACCTTCCAGCGCGGGTTCAGGCTGGCGAACGGGTCCTGGAAGATCATCTGCATGCGCCGGTGCAGGGCCTGCGCACCGGCCGAGGCGAACACGGCGCGCGTGTCCTGCCCGTCGAAGCGCACCGTGCCGCGCGTGGCGCCGTAAAGGCCGACCAGCAGACGCGCCACCGTGCTCTTGCCGCAGCCCGACTCGCCGACCAGCGCCAGCGTCTTGCCGCGTGCGATCTCGAAGCTCACGCCATCGACCGCATGCACGAACTGCCGCGGTCGGCCTTCGACCACACGGTTCAGCCACGGCGCCGACACCTCGAAGGTCTTGGCCAGATCCTGCACTTCGACCAGGTGGCCCTTCATCGCGCACCCGCCTCGACGAGCCAGCAGGCCGCGCGCGTGGCGTCGGCGTCCTGCAGTTCCGGCCGCTCGACGCGGCAGCGCTCGAACACCTGCGGGCAACGCGGGTTGAAAGCGCAGCCGGCGGGAATCGCATTCAGCCGCGGCATCGCACCGTCGATCTGCAGCAGGCGCTCGCGGTCCTCGTCCATCGCCGGGATCGAGCCCATCAGGCCGGCCGTGTAGGGATGCGCCGGGCGGTGGATCACGTCGCCCACCGGCCCGATCTCGGCGATGCGTCCCGCGTACATCACCGCCACGCGGTCGCAGGTCTCGGCGATCACGCCCATGTCGTGGGTCACCAGCATCACCGCCGCACCATGCTCGCGGCACACGCGCTTGAGCAGCGAGATGATCTGCGCCTGGATGGAGACGTCCAGCGCCGTGGTTGGTTCGTCGGCGACGATCAGCTTCGGCTCGGCGGCCAGCGCCAGCGCGATCACCACCCGCTGCCGCATGCCGCCGGAGAACTGGTGCGGGTACTGCTCGAAGCGCGCTTCGGGCGCCGGGATGCCGGTGTCGGCCAGCAGCGAGATGGCCCGCTCGCGCGCCTGCTTCTCGGACAGCGGCAGGTGCGTGCGGATCGTCTCGACCAGTTGCCGGCCCACCGTGTACAGCGGGTTCAGCGACGTCAGCGGGTCCTGGAAGATCGCGCCGATGTGGCGGCCGCGCAGCTTGCGCATCTCTTCGTGCGGCAGGTTATCGATGCGCCGGCCTTCGAGCCGGATCTCGCCGCCGCAGACGCGCCCCGGCGGCTCGAGCAGGCCGATGATCGCCGCGCCGGTGAGCGACTTGCCGGCGCCGGATTCGCCCACCACGCCGAGGATTTCACCCGGAGCGATGTCGAAAGAGACCTGATCGAGCGCGAGCAGCGTGCCGCGCCGCGACGGGAACTCGACGCACAGGTCCTTCACTTCCAGCAAGGCGGCGGCCCGAGCCCCCATGCCCCCCGAGGGGGAACGCGCTTCTTGAGACGGCTCGGCGAAGCGCGTGCTCATCGCAACCTCGGGTTCAGCGCATCGCGCAGCCAGTCGCCGAGCAGGTTGACCGACAGCGCGATCATCACCAGCACGACGCCCGGGAAGATGGTGATCCACCACTCGCCGGAGAACAGGAAGTCGTTGCCGACGCGGATCAGCGTGCCCAGCGAGGGCTGGGTCGGCGGCACGCCGACACCCAGGAATGACAACGTCGCCTCGATCAGGATGGCCTGGCCGATGTCGATCGTCGCCAGCACCAGCACCGGCCCGGTGACGTTGGGCAGCACATGCCGCGCCATGATGCGCCAGGTCGGCACGCCGATCACCCGTGCCGCCTGCACATATTCCTTGTTGCGCTCGACCAGCGTCGAGCCGCGCACGGTACGCGCGTACTTGACCCAGCCCGACAGCGCGATCGCCAGGATCAGCACCGCGAAGGCCAGCGTGTCGTGCGCGTTCGGGAACAGCGCGCGACCGACGCCGTCGATCAGGAGTGCGATCAGGATCGGCGGGAACGACAGCATCACGTCGCACACTCGCATGATGAAGGCGTCGATGCGGCCGCCGACGAAGCCGGCCAGCAGCCCGAGGCCGACGCCGACCACCACCGACAGCAGCACCGAGGCCAGCCCGACCAGCAGCGAGATGCGCGCGCCGTACATCAGCGCCGAGAGGATGTCGCGGCCCTGGTCGTCGGTGCCGAGCAGGTACTTGGCGCGACCTTCGTCGGCCCAGGCCGGCGGCAGCCGCGCATCGGCCAGCTCGAGCGACGCGAGGTCGAAGGGGTTGTGCGGCGCGACCCATGGGGCGAACGCCGAGCAGAACACGCACACGAGCGCCACCACGGCGGCCACCATCGCCACCGGCGAACTGCGGAAGCTGTGCCAGACGTCGCCGTCGAAGAATCGTCCCAGGGCCTCTTGCATGGATCGCGGCCGTTACTTCACCACGATGTACTTGAAGGGCATGAAGTTGTCGGGCAGCTGGACCAGCTCGACGTTCTTCTTCATCGCCCAGGCCAGCGCCTGCTGGTGCAGCGGGATGTGGCCGAAGTCCTCGGCGTGCAGCTTGAAGGCCTCGGCGATCATCGCGTTGCGCTTGGCCTCATCGGTCTCGCTCTGGATCTTCAGCGTCAGCTCGTCGACCTTCGGGTTGCTGTAGCTGCCCAGGTTGAACAGGCCCTGGCCCTTGTCGGTGGGCGTGGCGATCAGGTTGGACAGCGCGTTGTGCGAGTCGTAGGTGCCCGGCGTCCAGCCCAGCATGTAGAAGCTGGTGTTGCGGCTGAGGATCTTCGGGAAGTAGGTCGCCTTGGTCTCGGCCTGCAGGTTGATCTTGACGCCGATGCGCGCCAGGTTGGCGGCCACCGCCTGGCAGATCTCGCCGTCATTGACGTAGCGGTCGTTCGGGCAGTTCATGCCGACCTCGAAGCCGTTCGGGTAGCCCGCCTCGGCGAGCAGCTTCTTCGCCGCTTCGGCGTCGAACGGCGTGCGCTTGTTCAGGTCGGCCACGAAGCCCTTGATGCCAGGGGCGACCATCAGGCCGGTCGGCGTGGAAGCGCCGCGCATCACGCGCGTCTTGATGGTCTCGATGTCGACCGCCTGGTAGAAGGCGCGGCGCACGCGGATGTCCTTGAACGGGTTCTTGCCCTTGATGTTCGAGAACAGCAGCTCGTCGCGCTTCTGGTCCATGCCGAGGAAGATGGTGCGCAGCTCGGGGCCCTGCATCACCTTCAGGTTCGGGCTCGCGCGCAGGCGCTCGGCGTCCTGCAGCGGCACCGGCTCCATCACGTCGATCTCGCCCGACAGCATGGCGGCCACGCGCGTCGCGTCGTTGCCGATCGGCGTGAAGATCACTTCGTCGACGTTGCTCTCGATCTTGGCCCAGTAGTTGAAGTTGCGCACGAGCACCGTGCGCGTGGCCGGCTGGCGCTCCTTGGTGCGGAACGGGCCGGTGCCGTTGGTGCGGAAGGACGCGGCGTTCTCGATGCCCTTGCGCCGGTCCACCGGCTTCTCGGCCTTGTTGGTCTCGCACCAGGCCTTGTTCATGATGTAGACCAGCGAGATCACGTCGGGCAGGATCGGGAACGGCGACGTCGTCTCGATCTCGACGGCGAAGTCGTCGACCTTGCGCACCTCCTTGATCGACGAGGTGTAGCCCTTCATGTCGGAGCCGTCGCCGGCCGCGCGCTTGAAGCTGAACACCACGTCGTCGGCCGTGAACTTCTCGCCGCCGTGGAAGGTCACGCCCTTGCGCAGATCGAAGCGCCACACCGTGGGCGAGGTCTGCTTCCAGCTCGTGGCCAGCGCCGGCGTCAGGCCGAGCTTCTTGTCGCGGCCGACCAGCGGCTCGTAGACGTTGCCGGTGAAGCTCAGTTGCAGCGACTCGTTCAGCGAGTGCGGATCCATCGAGTTCGAGTCGCCCTGGTTGGCCACGCGCAGCGTGACCGCAAGCGACGCTCCGCAGGCGAGCGACAGGGCAGCGGCGAGGAGGGTCTGGCGCAGGGTCATGGCGTCTCCGGTGGAAAGTTTCAGGAATGGGCAGCGGCCGGTCGCAGCGAACGTTCGACCAGCGCAGCGAACAGTGCGGCGCCGAGCGGCAGCACCTCGTCGTTGAAGTCGTAGCGGCTGTTGTGCAGGAAGCAGCTGCCCTCGCCGCCCTGGCCGAGCCGCAGGTAGGCGCCCGGCTTGACCTGCAGCATGAAGGAGAAGTCCTCCGCCCCCATGCTCGGCGGCAGCGCGCGCACGACGTTCTGCTCGCCGACGATGCCGGCGGCGACATCGGCCGCGAAGACGGCCTCGCGCTCGGAGTTGATCGTCGCCGGGTAGCTGCGCATGTACTTGAGGCGTGCCGTCGCACCGAAGCCCAGCGCGACCGACTCGACCAGCCGGCCGAGGCGCTCCTCGATCATGTCCTGCACCTCGCGGCGGAAGGTGCGCACCGTGCCGACGATGCGCGCCTCGCGCGGGATCACCGCGAAGGCCGTGGGCTCGCCAGCGTGCACCGAGCACAGGCTGACGACCGCGTTGTCGATCGGGCTCACGTTGCGCGACACCAGGCTCTGCGCCGCGGTGATGATGTGTGCCGAAACCAGCACCGGGTCGATTGCGAGATACGGATGCGCACCATGGCCGCCGCGGCCTTGCACGGTGATCTCGATGCGATCGGACGCCGCCATCATCGGCCCCGGGTTGACGCCGATCGTGCCGACCGGCAGCGCCGGCCAGTTGTGCATCGCGTAGACCGACTCGACCGGGAAGCGCTCGAACAGGCCGTCGTCGATCATCGCCTTGGCGCCGGCGAAGCCCTCTTCGCCGGGCTGGAAGATCAGCACCGCGGAGCCTTCGAAATCGCGCGTCGACGCCAGGTAGCGGGCCGCGCCGACCAGCATGGTGGTGTGGCCGTCGTGGCCGCAGCCATGCATCAGGCCGCGCTTCGCGGAGCGCCACGCAAAGTCGTTTTCCTCGACGAGCGGCAGCGCGTCCATGTCGGCACGCAGGCCGATCATGCGGCCCGCGTCCCGGCGCTTGCCGTGCACCACGCCGACCACGCCGGTGCGACCGATGCCTTCGTGGATCTCGTCGACGCCGGCCACGCGCAGTGCCTCGGCCACGCGGGAAGCGGTGCGCTTCTCCTCGAAGCCGAGCTCGGGATGGGCATGCAGGTCGCGGCGGAAGGCCGTCAGTTCGCCATGCCAGCCAGCGAGCCGCTGGTAGGCGCCGTGGGCAGCGGTGGCGGCATTCACGGCCATCAATGCCCTCCGGTGCCCGACGACAGGCGCAGGCGCGGGTCGACGGCGAAGTACAGCAGGTCGACGACGAGGTTGATCAGCACGAAGATCAGCGCGATCAGGCACAGGTAGGCGGCCATCACCGGGATGTCCGCGAACTGCACCGCCTGGATGAACAGCAGCCCCATGCCGGGCCACTGGAACACCGTCTCGGTGATGATGGCGAACGCGATCAGCGAACCCAGCTGCAGCCCGGTGATGGTGATCACCGGCACCAGCGTGTTCTTGAGTGCGTGGCCGAAGTAGACGACCCGGTCCGGCAGGCCGCGCGCACGGGCGAACTTGATGTAGTCGGTGCGCAGCACCTCCAGCATCTCGGCGCGCACCAGGCGCATGATCAGCGCGAGCTGGAACACCGACAGCGTCACTGCCGGCAGGATTAAGTGCTTGAGTCCGTCGAGGGTCAGCAGCCCGGTGGTCCACGGTCCGAGCGCGATCACCTCGCCGCGGCCGAAGCTGGGCAGCACCTTCAGCATCACCGCGAAGACGAGGATCAGCAGGATGCCGATCAGGAAGGTCGGCAGCGACACGCCGACCAGCGACAGCGTCATCATCAGCTGCGACATCACGCTGCCGCGGCGCAGCGCGGCGTACACGCCCATCGGGATGCCGACCAGCAGCGCGATCACGGCCGCTGTCAGCGCCAGTTCGAGCGTCGCCGGCAGGCGCTCGGCGATCAGTGCGGAGACCTTGCGCCCCTGCCGAAGGCTGAGCCCGAATTCACCGCTCAGCGCATTGCCGACGAAGGCCGCGAACTGCACGGGGAACGGCTTGTCGAGCCCGAGATCGGCACGCAATTGGTTGCGCTGCTCGGGTGTGGCGTCCTGACCGAGCAGGTTGGTCACCGGGTCGCCGACGTACTGGAACAGCATGAAGGCAATGAAGGCCACCGTGAGCATGACGACGATCGCCTGCAGCAGGCGACGCAGGATGAAGGCAATCATGCGCGAGGATCGATGGGCGGCGTACCGGCGGGAAGCAGGCAGCGAAGTTCAGCAAAATGCGTGCCCCGCGCCAAGCGGGAATGCCCCGATGATGCCCTGCTTCACAAAGGCGAGCCGTCGCGGCCGAGCAGCCGCACCTCGCCGTACTGCCCGCTGGCGCGGCTGCTGGTGTTGTCGGCATCGGTCATCAGGGCGACACCGATCAGCGGACCGGGGTCTTCGCCGAAGGCACGCTTGAAGTCGGCACGCAGGTCGCGCTCGTAGTGCCGCCATTGACCCAGGTGGGTAGTTCCGGACTCCAGCACGATCTTGCGGATGCGATCGGTGCGGGGCCCCAGGATCACCGACTCGGTGCCGGCCCGGTTGTCCCACACGTACATCAACGTCGCGTAGGGCGGCGGTTCACCGGTCAGCACCTGCGCCAAATCGAACAGCATGCGATTGCGCGAGGACAGCTTGGCATGGTCACCGTCGAAGGCGAACACGAGGCGCACCGGAGAGTCCGACGCATCGGCCTCGCTCAGGTCGGCGTCGGCGATGAGGCTGGCCACGCGCCAGGAGAACTGCACGCGCGTCAGTTGCGCCGGGTCGATGCGCACCTGCCGGCGGAACATGCTGGCCGAACGATCGGCTTGCGCATGGACCACGCTGCGCCCGCCGTCGTCGCGCGTCTGGTAGCTGGTGTGGCGCTTGCCCGGGAGTTCGAAGGACTGCCAGGACTGCCAGGGCCCGATCGGCGTGGCCGACGACGGAGGAGCCGGCTCGAGGGCCGTGCAGGCCACCAGGCCAAGC
Organism: Chitinophaga pinensis; assembly: GCA_943370595.1. Taxonomy (GTDB): domain Bacteria; phylum Pseudomonadota; class Gammaproteobacteria; order Burkholderiales; family Burkholderiaceae_C; genus Piscinibacter. The sequence goes on from CALRRO020000016.1 coordinate 71,821, forward strand.
AGAACGAACGGGAGGCACAGAATGCGCTTCATGGGGACAGAGGGAGCCGGGCGCCCACCTGGCGCCCCCATGAAAAAGGCCGCCCGGAGGCGGCCTTTCAATGCCATTCGATTCAAGCTCGCGCGAGGCGAGCGCTGAATCAGAACGTGTGGCGAACGCCCAGGGCGTAAGCCGTGCTGCGCTCGCCCTTGGCGCCGCCAGCGGCGATGCCGGTGGCGCTGCCCAGGTCGAAGTACAGGTTGGTGCGCTTGCTGAGGTTGTAGTTGTAGCCCAGGCCGATCTTGGTGTGCTTGTCTTCCGGAGCGGCAGCCGGCACATCCAGGCTGATGCGCGAGAAGCCGAACTTCACCAGACCGTTGCCCAGCGGAGCCGAGGCCGACAGCAGGTAGACCTTGTTGCTGGTGTCGCCGTTGGCGCCGACCTTCGACTTGGCGTAGTAGAACATCGGCTTGACGAAGCCGAGGTTGTAGTGGACTGCGAGGTTCATCACACCACGGCCGTCGGACGCACCGTCGTTGATCTTCTCGTAGCCGAAGCCAGCGTACAGCGGACCAGCGGCGTACTCGGCATTGAAGCCGGTGCCACGGCCTTGGCCGGTCGTCTCGGCCAGGCTGACCGCGACGTTGGCGGTGAAGCCGCCGAGGTTAGGCGTCTTGTAGCCGATGGTGTTCGACGAACGGGCGCTGCCGCCGCCCGGCCAGGCCGCTTGCGGCGTGGTGGTCACGCCAGAAGCCGAGTCCGGGGTGAAGTAGCCGGCCCAGGTGATGCCGGTGCCGGTCTGGCCGACGCCGTCGTTGCCGAACGGGTCAGACTTCAACTGCACCCAGAACGCCGGGGTGTACTCGCGGCCGAGGTAGACCGAGCCGGCAGCGGCGCTGGTCAGCTGCAGGTAGCTGCGGCCGTTCCAGAACGGGGTCTGGTTCTGCGCACCGGTGTCCGGGTTGAAGCGGTGTTCGATCTGGAACTGGGCCGACAGGCCGCCGCCGAGGTCCTCGTTGCCACGGAAGCCGAGGCGCGAGGTGGTCGACTGCTGCATCGTCCAGGCATCGCTGCCCGGAGCGCCCGGGTTCACGGCGCAGGGGCTGCAGTCGTTGCGCTTGGCGATGCTCTGGTCGAGCACACCATAGATCGTCACCGACGACTGGGCGGCGGCGGTACCGGCGAACGCGCCCAGAACGGCGAGAGCGAGCAGAGATTTTTTCATTGCGACTATCTCCTAGGTTGGACAAGAGGTCCCGATCGACTGCACCCTTGCGGGCAGATCAGGCCAAACCCCCTCAGCGGAAGTTGGGTCGTATTCCACCAGACGCCCCCCTCCCTTGCAAAGTTTTAGGGGGTCAGGCGCGAAGGGATGTTGTCTAGGCACAACGAGGCGTAAGCGGGCCCGTCACACCCTTGTCGCATCGAGGGAAAACCCGAACAGCCTGAGGCGCGATGCAATCGATTCGAACCTCCGAGCGCGTATCCTGCCGTGCATGTCCATCCAGTACGAACCCAGCGCATGGATGCCCTGCTGATCGCCCTCGACACCGCCCTGCGCACGATCTCCGGCGGTAGTCATGCGGCGCGGCCGTGTCCACGACCGGCCGGAGAACCCGGCATTCTGAGCGACGAAGATCGGTCACTCTCGGGAGCGCTGATGCGGGTGAACCATGTCGGCGAGGTGTGTGCGCAGGCGCTTTACAGCGCGCAGGCCCTGACCACGCGAGATCCGGCGCTGAAGTCGCAGTTCGAGCGCGCCGCCCGAGAGGAGACGGATCACCTGGCCTGGACGCAGGAGCGGCTGCAGCAGCTCGGCGCGCGCGCCAGCCTGCTCAACCCCCTGTGGTACGGGGGGGCGTTCGCCATCGGGCTGATCGCCGGCCGCAGCGGAGACGCCGCCAGCCTGGGTTTCCTGGTCGAAACGGAGCGCCAGGTCGAACGGCACCTGGAAGGCCATCTCGACCGGCTGCCCGAGCAAGACACCGCGTCGCGCGCCATCGTCGATCAGATGCGCGCCGACGAAGCCCGCCACGCCGACGAGGCGCAGCATGCCGGCGCGGCTGAACTGCCGTTGCCCGCGCGCTGGGCGATGCGCCTGGCCGCCAAGGTCATGACGACCACCGCGCACCGGGTGTGAAGCCCAAGCCCAGGCTCAGGCCGCGACGATCTCGAAGCTGGTGGTGATCTCGGCCGTCTTGGCCAGCATCGCGCTGGCCGAGCAGTACTTCTCGTGCGACAGCTTGATCGCCCGCTCGACCACCGCCTCGGGCAGGTTCAGCCCGGTGACGATGAAGTGCATGTTGATCGCGGTGAACACCTTCGGATCCGTCTCGGCGCGCTGTGCCTGCAGCTTCAGCTGGCAGCCGCGCACGTCGTGGCGGCCGCGCTTGAGGATCAGCACCACGTCGTAGGCGGTGCAGGCACCGGTGCCGGCCAGCACCGTCTCCATCGGCCGCGGCGCCAGGTTGCGGCCGCCACCGTCAGGCGCGCCGTCCATCGCCAGGATGTGGCCGCTGCCGGTTTCGGCGATGAAGGCCATGCCGCTCGCGGCCTGCCAGTTGATCGTGCACTCCATGGTCCGTCCTCGGGAGAAACGCACGCCAAAGGTGCGTCGGCGCGCATTGTGCAACGCGTCACGGCCGGCCTGGAGTCGGCTCCCTAGCGACATGCCGATCGGCATATTGCAGCGCAACATGAAACCGCCTACACTGCTTCGCATACAGCGGTCGTTTGGTTTCGTTTTCGCGCGTTTCGACCGCCGTTCCGTTTGTCTCCTCCACCTCCTCCATTGGTGGATTCAGCCCAAGGCAGCAATGCCTTGGGCTTTTTTCTTGGCCGTCTGCCGCGGGGGCCGGCCGTTATGATGCGGCGCCGCAAGAGCCCCTCTGGAGACGCGCATGGCCGGCCCGCGCCGCAGCCCCGACAGCAAGAAGAACAAGAGCGTCGCCCTGACGCTCGCCGACTACCTGCAGAAGATCCTCACCGCCCGCGTCTACGACGTCGCCGAGGAAACGCCGCTGGACCTGGCACGAAGCCTGTCGAGCCGCCTCGGCAACCAGGTCTTCCTCAAGCGCGAGGACAACCAGCCGGTGTTCAGCTTCAAGCTGCGCGGCGCCTACAACAAGATGGCCCAGCTCAGCGCTGCGCAGCTGGCGCGCGGCGTCATCTGCGCCTCGGCCGGCAACCATGCCCAGGGCGTGGCGCTCGGCGCCCGCAAGCTCGGCTGCCGCGCGCTGGTGGTGATGCCCGTGACCACGCCGCAGCTGAAGATCGACGCGGTGCGCGCGCTCGGTGGCGAGGTCGTTCTGCACGGTGACAGCTACTCCGATGCCTTCCTGCACGCCAAGGAAATCGAAAAGGAGAAGGGCCTGACCTTCGTGCACCCCTTCGATGATCCGGACGTCATCGCCGGCCAGGGCACGATCGCCATGGAGATCCTGCGTCAGCATCAAGGCCCGATCGACGCGGTGTTCGTTGCCATCGGCGGCGGCGGGCTGGTGTCGGGCGTGGCGGCGTACATCAAGTCGGTGCGTCCGGAGATCAAGGTGATCGGCGTCCAGATGAACGACTCCGACGCCATGCTGCGTTCGGTCCGCGCTGGCAAGCGGGTCACGCTGGGCGACGTGGGCCTGTTCTCCGACGGCACGGCAGTGAAGCTGGTCGGCGAGGAGACCTTCCGGCTCGCCCGCCAACTGGTCGACGACTTCGTGGTGGTCGATACCGACGCGGTCTGTGCCGCGATCAAGGACGTGTTCCAGGACACGCGCAGCATCCTCGAGCCCGCAGGTGCCATGGGCGTGGCGGCGGTCAAGCAGTACACCGAGCGGCACAGGCTCAAGGGTCGGAACTTCGTCGCCATCACCTGCGGCGCGAACATGAACTTCGACCGGCTTCGCTTCGTGGCCGAGCGCGCCGAAGTCGGCGAGCAGCGCGAGGCGATCTTCGCCGTGACCATCCCCGAGGAGCGCGGCAGCTTCCGGCGCTTCTGCGAGCTGATCGGCCCGCGCGCCGTGACCGAGTTCAACTACCGCATCTCGGATTCGCAGCAGGCGCACGTGTTCGTCGGCGTGGCCATCGCGAACCGGGAGGAGGCCGACAAGCTCGGCCGCAACTTCCGCCGCCATCGCTTCGAGGCGCTGGACCTGAGCGACGACGAACTCGCCAAGCAGCACGTGCGGCACATGGTCGGCGGGCGCAGCGAACTGGCGCGCGACGAGCGGCTGTATCGCTTCATCTTTCCCGAGCGGCCCGGCGCGCTGATGCGTTTCCTCTCCAGCATGCACCCGGGGTGGAACATCAGCCTCTTCCACTACCGCAACCAGGGCGCGGACTACGGCCGCATCCTCGTCGGCATCCAGGTGCCCAAGGCTGACAAGAAGGCTTTCCGCGACTTCCTTGCCTCTCTCGCCTATCCCTGCACCGACGAGACCGACAACCCGGTCTACCGGATGTTCCTGCGCTGAAGGGCCTGGCATCACGATTGCGTGGCTTTCGCGCGCACCGCACAATCACTGCCCTCGCCCGGTTCGCGTCACTTCTTCCATGTCCGTCAACCGCTCACTGATCACTCCCACCGCGAACCCGCTGCTCGAACAGGCGCTGCGCGAAAAGCTGCAGCGCCGCAGCGAGACCACGGGCAGCCTGGGCGAGCTCGAGCCGTTGGCCATCCGCCTCGGACTGGTTCAGAACACGCTGAAGCCGCGCTTCCGCTCGCCGCAGATCGTGCTGTTCGCCTCCGACCATGGCCTGGCGGTGGACGGCATTGGCATCCCCGGGCGGGCCTCGACGGCGAAGCTCGTCGCGCGCCTGCTGGGTTCGCAGTTGCCGGTGTCTGTGTTCGCGCGCATCCAGGGGCTGGAGCTGTCGGTGGTCGACTGCGGTGTCGCCGAGCAAGTGGCGCCGCACGCCCGGCTGCTGGCGCGCAAGATCGCGCACGGCACGCGCAGTTCGCGGGCGACCATGGCCATGTCGCTCGACCAGGCCCATGCCGCCATCCGCGCCGGCATGGAGATCGCCGACTCGCTGCCGGGCAACGTCATCGCCTGCGCCGGCATCGGCGTCGGTGCGCACGAAAGTGCGGCGCTGGTGCTGTCGCGCCTGGCCGACACGCCGCTGCGCGACCTGCTGCTGTCCGGCCCCAACATGCCGTCCGAGGATCTCAACCACCTGGTCGGCGTGCTGCAAGGCGCGCAGACGCGCCACAAGGACGCCAACGACCCGGTCGAGGTACTGGCCTCGTTCGGCGGTTTCGAGATGGCGATGATGGTCGGCGTGATGCTGGTGGCCGGGAGCAAGCGGCACCTGGTCATCGCCGACGGCATGACGGCGTGCGCTGCGTTGATGGTGGCATCGCGCATCGCCCCGGCCGTCACCGACTACTGCGTCTACTGCCGCAGCCACAACCACCACGGCCTGGACCGCGCACTGTCTCTGTTCCAGGCCACCGCGCTGCTGGAACTCGGCATGGAGAGTACCGACGGCACCGGCGCGACGCTGGCCTGGCCGCTGGTGCGCAGTGCTGCAGCGCTGCTCACCGAGGTGGCCGAAGGCGAGGACCCGGGGCCGTCTCAGCCGGTGCCGATGGGTTCGTTCGGAACGCCGACCGGCGCAGGCTCGCTCAACTGAGCGGCGAAGGCTGGGCGGGTTCGGCCCGCTTCAAAGCCGGGCGGGCGCAGCCCGTCTCAACGATTCGCCACGCCCGGCGTTCGTGAGCGCACAGGGGGTGGCAGGCCTTGCTGCGCATCCGGCGGCGTCACCGTGCTCGGCGGCACGCCTTGCGGCACCACAGCCTGCGACGGCAACGGCATCGGTGGGGGCACTGCCGTGACCCCTGGCATCGGCGGCAGTGCTGCAGCGGCACCGAACCGGACGCCATCACCCGGCCCCGGCAACGTGCCGGTGGCTGGCGCAGGCAGCGCGGGCACCTCGAGCGTGGTGGCCGGGCTGCCCGCGGCCGGGCCGATCGAGGCGGTGCGCAGGCTGACCGCCTGCAGCACGATGTCACCGTCCAGGCGCGCGCCGACCGGGTAGGCCCGGGCTGGCTTGGCATCGACGGCGATCAGCGCGTAGCCATTGCCGTCGCGCTGCTTGTTGGCCATCACGCCGATCAGTTTGAAACGGGAGGCAAGTTCCGGCGCCGGCGCGGCTGGCCCCGCGGACGCCACCGGCGTGGCACCGAGCAGGCGCGACAGGTCGCCGCGCATCGCGGCGGAATCGCCGACGGCCACGGCGTAGGCCGGCGCCGGCTGCGCCCGCACCAGCATGCGCAGGCCCCAGAACACCGCGGTGGCGGCCACCAGTGCCCAGACGACAAAGGCCGTGAGTCTTGCCAACATGCGCGGATTATGATCGACCGGGTCTGCAACACCACGGCCCTGCCCCGGCGGGTCGTTTCACGATGTCATCTTCTCTCCCACCCCATCGCACCCGCCGCGCGCGCGGCTTCACGCTGATCGAGCTGATGGTGGTGCTGGTGATCATCGGCGTGCTGGCGGCGCTGATCGTGCCCAATGTGCTCGACCGCGCCGACGACGCGCGGGTGACCGCCGCCCGCACCGACGTCAACAACCTGATGCAGGCGCTCAAGCTCTACCGCCTGGACAACCAGCGCTACCCGAGCGGCGAGCAGGGCCTGCTGGCGCTGGTCGTCAAGCCGACCGCCGGCGCCATCCCGCCGAACTGGAAACCCTACCTCGAGAAGCTGCCCAACGACCCCTGGGGCCGGCCGTACCAGTACGCCAACCCGGGCCTGAAGGGCGAGATCGACGTCTTCAGCTTCGGCGCCGACGGCGCGCTCGGCGGCGAGGGCAAGGACGCCGAGGTCGGCTCCTGGCAATGAACCCGGAGCCCTCGTGCGACCCCGCGCGACATTCCGCCAGGCCGGCTTCACGCTGATCGAGCTGCTGGTCGTCATCACCCTGATCGCGATCGCCAGCAGCGTCATCTCGCTGGCGCTTCGTGATCCGGCGGCGACACGCCTCGAGCAGGAGGCGGCGCGGCTGGCCGCCCTGCTTGAATCGGCGCGCGCCGAGGCGCGCGCTTCCGGGCTCGCGGCGCGCTGGGAACCGCGTGCCGAACAGGTCGATACGCCCGGCTTCCGCTTCATCGGCCTGCCCGACAGTCCCGACCGGCCTTCGCGCTGGCTGGGCGAAGGTGTCAGCGCCGAAGTGGTCGGCGCGCGCGCGGTGGTGCTCGGTCCGGAGCCCTTGATCGGCCGCCAGCGCATCGTGCTGCGCCTGGACGCGCAGCGCCTGGTGCTGGACACCGACGGCCTCGGCCCGTTCGTGATCAGCCCCGGCGGCGAGGTCACGCAGTGATGCGCCGCGCCGGCTCGCGCGGCTTCACGCTGATCGAGGTGCTGGTCGGCGTGGCGATCGTCGCGGTCACGCTGGGCGCCGGTATCAAGGCGGCGGGCGCACTGACGAACAACGCGCAGCGCCTGTCCGACGTCACCGCCGCGCAGTGGTGTGCCGACAACCAGCTCACCGGGCTGCGCCTGGCCAAGCAGTTCCCGAGCGTGGGCGACGGCGACTTCGCCTGCGAGCAGATGGGCCGCACCTACCGCGGCAAGCTGGTCGTGCGGCCGACGCCGAACCCGAACTTCCGCCGCGTCGATGCGCAGATCGCCACCGAAGAAGGCGTGCCGGTGCTGTCGCTGTCGACCATCCTGGGCCGCTACTGACATGACGACCCGGCGGACCCGTGGCTTCACCCTCGTCGAGGTGCTCGTCGCGCTGATGATCCTGTCGATCATGGCGGCGATGGCCTGGCAGGGCGTCGACGGCATCGTGCGCACCCGCGACGCCAGCCAGCGCCTGCTCGAGCAGACGCTGCGCCTGAACACCGTGCTGGCGCAATGGCAGACCGACCTCGCCGCGGTGCAGGACACCGGCGCCGTGCCGCCGCTGGTGTTCGATGGCGCCACGCTGCGCATGACCCGCAGCGCACCCGACGGCGTGCAGGTGGTGGCCTGGTCGCTGCGCCCCGAGGCTGGCAACAACGCCTGGCTGCGCTGGGCGGGGCCGGCGGTCACCGGCAGCGCCGCACTGCAGGACAGCTGGTTCGCCAGCCAGCAACTGCAGGGCGGCGAGCCCGGCCAGCTGCGCGCGCTCGAAGGCGTGTCGCAGTGGCAGGTGTACTTCTTCCAGGGCAACTCGTGGAGCAACGCGCAGTCGACCGGCAACGTGGTGGCCCCACCGCCCGGCGCAGCCAGCGGCGCGGCACCGCGCCAGGCCCTGCCCTCGGGCGTGCGCGTGGTGCTGAGCTTCGCCGAAGGCAGCGGCATGAACGGCACGCTGACGCGCGACGCGCTGCTCGGCCCATGAAGCGCCGATCGCGCCCGATGCACCGCCAGCGCGGCGCCGCGCTGCTCACCGCGCTGATCATCGTCACGCTGGTGGTCACGCTCGCCGCGGCCATGGTGTGGCAGCAGTGGCGCGCAGTGCAGGTCGAGGCAGCCGAGCGGGCGCGCATGCAGTCGGCCTGGATCCTCAACGGTGCGCTCGACTGGGCACGGCTGATCCTGCGCGAGGACGCCCGCTCCGGGCGCCCGACCGCGCTGACCGAACCCTGGGCCACGCCGCTGGCGGAAGCGCGGTTGTCGACCTTCCTGGCCGTCGACAAGGACAACACCGACGACGCGCCCGATGCCTTCCTCTCCGGCGTCATCACCGACGCGCAGGCGCGCTACAACCTGACCAGCCTGCTCGACGGCAGCGGCAAGGTCGTGGTTGCCGAGCTCGAGGCACTGGAGCGTCTGTGCCAGACAGTCGGCGTGGCCAGCGACGTGGCCACGCGCATCGCCACCGGGCTGCGCGACGCCCAGGCGGCCGGGGTGCAGAGCGGCAGCAGCAGCGCGCCGCTGCGCCCGCGCACGCTGGCCCAGCTCAGCTGGCTGGGCATCGATCCGAGCACGGTGGCCCTGCTCGAACCCTATGTGACGATGCTGCCGGTGCGCTCCGCGGTCAACGTCAACACCACCTCGCGCGAGGTGCTCGCCGCGGTGGTCAAGGGCCTGGACCTGGCCACCGCCGAGCGGCTGCTGCAGCAGCGCCAGCGCGAGCCGTTCAAGACGCTGGGCGCGGTGGAGGCCCAGGTGCCCACGCTGGCCCCGCTGAACCCGCAGCAGCTCGCGGTGACGTCGAGCTACTTCGAGGTGCGAGGCAAGCTGCGGCTGGAAGACCGTGTGCTCGAGCAGCGCTCGCTGGTCGAGCGGCGCGGGCTCGACATGCTGGTCGTCTACCGTGAGCTGGTTTCTTCGCTGGAGGCCTCGCGTCCATGACGCCGGGTCCGGCCCGATGGTGCGACGGGTCTGCCGCGCGCTACAACCCAATGTCCTAAGTCGTTGATTTGTGAAGGTTTGTAGAGACCACGACCCTACAATGACCAGAGCCTCGTGACGCGCACGCCATGTCCATCCTCGTCGTCCAGATTCCCGAACGCCAGCGCCTGAGCGCGCGCGGCGGACTTGCGCCCGACGGCGCCGCTTCCGGGCCGGCGACCGAGTACGCCTACGTGACCAGCCCCGATGCGCTGGTGATGACCGGCCAGGGCGAGGCCGCCGCCGCGCTGCTGCCCAAGGCCGTCACCGTCATCGCGATGCTGGCCGACAACGACGTCAGCTGGCACCGCATCACCCTGCCCAAGGCGCCGGCGGCGCGGCTGCGTGCGGCGCTGGTCGGCGTGCTCGAGGAGTCGCTGCTCGCCGATGCCGACGACGTGCACCTGGCCGTCGCCCCCGGCGCCACGGCGGGGCAGCCGACCTGGGTCGCCGCCGTCGACCGCCGCTGGCTGAAGGCCGAACTCGCCGCTCTGGAGAAGGCCGACGTCTTCGTCGACCGCATCGTGCCGTCGTCATGGCCCGACGACCCGCCCAGCGGGCATTTCGCGGAAACACGGATCACGCCCCTTGGCCCCGAGCAGGGCGTGCTGCTCCACTGGGCCCATGCCGACGGCGTGGCCAGCATCCGGTTGCAGGGCGGCCTGTCGCGCGCGCTGGTCCCGCGCCCTGCGCCGCCGGGCACGCGCTGGAGCGCGACGCCGGGCGCCGCCAGTTCGGCCGAGCAGTGGCTGGGCATGCCAGTCAACGTGATGTCGCGGCCCGAGCGGGCGCTGCAGTCGGCGCGCAGCCTCTGGGACCTGCGCCAGTTCGACCTCGCCCAGCGCACCCGCGGCGCACGTGCGCTGCGCGACGGCCTGCGCAAGTTCGCCAGCCCGCAGTGGCGCCCGGTGCGCTGGGGCCTGGCAGCGCTGGTGGTCGCGCAGATCGCCGGCCTGAACCTGTGGGCCTGGCATCAGCGCGGCACCGTCGAGGCGCGCCAGCAGGCGATCCGCGGCGCCGTGCGTGCCGCCTTCCCGCGCGTCAGCGATCTTGACCTGCAGCGCGATGCCGCTGCCGTGATGCAGCGCGAGGTGCAGACCCTGCGCACCGTCGCCGGCAAGGCCGGTGACACCGACTTCGAGCCGATGCTGATGGCTGCGGCATCCGCCTGGCCGCCTGACCGTCCGCCGGTCGAGACACTGCGCTACGAGCCCGGCAGGCTGACCCTGGCAGCCACCGGCTGGAGCGAGCCGCAGATCGCGCAGTTCAAGAGCCTGCTGCAGCCGGCCGGCTGGCAGGTGGAAGCCAACGGCACGCAGATCGTGCTGTCGCGTGCCCGCCCAGGAGCCCGCTCATGAACGACAAGGCGATGGCCCTGCCCGCCAACCTCGTGCAGGCGCGCCGGCAGGCACAGACCTTCTGGCGCAGCCGCGCGCCGCGCGAGCGCCTCGCGCTCGGTGCCGCTGCGGGTGTGCTCGGCTTCTTCGTCGTCTGGCTGCTGTTCGTGCAACCGGCCTGGCGCACGCTGCGCGAGACGCCGGCGCAGCTCGACGCGCTCGACGCACAGCTGCAGCAGATGCAGCGCCTGGCCGCCGAGAGCCAGGGCCTGCGCGGTGTCGCCGCGGTGACGCAGGTGCAGGCCGCGGCCGCATTGAAGTCGGCCACCGACCGCCTCGGCGACAAGGGCCGGTTGTCGCTGCAGGGCGACCGCGCGTCGCTGACGCTCAACGGCGTGTCGCCCGAAGCCTTGCGCGGCTGGCTGCTCGAGGCACGCAGCGCGGCGCGTGTGCGGCCGGTGGAGGCGCAACTCAGCCGCGGGCCGCAGGGCTTCAGCGGCACGCTGGTCGTCTCGCTCAGCACCGGAGCCACCCCATGATTCGCCGCCGCAAGGGCCCGCGCTGGGCCGCCACCGCCTCGGCCACCGGCTGGGGCGAATCGACCTTCGCCGAGATCGCCTGGGACAAGTCGCGCGGTGCCACCACCCGCTGGGCGGTGTTCGGCATCGTCGTCGGCGTGCTGGTCGGCGTCATCGTCTTCGCGCCGGCGGCCTGGCTGGCACGCGCCATCGCCTCGGCCACCAACGAGCACCTGCTGCTGGCCGACGCCCGCGGCACGGTGTGGTCGGGCAGTGCGGTCGTGGTGCTGACCGGCGGCCCGGGCAGCCGCGACGCCAGCGCCCTGCCCGGCCGGCTCGACTGGACGGTCGGCCTCAAGGGCCTGGGCCTGGAACTGCGCGCCCGCCATGCCTGCTGCCTCAACGGCCCGGCATCGATCATCGTGCGGCCCGGGCTCGGCCGGGTGTCGGTTGCGCTGGGGCCCAACCCCGACTGGATCGGCCAGTGGCCGACGGCCTGGCTGGGCGGCCTGGGCACCCCCTGGAACACAATGCAGATGGGCGGCAGCCTGCGACTGTCCTCGCCCGGCCTCAGCGTGGAGTCGGTGCAGGGCCGTTGGCGCCTGACCGGCCGCGCCGATGTCGACCTGCTCGACGTCTCCTCGCGCCTGTCCACGCTCGACTCGCTGGGCAGCTACCGCTTCACCGTCTCGGCCGATCCGGCCGGCACCGGCGCGTCGCAGCTGATGCTGTCCACGCAGCAGGGCGCGCTGCAACTGTCGGGCAACGGCAGCCTGGGGCCGACCGGCGTGCGCTTCCGCGGCGAGGCGCAGGCGGCGCCCGGCCAGGAAGCGCCGCTGACCAACCTGCTGAACATCATCGGGCGGCGCGATGGCGCCCGGTCCGTCATTTCGATCGGATGACCATGAAGCCTTCCCTGCCCTCGGGCTCCTTCTCGCGCCGCTGGCCGGCGACGCTGGCCGCGACGATGCTCGGTGCAGCGATCGTGCCGCCGCCCGGCGCCTTCGCGCAGACCGCGCCCGCCGCCAAGGCGCAGCCGCAGGCCAAGGGCCGCTTCGTCGGCGGCGAGCCGGTGACGCTGAACTTCGTCAATGCCGACATCGAAGCCGTCTCGCGTGCGATGGGTGCGATCCTGAAGCAGCAATTCGTCGTCGACCCGCGCGTCAAGGGCCAGATCACGCTGTTCAGCGAGCAGCCGATCACGCCGCGCGAGGCCTACCTGAACTACCTGGCCGCGCTGCGCGGGCTGGGCTTCACCGTGGTGGAAGTGGGCGGCCTGTTCAAGGTCGTGCCCGAGGCCGACGCGAAGCTGCAGACCGGCACGGTGGTGGTCGGCGAGACGGGCCGCCGCGGCGACCAGATCCTGACGCAGGTGTTCAAGCTCAACCACGAGAACGCCAACAACCTGGTGCCGGTGCTGCGCCCGCTGATCAGCCCGAACAACACGATCAACGCCAACCCGGGCAACAACTCGCTGGTCATCACCGACTACGCCGACAACCTGCAGCGCATCGGCAAGATCATCGCGGCGATGGACACGCCGGCCGCCGGCGAGGTGGAAGTGATCGCGCTGCGTCACGCGGTGGCGGCCGACCTGGCGCCGATCGTCCAGCGCCTGGCCGACGCCGGTGGCGGAACGGCCGCCGTGCCGGGCGCCCCGGCCGGTGGCGCGACCAGTTCCGTCATCGCCGACTCGCGCAACAACAGCCTGCTGGTGAAGGCTGGCAGCCCGGCGCGCATGGCCAGCATCCGCTCGCTGGTCGAGCGGCTCGACCAGCCGCCGCAGGGCTCGGCCGCGGCCGGCAACATCTGGGTGGTGCACCTGCGCAATGCCGACGCGACCAAGCTCGCCCAGGTGCTGCGCGCCGCCTTCGCCGGCGGTTCGGGCGGCGGCGGATCGACCAGCACCAGTTCGCCGCTGACGGCCACCCCGGCCACGCAACCGGCGGTCACCGCCGGCGGTGCCTCACCGCAGGCCACCACGCCGGTCGGCGCCAGCGCCGGCCCGTCCACCGGCGGCTTCATCCAGGCCGACCCGTCGACCAACTCGCTGATCATCACCGCCGCCGAGCCGCTGTACCGCCAGGTGCGCGCGATGATCGAGCAGCTCGACTCGCGCCGCGCGCAGGTCTACATCGAGAGCATGATCGTCGAGGTGTCGGGCGACAACGCCGCCGACTTCGGCCTGCAGTGGCAGGGTCTGCTGGGCAACAGCGGCGACAAGTACGGCCTGGCGGCCGGCACCAACCTGGCCATCGGCGGGCCGAGCATCATCGCGCTGTCGCAGACCGCCGCCGGCTCGGGCACCACGCTCCCGGGCGAGGGCATCAACATCGCGCTGATCAAGAACTACGGCGGCACCTACGCGCTGGCCGCGCTGGCCCGTGCGCTGCAGACGCAGGCCAACACCAACATCGTCTCGACCCCGAACCTGATCACGCTGGACAACGAGGAAGCGAAGATCGTCGTCGGCGAGAACGTGCCCTTCATCACCGGCCAGTTCACCAACACCGGCACGGCAACGACCAGCCCGTTCCAGACCATCGAGCGCAAGGACGTCGGCATCACGCTGCGCATCAAGCCGCAGATCGGCGAAGGCGGCACGGTGCGCATGACGATCTACCAGGAGCAGTCGGCCGTGAAGGCAACGACGGCCGCCGGCACCAGCAACGCCGGCCCGTCGACGACCAAGCGCTCGATCGAGTCGACCGTGGTGGTCGACGACGGCGCGATCCTGGTGCTCGGCGGCCTGATCAGCGAGACCTACACCGACACCAAGGCGCAGGTGCCGCTGCTCGGCGACATCCCGTTCATCGGCGCGCTGTTCCGCAGCGAGAAGCGCGAGAAGGCCCGCAGCAACCTGATGGTGTTCCTGAAGCCGACGATCATGCGCGACGGCGAGGCCGCCTCGAAGCTCTCGCTGGACCGCTACGACATCATCCGCGCCCGGCAGGAGGCGGCGCAGCCGGTCTCCAACCCGCTGCTGCCGCTGAAGGATGCGCCGGTCGTGCCGGCGCTGGCCATGCCCCCGGCGCCGGTGCCGGCCTCGGCACCGACGCGCTAGGAGCATCACGATGGGCGCGCGACACCCCCTGCCCTACGCCTTCGCGAAGGCCAACACACTGCTGCTGGAAGACGACGGCGAGCGCCTCGTGCTGTGGGCGCCGGAGTCGGTGCCGATGACGGCGCTGTCCGAGGTGCTGCGCGTCTACGACGTCGACGCGCTCGAGCGCGAAGCCGCGCCCTCGCTGGCCAGCCGCATCGCCGCGGCCTACGCGGGCGGCGAGTCGAGCGCGGCGGCGGTGATCGGCGAGGTCGAGAGCGAGGTCGATCTGTCGCGCATGATGCAGGATCTCCCGGCGGTGGAAGACCTGCTGGAGGCCGCCAACGACGCGCCGATCATCCGCATGCTCAACGCGCTGCTGACGCAGGCCGCGAAGGACGGCGCCAGCGACATCCACATCGAGCCCTACGAGCGCAGCAGCGCGGTGCGCTTCCGCGTCGATGGCACGCTGCGCGAGGTGGTGCAGCCGAACAAGGCGCTGCACGCCGCGCTGATCTCGCGCCTGAAGATCATGGCCGAGCTCGACATCGCCGAAAAGCGCCTGCCGCAGGACGGCCGCATCTCGCTGCGCATCGGCGGCCGCGCGGTCGACGTGCGCGTCTCGACGCTGCCCTCGGCGCACGGCGAACGTGCGGTGCTGCGCCTGCTCGACAAGGGCGAAGCCAAGTTCTCGCTCGAGTCGCTGGGCATGGACGGCGACGTGCTGACCAAGTTCGACCGCCTGATCCAGCAGCCGCACGGCATCGTGCTGGTCACCGGCCCGACCGGCTCGGGCAAGACGACGACGCTGTATGCGTCGCTCGGCCGTGTCGACACGCAGACGACCAACGTGCTGACGGTGGAAGACCCGGTCGAATACGAGCTCGCGGGCATCGGCCAGACGCAGGTCAACCCGAAGATCGATCTGACCTTCGCGAAGGCGCTGCGCGCCATCCTGCGCCAGGACCCGGACGTCATCATGATCGGCGAGATCCGCGATTTCGAGACTGCGCAGATTGCCATCCAGGCCTCGCTGACCGGCCACCTGGTGCTGGCCACGCTGCACACCAACGATGCGCCCTCGGCCGTGACACGGCTGACCGACATGGGCGTCGAGCCTTTCCTGCTGTCGAGCTCGCTGCTCGGCGTGCTGGCGCAGCGCCTGGTGCGCAAGCTCTGCCCGCACTGCAAGCGCGCCGACGAGCGCGGCCGCTACCACCCGGTGGGCTGCAAGGAATGCGGCATGAGCGGCTACAAGGGCCGAACCGGCGTGTACGAGCTGATGGTCGCCGACGACCGCGTGCGCGCGCTGATCCACAGCCGCGCGGCCGAGAGCCAGCTGTTCGTCGCGGCCGAGGAAGCCGGCCTGCGCTCGATGCGCGAGGACGGCGAGCGGCTGGTGAACGAAGGTGTCACCTCGGCCGAAGAGGTCATGCGCGTGACCCGCGAGTAGCCCTGTGCCCGCCTACAAGTTCGAAGCCCTCGACGCCGCCGGCAAGTCCAGCTCCGGCCTGCTGGAGGCCGACAACGCCAAGGCCGCGCGGGCACAGTTGCGCGCGCAGGCGCTGGTGCCGCTGGACGTCAAGCAGGTCGCGGCCGACACCAGCACGGCCGGCGGGCTGAGCCTCAAACGCAAGGTCTTCAGCAGCACCAGCCTGACGGTGTGGACACGCCAGCTCGCCGGCCTGGTGGGCTCCGGGCTGCCGCTCGAACGTGCGCTGACCGCGCTGGCCGACGAGGCCGAGGACAACCGCCAGCGCGAACTGGTGGCCCACCTGCGCAGCGAGGTCAATTCCGGCTCGGCCTTCGCACGCGCGCTGTCCACGCTGCCGCGCGAGTTCGACGACGTCTACCGCGGCGTGGTCGCGGCCGGCGAGGCCAGCGGCGCGCTCGGGCCGGTGCTCGAGCGCCTGGCCGACGACCTCGAGGAACGCCAGGCACTGCGCGCCAAGCTGATCGGCGCGACGCTGTACCCGGCCATCGTCTCGCTGATCGCGGTGGTGATCGTGGTCTTCCTGGTCACCTACGTGGTGCCGCAGGTGGCCTCGGTGTTCACCACCTCCAAGCGCGCGCTGCCGGCGCTGACGGTCGCGATGCTGGCCATCAGCGGCTTCCTGCGCAGCTGGGGCTGGCTGCTGATCCTGGGCATCGCCGGCGGCATCGCGACGCTGCTGTTCATGCTGCGCAACGAGGCCTTCCGCGAACGCTTCGACGCCGCCTGGCTGACCCTGCCGCTGATCGGCCGGCTCTCGCGCGGCTACAACGCCGCGCGCTTCGCCGGCACGCTGGCGATGCTGGCCGGTGCCGGCGTGCCGATCCTGAAGGCCCTGCAGGCAGCGGCCGAGACGCTGTCCAACCGCGCGATGCGCGCCGACGCGATGGACGCGCTGGTGCAGGTGCGCGAAGGCGCACCGCTGGCCTCGGCGCTGGCGGGCAAGAAGCGCTTCCCCGGCCTGCTGGCAATGTTCTCTCGCCTGGGCGAGCAGACCGGCCAGCTGCCGCTGATGCTCGAGCGCGCCGCGCGCCAGCTCGGCGCTGAGGTGCAGCGCCGCGCCATGCAGATGGCGACCATCCTCGAGCCGCTGCTCATCGTCGCGATGGGCGGCGTGGTGATGCTGATCGTGCTGGCCGTGCTGCTGCCGATCATCCAGCTCAACACCTGGGTCAAGTGAGCGAGGGTCAACCGGCGTCCGCTGCTTCCGGCGACGCCGGGATGGCGGGCGCAGTCGATTCGGCCCATGCGCTCGAGCAGGAGCTGGCGCGGCGGCTGCTCAACCTGATGGCTGCGCTGATCCTGGTCGCCTCCGGCGCCTTCCTGCTCGCCAACCTGTGGCAGGGGCTGTGGCCCGAAGCGGCGTTGTCGGCGCTGGTGGTCGGCGGCACCTATGCCGCGTGGCGATACGCACGCCGCAGCGGCCGCGCCACGCGCGGCATCCGGCTGCTGGCCTGGACCACCTTCGTCGGCCTGTCCGGCGGGCTGCTGCGCCAGGGCAGCACGCTGGGGCCGGCGATCTGGTGGCTGAGCGCCTTGCCGCCGCTGCTGCTGCAAGGCGGTGCGCTGGCCGACGGCGTGGTGATGACGGTGCTGATCGTTGCCGAGGCGGTGTTCGTGACGACCATCGCCAGCGCGCTGGGCATTGCCGCCGTCGACCCCGAGCAGCTCGGCGTCGTGCGACGCGACATCGCCATCGTCGGCGCGCTGGTCGTCAACGCGCTGGTGCTGCTGATGGGCATCCGCTGGCGGCGTTCGCTGCTCGCTCAGCTCGACGAGGCGCGGCTGCGCGCCGAGGAAGCAGCACGCATCAAGAGCCGCTTCCTGGCCAACATGAGCCACGAGATCCGCACGCCGCTGCACGGCATCGTCGGCGCCGCGGAGCTGCTGCGCGGCACACGGCTCGACGAAGGCCAGCGCCAGGTGCTGGGTGTGCTGCGGCGCAGTTCGTCGGCGCTGCTCGCGCTGGTCAACGACGTGCTCGACTTCTCAAAGCTCGAGGCCGGGCGAATGCGCGCCGAGCACGCGCCCTTCGACCTGCACGACGCCATCCACGATGCAGCCGAGGTGTTCTCGGCGCAGGCCGAGGCCAAGGGCATCGACCTGCTGTCCCACTGCACCGTCGACCTGCCGCAGACGACGACGGGCGACTCCGCACGCCTGCGTCAGATCCTGCACAACCTGGTGGGCAACGCGGTGAAGTTCACGGCTGCCGGCGAGGTGCGCGTGTTCGCCGCGCCGGAGCGTGGCGACGACGGCTCGCGCTGGGTGCGTGTGTCGGTGCGCGACAGCGGCATCGGTATGACCGAGGCGCAGGTGTCCGGCCTGTTCGAGGCCTTCTCGCAGGCCGACCTGTCGACCACGCGGCGCTTCGGTGGCAGCGGGCTGGGCCTGGCGATCGCGCGCGAGCTGGCCGACCTGCTGGGCGGCCGCATCGAGGTACAGAGCCTGGCCGGCCAGGGCTCGACCTTCATGCTGATGCTGCCGCTGCACGACGCCGTCGAGGCGCCGCCCGCGCCGCCGCTGCTGGCCGGCGTGACGGTGCGGCTGGTCCGCGTGAGCCGCAGCCGCAGCGAGGACCTGAGCGATCTCGTCCGTCGCCACGGCGGCGAGTGCGAGCACGCCGAGTCGCTGACGGCGCACGCGGCCACGGCGGCGGCGGGCCGCCGGCCCATCGTGCTGTGCGATGCCGATGCGCTGGCCGCGGACGGGCTGTCTGCCGCCGACTGGGCCGACCGGCTGGTCGCCGTCGGTGCGCGCGGCGTGCTGCTGGTGTCGCTGAGCACCGACGCGCGCACGCTGCCGCGCGAGCTGGTGCCGCTGTACCGGCCAGCCCAGCCTGCGCGGGTGATCGAGGCGCTGCAGCGCGCCCTCGCGCCCGTGCCGCCGGAAAGCGCGAGCATGGATCTGGATCCGCCGCTGGCGGCCGATGGCACTCGCACCCCGCGCGTGCTGCTGGTCGAGGACAACCTCGTCAACCAGCTGGTGGCACAGGCGCTGCTCGAGCGCCTGGGGGCGCAGGTCGAGCTCGCCGGCGATGGTGAACAGGCGCTGCAGCGCCTCGACGAATCGACGTTCGACCTGGTGCTGATGGACTGCCAGATGCCGGTGCTCGACGGCCCGTCGTGCACGCGCCGCTGGCGCGCGATCGAAGCCGAGCGGCAGCGGCCACGCATTCCGGTGGTGGCCATGACCGCCACCAGCGACGACGATGCGCGTGCGCTGTGCCGCGAGGCCGGCATGGACGACTTCCTCACCAAGCCGGTCGAACAGCCGCAGCTCGCGGCACTGCTGGCACGCGTCATGCAAGCAACTGCCCGGTGATTGGGGTTTTGTTCGATGGTTGAAGATCACCATCGCTTGCTTCAATGTGGTCGAGTCGTCGTGGATCCGGAGGTATCGGTCGATGAGTTCATCGAATGATCTGGTCACGGTGCCGCGCAGCGGCATCCCCCGCAGCGGCCTGCCGATCGCGCACATGCGCAGCGTCTACCGCATGGGCGATGTCGAGCGCCGCCTCGACAAGCTGCCACCGAAGGACCACGAGAGCCTGCGCTCCACCTACGAGCGCATGATCGAGAAGGGCCCCGAGCGCTTCCAGGTCAAGCCCTCCGGCCTGCCGGTGATGGACCATCTCTACGACGACCTGCCCAACTTTGCCGAGGTGCTCGACGACGTGAAGCGCCAGCTCGCGCTGTGCGAAGACAGCCGCGACGCGCTGGAGATCACGCCACTGCTGCTGCTCGGCCCGCCGGGGGTGGGCAAGACGCACTTCGCGCGCGCACTGTCGCAGCTGCTGGGCACCGGCATGGGCTTCATCTCGATGAGCTCGATGACCGCCGGCTGGGTGCTCTCCGGGGCGTCGAGCCAATGGAAAGGTGCGCGGCCGGGCAAGGTGTTCGAGACGCTGGTCGACGGCCAGTACGCCAACCCGGTGATGGTGGTCGACGAGATCGACAAGGCCGGCGGCGAACATGCCTACGACCCGCTCGGCGCGCTGTACAGCCTGCTCGAGCACGACACCGCGCAGACCTTCACCGACGAGTTCGCCGAGGTGCCGATCGACGCCAGCCAGCTGATCTGGGTGGCCACTGCCAACGATGCGCGCGGCATCCCCGACCCCATCCTCAACCGCATGAACGTGTACGAGGTGCAGGCGCCCGACTTCGAGGCCGCGCGGCGCATCGCCTTCAAGCTCTACGCCGGCATCCGCGCCGAGCACGACTGGGGCTCGCGCTTCGAGCCCGAGCCGCGCGCCGAGGTCCTGGATCGCCTGGCCGAGATGGCGCCGCGCGAGATGCGCCGCGCCTGGATGACGGCCTTCGGCAACGCCAAGCTCGACCACCGCGACCACATCCTGCCGCGCGACCTGCCCGAGCCCGGGCACAAGCGCGGCGCGATCGGCTTCGTGCAGTAAGTCAGGCCCCGCTGTCGGCAGTCGGCGGCGCGGCAGCGGCCGTACGCAGCGGGCGCGCCCAGCGGCGCAGCGCCTCCACCAGTTGATCGCGCGTGAACGGCTTGGCCAGGTGGTCGTTCATGCCCGCGGCCAGGCACCGGTCACGCGCCCCTTCGAGCGCGTTGGCCGTCAGCGCGACGATGGGCACCGGCCGGGCGCCGCTGAGCCGCTCGACCTCGCGCAGCGCGAGCGAGGCCTCGTAGCCGTCCATCACCGGCATGTGGCAGTCCATCAGCACGACGTCGAAGCGGCCCACGCCCCACAGGGCCAGCGCCTCGCGGCCATGGGTGGCCACCGTCACCGTGCAGCCCAGCGCCTGCAGGTGGGCCTGGGCGACGAGCAGGTTGACCTCGTTGTCCTCGGCCAGCAGCACACGCAGGCCGAGCCGGGGCGCCGGCTCGGCGGGTCGCCCGCCCGCCAGCGCCGGTTCGCTCGCGCTGGGGTCCACGCCCGCGAGCAGCGCACGCACCGAATCGAGCAGCTGGTGGCGGCGCAGCGGCTTGGTCAGCCAGGCCTGCACGCTGCGTTCGGCGTCGATGTCCTCGAACGAGGTGGCTTCCACCGAGGTGAGGATGGCGATCGGCACACGCGCGCCATGCGCGTCGCGCCGCAGTGCACGCGCGAGGCCCAGGCCGTCGAGGTGCGGCATGTGAAGGTCGCTGAGCACGATGTCGAAGGGCTGGCCGGCGATGGCCGCCTGCGGCACCAGGCGCAGCGCCTCGCGGCTGTCGCCGCACAGCACCACCTCGATGCCCAGGCTCTTCAGGTAGTGCTCGACGATCAGCCGGTTGGTGGCGTTGTCGTCGACGACCAGCGCGCGCGCGCCTTCGACCACGGCGTGCTGCGTGCCGCTCGCCTGGCCGTCTTCCGCCGCGTTCTCGAGCGGGAACCAGAGACGGAATTCGGAGCCTTCGCCCGGCGCACTGCGCACGCCGATGTCACCGCCCATCAGCGTGACCAGCCGCCGGCAGATGCTCAGGCCCAGGCCGGTGCCGCCGAAGCGGCGCGTGGTCGATCCGTCGGCCTGCTCGAAGGCGTCGAAGATGATCTTCTGCGCCGGCTCGCTGATGCCCACGCCGGTGTCGCGCACGCGGATCTCGATCCACGGCCCGAGACCGCCGGCCGCCGGCAGCGCGCGCGCGGTGACGACGATCTCGCCGTGCATCGTGAACTTGACCGCGTTCGACACCAGGTTGGTCAGCACCTGGCGCAGGCGCAGCGCGTCGCCGTTGATGCGCCGCGGCAGCCCGACGTCGATGCGGCACAGCAGCTCGACGCCCTGCGCCTGCGCCGGCTTGGCGAACAGGCCCACGGTCTCCTCGATCACCTGCACCAGGTCGAAGCCGTGCCGCTCCAGGCGCATGCGGCCGGCCTCGATCTTGGAGAAGTCGAGGATGTCGTTGAGGATCGCCAGCAGCGCCTCGCCGGAGCCGAACGCGGTGCGTGCGAAGTGGCGCTGGCGCTCGGTCAGCGGCGTGTCCTGCAGCAGGTCCAGCATGCCCAGCACGCCGTTCATCGGTGTGCGGATCTCGTGGCTCATGTTGGCGAGGAACTCGGACTTCGCGCGGCTCGCCGCCTCGGCGGCTTCCTTCGCCGCGCGCAGGTCGCGGGTGCGTCGTTCGACGGTGGCCTCGAGTTCGTCGCGATGCTTGGCCAGGTCGGCCTCGCGCAAACCGATCTGCGCCAGCAGCTCGTTGAAGCGCTCGTAGAGCCGGCGGATCTCCTGCGGGCCGGACTCCTCGGCGCGCAGGTCGTAGCGGTGGCTGCGCGCCACCTCGTCCATCACATCGACCAGCGAGCGCACCGGCCGTTCGATCTCGCCGTGCACGCGCGCTGCCGTGCGCAGGCCGGCCAGCAGCGCCACCAGCGCCACCGCAGCGGCCAGCAGCAGGCGCGTGAGCAGCGCGGTCCACAGGCTGTCGAGGCTCTTCTCGACCACCAGGTGGCCGAGGAGCTGCCCATCGACCTGCACCGGCGTGGTCACCACGATGTGCCGCCAGTCGATCGTCTCGGGCTGCTGCGCATCGGGGCGCAGGGGGTGCTCGGCGTGCTGGGCGTGGTCCGCCTCGGCGCCGCGGCGGTACTCGGAAAAGAGCTGGCCGTCCGCATCGAACAGCGTCGCGTGCTCGATGCCGGGCACCGCGGCCACGCTGGCCACGGTGGCCGATGCCGAGGTCGGGTCGTTGAAGGCCAGCGCGCTGCGCAGGTTGCGCGCGAGCACGGCCGACACGCTGCGCACCTCGTCGAGCGCCTGGCGGCGCCCGTTCCAGGCCTCGAACAGCGACGAGAAGAGGAAGGTCAGCGAGACGGCCAGCGTGATCGACCAGATCGACGCGCTGCGCAGCCGGTGGCCGAGGGTACGCACGCCCGTGGAGCTCCGGCTCTCGCTCATGGCCGCGCTCCCGGGGCATCGACCACCTGGCGGGCGATCTTGAGCAGGTCGGCCGGCAGTCGAAGTTGCTGACGGGCCGCGGCGTCGCGATTCAGGTCGAAGCGCAGCCGCGCGCCATCGCGCACGAATCCGACCACGCCGCCGGCCTGCGCGAATCCCTCGGCCTCGCCCACGGTCAGCAGGCCGGCTTGCGTCGGCGGCAGCCGGACGCCCTCTCGCTCGGGCACGAACAGCACATGGCAGCCACGCGGCTCCTCACCGCGCGCCAGCGGCCGCGGCGCCGCGACCGGGTGGCCCTGCACGAGCTTGCCCTCGATCGTCGCGAAGGCGGCGCTCCAGGCCGGGTCGGCGCCGAGCATGCAGATGCGCAGCGGCGTGCCGGCCGGCAGGCTGTCCGCCGGCCACTCGATGAACAGCGCCACGCGATAGACGAAAGCAGCCTTCAGCTCGGCCTCGCTGGCCACGCGCTGCTGCGCGCCGGCCGCCCACGGCCAGGCCAGCGCCACGGCAGCGAGCGCTGCGAGGAGCCAGGGCGGACAGGGGCGGGCCGGAACGGCGCGGGCAGGCATGGGCAAAGGCGCGGGCGCGACCTCAGAAGGTCTGGCGCCAGCGCAGGAACACCCGCCGCTGCACCTCGGTGGCACTGGCGATGCCGAAGTCGGGGGAGAACTCGACCTGTGCCGGGCGCAGCAGGTTGGTGGCGCCGGCGGAGAGTTCGGTCGAGCCGCTGGCGTGCCAGGTCAGCGTCGCGTCGAGCGCGGTGCTCGCGTCGACGTGCTGAGAGGGATCCGACGGTGCGCCGCGCCGGCCCATGTGGCGCACGCGCGCATCGAGCCGCCAGGCCGGCGTGAGGTCGATGACGCTGCGCCAGTGCGCCAGCCAGCGAGGCGTCGCGTAGATCTGCCGGTCCAGCCCGCTGGCAGCGGCATTGGCGGGCTCGCTGATGCGCAGGTGCGACAGTCCGAGCAGGTGGCGCCAGCCGCTGGCCGGCCGCCAGTCGGCCGAGGCCTCGAATCCGCGCAGGCGCAGGTCGTAGGGCACGCTCAACGTGGCCAGCTCGAGATGCGGCTGCGGCGTGGCGACGAAGACGGGCGTGCCCGCAGGCTGCGATGCGCCGATGTCGTCACGCAGGCGGTGGTGGAACAGCGCGGCATCGAAAGACAGCGCCGCAGACGCCTGCATGCGCAGGCCGAACTCGACGGCGTCGAGCCGGCGCGGGTTGTCGCCGCTGCCGGACTGGCCGTTGCCGGCGATCAGCTGGATCGGCAGCGGGCCGGGGTTCTGCGGCGTCCCCGGCGCGAGCACGGCGACCTTGATGCTGCCGTCCTCCTCGCCGCGCGACGGCGTGCGGCTGGCCCGCGACACGCCGGCCCACAGCGCCAGGTCTTCCCGCGGCGTGAACAGCAGGCGCAGGTTGGGCTGGGCATGCGAGCCACTGTACAGGTCGTGGTCGACGCGCAGGCCCGCCACCACGCGCCAGCGGCCCGGAACGAGCGTCCATTCGTCCTGCGCGTAGACGCCCCACTCGAAGCCGCGCCGTTCGTTCGGCGAGAAGCTGATCCAGTCGGTCGTGTCGGCCGGCACGTCGAGATGACGCAGGGTGCCGCCGAAGCTCAGCTCGTGCGACTCGGCCAGGCGCCAGACGTTGTTGACCTCGGCCGAGAGCGTGCTCGGCCGGGCGTTCACTCGTTCGCCCAGCCGGATGTGCTCACGGCTGTAGAACAGGCCGAGCGAGGCGGTCATCGCATCCGACCAGCGGTCGTCGTGTCGCAGACCGAGCAACAGGCGGTCGACGCGCAGCGGCACCGGCACGGCCGCGCCGTACGGCGGCACGTAGAGGTTGCCGCCCTGCAGTTCGTTGGACTCCGAGCGCACCAGCTTCGCCTCCAGCGAGCTGCGTGCATCGGCGCTCCAGGTGCGGTCCCAGCGCGCGTCGGCCATCGCGTGGCGGAATGCATCGTTGGCGTCGCTGCCATCGGCGCCGCGGCCGCTGTCACCGCGATCCGTCGCGGCGCCGAAGCGCCAGGCGCCGGCCTCACCCTGGTCGCCGTGGCGCAGACGCAGCGTGCGGCGACCGCCGTCACCGGCCGCAGCATCGACCAGGCTGCCCTGCGTCTCGGCGGCCGGGCGGGTGATGATGTTGATCACGCCGTTGACGGCGTTGGAGCCCCAGATCGCACCGGCCGGACCGTGCATGACCTCGATGCGCTCGATGGTGTCCAGCGGCACGCGCTCGGCCTCCCACAGCACGCCGGAAAACAGTGGCGAATAGACGCTGCGCCCGTCGACCAGCACCAGCAGCTTGTTCGCATAGCGCCCGGTGAAGCCACGTGTGGAAATGCCCCAGCGCGACGCCGACAGCTGCGCGACGTCCATGCCCGGCACCAGGCGCAGTGCCTCCGGCAGGTCGCGCACGCCGCTGCTGCGCAGGTCCTCGGCGGTGATCACATGCATCGATGCAGCCACGTCGGCCAGCCGCTGCGACTTGCGCGCGGCGGACACCACCTCGATGCGCATCAGCTCCTCGAGCGGCAGGTCGGCCAGCGGCGCGGCCGGCGCAGCAGGCACCAGGCACGACACCACGGCCAGGGCGAGCAGCCGCGGCACGGGGGAACAGGCGGGAGTGGTCATCGTTGGGTCCTCGAGGCGGCATCGGCAGCGTGGCCGCGCCGACGTGTCAAATTGTCAGCTCATGCATCACTTCTCATGACAGGAGAAGCAACGCAGACAGGCGGCAAATCGCACGCTGGCGGGCCGGTTGCGGTACGACGTCAGGCACCCGCCAGGCCCACCGAGGCCTGGCCGCGGGTGAGGCGATGCCGCCCGGCC
This sequence comes from Chitinophaga pinensis, assembly GCA_943370595.1. Classification (GTDB taxonomy): domain Bacteria; phylum Pseudomonadota; class Gammaproteobacteria; order Burkholderiales; family Burkholderiaceae_C; genus Piscinibacter. Next base: position 97,189 of record CALRRO020000016.1, read on the forward strand.
TGCTTGCCGGCATACATCGCCGCATCGGCGCGCTTGAGCAGGCTCAGCGCATCGCCGCCGTCCAGCGGTGCGAGCGCGTAGCCGATCGTCAGGCCCACGGAGCACGACTGGCCGGCGGCCACGAAGGGCTGGCGGAACCCGTCGAGCAGCTTGCGACCGAGCACCTGGGCATCGGTGTCGCTGGCCAGGCCGCTGGCGACGACGACGAACTCGTCGCCGCCCAGGCGCGCCACCGTGTCGCTGCCACGCAGCAGCGCCTGCAGGCGACGTGCGACACCGACCAGCACCTCGTCACCGGCCTCGTGGCCGAGCCTGTCGTTGATGGGCTTGAAGCCGTCCAGGTCGAGCAGGAACACGGCCGTCATGCGCTCGGCGCTGGCATGCTGCACCGACTGTTGCAGCACCTCCGACAGGCCGCGCCGGTTAGGCAGGCCGGTCATCGCGTCGGTGTTCGCCATCGAGCGCAGCGCATCACGCTCGAGGTTCGCGCGCTGCGCCGAGGCGCGCAGGTTCTCGATGCGCACGCCGAGCACGCGCATCCACATCGCCATCTCGAACATCGCGCCGAACTGGAAGACATGCTGGGTCCAGAAGTTCGCGTCGATCCAGCCGCGCAGCAGCGCCGCCATGGTCAGTGTCGCCGCGCCATACGCACCCCAGCCGATCATCATGTAGGTGCCCACGCGCTCGCCACGGCGCGCGCGCAGCCAGGCCGCCGGAATGGCCGCCAGCATCGGCAGCGGGCCGAGCAGGGTCGCCAGGCGCTGCGCCAGGCGGTAGTCGATCAGGTCGGCCGCGAAGGCCAGCGCAACGACGGCGGCCAGCACCGCCAGCAGCCACAGGGCCCGCGTGATCCAGGGCTGGATGGCGCGAACGTCGAGCACCCGCTCGATGAACAGGCAGCCGCCGACGATGGCCACCAGCACCGACAGCGGCGCGACGTGGGTGTTCAGCCAGTCGTGGTCACCCCACAGATGCTGCGCGCCGAGACCGGAATAGGCGACGAAGAACAGCCCCGTGCCGGCAATGGTGGCGGCGTAGTGCAGGAACATCGCCTCGCGCAGGCTCACCCACTGGGTCAGGCTGTAGAGCAGCAGGCACAGCATGGCGCCGGCCATCAGTCCCTGCAGCAATTGCATGCGCGACTCGTGGGCGAAAAAGGCCTCGGGTGTGGAGATCACCACCGGCAACACCATCGAACTGCGCGTGCGCACGCGCAGCAGCAGTTCGTGCGCGCCCGGCTCGAGGTCGATCATCGTGGCGTGCGCCAGACTGGGAAGGGGATGCTGCGAGAACGGCAAGGCGCGGCCGAGCCGCACCGGATCGCCGACCGCCGACGCGCCCAGGTGATGGACCTCAATGAGTTCGAGAGACGCGTATTCCAGCGCCAGCACCCAGCGGCGCGGCGCCTGCGCGTCGACCTGCAGCGGCACGCGCAGCCAGACGGTGTCGGTGCGCGGCCCGAGGTTGGAGCGGTGCCCCACCGGCGCCGTGAACTCGGCGCGGCGCGCCTGGGCCTGCGCCGCATCGAGCGTGTGCGACGGGTCGGACAGCATGCTCAACGCCGGCCACAGGTCGATGCTGCGGGTGGCGGCGTCCAGGCGCACGGGCTCGGCCTGCGCAGCCGCCGCCAGCAGCAGGCCCAGGCCGAGCCACACGGCACGCCAGATGACGACAAGTGACTTCACCCATCGTTCTTCGGCCGCCCTGCGCAGGACTTGAGCACGCAACAAAGGAAACCCGTGCGCCACGGCCGGGAAACGGGCTTGCGACACGCGGCTGCGAAGCTGTGCATCCCGAGCCCACCTGGGCCGCCCAACTTCCGCAACAACCATGACCCCGCAACAGATCGAACTCGTCCGGCGCAGCTTCGCGCTGGTCGCCCTGCAGCCCGACGCCACCGCCGCCCTCTTCTACCGCCGCCTGTTCGAGCAGGCACCGTCGCTCAAGCCGTTGTTCATCGGCGACCTGCGCGGCCAGGGCCAGCGCCTGATGCAGATGATCGCCGCCGCCGTGCGCCTGCTCGACCAGCCCACGGCGCTGCTGCCGGTGCTGGCGCAGCTCGGCGCGCGCCACGCCGGCTACGGCGTGCAGGCGGGCGACTACCGCACGGTCGGCCGCGCGCTGATCGCGACGCTGGAAGAAGGCCTGGGCGCCGACTTCGACGCCGACACGCGCGAGGCCTGGGTGGCGATGTACGCCCTGGTCAGCACGACGATGATGGCGGCTGCCGGCCAGGGCCTGCGCGCAGCCTGATCACTGCATCAGCAGCGTGGCCACGCGGTCGACCAGGTCAGCGCGCGCGAACGGCTTGTCGAGGCTGGCGCAACCGGTCTCGGCGAGGAAGCCCTCGGCGCCTGGCGACAGCGTGTCGCCGGTGACGAACAGCATGCGTGTGGCCAGCGCCGGGTGGCGCGCTCGCACCTCGCGCCAGAGCGCCGCGCCGTCCATGTCGGGCATGCGCAGGTCGGACACGATGGCGTCGAAACGTGCCTCGTCCAGCAGTTCGAGCGCGACCGCGCCGGACTCGGCCGTGGCGACGTCGAAGCCGGCGCTCTCCAGCATGTCGCGCATCACCTCGGCGATCTCGGGCTCGTCGTCGACCACCAGGATGCGTGCCGGCGTGCTGCCGTCGGCGCCGGCCAGCGCGCCCGGCTCGGTGACCGCCTGGGCCTGGCCGCTGATCGGCAGGCTCATGCGGAACACCGCGCCGCTGGCGCTGATCTCCAGGCCGAGTTGGCCGCCGTGGTCGCTGACCAGCGAGCGCGACACTGCCAGCCCGAGGCCGGTGCCGATGCCTTCCGGCTTGGTGGTGAAGAAGGGCTCGAAGATCTTCTCGTGCAGCGCCGGCACGACGCCCGGGCCGGTGTCGGCCACGCGCAGCCAGACGCGCGGCTCGCGGTTGCTGCGCCGCGCCTCGACGCCGGTGGACAGGCGCACGCGGCGCACTCCGCCGTCCGGCACGCCGGCCACCGCCTGCTGTGCATTGACGAGCAGGTTCAGCACCACCTGGCCGATCTGGTCGGCATCGGCGCTGACCTCGGGCAGCTCGGGCGCGAGTTCGAGCTGCAGCTCGATGCCGTGGCTGCGGAAGGTATAGGCCAGCATGTCGGCTGCGGCGCGGGCCAGGTCGTTGAGCTGCACGTTGCGGCGTTGCGCGGGCTTGCCGCGCGCCATGTTCAGGAAGGTGCGAACGATGCGGCCGCAGCGCTCGGCGGCCTCGCGGATGCGCCGCGCATCGTCCTGCAGTTCGGGCGCGCCGTCGCACTTCTCCTCGAGCAGGCCGGCGCGGCCCATCACGATGGCCAGCGGGTTGTTCAGCTCGTGGGCCACGCCGGCCAGCAGGCTGCCCATCGCACTGAGCTTCTCGCTCTGGCGCAGCGCCTCGCGCTGGCGCTCGATCTGCTCGGCGGCAGCTCGGCGCTCGGACAGGTCGGTCAGCGACGCCGTGAAGTGCGACTCGCCACCGACCGCGGCACGCCACAGCACCACCTCGACCGGGATCTCGCGGCCGTCGGCGCGGGCCGCCGTCATCTCGACGCGGCGACCGATCATGTGCGGGTCGCCGCCGCCGAGCATGCGACCGAACACCGCCTCGTGGGCCGCGCGGTGGCGCGGCGGCACCGTCACCTCGAACACCGGGCGGCCGATCACGTCCTCCCGGCGGCGGCCGAACATCGCCTCGGCGGCCGGGTTGAACTCGGTGATGCGGCCTTGTTCGTCGCACGAGATGATGGCCGCCAGTGCATGGTCGACGATCGCCGACTTCAGTGCCTGCGCCTGTGCCTCGCGGGCCTGCGCCTCGCGGGCCGCGGCGAAGGTGTCGCGGGTGAGCTTCACCCACGGCGCCCAGCCGCGCGGCAGCGCCGGCTCCGCCGCCGCCGGGTCGAAGGCCTTGCGGTGCAGATAGTCGACCAGGAGCAGCGAGGGCCGCGCATAGCGGCGCCACAGCAGCGCCGCGGTGGCGACGAACAGCAGCAGCAGCGCCACGCCGCCGGCCGCGTAGGGGCCGACGTCGCGCAGCACCAGGCCCTGCACATGGGCATCGTCGCTGGCGTAGACCGCGCGCCAGGGCGCCACCGAGGAAGCCCGCGCCGACAGCAGCAGGCCACCGCTGCGCACCGCCAGCGGCGCGTCGAGCGCCTGCGCGAGCACCGGCGCCGGCAGGGTGGGCAAGGCCGCGTCGAGCATCGAGCCGGCCGGTTCGTTGCGCGCCTTGTAGTCCCACACCACCGCGCCGTCGGCATCGAGCACCCAGAAGCGGCCGATGCCGGCGTCGATGCGCGCCGCGTCGAAGGCGCCGGGCGGCAGCTCGGCGGTGACGCTGCCGCCGCGCTCCTGCAGGCTGAGCGTGGCGGTCGCGCTGATCGAGCCGTCGGCGCGCATCCGCCAGGCCACGGCATCGGTGAACACCGGGACACCGTCGCCCTTGCCGGTGTGGCGCAGGGCCAGCGCGCGCAACGCTTCGGGCACGTCGGGGGCGCCGAGTTCGGCCAGCAGCTGTGCGCTGCCCACCCAGGGGTAGACCCACAGCTGCGTGGCCTCGTCGTCGACGTAGTAGACACGGCGGAACGCACCACGCCCGCCGGTGACCAGGCGGGCTTGCTGCGCGAACAGCGCCGCCTGCTCGACAGCCGCGTCGCGCCAGCGCACGTCGCCACGCTGCGGCCCGGCCAGCAGCACCTGCGGCGCGCTCTCGCGCAGCACGGCCGGCAGTGCATCGAGCGTGTAGCCGCGCGCATCGGCGGTGGCGGCCAGCGAGTCGCGGTCGACCACGACGGCCGGCGCGATGGCCGGCGCCTGCACCGCATCGCGCAGGCGCAGCAGGTTGTCGCGCAGCGGCGCGAGCACGGCGTCCAGCCGCGTGACGCGGCGGTCGGTGCTCATCGCGATCTGCCGCTGCGTGCCGACCGAGACGATCTGGAACTGCAGCACCAGCACGTAGGTCACGGCCGCCAGCACCGGCAGGCCGAGCAGCAGCATCAGCAGCGCGTAGCTGCGGCGCAGGCGGTGCAGCGCCGCATCCGGCACCGGCTGCGGCAAGGTCATGAAGCGGTCTCGGCCCCGGTCACGAACACGTAGCCGACATTGCGCACGGTCTTCAGGACCTCGGGCTTGTCGGGGTTGCGCTCGATCTTGCGGCGCAGACGCATGATGCGCAGGTCGATCGAGCGGTCGAACACGTCCCAGCCGCGGTTGTGCGCCTGCTCCATGATCTGGTCGCGGTTCAGAGGCCGGTTCGGGTGGCGCGCGAACAGCGCCAGCAGGTCGTACTCGGCAGCGCTGATCTCCACCTCCGCACCCTCGGCGCCGAACAGGCGGCGCTGGTCGAGGTCGAGCTCGCACTGGCCGAAGCGCACACGGCGTGTGGCCGGCTCGGCAGGGTCCTTCGGCGCGGTCTGTGCCGTGGCCAGCCGTCGCAGCACGGCGCGCGAGCGCGCCAGCAGCTCGCGCATCTCGAAGGGCTTGGGCAGGTAGTCGTCGGCACCGAGCTCGAGGCCGACGATGCGATCGACCGATTCGCCGGCGGTGGTCAGCATCACCAGGCCCAGCGCCGGGTGCGACTCGCGCAGGAAGCGCGCCAGCGACAGGCCGTTCTCGCCGGGCATGTTGACGTCGAGGATGGCCAGGTCGGGCACCTGCGCGGCGACGAGCCGGCGCGCCGCCGCGGCGTCCTCGGCCTGACGGACCTCGTAGCCGTGGCGGCCGAAGTACTCGGCCAGCAGTGCGCGCAGCTCCGGCTCGTCGTCGACGACCATCACCACGGGGGGCTTGTCGGGGGTGCTCACGTCGCGGACTCCGGCAGCGAAGGCAGACGAGCGCGGATCATATCGGCCGACGCCGACCGGCGACTGCAGCGCGAAGCCCGGGCTCTGCATGGCTCAGCGCGCCGGCGCCGCGCTGCGTGCGCGCAGCATCGGGAACAGGTCGGCCAGCGCCGCGTCGGAGGCCGCCTGCAAGTCTTCGGCAAAGCACTCGCTGCGGTACAGCAGGCGCTCGTCGAGCACGATGTCGGGCAGCGTGTCGGTGCCGCTGCGTGCGGCGATGGGGCGGCGCCAGGCGGTGGCGGCAGGGCGGATCAGGGTCAGCCAGGGGTTCATGGTCTCGGTCTCCGGTCAGGCGCGGTGGGTGACGCCATGCCGGTGATGCTCGCGGCCACACGTTTCGCGCCGGCTTCAGCGCAGGCGCCGCCGTGTTTCATTTGTTGTGCGATCGCTATCATGGGTCGCATGCCCGTCTCCCTCGCCGGCCAGCTGGTGGTCGCCATTTCCTCGCGCGCCCTGTTCGACTTCGAAGAGGAGAACCGCGTCTTCGAGGCCGCCGACGACCGTGCCTACATGCAGCTGCAGCTCGAGCGGCTGGAGCGCGCGGCCACGCCCGGCGTGGCCTTCTCGCTGGTCAACAAGCTGCTGGCCTTCAACACGCCGCAGCGGCAGCGTGTCGAGGTGGTGATCCTGTCGCGCAACGACCCGGTCTCGGGCATGCGCGTGTTCCGCTCGGCGCGCCACTACGGTCTGACCATCCAGCGCGGCGTGTTCACGCGCGGCGAATCGCCGTGGCGCTACCTGCGGCCGCTGGCGGCCAACTTGTTCCTGTCCACCAACGAGGCCGACGTGCGCTCGGCGCTGGCCGCCGGCGTGCCGGCCGCGCGCGTCTACCCGCAGTCGGCGCGGGCCTCCGATGCCCACCCCGCCGAGGTGCGCATCGCCTTCGACGGCGACGCGGTGCTGTTCTCCGACGAGGCCGAGCGGGTCTTCCAGGCCCAGGGGCTGGACGCCTTCCAGAGCCACGAGCACCAGCGCGCCGGCACGCCGCTGGCGCCGGGGCCTTTCAAGCCGCTGCTCGACGCCTTGCAGGCACTGCAGGACGAACCGGCACCGGGCATGCGCATCCGCACCGCGCTGGTCACCGCGCGCAGCGCGCCGGCGCACGAGCGCGCCATCCGCACGCTGATGGACTGGCACATCGACGTCGACGAGGCGATGTTCCTCGGCGGCCTGCCCAAGGGCGAGTTCCTGCGCGAATTCGAGCCGGACTTCTTCTTCGACGACCAGACCGGCCACATCGAGAACGCCGCGCCGCACGTTCCGGCGGGGCATGTCGCCGCCGGCATCGTCAATGGCTGAGTCAGCGCTTCAGCCGAGCAGCCGCGCCGCCAGGCGCTCGATCAGCGGCCGGCGCTCCCAGGCCTGCACCGCGCGCTCGGCGAACTCGCGCCCCCGGTCGCTGAGCCGGTAGTAGCGGATGTGCTCGAAGCCGTCCGGGTTGTCGTACTCGTCGATCAGCGCGTAGTCGGCCAGCGTGCGGAACGACAGGCCGACCGGGCCGCCGTCGATCGAGCAGCCGCCCCAGCTCTCGCTGGCGTGCACCAGCACGTGGCCGCGCTTGAGCGCGCGCAGGGCGTCGACGAACTCTCCGCGGTTGGCGATGATGGGGTGCTGCTGTTCCATGGCCACATCTTCGGCATCCGCGCGCCGCCGCGCAGCGCGAAAAGTCGCGACTTCCCCTGCCTTTCCTGCGCCGCAGCGCGCCGCTGTGGCAAAGCTCACGCCGGACGCGGGCCGTGCACGTGGCGGCGCAGCGCCGGCAGGTCGAGCACACGCACGCCGCCGTACTCGATCGCGATCAGCCCCTGTGCCTGCAGCGAGCGCAGGGCCTCGTTGACGCGCTGGCGCGACAACCCGACCAGGTAGCCGAGCTCCTGCTGGGTGATGCGCAGCAGCGAGCCGACGCCCGGGTACAGCACCGGGTGGAACAGCGCCGCCAGGTTGCGCGCCACGCGGGTGTCGGGGTCGTCGAGGCGGTCGATCTCGCGCGCGGCGATGAACTGGCCGAGCCGCTCGTTGAGCTGGTTCATCACGTAGCGGTTGAACGGGATGCTGCGCTCGAGCAGCCACTCGAAGGTGTCGATGTCGATGCCGGCCACCACGCTCTTGCGCAGCGGCTCGATGTTGTAGCGGTAGACCTCGCGCTTGAGCAGCGTGCCCTCGCCGAACCACGCACCCGGCGGCACGCCGGTGAAGGTGATCGCGAAGCCGAGCGAGCTGTCGTTGCTCATCTTCAGCAGGCCGTCGAGCACGCCGAACCAGTAGTTGGCCTGGCGGCCGATCTTGCAGACGTAGTCGCCGGTGTCGGCCTCCACCACCTGCACCGCGCTGATCGCACGCTGGCGCTGCGCCGGCTCGAGCAGGCCGAGCCAGGGGATCGCCGCCAGCTCGTCGACCGAGGGCGCGCGGGCCCGCTGGCGCAGCGGCGCGGGGCGGGGGGCGGGGGCGGTCGAGGAGCTGCTCATGCGCCTGATGCTTGACGGCGCGCTGACATTCCAGCGCCGGAAGCCCTGGGGAAAGTCCCCTCGGGTCAGTCCCGGAGATTGTCGTCACAACGACACCCTGGCGTCAAACTTGTTCCTACAGTCCCGACACCGAGAGGAGACCTGCGGTGCAGACGACGTTCCCCCGACTGATGCTCGACCATGCGGCCCGGCGCCCCGGTGCGCCGGCGCTGCGCGAGAAGGTCTACGGCATCTGGCAGACGCTGACCTGGGCCGACCTCGCCACGCTGGTGCGCGACCTCGCCGGCGGGCTGGCTGCCGCCGGGCTGAAGCGCGACGACCACGTGGTAGTGGTCGGCGACAACCGCCCGCGCCTGTACGCGTCGATGCTGGCGGTGCAGGCGCTGGGCGCGGTGCCGATCCCGCTGTACCAGGACGCCGCCTCGGCCGAGTTCGTCTTCCCCATCGTCAATGCCGACGTCGGCTTCGCGATCGTCGAGGACCAGGAGCAGGTCGACAAGCTGCTCGAGATCCGCGAACAGTGCCCGCTTCTCGGGCGCATCTGGTACGACGACCCGCGCGGCCTGCGCAACTACAGCGAGCCGGGCCTGGCCTCGATGGACGCGCTGATCGAGTCCGGCCGCGCCTTCGCGAGCGCGAACCCCGGCCACTTCGACGCCGAGCTGGCCCAGGGTGCCCCTGGCGACGTGGCGGCGATGTTCTTCACCTCCGGCACCACCGGCAACCCGAAGGGCGTGGTGCACACGCACTTCACGCTGCTCGACCGCGCCAAGGCCGGCGCCGACTTCGACAAGCTGACCGAGCGCGAAGAGGTGCTGGCCTACCTGCCGCCGGCGTGGATCGGCCAGAACATCTTCAGCTATGCGCAGTGGCTGGCCTGCGGCTATGTGGTGAACTGCCCGGAGTCGGCCGCCACGGTGACGATCGACCTGAAGGAGATCGGCCCGACCTACTACTTCGCGCCGCCGCGGGTGTTCGAGGGCCTCCTGACCAGCGTGATGATCCGCATGGAGGACGCCAGCCGCATCAAGCGCGGGCTGTTCCACTTCTTCATGAGCGTGGCCAAGAGCGTGGGGCCGGCCTTGATGGACGGCAAGCCGGTGAGCGTCGTCGACCGCATCGCCTACGCGCTCGGCAACCTGGTGATCTACGGGCCCCTGCGCAACACGCTGGGGCTGAGCCGCGTGCGCGTGGCCTACACCGCCGGCGAGGCGATCGGGCCCGACCTGTTCCGCTTCTACCGCTCGATCGGCATCAACCTGAAGCAGCTCTACGGCTCGACCGAGACCGCGGTGTTCGTCTGCCTGCAGCCCGACCACGAGGCCCGCGCCGACACCGTCGGCGTGCCGATCGCCGGCGTCGAGGTGAAGGTCAACGACAGCGGCGAGATCCTGATCAAGTCGCCCGGCCTGCTCAAGGAGTACTACAAGAACCCGGCCGCCACCGCCGAGGTGCTCGACGCCTCGGGCTGGTACCACACCGGTGACGCCGGCTTCCTCGACGCCGGCGGGCACCTGAAGATCATCGACAGGGCCAAGGACGTCGGCCGCATCATGGGCGGCGCCAACGACGGCGCGATGTTCGCGCCCAAGTACGTCGAGAACAAGCTGAAGTTCTTCCCGCACATCAAGGAAGCGGTGGCCTTCGGCGACAAGCGCGAGCGGGTCTGCGCGTTCATCAACATCGACGTGGAAGCGGTCGGCAACTGGGCCGAGAAGCGCGGCCTGCCCTACGCCGGCTACACCGACCTGGCGCAGAAGGACGAGGTCTATGCGCTGGTGCGCGAATGCGTCGAGCGCGTCAACGCCGACCTCGCGGCGGACGAAATGCTCGCCGGCAGCCAGATCCACCGCTTCCTGATCCTGCACAAGGAACTCGACGCCGACGACGGCGAGCTGACGCGCACGCGCAAGGTCCGCCGCGGCTTCATCGGCGAGCGCTACCAGGTCCTGGTCGACGCGCTGTACGGCGGCAAGACGGAGCAGTACATCGAGACCCAGGTGAAGTTCGAAGACGGCCGCAGCGGCATGGTCTCGGCCACCTTGAAGATCGCCGATGCGAAGACGTTCCCCGCCATGAAGAAGGCCGCCTGAGATGCACCCCCAAGCTCACTTCTTTCGCAGCCCCCCGAGGGGGCACTCAATGCCCTTCGGGCGGCCGGGCGGGCATTGACATGGCCGAGAGAAAGATCGGCGACGTCATCCTCGACGTCAGGAACATCAGCCTGCGATTCGGCGGCGTCAAGGCGCTGACCGACATCAGCTTCGACGTGCGCGAGCACGAGGTGCGCGCCATCATCGGCCCGAACGGCGCCGGCAAGAGCTCGATGCTGAACTGCATCAACGGCGTCTACACGCCGCAGGAAGGCTCGATCACGCTGCGCGGCCAGACCTTCAAGCACATGAACTCGCGCCAGGTGGCCGAGTCCGGCATCGCGCGCACCTTCCAGAACCTGGCCCTGTTCAAGGGCATGAGCGTGCTCGACAACATCATGACCGGCCGCAACCTGCGCATGAAGAGCAACCTCTTCCAGCAGGCGATCCGCTGGGGTGCGGCCGAGCGCGAGGAGATCGCGCACCGCGAGTTCGTCGAGCGCATCATCGACTTTCTCGAGATCCAGGCCTACCGCAAGACGCCCGTCGGCCGCCTGCCCTACGGGCTGCAGAAGCGCGTCGACCTCGGCCGGGCGCTGGCCATGGAGCCCAGCCTGCTGCTGCTCGACGAGCCGATGGCCGGCATGAACGTCGAGGAGAAGCAGGACATGAGCCGCTTCATCCTCGACGTCAACGACGAGTACGGCACCACCATCGTGCTGATCGAACACGACATGGGCGTGGTGATGGACATCTCCGACCGCGTCGTCGTGCTCGACTACGGCAAGAAGATCGGCGACGGCACGCCGGACGAGGTCCGCGCCAACCCGGACGTGATCAGCGCCTACCTGGGGACCTCTCACTGATGGGCTTCTTCCTCGAAACACTGTTCGGCGGCCTGATGGCAGGCATGCTGTATTCGCTGATCGCGCTGGGCTTCGTGCTGATCTTCAAGGCCTCGGGCGTGTTCAACTTCGCGCAGGGCGCGATGGTGCTGTTCGCCGCGCTGGCGATGGCGCGCTTCTCGGAGTGGATCCCGAAGGGCCTGGGCATCGAGAGCCGGATCGTCGGCAACCTGCTCGCCTTCGTCGCCGCGATGGCGGTGATGGTCATCGTCGCCTGGCTGATCGAGCGGCTGGTGCTGGGCAAGCTGGTCAACCAGGAAGGCATCACGCTGCTGATGGCCACGCTGGGCATCACCTACTTCCTCGAGGGCTTCGGCCAGACGCTGTTCGGCAGCGACATCTACAAGATCGACGTCGGCATGCCCAAGGACCCGATCTTCCTGTTCGAGAGCGTCTTCCAGGGCGGCGTGCTGGTCAACAAGGAAGACGTCTACGCCGCGCTGATCGCCGCCGCGCTGGTGGCGCTGCTGAGCCTGTTCTTCCAGAAGACCGCCACCGGCCGCGCGCTGCGCGCGGTGGCCGACGACCACCAGGCCGCGCAGTCGATCGGCATCCCGCTGAACCGCATCTGGGTGATCGTCTGGAGCGTGGCCGGCTTCGTCGCGCTGGTGGCCGGCATCATCTGGGGCAGCAAGCTGGGCGTGCAGTTCTCGCTGTCGCTGGTGGCGCTGAAGGCGCTGCCGGTGGTGATCCTCGGCGGGCTGACCTCGGTGCCCGGCGCCATCATCGGCGGGCTGATCATCGGCGTGGGCGAGAAGCTCTCCGAGGTCTACATCGGGCCCATGCTCGGCGGCGGCATCGAGATCTGGTTCGCCTACGTGCTGGCGCTGGGCTTCCTGCTCGTCCGGCCGCAAGGGCTCTTTGGCGAGAAGATCATCGATCGCGTCTGAGCAACGAGGACAACAACATGCTCTACCGCGAAAACGGCCAGTTCAAGTCGACCTACCGCGCCGACCAGGCGGTGTTCCCGATCGCGCAGGACCGCATCGCCATCGGGCTGCTCCTCGCGTTCGCGATCGTCGTCGTCCCGATGATCGCGCCGGAGTACCTGTTCCGCGCGATCCTGATCCCCTTCCTGATCCTGTCGCTGGCCGCGCTGGGCCTGAACATCCTGGTCGGCTACTGCGGGCAGATCTCGCTGGGCACCGGTGCCTTCATGGCGGTGGGTGCCTACGCGGCCTACAACTTCCAGGCCCGCATCGAAGGCATGCCGCTGATCGTCTCGCTGCTGCTGGGCGGCGCGATGTCCACGCTGGTGGGCGTGCTGTTCGGCATCCCGTCGCTGCGCATCAAGGGCCTGTACCTCGCGGTGGCCACGCTGGCGGCGCAGTTCTTCGTCGACTGGGCCTGCCTGCGGCTGAAGTGGGTGACCAACGATTCGTCATCAGGCTCGGTCAGCGTCGCCGGCCTGAACGTGTTGGGCATGCCCATCGAGTCGCCGGTGGCGAAGTACCTGTTCTGCCTCGGCTTCCTGATCGTCTTCGGCATGCTGGCCAAGAACCTGGTGCGCGGCCACATCGGCCGCGAGTGGATGGCCATCCGCGACATGGACGTGGCCGCTGCGGTGATCGGCATCCGCCCGGTCTACGCCAAGCTCACGGCGTTTGCCGTCAGCTCGTTCATCGTCGGCGTGGCCGGCGGGCTGTGGGGCTTCATCCACCTCGGCTCCTGGGAGCCGGCCGCGTTCAACATCGACCGCTCGTTCCAGCTGCTGTTCATGGTAATCATCGGCGGCCTCGGCTCGATCATGGGCAGCTTCTTCGGCGCCGCCTTCATCGTCGTGCTGCCGATCGTGCTCGACAGCCTGCCGTACTGGTTCGGCATCCCGATCGACACCGCGCTGGCTTCGCACCTGACCTTCATGATCTTCGGTGCGCTGATCGTGTTCTTCCTGATCGTCGAGCCACACGGGCTGGCCCGCCTGTGGTCGATCGGCAAGGAAAAACTGCGCCTGTGGCCCTTCCCTCACTGACCCGCTCTCACAACACCCGGAGGCAGACATGAAGTTCAAGACCCTCGCCCTCGCCCTGGCAACGCTGGCTGCGGCCGGCAGCCTGCTCGGCACCTCGCCCGCGTTCGCGCAGGCCAAGGAGCAGTTCTTCCCGCTGCTGGTGTACCGCACCGGCCCGTACGCGCCCAACGGCACGCCCTGGGCCAACGGCAAGCAGGACTACATCAAGATGATCAACGCCCGCGACGGCGGCATCAACGGCGTCAAGCTGACCTTCGAGGAATGCGAGACCGGCTACGCCACCGACAAGGGCGTGGAGTGCTACGAGCGCCTGAAGGGCAAGGGCGCGAGCGTGGTCGACCCGCAGTCCACCGGCATCACCTTCGCGCTGACCGACAAGGCGCCGGGCGACAAGATCCCGCTGATCACGCTGGGCTACGGCCTGTCGGCCAGCCAGGACGGCGGCGTCTTCAAGTGGAACTTCCCGCTGATGGGCAGCTACTGGACGGGCGCCGACATCATCCTTCAGCACATCGGCAAGAAGGAAGGCGGGATGGACAAGCTCAAGGGCAAGAAGATCGCCCTCGTCTATCACGACAGCCCGTTCGGCAAGGAACCGATCCCGCTGATCACCGAGCGCAGCAAGATGCACGGCTTCGAGCTGCAGCTGATCCCGGTGACCGCGCCGGGCGTGGAGCAGAAGGCCGCCTGGCTGCAGGTGCGCCAGAGCCGTCCGGACTTCGTGATGCTGTGGGGCTGGGGCGTGATGAACTCCACCGCGCTGAAGGAGGCGCAGGCCACCGGCTACCCGCGCGACAAGATGTACGGCGTGTGGTGGGCCGGCGCCGAGCCGGACGTGAAGGACGTCGGCGAAGGTGCGAAGGGCTACAACGCGCTGGCGCTGAACACCTCGGGCCAGAGCCCGAAGGTGATCCAGGACATCCTCAAGCACGTGCACGACAAGGGCCAGGGCACCGGCCCGAAGGACGAGGTCGGCTCGGTGCTCTACACCCGCGGCCTGATCATCCAGATGTTCGCCGTCGAGGCCGTGCGCCGCGCGCAGGAGCGCTTCGGCAAGGGCAAGGTCATGACCGGCGAGCAGGTGCGCTGGGGCCTGGAGAACCTCGCGCTCGACCAGAAGCGCCTGGATGCGCTGGGCTTCTCGGGCGTGCTGCGCCCGATCAGCACCTCCTGCCAGGACCACATGGGCTCGACCTGGGCGCGCATCCACACCTGGGACGGCGCCAAGTGGAACTTCAGCTCCGACTGGTACCAGGCCGACGATCAGATCATCAAGCCGATGGTCAAGGCGTCTGCCGAGAAGTACGCCGGCGACAAGAAGCTGACGCGGCGCACGCCGGAAGACTGCCAGTCCTGAGCGGCGGAGCCGCTCAGGACTGGCTTCGCCAGGGCCTGGGCGCTCCTTCCCCACCCCCTCCCTCCGCGAGGGAGGGGCGGGCTCCTCGCGGAGCCCCCATCAACGACGCCATGAGCAACATCATCCTGAACGTCAACGGCATCGAGGTCATCTACAACCACGTGATCCTGGTGCTCAAGGGCGTGTCGCTGCAGGTGCCCGAGGGCGGCATCGTGGCGCTGCTCGGCGGCAACGGCGCGGGCAAGACGACGACGCTGCGTGCCGTGAGCAACCTGCTGGCCGGCGAGCGCGGCGAGGTGACCAAGGGCTCGATCGAGTTGCGCGGCGAGCGCATCGAGAAGCTGTCGACGGCCGACATGGTCGAGCGCGGCGTCATCCAGGTGATGGAGGGCCGGCACTGCTTCGCCCACCTGAGCATCGAAGACAACCTGATGACCGGCGCCTACACACGCAAGGACGGCAAGGCCGCGGTCGCGGCCACGCTGGAGAAGGTCTACAACTACTTCCCGCGGCTGAAGACGCGGCGAACTTCGCAGGCCGCCTACACCTCCGGCGGCGAACAGCAGATGTGCGCGATCGGCCGCGCGCTGATGGCCAACCCGAAGATGGTGCTGCTCGACGAGCCTTCGATGGGCCTGGCACCGCAGATCGTCGAGGAGGTGTTCGAGATCGTGAAGGACCTCAACACCAAGGAGCGCGTCACGTTCCTGCTCGCCGAGCAGAACACCAACATCGCGCTGCGCTACTCCGACTACGGCTACATCCTCGAGAACGGCCGCATCGTGATGGACGGCGAGGCCAAGGCGCTGCGCGAGAACGAGGACGTCAAGGAGTTCTACCTCGGCGTCGGTGGCGGCGACCGCAAGAGCTTCCGCGACGTGAAGAGCTACAAGCGCCGCAAGCGCTGGCTGGCCTGAGGAGAGCGCCATGAGCGACGACGATTTCGGCTTCGCGCTGCCCGCGTTCAAGCCCGACGAGGCGCTGCAGCGTGCCCGCCGCGACCTGCGCGACCTGGGCCTCGCCGAGCGCGAAGGCCGCTTCGAGCGCCGTGGCCAGCAGATCGCGAAGCTGGCGGTCGACGGCACGGCGCTGAAGGCCGCGATCGTCCGGCGCCCGAGCCGCAACAGCCCGGAGTGGGCCGAGAAGACCCTGCGCGACAGCGCTGCGGTGCGCGACTTCGTCGCCGACCTGAAGAAGAAGCTGGCCAGCTGGAGCGACAGCGATGACTGAACACTACGACACGCTGGAGACCCGCTCACCGGCCGAGCGCGAGGCCGCGCTGGCCGCCGCGCTGCCGGCCCAGGTGGCCGCCGCGCAGCGCACGCGCGCCTTCGGCGAACTGCTGGCCGGTGTCGATGCGGCTGCCATCACCTCGCGCGCGGCGCTGGCCACGCTGCCGGTGCTGCGCAAGCACGAACTGCTCGAACGGCAGAAGGCGCAACGCGAATCGGCGACGCAGTGGGACCCGTTCGGCGGCTTCTCCGCGATCGGCTGGCGCGGCCTGCGCGCACCGACCGGTGCGAAGCGCGTCTTCCAGTCGCCCGGACCGATCTACGAACCCGAGGGCGGCGCACCCGACTACTGGCGCATCGCCCGCGCCCTGTTCGCCGCCGGCTTCCGCGCCGGCGACCTGATCCACAACAGCTTCAGCTACCACCTCACGCCGGCCGGTTCGATGATGGAGTCCGGCGCCCACGCCGTCGGCTGCACGGTGTTCGCCGGCGGCATCGGCAACACCGAGCTGCAGCTGCAGGCCATGCAGGAGCTGCGTCCGCACGGCTACTGCGGCACGCCGAGCTTCCTGCGCATCGTCGTCGAGAAGGCAGCCGAGGCCGGCATCACGCTGCCCTCGCTGAGCAAGGCGCTGGTCAGCGGCGAAGCCTTCCCGCCCTCGCTGCGCGACTGGCTGGCCGAGCGCGGCGTGCAGGGCTACCAGTGTTATGCCACCGCCGATGTCGGCCTGATCGCCTACGAGACCAGCGCGCGCCAGGGTCTGGTGCTCGACGAAGGCGTGATCCTCGAGATCGTGCGGCCGGGTACCGGCGACCCGGTGCCCGATGGCGAGGTCGGCGAGGTGGTCGTCACCGTGCTGCAGGCCGACTACCCGATGGTCCGCTTCGGCACCGGCGACCTCTCTGCCGTGCTGCCGGGCACTTGCCCGAGCGGGCGCACCAACACCCGCATCAAGGGCTGGCTCGGCCGCGCCGACCAGACCGCCAAGGTGCGCGGCATGTTCGTGCACCCGAGCCAGGTGGCCGAGGTGGCGCGCCGCCACCCCGAGGTGCAGCGCGCCCGGCTGGTGGTGGCCGGCGAGATGGCCAACGACACGATGACCTTGCACGTCGAGGTGCCCGGCACGCCCGAGGGCCTGGCCACGCGCCTGGCCGACAGCGTGCGCGACGTCACCAAGCTGCGCGCCGAAGTCCGCCTGTGCGAGCCCGGCAGCCTGCCCAACGACGGCAAGGTGATCGAGGACGCGCGCAGCTACAAGTAGCCTGCCGCGAGGGCAGCGGGCCTGCGGCCCTAGACTGCGCGCAATGGAATCTGGTTCGCACCTCGTCGAATCCTTCAGCGCCGCGCTGCTGCGACTGGCGCGCCTGCCGGCCGCCACGCTGCCGCCGCGGCTGATGGACGAGGGGCTTGCCGCCTTGCGCGAACTGGTTCCCTTCGGCGCGGCCTGGTGGGGCGAGGTGTCGGGCGGCATCGGTGGCGTGGCGCCACGCCACTGGCTGAGCGGGCAGGTCAACCTGAGCCCGCAATTCGCCCAGGAGTGGAACCGCATCGGCGCGACCGACCGCTTCGCGCTCGAGTCGATCACCCGGCTCGACACGGTGGTCACGTCGGCCAGCTTTGCCGACCCGATCCCGGAAGTGGAGGCATTCGCGCGCCGGCACGACCTGTTCCACGCCATGGCCATCACGCGCACGCTGCCGGGCAGCGGGCTGCTGCAGTTCATCTCGCTGTACCGCGGTGAGGGCGAGCCGGCCTTCGAGCCGGTGCACCGCACGCTGTTCGCCGAGTTCAGCGCCCACCTGATGCAGCGCTGGAGCGCGCGCGTGAGCGAACTGCTCGACAGCAGTGCCCCCACGGGCGACGCGCAGGCGCTGGTCGACGGCCGCGGCGAGCTCGTCTACCTGGGCGCCCGCCTCGCGCTGCTGCTGCGAGAGCGCTTTCCCGACTGGAACGGCACGCTGCTGCCGGCCGAACTGGCGGAGAAGACCCGGCGCCTGCCGCGCCAGCTGCACCTCGGGCGCCGGCGACTCTCGGCGCAGGCCCGCGGCGAGCTGATGCTGCTGAGCCTGGCGCCGCAGCGCCGCCATGCCGCGCTGCCGCCGCGCGAACTGAACGTGGCGCTGATGTACGCGGAAGGCCGCTCGCACAAGGAGATCGCGCGCACGACCGGCCTCAGCCCGGCCACCGTGCGCACCTACCTGCGCGAGGTCTACCTGCGGCTGGGCGTGTCCGACAAGATTGCGCTCGGCCGCGCCCTCGGCGACCACCGGCCCCGCCGCCGGCACGGCTGACCCTCTGCATCTGCAGAGGGGCCGAATGCACGGTCTTCGCTAACTTTCCCCACGCCCATGTCGGGCGTCACACGGGGACACGAATGAACACCAGGAGAACGATGGGAGGGCTGTTGCTGGCCGGGTTGGCTGCGGCCATCGCGGTCGGTTGCGGGGGAGGATCGGACGCCACGCCGGCCGACGTGGTGCTGCGCGGCGGCAAGGTGGTGACCATGGACGCGAAGCGCAGCGTGGCGCAGGCCGTCGCGGTGCGGGCAGGCCGCATCGAGTTCGTCGGCAGCGATGCCGACGCCGCCGCGCGCATCGGGCCGTCGACGAAAGTGATCGAGCTCGGTGGCCGCATGCTGATGCCGGGCTTCATCGATGCGCACCTGCACTCGCTGGCCGGCGGCCGGGCGCTGCTGGTGTGCGACATGGCCTACCAGCCGCTGACGCGGGCGCAACTGACGGCACGGCTGCAGGCCTGCCTCGACCAGTCGGCGGACGCTGCGCCCGACACCTGGCTCGAAGCCGTCAACTGGGACCGCGCCTCGACCGCCTCGCTCGATGCCGACCCGACGCGCGCCACGCTCGACGCGCTGCCGACCAATCGGCCCATCGTCGTCACCTCGTCCGACTTCCACACCGTGCTGGCCAACTCGCGTGCGCTGGCGCTGGCCGGCATCACCGCGGCCACGCCCGACCCGGCCGGCGGCCGCTTCGCGCGCGACGGCAGCGGCACGCCCACGGGCATCTGCGAGGACGCGGCGGGTTTCCAGGTCAAGGGCGCCATCCCGCCGGACAGCGAGGCCGACCTGATGAAGCAGGGGCGCGCCGCGCTGGCTGCGCTGCGTGCGCAGGGCATCACCAGCTTCATGGACGCCGCGGCCGGCGAAGCGCACGGCCGCGTCTTCAAGGCGCTGCGCTCCAGCGGCGAACTCACCGCCCGCGTCAACCTGGCGTTCAGCGTCGATGCCGCCGAGGCGGCAGCCGACCCGGCGTCGGCGATCGCCGAGATCCGCACTGCGACCTCGGCCATCGACCAGGGCGAGCCCACACCCGCGCCGGGCGTGCGGGCGCGCATCGTCAAGGTGTTCGTGGACGGTGTCGTCAACGCCCCGGCCGACACCGGCTCGCTGCTGACGCCCTACTTCGAGAATGCCGGCACCGAAGCGGCGCCGCGCTGGGTCGAGGGCACGAACAGCGGACCGCTGTACTTCGCCCCCACGGTGCTGCAGCCGCTGATGCTGGCTGCGGTCGACACCGGGCTGGACATGCACCTGCACGCCACCGGCGACCGCGGCGTGCGCACCGTGCTCGACGCAGTGCAGGCCACGCGCGCGGCGCGGCCGAAGGCCGACTTCCGCCCGGCGATCGCGCATGCCGAAACCGTGGCGGTAGCGGACTACGCACGCTTCAAGTCGCTGGACACCAGCGTGACGATGTCGTTCCAGTGGGCGCAGCGCGCGCCCTACTCGATCGGCGACACCGAGAACCACCTCGGCCCCGAACGCTTCGCGCGCATGGAGCCCTCGGGCAGCCTGCGCCGCGCCGGCGCGCGCGTGGTGCACGGCAGCGACTGGCCGATCGACGCCTTCGACACCTTCCTCGCGCTGAAGGTGGGCGTGACGCGCTCCGGCGACCCGACGAACCCGAACAGCCCGGCGAGCATCGCGCCGGTCTTCGAAGGGCCAATCAATGCCGACCCGGCCCTGACGCGCGACGACGTGCTGGCCGCGATCACGGTCAACGCCGCCCACCAGCTGCGCCTGGAGAAGGTGGCGGGCTCGATCGAGCCCGGCAAGTTCGCCGACCTGATCGTGCTCGAGCGGGACTTCCTGACCGTGCCCGAGGCGGAGCTCGGCCGCAACCGCGTGCTGCTGACGATGGTCGGCGGCAAGGTGGTGGCCGCGTTCGACGCCCTGGCCAGCGCCCTCCCGGCAGCACAGCGGGCGGTGAACGCGCGTGCCCGCGTGATGAGCGCCCATGGTTCGACCGGCCACGCGATGCCCTCACACGTGCCGGGCGCGCCGCACGGGCACGGCGACGGGCACAACCACTGAGGCAGGGCCGCCGGGCGATTCACGGCGGCTGCCTATCATCGCGGCTGTGTCGACCACGAGGCGCACCGCATGAAGACTCCGCTGGCCATCGCCCTGCTCCTGCTCGCGCTGCCGGCCTGCCTGCCACCCGCGGCGCAGGCCCGCACGCCGGCGCCGCCGCGCGCGGTCACGCCACGCGGCCCGCTGGCCGCCGAGGAACTGAACAACATTGCGGTGTTCAAGGCGGCGTCACCGTCGGTGGTCAACATCACCGCGCTGGGCCTGGAGAGAGATCTCTTCTCGCTGAACGTGCAGCAGGTGCCGCAAGGCACCGGCACCGGTTTCATGTGGGACACGGCCGGCCACATCGTCACCAACTTCCACGTCATCCAGCAGGCCAGCGGCGCGCGCGTGACGCTGGCCGACCAGAGCAGCCACAAGGCGGAGCTGGTCGGCGTCTTTCCCGACCGCGACCTGGCGGTGCTGCGCATCTCGGCGCCTGCCGCCAGGCTGAAGCCGCTGCCGGTGGGCAGCAGCCGCGACCTGCAGGTCGGCCAGCAGGTCTACGCGATCGGCAACCCGTTCGGGCTGGACCAGACGCTGACCACCGGCATCGTCAGCGCGCTGAACCGCGAGATCGAGTCGGTGACGCGGCGCACCATCCGCGGCGCGATCCAGACCGATGCCGCCATCAACCCCGGCAACTCCGGCGGCCCGTTGCTCGACTCGGCCGGCCGGCTGATCGGCGTGAACACCGCCATCTTCAGCCCCTCGGGCGCCAGCGCGGGCATCGGCTTCGCGATTCCGGTCGACGAGGTCAACCGCATCGTGCCGAGGCTGATCCGCGATGGCCGCATGGTCCGCCCCTCGCTGGGCGTGACCGGCGCAACGGCCGAGCTCAACCGCACGCTCGGGCTGCCCAAGGGTGTGGCGCTGGTGCGCGTGCAGCGCGGCGGGCCGGCGGCCAAGGCGGGGCTGAAGCCGTTCACGCGCGGCGACGCGGGCATCGTGCCGGGCGACGTGATCACGGCCATCAACGACGAGGCGATCGAGGACGCCGACGACATGCTGACCGCGCTGGAGCGCCTGCAGCCGGGCGACCCCTGCACGCTGACGCTGTGGCGCGCCGGTGCGACGCGCAAGCTGACGGTGACGCTGGCCGAAGCGGAGGAGTGAACGACCGCCGAGGGCCGGACCACGCCCCTCGGCGATTCAGCCGGCGCCGGACGCCTGCTGCGCGCGCAGGCGCGCATTCACGTAGGCGCCCTGCGGCACGTGCAGCAGGTCGGCGATGCGCCACATCACGTGGCGCTCGTGCTCGCTGAGGTGGCCGTCGGCATAGGCGACGCGCCACATGTGCTCGACCATGCGCAGCTTCTGCGGCATCTCGAAGCGTTCGTTGATGCGCGAGGTGAACGAGAACAGGTCGGTGGCCTGCTTCGCCGTGGCTTCGGCCAGCTCGACCAGCCGCGCCGCCTCGTCGTCGGCCAGCGCGAACTTGTCGGCCAGCGCCGCCAGCACCGCGTCGCGTTCGCCCTCATGGAAGCTCGCATCGGCACGCATCACCTCGACGAGCATCACCGCCGTGGCCAGTTGCAGCAGGTGCTCGGCCTCGCGCGGGTCGGCCTGAGCACTCGGCGGGGCCAGGCGGTCGAACAGGTCCTTGAGGGTGCGCAGCATGGGCGGATGATGGCATGCGACGATGGACGAGAATCCGGCCAACCCCTTCGAGCGCGATGTTCAGCGACCTGATCACTCCCCCGCCGGCCGCCCAGGCCGATGCCACCGAGCGCTTCATGCTGCTGCTGCGCACGGCGCTGGCCGACGGCAGCTTCGTCAGGCTGCTGCTGAGCCGCTACGCAGGCAGCGAAGCGCAGCTCGAGCGCCTGACGGTGCGCGAGGTGCAGCTGCGCGGCCAGCGGCAGCTGTCCTTCCTGTGGCGCTACCAGACGAAGGACATCACCAAGAACCTTGCGCTGGACGACGGCCTCGCGCAGCTCGCCGCACTGCTCGGCCGGGACTTCCACAACGCGCACCTGCAGACGCGCACGCAGCAGATCCAACTGGCCTTCAGCCGCAAGGGCAAGGCCAGCCTGCGCGTGGGCGCGCTCGACGCCGAAGCGGCGGCCGACGGCAGCGCTGCGGAGGTCACGTCGCACGACAAGGCCAAGCAGCGCCTGCTGTCGCTCGCCTCGCCGTTCTGGACCGACCTCGGCGTCACCCACGAGGTCAAGAGCGAGCGCCAGCTGGTGCCGGCGATGTCGCGCAAGTGGAAGCAGATCAACAAGTTCATCGAGGTGATGAGCGCCGCGCTGAAGAGCAGCACGCTGGCCGCGGGCGCCGAGGTCCACGTGGTCGACTTCGGCTCGGGCAAGGGCTATCTGACCTTCGCGATGCACGACTGGCTGGTCGGCCAGGGCCTGCGGGCGCAGGTCACCGGCGTCGAGCTGCGCGAGGACATGGTCCGCCTGTGCAACGAGGCCGCCGCACGCCATGGCCTGGCCGGCCTGCGTTTCGACCAGGGCGACGTGCGCAGCTACACGCCGGCGCGGCTGGACGTGATGATCGCGCTGCACGCCTGCGACATCGCCACCGACCATGCCATCCACCTCGGGCTGCGCGCCGGCGCCTCGGTGATCATGTGCTCGCCCTGCTGCCACAAGCAGATCCGCCCGCAGATGCAGACACCGCCACTGCTGCGGCCGATGCTGCAGCACGGCATCCACCTCGGACAAGAGGCCGAGATGGTGACGGACTCGCTGCGCGCGCTGCTGCTCGAGTCGCAGGGCTACGAGACCCAGGTGTTCGAGTTCGTGGCGCTCGAGCACACCAGCAAGAACAAGATGATCCTGGCGGTGAAGAAGAGCGGCGCCGCTCTGGCCGCCGCCGAGAAGCGCCGGCCCGAGGTGCTGGCGCAGATCGCCGAGATCAAGCGCTTCTACGGACTGCGCGAGCAGTGCCTGGAGACGCTCATCCAGGACGACGAGGCGCGTGCCGGCTCGGCGTGACCCGCCTGCGGCCCTGAGCGGAAGTTCTCGGACGACAGCTTTCGTGCCTGCGTCGAGCGTCGCGGCAGGCGCTGCCCGCTGGGGGCTCATGCGGCGGCGGTCGGCGCTGTGCGCCGACTCCACTGCGATGCTCGCGCCAGGGGGCAGCCGCCCAACTCACTGCGTTCGCTGCGTTCACTCCGTTCAGACAGCCGGCGGCAAGTCAGTCTACGAAGCGCGCTTTCGCGCGCTGCCCCCTGACGCTGCGCTTCTCGTCGCCGCCCAAATCGCCCCCAGCGGGCAGCGCCTGCCGCGAAGTCCACCACCGGGGTTCCCCACCGGCATGCCACCGCGGTTCAGCAAAGGCGCGTGCGGGCAGGCTGGCGCGCGCCTGTTCGGCGCTGAGCAGCGCAGGGCTTGCGGCAGGCGCGCGCAAGCGCGCTTCGTGAACTGACTTGCCGCCGGCTGTCTGAACGGAGTGAGCGCAGCGAACGCAGTGAGCGAAGCGAGTTGGGCGGCCTGCCGCGAGACCGAGCAGCGCAGGGGAGTCGGCCCTGCGGGCCGACCGCCGAAGCGGCGCGCGCCGGCCTGCCCGCACGCGCCTTTGCCGCTCCAACCTCAACGCGTAAGGCAGACGAAGAACGACCGCTCAGGGCCGCAAGCGAGCAGCCGCGACCTGCCGCCGATCGCGCCAAAGCAGGAACGGGCGCTCCACTGTGTAGTACAGCAGCGCCCCGAGCAGCAGCACCGCCACCGCATACGTCAGGAACATCAGAACGCGCGAGCCTGGCAGTGACGGCACCAGCCACACCTGCACGAGATGCAGCGCGATCTTGTGGCTCAGGTACAGGCTGTAGGAGATCGCGGCGAGCCACGCCATGCCCGGAATCGACCAGCGACCGATCAGGCTGTGGCGGCCGGCGCCGGCAAAGACCAGCAGCCCGAGTCCGAACGACAGCACCGGCCAGCCCAGCGTGTTGGCGAGCAGCCCGGTGCGCTCGCGGAACAGCCACAGCGCCACGGCGCACACCAGCACGCCGCCGAGCAAGCCCACGTTGGCGCGCTGCTGCAGCCGCTCCCAGGTCTGCGGTCGGTACACCTTCAGGCAGGCCAGCATCACGCCGACGAGCAGGCCGTCCAGCCGCATCCACGTGGGGTAGTAGATCTCCTCGATGAACCAGTTGCGCGGAGGGTCGATCGCCGCGAAGTGAAGCCAGGTGGTACCACGCAGCGCAAGGCCCGCCAGCACCATGGTCACGAACAGGGCCAGCAGGCGTTGTGCAGTCGCCCGCCGCGACAGGCCCAGCGCCAGCAACGGAAAGACCAGATAGAAGTGCTCCTCGACGCACAGCGACCAGGCATGCGAGAAGGCCGGGTTGCGCTCGTAGTCGATCAGCAGGTTCATCGTGAAGGTGGCGAATTGCCACCATGGCTGCAGACCGGGCAGTTCGCGCAGCGCCGGAAAGAACACATAGAGCGCAAGCACCACCGCGAACGCCGGCAGGATCCGCCAGGCCCGCCGCGCATAGAAGCCGCCCAGCGAGAGGCTGCCGCTGTGCTGAAGCTGCTGCAGCACCTGCGTGCCGATCAGGAAGCCGCTGAACACGAAGAAGATGTCGACGCCGGCCCAGCCGAAACGCGACAGCCAGGCGAAGTCCGCGCCCAGCCCGCCGACCAGGAAGGAGTGGAAGAGCATCACCCAGACGATGGCGATGGCGCGCAGCAGGTCCAGGCCGGGCAGGTAATTCATCGGCACTGATTGTGTCGTCAGTCACCAGCCCGTCGGCCGCCGCGGCAGCGCCGCCAGCCCGCTTTCCGCTTCGGTCGCCGCAACGGCAAGTCACTGACCACCACCACGAACGGGCCGCCCGCGCCGCCTTGACTCCCGGCAAAAAAGCTCAACGCCTGCAAGCACTTGCGAGCCGCCTGCGGTGTTTACCCGAGGAGGCACCGAAAGCGGCACGGCTCTTGTGTCCATCTCCCGCGTCGACAAACAAGGAGACGGGGACGATGGAGACCTTCTACGAGGTGATGCGGCGGCAAGGCATCTCGCGCCGCAGCTTCCTCAAGTACTGCTCGCTGACTGCCACCTCGCTGGGCCTCGCGCCCTCGTTCGTGCCGCAGATCGCCCATGCGATGGAGACCAAGCCGCGCACGCCGGTGCTGTGGCTGCACGGTCTGGAATGCACCTGCTGCTCGGAGAGCTTCATCCGCAGCGCCCACCCGCTGGCCAAGGACGTCGTGCTGTCGATGATCAGCCTCGACTACGACGACACGCTGATGGCCGCCGCCGGCCACCAGGCCGAGGCCATCCTCGAGGAGGTGATGACCAAGTACAAGGGCAACTACATCCTCGCGGTCGAAGGCAACCCGCCGCTGAACCAGGACGGCATGAGCTGCATCATCGGCGGCAAGCCCTTCCTCGACCAGCTCAAGCACGTCGCCAAGGATGCCAAGGCGATCATCAGCTGGGGTTCCTGCGCCTCGTGGGGCTGCGTGCAGGCGGCCAAGCCGAACCCGACGCAGGCCGTGCCGGTGCACAAGGTGATCACCGACAAGCCGATCATCAAGGTGCCCGGCTGCCCGCCGATCGCCGAGGTGATGACCGGCGTGATCACCTACATGCTGACCTTCGACCGCATCCCCGAGCTCGACCGCCAGGGCCGGCCGAAGATGTTCTACAGCCAGCGCATCCACGACAAGTGCTACCGCCGGCCGCACTTCGACGCCGGCCAGTTCGTCGAGGCCTTCGACGACGAGAGCGCACGGCGCGGCTACTGCCTCTACAAGGTCGGCTGCAAGGGCCCGACGACCTACAACGCCTGCTCCACCGTGCAGTGGAACGAGGGCACGAGCTTCCCGATCAAGGCCGGCCACGGCTGCATCGGCTGCTCGGAAGACGGCTTCTGGGACAAGGGCTCCTTCTACAGCCGCCTGACCGACATCCACCAGTTCGGCATCGAGGCCAACGCCGACAAGGTCGGCGGCACGGCGGCCGGCGTGGTCGGCGCGGCGGTGGCGGCGCACGCGGCGGTCTCCGCCATCAAGCGCGTCAGCAGCCCGGCGACCAACAAGTAAGAACGAGGAGAACCACACACCATGGGCGCGTACGAAACGCAAGGCTTCAAGCTCGACGACAGCGGACGACGTGTCGTCGTCGACCCGGTGACCCGCATCGAGGGTCACATGCGCTGCGAGGTCAACCTCGACAAGAACAACGTCATCCGCAACGCCGTGTCGACCGGCACGATGTGGCGCGGCCTCGAAGTGATCCTCAAGGGCCGCGACCCGCGCGACGCCTGGGCCTTCGTCGAGCGCATCTGCGGCGTCTGCACCGGCTGCCACGCGCTGACCTCGGTGCGCGCGGTGGAGGACGCGCTCGGGATCAAGATCCCGAAGAACGCGCACCTGATCCGCGAGATGATGGCCAAGACGCTGCAGGTGCACGACCACGCGGTGCACTTCTACCACCTGCATGCGCTGGACTGGGTCGACGTGGTGTCGGCGCTGAAGGCCGACCCGAAGAAGACCTCGGACCTGCAGCACATGGTGTCGCCCTCGCACCCGCTGTCCTCGCCGGGCTACTTCCGCGACATCCAGAACCGCCTGAAGAAGTTCGTCGAGAGCGGCCAGCTCGGCCCCTTCATGAACGGCTACTGGGGCAACAAGGCCTACGTGCTGCCGCCCGAGGCGAACCTGATGGCGGTGACGCACTACCTGGAGGCGCTGGACCTGCAGAAGGAGTGGGTCAAGATCCACACCATCTTCGGCGGCAAGAACCCGCACCCGAACTACCTGGTCGGCGGCGTGCCCTGCGCGATCAACATCGACAAGGATGGGTCGGCCGGCGCGCCGATCAACATGGAGCGACTGAACTTCGTCAAGGCGCGCATCGACGAGATCATCGAGTTCAACAAGAACGTCTACATCCCCGACGTGCTGGCCATCGGCACGATCTACAAGCAGGCGGGCTGGCTGCACGGCGGCGGCCTCTCGGCCACCAACGTCAGCGACTACGGCGAGTACCCGAAGGTCAACTACGACAAGAGCACCGACCAGCTGCCCGGTGGTGTGATCCTCAACGGCAACTGGGACGAGATCTTCCCGATCGACCCGCGCGACCCCGAGCAGGTGCAGGAGTTCGTGACCCACAGCTGGTACAAGTACGCCGACGAGACGAAGGGCTTGCACCCCTGGGACGGCGTCACCGAGCCGAACTACGCGCTGGGCGCCAATACCAAGGGCACGCGCACGAACATCGAGCAGATCGACGAGGCGGCCAAGTACTCGTGGATCAAGGCACCGCGCTGGCGCGGCAATGCCGTCGAGGTCGGCCCGCTGTCGCGCTACATCCTCGCCTACGCCCACGCGAAGAAGGGCAACAAGTACGCCCAGCGTCCGAAGGAGCAGATCGAGTACTCGGCCATGATGATCAACAGCGCCATTCCGAAGGCGCTGGGCCTGCCGGAGACGCAGTACACCGCCAAGCAGCTGCTGCCCACCACCATCGGCCGCACCCTCGCACGTGCGCTCGAGGGCCAGTACTGCGGCGAGATGATGCTCGACGACTGGAACGAGCTGGTCGCCAACATCAAGGCCGGCGACACCGCCACCGCCAATGTCGAGAAGTGGGACCCGGCCACCTGGCCGAAGGAGGCCAAGGGCGTGGGCACGGTGGCCGCGCCGCGCGGCATGCTGGGCCACTGGGTGAAGATCAAGGACGGCCGCATCGAGAACTACCAGTGCGTGGTGCCGACCACCTGGAACGGTTCGCCGCGCGACCACAAGGGCCAGATCGGCGCCTTCGAGGCCAGCCTGATGAACACGCCGATGGTCAACCCGGAGCAGCCGGTCGAGATCCTGCGCACGCTGCATTCCTTCGACCCCTGCCTGGCCTGCTCCACCCACGTGATGAGCGAAGACGGCGCCGAGCTCACCCGCGTCAAGGTGCGCTGAACAAGAACGACGGAGACACCATGATGAAACTGCAATCGACTCTCCGCGCGGCTGCAGGCCTCGCTGCGCTGGCCGCCGGCACGGCGGCGATGGCCCACCCCGGCCACGGCCTCAGCGCACCCGACAGCCTGCTGCACGTGCTCGAGGCCGAGCACGTGGTCGGCCTGCTGGCGGTGCTGGCGGTCGGCTACGGCGCGGTGCTGGTGCGCGCCATCCGCCGCCGCAGGGCGGACCGCGACAGCCGCAATCGCAACCGCTTCGTCGACTGACGGCAGGAGGCGCACCATGTCGCTCACCCCGTCGCAATCCTTCAACGACGCCACCGGCACCGACGAGTCCGCCGTCGCCCGCGCGGCGGCGATCAAGTCGGTCTACGTCTACGAGGCGCCGGTGCGCGTCTGGCACTGGATCAACGCGCTGTCGCTGGTGGTGCTGGCGGTCACCGGCTACTTCATCGCCGCGCCGCTGCCCACCCAGCCCGGCGAGGCCAGCGCGAACTACCTGATGGGCTACATCCGCTTCGCGCACTTCGCCGCGGGCTACCTGTTCCTCGTCGGGCTGGCCGGCCGGCTGTACTGGGCCTTCGTGGGCAATCACCATGCACGCGAGCTGTTCACGCTGCCGGTGTTCAACCGCGTCTACTGGCGCGAGGTGATCACCATGCTGAAGTGGTACGCCTTCATCATCCCGCGGCCCAGCCGCTACGTCGGCCACAACCCGCTGGCCCGCGCGGCGATGTTCTTCGGCTTCCTGTTCCTGTCGCTGTTCATGATCGTCACCGGCTTCGCGCTGTACGGCGAGGGCACGCAGCCCGGCTCGTGGGCGCACACGATGTTCACGAGCTGGGTGATCCCGCTGTTCGGGCAGTCGCAGGACGTGCACACCTGGCACCACCTGGGTCTGTGGGGCATGGTGATCTTCGTGATCCTGCACGTGTACGCCGCGATCCGCGAAGACATCATGGGCCGGCAGAGCATGGTCAGCACGATGATCTCCGGCTACCGCACGTTCAAAGACTGAGGCGGCTGCGATGAGCATCACCGTGCTGGGCATCGGTAACGTGCTGTGGGCCGACGAGGGTTTCGGCGTGCGCTGCGTCGAGGCGCTGCAGCAGCGCTGGGCCTTCGACGAGATCAACGGCGAGCCGGTGCAGCTGGTCGACGGCGGCACCCAGGGCCTGTACCTGATCCAGCATGTGCAGGCCGCCACGAAGCTGCTGATCTTCGATGCCATCGACTACGGCCTCGCGCCCGGCACGCTGAAGATGATCGAGAACGACGAGGTGCCGCGTTTCATGGGCGCCAAGAAGATGAGCCTGCACCAGACCGGCTTCCAGGAGGTGCTGATGCTCGCCCAGCTGACCGAGCAGTACCCCGGGCAGGTGCTGCTGATCGGCTGCCAGCCGCAGGAGCTGGAGGACTACGGCGGCAGCCTGCGGCCCGTCGTGAAGACCGCGCTCGAGGACGCCATCGCGCTCGGCCTCGACCGTCTGCGCGCCTGGGGCGCGAAGCCGCTGCCGCGCGACGCCGCGCCGGGCGAGCTCGAGGCGGTGACCGTGCCCACGCTGGCGCTGGGCGCCTACGAGCAGGGCCGCCCGGCCGCCGAGCAGGCCTGCCGCGTCGGCGACGAACGTTTCCTGCCTCGCTGAGCTGCCCACCATGTGCATCGGCATCCCGATGAAGGTCGTCCGACTCGAGCCCGGCCACGCATGGGTCGCCGGGCGCGGCGACGTGAAGCGCGTCGACACCGCGCTGGTCGGCGACTGCGCCGAGGGCGACTGGCTGCTGGTGTTCCTCGATGCGGCCCGCGAGCACATCGACGCCGCACGCGCGGCCGAAGTCAACGCCGTGCTCGACCTCGTGCAAGGTGCCCTGACCGGCGACGCCGGCATCGCCGACGACCCGGCGCAGGACCCTGGTTTCGCCCTGCCCTCGCGCATGGACCCCGCCGCCCTGGCCGCCCTCGCGGGCCGGCCCGTGAAAGTGAACAACGCATGACCGCCACCACCCTGCCCCCCGTGATGCAGCGCCTCGTCGACCAGTTCGGCGCGGCGCGCATCGACAGCGACTCGCTCGACGCCTTCCTCGCCCGGCCCGGCGAGCGTGTGCTGCTGCTCAGCGGCGACCCGGTGCAGTTCCCGGAAGGGCTGGACGTCGCCGTCGTGCTGCCCGAGCTGCGCAGCGCGGTCGGCCACGCCTTCGAGATCGGCGTGGTGGCGCTGGAGCACCAGGAGGCGATCGCCCGCCGCTACGGCTCGCAGCGCTGGCCGGCGCTGGTCTTCCTGCGCGATGGCCAGTACGTCACCACGCTGGCCGGCATGCACGACTGGACCGACTACGTGAAGCAGGTCGACCAGGCGCTGGCCCTGCCGGTGTCGCGGCCGCCGGGCATCGGCATCCCGCTCGTCAGCGCGAACAGCGCACCGAGCTGCCACTGAACCCGAGGGCTTGCGCATGAACCCGAACCACCGCCCCTTCCCCATTCCCGTCGTCGCCGCGATCGGCCCCGGCAGCCAGCCTGAGGACGAGACGCTGGACTACATGCCCATGCCCTCGGGCATGGACACCTTCCGGCCGCCGGTGCTGCCCGAGCCGGAGGAACTGGCCGGCCACGCGCTGGCGCGCGAGGTGCTCGATGCAATCCTTGCGGCCGTCGAGGCTCGCCTGCGCGGCGAGGCGCCCGCACCGATCACGCTGACCGGCCTGCCGGCGGACGAGCTGGCACTGGTCAACCAGGTGCTCGGCGAGGGCGAGGTCTCGGCGCAGGTGCTGGCGCGGCCGGAAGTCCGAGAGTTCGGCGACGAACCGGTGCGGCTGCGCGTGCAGGAGTCGGTGTTCGCCGGCGTCTGGCGCGTCATCGCGACCGACGACGACGGCGCAGTGCGCGACCAGGTCGAGATCGGCCCGATCCCGACAGGCCTCATCGAGGCCGCGCGCGAGGACGCGGCCACGCCGCGCACGGCGCCGCAGCCGTTGCCAGCCGATCTGATCAACGTGCCGACCCTGCTGGTGGAACTGGCGGACGCGCGTGCACGACGCCAGCACAAGCAGGGCAACGAAGAGGCCCACGTCGTCAACCTGACGC
Source organism: Chitinophaga pinensis (assembly GCA_943370595.1). GTDB lineage: Bacteria > Pseudomonadota > Gammaproteobacteria > Burkholderiales > Burkholderiaceae_C > Piscinibacter. Next base: position 128,381 of record CALRRO020000016.1, read on the forward strand.
TGCTGCCACTCTCGCCCGACGACATCGCCCACATCGACCATCAGCTCGGCACCGGCCGCGTGGTGATCCTGTCGCGCGGCTATGGCAACTGCCGCATCACCAACACGCTGGCCGCCGACACCTGGCGGGTCGTCTACTACAACTCGCAGGACAAGGTGATCCTCAACGCCATCGAGGTCAGCCACATCCCCGAGGTGGCCTGTGCCGCCATCGAGGACCTGGCCGACACGCATGAGCGCCTCCAGGAAGTGCTGCAGTGGGTGGCGCAGGAATGAGCTTCGTTCCCGGGTTCGAAGGCAGCTACCTCGGCGACGCGTCGCGCCTGCCGGCGAGTGCCCGCCTCGAATGCAAGATCTGCTGGTGGGTCTACGACCCGGCGCTGGGCGACCCGGTCTGGCAAGTCGAACCCGGCACGGCCTTCGGCGCGCTCCCCGCGCATTGGCGCTGCCCGCAGTGCGACGGCGCGGCGGAGCAGTTCATGGTGCTGCAGGACGGCGCATGAACGACCTGGCCGCACGCGTGCAGGCGCTGCAGCAGGCCTTCGAGCGCATCGCGCGCACGCGCATGGCCGACCTGCCGCTGAACAACCTGCGGCTGGACGTGGCCACGGTCGACTTCCGCGCCGACGACGAGGGCGGCTTCGCGCTCGGCGTGCTGGTCACGCCCTGGTGCATGAACCTGCTGCGCCTGCCGCTTCGCGACGGAGTCACGGTGCTCGGCGTCGGCATCACCGGGGCGCGCGACATCGGCGCGCGACGCTTCGACTTCATCGGCGCGCACGAGCCGGGGCTGGGCCCGTTCGAGGCCAGCTCGCTCTTCTCGCCGATGTTCGAGTTCGCGAGCCAGGCCGCCGCAGTGGCTACCGCGCAGGAGGCTCTGAAGGAGCTGCGCGGCACGCCTGCCGTGAAGCCACCTGCGCAGCCGGCGCGGCGTGGTTTCCTGTTCGGCCGCAGCGGGGCGGCGGCGTGATGGACATGGCGGCGCTGACCGGCACGGTGCGGCTGCACCCGGGCGCGATCGGGGCGACGATCAGCGGTGCCCGGCCCTTGCTGGCGCCGCGCCTCGCGCGGGGCCGCCGCGCTGCCGAGCTGCCGGCCTTGCTCGGCACGCTGTTCACGCTGTGCTCGCACGCCCACCGCAGCACCGCGCGCCGCTCGGTGGCCGCCGCCCTGGGCGAGAACGCACTGTCGACGCCCGCCGAGCGCCGCACGCTGCAGGCTGCCACCGCGCGCGACCAGGTGCTGCGCATCGCGCACGACTGGCACCGCCTGCTGCCCGGTGCACCGGCCGGCGAACCGGCGCTGCTGCTGCGCAGCTGCCCGTTGTGGCGCGACGACTTCAACGCCGCCGAGCAGCTGGCGGCGCTGCCCGGGTGGCTGGCACACCGCTGGCTGGCCGAGCCGCTGGCCACGTGGCTGGCCGCCCTGGAGGCCGACCCTTCGAACCATGTGCAGCGCTGGTGCGAGCAGGTCGACACGCCGCCCGCACGTCTGCTGCGCTCGCAGCGGGCCGCTCTGCAGTCCCTCGCGACACTGGCGCAGCCCTTGCGCCTGCTCGATCACCCGCTCGCCCAGCTGCCCCGAGTGGCGCGGCGCATGGCCGAGGAGCCCGATTTCTGCGCCCGCCCCGACTGGAACGGCGCAGCGGCTGAAACCGGCCCGTGGACACGAACCGTCGACCCGTTGCCGCTGCCGCTCCACAATGCATGGATGCGACTGACCGCCCGCTTCGTCGACGTGCTGCGCCTGGCTTCCCCGCAGGGGCCCGACTGGCTCGCCGAAGGCGCGCTGCCGCTGGGCCGCGGCGAGGCCGTCGCCTGGTCCGAGATGGCGCGCGGCCTGCTGGTGCACTGGGTGCGGCTGGAGGATTCGCCGCAGGGCCCGCGCGTGGCCGATTGCCGCGTGCTCGCGCCCACCGAATGGAACTTCCACCCGCAGGGGGTGCTGGCGCAGACGCTGGCAAGGCTGCAGGGCGACGACGCGGCAGAGCAGGCCGCGCGCGCGGCGGTCGCCTTCGACCCCTGCGTAGAGTTCGTGGTCGACACGGCCCGGGAGCCGGCCCATGCATGAGCTGAGCCTGGCCGGCGGCATCGTCAAGCTGGTGGAGGACGCGGCGGCGCGCGACCATTTCAGGCGCGTCTCGCAGCTGCGGCTGGAGGCCGGCGCGCTGTCCGGCGTCGAGGTGCGGGCGCTGCGCTTCGCACTCGACGCAGTGATCCCCGGCACCTGCCTGGAAGGTGCGGCGATCGCCATCGACGAGCCACCTGGCAGCGCCTGGTGCCTGCGCTGCGCAGCCACGGTCGAGATCGCCTCGCGCACCGACCCCTGCCCGCGCTGCGGTGGGCACCAGATCCAACCCACCGGCGGAACCGAGCTGCGCGTGCTCGACCTGCTGGTCCATGACGACTGAAGGAGAACGAGCATGTGTGTCGTCTGCGGTTGCGCCAACACCACCGTCGCCGATCCGGCCGCGGCCCATGTCGCGGTGGACGCCCGCACCGGTGACCTGCACTACGGTGCCGGCAGCGCGCGCGTGTCGGTGCCCGGCATGAGCCAGGCCCGCGCGATCAAGCTGGAAGCCGACGTGCTCGGCGCGAACAACCGCATCGCCGCGGCCAACCGCGCGCACTTCGCCTCGCATGGCGTGACGGCCTACAACCTGGTCTCCAGCCCCGGCTCGGGCAAGACCACGCTGCTGTGCGCGACGATCGAGTACCTGAAGCGCCATGCGCCGGCGCTGCCTCTGGCGGTGATCGAGGGCGACCAGCAGACCTCGAACGACGCCGACCGCATCCGCGCCACCGGCGCCAGCGCGATCCAGGTCAACACCGGCAAGGGCTGCCACCTCGATGCGCCGATGGTGGCGGAGGCGTTCTCGCGGCTGCACCTGCATGCGCATGCGCACGGTCACGAGGCGCATGCTCACGACCACCCGCACGGCGATCACCACCACGCTGAATCACTCCTGTTCATCGAAAACGTCGGCAACCTGGTCTGCCCGGCGATGTGGGACCTGGGCGAGGCCGCGAAGATCGCCATCCTCTCGGTCACCGAGGGCGAGGACAAGCCGCTGAAGTACCCCGACATGTTCGCCGCGGCGACGCTGATGGTGCTGAACAAGACCGACCTGCTGCCGCACCTCGACTTCGACGTTCCGAAGTGCATCGAGTACGCGCGGCGGGTCAACCCGGGCATCGAGGTGCTGCTGGTGTCGGCGAAGAGCGGCGCCGGGCTGGAAGCCTGGGTCGAGTGGCTGCTGCATCCACCGGCATGAAGTCCGAGTGATGGACACCCGCGCCGCCACCCTGCCCGCCGCCGCGCCCGCGCGCGTGCTGGCCACTGGCGCGTTCCTGAAGAACCGCGCGCTGCGGCTTGAGCGCGCGAGCGTCGCCTGGTCGGCGCCGCATGGCGACCTCGGCGAGCCCGCGGCCTGCCGCGCCCTCGATGCGTCGGTCGAGGCACTGCTCGCGCAAGGCGGCAATGTCGGTATCAGCGCCATCGCCCACGACCTGCACCCCGACTTCCACAGCACCCGCGTCGCGCTGGCGCTGGCCGAACGCCTCGGCGTGCCGGCCATCGGCGTGCAGCACCACCACGCGCATATCGCCGCAGTCATCGCCGAACACGGCCTCGCCGAGCCGGTGATCGGCATCGCGCTCGACGGCGTCGGCCTGGGCACCGACGGCCAGGCCTGGGGCGGTGAGTTGCTGTGGGTCGATGGCGGTGTCGCGTCGCACCGCTGGGAGCGAGTGGCGCACTTGCAGCCGATTGCCCTGCCCGGCGGCGACGTGGCCGCGCGCGAGCCCTGGCGCATGGCCGCCGCGGTGCTGCATGCGCTTGGCCGGGGCGATCAGATCGAGCCGCGCTTCTCGCCCACGGTCGGCGCGCAAGCCGCGCGCCTGCTGCGCCAGATGCTCGAGCGGCGGCTGAACTGCCCGACCACCACCAGTGCCGGACGCTGGTTCGATGCCGCGGCCGGCGCGCTCGGCCTGAGCGTGCGCCAGACGATGGAGGCGGAAGCCGCGATCGCGCTGGAGCGGCTGGCGGCGCAGGCGCTGTCTCACGACGAGGTGCTGTCACCGGCATCACCGGGCACGCCGTCGCTGGACCCCACCGGCGTCGTGGCCCACCTGTTCGACCTGCCGCGCGACGAACTGGCCCGTGCCCGTGCCGCGCTGCACTTTCACCACGCGCTGGCCGATGGCCTGGCCGAGGCCGCCGCGCAGGCGGCCCACGTGCGCGGCTGCCACACCATCGCCTTGGGCGGAGGCTGCTTCATGAACCGCATCCTGACCGAACGCATCACCGCCGACCTACAGCGCCGCGGCCTGGCCGTGCATGCGCCACGTTGCACGCCCTGCGGCGACGCCGGGCTGGCGCTCGGCCAGGCCTGGGTGGCGGCCTGCACGGTTGCGCAGGTCACCACGCCCGACGACGCCCTCACCCTGGAAGTCTGACCATGTGCCTCGCCCTCCCCGCCCGCATCGTGGCGCTGCAAGACGGCGACAACGCCATCGTCGAGCTCGGCGGCGTGCGCAAGAGCGTGTCGGTCGCCTTGACGCCGGAGGCGAAGGTCGGTGACTACGTGATCGTTCACGTCGGCCACGCCATCGGCCTCCTCGACGCCGAGGAGGCCGAGAAGACGCTGGCACTGTTTGCCGAGATGGCGGCCGCGGAGCAGCGGCCATGAAGTACGTCGACGAGTTCCGCGACGGCGAGGTGGCGAAGGCCCTCGCGCAGCGCATCGCCGCCGAAGCCGACACCAGCCGCCGCTACCACTTCATGGAGTTCTGCGGCGGCCATACGCACGCGATCTCGCGCTACGGCATCGCCGAGCTGCTGCCGGCGAACCTGCGCATGATCCACGGCCCCGGCTGCCCGGTGTGCGTGCTGCCGATCGGCCGCATCGACCAGGCGATCGCACTGGCCCTCGACCGTGGCGTGATGCTATGCACCTATGGCGACGTGATGCGCGTGCCGGCGAGCGAATCGCTCAGCCTGATGCGCGCCAAGGCCCGCGGCGCCGACATCCGCATGGTCTATTCCGCCGCTGACGCATTGAAACTGGCCCGCGAGCACGCCGACCGTGAGGTCGTCTTCCTCGCCATCGGCTTCGAGACCACCACGCCGCCGACCGCGCTGGTCATCCGCCAGGCGCAGGCGGAGGGCCTGGCCAACTTCAGCGTGCTGTGCAACCACGTGCTGACGCCCAGCGCGATCACGCACATCCTCGAGTCGCCCGAGGTGCGCCAGTACGGCACCGTGCCGATCGACGGCTTCGTCGGGCCGGCGCACGTCAGCATCGTCATCGGCGCGCGGCCCTACGAGCACTTCGCGCAGGAGTACCGCAAGCCGGTGGTGATCGCCGGCTTCGAGCCGCTGGACGTGATGCAGGCCATCCTGATGCTGGTGCGCCAGGTCAACGCGAAACGCGCGGAGGTCGAGAACCAGTTCAGCCGCGCGGTCACACGCGACGGCAACCTGGCGGCGCAGGCCGTGGTGTCACAGGTGTTCGAGCTGCGCTCCAGCTTCGAATGGCGCGGCCTCGGCGAGGTGCCGTACTCGGCGCTGAAGATCCGCCCGGCGTTCGAGCGCTTCGACGCGGAGAAGCGCTTCGGCCTGGTCTACCAGAGCGTGCCCGACCACAAGCAGTGCGAGTGCGGCGCCATCCTGCGCGGCGTGAAGAAGCCGACCGACTGCAAGCTGTTCGGCACCGTGTGCACGCCCGAGAGCCCGATGGGCTCGTGCATGGTGTCCTCCGAAGGCGCCTGCGCGGCGCACTACACCTACGGACGGTTCCGCGACATTCCGGTCGTGGCCGCGTGATTCATGAGCAAGAAGGACTACGTCAGGCCGATCGACTTCAAGCACGGCCGCGTCGACATGAACCACGGCGCCGGCGGCCGCGCCTCGGCGCAGCTGATCAGCGAACTGTTCGCCCGCGCCTTCGACAACGAGTACCTGCGCCAGGGCGACGACGGCGCGCTGCTGCCCATGCCCGCCGGCCACCGGCTGGTGATGGCCACCGACGGCCACGTGATCTCGCCGCTCTTCTTCCCTGGCGGCGACATCGGTGGCCTGGCGGTGCACGGCACGGTCAACGACGTGGCGATGCTCGGCGCCACGCCGCTGTATCTGAGCGCCAGCTTCATCCTCGAGGAAGGCTTCCCGCTGGCTGACCTGAAGCGCATCGTCGAGTCGATGGCCGCGGCCTCGCGCGAGGCCGGCGTGCCCGTCGTCACTGGCGACACCAAGGTGGTCGAACAGGGCAAGGGCGACGGCGTGTTCATCAGCACCACCGGCGTCGGTGCGGTGCCGCTGGCGCGGCGCATCGGCGGTGCACTGGCGCGGCCGGGCGACGCCATCCTGATCTCCGGGACGATCGGCGACCACGGCGTCGCGGTGCTCTCGAAGCGCGAGTCGCTGGAGTTCGAGACCACCATCGAGTCCGACACCGCGGCGCTGCACACGCTGGTCGCACGGCTGCTCGCCGCGGTGCCCGAAGGCAGCGTGCGCACGCTGCGCGACCCGACGCGCGGCGGCCTGGCAACCTCGCTCAACGAGATCGCCAAGCAGTCGGGCGTCGGCATGCTGCTGCAGGAAGCCGCCATCCCGATCAAGCCGCAGGTCGAGGCCGCCTGCGAGCTGCTCGGCCTGGACCCGCTGTACATCGCCAACGAAGGCAAGTGCATCGTGATCTGCGATCCGGCGGTGGCCGACGGCGCACTGGAGGCGCTGCGCTCGCACCCGCTCGGCCGCGCAGCGGCCCGCATCGGCAGCGTCACCGACGACCCGCAGCGCTTCGTGCAGATGGCCACCGCCTTCGGTGGCCGGCGTGTGGTCGACTGGCTGTCCGGCGAACCGCTGCCACGCATCTGCTGAAGCGGCCCCGCATTGGCATGCAGCGCGACATCTTCCGCAAGACCAATGCGGGCCATGCCGAGATCCGCAGCCGGGCGCTCGGCCTGGACGCGCGCACGCGCGGGCTGCTGATCCTCGTCAATGGCGAGTTGACGGTGGGTGAACTGGCGGCACGGGTCGGCTTCGACCCGGTGGAGATGCTGATGCGCTTCGTCGGTGCCGGGCTGGTGGAGAAGGTGGCCAGCGGTGCGCCGAAGCTTCGACCCGCGCCTGCAGTGGAGCCGGTCGTGCCGCGCACGGCGAAGCCGGTATCGACGGCGACCGCCCCGGCGTTGCGGTCGGAGTTCGTGCCCACCGACGCCGCCGCGGCCTGGCGGCGCGCGCTGGTCGAGCTGGCGCCGCACTACGGGCCGGATGCCGAACTCGTGGCTGCGCCGCTGCGCAGTGCCACGACGCCCGAGCAGTTCGCGGCCGCGCTGGCGGAGGTGCGCGACAAGCTGTCGGTCTTCCTCGGCCGCAGGGGGGCCGACCTGATGGCCCAGCGCATCGCGCAGGGCCGCTGAGCACCTCATCCATGAAGCTGCTGCTGCTCTGCCACGCCTTCAACGGCCTGACTCAGCGCCTGCACGGCGCGCTGCGCGAGGCCGGCCATGATGTGACCGTCGAGCTGGACATCGCCGACGCGGTGACCGAAGAGGCCGTGGCTCTGGCCGAGCCGGACCTCGTCATCGCGCCGTTCCTGAAGCGCCGCATTCCCGAGTCAGTGTGGTCGGTGCGGCCCTGCCTGGTGGTCCACCCCGGCCCGCCGGGCGACCGCGGCCCGGCAGCGCTCGACTGGGCGGTGCTGCGCGGCGATGCGCAAGGCGGCGTCACCGTACTGCAGGCCACCGGCGAGTACGACGCCGGGCCGGTGTGGGCATGGGGGGCCTTCCCGCTGCGCGGCGATGCGAGCAAGGCCAGCCTGTACCGCCACGAGGTCACGCAGGCGGCGGTCGAGGCGGTGCTCGAGGCCGTGGGCCGCCATCGGCCTGGCTCGTCGCCGCCCGCGGCACTGCCGGCCCTGCCCGCACCGCCAGCCTGGGGCGGCGGCTGGCAGGGGCCGGTGCCGGCCGATCAGCGCCGGATCGACTGGACCGCGGATGACAGCGACTGCGTGCTGCGCAAGATCCGCAGTGCCGACGGTCACCCCGGCGTCGCCGATGTGCTGTTCGGCCGCTCTTGCCGCCTGCACGACGCGCATCCGGTCACGGCGGCCACGCTGCAGCGGGCGCCGGCCGGGTTGCCAGGTGACGTCGTCGCGAAGCGCGGCCCGGCGCTGCTGCGCTGCACCCTCGATGGCGGCGTGTGGATCGGCCATGTGCGCTGCGACCCACCGCCCGGCCAGCCGGCGCTGAAGCTCGCCGCGACCCGCGCCTTCGCGGTCGAAGCAGCCGCGCTGCCCGAACTCGACGTTCCGCTGCTTCGTGACGCGGCCGAGTGGGATGAACTGCACTACGCCGAGACCGGTGCCGCGGGCCAACGGGTCGGCTGGCTGGCCTTCGCGTTCCACAACGGCGCGATGAGCACGCGCCAGTGCGAACGCCTGCGCGACGCGCTGCGCTTCGCCCGAGGCCGCGACACCCAGGTGCTGGTGCTGACCGGCGGCGAGGACTTCTTCAGCAACGGTATCCACCTGCACGACATCGAGGCCGCAGCGCAGGACGCGGGCGACAGCGCGGCCGACGCGTCCTGGCGCAACATCAGCGCGATCGACGACGCGGTGCTGGAACTGCTGACGATGACCGACCAGATCACCGTCGCGCTGATGCGCGGCAACGCCGGCGCCGGCGGCTGCTGGCTGGGCTTCGCCGCCGACTTCGTCTGGGCTCACGGCGGCGTGGTGCTCAACCCACACTACAAGAACATGGGCAACCTCTACGGCTCGGAGTACTGGACGCACACGCTGCCGCGGCGGGTGGGCGCGGCGCGCGCGGCCGAGGTCGCGCAGCGGGTGATGCAGGGCCGGCTGCCGATGTCGGCGGCCGAGGCTGCATCGCTGGGCCTTGTCGATGCCGTCCTGACGCCGAGCGGAGACGGGCTGCTGCAGGCCGCGCACGCGCAGGCCGAGGCGCTGGCCTGCGCGCACAATCACGCCGAGCGCATCGCTGCCAAGCAGACGGCGCGCGCGCAGGACGAGGCGCGCAAGCCGCTGGCCGCCCACCGCGACGAGGAACTGCAGCAGATGCACCGCAACTTCTACGGCTTCGACCCCAGCTACCACGTGGCGCGCCACCACTTCGTGACGCGCAAGCCGCACGCCTGGACTCCGCGGCACCTGGCCATCCATCGCCCGTGAAGCCAGTGCCACTCGAACGGGCGAGCCCGGCGCCAGGCCGCCCGAAGCCGGGCGGGACCCCCACGGGGGGTCGACTGCGGTACGCCGCAGACGGGGGGCAGGCATGATGCCGACCGTGCTGCTGATCGATGATGAGGTGCGCTCACTCGACGCGATGAGGCGCACGCTGGAGGAAGACTTCGAGATCCTCACCGCGACCGACGCCGACGCCGCACGCGAGCAGATGCTGCAGCGCGACGTCGACGTGATCCTGTGCGACCAGCGCATGCCCGGCACCACCGGCGTCGAGTTCCTGCGCGAGGCGCGTGAGCGCTGGCCGGACGCGGTGCGCATCGTCATCTCGGGCTACACCGACAGCGAAGACATCATCGCCGGCATCAACGACGCCGGCATCTGGCAGTACATCCTCAAGCCCTGGGTGCCCGAGCACCTGCTGCAGACGGTACGGGCTGCAGCCGAGGCCCGTAAGCTGCAGCATGGCCTGGCCCGGCTCGACCTGGAGCTGCGCAGCGGCGGCCCGGTGCTGCGCGCGAAGAGCCAGGCGAAGCTGGCGCAGGCACGGCGGAGCTTCGACTTCGAGCGCATCGTGCGCGCGCCGGGCAGCCCGATCGATGCACTGTGCGCCACCGCAGAACGCTTCGCGCGGCACGACCTGTCGGTGCTGGTGCTCGGCGAATCGGGCACCGGCAAGGAGCTGATGGCGCGCGCGATGCACTACGCCAGCCCGCGGCTCGCCGGCCCCTTCGTGGTCGAGAACTGCGCGGCGATTCCAGACACGCTGCTCGAGAGCGAACTCTTCGGCCACAAGCGCGGCGCCTTCACCGGCGCGGTGGAAGACCACATCGGCCTGTTCCAGCGCGCCCACAGCGGCACGGTGTTCCTCGACGAGATCGGCGAGACCACCCCAGCCTTCCAGGTCAAGCTGCTGCGCGTGCTGCAGGAAGGCGAGCTGCGGCCCGTGGGTTCGACACGCGCCGTCCCCGTCGACGTGCGCGTGATCGCAGCGACGCACCGCGACCTCGAAGCCGACGTGCGCGCCGGCCGCTTCCGAGAAGACCTCTACTACCGCATCGCCGGCGTCACGCTGGCGATGCCGCCGCTGCGCGAGCGGCCGGGCGACATCGTGCCGATCGCCGAGCGCCTGCTGGCCGATGTCGCCGTCGAGCTGGGCCTGCCGCCGGCACGCTTCGACGACGACGCGCGTGCGGTGCTGGTCGGCTACCCGTGGCCGGGCAACATCCGCGAGCTGCGCAACGAGATCGCCCGCGCGCTGGCGCTTCGCGATGGCGAGCTGCTGCATGCCTCGCTGTTCTCGCCGCGGCTGCTGCGTGGCCAGGCCGGCCCGCACGTGCAGGCCGCCAATGGCCACGCGCTGCCGGCCTCGTTCGGCTCGGGCACGCTGGCCGAGCGGCTCGACGCGATCGAGGCCATGGTGCTGCGCGAAACCCTGCTGCGGCACCGCTGGAACAAGACCCGCGCAGCGCAGGAGCTGGGGCTGTCGCGCGTGGGCCTGCGTGCCAAGCTGCAGCGATTCGGCCTTGAAGACGCCGCAAAGGACAAACCGTGAACGTGTTGTGGCTCCAGAGTGGCGGATGTGGCGGCTGCAGCATGTCGCTGCTGTGCGCCGACACCGCCGACTTCCCCGGCATGCTGAAGTCTGGCGGCATCGAACTGCTGTGGCATCCCTCGCTGTCGCTGGCCAGCGGCCACGAGGTGATCTCGCTGCTCGAAGCCTGCCGCGACGGCCGCATCCGGCTCGACGTGCTGTGCGTCGAAGGCTCGCTGCTGCGCGGGCCCAACGGCACGGGGCGCTTCCACCTGCTGGCGGGCACCGGCGTGCCGATGATCGACTGGGTGCGCTCGCTCGCCGCGGTGGCCACGCACGTGGTCGCGGTCGGCTCCTGCGCGGCCTGGGGCGGCATCACCGCCACCGGCCCCAACGTCACCGAGGCCTGCGGCCTGCAGTACGACGGCGACCGCCCTGGCGGCCTGCTCGGCGCGGAGTTCATCGCCCGCGGTGGCCTGCCGGTGATCAACGTCGCCGGCTGCCCGACGCACCCCGGCTGGGTGGTCGACACGCTGATGGCGCTGGCCGCCAACATGTTCGCCGCCGACGACCTCGACCCGCTGAACCGCCCGCGCTTCTACGCCGACCAGCTGGTGCACCACGGCTGCACGCGCAACGAGTACTACGAGTTCAAGGCCAGCGCCGAGAAGCCGTCCGACCTCGGCTGCATGATGGAGCACATGGGCTGCAAGGGCACGCAGGCGCATGCCGACTGCAACACGCGGCTGTGGAACGGCGAAGGCTCGTGCACGCGCGGCGGCTATGCCTGCATCAGCTGCACCGAGCCCGGCTTCCAGGACCCCGGCCACCCGTACCACCAGACGCCCAAGCTGGCCGGCATCCCGATCGGATTGCCGACCGACATGCCCAAGGCCTGGTTCGTCGCGCTCGCCTCGCTGTCCAAGAGCGCAACGCCGAAGCGGGTGAAGAGCAACGCGACGGCCGATCATGTGATCGTGGCGCCGGCGGTGCGCAAGACACGCCTCAAATGAGCACGCGCCTGATCGTCGGCCCGTTCAACCGCGTCGAGGGCGACCTCGAGGTGCAGCTCGACATCGCCGACGGCCGCGTAGCCTCGGCGCGTGTCAACGCGCCGATGTACCGCGGCTTCGAGCAGATGCTCGTCGGCCGCGAGCCGAACGATGCGCTGGTGATCGTGCCGCGCATCTGCGGCATCTGCTCGGTGTCGCAGTCGGTCGCGGCCGCGCGGGCGGTCGCCGATGCCTCGGGCGTCGAGGTGCCGCCCAACGGCGTGCATGTCATCAACCTGATGCTGGCCTGCGAGAACCTGGCCGACCACCTGTCGCACTTCTACCTGTTCTTCATGCCCGACTTCACCAGGCCGGTCTATGCCGGGCGGCCGTGGTTCGCCGAGGCGACACGCCGCTTTGCCGCGCTGGCCGGCGAGCATGGCCGCGCGGCGGTGGCGGCGCGGCAGCGCTGGTTCGAGATCATGGGCACGCTGGGCGGCAAGTGGCCGCACACGCTGAGCATCCAGCCCGGGGGCAGCGCGCGCGGCGTGGAGGCGTCCGAGCGCATCCGCCTGCTGGCCAAGGTGCGCGAATTCCGCGCCTTCCTCGAGGCCACCACCTTCGGCGCGCCGCTGGAGGAGGTGGCGGCACTGGACAGCGAGGCCGCATTGCAGCGCTGGCACGCGGCTGATCCGCAGCGCGGCGACCTGCGCCTGTTCCTGACCATCGCCGCCGACCTCGGGCTCGACGCGCTCGGGCGCGGCCCGGGCCGCACGCTGAGCTATGGCGCCTACCGGCAACCCGAGGGTGGTTTCGAACTCGGTGCGGGCCTGTGGCGCGAGGCCGAGCGCCTCCTGAGCGCGGTGGATCTCGGCGCGATCCGCGAGGACGCAACGCATGCCTGGCTGGCCGGGCAAGAGCCGCTGCACCCGCACGACGGCGTGACCGAACCGCAGATCGACAAGCCCGGCGGCTACACCTGGAACAAGGCGCCGCGCCTGGCCGGCGAGGTGGTGGAGACCGGCGCGATCGCACGGCAACTCGCCAGCGGCCAGCCGCTGATCCGCGACGCGGTGGCACGCAGTGGCGCGAACGTCGCCACGCGCGTACTCGCCCGCCTGGTCGAGCTGGCGCGGGTGCTGCCGATGACCGAACGCTGGCTCGCCGCGCTGGCGCCGCGCGAGCCCTTCTTCCATCCGGCCCGGCTGCCGGCCGAGGCCGACGGCACCGGCATGACCGAAGCGGCGCGCGGCGCGCTCGGCCACTGGGTGCGCGTGCGCCACGGCCGCATCGCGAGCTACCAGATCGTTGCGCCGACCAGCTGGAACTTCTCGCCGCGCGACGCCGCCGGCACGCCGGGCGCGCTGGAAGCCGCGCTCGAGGGCGCGCCGGTGCAAGAGGGCGAGGACACGCCGGTGGCCGTGCAGCACATCGTGCGCTCGTTCGACCCGTGCATGGTCTGCACGGTGCACTGACCGGCAGGAGCGACAACATGCCGCGCGACAAGCACCCCGATCCGGCCCGTGAGGAAACCCTGCTGAAGCTCGGCCAGCTCGACGGCGTGGACGACGCCGCCTGGCTGGACGTGATCGCGAAGATGGACGAGGTCTACTCGCAGCTGGTGCAGGACGAGATCGCGCTGGAGGAGAAGAACGCGCAGCTCGAGCAGTCGCAGCAGTTCATCTTCAGCCTGCTGTCGGCGATGACAGACGTGCTGGTGGCCTGCGACGGTGCCGGCCGCATCGAGGAGACCAACGCCGCGCTGCGCGAGCTGGTCGGCCGCAGCGAGGCCGAGCTGCGCGGCACACCGCTGCAGGGGCTGCTTGCCGACGCGGCCAACACCGAGCGCATCGCGCAGGCGCTGGCCACCACGCCGCGCGGCGGCAGCACGGTCGAGATCGACCTGCGCGATGCACAGGGCCAGCCGGTGCCGGTGGACCTGAACATCACGCCGCGCTTCAACGCTGCCGGCCAGCGTGTCGGCCATGTGTTCGTCGGCCGTCCGCTGGGCGAGCTCAAGCGTGCCTACCACCAGCTGCGCGAGGCCCACGAGGCGCTCAAGCGCACCCAGCAGCAGCTGCTGCATTCGGAGAAGATGGCCTCACTGGGCCGGCTGGTGGCCGGCGTGGCGCACGAGCTGAACAACCCGATCAGCTTCGTGCTCGGCAACGTGCACGCGCTGCAGCGCTACACCGATCGGCTGCGCGAATACCTCGGCGCGATCCACGCCGACACCGGCGCCGACGAGCAGGCCGCGCTGCGCGCCAAGCTGCGCATCGACCACCTGCTGTCCGACCTGCCCTCGCTGATGGAAGGCACGCTGGAAGGCGCGCGCCGCACCGCCGACATCGTGCAGGGCCTCAAGCGCTTCTCGGCGATGGACCGCGGCGAGCGCAGCGAGGTCGACCTCAACGGCGTGATCGAGCGCGCCATCCACTGGGTGCGCAAGGGCACGGCGCCCTCGTTCACGGTGCACTGGACACCGGGCCCGGCCTGCACGATCCACGGCAATGCCGGGCAGTTGCTGCAGGTGGTGATGAACCTGGTGCAGAACGCCTACGACGCCGCAGCGACACGCGAACGTGCCGAGCCGGCGCTGTGGATCACGCTGGAGCGCGAGGGCGAGGGCGAGCTCGCGCGCCTGCGATTACGCGACAACGGCCCGGGCATCGCGCCCGAGCACCTGTCACGCCTCTTCGACCCGTTCTTCACCACTAAGCCCGTCGGCAAGGGAACGGGGCTGGGGCTGTCGATCAGCTACGGCATCGTCGAGCAGCATGGCGGCCGGCTGAGTGCCGGCAACCATGCGGACGGCGGGGCGGAGTTCGTGCTGGAGCTGCCGGTCGCGAAGTGACAGAGGGCGGGTTGCGGCCCGTTGTTGCCGTTCGAGTTGGTCTGCTTTCATGTCTTGATCGGCGCATCGCGGCAGGCGCTGCCCGCTGGGGGCTCATGCGTCGGCGGTCGGCGCTGTGCGCCGACTGCACTGCGGCCCTGGCGCTTGCAAGCGCCAGGGCGTACGCCAGGCGAAGAACAGTCCGCAGGGACTGTTCTTCGTCCGGGGCGTACTGCATCGCGCCAGGGGGCAGCCGCCCAACTCACTGCGTTCGCTGCGCTCACTTCGTTCAGACAGCCGGCGGCAAGTCAGTTCACGAAGCGCGCTTTCGCGCGCTGCCCCCTGACGCTGCGCTTCTCGTCGCCGCCCAAATCGCCCCCAGCGGGCAGCGCCTGCCGCGAAGTCCACCACCGGGGTTCCTCGACCGGCATGCCACCACGGTTCAGCAAAGGTGCGTGCGGGCAGGCTGGCGCGCGCC
>CALRRO020000017.1:0-108950 GCA_943370595.1 Chitinophaga pinensis
CGTGGGCCGGAGAGCGCACACCCGGACCACCCGCCGTGCGCCAGCGTTGGCATGAAGCGAACCCGCAACTTCCGCTCAGCACCGCAAGAGGCAGCCGCCCTTCAGTGCATCTTGTCCCGCGGCGGCTTCTTGAACTGGTCGGGGGTGTAGACGTTGCCGTCCCAGGTGCCGCCACCTTCGCGGGCGCGGCGGATGGCGTCGTCGGCGAGCTGCCGTGCCTGGCGCCTCGTGCGCGGCCAGCGCCACAACGCGATGGCCCGCGCGCGCAGCCCGTGCCACAGCCGCATAAAGAAGGCGTCGAAACGGATCTGCCGCACCGGGCTCAGGGCCAGGCGCAGCAGCAGCACGATGCATACCGCCGCCACGATGGCGGCGAACAGCTTCTCGATCACGACAGCCTCCGCATGCCGCGATTCTGGCGCCGGATCGGATCCGGCGCCATGAACCACCGCACGCGGATGGCGTTCAGCTGCCGATGCGGCCGCCGTCGTCCTTGGTGATGACGATGGTCGCCGAACGCGGCCGCGCCGTCGCCCCGCCCGCGCCGTAACCGGCGTTGCCCGGCCAGTGGCTGGGGTACTTGCTCGGGTCGGCGATGTTGGCGACGCTGATCGACTCGCCCGGGTGCTGGATGTTGACGAACAGCGCCCGGCCGTCCGGCGTCTCGCAGATGCCGGTGATCTCGCAGTCCACCGGGCCGACGAGGAAGCGCTTGAGCGAGTTCGCCGTCGGCGTCTTGCCGACGTAGGTGTCGACGTCCAGCGTCGTGCCGTCGGTCTTCGTGTAGCTCAGGCGCACCGCGCTGCCGTCACCCACCTTGCCCGGAATGCCGGCCAGCATCATGCAGTTGGTGCGGTCGGTGTAGGCGCCGTCGTCGGTCTGGATCCAGGCCAGGCCGGTGACCGGGCTGAACCACAGGCCATCGGGGCTGGAGAAGTCCTGGTCGTCGGTCAGCGAGGACAGGTTGATGCGCGCAGGGTCGGCATCGGACTGGGCGCCGAACAGATAGACGTCCCAGGTGAAGCCGAGCGCATCCGAGCGGCCGTTGGCCTCGGCCATGCGGATGATGTGGCCGTTGACATTGCCCGGCGAGCCGGGGGCGCCGGTGCCGAAGGCGTCGCTGTAGGAGCGCGGGTTCGCCGCATCGACGGCGCTCTGCGAGCTGCTGCTCGGCTGCACCTTGCGGTTGCTGTTGTTGGTCAGCGTGTAGTAGATCTCGCCGGTCACCGGGTGCACCGCACACCACTCGGGTCGGTCCATCTTCGTCGCGCCGACCGCATCGGCGGCCAGGCGGGCGTTGACCAGCACATCGGCCTGGTCGGCGAAGGCGTAGCCGGCGTAGCCCTTGATCGCCGGGTTGGCGATGTCGAGCTCGATCCAGTCGCCGCGGCCGTCGGCGTTGAAGCGCGCCACGTACAGGCGGCCGTGGTCGAGGTACTTGTCGCCCACCGCGGTGCTGTCGCGGCGGTCGGCGTCGCGGTCGCGCCAGGTGGCGGTGGAGACGAACTTGTAGATGTACTCGCCGCGCGAGTCGTCGCCCATGTAGACGGCCAGCGGCTTGCCCTCGATCACCTTGCCG
Organism: Chitinophaga pinensis; assembly: GCA_943370595.1. Taxonomy (GTDB): domain Bacteria; phylum Pseudomonadota; class Gammaproteobacteria; order Burkholderiales; family Burkholderiaceae_C; genus Piscinibacter. Next base: position 1,580 of record CALRRO020000017.1, read on the forward strand.
AAGGCCGCGCTCTCGTGCGCGAAGCGGCCGAGCGCTGTGCGCTTCTTGATCGACGCCTTCCTGTCGTACGGGTCGATCTCGACGATGTAGCCGAAGCCGTTCAGCTCGTTGCGGTAGTCCTGGTCGGCGCTGGCGCCCGTCACGCCGATGTTCCAGCGCACGTAGCGGTCGTCGCTCCCACCGGTCTCCCAGCCGTGGCGGCTGGCCGCGCCCTGGCTGCGGCCGTAACGGTTCAGCGAGGCGACGCTCTTCGCATCGCCGGCCGCGGTGCGCGCGGCGTTGTCGGTGGCGGCGCGGGTGAAGTAGCCTGCCCAGTTCTCCTCGCCGGTGAGGTAGGTGCCCCACGGGGTCTCGCCGTTGCCGCAGTTGTTCAGCGTGCCGCGGGTGGCGGTGCCTTGCGGCGAGTAGCGCGTCACCAGCAGCGCATTGCCCCGGGCCGGGCCGGAGATCTCCACCGGCGTCAGCGGCGTGATGCGGCGGTTGAAGCGCGAGTCGCGCTCGTACTCGAAGCGGCGACGGCGCGAGCGCACTTCGACGATCGAGACACCGTGGATCGCGACCTCCTTGTCGACTTCCGACGCCGGGCGCGGCAGCACATTGCTGCCGCCGTTGGCGTGGATGTAGGCCGAGGCGAGTTCACCGCCGCCCTGGCTGGTGGCTTCGTGGTTGATCGCCAGCAGGCCGCGCGTGGTGCCGATGCGGTCGCGCCAGCGGCCGAATGCATCCAGGCCGAAGTAGGCCATGCCGTCGTGGTGGTCGCCTGCACGGCGGTCCATGTCGGCATCGCTGCCGTCGTTGCGGTACTCGCCGGTGCGCGCGTCGAGCGGGTCGCCCAGCGCGTACAGCACCGTCGCGGTGTAGCCGGCGGGCACCGTCACCACGTCGGCCGTGCTCTTCGGCACGGCCTGGAAGGCCAGGCTGTCGATGCGCGGGTTGTGCCGGCGCAGGTGGTCGGCCTGCTTGGTGGCATCCGCAGCCGCCGCATCGGCAGTATCCGGGGTTGCCGCCACGGCATCGCCGCCACCGCCACAGGCGCTGAGCGACAGGCCGCCGAGCACGGCGCCGGCGACGCCGCCGATGCCACCGCGAAGCACGCCGCGGCGCGAAAGACGCGCGTCCAGCACTTCGTTGAAGGAGGGCTGGGTGGAGGGGTTCAGATCGGTGTCGTCGTCGTGCTGGGGGGTCGCCTGGCGGTCCATGGGGTCCTTCTTCGGGATGTGGTTGAGTGCGCGGCGCAGTCTCGGCAGCTTTGATGACACTGCCGTGAACAGTTCGTGACGGCCCGATGTAGTCCTACTGGCACCCCACCCCGGATTGCCCTCAGAATCGACACGAGTGCAACCCTGACGAGGAAGGACGAAGCGGATGGCGAAGATCCATTTCATCGGCGGTGAGAAGGGCGGCGTCGGCAAGTCGCTGATGGCCCGGGTGCTGGCGCAGTACCTGATCGACCGCGGCGACCCCTTCATCGGCTTCGACACCGACCGCTCCCACGGCGCCCTGATGCGCTTCTACTCGGGCTACGCCTCGCCGGTGGTGGTCGACCGCTACGAGGCGCTGGACGCGATCATGGAAGCTGCCGTCGAACAACCCGAGCGGCGCATCCTGGTCGACCTGGCCGCGCAGACCCACGAACCGCTGGTGCGCTGGATGGACGACTCCGGCGTGCTCAACCTCGCCGACGAGACCGGCGTGGCGATCCACTACTGGCACGTGATGGACACCGGCAAGGATTCGGTGGACCTGCTCGGCCGCCTGCTCGACCGCTTCGGCACCGGCCTGAAGTACGTGCTGGTGCGCAACCAGGTGCGCGGCAACGACTTCTCGGTGCTCGAGCAGTCGGGCCAGCAGGCGCGGGCGCTGGGGCTGGGCGCGCGCATCGTCTCGGTGAAGAAGCTGCACGAGAGCGCGATCAACAAGATCGACGCGACCAGCAGCAGCTTCTGGACCGCGAAGAACGGCGACGGCCACGCCGCGCTCGGGCTGATGGATCGCCAGCGCGTGAAGATGTGGCTGCGCGACGTCTACCGCGACCTCGACGAGGTCGGCGTATAGGTCAATGCAACTTGACGCGCGGCTCAGTGCTGCGCGTCATCAAGCGGCTCAGCGAGCCCAGCGCGGTGCGCCAGAAGCCGTGCAGCGCCACCTCGTGCATCTTGTACAGCGACAGGTACATGCTGCGCGCGAACAGGCCCTCGACCCACAGGTTGCCGCCGACCAGTGAGCCCATCAGGTTGCCGACGGTGCTGTACTCGCCCAGCGAGACCAGCGAGCCGAAGTCGCGGTAGCGCCAGGGCTGCAGCGGCTTGCCTTCGATGCGCCGCTGCAACTGCTTGACCAGGTGCGAGGCCTGCTGGTGTGCGGCCTGCGCGCGCGGCGGCACGTTGCCCTCGTGGCCCAGCCAGGGCGCGGCGGCGCAGTCGCCGAGCGCGAACACGTTCGGGTCACGTGTCGTCTGCAGGGTCGGGCCGACGACCAGCTGGTTCAGCCGGTTGCTCTCCAGCCCGGCCAGGTCCTTGAGGAACTCCGGCGCCTTCACTCCGGCCGCCCAGACCACCAGCTCGGCCGGGATCATCTCGCCGCTGGCCAGGTGCACGCCTTCTGCGCTGACCGAAGTCACGCGCGAGGCGGTGTGAACTTTCACGCCCAGCCCGGCGAGCAGCTTGTGCGCGGCGCCGGAGATGCGCTCGGGCAACGCGGGCAGGATGCGCGGGCCGGCCTCGATCAGGTTCAGCCGGATGTCGCGCTCGGGGTCGATGCGCTCGAGGTTGTACGACACCAGCGCGCGGGTCGCGCGGTGCAGTTCGGCCGCCAGCTCCACGCCGGTCGCACCGGCGCCGATGATCGCCACCTGCAGCTGGCGCCGCGCCAGCGGCTCGCTCTGCATGTGCGCCCGGATGCAGGCATTGACGAGTCGGCGGTGGAAGCGTTCCGCCTGCTTCGGTGTCTCGAGCGCGATCGCGTGCTCGGCCACGCCGGGAGTTCCGAAGTCATTGGTCAGGCTGCCCACCGCCATCACCAGTGTGTCGTAGCCGCGCGTGTAGGGCTGGGTGATCGGTGCACCCTCCTCGTCGATCGCCGGCGCAACGATCACCTCGCGCTTGTCGCGGTCCAGGCCGACCATCTCGCCGACGCGGTAGCGGAAGCCATGCCAGTGAGACTGCGCGAGGTAGTCGGTCGCGTGGCTGTGCAGGTCGGCGCTGCCGGCGGCGATCTCGTGCAGGTGCGGCTTCCAGAAGTGCGTGCGCGACTTCTCGATCAGCGTGATGTGCGCGCGGCCGCGCTTGCCGAGCCGGTCGCCGAGTTGCGTGACCAGTTCCAGCCCGCCTGCACCGCCGCCGACGACGACGATTCGGTGGGGGCGGTCGGCGCCCGTGGACGCTGGATCGACGTCGTCGCTCATGAACCCTCCGCTCTTCTCGTGTTCTGGCCATTGTCCATGCAAGCGGCGATGGCGGGATCGATAATGAATGATGACTTCACTCGCGCAGCAACTGCGCACACGGACCTGGCCCGCCCACCGCGAGGTGGAAGGCACGAGCTTCGTGCGTGCGCTGCTCGGCGGCCGACTCGACCGCCAGCGCTACTGCCTGTTGCTGGCCAGCCTGCACCCGATCTATGCCGCGCTCGAGCGGGCGCTGAGCCGCCATGCCGGCCAGGCTGCGCTGGCCGCCGCCTGCGCGCCGACGCTGCAGCGCGAGGCGGCACTGACCCAGGACCTGATCCACCTGCACGGCCAGGACTGGCCCGACACACTACCGCCGCAGCCCGCCGCGCTCGACTACGCCGCCCACCTCGCCACACTGGAGCGCGACGCCCCGCAGCTGCTGCTGGCGCACGCCTACGTGCGCTACCTCGGCGACCTGAGCGGTGGGCAGGCGCTGCGCCGGGTGGTGGCACGCTCACTCGGCCTGGACGGCAACGACGGGACGCGCTTCTACGATTTCGGCAGCGACGAGGCGGCCGCGGTGCTGGCGCGGGACTTCCGTGCTGCGCTCGACTTCGCACCGCCGGGTGACGGCGCCGGCGAGGCGATCGTCGAGGAAGCGCTGGCCGCGTTCGCGCGCCATCAGCAGTTGTTCGAGCAGCTCGCCCACGCCAGCGGCATCGGCGCCGCCGAGACCGTCAGCCGGTCGTGAAGCTGCGGATACGGCCGTAGAGCGCCGTGGCCCGCCGCGTCGCCGCCTCGAGCTCCTCGAGCATCGGCGTGACGGAGGGCGCGAGGTTGCCGTCGGCGATGTCCATTGCCGCAAGGCTGGCGCTGGCCAGGATCGCGCTGACGAGTTCGTCGCCGTCGCGCGCACCGCTGCCGAAGGCCGCCAGCGAGGGCGCGGCACTGGCCAGCGACGCCTCCAGGTGCTCACGGGCACGCATCGCACGCTTGGACTCGGTCAGGTCGTCGAACATCAGGATGAAGCCGAGCGTGGACCCGTCGCGCGATGGCACCACCTCGGCACGCACCGACAGCGGCGTGGCCCGCTTGCCGGCGAGCGTGAACTCGCCGCGCCAGGGCTGGCCGTCGCCCGCCAGGGCCGAGAACACCTGCTGTGCGGCCTGCGGCTCGGTGAACAGGTCGGCCACGTCATCGAGATTGGTCACCTGGCCGCTGCGGCAGCCGGTCAGGCGCAGGAAGGCGTCGTTGGCGAACAGCGTGCGCTGGCGGCCATCGACCACCACCACCGCCTCGTTGGAGCTGCCCACGGTGGCGCGCACCTGCGCGAGCTGGTGCTCGGCGATCAGCAGCCGCACCGCGTTGACCTGCACGATGATGTCGATCAGCGACGCACCGATGGCCCGCGCCAGCGCCAGTTCGCTGCCCGTCCAGGGCAGCGCGGTGCCACGCACCAGCTCGGACCAGGCCGCGAAGGAACTGCGCGGCGACAGCTCCAGCGGATTCGTCGCGACCACCGCCTTGGCCGGGTTGCCGGCCCAGGTGACGGTCATCAGCTGCTCCTTGCGGAACCACATCAGGTAGTCCGGCCGGTCGGTGGAGAGCTTCACGGCGATCACGCCGCTGGCGGTCGGCGTCAGGCCGGCCAGCGCCGGGTTCTCGCGCTCCACCGCCGAGCAATGGAACAGGCGCTCGAAATCCTGCTCGCCCACCCAGTGCTGCAGCGCGCGCAGCTGCGGCGTCGACGGCACCTCTCCGGTGGTGAGGATCTCGTCGTCGGTGAACAGCGCCGCGCCGCTGGCATCCAGCGGCTGCAGCAGCGTGCGCGGGTTGCGCAGCAGCGCGAAGCGCCAGTCGCCTTCGGTCGAGGTGGCCTCGATCAACCGCTGCTCGAGCCGGCGCACCTGGATCGCGACCTGCGCATAGGCGTAGTTCTCGATCGCCGCGATGCGCGTCGACGCCACCTCGGCCAGCAGGTCGACTGCCGAGCGCAGTGCGTAGCGCAGGTTGTAGCGCTGGTAGTGGTGGCAGGCGATCAGGCCCCACAGCCGGCCTTCGCGCACCAGCGAGACGACCAGCGTGCCGGTGACGCCCATGTTGCGCAGGTATTGCAGGTGCAGCGGCGACATGCTGCGCAGCGTGCACATCGACATGTCCAGTTCGGCATTGGAACCGGGCACCTGCCGCGGCATCAACTCGGCGGCGCGGTAGTCGACGTCGACCAGCAGACGCACGCGGTTGCGCAGGTAGAGCTCGCGGGCACGCTGTGGAATGTCGGTCGCCGGGTAGTGGTGGCCGAGCAGCGGGTCGAGCCGCGGATCACGCGCCTCGGCGATGATCTTGCCGTGGCCCTCGGGGTCGAACTTGTAGACCATCACCCGGTCGTAGCCGGTCAGCTCGCGCACGCACTTGACCACCGCGTCGGCCAGCGTGCCGATCGTCGACGCAGCGCCGAAACGTTGCACCGCGGCACCGAGGTGGCCCGACAGCGTGCTGCCGTCCATCGCCAGCACCGGCACGCCGTCGGCCGGCGTGTCCAGCGGCTCGAGCTCGACCACCAGCGCCTGGCCCGGCACACGGTGCGCCACGCCTTCGTACTCGACAGCGCCCGTGCCCAGGGGCAGCCGGCAGCGCAGCGGCACCGGCTCGTCCAGATCGGGCCGCTCCGCAACCCGGCGCAGCTGTTCGTCCAGATCGCCGCCGAGCACGGCGATCGGCTGGCCCAGCAGTTCGCCCACGGGGCGGCCCAGCAGCTCCGGCGCGTTGGCGCTGGCCTGCAGCACGGTGAACGCCGGCTCGCGCACGGCCAGCAGCACTCCATGCGGCTGCACCGAGCCCGCCAGGTGGATCAGCTCCCGTTCGCAGTTGGTGAGATCCGCCTGGCCGAACGCGGGGCTGGATTTCACGGCGGCGCGCCTCTCTTGCCGCCGCGCCGTTGGCGCCGCGAAAGACTGTCGCTGCTGATGCCCAGCGCCTGCGCCGCGATTGCCGGGTCGCCTTGGGCACGCTGCAGCGCCATGCGGATGAAATGCTGCTCGGCCAATGCCGTCGCCTGGCGCAGCATCACCGGCAGCGGGCTGCTGCCGAGCTGGCTGGTCAGACGCGTCCAGGCCTCGGCGAACGCCGCCTGGGCTTCACCGAGCGCCGCGACGCGCGGCTCGGCCAGGTGCAGCACCAGGCCGATGCCTTCCTGGTCGCCTTCGGTCAGCCAGCTCGCGCTGACCCGCACGACGGCATGCTGGCCGATCCGCAGGCCCATCGCTTCGCGCTCGGCCAGGCCGGTCTGGCGGGCGTCGTGCAGCAGCGCAACGACATCGTCGGGCTGGTCGCCGAGCCAGTCGGCCACCGAGCGGCCGATCAGCGCGGTGTCGTCGGTCGCCTCGAGCAACGCGATGAAGGCGGCGTCGCAGGTGAGGATCCGCCCGTTCGAGTCGGTCACCGCGGCGGCCTCCCGCTCGAGCATGCCCGCGGCCGGCGCCAGCGGCGAGACCGCCGAGCGCAGGCGCACCAGCAGGCGCTGTTCGTCGCCAGCGCGGAACGGCGTGGCCGCGATGCTGCTGGTGACCGGGTCGCCCTGCAGCCGGGCCCGCAACTCCACCGGCCGGCCGTGCGTTCGGGCGGTCAGCAGCAGTTCGGTGACCGGGCCACTCGAACGCTGGTCGAAGAACTCGGCGACGGCGCGGCCGGTCAGCTCGCCCTCGCCGCCCAGGCGGGCCTGAGCAGCGCGGTTGGCCGAGACGATGCGCAGCGTCTGCGCGTCGAGGATGACCACCGCGTCGGTGAGCACGTGGTAAAGCTGGCGCTCCTGCGATTCCGCCTGGCGTGCCTTCCAGTAGCCGCGCTCCATGTCCTGCTGGGCGTCGAGGAAGCGCTGCTGGATCGCCGCGATGGCACGCAGGTCTCGACCGACGGCGATCACCGGGCCGTGCCGCCCGAGGCGGATCGCGGTGTACGCCACCGGGATGTCGGCTCCGCTGGCACCGGGGTGGAAAATTTCGCGCCGCCGCGCCAGACCGCTGGTCGCCACGTCGCTCAGCAGCGACTCGACCTTGCGGCGCATCGGGCCGGACACGGTATCGACCCAGGAGCGGCCGACCCATTCCGAGGCGGCGGGCGCTACCGGCTGCGGGCCGGACTGCGCCACGCTGGTGATCACGCCGGTTTCGTCCAGCACCAGCGCAATGTCGCTGGACAAGGACACAAAGGTCTGCGCCAGCTCCTGCGCCCAAGGGGCGAGTGCACCCAGATCGTCCGTACTGCCCGAGCGTTGGTTCACGCTACATCTCCTGAAGGCCGACGGGTTTGGTGCTGCTGTTCGTCGCTGGCGCATTCTATGCCCGGCCCTGGCAGGCGCGCCTTGAGCACGGTCATCGCTTCCAGCGCTGACGAAGGTCGAGCAGGTGGACCAGGCCACCGCCACTGAGCAACAAGGCAATCCACGGCCAGGGCGCGCCGGTCAGCGCGCAGCGCAATGCCAGCACGAGCAGGATGCCCGCACCGATCATCGGCGCGAACACCCGCGGCGGCGGCCCGGCGCCGCTGCGCGCATGCCGCCAGCTCAGCACGACGGCCTCGGCCAGCAGCACGGCCAGCACGAGGTCTGCCGCGTGTCCGCTGGCAAAGAGACTGTCCATGGCGGGGAACGGGCCGGCGGTCAGACGCGCGCCAGCCCGAGCAGGTGAGCCATGTCCTTGAGGAAGATGCGCACATGGGCCATCGGCTTCTTGCGCACCAGTTCCTTGTTCATGTAGGCCTCGAAGGTCAGCTGCTGCACGTCGCGGTCGCGGCAGATGCTGACGAAGCGCTCGCGGCGCTTGTCGCTCGAGTACCAGAAGCGCTGCATCAGGCCCAGCACCCAGAACACCTTGCCGTGCGCCTTCATGAAGCGCTTGCGCGCCAGTTGCAGGTCGCGCGCCTGCCCGCTGGCGAGGAAGGCCCGACCGGCCTCCGCGGCCAGCCGGCCGCCGTACATCGCGTAGTAGATGCCCTCGCCCGAGGCGGGCGCCACGACGCCGGCGGCGTCACCGGCCAGCAGCACGTCGCGGCCGTTGTCCCAGCGCGGCAGCGGCTTGAGCGGGATCGGCGCGCCCTCGCGCCGCAGCGTCTCGGTGCTCGCCAGGCCGGAGGCGCGGCGCAGCGCCTCGGTGGCGGTGCGCAGCGAGAAGCCCTTGTCGGCGCTGCCGGTGCCCACGCTCATGGTCTCGCCGTGCGGGAACACCCAGCCGTAGAAATCGGGCGAGTACTCGCCGTTGTAGACCACGTCGCAGCGGTTGCCGTCGTGGCCGGGGTCACCCTTCGGTGCGCGCACGATCTCGTGGTACGCGAAGACGAACCGGCCCTCGTCGGAGCGCGGCACCTCCTGGCGCGCCACCTCGGAGCGGGCCCCGTCGGCGCCGATCACCAGCCGCGCCTTCACCCGCACCGTCCCGGCACCTTCGCCGTGGCGGTCGCGCACGCCGTAGCGGACGATCGCCGAGCCGTCGGTGTCGCGTTCGATGGCTTCGAAGCTGCCACGCGCGCGCACCGCGCCGGCGTGGGCCGCACGCTCGCGCAGCCACTCATCGAAGGGGCCGCGGTCGACCATGCCGACGAAGCCACCCTCGATCGGGATGTCGACCTGCTTGTCGCTGGGTGCGATCATGCGGGCGCAGCGGATGCGAGCGACGAGCAGCGAATCGGGAATGTCGAAGTCGCGGATCAGCCGCGGCGGAACGGCGCCGCCACAAGGCTTGATGCGGCCGTCGCGGTCGAGCAGCAGCACGCTGCTGCCGGAGCGGGCCAGTTCATGGGCCGCGGTCGCGCCCGCAGGCCCGCCGCCGATCACGACGGCATCGTAGGTGTCGATCTGGTCCATGCCCATCTCCTTGTGCGCTGCGAGCGCGCTTCGGTGTCGATTCCGGCGGCGAGTGCCGCGGCCCACAGGAACAGCAGTGCCTCGGCGGCGAACACGACCGCGTAGGCCGTGCCGGTGCTGGCGATGAAGTGGCGGGCGATGTCGCTGGCCAGCGCGCCGGCGAAGCCGCCGACACCGAAGGAGATCGCCTGCGAGGCGCCCCACAGGCCCATGCGCACCCCCTCGCGCTGCGCGCGACCCTCGCTGGCCAGCCGCATCATCGAGCCGATCGCGGCAATCGAGAACGCGCCGTTGGCCGCGCCGAGCGCGAACACGGTGGCATGCAGCGGCCACGGCGGCCCCAGCACGCCACCCGCCACCAGCGCCGCCAGCGCGAAGGCCGAGGCGATGCAGCCGCCGATCGTCCACTGGCGCAGCGAGCCGATGCGCAGCCGGCTGCCGGCCAGCGCGGCGGCGATCATGCCCAGCAGCACACCGCCGTGCTGCACACCGGAGAGTTGCGTGGTTGCGCCGGGCGTGAGTCCGAAGACAGCGCCGGCGAAGGGTTCGAGGATCAGGTCCTGCGCGCTGAAGGCAAGCATCGAGACGAACACGAACACCGTGAAGCGGCGCGCTGTCGACTCCTGCCAGACCTGCGCGAGCGCCTCGAAGAAGCGCAGCCGCGGCTCGGCCGGCGCAGCCTCGCCCCCGTGGCCGTGGCCTTCGAGCCGCCACAGCGCCAGCATCGCGACGACGCAGGCCAGCGCGGCCACGCCACCGCTGACCGCCACCAGCCGCGCCGGCGTGAACGGATCGAGCCAGCGCCCTGCCAGGCCGGCAGTGACCGCGAAGCCGATGATCATCATCATCCAGACGATGGTCGCGGCTGCGGCGCGGCGCTCAGCCGCCACCCGCTTGGCCAGCAAGACCAGCAACGAGGTTCCGGCGGCACTGACACCGAGCCCCACGAAAAGGAAGGCCAGCGCCGCCAGCGCGAGCCCGGCCGGGCGCTGTGTGGTCATCCACGCCGTGGCGCCGGCGGCCAGCGTTCCGCCCGCCGCGAGCACCAGCATGCCGCCGAGGATCCACGGCGTGCAGCGGCCGCTGCGGTCGGAACCGAAGCCCATGCGCGGGCGGGTGATCTGCACCGCGTAGTGGATCGCCACCAGCAGGCCGGGCACCAGCGCCGGCAGGGCCAGTTCGACGACCATCACGCGGTTCAGCGTCGAGGTCGTCAGCACGACGATCGCGCCCAACGCCATCTGCACCAGCCCGAGCCGAACGATGCCGATCCAGCCGAGCGGCGTCATGGGGCTATCCGGCCTGCGCAGCAGCGCGCAGCGCGAAGGCGCTGACCAGCATGCCGGACACGTAGAGCGTCACGCCCAGGCCGCTGTACCAGGTGGCGCGGGCCGTGGGGGCGGCCACGAAGCGGCGCATCAGCAGCATCTGCACGGCCAGCAGCGCGCCGACCGCCAGCGCATGACCCTTGGCCTGCCAGCTCAGCAGCAGCAACACGACGACGAACTGCGGTGCGGCCATCATCCAGCAGGCCATGTGCGCCGCCTGCTCCTCGCCCAGGCGCACCGGCAGCGAGCCGATGCCCATGCGCCGGTCGCCTTCGACGGACTTGAAGTCGTTGAGCGTCATGATGCCGTGGGCACCCAGGCTGTACAGCGCCGCCAGTGCAAGCGAGCGACCGTCGGGCAGTGCGCCGCCGGCCATCACGATCGCGCCGGTCACCCAGGCGAGGCCCTCGTAGCACAGGCCGCAGGCGGCGTTGCCCCACCAGCCGTTGCGCTTCAGCCGCAGCGGCGGCGCGCTGTAGGCCCAGGCGAGCGCCAGACCGACCAGGGCCGCAATGAATCCCCAGGGGCCGAGCGTGACCGCCACACCCAGCGACAGGCCCGTCCACAGCAACGCGATGTAGAGCCCCCAGCGACCGGGCATGCGGCCAGAGGGGATCGGCCGGTTCGGCTCGTTGATCGCATCGACGTGGCGGTCGAACCAGTCGTTCACCGCCTGGCTGGTGGCGCAGACCATCGGGCCTGCGAGCAGCACGCCCAGCGCGACCAGCGTCCATCGTTCGCTCCAGCCCTGACCGGACGCCACGGCGCCGCAGGCGAACGCCCACATGGGCGGGAACCAGGTGATGGGCTTGAGCAGTTCCGCGACGGCGGAGGGCGCAGGAAGGGCCATGAAGATCATTCTCGGCGTGACACATCGAAGTGTCAACCGCGATTTACACTCGGGCGAACCCTCCCGGGTCAGGCGTCAGCTGTCGTCTTCGGCGAGGTCGCCGATGCCGTGCCGGCGCAGCTTGACGTACAGGCTCTGCCGCGACAGGCCGAGCATCTGCGCCGCCGAGGCGCGGTTGTCGCTGGTCATCTTCAGCGCCGTCTCGATGCACAGCTGCTCGATCAGGTCGGTGGTCTCGCCGACGATGTCCTTCAGCGGCACACGGCCGACCAGTTCGGTCAACTCGCCGGCGGAGCGCGGCAGTTCACCGGCCGCGCGTGGCTCGGCGCTCAGCCGTCGGCCGACGTCGCGCACGGCGAAGGCGAGCATCGGCTTGCCGTCCTGCGCCGTGGCCGAGGCGGACACCTCGACCTCGGCATCGGCCCCGTCCTCGCCGCGCAGCAGCGTCGAGAACAATCGCATGCTGCCGCGCTGGCGCACGGTCTGGATCAGCACGCCGAGCTCGACACCGGTGCGACCGAGCCAGCGGTCGAGCGGCTCGCCGCGAACCTGCTCTTCGCTGCCGAGTTGCGCCAGCGCGAGGAATGCGGCGTTGGCCATCTGGATGCGACCCTCGTGGTCGGTGAAGACCAGTGCATCGGGCGAGCTGCGCACGAAGTCGAGCAGCATCGAACTTTCGGTCACCGCCGCCATGGGCGCCGCCTCAGCCCCGACGCGGGACAAGCGCACGAGCAGCAACGATGCGTCGTCCTGGCGGAAGCTGGACATCGACACCGCCACGCGCCCGCCGCCCTCGGTCAGGGCGGTACGCACCACCTCGGCCCGCCGGGCCGCCCGCGCCGCGCCGATGGCGGCCTGCAGCGACTTGCCGTTGGGCGCCTCGAACAAGGCCGTCAGTGCTCCGCCGGCCAGTCGCCGCGGGCCGCTGCCGTTGCTGACCAGGCTCACCGCCGCGGGGTTGGCCTCGAGGATGCGCAGGCTGCCGGCATCCACGATCAGCACCGCCTCGGCAGAGGCCTGGAACAGGTGGCGGTAGCGCGTCTCGGCCTGGCGGAAGCGCCAGTAGTCACGCTCCATGGCCTGCTGGGCTTCGATCAGGCGCAGCTGCAGGGCCTCGGTGGCCCGCAGGTCGCGTCCGAACGCGATGGTGCGGCCGGCACCCTTGGCACGGCCCGGCAGCGCGATCTGTACCGTGGAATAGAGGATCGGCCAGTCGCTGCCGCCGGCCGAGGCATGGTTGATCTGACGCCAGCGCGGCGGCCCGGCAGCGTCGCGCAGCAGGGCTTCCACCTTGGCGCGACTCTCCACCGTGACGGTCTCGGCCCACGGCTGCCCGATCCAGTCGGCCACGAGCGAGGCATCGAGATCGTCGCGGCCGATGACCACGTCCTGGATCACGCCGTGCGTGTCGAGCAGCAGGGCGACGTCGCCCGCCGCGGCGATCACACGCTGGGCAGTGCCGGCATCGAGCTCGCCGACCATGGCACGGGGCGTCGTACGACGCTTCACGCGCCGATCTCCCGGACGCGACGGATGCTGCGGGCCGTTGTCTTCATGTCGGTCAACGTCCAGCGGCTGGACGAAATGTCAACTGCGTTTCACGCGGCCGGCAAGCAAGCTTTCGGCCAGTCCCGGGGCTTCGCTTCCGTCCGATGCAGTGGCATCCGCGCCGAGCTGGCGGGCCAGCTGCGGGCGCAACGTGAACACCGGGCCACCCACCAGCACCGCGATGTCGGGATGGACCGACGCTCGGCGCACCGCCGCGATGCACGAAGGCAGCCAATCCAGCCGCGCCTCGCTGCCCGCAGAGAAGCCCACCACGTCGAACCACTCGCGCCGGACGGCTGTGATCGGATCGATGTCTGCAATTTCGCCACCGGCGGAAACTTCCCAGCCAGCGCGACGGAAGAACTCGGCGACCATCGACAGTCCGAAGCTGTGCTGCTCACCCGGTGCCCTCACCAGCAGGACACGACGTCCGTTGGGAGGATGGGCCACCTCGGTGCCGAAGGCCGGGCTCAATTCTCGCATCATTCTTTGCAGGCGCCCGAGACCGATCGTCACGTCGGTGAAGAAACACAGGTCCTCGGTCCAGAGATGACCGAGCTGGCGCGCGGCCGGCGCAAGAAGGTCGACCAGCAAATGCTCGACGGTGAAGCCGCGCCGGCGCAGGGCCTCCACCGTGGACTCGAGCGCAGGCTCGTCGCCACTGAGCAGCGAGTTGGTGAAAGCCTCGATCTCGGACTGGGTGACACGCCCGGACAGCGCGTCGTTGCTGGCCAGCCCGTTCTCGTCGATGCGGTGGGCGGCAACGAGCCGCGGGATGACTTCGGTTTCGATGGCCCGCGCCAGGCAGGCGGCACGTTTCTCGGGGGTGGGATCCGCCGAGCCGAACAGGGCGCCGGCGGCTTCGCCGCCCTGGGCCCACAGCGCCGTGTCTTCGGCGCATTCGGCCGAAGCCGAGCCTGTCTGTGATCCTTGCATCCTCTCCTCCTGTCGCGTGCGCGTTGTCGGGCGTCTGATCGAGGGCGTTGGAGGGGCGAGCCGTATGTCGCAAGCGCGTCGCCAATGCTCGGGATGCAGTCGGGTCGGTCTCAGTGCGTCGTTTCTTCCTCGCGATGGCCATGGGACGTGGCGATCTTGTACCCCCGCGACCCCATGCCGTCAATCCGGATGGACAGTGTGCGCAGCGACTTGTCCAGGACAGACAGCCGCCAGCACCGTCCTTGATGAAGATGATCGGCGCCGACCCGACGACTGTCAAGTTCAGTTTACGTCTTCCTCAATTGACACTTCCGAATGAACGGCCTAGTCTCCTTCCATCCGAAACCGCAGGAGTCTCCCGAATGGCCAAGCGCGAGCCACACACCGGCCGCCAGCTGTACAGCCCCGAGGAGCGCATCCGTCGCGACGCCTCGGTGTGGACGCTGGTCCAGGGCGTGCTCGCTCCGGTGCAGTTCCTCGCCTTCCTGGTCAGCCTCGCGCTGCTGCTGCGCTACCTGGCCACAGGCGCCGGTGAGCAGGCGGCCATGGGGTCGGTGGTGGTCAAGACGGTGCTTCTGTACACGATCATGGTCACCGGCAGCATCTGGGAGAAGGTGGTCTTCGGCCGCTGGCTGTTCGCACCCGCCTTCTACTGGGAAGACGTGTTCAGCATGCTGGTGCTGGCGCTGCACACCGCGTACCTGGCTGCGTGGTGGATGCATGCGCTCGACGGGCGGGCGCTGGCCTGGCTGGCCCTGGCGGCCTACGCCACCTACGTGATCAACGCCGGGCAGTTCCTGCTCAAGCTGCGCGCGGCGCGGCTCGAACAGGCCGGCACGGCCTCGGCGATGCAGGGAGCCCGCGCATGAGCCCGGTGATCCCGCTGCGTGCCGAGCCGATGGGCGGCTGCTCGACGGCGCCTGTGCTGCGCGAACGCGGCCAGCGCGAGGTGTTCTGCGGCCTGACCGGCATCATCTGGTTGCACCGCAAGGTGCAGGACGCCTTCTTCCTGGTGGTCGGCTCGCGCACCTGCGCGCACCTGATCCAGTCGGCCGCCGGCGTGATGATCTTCGCCGAGCCGCGCTTCGCCACCGCGATCATCGACGAGCGCGACCTCGCCGGCCTGGCCGACTGCCACGACGAGCTCGACCGCGTGGTCAACCGCCTGCTCGAGCGCCGGCCGGAGATCCGCACGCTGTTCCTGGTCGGTTCCTGCCCGTCGGAGGTCATCAAGCTCGACCTCGGCCGCGCGGCGCAACGGCTCGACGCGATCCACCACTCCAAGGTGCGGGTGCTGAACTACTCGGGCAGCGGCATCGAGACCACCTTCACGCAGGGCGAGGACGCCTGCCTCGCCGCCTGGGTGCCGCAGATGCCTGCGGCAGCGGCGAACGCACCGCAGTCGCTGCTGGTGGTCGGCTCGCTGCCCGACGTGGTCGAGGACCAGTTCGCGCGCCTGTTCCGCGACCTCGGCATCGGTGAGGTCCGCTTCTTCCCGCCGCGCCACGCGAACGAGCTGCCCGCGGTCGGACCGGAAACCAGCTTCCTGCTCGCCCAGCCTTTCCTGGCCGATACGGCACGCCTGCTCGAAGGCCGCGGTGCCACTCACCTGCCGGCGCCCTTCCCGTTCGGCGAGGAAGGCACGACCGCCTGGCTGCGCGCCGCGGCCGAGGCCTTCGGCATCGCGCCCGCGCATTTCGACCGCGTGACCGCACCCGGCCGCGAGCGCGCCCGGATCGCGCTGCAGCGGCCGCGCGCCCTGCTGGCCGGCCAGCGCATCTTCTTCTTCCCGGACTCGCAGCTCGAGCTGCCGATGGCGCGCTTCCTGGCCCGTGAACTGGGCATGCAATTGACCGAGGTCGGCACGCCCTACCTTCACCGCGCGCACCTGGCCCACGAACTCGCGTTGCTGCCCGAGGGCACGGTGCTGTCGGAAGGCCAGGACGTGGAGAAGCAGCTCGACCGCTGCCGCGCCGCGCGGCCCGACATCGTGGTCTGCGGCCTGGGCCTGGCCAATCCGCTCGAGGCCGAAGGCTTCACCACCAAGTGGGCGATCGAACTGGTGTTCACGCCCGTGCACGGCTACGACCAGGCCGCCGACCTGGCCGAGTTGTTCGCCCGCCCGCTGGTGCGCCGCACCAGGCTCGCCGCCTGAGGCCCGCATGCAGCTGACCCTCTGGACCTACGAAGGACCGCCGCACGTCGGCGCGATGCGCATCGCCACCGCGATGCGTGACGTGCACTACGTGCTGCATGCGCCGCAGGGCGACACCTACGCCGACCTGTTGTTCACGATGATCGAGCGGCTGCCGAAGCGCCCGCCCGTCACCTACACCACCTTCCAGGCGCGTGACCTCGGCGGCGACACCGCCGAGCTGTTCAAGACCGCCGCGCGCGACTCCGTCGCACGCTTCCAGCCGAAAGCGCTGCTGGTCGGCTCGTCCTGCACCGCCGAACTGATCCAGGACGACCCGGGCGGCCTGGCCTCGGCGCTGGACCTGCCCATCCCGGTCGTGCCGCTGGAGCTGCCCTCCTACCAGCGCAAGGAGAACTGGGGCGCCGCCGAGACCTTCTACCGCATCGTGCGCGCGATGTGCGCGCCGCTGGTGCCGGCGCCCGGTACGCCGCGTCCGGCGCGCCCGGAAGGTCGGGCTCCGCGCTGCAACCTGCTCGGCCCGACGGCGCTGGGCTTCCGCCACCGCGACGACGTGCGCGAGATCCGCGGCCTGATCGAACGCATGGGCATCGAGGTGGCGGTGGTCGCTCCGGCAGGCGCCAGCCCCGACGACCTGGCGCGCCTGCCCGAGGCCGACTTCAACGTCGTGCTCTACCCCGAGACCGCGTCGGTGGCCGCGCAGTGGCTGCAGCGCAGCTTCGGCCAGCCCTTCACCCGCACGGTGCCGATCGGCGTCGGCGCGACGCGCGAGTTCATCGCCGAAGTGGCCGGCATGGCCGGGCTCGATGCGGCCGAGGCCCTCGAGCGCGAGACCTCGCGCGCCAGCTGGTACAGCCGCTCGGTCGACTCGACCTACCTGACCGGCAAGCGCGTGTTCGTGTTCGGCGACGCGACGCATGCCGTGGCGGCCGCCCGTGTCGCATCGAAGGAACTCGGCTTCCAGGTGGTCGGCCTGGGCACCTACAGCCGCGAGTTCGCCCGCGAGATCCGCGAGGCTGCCAAGCTCTACGGCGTCGAGCCGCTGATCAGCGACGACTACCTCGAGATCGAGGCCAAGGTCGCCGAACTGCAGCCCGAGCTGGTGCTGGGCACGCAGATGGAGCGCCACATCGCCAAGCGCCTGGGCGTGCCCTGCGCGGTGATCTCGGCGCCGGTGCACGTGCAGGACTTCCCGGCGCGCTACTCGCCGCAGATGGGCTTCGAGGGTGCGAACGTGCTGTTCGACACCTGGGTGCACCCGCTGATGATGGGTCTCGAAGAGCACCTGCTGACGATGTTCCGCCAGGACTTCGAGTTCCACGAGGGTGCGGCCGCTTCGCACCTGGGTTCGGCGGCGGTGCCCGCGCCGGCCCAGGCCGCCTCGGCCCCCGAGCCGGCACCGGTGGTGCTCGAGCCGGGTGCCACCGCGACCACCTGGTCTGCGGATGCGGAGCAGGAGCTTCGCAAGATCCCGTTCTTCGTGCGCGGCAAGGCGCGTCGCAACACCGAGCGCTTTGCGCTCGACCGCGGCGTGCCGCTCATCACCGTCGAGACCCTCTACGATGCCAAAGCCCACTTCAGCCGCTAGCGGTGCAGCGGCGCTGCCGATGCACGTCGTGCTGGTCACGATGGACAGCCACCTGGCCAGCGCCGCGGCACGCGCCCATCGCACGCTGCACAAGGTCATGCCGGGCCTGCGCCTGTCGGTGCACGCCGCGGCCGAGTGGGGCGACGATCCGGCCGCACTTGAGCGCTGCCGCGCCGACATCGCCAGCGGCAACATCGTGATCGCCACGATGCTGTTCATGGAAGACCACTTCCTGCCGGTGCTGCCGGCGCTGCGTGCGCGCCGCGACCAGTGCGACGCGATGATCTGCGCAATGTCCGCCGGCGAGGTGATGAAGCTCACCCGCATGGGCAAGTTCGACATGAGCGCGCCGGCCAGCGGCGCGATGGCCTTCCTCAAGCGCCTGCGCGGCAAGACGACGCACAACTCCAGCGAGCAGGGTGTCAAGTCCGGCGCCGGCGCGCAGCAGATGAAGATGCTGCGCCGCCTGCCGAAGATCCTGCGCTTCATCCCGGGCACCGCGCAGGACGTGCGGGCCTACTTCCTGACGCTGCAGTACTGGCTGGCCGGCTCGGAAGACAACGTCGCGCACATGGTGCACTTCCTGGTCGACCGCTACGCGGCCGGCCCGCGCCAGGGCCTGCGCGGCCTGATCAAGACCCACGAGCCGGTGGACTATCCGGAGCTCGGCGTCTACCACCCGCAGATCCGGAACCGCCTGTCCGACGAACTCGGTGCGCTGCCGCGCGTGGCCACCAGCGGCAAGCGCGGCACGGTGGGCCTGCTGCTGCTGCGCTCCTACCTGCTGGCCGGCAACACTGCCCACTACGACGGCGTGATCACCGCGCTGGAGGCCCGCGGCCTGCGCGTGGTGCCCGCCTTCGCCACCGGCCTCGACGCGCGCCCGGCGATCGATGCCTTCTTCCTGAAGGACGGCCGCCCGACGATCGACGCGATGATCTCGCTGACCGGCTTCTCGCTGGTCGGCGGCCCGGCCTACAACGACGCGCTGGCCGCGGAAGAGATCCTGGCGAAGCTGGACGTGCCCTACCTCGCCGTCAACCCGGTCGAGTTCCAGACGCTCGACCAGTGGGGCGCTTCGCAGCGCGGCCTGCTGCCGGTGGAAGCGACGATGATGGTCGCCATTCCCGAGCTCGACGGCGCCACCGGCTCGATGGTGTTCGGCGGCCGCGGCAGCGGCACCGAGGTGCAGTGCACCGGCTGCTCGCACGGTTGCCGCTTCGACGCCAGCCAGGGCGCGCACGACATGCGCAGCTGCATCGAGCGAGCCGACATGCTGGCCGCGCGCGTCGGCAAGCTGATCGACCTGCGCCGCAGCGAACGCGCCCAGCGCAAGGTCGGCATGGTGCTGTTCAACTTCCCGCCCAACGCGGGCAACCTCGGCACGGCGGCCTTCCTGGCGGTGTTCGAGTCGCTGCACAACACGCTGCGGGCGATGCAGCGCGAGGGCTACAGCGTCGAGGTGCCGGCCACGGTCGACGAGCTGCGCACGCGCATCCTCGAGGGCAACGCGGCGAAGTTCGGCGCACAGGCCAACGTGCATGCACGCATCCCGGCCGCCGACCACGTCAAGCGCGAACGCCACCTGCGCGAGATCGAGTCGCAGTGGGGCGCCGCGCCGGGCCGCCACCAGAGCGACGGCGCCAGCATCTTCGTGCTCGGCGAGCGCTTCGGCAACGTCTTCGTCGGCATCCAGCCGGCCTTCGGCTACGAGGGCGACCCGATGCGCCTGCTGTTCGAGCGCGGTTTCGCGCCGACGCACGCCTTCTCGGCCTTCTACCGCTGGCTGCGCGAGGACTTCGCCGCCGACGCGGTGCTGCACTTCGGCACCCATGGCGCGCTCGAGTTCATGCCGGGCAAGCAGTCGGGCCTGACGGCGATGTGCTGGCCCGACCGGCTGATCGGCGACCTGCCCAACCTCTACCTCTACG
Source organism: Chitinophaga pinensis (assembly GCA_943370595.1). GTDB lineage: Bacteria > Pseudomonadota > Gammaproteobacteria > Burkholderiales > Burkholderiaceae_C > Piscinibacter. The sequence continues at coordinate 21,161 of CALRRO020000017.1, forward strand.
CCTCCAACAACCCGAGCGAAGGCACGATCGCCAAGCGCCGCGCCGCCGCCACGCTGATCAGCTACCTGACGCCGCCGGTGGCGCAGGCCGGCCTCTACAAGGGCCTGATGGACCTGAAGGCCGGGCTGGAGCGCTTCCGCAGCCTGGAGCCGGAGGCGCAGGCCGAGCGCGGCGAACTCGCCACGATGATCCAGGCGCAGGCCGCCGAGCTCGAACTGGCCGCCGCCGAGCCGGCCTGGGGCGCCGACGCCGGCGCACGCATCGTCAAGCTGGCTGACGCAGTGCTCGAACTCGAGTACACGCTGATCCCCTATGGTCTGCACGTGGTCGGGCGTGCGCCCTCGCCGGCCGAGCGTGTCGACCTGCTGCTGTCGCTGGCCGAGGCCTCGCATGGGCAGCGCCCGGCGCGCGAGCAGATCGAGGCGCTGGTGGACGGGCACACAGCGGAGCAGGTGCACATCCGCGCCGGTGAAACCGCGGCGAACATCGACCTGCTGCGCGAGCTGGCCAAGGCCGACGCGCTGATGGCACACGACCACGAGATCGAAGGCATCCTGCACGCGCTGGACGGTCGCTTCCTGCGCCCGGCGCCCGGCGGCGACCTGCTGCGCACGCCGAGCATCCTGCCGACCGGCCGCAACCTGCACGGCTTCGACCCCTTCCGCATCCCGAGCGCCTACGCCGTGGCCGACGGCACGCGCCAGGCTGAGCGGCTGCTCGAGCGCTACCAGGCCGACGGCCACCCCTTCCCCGAGACCATCGCGATGGTGCTGTGGGGCACCGACAACCTGAAGAGCGAAGGCGGCCCGATCGCACAGGTGCTGGCCCTGATGGGTGCCAAGCCGCGCTTCGACAGCTACGGCCGGCTGGCCGGCGCCGAGCTGATCCCGCTGGCGCAGCTCGGCCGGGCGCGGGTCGACGTGGTCATCACCATGTCGGGCATCTTCCGCGACCTGCTGCCGCTGCAGATCCGCATGCTGGCCGAAGCCGCCTTCCTCGCCGCCAGCGCCGACGAGCCGGCGGAGATGAACCACGTGCGCCGACACGCACTCGCCTTCATGGCCGAGCATGGCTGCGACATGGAAGCCGCCTCGCTGCGCGTGTTCGGCAACGCCGAGGGCGCCTATGGCGCGAACGTCAGCCACCTGGTCGACAACGGCCAGTGGGACGACGAGGACGAACTCGCCGAGACCTACTCGCGGCGCAAGGGCTTCGCCTACAGCCGCACTGGCCGGCCGGTGCAGCAGGGCGCGCTGCTCAAGAGCGTGCTGTCCAGCGTGCAGCTGGCCTACCAGAACCTCGACTCGGTCGAGCTCGGCGTCACCACCATCGACACCTACTTCGACACGCTGGGTGGCATCAGCCGCGCGGTGCAGTGCGCGAAGTCCGAGCTCAGCGGCGAAGCCGCCGCGATGGCCCCGGTCTACATCGGCGACCAGACCCGCGACGGCCTGGGCGGCGGCACGGTGCGCACGCTGTCCGAACAGGTGGCGCTCGAGACCCGCACCCGCATGCTCAACCCGAAGTGGTACGAGGGCATGCTGGAGCACGGCTACGAAGGCGTGCGCCAGATCGAGGTGCACGTCACCAACACCATGGGCTGGTCGGCCACCACCGGCCAGGTCCAGCCCTGGGTCTACCAGAAGCTCAGCGAAACCTTCGTGCTCGACGAGCAGATGCGCGAGCGGCTGGCGCGCCTGAACCCGGCGGCCTCGGCCAAGGTGGCCGCCCGGCTGCTGGAAGCCTCCGACCGCCAGTTCTGGACCCCCGACGACAAGACCCTCGAGGCGCTGCGACGCGCCGGCGAGGAACTCGAGGATCGCCTCGAAGGCGTTCTCCCTCAGAAGGCAGCAGCATGACCATCGACATCGCCAGCATTCCCGTGTCCGAGATTCGCAAGGGCGGCCGCCCCGACGGCGAGGGCAGCCTGCAGGTGCAGCTCGACCCTGACCTGAAGATCGGCACCGCCAAGGTGTTCGCGATCTACGGCAAGGGCGGCATCGGCAAGAGCACGACCAGCTCCAACCTGTCGGCCGCGTTCTCGAAGATGGGCAAGCGCGTGCTGCAGATCGGCTGCGACCCGAAGCACGACAGCACCTTCACGCTGACGAAGAAGATGCTGCCCACCGTCATCGACATCCTCGAGACGGTCGACTTCCACGCCGAGGAGCTGCGCCCCGAGGACTTCGTCTTCGAAGGCTACAACGGAGTGATGTGCGTGGAAGCCGGCGGGCCGCCGGCAGGCACGGGCTGCGGCGGCTACGTGGTCGGCCAGACCGTCAAGCTGCTGAAGGAGCACCACCTGCTCGAAGACACCGACGTGGTGATCTTCGACGTGCTCGGCGACGTGGTCTGCGGCGGATTCGCCGCACCGCTGCAGCATGCCGAGCGGGCGATGATCGTCACCGCCAACGACTTCGACTCGATCTTCGCGATGAACCGCATCGTGCAGGCGATCGGCGCGAAGGCGAAGAACTACAAGGTGCGCCTGGGCGGCGTGATCGCCAACCGGAGCGCGGCCACCGACCAGATCGACAAGTACAACGAGCGCACCGGCCTGAAGCTGGCCGCCCACCTGCCCGACCTCGACGCGATCCGCCGCAGCCGCCTGAAGAAGTGCACGCTGTTCGAGATGGACGCCACGCCCGAGATCGAGGCCGTGCAGAAGGAGTACCTGCGCCTGGCCGCCTCGATGTGGGTCGGTGGCGACCCGCTGCCCGCGGTGCCGCTGAAGGACCGCGACATCTTCGATCTGCTGGGGTACGACTGATGCAACACGCTTCCTACCAGGCTCGACGCGGCGAGATCGAGCACTACTTCGACCGCACCGCGGTCCAGGCCTGGGAACGCCTGACCTCCGACGCCCCGGTCGGCCGCATCCGCGCCACCGTGCGCGCCGGGCGAGACCGCATGCGCGCCATGCTGCTCGACTGGCTGCCGCAGGACCTGCGCGGAACGCGCATCCTCGATGCCGGCTGCGGCACCGGTGCCTTCGCGGTGGAAGCCGCGCGGCGCGGCGCCGCGGTGGTGGCGATCGACCTGTCGCCGACGCTGGTGGAGCTGGCGGTGCAGCGCGTCGCGCAGCACCTGGACACCTTCGCGCACGACGGCCGCATCGACTTCCGCAGCGGCGACATGCTCGACCCGGCGCTCGGCCGCTTCGACCACGTGGTGGCGATGGACTCGCTGATCCACTACGAGGTCGACGACGTGCTGCGCGCGCTGGAGGCCTGGGCGCCGCGGGTGTCACGCTCGATGCAGATCACCTTCGCACCGCGCACGCCGGCACTGGCTGCGATGCACGCGGTCGGCCGGCTGTTCCCGCGTGGCGACCGCGCTCCGGCGATCGAGCCGGTGGCCGAGCTCGCGCTCAAGCGCGGACTGCTCGCCTCGCCCGGCCTGCGGGGTTTTGCCGATGCGCGGACCGAGCGCATCTCGAGCGGCTTCTACACCTCGCAGGCGCTGGAGATCGTGCGCACATGAAGCTGGCTGACATCGCCCTGCTCTGGAAGCGCGTCAGCCCGCGCTTCCTGCCCTTCGCCGACGCGGCGACGGCCGAGGTGCCGCTGTCGCGGCTGCTGCGCCTGTCGCTGTTCCAGGTGTCGGTGGGCATGGCGATGGCGCTGATGGTCGGCACGCTCAACCGCGTGATGATCGTCGAGCTGGGCATGGCGGCATGGCTGGTCGCGCTGATGGTGGCGCTGCCGATCCTGGCTGCGCCGTTCCGCGCATTCATCGGCCACCGCTCCGACACCCACGCCTCGGCGCTCGGCTGGCGGCGCGTGCCCTACATCTGGCTGGGCACGATGCTGCAGTTCGGCGGGCTGGCGATCATGCCCTTCGCCCTGCTGCTGCTCACCGGCCAGGGCGAACTGGGCCTGGCCTGGCTGGGCTATGGTGCCGCCGCGCTGGCCTTCCTGATGGTCGGCGCCGGGCTGCAGACCACGCAGACCGCCGGCCTCGCGCTGGCCACCGACCTCACCCACCCCGACAAGCGCCCCCGTGTCGTCGCGCTGATGTATGTGATGCTGCTGGTCGGCATGGCCGGCGGCGGCGCGGTGTTCAGCGTGCTGCTCGCCGAATTCAGCCCGACGCGCCTGATCCAGGTGGTGCAGGGTGCGGCGATGCTGTCGATGTGGCTCAACGGCGTGGCGCTGTGGAAGCAGGAAGCGCGCGACACCTCGCGCCGCCGCAGGAAGAGCGAACCGGCACCGGCGTTCGGCAGCCACTGGCGCAGCTTCATCGGCCAGCCCAAGGCTCGCCGCTTCCTCTGGGCCGTCGGCCTGGGCACCGCCGCCTTCAACATGCAGGACGTGGTGCTCGAGCCCTATGGCGGCGAGATCCTCCAGCTCGGCGTCGGCGCCACCAGCGCGCTGACCGCGATGCTCGCCGGTGGCTCGCTGGCCGCCTTCGCGCTCGCCGCGCGCTGGCTGGCGCGCGGCGGCGATCCCTACCGCGTCGCCGCGGTCGGTGCGGTGCTCGGCCTGCCGGCGTTCGCCGCGGTGGTGTTCGCCGCACCGCTGGACGCGCCCTGGATGTTCCGTTGTGGCACGGCGCTGATCGGCTTCGGCGGCGGCCTGTTCGCGGTCGGCACGCTGACCGCCGCGATGAGCATGGAGCGGCCCGAGCATGTCGGCCTGGCGCTGGGCGCCTGGGGCGCGGTGCAGGCCAGTGCCGCCGGCTTCGCGATCGCCGCCGGCGGCGCCATCCGCGACGGCGTGTCCCACCTCGCGATGCAAGGCTCGCTGGGCTCCGCACTGGTCAGCCCGGTGACCGGCTACAGCTTCGTCTACCACCTCGAGATCTACCTGCTGTTCGCGGCGCTGATCGCGATCGGCCCGCTCGTTCGACCGCTGGGCCGCCGGCCGGTCGCCACCCCCTCTCACCCGAAGTTCGGCCTGGCCGACTTCCCCGGATAACGCACGAAGGAGCAAGCTCATGGGAACCGGAGCGATCACGCAATACGTCGACGTGGCACAGCTGGTGCTGTACCTCTTCTGGATCTTCTTCGCCGGCTTGATCTACTACCTCGCGGCCGAGAACCACCGCGAGGGCTACCCGATGGAGACCGACGGCTTCAACAAGTCGACCATCGGTGGCTGGCCGGTGCCGAGCCCGAAGACCTTCAAGCTGGCCGACGGCCGCGAAGTCAGCGTGCCCGACCTGAAGCCGGATCCGCACGTCTTCTCGGCCGAGCCGGGCCATGCCTATGCCGGCGCGCCACTGGTGCCGGTGGGCGACCCGATGTTCGCCGCCGTCGGCCCCGGTGCCTACGCCCGCCGCCGTGACGAACCGGACATGGACTACCTCGGCCACCCGCGCATCGTGCCGATGCGCACGATGCGCGGCTTCGACGTCGCCTCCAAGAGCACCGACCCGCGCGGCCTGCCGGTGATCGGCGCCGACGGCGAGGTGGGCGGCAAGGTGCACGACCTGTGGGTCGACCATTCCGAGAACATCGTGCGCTACCTGGAAGTCGAGGTGCCCTCGCCCACCGGCCCGCGCCTGGTGCTGCTGCCGCTGACCTTCGCGCGGGTGCACCGTGACCGCATCGCCGTGAAGTCGGTGCTCGGCCACCAGCTCTCCACCGCGCCGGCCCCGCGCCAGCCCGACAAGGTGACGCTGCTCGAGGAAGAGAAGATCAGCGCCTACTACGGCGCCGGCACGCTGTACGCCGAGCCCAGCCGCGCGGAGCCGCTGCTGTGAGGGTCAGCCAGCGCCCCGGTGCCGTGCGTGAGCACGAGCACGAGCCGATGCCCGGCCTGCCGGAGATGCTGCCGGCCGACGAGCGCATCCTCTGGCAAGGCTCGCCCGACTGGCGCGCGCTGGCGGTGCGCGCCTTCCACGTGCGCAAGCTGATCGTCTACTTCGCGCTGATGCTGGCGTTGCGCGGCTCGGTCGTGCTGGCCGACGGCGGCAGCGCGCTCGACGCGGTGCGTGCGGTGGCCACGCTGGCGCCGCTGGCGCTGCTGGGCATCGGCCTGACGTTGCTGCTGGCCTGGCTGTCGGCGCACAGCACGGCCTACACGCTGACCAGCCGGCGCGTGGTGATGCGCATCGGCATCGTGCTGACGCTGAGCTTCAACCTGCCGCTCAAGCGCATTGCGGCGGCCGAGGTCGCCGACGCACCGCGCGACACCACCGACATCGCGCTCGACCTCGCCGGCAGCGACCGCATCGCCTGGCTGCAGCTGTGGCCGCACGCGCGGCCGTGGCGCGTCGCCAAGCCGCAACCGATGTTGCGCTGCCTGCCGCAAGGCGCGCAGGTGGCCCGGCTGCTCGCGCAGGCCTGGTCCGAGGTGACCGGCCTGGACGTGCAAACGGTCGATGCGCCGTCCCAGCCCCAGCCGTCCAAGGCCTCCGACCACGCGGTGCCCGGCACCGCGATGGCGACTCACTGAACGGGAGCAGACCATGTCCAGCGCTCGCCCTGCCCCGACCCCACTGCCCCGCCTGCCCCTGCTGGCGGCGGGTGCCCTGCTGGTCGTCTCGCTGATCAGCGTGGCGACGGTGCGCTGGTCCGGCATGTCGGTGCACACGCCCGACGCCGAGCCGGTGGCCACGCGCCTGCTGCGCTTCGAGGATCGCCCGGACGGCAGCATCGCGGTGATCGACGGCACCAGCGGCCGGCTGCTCGAGCAGGTGCAGGGCGAGCAAGGTTTCCTGCGCGGCTCGCTGCGCGCCCTGACGCGCGAGCGCCGCATGCGCGAGGTCGGCCCCGTGCCGCCCTTCGAGCTGACCGCACGGGCCGACGGCCGACTGACGCTCAGCGACCCCGCCACCGGCGCCCGGCTCGACCTCGAGTCCTTCGGGCCCACCAACGCCGCCGTGTTCGCCCGGCTGCTGACGCTGAACAAGAACCCCTGAGGAGACGACGCCATGGAAGCCACCCACGCCATCACCAGCGCCCGGGACGCCGAGGCCAAGGCCAAGCAGGAGACGCTGCTGACGCCACGCTTCTACACCACCGACTTCGCGGCGATGGACCGCATCGACGTCTCGCCGATCCGCGCCGATTGGGACGCGATGATGGCCGAGTACGAAGGTGACAACAACCACGACCACTTCCAGCGCACGCCCGAGTTCGCCGACGAGGCGCGCATGCAGATGGCGCAGATGTCGCCGGAACTGCGCCAGGAGTTCCTCGACTTCCTGATCAGCTCGGTGACCTCGGAGTTCTCCGGCTGCATCCTCTACAACGAGATCGCCAAGAACATCGAGAACCCGGACGTGAAGGCGCTGATGCGCTTCATGGCGCGCGACGAGTCGCGCCACGCCGGCTTCATCAACCAGAGCCTGAAGGACTTCGGCCTCGGCCTGGACCTGGGCGACCTCAAGCGCACGAAGAAGTACACCTTCTTCAAGCCCAAGTACATCTTCTACGCGACCTACCTGTCCGAGAAGATCGGCTACGCGCGCTACATCACCATCTTCCGCCAGCTCGAACGCCACCCGGAGAAGCGCTTCCACCCGATCTTTCGCTGGTTCGAACGCTGGTGCAACGACGAATTCCGCCACGGCGAGAGCTTCGCGCTGATCATGCGCGCGCACCCGCACCTGCTGCGCGGGCCCAACACGTTGTGGATCCGCTTCTTCCTGCTGGCGGTCTACGCGACCATGTACGTGCGAGACCACACCCGGCCGCAGCTCAAGCAGGCGATGGGGCTGGAGCCGACCGAGTACGACTACACGGTGTTCCGCATCACCACCGAGATCTCCAAGCAGGTCTTCCCGGTCAGCCTGGACACCGACCACCCGGCCTTCCGCGCCGGACTCGACAAGCTGTTCCGCACCTCGCAGGCCTTCGACGCCGCCAAGGCGCGTGGCGGCATCGTCGGCCGGCTGCAGCAGGGCCTGCTCGCGGCCTCGGCCTTCGGGACCTTCGCGCGGCTGTTCCTGATGCCGGTGAAGCACCACGCACTGCCCAGCGACGTGCGCGTGGCGCCGGCCTGGTAGCGGTGGTACGAAACGAAGAGGCGCACGCGTGCAGGCAACCCTCCTGAGCTCGGCACTGCCGGTGCTGTTCGCGGTGTTCATCTGGTGGTTCGCCACCGGCATCGTGCTGCTGCTCGACGGGCTGCCGCGCACGACCTTCCGCTGGAGCCACCTGCTGTCCACGCTGCTGGCGCTGGGCGCCTTCGTCGGCCTGGCCCACACCGCGCCGCAGACGACGCCGGCCGGCGCGTTCTGTGCCTTCACCTCGGCCCTGCTGGTCTGGGGCTGGCACGAGCTGAGCTTCCTGACCGGCTGGGTCACCGGGCCGCGCCAGCATGCGGCCGACCCGGGCGTGCGCGGCTGGCCACGCTTCGTGCAGGCGGTGGCCGCCATCCTGTGGCACGAGCTGGCCATCCTCGCCTCCGGTGCGCTGATCCTTGCCATCACCTGGCAGTCGGCCAACCAGGTCGGCATGGCCACCTTCGCGGTGCTGTGGGTGATGCGCATCAGCGCCAAGCTCAACGTGTTCCTCGGTGTGCGCAACCTCAGCATCGAGTTCCTGCCGCCGCACCTGGCCTACCTGGCCAGCTTCTTCCGCAAGCGGGCGATGAACCTGCTGTTCCCGGTCTCGGTCACCGCATCGAGCATCGCCTTCGCCTGGCTGGTCAACGAAGCACTCGACGCGCCTGCCGGCAGCGCGAAAGCCACCGGCCACCTGCTGGTGGCCACGCTGCTCGGCCTGGCCATCCTCGAGCACTGGCTGATGGTGCTGCCTTTCAACCCCACCGCGCTGTGGCGCTGGGCCATGCGCGAGCGTCGCGACGGCCCGCCGCCCGTTGCTGCGGAGGAACCCCTGCGCATCGCGCCCCTGGACACCGATGACCAGCTACTTCACGCCCGTTAGCGGCATCGCGCCGCCAGGCGGCACGACCGACCGCCGCGCACCGCGCGGCGCGCCGAAGTCGATCGTCATCGGCAGCGGCTTCGGCGGCCTGGCCGCGGCGGTCCGGCTGAGCTGCCGCGGCTACCACGTCGAGGTGTTCGAGAAGCTCGACGCGCCCGGCGGCCGCGCCTACGTCTGGCGGCAGGATGGCTTCACCTTCGACGCCGGCCCGACCATCGTCACCGCCCCGTTCATGCTCGAGGAGCTGTGGACGCTGTGCGGCCGGAAATTCTCCGACGACATCGACCTGCGCGCGCTCGATCCGTTCTACCGCATCCGCTTCGACGACGGCAGCTGGTTCGACTACAGCGGCGACGCGGCGCAGATGCGCGCCGAGGTGGCCCGCTACAGCCCGGACGACCTGCCCGGCTTCGAGCGCTTCCTCGAAGAGGCAGCGCTGTGCTACCGGCTCGGTTTCGAGGAACTGGGCGACAACGCCTTCGATGGCATCGGCGACCTGTTCGCCGCCGTGCCGTCGCTGATGCGCATGCGCGGATGGCGCAGCCTGTACGCCATGGTCTGCAGCCACATCCGCAATCAGAAGCTGCGCGTGGTGATGAGCTTCCACCCGCTGCTGATCGGCGGCAACCCGATGTCGGTGACCTGCGTCTACTCGCTGATCAACACGCTGGAGCGCCGCTTCGGCGTGCACTGGGCGATGGGCGGCACCGGCGCGCTGGTGCGTGGCCTGGTCAAGCTGCTGGCCGAGCGCGGCGTGGCGGTGCGCTGCAATGCCGAAGTCCGGCGCATCACCGTCGAAGGCGGTCGCGCCACCGGCATCGAGCTCGCCGACGGCAGCCAGCACCGCGCCGACATCGTCGTCAGCAACGCCGACACGGCCTGGACCTACCGGCACCTGATCGAGCCGCAGCACCGGAAGCACTGGAGCGACAGCCGCATCGAGCGCGGCCGCTACTCGATGAGCCTGTTCGTCTGGTACTTCGGCACGAAGCGCCGCTACGAGGACGTGCCTCACCACATGATGCTGCTTGGGCCGCGCTACGAGGGACTGCTCGCCGACATCTTCAAGCACCACAAGCTCGCCGACGACTTCAGCCTCTACCTGCACCGGCCCACCGCCACCGACGTCTCGATGGCGCCGCCGGGGCACGACGCGTTCTACGTGCTCGCGCCGGTGCCGCACCTGGGCAGCGGCACCGACTGGGCACAGAAGGCCGAGTCGTACCGCCAGGCCATCCAGGCGAAGCTGGAAGAGACGGTGCTGCCGGGCCTGGGCGCCGAGATCGTCACCTCGCGCGTGACCACGCCGCAGGACTTCCACGACCGGCTGCTGTCCTTCAAGGGTGCGGCCTTCGGCCTGGAGCCGATCCTGCTGCAGAGCGCCTGGTTCCGGCCGCACAACCGCAGCGAGGACGTGCAGGGCCTGTTCATGGTCGGCGCGAGCACGCACCCGGGCGCCGGCGTGCCCGGGGTTCTGATGTCGGCCAAGGCGCTGGAGAAGGTGGTACCGCATGTCGATCAATTCGCCTGAGCTCCACGCCAGCCGCCCGACGGCCGACGACCTCCGTGCCTGCCGCGCCTTGATGCGCGGCGGCTCGAAGACCTTCTTCGCCGCTTCGCTGCTGCTGCCCTCGCGGGTGCGCGCGCCGGCCAGCGCCCTGTACGCGTTCTGTCGCCTCGCCGACGATGCGGTCGACCTCGGCGAGAACCCGCTGAGTGCGATGCGCGACCTGCAGGAACGGCTGGACGGCATCTATGCCGGCCGGCCGCGAAGCATCACCGCCGACCGCGCGCTGGCCGTGGTCGTGCACCGCTTCGCCATTCCGCGCACCCTGCTCGACGCGCTGCTCGACGGCTTCGTCTGGGACACCAGCGGCCGCCGCTACGAGACGCTCGACGACGTGCAGGCCTACGGCGCGCGCGTCGCCGGCACGGTGGGTGCCATGATGGCGCTGGTGATGGGCGCACGCGATACCGCGGCGCTGGCGCGCGCCTGCGAGCTCGGCGTGGCCATGCAGCTCACCAACATCGCACGCGACGTCGGCGAGGATGCGCGCAACGGCCGCCTCTACCTGCCGCGCAGCTGGCTGCGCGACGCCGGCATCGACCCCGACGCCTGGCTCGCTGCACCCCGTTTCGATGCGGCGATCGGTGGCGTCATCCAGCGCCTGCTTGATGCCGCCGACGAACTGTACCGCCGCTCCGAAGCCGGCATCTGCGCACTGCCGCGCGACTGCCGCCCGGCCATCTGCGCGGCCCGGCTCGTCTATGCCGAGATCGGTCGCCAGCTCGAACAACTGGGGCTCGACTCGGTGTCGCATCGCGCGGTGGTCTCCCGGCAACGCAAGCTGCGCTTGATCGCGCGCGCGACCGCGGCTGCGTTCGCGCCGTCGGGAGGCAAGCGGGCCGCGCCACCGGCCCTGCCGGCCGTGCAGTACCTCGTCGATGCCTGCGAGGCCAGCGCGCCGGAGGTGATGGCACCCGCCGAGGCCATTGGCCAGGTCGGCCGCGTGATCGAGCTGTTCGAGAGGCAGATGCTCGCGCAGAGGGCGATGCGGTGAACTCCGCCATGGACCGATCGAACTGGCCGCTGCTGCTCATCGAGGGCGTGCTGGTGCTCGGCGGCGCGCTGCTGTTCGGCTGGTGGCAGCTGCGCTCGGTGGCCCGCGATCAGCAGGAGACCGCCAGGCGCCGTGAGGCCGAAGCGCGGCAAGGGACACCGCAGGACAACGCGGCGCCGGCCACGGACGGCGCGCCGCCCCCGAAAGAATCAGGCCCGACTGACACACAACATGACAATCGTGCTTGACATAGACAAGTGTCACGTGACAATGACACTCGGTAGAGGCAGTACCCTCGTGCGGGTTTGAGCACGGAACTGAAGTCGAGAAGGAGACCCAACATGGCAGACCCGAACAAGGTTTGGCCCACAGGGCTGACCGAGGCTGAATCCGAAGAAGTGCATCGCCACATCATCCAGGGCACGCAGATCTTCGGCATGATCGCCGCGCTTGCGCACCTGCTGGCGTACATCTATTCACCCTGGCTCAAGTAGCCCAAGGAGCGCACGATGATCTACGGAAAGATCTGGCTGGTCGTGAAGCCCTCGGTCGGCATCCCTCTGATGCTGGGCGCGGTCGCGGTCAGTTCGTTCGCGGTGCACTACGCACTGCTGACGCACACCACCTGGCTGCCCAAGTACTACGAGGGCGGCACCAAGGCAACGAAGGCGGCCATTGCACCTTCGGAGCAGACCGCAACGGTGGCACTGGTGGAGCAATCCACCGCCAAGCCGTAGCGGCACCTCGCCGTGGACGGCACCGCGGGCCGGGCCTGACCGCCCGGCCCGTGTGTCGCCGATCCCTGGCACCCCATTTCCGGAAACGAAGACCGACGCCCCCATGAAAAGTCCATCGCGCCTGTTGGTGGCTGGTTGGGCGCGACTCGGCCCTCGATTCCTGCCCTTTGCCGACGTCGCCACGCCGGACCTGCCGCTGTCGCGCCTGCTGCGCCTGTCGCTGTTCCAGGCCTCGGTGGGCATGGCCATGGTGCTGCTGGTGGGCACGCTGAACCGCGTGATGATCGTCGAGCTCGGCGTGCCGGCCTCGCTGGTGGCGATCATGGTCGCACTGCCGGTGATCTATGCGCCGCTGCGCGCGCTGATCGGATTCCGCTCCGACACCCACCACTCTGCGCTCGGCTGGCGTCGCGTGCCCTTCATCTGGATGGGCACCATGCTGCAATTCGGCGGCCTGGCCATCATGCCGTTCGCGCTGCTGGTGCTCGGCGGCGGCGGCAACGCAGCCGCCTGGCCGGCCTGGATCGGCCAGCTCGGCGCGGGCCTCGCCTTCCTGCTCGTCGGCGCCGGGCTGCACACCACGCAGACCACAGGCCTCGCCCTCGCCACCGACCTCACCGCCGAGGCATCGAAGCCCCGCGTCGTCGGCCTCATGTACGTGATGCTGCTGGTCGGCAGCATGGTCAGCGCGCTGGTGTTCGGCCGCCTGCTGGCCGACTTCAGCCCCGGGAAGCTGGTGCAGGTCATCCAGGGCGCCGCGCTGACCACGATGGTGCTCAACGTGGTCGCGCTGTGGAAGCAGGAGACCCGCCGCCCGCCGCGTGGCCGTGCACCTGCTGCACACCGCAGCTTCGGTGAGGCCTGGCGGGCCTTCTCCAGTCAGGCACAGGCCATGCGGCGGCTGGTCGCCATTGGCCTGGGCACCATGGCCTTCGGCATGCAGGACGTGCTGCTCGAGCCCTATGGCGGCCAGGTGCTGGGCATGACGGTGGGCGCCACCACCTCGCTGACCGCCACGCTGGCCGCGGGCGGGCTGCTCGGCTTCGGCTGGGCGTCGGGCGTGCTCGGTCGCGGCGCCGACCCGTTTCGCATGGCCGCCGGCGGCGCGCTGATCGGCATCCCGGCTTTCCTGGCGGTGATGCTGGCCGCGCCGGCGCATTCGGTGCCGCTGTTCGCCAGCGGCGTGCTGCTGATCGGCCTGGGCGGCGGCATCTTCAGCCACGGCACGCTGACGGCAACGATGAACGCCGCCCCGCCCGAGCAGACCGGCCTGGCGCTGGGCACCTGGGGCGCCGTGCAGGCCACGGCCGCCGGTGTGGCGGTGGCGCTCGGTGGCGTGCTGCGCGACCTGATTTCCGCCCTCGCCGGCACGGGCATTTTCGGCACGGCCCTGGCCGGGCCGGCCACCGGCTATTCTTTCGTCTATGCGGTCGAGGTGGCGCTGCTCATCGCCACCGTGGCAGCAATGTCGGCACTGATCGGCAGCGTGCGACCCGCTGCCGCTCCAGGCCTGGTCCAAGAACTAGAGAGGAGATCCTCATGAAAGTCCATTACCTGTTGTTCATCCTGTGGGTGCTGTGGGTCGCGTTCTGGCTGTGGGGCCAGTTCAGCCGTTGGAACCGCGACGAGCGGGACCGGAAGTAAGACGCGCCTGGCGGACCAGGTCGGCCACGAAGCCGACCATGATGGTGCCGAAGAAGGCACCATTGGCCGCCAGCAGCACTGCCAGCGGCAGGCCGCTGATGCGCATGCCGAAGTCGTAGCTCGCGATCGCGCCGGCCGTGGCGGCCACGAGCTGCGCCAGCTGCACCAGACGGTGCGCCACGGGGTGGGTCATGTCGGCCATGGTCTGCTCTCTCCTTTGGGTTCGTTGAATCACCGCACGCGCGGCATGCGCCAGGGCAGCATCAGCCGCGTCGAGCGCGCCACCAGGCGCGGCACCGACAGCGTCTCGTGCACCGAAGCGACCCGTTCGCCGAACAACTGCGAATCGAGCATCGAGCGCGTGTAGAACGGCGTGTCCTCCAGCGTCTGCCGCACCTGTGCGGGCTCGCCGACCTCGCTGCGCATCTGACGGTCGATGCGCCACAGCGTGCGCGGCAGCGTCTGCCGCGGCGGGGCTTCGAAGCTCTCCGATCCACCCTGTGGATCGAAGCGCTGCGCGATGACCCGGTCGGCGCCCTGCTTCTGGCGCACGTCGTAGATCACCGCGGTGCTGCCGTCGCGCAGGCTGCTGCGTGACCAGTCCCAGCTTTCGAAGGGCTGCGAGATCGGCTCGTCGCCCTCGTTGCAGTCGAGGTAGGCCTCGCCGCGCCAGGACAGGCCGGGGCGTTGCAGGTCGACCTCGATGCGCGAGCACGGCGCGATCGGCCCCCAGCGGTGCGCGCCGGCATCGTCGAGCGCGACGCCGAACTGCGTCAGCCCGCGCGGCCAGACGCGCACACGGCCGCGCACGCGCTGCGGGATCGGCATGCCGATTTCGTCGAGGTCGATCACCAGCGAGACGCCGTCCCACTGCAGCCGGCTCGGCCCGACGACGAACTCGTGGCGATCGCGCGAGACGCTGGCGCTGCTGCGCTCGGTCATGGTCCAGCGCCGGGTGCCACCGTACAGCGCGACGTTGATGGCGCAGTGGTTGCCCGCCGGCGTGGCCGGATCGCGCGCGTGGGCCCAGGCGTAGTACGGCGAGAAGACGCTGCCGACGAAGGCGATGATGGTCAGGGCGTGGCGGCCGTCGTCGCTGACCGCGTCGACGTACCACCAGCGGTAGCCACCCGCCGGGACCGGCTGGTCGAATCGAGGTGAGCCATCAGCGTCGCGGCCGCCCGCTGGCCCGACAGCGCCGCCATCGGCACGCCCGGCCCCGGGTGCACGCTGCCGCCCGCCAGGTACAGGCCCGGCAGCCGGCTCGTCGAGCCGTCGCGGCTGAACGATGACATCCAGCCGTGCGTCGCTGGCCCGTACAGCGCTCCGCCGCTGGCTGGAAAGAGCCTGTGAAAGTCGTGAGGCGTGCTGCGCTGCACCTGCGTCGGGTGGGCCGAGATCGTCAGCCCGCAATCGCGCAGCAAGTCCAGGGTCCGTCGTTCGCATGCTGCGGTCTCCTGATCGTCGAAGTGGTGCTGGTCGCCCTCGGCCGGCGCGTTGACCAGGCACAGCAGTCGCTCGGCGCCCTGCGGGGCTGTGCCGGTGCCGCGGTCCTGCGCGCAGACGTAGGCCGTGCCATGGCGCGGCAGCCGGCGGGCGCGGAAGATGTCGTCGAATTCGCTGGCGTAGTCGGTGTCGAAGAAGACGTTGTGGCGGTCCAGCGCGAAGCCCTCGGTGGGCGCATGGATCGCCCAGGTCAGCGCCGACAGCGATCGCCTGGCGCGCGGCAGCGGCTTGACGGCCTGCTGCACTGCGTCGCCGAGCAACCCCTGGCACAAGGCCTGGGGGTCACCGTTGAACACCACCGAATCGGCCGGCAGCTCCTCACCGCCGGCCAGCCGCACGCCGCTGACGCGGCCGGCATCGGTCATGATGCGCTCGCAGGGGCTGGCAAAGCGCAGCGTGGCGCCGCGGCGCGCGGCCAGTGCGGCGAAGGTCTGCGCCAGCGCGTGCATGCCGCCCTCGACCGACCAGACGCCGTCGAGCTCGACCTGCGCCACCAGCATCAGCGTGGCCGGTGCCTCCCAGGGCGACGCGCCGCAGTAGGTGGCATAGCGCCCGAACAGCTGCTGCAGCCGAGGGTCGTGGAAGTGGCGTGCCAGCGAGCGCCAGAGGGACGCGAAGGGCCCGAGCCCGGCCAGCGTGGCCAGCCCGCGCGGGCCGAGGTCGCGACCCATGGACCACAGCGTCGGCCGCGGCGCACGGATATAGGGGCCCTCGAGCTGTTCATAGACCTCGCGGGCCTGGCGGCAGAAGGCCTGGAAACGGCGGGCCTCCGCGGCGCCCGAGAACTCGCCGATCGCATCGACGGAGCGGGCGGAGTCAGCGAACAGGTCGAGCCGCGCTCCGTGCCCTCGCCAGGCATGGCGGGCCAGCACCGGCAGCGGCGTCAGTGCCGGCAGGTCGGCCACCGAGAAGCCGGCCTGAGCGAGGATCTGCTCGAAGACCCAGCGCATCGTGAACACCGTCGGGCCGGCGTCGATGCCGGCCCCGTCGACCTGCAGCCGGCGCATCTTGCCGCCCGGCGTCGGCGCGGCTTCGACCAGCGTGACCTGCAGGCCCTGGCTGGCGAGCAGCAAGGCGCTGACCAGGCCGCCGATGCCCGCGCCGACGACGACGACCCGGTGGGTGCCGCTGCGCTCAGCCGCCATGCTGCCGGCCCTTCCAGGTGCCGCGCAGTTCGAGCAGCGCGAAACGCACGAACATCGCCTCGCTGAAGAAGTCGCCGGCATAGGAACTGCGGATCGCCTGCAGGTGCGCGCCGCTGCGTGCGTAGGCGTCCATCGCAGCAACGTTCTCCCACACGCTGAAGGTGCACTGGCGCAGCAGCGGCGCCTCGCCCAGCCCGACGGCCAGCGTGCAGCCCGGCGCTGCCGCCAGCGAGGCTTCGCTCGGCGGCGACAGGCGCCAGAACGAAGCCAGCTTCGACGGCCGGATCGACGCACGCGTCAGCGCCGCCATCGGCAGGCCGGGTGCCGGGTTTCCGCTGGGCTGCATCGCGGCCCCCGACCAGGAACCCTTGCTCGAGGTCGCCCGCAACAGGGCGACGCAGCATTCGCGCGCATGGCGGCGGTAGGCGTCGACCACCGGCGAATGCGTCATGAAGCGGCGCGCCGCGGTTTCATCGTCGAAGACGAGGAACAGCCCCTGGCGCGAGCCACTCGGCCGCAGGCCGAAGCCGCCTTCGTGGCCGCTGCCCAGCACCTTGCTGAAGCGCAGCCCGGCCTCGTGGCGCAGCGGCCAGCGCTGCAGCACCAGGCGCATCCAGCCCCAGGCACGCGCCCACGGCGTGTACTCCACCAGCAGCAGCACCGCCACCGAGCCGGCCTGCCGGACCGCCTGGCCGGCCCCGGTGAGTGGCTGCGGGGAAGACGGCGGCCCGTCGCCGCCCACGCGCGCCAGCGGCGCGGCGGGGTGCGGCAACCCGCCCGGTTTCACGCCGCAGGCCGCAGCAAGGCGACCGGAAGACGGAAGACGATGCCTTCGTCGGCACCGTCGGCCTGGCGCACATGCGCCGCACCCAGTTCGCGCAGGCGCTGCGCGACGCGCTGCACCAGCACCTCGGGCGTCGAGGCGCCGGCGGTCACGCCGATGCGACGGGCGCCAGCCACCCAGGCCGGGTCGATGCCGGATTCGTCCTGCACCAGGTGCGCAGTGCGACCCTGCTGGGCCGCGACCTCGCGCAGCCGCGCCGAGTTGGAGCTGTTGCGCGCACCGACCACCAGCACCAGGTCGACCTGCGCGGCCAGTTCACGCACCGCGTTCTGGCGGTTCTGCGTGGCGTAGCAGATGTCGTCGGTCTCGGGGCCGACGATGTGGGCGAAGCGCGCCTTCAGCGCGGCGATGATCTCGCGCGTGTCGTCGAGGCTCAGCGTCGTCTGCGTCACGTAGGCGACCGGGGCATCGGGTGCGAGCGGCAGCGCGGCCACGTCGGCGACCTCGCTGACGAGGTGGACGGCGGTCTCGATGCGCCCCATCGTGCCGACCACCTCTTCGTGCCCGGCATGGCCGATCACGATGATGGTGTGGCCCGTCTTCGCATAGCGCTGCGCCTGCAGGTGCACTTTGGTCACCAGCGGGCAGGTGGCGTCGATCACCTGCAGCTTGCGCGACTGCGACTGCCGCACCACCTCGAGCGAGACGCCATGCGCGCTGAACACCGTCACCGCGCCCTTGGGCACCTGGTCCAGCGAGTCGACGAACACCGCGCCCTTGTCGCGCAGGTCGGCGACGACATGCCCGTTGTGCACGATCTCGTGGAACACGTAGACCGGCGCACCGTGCAGTTCGAGCGCACGTTCGACGATCTCGATCGCGCGGACCACGCCGGCGCAGAAGCCACGCGGCCGCGCCAGCAGCACCTCCGCCGCCGGTGCAACGATGGGCGACGGGGTGATGGGCGACATGGCGGCGTCCCGGCGGCGTGCGCTTACTGCACCGTCACGTCGACACGACGCGAGCTCGCGCTCTCGCCGCTGTCGTTGCCCGAGGTCTGCTGCGGCTTGGCCAGGGTCACGCGGGATTCCGCGATGCCGGCTGCGAGCAGCGAGTCACGCACGGTGAAGGCGCGCTGCTTGGCCAGTTCCTGGTTCTGCGCCAGCGTGCCCGCCGCGCTGTGGAAGCCGGAGATCGTCGCCTTCAGGCCGGCCGACTTGAGCATCGTCGCGGTCAGTTCGGCCAGCCCCTTGGCCTGCGCGTCCTGCAGCACCGCGGAGCCGACGTCGAAGTAAAGCACCGAGCGCCGCGCCTCGTTGACCGGCGGCGGCAGCGGCTCGGCAGCGGCCGCCTTGCTCACGGCAGCGACGGTCAGCAGCTCGGGGAAGTCCTTGGCCATCTGCGCACCGTAGACCGGCTTGTAGGCCCCCTGGTGGCAGGTGGCGCAGTAGACCTTGGCCACGTCGCCCTGCGGCCCCTTGCGCGACGCCGGGAAGGTGGCGGTCAATGGCTCGAGGTACTCGTTGTTGAGCTGCCGCACCATGCGGATGCCGTGCCAGGCGGTGGCGCGTTGCACCGTGCTCTCGTTCCAGGAGCCGAAGTTGCGCGTGTTGTGGCAGTAGGTGCAGTTCACGCCCAGTGCCTTGGACATGTGCATCATCAGCCCGTAGGTCGACTCGGTGGACTGGATGGAGCTGTTCTTGCCCATCGGCAGCGCCGTGGTGCCACCGACGCGGATGTCCACCGCCTTCTGCAGGTAGGGCGTGAACGGGTCGTTGGGCAGCGAGGCGATGCCGACGCTGTCGGCCGGATTGTTCTGGCCGTTCAGGTTGCCGAGGAAATCGCCGCGCTTGTCCTGCGGCGTGGCGTTGAACCAGATCTCCGCCGGCACGGCGTTGCCGCGGTGGCAAGTCCAGCAGGTCACGCCGGTTCCGGCGACGTGGGTCTTCCAGTCGGCGTTGACCTTCTGGGTCATCTGGATCATGCGCCGCGCCACGACCTTCTGGTACTTGGAGTCGTCGGCCAGGTTCTCGACGTTGTGGCAGTAGGCGCAGCCCTCGTTGGGCGCCACCCACTGGGTGATCGACAGCATGTGGCGCGTGAAGGCGCCGACGCTCAGGTCGCCGAGCACCTGCACGTTCTTGTAGATGTCCTTGGCCTTCGGCCCGTCGTCCGGCGCCGCGGGGATGGCCGCCGGTGGCTGGTTCTGCGGGATCTGGATCTCCATCGCCCGCGGGTTGTAGACCTGGACCATGCCGGTGCCACGGTAGCCGTGCTGCACCGAATCGACCGGGGGGCGCTCGCAGCCGGCCAGCAGGGCCGCCGAGAGCACCGCGAGGACCGTGGTGACTCGCGTGAAGATGCTCATGGCTTGACTCCCTGCAGGACGGTGGCCGGGTCGATCACCGTGCCGAAGACAGACGGGTACGGCGGCACGACGCCGTGCTTCATCGACCACAGGTACCAGTTGTCGACCACCGTGCCCGACAGCAGGATGCCGATGCCGCCGGTCAGCGGGCACAGCACTGCGAACCACCAGGCCCAGCGGTGAATCGATTCGGTCGTGGCGTTGAAGCCCATCGTCCAGCGCCAGAACAGCGCCGCGCGCTCCGAGGCCGTGCCGCGGTCGACGATCTGCTCGATCTCGCGTTCGCCGCCGAATCGCGTCACTGCCAGGATGGTGGCGCCGTGCATCGCGAACAGCAGCGTCGAGCCGTACAGGAAGGCGATCGACAGTGCGTGGAACGGGTTGTAGAAGAGATTGCCGTAGCGCAGCGAGAAGGCGGCCGTCCAGTCGAGGTGCGAGAAGATGCCGAACGGCACCGCCTCGCTCCAGCTGCCCATCAGCACCGGGCGGATGAAGCCGAGGACGAGGAACAGCCAGATCGCCGCCAGGAAGCCCCACGCGACGTGCGTGCCGAGCCCGAGCGCCCGGGCGCGGGTGTACATGCGCGCCCACCACAGGAACAGCGAGATCGTCAGGAACAGGCCGGCGATCAGCCACCAGCCGCCGTCGTTGATCGGCGGCAGCGACAGGCCGTAGGCCGGCGACGGCGGATCGAGCGACAGCCAGAACAGCTGGCGGATGAACTGGATCGGGTTCCAGTTCACTTGCGCCAGCATGTTGAAGCCGATGATGTTGAACGCCAGCGTGCCGAAGAACAGCGAGGCCAGGCCCAGCGGCCCGAGGTAGATCGGCCCGATCTGGGCGCAGCCGATGCGGCCCAGCAGATGGACGATCCAGGGGTTCTTGATCGTGCGCGGGCTGTTGCCTGGAGGCAGGGGAACACCCAGCTCCGCAGGCCCCACGACCTGCACGCTGGTGAAGAGGTTCTGATACTCGATCATGCTTGTTCTCCTGGGCTCACTTGAGAGGCCACTGGCTCCAGATCGGCAGGTTCAGCCACCAGCCCCACCACTCGGGCCAGCCGCGCGTCCAGAACGGGCCGCTGATGACGATGCACACCGCGCTGAAGAACACCGCGGCCAGCGCGAGGAACAGCCCGAGGCGGTGGATGCCCAGCGAACCGATCGAGTAGCCGATCGCATCGCGGAAGAAGGTGTCTTCGTGCGCCGGCGTCTTGACCACCTCACCCGCCTTCGGGTTGGTGGCCGACAGGATCAGGCCGCCGTGCAGCGACAGCGCGAAGGTGGTCGCGAAGAAGAAGCTGATCGCGATCATGTGCGCCGGGTTGTAGTGGAAGTGCAGGTACTGGTAGCCGACGTTGCTCACCCAGTCGAGGTGGCTGTAGATGCCGTACGGGAAGCCGTGGCCCCAGGCGCCCATCAGCACCGGACGGATCACGACGAGCGTGAAGTACGCGAAGATCGCGAAGCCGAAGGCGATCGGCACATGCAAGCCCATGCCGAGCTTGCGGCAGATCTCCACCTCGCGCAGGGCCCAGGAGCCGAACGCTCCGAGCGCGCAGACGGTGACGAGCTGCCACAGGCCGCCCTCAAGCAGCGGGGCGAAGCGCAGGCCGTACGACAGGTCCGGCGGCGCGATCGAGATCTGCCAGAGGTTCCAGGTCGGCCCTTGAGAGGCGCCCCAGAGGATCAGCGCCGTGCCGAGGAAGCTGAAGAAGATGGTGGTGATGCCGAAGAACCCGACATAGAAGGGCCCGACCCAGAAGTCGAACAGATCCCCGCCGACCAGCGTGCCACCGCGCACCCGGTATTTCCTCTCGAAGCTCAACATGGCCATGGCCTGGTCCTCCGACCTCGTGTACTAGGGCGGCGCCGCGCGGGCGCCGGCCAGGCAGACGAGAGGAGCCGGTGCTTGCGATACCGACTCCGCCCGCTGCACTGGGCTGCGTGCTACTTCGTCGTGATGGCGAGCGAAGCAACCGCCGTCGGCATCGGTGCGTTGGCTGACGCCACCGCGGCCTTCTTCGGGCCATCGAGCCAGTTGAACTTGTTCGTGCTCAGCAGGATGAGGTGAATCATCACTGCGATACCGAACAGGAACACCGCCTGGGCAACCATCGCCCGAAGCGGATCGAACAAACGCCAGATTCTCCACATGATTCCAAGCTCCTATGTGAGGTGCGACATGAAGGTATAGACAGCAGCCTTGACGCCGCCAAACAGTGACTTGACGCCTTCTGCGCCCGGCAGCCAGGCTCGCCAGTGCCATCCCAGCAACTGCCCCGTGAGAGCAATCGCAAGAAACACGATGAAGCTCGCCGTGAAGATCAGGTAATAGCTTCTGTACCTGTTCTGCCCGTCGTGCCTGTGCAGTGCGCTTTCGGTATGGACCATGGCAATCCCCTTGTGCTGGGTCAGTGCGTCAGACGACTCAGAGCCAGGGGCGCCACGCCCAGACCAGCACGTGCGCGACGACGGCGATTGCCGTGAAGCCCACGAACCCCTGGATGTAGAACCGATGGAACTCCTGGGCCTCTTCGTCGGTCAGGCCCGAAATCGAACCCTTTCTTTCAGCCATTGGAATACTCCTTCAGCTTGGCCTTGCGACCAGCCGCGCACGATGCCTGCGCGACAGAGGCAGCCACGGCAGGATGCCGCGACGTCGGGTGCGCCCGGTGCGAGCACCGGGTCGATGGTGTTGCGCCGCGTTGCACGGGGAACCCGCTCATGCCGGCACCCCCTGCAGCGAAGCGTTGCTGGACTGCGCCATGCGCTGTGCGCTGACACGCTCTTCGCCGAGACGCCGCGCCTCGGACTCGGCACGGTCGCGCAGCCGCTTGGCTGCGGAGATGCGCACCAGCACCGGCTGCGTCTCGACCAGGTCGTCGAGCAGCGCCTTGGCGTCGTCGTCCCAGGGCAGTTCGTTGGTGTGCTTCGCGGGCGTGGCATCGACCTGGTCGAGTTCGGTGCCCAGCGGCAGGATGTGGAACAGCGCATCGAACAGCGCGTTGCACACCTCCTGCACCACATAGGTGGCGCCGGCGTAGCCCATGAACGGCGTGCCGGTGGCGCGGCGGATGATGGCGCCGGGGAACGAAGCCGGGATGAACGCCGGCTTCATCGGCCCGCGCGCGCCCGCTTCGGCCAGGTACATGCGCTCGTTGAAGCTGCCGAACATCACCAGCGGTGTCTTCTCGCGCACCAGGCGGCGCACCTCGGCGTTGTCGGTCTTGGTGCCGGCGGTGCGCGACACCGCGAACTGGCACGGCAGGCCGAGCTCGTCTTCCAGGAAGTGGCGCAGGCCGCGGGCGTACGTTTCACCGGCCACGACCGCGAAGCTGGCGGTGGCGAAGAAGTCCTGCGTGACCGAACGCCACAGGTCCCACACCGGCTTGATGGTGGTGTGCTTCTCCCGCTCGATGAAGGGCTCGGGGTCGAGGTTCAGCAGCCGGCCCAGTTCGCGCAGGAAGGCGGTGGTGCTGTGCAGCCCGATCGGCGCCTGCAGGTAGGGGCGCTCCAGCGCTTCGCACAGCATGCGGCCGAACTCGCGGTACATGCAGATGTTGACGTCGGCCTCGACGAGGCGCGACACGTCGGCCAGGTGGCTGCCGAGCGGGAACACCATGTTCACCTCGGCACCAATGCCCTGCACCAGTCGGCGGATCTCGGCCAGGTCGCTGGGCGAATTGAAGGTGCCGTAGCAGGGGCCGATGATGTTGACGCGCGGCCGCTCGCCGGCGGGGCGCTCGGCGAAGGGCGTGCGCTGCGGCACCTTACGCAGGCCGTATTCGGTCCACAGCCAGTACATCGCTCGGTTGGCGCATTGCCACTGGTCTTCGTCGATGGTGCGCGGCAGGAAGCGCGCGATCGTCGTGCCCTCGGGCGTGACGCCGCCACCGATCATCTCGGCGATCGAGCCGGTGACCACCACGCTGGGCAGGTCGGGGTCGAGCGCCGCATGGGCGCGCTTCATCGAGCCTTCGGTGCCTTCGCGGCCGAGTTGCTCTTCGGCCAGGCCGGTGACGACGATCGGCAGCTCATGCGGCGGCAGCGCGTCGGTGTAGTGCAGCACGCTGGTCACCGGCAGGTTCTCGCAGCCCACCGGGCCGTCGATCACCACCTGCAGGCCCTTGATGGCCGTGAACACGTAGACGGCGCCCCAGTAGCCGCCGGCGCGGTCGTGGTCGAGCACGAAGTTGAGCTGAGGCTTCGCGCTCATCAGATCATCTCCTCGGCCTTGCGGCGCTTCTGGATCTTGATGACCTGGCGGCGTGTCTCGGCGCGGAACTCGGGGCGCAGCACCGGCTTGCCTTCCCACACGCCCGCCTGGTCGCCACCGCCGACGTCGCCGAAGAACTCGCGCATCGCCTCGAAGCGGCCCTTGTTGGCAATCGCCGCGTTGACCACCTGGGCCAGCGAGCCGGCGCCCGCCGGGCCCATCAACGGGCGGGCCGAGATCAGGTTGGTGAAGTACAGCGCGGGAATGGTCGCTTCCTTGGCGGCCTGCACGACCGGCGTGGTGCCGATGGCCAAGTCGGGCCGGAACTCGGCGACTGCGGCGATGTCCTGCTCGAGAGACGCGCGGTACTGCACGTGCACGCCGCGGGCCTCCAGCCATTCGCGGTCGGGCGCGCTCCAGGGCGTGGCCGGGCAGGCGCTGCCGACATACGGCACCTCGGCGCCGCTCTCGATCAGCAACCGCGCCACCAGCAGCTCGGAGCCTTCGTAGCCGCTGACCGTGATGCGGCCCTTGATGGGCATGCGACTCAGCGCGCCCTTGATGGCGGGCAGCCACTTGTTCTTCGCCGCGTCGATGCGCGCCTGCGAGATGTTGGTCGCCTGGCCGATGGCCTGCAGCCAGGCCTCAGTACCCTCGTAGCCCACTGGCGCGGAGCCCACCACGGCACGGCCGGCGGTCTGGAACTCGCGCACGCTGGCGGTGTAGAAGGGATGGATCGCCGCCGCCGCGGCGCAGTCGAGCGCCGCATACAGCTCGCGCCATTCGCGCGTCGGCACCACCGGCCCGGCAGCGAGGCCCATGGGCTCGAGCATCATGCCGATGCCCACCGGGTCGGCCGGAAACATCTCGCCCAGCAGCGTGACCGTCGGCCGGTCGGAGACGCCCTGGCGCGGCGCCATCACCGGGCCGGCCTCGGCCTCGGTGCGGGCGTAGCGCAGCATCGCACCGGCCAGCACGTCCTTTGCCTCGGCATGCGTGGGCACGCCGAAGCCCGGCACGTCGATGCCGATGATGCGCACGCCGTTGATCTCCTTCGGCAGCAGCTGCAGCGGCACGCCACTGGCGGTGGGCACGCACAGGTTGATGATGACGACGGCGTCGTACTTGTCGGGGTCGGCTTCGCGGTAGACCGCGTCGCGGATGTCCTCGAACAGCTTGCCGGTGACCAGCGATTCGCTGTTGAAGGGCACGTAGCCGACGCTGCGCTTGGCGCCGTAGAAGTGCGAGGTGAAGGTCAGGCCGTAGACGCAGCAGGCCGAGCCGGACAGGATGGTCGAGGTGCGGCGCATGCGCAGCCCCACGCGCAGCGAACCGAAGGCCGGGCACATGCTCTGCGGCTGGTCGTGCGGGCCGGCGCCCTCGGGCAGCGGGTAGTCGCGGGCGTACTGCGCCAGCGTCTCGCTCTTGCCGGCCGACTGCGCGGCGGCAAGCATCTTGTCGCGGCCCGTGTGGCAGCCCACGCCGTCGCCCTCGAGGGCGGCGGGGTTCGGCACGTCCGGTGCGGTGCTCATGGTCGGCGTGCTCAGGCGGCGTCGTAGACGACTTCGAGCGTCGGCTTGAGCAGCTCGTGCTTGCCGACCATGTCGAAGGTGGTCGCCGGCTCCATCTGGAAGTCGCGGCCGGTCACCTCGGCAGAGAACAGGCCGAGCAACTGGTCCTGCGTCTGCGGCTTCGGGCGCACCGGCGGCGCCACCGCAACGTTGGTGGCCAGTTCCTCGAACAGCGGCGCCCACTGCGTGCCGGGGCGACCGATGATCTCGTAGCTGGCGCTCTTGCGGCGGATGTCCTCGTTGGCGGGAATGGTGGCGAGCACCGGGATGCCGGCGTGTTCGGCAAACTGCTTGGCCTCGCCGGTACCGTCGTCGCGGTTGATCACCATGCCGGCCACGCCGACGTTGCCGCCGAGCTTGCGGAAGTACTCGACCGCGCTGCAGACGTTGTTGGCGACGTACAGGGACTGCAGGTCGTTGCTGGCCACGACGATGACCTTCTGGCACATGTCGCGGGCGATCGGCAGGCCGAAGCCGCCGCAGACCACGTCGCCGAGGAAGTCGAGCAGCACGTAGTCGAAGCCCCAGTCGTGGAAGCCGAGCTTCTCGAGCGTCTCGAAGCCGTGGATGATGCCGCGCCCGCCGCAACCGCGGCCGACCTCGGGGCCACCAAGCTCCATCGCGTAGACACCGTCGCGCTTGAAGCAGACGTCGCCGATCGCGACGCTCTCGCCGGCCAGCTTCTTCTTCGAGCTGGTCTCGATGATGGTCGGGCAGGCCTTGCCGCCGAACAGCAGGCTGGTGGTGTCGCTCTTCGGGTCGCAGCCGATCAGCAGCACCTTCTTGCCCTGCTGGGCCATCATGTAGCTGAGGTTGGCCAGCGTGAAGCTCTTGCCGATGCCGCCCTTGCCGTAGATGGCGATGATCTGCGTCGTCTTCGCCGCTGGCGAGGTGGGCACCGGATCGGGTTCGATGGCGGCCTCGGCCTTGAGGCGCTCGTCGCGCATGAAGATGACCGGGTTGGTAGGCGCGTTCATTGGCAGTGTCTCCAGTCGAGGACCATCTTCAGGCAGCCCGCATCGCCGAAGGCAGTGCGGTAGGCGGTGTCGGCCTGCATCGGCTCGGCGTGGTGAGTGATCAGGCCGTCGAGCGACAGCACGCCGCTCTCGGCCAGTTCCTTCACGGCGAGCAGGTCGGGTTTCTTGAACTCGGCGGCGCAGCGGATCTGTGCTTCGCGCATGAAGGCCGGCGCGAAGGCGAAGGCGATCGGCTCGGTGTAGAAGCCGGCGAGCACGATCTCGCCGCCCGGCGCGAGGCGCGCCACCAGGCTGTCGAGGATCTTCGCGTCGCCGCTGACGTCGTAGATGGCGCGGTAGTCGCGTCGCACGTCGTCCTCGGGCTTGATGACCGGATAGCCTTCGGCACCGCTCATGCGCACCGGGTTGGTCTCCCACACCGTCGGCGGTGCGAAGCCGGCCACCACCACCATGCGGGCCAGCAGGCGGCCGAGCACGCCGTGCCCGACGATCAGGTCGGGCGCGATGATCGGGTCGCGCTTGCCGGCACCCGACACCGAGTGGTACGCCGTGGCCGCCAGGGCCAGCAGCACACTCTTGTCACCCAGAGTGTCCGACACCGGCGTGATGCGCGAATCGCTGACCACCACCCGGGAGGCGGCGCCGCCGAACAGGCCGCGCACTTCGCCGTAGCAGCGTGCGCCGGGGACGAACACCCGCTCGCCGACGCCGTGCTGCGCACGCGGCCCGGCCTGCACGATGTGCCCGACCGATTCGTAGCCCGGCACCAGCGGGTAGCCCATGCCCGGGAAGGTCGGCATGCGGCCGTTCCAGAGCAGCTTCTCGGTACCGGTGCTGATGCCGCTGTACTCGATGTCGACGATGACGTCGTCGTCGGCCGGCGGCGTCAGGTCGAGGCGGCTGAGCATCAGGTGCTCGGGCTGCTCGAGGACGATGGCCGTGGTGTTCATTCGAGGACTCCGACCCCGTCGGCGCACCGGCGGCGCACCTGCTTGGGGATCAATAGTGTCATCCTACGCTGACACTTTTTAATGTCAACCTGTGTTTTCATTGGTTGATGCAGATCAGGCGCCGGCACAGCGGGCGACGATCAATCCGGCCTGCAGCGGCAGCCGTGTAGGCACCTGCCGGATGCGGTCGAAGCCAGCCGCGGCGAGCATCTCGCCCAGGCGTTGGGCGCTGCGCGAGCGGCCCGAGCCCATGGCCAGCAGGTAGAAGCCGAAGTAGGCGTCGCCCATCGCCTCGGCCCCCTTGGTGCCGGCCATCGGCTCGGCGACGAGCAGCGTGCCGTCCGGCGGCAGCGCGGCCCGCACGGCGCGCAGGATGCGCATCGCGTTGTCGTCGTGGTGATCGAACATCACGCGCACCAGCGAAGCGACATCGGCGCCGCGCGGCAGCGGGCGGTTCAGGAAGTCGCCGCCGATCGCCTCTGCGCGCCCGGCCAGGCCGGCGTCGGCGAAGCGGGCGCGGGCCCGGTCGGCCACCGCCGGCAAGTCCAGCAGCATCAGTTTCAGCGCCGGGGCGCGCCTGGCCGCGGCGCAGAGGAAGACACCCTCGCCGCCGCCCACGTCGAGCAGGCGGCGGTGCCGCGCGATCGGATAGGCATCGAGCACCTGGTCGGCGATCAGCGGTTGCGATGCCGCCATCAGTGCCGAGTAGTCGGCCACGCGTTGAGCGCCGAGATCGCCGGCGGCCTCGTTGTCGGCATAGGCCCAGTAGCGGCCCAGTTCGGTGGCCGGGCGCTCGCCGCGCAGCAGCGCGACCGGGTCGCCGAGATCGCGATACAACGAGGCGTGGTGTTCGATCATCGCCTGCAGCGGCGCGTTTCCCACCAGCACCGCGCCGAGCGAGCCGAGTGCCCAGGCCTCGCCGCGCCGTTCGACCAGATCCAGCGCCTGCGCGGCGGCAAGCAGGCGCAGCGCCTGCGGCTCGGCCAGGTCGAGCCGGCGGCACAGGGCCGCGGCGGATTGCGGGCCTTCGGCCAGCACCTCGAACAGGCCAAGGCGCACGCAGGCGAGCAGCACCTGCGAATAGACAAAACCCGCCATCAGGTCGAACAGGTCGCGAGCCCGGCTGCGGGCCAGCGGGCGGGTCAGCGGAAAGGCCGCCGCGGCGCGCTGGAAGCGGGCATCGCCGAGCAGGCGGTCACGCCAGGCGCGCCACTGCAGCCACCACGGCGCCCCCGCTTCCGGCGACGCCGGTGCCGCGGCCGACAGCCTCGGGTTCACCGCAGTGCCTCGTGCAGCACCGCCGGCGAGCGCGCCGCATGTGCGGTCGTCATCTCCAGCGGCACCAGGCGGCGGGCCTCGGCGCGCACCAGCGCGCGCAGCGCGCCGGCACCGTGGCAGACGGGGATCGCGTCGATGCAGCCGCGCACCAGCGTGTCGAACTGGCGCAGCGCGCCGTCGAGGCCGAACTCGGTGGCCGAACTCGGCCGGCCATGCGTCAGGTCCTGCCCGATCGGCTTGCCGATGGCTTGCGGCTCGGCGATCACGTCGCGGATGTCGTCGGCCACCTGGTAGGCCTCGCCGAGGCAGTCACCGAACACCAGCCAGGGGGCCGGCGAGGCGCCGGCCGACTCGGCGCCGGCCGCTGCCGCGGCGGCGAACAGCGCGCCGGTCTTGGCGCGCTGGTAGTCGCGCAGCACCGGCCGCGGCTCGCATTCCCAGGCCTGGCCGGCGGCGATGCCATGCGGCATGGCCACTCCGGCGGCAACGTGCGCCAGCACCCGTGCGATGCGCGCCGGCTGCCGCGCCGCACAGACGGCGAGCTGCTGGAACGCCAGCACGATCAGCGCATCGCCGGCCAGCACCGCGAGGCGCTCGCCATAAGCGGCATGCACCGAGGGGCGACCGCGCCGCTCGGCGGCATCGTCGAAGCACGGCAGGTCGTCGTGGACCAGCGAGGCACAGTGCAGCAGTTCGACGGCGGCGGCCGCCGCATCGGTCAGCGCCGGATCGTCGTTACCGCAGGCCAGCGCCACGGCGACGCACAGCTGCGGGCGGATGCGCGCACCGGGCGGGAAGACCGAGTGGCGGATGGCCGCAGCCAGCCGCGGCGGACCGCCGCGACCCTCGCCAGAAGCCACGGCCGCCTCGAGGGCGCGTTCGATCCGTTGAGTCGCGTCCACGGGCGCCCTCCTGCACTGCGCTCGGCCGGCGGCCGGGTGTCAACTTCTGTTATCGCAGCACTGTGTCAACCAGAATAGACACTTGAGAGAACAGCGTCAACAGCGCCAACCCGGAATCCGTCTCCGGCTCAGAACGCGGCCTCGATCAGCGCGGCCACGGCCTGCGGCTGCTCCTCGTGGGCGAGGTGGCCCAGGCCCGGCAGCGCGGTCACGGTCGCCCCGTGAACCCGGGCCGCCACCTGCCAGGCCTGGTCCGGCGGCAGCGTGCGATCACGCTCGCCGACCACCAGCCGCAGCGGCGTGCGCAGCTGCGGCAGGCCGCGCGCGAAGGCGGCCAGGTCCCAGCCGGCCATCATCGCCAGCGCCGCCGCCACGTGCTGCGGGCTGGCCACCAGGCGGGCGTACAGGCGCTGGCCGGTGGCATCCAGCGACGAGCCTGTGCCGGCCAGCAGGCGCTCCGACATGCCCGGCCAGGCGGCCGTCCAGGCAAAGAAGCGCGGCACCAGCGGGTTGAGCACCAGCGTGCGCGCCATCGGCGAGAAGACGGCGCCGGCCACGCCGGGCAACGGCAGCAGGGCCGCGTTGAGTCCGATCACGGCACGCGGCGCAGCCAGCCCGTCGAGGCACATCTGCACGGCCACCGCCGCCCCGGCGCTGTGGCCGACGATCAGGTCCGCCGCCCTGCCCTGCTCATGCACCAGTGCGGCCACTGCCCGCGCCATGCCGGGCAAGGTGAAGGAACTGCGCTCCTGTGGCCAGCCGCTGAATCCATGCCCCGGCAGGTCGGGCGCGATGACTTGGCAGCGATTGCTCAGGCGCGGCAGCAGGTCACGCCATGAATGTGTCGATGCGCCGGTGCCGTGCAGCAGCAGCACCGTGGGCAGCGAAGAATCGCCGGCGCGCTGCAAATGCCAGCGCAGCCCGCCCGCATCGGCGAAGCGGCTGGCTTCGTGGTTCGGCCAGTCGCGGCCGTCGCGATCCCAGGCCAGCGTCCGCGTCATGCGAGCGCCAGTGCGCGTTCAGCGCCCGGCCGCGCCGCGCGCCACCGACTGCACCGCCAGGTTGAGCGTGTCGGCGCGGGCATGGGGCAGCGGCAGGTAGAGCGCGTCCATGCGCTGCGCCAGCGCGCGGGCGCGCGGCTCGGGCCGGGCCGAGGTGTCGACGACCACGGCCGCGATGGCGCTGCCGCGCCAGCGTTCGGCGGACTTCAGCGCGTCCTGCTCGGCGCGGCCGCGGTCGGGCTGTCCGTCGCGGCCGATGTTGGCGCGGCCGTCGGTGAGCAGCACGACCAGCGGCGTGTCGCCGCGGCGCGCCACGGCCTCGGCCAGCGCCCAGGCCGCATCCAGGCCGGCCGCCAGCGGCGTGCCGCCGCCGCCCGGCAGGCCGGCGAGCGAGCGCTTGGCGCGCACCAGAGAGCGCGTGGGCGGCAGCAGCAGTTCGGCGCCGGCGCCGCGGAACGCCAGCACGGCGACCTGGTCGCGCCGCACGTAGCAGTCGGCCAGCAGCAGTTCGACCGCGCCCTTGGCCTCGGCGAGGCGGTGCAGTGCCGACGAGCCGGAGGCATCGATCGCGAAGATGGTCGTCGTGCGTGTCTTCTGCTTGTAGCGCGTGACGCGGAAGTCCTCGGGGCGCACCGACACGCCGTCGCGCACGTCTCCCTCGCGGCGCCGCAGCGCCTGCCAGGGGGCGGCGGCACGCAGCGTCTCGATCAGGTTGAGGCGGGCGCCGCGCTGCACGCTGCCGGCACGAACGCCCGCCGGCCGCCCCTGGCGCCAGGCCAGGCGCGACTGCCCGCTGCGGCCGAGCGAGCGCGCCGCGCCGCCCGCACGCTGCGCCATCTTCAGGCGCGCCAGCAGCCCAGGCGGGATGGCCGCCTGCGCGGCGGCGAGCACCTGCTCGTCCAGCGGCGCATCGGGGACGGACGACTCCTCTTCCTGTTCCTCACGCTGCTGCGGTTCGGGCGGTGGCGGCTCGGCCTCCTGTGGCTCGGCATCGGGCGGGGCCGGCAGCTGCGTGGCGCGCGGCCCGAGCACGAGGCGGGCGGCGAGTTCGGCATCGTCGTGATCGACGCTGTCGCGGCCGTCCAGCGCGGCCGCGAAACGTGCCACCTGCAAGGCCAGCCACGGTGCGCGCGCTGAGCCGATGCCCAGCGCCACGCAGGCGCAGCACAAGGCCTCCAGCACCGCGTCGTCGGCCCGCACCCGTGCGCAGTTCGCCCGTGCGCGCATCACGTCGGCGCGGGTCGGCTGACCGGACAGGTCCGGTTGCACGTCACGCCAGCCGAGCAGGGACAGGTCGAGCCGCAGGGCCAGCCGCTCGGCCAGCGTCGGGCTGAGCGGATCGTCGTCGACGAGCCCTTCGTCGAAGGCGACGACGCCGAATCGCGTGGCCAGCGTCGCGGCGATGCCGTCGCGCGCCACCAGCACCTCGCCACGGTCGAGCGCCGACGCCAGGCGCGCGGCAGTGCCGGCCGGAATGCGCTCGGCCATCGGCAGCAGCAGCACGCCGCCGTCGACCTCGGCGAGCAGGCCGCGCTGCGCCACCGGCCGCCCCGAGCGCAGCGTGGCGGGCAGGTCCAGGCCGCCGAGCAGGCGCTCGTCTCCGATGCCGTGCGGCATGCGGCGCAGCGGCGTGGCCTCGGGCAGCAGATCGCTGAGGATGGCCAGCCAGCGATCGCGCACCGGCCCGGCGCCGCAGCGCAGCGACACGCCGCCGAGCGCTGCCGGCGACACCGCGAACAGCGCAGCGGCGAGAGCGGCTTCGCGCCAGGCGGCCGCGC
Organism: Chitinophaga pinensis; assembly: GCA_943370595.1. Taxonomy (GTDB): domain Bacteria; phylum Pseudomonadota; class Gammaproteobacteria; order Burkholderiales; family Burkholderiaceae_C; genus Piscinibacter. Next base: position 53,420 of record CALRRO020000017.1, read on the forward strand.
CGGTGTCGTTCATGCGCCGAACTGTTCGGCCAGCACGCGTTCGACACGCACCGTCGAGCCGGCTTCGTCGAGCGGGTCGCGGCGCAGGCGATGCCGCAGCGCGGGTGTGGCGATGCGGCGCAGGTGCGCGTCGCCGACCTGCGCATCGCCTTCGAAGGCCGCCAGCGCGCGCGCGGCGCGGATCAGCGTCAGCTCGCCGCGCAGCCCGTCGGTGCCCATGGCCATGCACAGCGTCGCTGCACGCTCCAGCGCGGCGTCGCCGGCCTCGACGCTGGCCACCCGCTCGCGCGCCTTGACGATGCGCCGGCGCAGCTTCTCCTCGTCCTTCTGCCACTGCGCGACGAAAGCCTCGGGATCGCGCTCGAAGCGGTCGCGCCGTCGCACCACCTCGACACGCGTGGCGAGCTCGGTCGGCGTGCGCACCTCGACCGACAGTCCGAAGCGGTCGAGCAGTTGCGGGCGCAGCTCGCCCTCCTCCGGGTTCCCGCTGCCCACCAGCACGAACCGCGCAGGGTGGCGCACCGACAGGCCCTCGCGCTCGACCACGTTCTCGCCCGAGGCCGCCACGTCGATCAGCAGGTCGACGAGATGGTCCTCGAGCAGGTTGACCTCGTCGATGTAGAGGAAACCGCGGTTGGCGCGGGCCAGCAGGCCGGGCTCGAAGGCCTTGACGCCATGGGCGAGCGCCTTCTCCAGGTCGAGCGCGCCGACCACGCGGTCTTCGGTCGCGCCCAGCGGCAGGTCGACCACCGGCACCGCCACCTTGTGCGACTTCAGTGCGGTGCCGCCGGCCAGCCGGGCACGGCAGTCGGTGCACGGCGAGGCCGGGTCGCACTGGTAGGGGCAGCCCACCACCGCGCTCATCTTCGGCAGCAGCGCGGCCAGCGCGCGCACGGCGGTGGACTTGCCGGTGCCGCGGTCGCCGAAGACCAGCACGCCGCCCACGCTCGGGTCGATCGCGGCGATCAGGATCGCCAGCTTCATCTCGTCCTGCCCGACCAGTGCCGAAAACGGGAACGTCCAGCCCATCGCCTCTCCTCCGGCCTTCCGGCCTTGTCAACGTGCGCTGACAGACTTCAGCGATCGCTTGGGCCGACACTGTAGCGTGCCGGCAGCGATGCGGGAAACGCACCGGCTCATGCGAGCCCCGTCAGCGCAGCGTGGCGTTCGCGCAGTTCGCGCTTGAGCACCTTGCCGATCGCGCTGCGCGGCAGCTCGTCGACGAGGTGCAGCGCGGCCAGCCGCTGTGTCTTGCCGACGCGCCGGTTGAGCCACTCGCGCAGGGCCTCGGCCGGCTCGGCGTGGCCGGCACGCTGCACGACGAAGGCCACCGGCGTCTCGCCCCACTGCGCCGACGGCACGCCGACCACCGCCGCCTCGGCCACCGCCGGGTGCTTGCGCAGCTGTGCCTCCAGGTCGCTCGGGTAGATGTTGAAGCCGCCGGAGATGATCATGTCCTTGCGGCGGTCGAGCAGGATCAGGAAGCCGTCGGCGTCGAAGCGGCCGATGTCGCCGGTGCGGATGAAGCGCTTGCCCGTGGCGTCGAACCACTCGGCCTCGCGCGTGGCCTCGGGGCGACGGTGGTAGCCGACCATCATGCCGGGCGAATGGCCGACGACCTCGCCGGTCGACCCTGGGGGAAGCTCGACGCCGGCCTCGTCGATCAGGCGCATGTCGGTACCCGGCGCAGGCCGGCCGACGGTGTGCAGCTTGTCGGGGAGGGCATGCGCCTCGAGCAGGCAGGTGCCGCCACCCTCGGTCATGCCGTAGAACTCGACCAGCCCGCCCGGCCAGCGCTTCAGCACGTCGGCCTTGAGCGCCGCGGAGAACGGCGCGCTGGTGCAGAACTTCATGCAGAAGGAAGACAGGTCGAAGGCGTCGAAGTGCTCGTGCGCCATCAGCCGCTGGTACTGCACCGGCACCAGCATCGTGTGGGTCGCTCGCATTCGTTCGGCAAGTTGCAGGTAGCCGAGCGTGTCGAACTTCGGCATCAGCACCACCTGGCCGCCGAAGGCAAGCGAAGGGAAGAACACCACCAGCGTGGTGTTGGAGTACAGCGGCGTGGCCAGCAGCGTCACTGCGCTTGGACCGTAGCCATAGGGCAGGCCACGCTTCACGTGCGCCCAGCGCATGCCGTGTGGCTGCACGATGCCCTTGGGCTCGCCGGTGGTGCCCGACGAGTAGATGATGTTGAACGGCGACTCGGGCAGGATGTCGACCTCCTGCGGCACGGCGCCGGGCGGTGCGAGCCAGTCGTCAAGTTCGACATCGAGCCGGGTCATCGGCACCTCGGCATCTGCGAAGTCGCCAGCCGTGCCGACGTTGACGAACAGCCGTCGTGCCTGCGCATCGGCCAGCATGCGCGCGAGGCTCGCCGGCGCGCTGCCCGGCGCGAGTGGCGCCACCACCACTCCGGCACGCAGTGCACCCAGGAACAGCGCCGCCTGCGTCACCGAGGGCGCAGCACACAGCGCAATGGCCTCGCCCGGCGCCAGGCCATCACGCTGCAGCGCGGCAGCGACGCGGTCCATCAACGCGTCGAGCTCGCCGTAGCTCAGCGCCGTCTCGCCGTCCGACAGCGCCGCCGAGCCGGGCCGCTCTTGCGCATGCCGGCGGATGCACTGGGCGATGGTGTCGAACGCGACGTCGGCAATCGGATGGCTCATGGGACGCTGCGTATACCATGCTCGCCACGCACCGCCTGGCACGCGGGCGACACGCCGGCGCTGCCATACTCGATGCCTCGCGAAGGAGTGTGATCATGGCCAGCAAAGCCGCCGCTTTCCAGTGGGACGACCCGCTGCTGCTCGAGCAGCAACTCACCGACGACGAACGTGCCGTGCGCGATGCCGCGCGCGAGTACTGCCAGGGCCGGCTCGCGCCCCGCGTGCTCGAGGCTTTCCGCCACGAGAAGACCGACCCGGCGATCTTCCGCGAGATGGGCGAACTGGGCCTGCTCGGACCGACCATTCCCGAGGCGTATGGCGGCGCCGGCCTGAACTACGTCTGCTACGGCCTGGTGGCGCGCGAGGTCGAGCGGGTCGACTCCGGCTACCGCTCGATGATGAGCGTGCAGAGCTCGCTGGTCATGGTGCCGATCAACGCCTTCGGCACCGAAGCGCAGAAGCAGAAGTACCTGCCCAAGCTCGCCACCGGCCAGTGGATCGGCTGCTTCGGCCTGACCGAGCCGAACCACGGCTCCGACCCGGGCAGCATGATCACCCGCGCCCGCAAGGTCGACGGCGGCTACGAGCTCAGCGGCTCGAAGATGTGGATCAGCAACAGCCCGATCGCCGACGTGTTCGTCGTCTGGGCCAAGGACGATGGCGGCCAGATCCGCGGCTTCGTGCTCGAGAAGGGCTGGAAGGGGCTCACCGCCCCCGCGGTGCACGGCAAGGTCGGCCTGCGTGCCAGCATCACCGGCGAAATCGTGATGGACCGCGTGTTCTGTCCCGAGGAGAACGCCTTCCCCGAGGTGCGCGGCCTGAAGGGCCCGTTCACCTGCCTGAACAGCGCGCGCTACGGCATCGCCTGGGGCGCGCTTGGTGCGGCGGAAGACTGCTTCACACGCGCCCGGCAGTACGTGCTCGACCGCCAGCAGTTCGGCCGGCCGCTCGCGGCCAACCAGCTCATCCAGAAGAAGCTGGCCGACATGGAGACCGAGATCACGCTCGGCCTGCAAGGCTGCCTGCGGCTGGGTCGCATGAAGGACGAGGGCACGGCGTCGGTCGAGGTCACCTCGATCATGAAGCGCAACAGCTGCGGCAAGGCGCTGGACATCGCCCGCATGGCGCGCGACATGATGGGCGGCAACGGCATCAGCGACGAGTTCGGCGTGGCGCGCCACCTGGTCAACCTCGAGGTGGTCAACACCTACGAGGGCACGCACGACGTGCATGCGCTGATCCTCGGCCGGGCGATCACCGGCATCGCCGCGTTCGCCAACTGAGCCGGACGCCGCAGCCGTGATCCCCTGGCTGCGCGGTCCGCACGACGCGCTGCCGGACACGCGGCGCGCGCTGCCCCCGGGCTCCGACGCGCCCGGGCTGCTGGCTGCCGGCGGCGAGCTGACGCCGCAGCGCCTGACCGAGGCCTATTCCAAGGGCGTGTTCCCCTGGTACAGCGAGGGCCAGCCGGTGCTGTGGTGGTCGCCCGACCCGCGCATGGTGCTGCTGACGGACGAGTTCCGTCTCAAGCGTTCACTGCGCAAGACGATCGGAAAGTTCATCCGCAGCGCCGGCTGCAAGATCCGCATCGACTCCGACTTCCGCCGCGTCATCAGTGCCTGTGCCGGCACGCCGCGCGAAGGCCAGGACGGCACCTGGATCGTGCCGGAGATGATCGAGGCCTACGTGGCCTGGCACCGGTTGGGCGCCGTCCACAGCGTCGAGACCTGGATCGACGGCGAACTCGCCGGCGGCCTGTATGGCATCGGACTCGGCCGCATGGTCTTCGGTGAATCGATGTTCTCGCACTGCACCGATGCGTCCAAGATCGCATTGGCCGCGCTGGTGTGCTTCTGCCGTGAACACGGCGTGGCGATGATCGACTGCCAGCAGCGCACCGGCCACCTGGCCTCGCTGGGCGGGCGCGAGTTGCCGCGCGCCGATTTCGAGCGCCGTCTCTCCCTTGCCCGGGGGGCCGAGCCGATCGGCGAATGGACCTATGATCCATCGCTGTGGCGCCACCTCGGTTTCTCGGTCGAGGGCGCCGACGCCGAGCAGGACACCGGCCCGTGACGCACCCGAAAGAGCTTCCGCTCGCCTCGCTGCAGTTCTACGCCACCGCACCGTACCCGTGCAGCTACGTCGCTGGCCGCATGGCCCGCTCGCAGGTGGCCACGCCCAGCCACCTGATCCACGCCGACGCCTACTCCGGCCTGGTCGCCAACGGCTTCCGGCGCAGCGGCATGTTCACCTACCGGCCCTACTGCGACGGCTGCCGTGCCTGCGTGCCGCTGCGTGTGCCAGTGGCGAGCTTCCAGCCGACGCGCAGCCAGCGCCGCGCCTGGAAGCAGCACGCGAATCTGAAGTCCCGCGTGCTGCGCCTGTGCTTCGCGCCCGAGCACTACCAGCTCTATCTGCGCTACCAGGCCGGCCGCCACAGCGGCGGCGGCATGGACCACGACTCGATCGACCAGTACACCCAGTTCCTGCTGCAAAGCCGGGTCAACAGCCGGCTGGTCGAGTTCCGCGAGCCGACCGACGACGGCTCGCTCGGCGCGCTGAAGATGGTCTCGATCCTCGACATCCTCAACGATGGCCTGTCGGCGGTCTACACCTTCTACGAGCCCGAGGCCCGCGCCAGCTACGGCACCTACAACGTGCTGTGGCAGATCGAACAGACGCGTGCGCTGAAGCTGCCGCATGTCTACCTCGGCTACTGGATCGATGGCAGCGAGAAGATGGACTACAAGGCGCAGTTCGCGCCTCACGAGTTGCTGGTCGACGGGCGCTGGCAGCCGCCGCCCCCGGGATCACGGGGTACCACCTAGCGCGCCGCCGCGGCGGCTGGCGCTACAACACTTGCCACGGCCTCCAGCGGTGTGGCCGACGGAGGAATCATGGCGGTGTTCATCTTCAGCGCGCTCGGTGATGCAGCGCACCTGAGCTTCGACCCGCTGGTCGACGTGCTGCGCTTCGATGCCACGGCCATCAGCGCCAGCGAGGTCCGGATATCGGTCTCGGGCGAGAACCTGGCGCTCACCGTGGCCGGCAAGACGGTCTGGCTCGATGGCGTGAGCCTGAATCAGTTGGCGGTGGCGAACCTCCAGTTCGCCAACGGCAGCTCGGTGATGCTGGGCGACGGTACCAGCAACGACTTCAAGGACGCCTACGGCCTCGAGTACCCGATGGCCGGTCTGGGCACCAGCAATCAGGTATGGGGGCGCGACGGGGCGGACTACATCGCCACCGGCAGCGGCTCGGACTGGCTGGTCGGCAACGTCGCGCTGGCGCCGCTCAACCATGTGTCGCGCAATGGCGCGACCGGCTCGCCGGTCAACAGTTCGCACGCCTCGGTGAGTGCCGACGGGCGCTACGTCGCCTTCGATGGCGACTGGACCCAGTTCGGCACCAACGGCGGCGACGGCGTGATCGTCAAGGACATGAACACCGGCGCATTCAGCGACGAGCATCGCAACGCCGCTGGCCAGGCGGGCTCGTCCGGCGCCGGCTCGGTGGTGATCTCGGCCGACGGGCGTTCGGTGGCCTTTCTCAGCGCCTCGTCCAACCTCGTCGACGGCTCGGGCAGCGGTGCCCTGTACGACATCTACGTGGCCGACACGCAGGGCACCGGCATCGTGCGCGCCTCGACCGGCACCGGCGGCACGCTGGCCGCCGACGGCCGCGCCCTGAACCCGGACCTCTCCGGCACCGGCCGGTACCTGGTCTTCGAGAGCGACACGTCGAACTACGCCGCCGGCGGCTCGACGGCGCAGACCGACATCTTCCTGAAGGACCTGCAGACCGGCACGCTGACGCGCGTGTCGACCAGCCTGAGCAACGCGGACGGCAATGGCGAAAGCATCAACGCGAAAGTCTCGGCCGACGGCGACTTCGTCGTGTTCCAGAGCACGGCGAGCAACCTGACCACCGGCGACACCAACGGCCAGAGCGACATCTTCCTGTGGAGCCGCTCGACCGGCAAGCTGACCAACATCACCGGCGGCCTGACCCCGGTCTCGAACCCGAACAACGGCAACTTCAACGCCGACGTGGCCTACAACGGCGACAAGAACGCCTTCGTCGTGTTCGAGACCGACCGCAACCTGGTGGCGGCCGACACCTCCAACGGCACCGACGTCTACGCCTACAACTTCATCAGCCACACGCTGACGCTGGTCTCGTCCAATGCCGACGGCCGCGGAGTCGCGCTGTCCAGCGGCGAAGCCTCGGTGTCCGACGATGGCCGCTGGGTGGTCTTCACCAGCTACTCTGATGCCCTGGTCCCGGGCGACACGAACGGCACGCGCGACATCTTCGTCAAGGACCTGAAGACCGGCGAGATCGCGCTGGTGTCCAAGGCCGGCGCGGTGGCCGGCAACGGGCCGAGCTCGCATGCACAGATCTCCTCCGGCGGCGACTGGATCGTCTTCGAGAGCGCCGCCACCAACCTGGCCTCGACCGACGCCAACGGCAGCTTCACGGACGTGTTCCGCGTGGCCAACCCGCTGCTGCGCGACACGCTGATCGGCGGAGCAGGCAACGACACCTATGTGCTCAGCCGCGCCGACGTGGTGACCGAGGCGGTCGGCGGCGGCACGGACACCGTGCAGGCGTCCATCCACTACACGCTGGGCGCGAACCTCGAGAACCTGGTGCTGACCGGCACGGCCAGCCTGATCGGCACCGGCAACGGCCTGAACAACGTGATTACCGGCAATGCGGGCAACAACCTGCTGAACGGCGGCGGCGGCATCGACACCGTCTCGTACGCCAACGCGACCGGCCCGGTGACGGTGAGCCTGGCGACAACCGCCGCACAGGTCACCGGCTCCGGCAGCGACACGCTGTCCAACTTCGAGAACATCATCGGCTCGCGCTTCAACGACCGTCTGACCGGCAACGACCTGGCCAACCGAATCGACGGAGGGCTCGGCAGCGACACGATGACCGGCGGAAAAGGCAGCGACACCTACGTCGCCAACGCGTCGACGGACATCATCGTCGAGACCGGCACGGCCGCCGGCGAGACCGACACCGTGCTGTCCGCGGTGAACTGGACGCTGGGGGCGACACTGGAGAACCTCGGGCTGACCGGCACCACGGCAACCAACGGCACCGGCAACAACGCCAACAACGTGATTGGCGGCAATGGCATCGCCAACATCCTGAATGGTGCGGGCGGCAACGACATCGTCAACGGCGCGGCCGGCAACGACAGCCTGATCGGCGGCAGCGGCAACGACCGGCTCGACGGCGGCATCGGCAACGACACGCTGGTCGGCGGCGAAGGCAGCGACACCTATCTGACCGACAGCGCGGCCGACATCATCACCGAGAGCGGCACCACCGCCACCGACGTCGACACGGTCTATGCGGGCGTGAGCTGGACCCTGCAGTCCACGCTGGAGAACCTGACGCTGACCGGCACCGCAGCCAACGGCGGCGGCAACTCGAAGGCCAACGTGATCCTGGGCAACGCCGGGGCCAACACGCTCACGGCCGGCGCTGGCAACGACACCGTCAGCGGCGGAACGGGCAACGACACGATCCGCGGCGACTCGGGGGCGGACGCGATCACCGGCGGCGCAGGCAGCGACGTCTTCGTCTTCAACAGCACCGTGGGCAGCGACACCATCAGCGACTTTCTGGCCGGCACCGACGACGTGCGCATCACGCAGAGCGCGCTGCGCATCGGCGATGGCGATCTCCTCGTCGAGGGCGCGGTTCGGGTGGGCAGCGCCGGCGGTTTCTCGGGCACGGCCGAACTGGTGATCCACACCAACAACGCCGCCTCGCTGTCGACGAGCGCGGCAGCAGCCGCCATCGGCTCGGCCAGCAGCGCCTACACGGTCGGGCGCACCGCGCTGTTCGTGGTCGACACCGGCGTCAGCACCGGCGTCTACCTGTTCACCGCAGCCGATGCGAATGCGCTGGTCTCGGCCAGCGAACTGACGCTGCTGGCGACACTGACCGGCGCCACCGCGACCACCTCGGCCGACTACGTGTTCAGCGCCTGAGCCGCGCCAGCACCTCGTCGGCGATCGCGAGGCTGGCCGTCAGGCCGGGGGATTCGATGCCGAACAGGTTCACGAGCCCGGCCACACCGTGCTCCGCGGGCCCCTGCAGCACGAAGTCGCCGGCCACCTCGCCGGGGCCTTGCAGCTTCGGCCGCACACCGCTGTAGGCCGGCTGCAGCGCACCGTCGCGCAGGTCGGGCCAGTAGCGGCGGATCTCGGCGTAGAAGGCATCGGCGCGCGACGCATCGACGCGGTAGTCGATCTCGTCCGGCGACCCGGGCGGCAGCCACTGCACGTCGGGGCCGAAGCGCGCCTGGCCGGCCAGGTCGAGCGTGAGGTGTACGCCGAGACCGGCCTGCTCGGGCACCGGGTAGATCAGGCGGCCGAACGGCGCGCGGCCGGCCAGCGCGAAGTAGTTGCCCTTGGCGTGAAAGGCCTGCGGCCGATGGCCAGGTGCCAGGTCGGGCATTCGCTCGGCCAGGCCCGGCGCCCACAGGCCTGCGGCGTTGACGACGACGCCGGCCGCCAGTTGCATCGGCGACTCACCGCCGACGTCGACGACCAGCCGATCCTGCGCGAGGTGAACGCCAGACACCGGCGACTGCAGCGCCAGTGCGCCGTCGGCGGCCTCGAGATCACCCTGCAGGGCGAGCATCAGCGCATGGCTGTCGACGATGCCGGTGTCGGGCGAAAGCAGCGCGGCCGTGCAGCGCAACGCGGGCTCGAGGGCCGCGGCGGCCTGGGCCTCCAGCCATTGCAACTGCACGCCGTTGGCCGCCGCCTGGGCCTGGGTCGCCACGAGCGCCCCATGCTGCGCGACCGAGGTCGCCACCACCAGCTTGCCGCAGCGTCGGTGGGCGACACCGTGCGATTCGCAGAAGGCGTAGAGCAGGTCGCGGCCGGCCACGCACAGGCGTGCCTTCAGCGAGCCGGCCGGGTAGTACAGCCCGGCGTGGATCACTTCGCTGTTGCGGGAGCTGGTGCCGGTGCCAATGGCGTGGGCACGCTCGAGCACCACGGTCTCCAGGCCACTGCCGGCCAGCGCACGGCCCACTGCCAGGCCGACCACGCCGGCTCCGATCACCACGGCATCGACGCTGTCCATGGGCTCGAATACTCCCGCTAGAAAATACTCCCGCTCGAAATGCAAACGGCCGGGTGTTGTGCCCGGCCGAATGTGCTGTACTTGCTGTCCTGCTTCTGCTGTCTGGATCGTTGGTGGGCGGCGAGGGTTTCGAACCCCCGACCCCCGCAGTGTGAATGCGATGCTCTACCCCTGAGCTAGCCGCCCTCGCGATCCGCAGAGCCTTGGATTATGCCACAGCCTCCTCGGCTGGCGCCCAGACCGTCTTGCCGCCGCTGGCCTTGGCCAGGTCGGCGATGAGCTTGCCGTGTGCCTCGACTTCGGTCGCGTCGGCGCAGATCACCGGCAATTCGAAACGCGACAGGTCGATCGCCTCGATGGTGACTTCGGTCGAGGTCGACTCGACCTCCTCGATGACCAGAGAATCCTGCCCGCGCGTCATGCGGATATAGACCTCGGCCAGCAGCCCGGCGTCGAGCAGCGCACCGTGAAGGCTGCGGCTGGCGTTGTCGACCTCGAGTCGCTTGCACAGCGCGTCGAGCGAGTTCGACTTGCCCGGGAACATCTCGCGCGCCATCAGCAGCGTGTCGGTGATGGAGCCGACCTGCGCGTCGAAGGCCGGCCGGCCGAGCCGGCGCAGTTCGGCGTTCAGGAAGCCGATGTCGAATGCGGCGTTGTGGATCAGGATCTCGGCGCCGGCGAGGTAGTCCATCAACTCGTCGGCCACCGCTGCGAAGAGCGGCTTGTCGGCCAGGAACTCGTCGGTCAGGCCGTGCACCTTGATCGCGTCTTCGTGGCTGCTGCGCTCGGGGTTCAGGTAGAAGTGCAGGTTGCGGCCAGACAGGCGCCGGTTGAGCATCTCCACGCAGCCGATCTCGATGATGCGGTCGCCGGACTCGGCGTTCAGGCCGGTGGTTTCGGTGTCGAGGAAGATCTGTCGCATGGGGCTCAGGCTCCGGGTTGGCGCGCGCCGCGCAGCCACAGCCAGGCACCGGCGGCCACCATCGGCACGCACAGCCACTGGCCCATGCTCATGTTCAGCGCCAGCAGGCCGAGGAAGGCATCGGGTTCGCGGAAGTACTCCGCGGTGAAGCGGAACACGCCGTAGCCGATCAGGAACAGCCCGGCCACCTGGCCGCGCCCACGCTCCTTGCGGCCATAGAGCCAGAGGATCACGAACAGCAGCAGGCCCTCGAGCAGGAACTGGTACAGCGGCGACGGGTGGCGCGGCAGCATGCTGCCCGACTGCGGGAAGGCCATCGCCCAGGGCAGGCTGGGGTCGGCCGCGCGACCCCACAGCTCGCCGTTGATGAAGTTGCCGATGCGGCCGGAGGCCAGGCCGGTGGGCACCGCGGGGGCGATGAGGTCCATCACCTGCAGGAACGGCCGCGAGCGCATGCGTGCGAACACCGCCATCGCGGCGATCACGCCGAGCAGACCGCCGTGGAAGGCCATGCCGCCCTTCCACACCGCGAACACCTCGAACGGGTGCTCCGCGTAGTAGCCCGGCTTGTAGAACAGCACGTAGCCGAGGCGGCCGCCGATCACCACGCCGAGCACACCGTAGAACAGCAAGTCCTCGATGTCGCGGCGGGTCCAGCCGGCCTGGGCGAAGTGCGGCAGCGCCGCCCGCTTGCCCGCCAGCCAGAGGAACAGGCCGAAGGCGACGAGATAAGTGATGCCGTACCAGTGGATGGCCACGGGCCCGAGCTGCAGTGCGACGGGGCTGAATTGCGGGTGGACGAGCATGGGGGCGCGGAGGCGGAAACAGCGCGAACGATACCCCAGCGCCGCCTCAGCGCTTCGCCTGTACGAACTGGACGAACCGCTGCACAGCCGGCGATGCGTCCGGACGCCAGACCAGGCTGGTCTCGGCACGCGGGGCGCCATCGGCCAGCCGGGCCGGCAGCGCCCGGTAGACGATGCCCGGGCGCTGCAGCGAGCGCATCGCCTGCGGCACCAGGGCCAGGCCGAGCCCGGCCGACACCAGGTTGACGATGGTCTGCATCTGGATCGCCTCTTGCGCGATCACCGGCGTCACGCCATGGCGGTGATAGAAGGCCAGCACGGCGTCGTACAGCGAGGGCGCGATGGTGCGCGGGAAGATCACCAGCGGCTCGCGCAGCAGCGCCGCGACATCCAGGCGCTTCGGAGCCGACTCCGGCAGCACCAGCCACATCGGCTCGACACCGAGCGACAAGCGCTGCAGCGCAGGCGGCAGCGCGATGCCCGGCGCGTGAAGCACGAAGCCGGCATCGAGCTCGCGGGCGGCGAAGGCTTCGAGCTGAACGTCGCCGGTGGCCTCGCGCAGTTCGATCGTGATGCCCGGCTGCGCTTCACGGAACCCGCGCAGCCACAGCGGCAGCGGGCCGAAGGCGACGGTCGAGACGAAGCCGAGCCGGATGCGGCCGACCTCGCCCCGCGCTGCATCGTGCGCACGGCCGGGCAGCGCCGCTGCCTGCTGCAGCAGCTGCCGGGCGGGCTCGACCAGCGCCGCGCCGGCCGGCGTCAGCGCCACGCTGCGCCGCGTGCGCTCGAACAGCATCACGCCCAGCCGCCGCTCGAGCTGCTGGATCGCCTGCGTCAGCGGCGGCTGCGTCATGTTCAGCGCCTGCGCGGCGCGGCCGAAGTGCAGCGCCTCGGCCAGGGCGAGGAACTGCCTCCACACGCGCAGTTCGATGTCGGTCGCAGGTGTGCCATCGGCCTTCATATGCACAGCATATCAATGACCGCCTTCGGATCGATTGGACGCTCGCTGGCACGAGACCGATACTTCGCTTCCCCGCTGAAGGAGTGACCGATGACCAAGATCAACCGCCGATCCGCCAACATCACCGAAGGCACGGCCCGCGCGCCGAACCGCTCGATGTATTACGCGCTCGGCTACGAGGAAGGCGACTTCAAGAAGCCGATGATCGGCGTGGCGAACGGCCACTCGACGATCACGCCCTGCAACTCCGGCCTGCAGCGCCTGGCGGATGCCGCGGTCATCGGTCTGAAGGAAGCCGGCGCCAACCCGCAGATCTTCGGCACGCCGACGATCAGCGACGGCATGGCCATGGGCACCGAGGGCATGAAGTACTCGCTGGTGTCGCGCGAGGTCATCGCCGACTGCGTCGAGACCTGCGTCGGCGGCCAGTGGATGGACGGCGTGATGGTCATCGGCGGCTGCGACAAGAACATGCCCGGCGGCATGATGGGCATGCTGCGCGCCAACGTGCCGTCGATCTACATCTATGGCGGCACCATCCTGCCGGGCCGCTACAAGGGCCAGGACCTGAACATCGTCAGCGTGTTCGAGGCGGTCGGCCAGTTCACGGCCGGCAAGATGAGCGAAGAGGACTTCTGCCAGATCGAGCGCCACGCGATCCCCGGCAGCGGCTCATGCGGCGGCATGTACACCGCCAACACGATGAGTTCGGCCTTCGAGGCGCTCGGCCTGTCGCTGCCCTACGCGTCGACGATGGCCAACGTCGAGGGCGAGATCGTCGGCATGGTCGAGCGCGCTGCCCGGGTGCTGGTCGAGGCGGTGAAGGCCGACCTCAAGCCGCGCGACATCGTCACCAAGCAGGCGATCGAGAACGCCGTCGCGGTGATCATGGCCACCGGCGGCTCGACGAATGCCGTGCTGCACTTCCTGGCCATCGCGCACGCGGCCGGTGTCGAGTGGACGATCGACGACTTCGAGCGCGTGCGCCAGCGCACGCCGGTGCTGTGCGACCTCAAGCCCAGCGGTCAGTACCTCGCCGTCGACCTGCACCGCGCTGGTGGCATTCCCGCGGTGATGAAGGAACTGCTCAAGGCCGGCCTGCTGCATGGCGACTGCATCACGATCACCGGCAAGACGGTCGCGGAGAGCCTGGCCGACGTGCCCGAGTTGTCGAGCGAACAGAAGGTCATCCGGGCCGTCGGCCAGCCGATCTACGCGCAGGGCCACCTTGCGATCCTGAAGGGCAACCTGTCACCCGAGGGCTGCGTGGCCAAGATCACCGGCCTGAAGAACCCGAGCATCACCGGGCCGGCCCGCGTCTTCGACGACGAGCAGTCGGCACTGGCCGCGATCATGGCCAACAAGATCGTCGCCGGCGACGTGATGGTGCTGCGCTACCTCGGCCCGAAGGGCGGCCCGGGCATGCCTGAGATGCTGGCGCCGACCGGCGCGCTGATCGGCCAGGGCCTGGGCGAATCGGTCGGGCTGATCACCGACGGGCGATTCTCCGGCGGCACCTGGGGCATGGTGGTCGGCCACGTGGCCCCGGAGGCCTATGCCGGCGGCAACATCGCGCTGGTCCGCGAAGGCGACTCCATCACCATCGACGCCCGCACGCTGACGCTGCAGCTCAATGTGAGCGACGAGGAACTGGCGGTGCGCCGCAAGGCGTGGACGCAGCCGGCACCGCGCTACACCCGCGGCGTGCTGGCGAAGTTCGCGAAGAACGCCTCGAGCGCCAGCACCGGCGCCGTGCTCGACAAGTTCGACTGACCCGGCGGCTCAGCGGCCGGCCTTCTTGGCGCGGCGCGCGGTCTTGTCCATGCCCAGTGCCTCGAGGTTCTGCTCACGGCGCTGGCGCTTGCGCTCGTCCATCTTGTCCATCTCGCGGCGCTTGGTGTAGCCGGTCGAATCGGCAATGCCCCACCAGATCGCGGCGAGCGCGAACGGAACGCAGAACTTCCACAGGTCACCTGAAATGTTCCAGGTCCAGTTCGCCGGCGGGCCGAAGCCCAGCAGGTTCATCAGGATGATGACGACGCCAATAATGATGAATACCATCGCATTCGCTCCCGGGATGCGGGAAACCGCGGCAAGTCCGCGGTCAACCGGCACCCCTACAATCCGTTGATGTCAATGTAGCCGACCGATCGGCGCGGCGGGTGACGAAACATCCGCAGATTTTCCCGTTTGAACCCGAAAGGAAAATGATGAAGCTCTTCCCCGCTCTCGCCCTGGTGGCTGCCGCCGCCACCGTGTCGGCTCCCGCGATGGCCGACGAGGCCCTGGCCAAGGCCAAGAACTGCCTGGCCTGCCACGCTGTCGACAAGAAGCTGGTCGGCCCGTCCTACAAGGACGTGGCGGCCAAGTACGCCGGCCAGAAGGACGCCGTCGACAAGCTGGCGCAGAAGGTGATCAAGGGCGGCGTGGGCGCCTGGGGCCAGATCCCGATGCCGGCGAACGCGCAGGTCAACGACGCCGAAGCCAAGAAGCTCGTCACCTGGATCCTCAGCCAGAAGTGATTCCGCTTCTCGCCTGAGCCACGGGGCCCCGCTTGCGGGGCCTCGCTGTTTCTGGCGTGACCCGCGCTTCAGGCGAGCGCCTGGCGCAGTCGCTCCCGCACCGTGCTCGACAGCGTGAATCGATCACCGTGCCGTAGCGCCAGCGCATCGCTGTTGCGCAGGAAGTTGTCCAGTCCCTCCGACGCGACGAACTGGACCGCCCCGCCCGTCCAGGCCGGGAAGCCGATGCCGAAGATCGATCCGATGTTGGCCTCGTGCACGCTGGTCAGCACGTTCTCGGCGAGGCAGCGCGCCGTCTCGATCGCCTGGCGGTAGAGCAGGCGTTGCTTCAGCGCCGGAACGCTGGCCTCCAGGCCCGGCTTCTCGAAATGCTGCTTCAGGCCCGGCCACAGTCGCTTGGGGCCCTGCGCCGGA
This sequence comes from Chitinophaga pinensis, assembly GCA_943370595.1. Lineage (GTDB taxonomy): Bacteria > Pseudomonadota > Gammaproteobacteria > Burkholderiales > Burkholderiaceae_C > Piscinibacter. Next base: position 68,833 of record CALRRO020000017.1, read on the forward strand.
TAGTCGTAGAAGCCGCCGCCCGCCGCGCGCCCTGCTCGGCCGAACTCCTTGACCATGCGCTCGACCAGCGCTTCGCCAGTCCCCGGCGACCAGGCGCGCCCCTCGGCGGCGAGATCGGCGCGCGTCTGCTCCATCACGTGCACCGACAGTGACAACGAAGTCTCGTCGATCACCGCCAGCGGCCCGACCGGCATGCCGGCCGCCTCGGCCGCATGCTCGATCAACGGCGCGGCGATGCCTTCGGCCAGCATGGCCGCACCTTCCATCACGTAGGTGCCGAACACACGGCTGGTGAAGAAGCCACGCGAGTCGTTGACGACGATCGGCGTCTTGCCCAGCGCCAGCACGTAGTCGCAGGCACGCGCGATCGTCTGGTCGTTGGTCAGCGGCCCGCGGATGATCTCGACCAGCTTCATCTTGTGCACGGGCGAGAAGAAGTGCAGGCCGACGAAACGCTCGGGCGCGCTGCTGGCGCGGGCCAGGCCGCCGATCGGCAGCGTCGAGGTGTTGGACGCGAACACGCCGCCCGCAGCCAGCATCGGCTCGGCCTCGCGCGTGACCTGCGCCTTCAGCTCGCGCTGCTCGAACACCGCCTCGATGATCAGGTCGCAGCCCTTCAGGTCGACCGCATCGGCCGTGGGCGTGATCAGCTCCAGCAACGCCGCCTGCCGCGCCCCGTCCATGCGTCCCTTGGCGACCAGCGGCGCGGTGAGCTTGCGCACCGCCTCGTGGCCGGCGCGCGCCTTCTCGATCGAGACGTCCTTCAGCACGCAGGCGATGCCACGCGAGGCATTCGCGTGGGCGATGCCCGCGCCCATCATCCCGGCGCCGAGCACACCGACGCGTGCCGGTTTCCAGGGCGCGAAGCCGGCCGGCCGCGACTTGCCGGCCTTGATCGCATTCAGGTTGAAGAAGAACGCCGTGATCATGTTCTTGGCGTTCTGCCCGACCATGATCTTCGCCAGCTTGCGGCTCTCGATGCGCGTGGCGGTGTCGTAGTCGACCATCGCGCCCTCGACCATGGTCTCGAGGATGGCCTGGGCTGCGGGGTACAGGCCGTGCGTCTTGGCCGCCAGCATGGCCGGCGCCACGGTCAGGCCGGCCGCGATCTTCGGTGCTGCGGGTGTGCCGCCGGGCATGCGGTAGTCCTTGCGGTCCCAGGGCTGCACCGCCTCCGGGTTGTCGGCGATCCAGGCCAGCGCCATCTCGCGCAGGTCGTCCATCGTCGCACCGATGCCGTTGACCAGGCCGAGGTCCATGGCCTCGCGCGGACCGAACAGCTGGCCTTCCATCAGGTAGGGTTGCGCCGCCATCAGGCCGAGCAGCCGCACGGTCTTGGTGATGCCGGTCGCACCGGGAATCAGGCCCAGCGACACCTCCGGCGTGCCGAACCGGATCCGGCGATCGTCGAGCGAGAAGCGTGCATGCGCCGCGAGCGCGACCTCCCAGCCGCCTCCGAGCGCCGCCCCGTTCAGCAGCGCCACGACCGGGCGGCCGAGCTTGTCCAGGCGGCGGAAGCATGCCTTCATCGCCTCGATGCCCTCGAAGCCTGCGGCGGCGTCCTCGATCTTCAGCTTCAGCACGTTGTCGAGCTGCGCGCCGGCGAAGAAGGTCTTCTTGCCGGAGATCACCAGCACGCCCTTCAGGCGTTCCTTGTCAGCTTCGACGCAGGCCACCACCTCGGCCAGATCGGCCTGCCATTGCCCGGTCATCGTGTTGACCGGCGCGCCGGGCGCGTCGTGGGTGATCGTCGCGATGCCGTCGGCACCGAGTTCGTAGCGGATCGCTTTCACGGTCAGACTCGTTCGATGATCGTCGCGATGCCCATGCCACCGCCAACGCACAGCGTGATCAGCCCACGCTTCAGCTTCCGTCGCTCCAGTTCGTCGAGCAGCGTGCCCAGCAGCATCGCGCCGGTAGCGCCCAGCGGGTGGCCGAGCGCGATGGCCCCGCCGTTGACGTTGACCTTCTCGTGCGGCACGCCCATCTCGCGCATGAAGCGCATCGGCACTGCGGCGAAGGCTTCGTTGACCTCGAACAGGTCGATGTCGTCCACCGTCAGGCCGGCCTTGGCAAGTGCCTTGCGCGAGGCCGGCATCGGGCCGGTCAGCATGATGGTCGGGTCGGCGCCGGACAAGGCCGTCGCCACGATGCGCCCACGCGGCTTCAAACCCAGTTCACGGCCCTTCGCCTCGCTGCCGATCAGCACTGCCGCTGCACCGTCGACGATGCCCGACGAGTTGCCGGCGGTGTGCACGTGATCGATGCGCTCGACCTGCGGGTAGCGCATCAGCGCCACCGCGTCGAAGCCCATGGCGCCCAGTTCGGCGAACGCCACCTTGAGCTGTCCGAGTCCTTCCAGGGTCGTGCGCGGCTTGATGAACTCGTCGCGCTCGAGCACCGGCAGGCCGATCTCGTCGGCCACCGGAATCACCGAGCGGTCAAATCGCCCTTCGGCCTGGGCCGCGGCGGCACGCTGCTGCGAGGTCAAGGCGTAGCGATCGACATCCTCTCGGCCCCAGCCGGCCAGCGTCGCGATCAGGTCGGCGCCGATGCCCTGCGGGACGAAACCCGTCGCCGCATTGGTCTGCGGGTCCTGCGCCCAGGCGCCGCCGTCGCTGCCGATCGGCACGCGTGACATGCTCTCGACGCCGCCGGCGATGACCAGGTCCTCCCAGCCGCTGGCGACCTTCTGCGCCGCCAGGTTCACGGCCTCGAGCCCGGAAGCGCAGAAGCGGTTGATCTGCACGCCGGCGACGCGGAAGTCCCAGCCGGCCTTCAGCACCGCCGTCTTGGCGATCACCGAGCCCTGCTCGCCGATCGGCGAGACCACGCCCATGACCACGTCGTCGAGCGCCGACGGGTCGAAGTCCAGACGCTTCTGCAGCCTGACCAGCAGGCCGGCCAGCAGGTCCACCGGCTTGACCTCGTGCAGGCTGCCGTCCTTCTTGCCCTTGCCGCGCGGCGTGCGCACGGCCTCGTAGATCATCGCGTGGGTCACGCTGCCCTCCTCCGTCCGTCTTGCGTGGACAATCGATTATCCGGAGCGGCGCCGCCGCCAGCCATCATCGACAACCCATGCCCCAGAGTGCCCGGTTCGAACCCGAGTTCGTCAGTGGTCTGAAGGATATCTTCGAGCAGCGCATCGTGTTCAACCGCGTGCTCGGCCTGCGCATCGGCGAGGTGTCGGCCGACCGGGTGGCGGGCTCGATCCAGATGCGCGAAGATCTGATCGGCCACTACGGCCACCAGCGGCTGCACGGCGGCGTGATCAGCGCCGGGCTGGACGCGATGGGTGGGCTGGCGGTGATGGCTGCCATCGGCGCGCGCCACATGGACGAGCCGCCGTTGCAGCGCCTGCACCGCTTCGGCAAGCTCGGCACCATCGACCTGCGCATCGACTACCTGCGCCCTGCCATCGGCGAGCGCTTCGAGCTGAACGCGCAGGTGCTGCGGCTGGGCTCGCGCGTGGCCTCCACACGCATGGAGTTCAGCGGCGCCGACGGCAAGCTGCTTGCCACCGGCGCCGCGGCCTACATCGTCTCTTGACGACGTCGGCCGGCTCTGCTTACTGCGGCTTGACGTAGTCGGTCACCGGCTTCCAGCGCTCGTCCTGCAGCTGCGACATGCGCGTCATGTTGCTGCCGGCGCGCTTGCTCGGGCTGAAGCTCAGCTCGGCCGAGCCGAACATGTCGGGCGCGAAGGTGGTCGATTCCATCGCCTTGATGAAGCTGTCGACGGTCAGGTTGCCGCCGGCCTTCTGCGCCGCGACGATAAAGGTGTCGATCGCCGAGTAGCCGTAGACCGAGAACACCGTCGGGTCGTCACCGAACTTGGTCTGGTACTTGCGGGCCCAGAACTGGATCTTCGGCGAGGCCTCGTCGAGGTACGGGTGCTGCACGGTGTGCGTGGCGTACAGGCCGTCCATCGCCTTCTTGCCGAGCTTGTGGATCAGGTCGGTGTAGGTGGCACTCGACCCCAGGTAGGTCGGGTTGAAGCCGGTCTTGCGGCCTTCGGCGATCGTGCCGATGGTCTCGCGGATGATCGTGCCCAGCACCACCAGGTCGCAGTTGGCCGCCTTCATGCGCGCCACCTGCGAGGAGAAGTCGGTCGCGCCGCGCTTGTAGGTGGTCTTCTCGACGAAGTCCATCTTCAGCGCCTTCAGCCCGGCTTCGGCACCACGGAACACCTCCAGGCCGAACTCGTCGTCCTGGTAGATCGTGCAGACCGCCTTGGCGCCCTTGTCCTTGACCAGCTTCGGCAGCGCGACGCGCATCTGGTCGAAGTAGCTCGAGCCACCGGCGAACTTGAGCTTGTGCACCGGCTCGGTCATCTCGCGCGCGGCGGTGACCGGGAAGAAGTTGATGACGTTCTTCTCGAACTGCACCGGCATCGCCGCGTTGTTCGTCGGCGTGCCGATGTGCGCGATCATCGCGAAGATCTTGTCCTGGTTGACCAGCTTCTGCGCGGCCAGCACGGCCTTCTTCGGGTCGTAAGCGGAGTCCTCGATCAGCAGCTTGATCTTGCGGCCGTTGACGCCGCCCTGCTCGTTGATCTCGTCGACGCGCAACAGCATGCCCTGGCGGACCTGCTTGCCGAAGCCGGCGATCGGACCGGACAGGTCCTGGATCGAGCCGAGCGTGATCTCGGTCTTGCTGACGCCTTGCGCAGCCTGCGCGCGGGCATCGGTGCCGGCCAGCGCGAGCAGCGCGGCGGCTCCGACAGTCAGGGAGAGGGTGAACAGGGATTTCATCGTTTGCCTCCTTCGGCGGTCAGGATCGGTACAGGGCCTCGATGCGGTCGGAATACTTCTTCTCGACGAACTTGCGCTTGAGCTTCATCGTCGGCGTCAGTTCCTCGTCCTCGGCGCTGAGCTGCGTCTCGAGCAGGAAGAACTTCTTGATCTGCTCGACGCGCGCGAACTTGGCGTTGACACGCTCGATCTCGCTCCAGATCAGCTCCTGCACCTGCGGCGCGCGCGTCAGGCTGGTGTAGTTGCTGAACGGGATGTCCCGGTCCTGGGCGAACTTCTCGACGTTCTCCTGGTCGATCATCACGATCACCGTGAGGAACGGTCGCTTGTCGCCGATGACCACCGCGTCGGTGATGAAGGGCGAGAACTTCAGGTCGTTCTCGATCTCGCTGGGCGTGATGTTCTTGCCGCCGGCCGTGATGATGATGTCCTTCATCCGGTCGGTGATGCGGTAGTAGCCGTCGGCATCGACCTCGCCGACGTCGCCGGTGCGCAGCCAGCCGTCGGGCGTGAAGGTCTCGGCGGTCTTCTCGGGCAGGTTGAGGTAGCCCATGAACACGTTCGGGCCCTTGACCTGGATCTCGCGGGTGATCGGGTCGAGCCGTACCTCGTTGAACGGGCAGGCCGGGCCGACCATGCCGGGCTTGATGCCGCCGATCGGCGTCGCCGTCGCGGCGCCGCAGGTCTCGGTCATGCCCCACACCTCGCCGAGCGGCACGCCCAGCGCGAGGTACCACCTGATCAGTTCGGGCGAGATCGGCGCCGCACCGGTGACGCAGAAGCGCGCCCGGTGCACGCCGATCAGCTTGCGCACGTTGTTCAGCGCGATGAAGCGGGCGACGTGGAACTGCAGCTTCAGCCAGGCGCTGACCGGCTGGCGGGCGAGCGCCTTGTCGACGATCTTCATGCCGACACCGATGCCCCAGCCGTAGGCGAGCTGCTGCAGGCGGCTCGATTCGCGCAGCGCGATCGTCACGCCGGAATAGAGCTTCTCCCATACCCGCGGCACAGCGGTGAACACGGTCGGTGAGATCTCGCGCACGTTCTCAGGCACCGTCTCGGGCCGCTCGACGAAGTTCAGCACCGAGCCGGTGTAGACGGCGAAGAAGGCACCGCCGATGCGCTCGGCGATGTGGCACAACGGCAGGAAGGCGATGCGCTCGTCGTCCTCGTACTGCGCGACGACCAGGTTGAGACCGCGCACGCTGTGGATCAGCCCGGCATGCGAGTGCATCGCGCCCTTGGGCTTGCCGGTGGTGCCGGAGGTGTAGACAAGGATCGCCAGGTCGCCGGGTTTGACGGCGGCCACACGCGCTTCGAGCACACCCGGGTGGTCCTGCGCGTGAAGGCGGCCGATCTCGCGCAGGCCGTCGAGGTCGATCACGCCAGGGTCGTCGAAGTCGCGCAGGCCCTTGGTGTCGAACACGACCACCTTGCGCAGCAGCGGCAGGCGTTCGCGCACCTCGAGCGCCTTGTCGAGCTGCTCCTCGTCCTCGACGAACAGCACCGTGGTGCGCGAGTCCTCGCACAGGTAGTGCACCTGTTCGGCGGCGTCGGTCGGGTAGATGCCGTTGCTGACGCCGCCGCAGGACAGGATGGCCAGGTCGGCGAGCAGCCACTCGATGCGCGTGTTGGCAAGGATCGCCGCGCAGTCGCCCGGCTGCACGCCGAGCGCGATCAGGCCGTGGGCGATCTCGCGCACCGCCTGCGCCGTCTGCACCCAGGTCCACTCGCGCCACAGGCCGAGCTCCTTCTGGCGCATGAAGACGCGTTCGCCGCGCTGCGCGGCCGCGTTCCAGAACAGCGCCGACATCGTCTCGCCCGGCACGACGATGTCGGTGCGCGGCTTCAGCGAACTCAGGTCCCAGATGTTCGGCATCGCGTCACCTCCAGGTCTTCTTCTTCTTCCAGCGCCGCTCGCCGCGCACGCCGGATTCCTTCATGCCGAGGTAGAACTCCTTGATGTCTTCCTTCTCGCGCAGGCGTTCGCAGGAGTCTTCCATGACGATGCGGCCGTTCTCGATCACGTAGCCGTGGTCGGCGACGTTCAGCGCCATGTTGGCGTTCTGCTCGACCAGCAGCAGCGTGGTGCCGCGCTCGCGGTTGATGCGGATCACGATCTCGAAGATCTCGCGCGTCAGGCGCGGCGACAGGCCGAGGCTGGGCTCGTCCAGCAACATCAGCTCGGGCGCGGCCATCAGCGCGCGCGAGATCGCGAGCATCTGCTGCTGGCCGCCCGACAGCAGCCCGGCGTCCTGCTTCGCGCGCTCGCGCAGGATCGGGAAGTAGCCGTACACCGCCTCCACGTCGCGCGAGACGCCGTCACGATCCTTGCGGGTGTAGGCGCCCATCATCAGGTTGTCGTGCACCGACAGCAGCGGGAACACCTCGCGGCCTTCGGGTACATGGCTGAGGCCGCGCTGCACGATCAGCGCCGGGTCCTTCGCGGTGATGTCCTCGCCCTTGAACTCGACCGTGCCCTTGGTCGGGTCGAGGATGCCCGAGATGGTCTTGAGGATGGTCGTCTTGCCGGCACCGTTGGAGCCGAGCACGGTGACGATGGTGCCCTTGGCCACCTTCAGGCTGACGCCGCGGATCGCGCGGATCGGGCCGTAGCTGCTCTCGACATTCGCCAGTGTCAGGACGTCGGTCATGCGGCCTTCCTCCGCAGGCTCTCGACGTCGCCCGCGCTGCCCAGGTAGGCCTCGATGACGCCCGGGTGGCTCTGCACTTCGGCCGGCGTGCCCAGCGCGAGCACCTCGCCCTGGTTCATCGCCAGCACGCGGTCCGACACCTTGGAGACCAGCGACATGTCGTGCTCGACCATCAGCACGGTGACGCCGAGCTCGTCACGGATGTCACCGATCCAGAACGCCATGTCGTCGGTCTCCTCGACGTTCAGGCCCGACGAGGGTTCGTCCAGCAGCAGCAGCTTCGGCTCGGTGCACAGTGCCCGGGCCAGCTCCACCACCTTGCGCACGCCATAGGGCAGCCCGGCGACGAGCGACTCGCGGTGCTTCTGCAGGTCGAGCAGGTCGATCACCTGCTCCGCCTTGTGGCGCGCCCGCACTTCCGCAGCGCGCGTCGCCGGCGTGAACAGCAGCTGGCTCCAGAAGCCGGTCTCGCGGTGCACGTGGCGCCCGATCAGCAGGTTCTGCAGCACCGTCGCGTGCTCGAACAGCTCGATGTTCTGGAAGGTGCGCGCGATGCCCAGCTGTGCGATCTGGTGCGGCGCGTGCGTCAGCAGCGGCGTGCCGTCGTAGTCGATGCTGCCGGAGGTCGGCGTGTAGATGCGGCTGATCAGGTTGAACACCGTCGTCTTGCCGGCGCCGTTCGGCCCGATCAGCGTGAATACCTCGCCGCGGTGCACGTCGAAGCTGACCTTGTTGACCGCGAGCACGCCGCCGAAGCGCACGCTCAGGTCCTTGGCGGAGAGCAGCACACCACTGCTCATTTCAACCGCTCCGATTTCTGGAACGACTTCTGCCGCTTGAACATGCCGCGCCGGTAGAACGGGAAGATCTGGAACCAGGTGCGGAACTTCAGCCAGCGGCCGTACAGGCCGAGCGGCTCGAATAGCACGAAGGCGATCAGCACCGAACCGTAGACGACGCCCTGCAAGCCCGGCGCGAGCGCGATCGCATCGGGCAGGTAGTCCTTCGCGAGCGCAATCGCCTGCGGCATGGTGATCAGGAAGATCGCGCCGAGGAAGGCGCCGTGCACCGAGCCGAGCCCGCCGATGACGATCATCAGGATCAGGTCGATCGACTGCAGCACGCCGAACTGGTCGGGCGAGATGAACTTCAGCTTGTGGGCATACAGCGCGCCGCCGACACCGGCGAGCGCCGCCGAGATCGCGAACGACAGCGTCTTGAAGCGCGCCAGGTGGATGCCCATGCTCTGCGCCGAGATCTCGGAGTCGCGGATGGCGACGAAGGCCCGGCCGGTCGGCGAGCGCAGCAGGTTGAGGATGGCGAGCGTCGCCAGCACCACGATGAAGAGGCACAGGTAGAAGAACGATTCGCCGGAGTCCAGCGTCCAGCCGAACAGGTCGGGCGCCTTCACGTGCTTGCCGGCGTTGCCGCCGGTCACGCTCTCCCAGCGCGCGAACACCTCCTCGACGATGAAGCCGAAGGCGAGCGTCGCGATGCCGAGGTAGATGCCCTTCAGGCGCAGTGCCGGCAGGCCGACGATGACGCCGACGAAAGCGGAGATCGCCGCCGCGGCGACCAGGGCGATCGGGAACGGCACGCCGGCGCCTGTCAGCGCCGCCTGCGTGTACGCGCCGACGCCGAGGAAGGCCGCATGGCCGAGCGAGAACTGCCCGGTGAAGCCCGACAGCAGCATGAGCCCGAGCCCGACGATGGCGTAGATCAGCACGAAGGTGATCTGCGCGAGCCAGTACTCCGGGAAGATCCACGGCGCGGCGAGCATCACCAGCATCAGCGCGCCGTACCAGAACACGTAGCCGCCATGCTTGGCGATGCGGATGTCCTGCTCGTAGCGGGTCTTGAAGATGAAGCGCATGGTGGTGATTCGTCCTCAGACCTTCTTGCGCAGCTTCTCGCCGAACAGGCCGTTCGGCCGCACGACGAGCATCACCAGCACGACGACGTAGGCGGCAATGTCCTTGAAGCCTTCGGGCAGGTAGAAGCCGGACAGCGATTCGACCAGGCCGATGACCATGCCTCCGACGATCGCACCGGGGAGGCTGCCAAAGCCGCCGACGACAGCGGCCGGGAACGCCTTCAGCCCGATAAAGCCCATGTTCGCGTGCACGAAGGTGATCGGCGCGAGCAGCAGGCCGGCGACGGCGGCAACGGCGGCAGCGAGGCCCCAGACCAGGCCGTTGAGCCGCTTCACCGGGATGCCCATGTAGTACGCGGCGAGCTGGTTCTGCGACGACGCCTGCATCGCGACGCCGAGCTTGGTGTAGCGGAACATCAGGTACAGCAGCGCGCTGAGCACGGCCGTCGCGGCGATGACGACCAGCTGCTCGACGTTGAGCACCAGCGCACCGACGTTCCAGGCCTGGTCCTTGTACGGCACCGGCAGCGTGTGCGTCTCGGTGCCGATGGTCGGGATCATCGTGATCAGCCCGCGAGCGACGTAGCCGATGCCGATCGTCAGCATCACGATCGAGAACGAGGGCTGGCCGAGGATAGGCCGCACGACGACACGCTCGAGCATCACGCCGAACAGCGCCATCGCGCTGATCGCCGACAGCACGGCGAGCCAGAACGGGAAGCCGAGCAGCGTCATCAGCCCGAGGCCGCAGAACGCGCCGAGCATCATCAGCTCGCCCTGCGCGAAGTTGACCGTCTCGGTCGCCTTGTAGATCAGCACGAAACCCAGCGCGATCAGGCCGTAGATGCAGCCCTGCGCAATGCCGCTGATGATGATCTGCAGTAGCTGCAAGCCCGCGTCTCCCGGATGGACTCTCCCGGGGTCTGAGAGCCGCCGGTCGGCCTTGGTTGTATGCGAACGGCAAATCCGCAGGTGATCGTGGAAACCCGCGCGGCACGTCACCTCGGCGACACCGGGAGGGCCCTGGATCGGCATGTCCGAATACGGCCAGCGCCCAGGCGCCAGCTGCCCATAATCTGCTGCATGGACCTCGATGCCGACGCCGCCTACCAGGCCCTCGCCGCCCGCGACGCACGCTTCGACGGGCGCCTGTTCGTGGGGGTCACGTCGACGGGCATCTACTGCCGGCCGATCTGTCGCGTGCGCACGCCGCAGCGGCGCAACTGCCGCTTCTTCGAGACGCCGGCGCAGGCGGAAGCCGCAGCGTTCCGGCCCTGCCTGAAGTGCCGGCCGGAGATCGCGCCGGGCGCCGGGCTGCCGTGGAGCGTGATGGACGCATCGCGCACGCTCGCCCGCCAGGCGGCGCTCGCGCTGAACGCGCAGGCGGCGAGCGGCGAAGCGGCATCGCTCGCCGCGCTGGCGGCGCGGCTTGGTGTCAGCGACCGCCACCTGCGCCGCATCTTCAGCGCCGACCAGGGTGTGACACCGATGCAGTACCTGCAGACACGCCGGCTGCTGCTGGCCAAGCAGTTGCTGACCGACACCGCACTGCCGGTTGCGCAGGTCGCGCTGGCGAGCGGCTTCCGCAGCCTGCGCCGCTTCAATGCGGCGTTCGCCGAGCAGTACCGCATGAGTCCGAGCCGGCTGCGCGGCGCGGCGGACGACGCCGGGGCGCTCGACGCCGAAACCGTCGACTCAGTGACGCTGACACTCGCCTACCGCGCACCGTTCGACCATCCGGCGCTGCTGCGCTTCGTCGCGCAGCGTGCGATCCCCGGCATCGAGGAGGTCGACGGCGTGACGATCCGGCGCACGCTGCGTGCCGGCGCGCTGGCGGCCGAGGGCGGCTGGATCGAGGCGCGCTTCGACCCTTCGCGCGACCGTGTGCAGCTGCGTTTCGCGCCGGCGCTGGCCCCGGCGAGCGCGCGCATCGTCGCGGCCGCACGCCGCTGGCTCGACCTCGACGCGGCGCCGGCGCACATCGACACTGCGCTTGCCGACCTGCCGGGCGGGCCGGGCATCCGCCTGCCGGGCAGCCTCGACGGCTTCGAGCTCGCGGTGCGCGCGGTGCTCGGCCAGCAGGTCACCGTGGCCGCGGCGCGCACGCTGGCGCGCCGGGTCGTCGACCGGTTCGGCGAACCGCTGGCCACGCCGTGGACGACGCTGGCGCGGCAGTTCCCGCAGCCGCACGCATTGGCCGGCGCGGATGTGTCAGACATCGCGAGCCTGGGCATCGTGCGCCAGCGCGCGCAGGCGCTGATCGCGCTGGCGACGGCTTGGCCCGAGCTCGACACGCTGATGGCGCCAGGGGCCAGCCCCGAGGCCTTCATCGCCGCGCTGTGCGAACTGCCCGGCATCGGCCCGTGGACGGCGCACTACATCGCGATGCGCGCGTTCGGCTGGCCCGATGCCTTCCCGCCGAACGACGTCGCCGTGCTGAAGGCGATGAAACAGTTGTTCGGAACGCTCAACCAGCGCGCGGCCGACGAGCGCGCGCACACCTGGCGCCCGTGGCGGGCTTACGCCGTGCTGCGCCTGTGGAACAGCCTGGAGAAGACCTGATGACGACGCTCACCGACACCCTCGATGCCTGCTGCACTGCGCAGGCGCTGGTCGACACGCCGCTCGGCCCGGTGCGCATCGCGCGCACCGCGAACGGCCTGGCCGGCTTGTGGTTCGAAGGCCAGAAGCATCACCCGGGCACGCTGCGCGCACCACTGCGCCCCGAGGATGCGCTGCTGCACCAGGCGGCCACGCAACTGCAGCGCTACTTCGCCGGCGAGTCCGCGTCGTTCGACCTGCCGCTGGACCTGCAGGGCACGCCGTTCCAGCGCAGCGTGTGGACGGCGCTGCTTCGCATCCCGGCCGGACGCACCTGCAGCTACGGCGAGCTCGCCCAGGCGATCGGCAAGCCGCGCGCGGTGCGCGCCGTCGGTGCAGCGGTGGGCCGCAACCCGGCCTCGCTGGTCGTGCCCTGCCACCGGGTGCTGGGCCAGGACGGCAGCCTCACCGGCTATGCCGGCGGCGTGCAGCGCAAGCAGTCGCTCCTGCAGCTCGAGGCGGGCGCGTGAAGCCGGCGGACATCGGCGAGCTGTTCGCACTGGCGGCGATCTGGGGCGCGTCGTTCCTGTTCATGCGCCTGGGCGCCGGCGAGTTCGGGCCGGTCGCGCTGTCGGCCGTGCGTGTGGCCGGTGCGGCCCTGGTGCTGCTGCCGCTGCTCGCCTGGCGCGGCCAGGTCGACGCGCTGCGCCGCCACTGGCGGCCGATCTTCGTGGTCGGCCTGACCAACTCGGCGCTGCCGTTCCTCGCCTTCAGCTATGCCGCGCTGTCGATCAGCGCCGGGCTGTCGTCGATCTTCAACGCCTCGACGCCGCTGTGGGGCGCGGTGATCGCCTGGCTGTGGCTGCACGACCGCCCCACCGCGCCGCGCATCGCGGGGCTCGCGATCGGCTTCGCCGGCGTGCTCGGCCTCGCCTGGGAGAAGGCCTCGTTCAAGCCCGGTGGCTCGGGCTGGGCGATCGTCGCCTGCCTCGCGGCCGCGCTGTGCTACGGCCTGTCGGCCAGCTACACGAGGAAGCGGCTGCAGGGCGTGCCGCCGATGGCGGTCGCCGCAGGCAGCCAGCTGTCGGCGGCGCTGCTGCTCGCACTGCCGGCCCTGTGGTGGTGGCCGGCGCAGATGCCGTCGGCGCACGCGTGGGCGATGGTCGCGCTGCTCGCCGTGCTGTGCACCGGCCTGGCCTACCTGATGTACTTCCGCCTGATCGCACACATCGGCGCGTCCAACACGATTGCGGTGACCTTCCTGATCCCGGCCTTCGCGGTGCTGTGGGGCTGGCTGTTCCTGGCCGAACCGTTGACCGGCGCGATGGCGGCCGGCTGTGCGGTCATCCTGCTCGGCACCGCGCTGGCCACCGGCGTGCTGGCGCCGCGGCGCAAGCAGGTCGGGCCGCCCTGAGGTTCAGGCCGCCACCGCCGATGCCTTGCGCCGGGTGGCGAGGAAGCCGGCCATGTGCTCGGCAATGCGTTCGGCCGCGTGGCCGTCCCACAGTTCGGGCGTGCGGCCGCGCTTGCCGCCGTTGAAGATGCAGTCCCACATCGCGCGCGTGGCCAGCGCCTTGTTGCGCCCGACGATCTGGTTGGAGCCGAGCGTCGCCGTCAGCGTCCGTTCCTGGCCGACGCCGATGGTCAGGCAGGGAATGGCGAGCATCGTCGCCTCTTCCTGCACGTTCCACGAGTCGGTGATCACGCAGGTGGCGTTGCTCACCAGCTGCACCAGCGACGGGTAGCTCTGCGACGGCAGCGTCGCGATGCGTTCGCTGGCGACGATGGCATCGAGCTTGAACTTCGCCATCTGCTCGCGTGTGCGCGTGTGCATCGGCCAGACCAGCGGCACGTCGTGCGCGACGGCACGCAGGATGGTGATCAGCTCGGACAGCACCTGCCGGTCGCCGACGTTGGGCATGCCGTCGAGCACCACCACGCCGTAGCCGTTGCGGTCGGACAGCAGATTGGTCGGCAGTCCCAGGCGCTCGCGCGGGTTCGGCACGGCGAGCTTCGTGCGCAGCGCGATCTGCAGCGCGTCGGCCAGCGTGTTGCCGACGAAGCGGATGCGATCGGCGGCGACACCCTCCTGCGCGAGCTGCTGGTTGGCCGCCGCTTCGGTGGTGTAGAGCACGTCGGAGAGCTGGTCGGCCAGCCGCCGCGTGATGTCGGCTGCGTCGGTGTTGGTGCCGCTGCGCAGGCCGGCGCCGACGTGCAGCACCGGCAGGCCCTTGCGGCTGGCGACGAGGCCGCAGGACAGCGCCGCGTCGCTGCCGTCGAAGACGATCACCGCGGCCGGCTGGCAATGGTCGACGACGAACTCGAAGCGCTTCATCAGCTCGGCGGCGCGGCCGGCGTAGGTGCCGCCGGCGATGCCCAGGCTGACCAGGCGGCCCGCGACGTCGAGGCCGGCGAACATGTCGCGGTGGCGCTCGAAGGCGCTGTTCGCGTAGCAGCGCACCAGCAGCGTCACCGGCAGGTCGGCCCGCGCCGCCATGGCGTGCATCAGCGCTGCCGCCTTGACGTGCTCGCCCTGGCCGCCAACGACACACAACAGCGGGCGTGCATCGACGCCCTGGCGCAGCGGCGGAATGGTCGGGCGCTGATCGTCGGACACCGGTTCGACGTCGAGGTCGATCTCCAGGTCGACGCTGGTCGGCGCGGCAGGTGCCGCGGCGCTCGCACGGGAGGACTTCTTCGGAGCGGGCACCGGTGCCGATGCCGGCTTCGGTGTCGGCTTCGGCTCCACCGTCGGCGCCGGCTTCGCAGCCGGAGCGGCCGCGACCGGGGCCGCCGGCACGACGGGCGTCGGCGTCGCCGCAGCAGGCGGCACCACCGGTGCGACAGCCTCCTGCAGCACCGGCAGCGTGGGCAGCGGCGGTGGGGGCGGCGAGGTGTCGCCGATCTCGGCGCGGAGGTCGTGCGCCGTCTCGGCCACCGCCTTCGCATCGACCGAATTGGTGCCGGCCAGGAAGCGCGACAGCATCAGCCGGTTGCACAGCAGGTTGATGCGCCGCGGAATGCCGCCGGTCCAGCGGTAGACCTCCTCGAAGGCACCCGCCTCGAAGCTGGGCTTGCCGTTCCAGCCCACTTTGGCCAGCCGGTGGCGGATGTAGGCGCCGGTCTCGTTCAGCGCCAGCGGCCCGAGGTGGCACTGCACGCCGATGCGTTGACGCAGCGCCACGCGATCGGGCGCCGCCAGCATGTCGCGAAGCTCAGGTTGGCCGACCAGGCAGATCTTCAGCGGCACGCGTGTCGGGGAATGGCCGCGCTCGAGCAGCACGAGCCGGTCGAAGGCCGAACGATCCAGGTTCTGCGCCTCGTCGACGATCAGCACCGCACGCCGCCCCTCCTTCGCCTGCGCGAGGAGGAAGGCCTGCAGCGCGTCGGTCAGGCCGTCCGCCGTCTTCGCGTCGGCCGGCGCGCCGAAGGACAGCATCATCGAGCGCATCAGCTCGGTGTCGTCGAGCTGCGTCGTCAGCACCTGGCCCACCAGCAGGGTCGCCGGGTCGATCTCGCCGAGCAGCGTGCGCACCAGCGTCGTCTTGCCGGCGCCGATCTCGCCGCTGACGACGACGAAACCGGTCGGCTCGCTCAGTCCGCGGCGCAGCGCGGCCAGGGCGTCATGGTGGCCCTGGCTGTCGAAATAGAAGCTCGGGTCGGGGCTGAGCTGGAAAGGCGGCCCACTGATCCCGAAATGGGTTTCGTACATCCGCCGAGTATGCCCCGGGGCCCGGGAGGGCCTTCCCCCAAGAACTCAGCCGGGCACGGCAAATGCCCGCACTGCGGTCACTTTGAAGCCGGGAATCTTGCCGAACGGGTCCAGCGCCGAGCCGGTCAGTCGATTCGCCGCCGCTTCCCAGTAGGCAAACGGCACGAACAGGTGGCCCGGGTTGACCGCCCGGCTGACGTCGGCCACGCCCTCGATCGCTCCATGGTGCGACTCCACGCGCAGTGCGCCACCATGGGCCACGCCGACCTTCTTCGCGTCGTCGGGATGGATGCTGATGGTCGCCACCGGCGCCAGGGCATCGAGCACATTCGCGTGACGTGTCATCGCACCGGTGTGCCAGTGTTCGAGCACCCGGCCCGTGGAGATCACGAACGGGAAGTCGCTGTCGGGCTGCTCCGGCCCGGCGGCAAACCGCGCCGGCACCAGCGTCGCGCGGCCGTCGGGCGTCGGGAAGTGATCGATGAAGACCACCGCATGGCCGGGTTCGTCTTCCCGCTCGGCCGGCGTCACCACCGCGTCCTCGCGCAGCAGGCGGCTCCACGGCACGCCGGCCAGCGGCTCCATCACCGTGCGCATCTCTTCGTAGACGCGCGCAGTCGGCGCTTCGGCGGCGGCATGGCCGTCGCCATCCTCGTCGCGCCAGTACGACCAGGGCAGGCCGAGCCGGCGGCCGATCTGCTCGATGGCCCACAGGTCCTGGCGCGCCTGGCCCGGCGGGTTCAGCGCCGGGCGGCCGATCTGGATCAGCCGGTCGGTGTTGGTCACGCTGCCCCACTTCTCGGCGAAGGCCGAGGCCGGCAGCACCACGTCGGCGAGGATCGCCGTCTCGGTGGCGAAGATGTCCTGCACGACCAGGTGCTCGAGCTTCACCATCGCAGCACGCGCGTGGTCGAGGTCGGGGTCGCTCATCGCCGGGTTCTCGCCTTCGACGTACATGCCGGTGATGCGGCCGGCGGCCGCCTCCTTCATGATCTCGACGACCGTCAGGCCCGGCTGCTGGCCAAGCGAACTGCCCCACAGCGCCTCGAACTGCGCGTGCACGTCGTCGCGCACCACCCGCTGGTAGTTCGGGTACATCATCGGGATCAGCCCGGCGTCGCTGGCGCCCTGCACGTTGTTCTGGCCGCGCAGGGGGTGCAGGCCGGTGCCGGGCCGGCCGATCTGGCCGGTCAGCAGCGACAGCGCGATCAGGCAGCGTGCGTTGTCGGTGCCGTGCACGTGCTGGCTGACGCCCATGCCCCACAGGATCATCGATCCCTTCGAGGTGGCGAACGCGCGGGCGACCTCGCGGATCGTGTCGGCCGGGATGCCGCAGATCTCGGCCATGCGTTCCGGCGTGGCTTCGGCCACGGCCGCCTTGACGGCCTCGTAGCCATTGACGCGCGCGGCGACGAAGGCCTCGTCGACCAGCCCTTCAGCGACGATCACATGCAGCAGGCCGGTCAGCAGCGCGACGTCGGTGTCCGGGCGGAAGGCCAGGTGCCAGGTCGCGAAGCGTGCCATCGGCGTCGCGCGCGGGTCGGCCAGGATCAGCCGCGCGCCACGCTGCACCGCGTTCTTCATCCAGCTCGCCGCGACCGGGTGGTTGGAGGCCGGGTTGGCGCCGATCAGCAGGATCACGTCGGCCTGCGCGACGTCTTCCACCGGGTTGGACACCGCCCCCGAGCCCAGCCCTTCGAGCAGCGCCGCCACCGAGCTGGCATGGCACAGCCGCGTGCAGTGGTCGACGTTGTGGGTGTGCAGGCCGGTGCGCACCAGCTTCTGGAACAGATAGGCTTCCTCGTTGCTGCCCTTGGCCGAGCCGAAGCCGGCCAGGCGGCTCGGCGCGCCGGCCGGCGTGGCATCGCGGATGCGCGCGAGGCCGCCGGCGGCGAGGTCCAGCGCCTCGTCCCAGCTCGCTTCGCGGAACAGGGAAGCCAGCGGCAGCTCGCCGCGCTTGAAGCGCTCGATGTCTGCCGGATCCTTGGCCACACCGTCACGCCGCACCAGCGGAACGGTGAGTCGCCGATCGTTGTGAACGTAGTCGAAGCCGAAGCGGCCCTTGACGCACAGCCGGCCATGGTTGGCCGGGCCGTCGCGGCCGGTCACGTAGTGGACCTTGTCGGCGCCCTGCTCGTCGCGGCCGACGTGCAGCGTCAGCTGGCAGCCGACGCCGCAGTACGGACAGACCGAATCGACCTCACGCTCGATCTTCGCGAGGCCCGCCCCGCGTGCCGGCATCAGTGCGCCGGTCGGGCAGGCCTGCACACATTCGCCGCAGGCCACGCAGCTCGACGAGCCGACGGCATCGTCCTGGTCGAACACGATCTTCGCGTGCGCGCCGCGGTGCGACAGGCCGAGCACGTCGTTGACCTGGATGTCGCGGCAGGCGCGAATGCAGCGCGTGCACTGGATGCAGGCATCGAGGTTGACCTCGAAGGCCGGGTGCGAGGCATCCGCCGCCACCTTCTCGCGACCGGGCAGGCGGCCGCGGGGGGCCTTCCACTTGTCGGCCCAGAACAGCAGCTCGGACTCGTGCGTGTGCTGCGCACTCGCCTCGCCAGCATCGCTGACCAGCAGCTCGAGCACCATGGTCTGCGCAGCCACCGCCCGCGGGCTGGCGCTGTCCACCGTCATGCCGGCGCTGGGCATGCGGCAGCACGAGGGTGCCAGCGTGCGCTCGCCCTTCACTTCCACCACGCAGGCGCGGCAGTTGCCGGCCGGCTCCAGGCCTTCCTTCGCGCACAGGTGCGGGATGCGCACGCCGCTGCGCTTGGCGACCTGCAGGATGGTCTCTCCCGGCGCGGCGGCAGCGGGCTTGCCGTTGAGGCTGAATTCGATCAGTTCGACCGGCTTGTTCATGACGCCTCCAGCTCGTGCGGGAAGTAGCGGACCACGCAGTCCACCGGATTGGGCGCAGCCTGGCCGAGGCCGCAGATGGAGGCGTCGCGCATCACCTGCGACAGCTCGGCGAGCAGCGCGGTGTCCCAGTGGTCGGACTCGATCAGCGCACGCGCCTTCGTCGTGCCGGCCCGGCACGGCGTGCACTGGCCGCAGGACTCGTCCTCGAAGAAGCGCATCAGGTTGCGGGCGGCATCGACGGCACGATCGGTGTGCGCCGCGCTCTTCGAGAGCACCATCACCGCCGCCGAGCCGATGAAGCAACCGTGCGGCTGCAGCGTGTCGAAGTCCAGCGGGATGTCGGCCATCGAGGCCGGCAGGATGCCGCCGGACGCGCCACCGGGCAGGTAGCCGTACAGATCGTGGCCCTCGGGCAGGCCGCCGCAGTACTCGTCGACCAGCTCGCGCAGCGTGATGCCGGCCGGCGCCAGCTTGACGCCGGGCTCGCGCACCCGGCCGGAGACCGAGAACGACCGCAGGCCATGGCGGCCGTTGCGGCCGTTGGCCGCGAACCACTGCGGGCCGCGCTCGACGATGTCGCGCACCCAGAACAGCGTCTCGAAGTTGTGCTCCAGCGTCGGCCGGCCGAACAGCCCGACCTGCGCCACGTAGGGCGGACGCAGCCGCGGCATGCCGCGCTTGCCCTCGATCGATTCGATCATCGCGGACTCCTCGCCGCAGATGTAGGCGCCGGCACCGCGACGCAGCTCGATCTCAGGCAGGTTCGGCACCGGCGGGTTCGCACGCAACGCGGCGAGTTCACGCTCGAGCAGCGCACGGCAACCGTGGTACTCGTCGCGCAGGTAGACGTAGACCCTGGCGATGCCCACCGCCCGCGCGGCCACCAGCAGCCCTTCCAGGAAGCGGTGCGGGTCGCGCTCGAGGTAGTGGCGGTCCTTGAAGGTGCCGGGCTCGCCTTCGTCGATGTTCACCGCCATCAGCCGCGGCGCCGCTTCGGCGCGCACGATGCGCCACTTGCGTCCGGCCGGGAAGCCGGCGCCGCCGAGGCCGCGCAGGCCGGAGTCTTCCATCGCCTTGATGACCGACTCGACGTCGCGTGTGCCGGCGTGGCAGTCGCGCAGCAGCCGGTAGCCGCCCTGCGCCAGGTAGCCGGCCAGGTCGACAGCCGCGGGCACGTCGTCGACTCGGCGATCGGCCTTCACCAGCGCCTGCACTGCAGCCGCATCGGCCTTCGGCACGGGGCGCTGGTGCACCACGGCCACCGGCGCCTGCTCGCAGCGGCCGACGCAAGGCGCCTCGATCACACGCACTTCGGTGCCGAGCAAGGCCGGCAGCTTGGCCAGCAGCGCCTCGGCGCCGGCCAGCTCGCAGGACAGGCCATTGCAGACGCGAACCGTCAGCGTCGGCGGCGCTTCGTAGCGCCCGTCGGCGTCTTCGCGCACCACGTCGAAGTGGTGGTAGAAGCTCGCGACCTCGAACACCTCGACCTGCGCCAGCTTCAGCAACTGCGCCAGCGCCGCCATGTGCCCGGTGCGCAGCTGGCCGAAACGATCGTTCAGCGCGTGCAGGTGCTCGATCAGCAGGTCGCGGCGCAGTGGCAGCGTACCGAGGGTCTGTCGCACCTCGTCGAGCGTGGCGGAATCCGCCGTGCGGCCCTGGCGGCGCGCCTGCTTGCGGCGCGGCAACTGTTCGCTGACGGACTGCAGCGAAATCGCGGTCGTGTTCATGGCCCGGCAGGGTACGACCGGGGGGCAGGCACAATATGTTCTGCACTTCCTATATGGACATCACCCTGCGCCCCCAGTGGGACGTCGGCCCGCCCGGCGGCCCGCACATCGACAGCACCGCCCTGCTGGCGCTGCTGGCGGGCGTGCAGGAAACCGGCTCGCTGGCCCAGGCCGCGCGCGGCGTCGGCCAGTCGTACCGACATGCCTGGGGGCTGGTCAAGCATGCCGAGGCGCTGTTCGGCGCGCCGCTGATCGCCTCCGGCCGCGGCCGCGGCTCGGTCCTGACCGAGCTGGCGCACAAGCTGATCTGGGCCGACCGGCGCATTGCCGCGCGGCTGTCGCCGCTGCTGGAGTCGCTCGCCTCCGAGCTGGAGCGCGACCTCGACCGCAGCCTGGTGCCGACGCGGGCAGCCGTGCGCATCGACGCCAGCCATGGTTTCGCGGTCGCGCGGCTGATGGAGCTGATGCACGCCGCCGAACTGCGGGTGGAACTGCGCTACCGCAACAGCCTGGAGTCGGTCGCAGCGCTCGCGCGCGGCGACTGCGACCTGGCCGGCCTGCACGTGCCGATCGGCGAATTCGAGGACCACACGCTGCGCCGCTACCTGCGCTGGCTGCGCACCGACACACACTGCCTCGTCCACGTCGCCGTGCGCACGCAGGGCCTGTTCGTGGCCCACGACAACCCGAAGAAGCTGCGCGGCCTGGTCGACCTGCGCCGGCCCGACCTGCGCTTCGTCAACCGGCCGCAGGGTTCGGGCACGCGTGTGCTCACAGAACTGCTGCTCGAGCGCGAAGGCATCTCGCCCACCGACGTGCACGGCTATGCCGACACCGAGCTGACGCATGCCGCGGTGGCGGCCTACATCGCCAGCGGCATGGCCGACGTCGGCATCGGCGTGCAGACGGCAGCGCAGCGCTTCGGCCTGCACTTCATCCCGCTGGTGCGCGAGCGCTACTTCTTCGCGCTGCGCATCGCCAGCCTCGACGAGCCGCACGTGCGGCCTGTGCTGGAGATGCTGCAGTCACCGGCGTCACGCGCCGCCATCGCGGCCATTGCCGGCTACCACGCGGCCGAGACGGGCAAGGTGCAGCGGCTGGTGGAGGCGTTCCCGGGCCTGGCCTGAGCGCGACGCCGCCGCCCAGATGCGCGGCGGAGTCAGGCCGGAACCAGCGAGCCGGCGGCCGCCGGCGCCGCGGCCGTGCTGCCGAGCAGCCAGCGCTCCGTCTCGTCGACCACCATGCGCTGGTGGTGCAGCGCAGAGAAGATGTGTTCGGCCGTCGGCTCGTAGCGAACGGTCAGCAGGTCGCCGAAATCCAGCGATCCGAAGCACTCGCGGTACTGCCCTTCATAGGACACGCTCTCGGGCATGCCACCAGAGAACATGCAGAACATGCGCACGCCGCGATCGACCAGCCCCTTCATCTGCGCCTCGACCTGAGCCTTCGGCGGGAACTCGCGCGAGTAGTGCGCCACGACCACGTTCTCGTCGTCCGTCGCACTCGCGCTGCTGCGACGCAACAGCGGCAGCACACGCCGCTTGAAGGTGTCGCCGGTCAGCAGGTTCTTCCAGCTGCGGCGGTTCTGCATCTTTCGCCACAGCGCCATCGGCGCGTACCGGGGCGTGTGGTAGATCCACGGGTCGAGCTGCACCAGCCGGTTGACGCGCTCGTCGGCCACGGCGGTCAGGAAGGCGCCATCGGCCCCGGAGCACAGGCCGAACAGCGTGACGTCGCGCACCTGCTTGGCCTGCACGAGGTGGTTGATCGCATCCTGCACCTCGAGCGCGGCACTCTGCTCGAACGCGAGGCCGTCGCGGCGCGCGTCGCTGTCGCCGATGCCGGAGAAGTCGAAACGCAGAGACACATAGCCGGAGGCCGCCATGCGGCGCGCCACCTGCACGTGCAGCCGCGACGGCCCGACGCGGTGCAGCAGCCCGGCGTTGAGCAACACCAGCCCCTTGCCGTTGGCTGGCTTGCCGGCCGCTGGCTCGGTGAGGATGCCGAGCATGGCGCCGGACGTTCCGAATCGAACCGGCTTCTCGCGATAGTCCATGGGTTTCTCCTCGTTCTGGCTCAGGCCAGGCTGGCGACGATCGCCTGGATGATGGCCTGCGGCAACAGCACCGCGCCCATCTGCTCGGCGTCGACCCAGCTCGACGTGCCGGGCACGAATGCAAAGCGGCTGGCAGCACCGCGCGCGGCCAGATGCTCGCGCAGCCGGGCGTACTCGGGCCGCTCTTCCGACACCACGATGAAATCGGCCGGCACGGCATGACCGGTCGTGGCGCACAGGTCGATCGCCTCGATCTCGCGGCGCAGCGCATCGGTCATGCCGAAGCCGCCCAGGCCGATCGTCTCGCCGCGCACGGCCGAGGCCGTGGCGTGCGCCGGCGATTCGCTGACCTCGATCAGCTCGGCGATGTAGTCGCGCCCGCTGACCACCGGGTCCCACAGCACGACCTGGCTCACGTCGCGGCGCTCGCGGCTGGCCAGCCATGCCAGGCTGGCGCCGAGGCGGATGCCGATCAGCGACACGCTGTCCACGCCGGCGGTGTCCTTCAGTTCGTCGATCGCCAGGCCGATGTCCTCGATCCAGCCCTGCAGCGTCGCGTCGGTGTCGTTGCCCGACGAGTCGCCGACGCCGGTGTAGTCGAAGCGCAGCGCGTGCTGGCCCGAGCGGTTGAGCTGCATCGCGAGCTGGCGCAGCGCGCGGTGCGTGCGCATGTACTCCTGCCCGATCGGCGGGCACAGCACCGCACCGGCCGGCCTGGCCGCACCCTTGGGCGCATGGTGGATGCCGAACAGCGGCCGCTTCGAATGGCCGAAGAAGAACGGATTCATGAGGACTTGGATCCCATCACGGCCTGCTTGACGGCGCCGAACAAGCCCTTGGGCTTGGCCGGCGCGGCGGGAGCGGCAGCGGGCGCGGGCGTCGCTGCAGGAGCCGGCGCGGCGCCCGCAGCCGCCGGAGCGGCCGCGGCCGCGCTGGCGCCGCCGGCCATCTGCGAACACTTGCTCGCCAGCTGCTCCAGCGTGTTGACCACCACGTGCTCGTGCTGCAGGCGCACGCCGATCTTCTTGTCCAGGCGTGAGATGAAACGCACCGACAGCAGCGAGTGCCCGCCGATGTCGAAGAAGTTGTCGTGCACGCCCACGGCGTCGACACCGAGCAATTCCTGCCACAGCGTCGCGATGACCTTCTCCATCTCGTTGCGCGGGCCGACCGCAGTTTCCTGCTTCGCGAACGGATCGGGCAGGCGGGCCCGGTCGATGGCGCCGTCGGCCAGCCGCGGCAGTTCGTCGAGCTCGACGAAGCTCTGCGGCACCAGGTCCTCGGGCACCAGCGCGCGCACGTGGCGGCGCAGTTCGCTCACCGTCACGCTGTGGTCGGGGCTGTAGACGACGTAGGCGACCACGCGGCCCTGCGAGGCGCTGGCCGCCGACTCCTTCAGAGCTTCGTGCGAGGCGAGTGCGGCTTCCAGCGGAGCGACGTCCTTGCCGGGCGCCTCCGCCGGCGCGGCATGCGCGCCGGACGCCGCAGCCGCCGGTGGTTCAGCCAGGCGCGCCAGCAGCGCGTGCAGGTCCTGCGGCGAGACGATGATCTGCGGGCCGACGCCGGCGTCGATCACCCGCATCAGCACCGTCGCGCCCTCGGCGGCGCGGATGCCGTCGCGCAGGCCGAGTTCGAGCACGTGGTTGGCCGTCGCGTGGGGGCGGTCAGCGGCCGCCGGCGCCGCAGGTGCCGCAGCCGCGCGCGGCGGCGCCGCGAGCAGCGCGCGGTCGCGCACGCGGATCATCGTGAACTCCTCGGCGGTGGCCAGCACCTGGCCTTGCGCGTCGGTGATGCTCACGTCGAACACGGCGAGGTCGGCCGTGCTGTCGTCGGCCCGCAGGCGCACATGGCTGTACAGCCTGGCCTGCAGCGGCGCGAAGGTGGTCAGCACGCCGTACGAGGCGGGCACGAAGAAGTCGCGGCGCTCGTCGTAGCCCGGGATCAGCGCCTGCGAGCCGCCGGTGGCCAGATCGAGCAGCGGCGGGTGCAGCGCCATGGTCTCGAGATCGGCCGCGAAACGCACGGGCAGCTCGAGTTCGGCCAGCGCCTCGCCCTGGCCGAGCCGCACGCGCTTGAGGTTGCTCCAGCGCGGGCCGAAGTTCAGGCTCAGCGGCTGCTCGCCCTCGGCCAGCACCTTCTCGCCGGCGCTGCAGCGCGTGCGCACGCTGTCGAGCGCAATGGCTGCCGGGCGCTCCGCGGCGCTCCACACGACACGACCGCGTACATGGTCGACCGGCGTACCAGCCACCACGCTGCGCACGCGGAAGGTCTCGGCATCTGCGCCATCGCGCGAGAGCTCGAGGCGCAGTTCGCGCTGCTCGTCGGTCCCGACCGCGAAGGGCGCGAGGAATACCACGTCGCGCAGGCTGAGCACGCCGGGCCGCGGGCGCAGCTGTGCGGCAGCGCGGACCAGCTCCAGGTAGCCCGTGCCAGGGATCAGCGCATCGCCGCCACGCACACGGTGCTCGTCGAGCAGCCAGTGCCGCGCGATGCTGAAGTCCGTGGCATAGACCCGCTCGCGCGGGTCGTCGGCCAGGCAGCGGTCGAGCAGCGGGTGATCCACCGGGGTGCCGGCGCCTGCCGAGCCCGAGGCGCCCAGGCCCAGCCCGAGCTGCTGGGCCATCTGCGCCGCCATGCCGACGTCGGCCCAGGCGCTCCAGTTGACCGCCACGGTGTGGCCGCCGTCGCGCGCCATGCGTTCACGCGCGAAGGCGTCGAGGAAGGCATTCGCCGACGCATAGTCGACCTGGCCGGTGAGGCCGGAGAACGAGCTGATCGACGAGAACAGCACCAGGTGCTCGGGCGGCTGCTCGCGCAGCACCTCGTCGAGCACCAGCGTGCCCTGCACCTTGGGCGCCAGCACGGTCTGCGCGGTGGCGGCCTCCTTGAGCTGGATGACGCCGTCGGCCAGCACGCCGGCGGTGTGCAGCACCACGTCGATGTCGCCGAAACGCTGGCGTGCCTGCGCGACGGCGGCCTGCATCTGCGCCTTGTCGCAGACGTCGGCCTGCACGATCAGCAGGTCCGCGCCGCGGGCTTCGAGCGTCAGCAGCTGGCGGATGCGCCGGCCGAGCGCCGAGCCCTCGCCTTCGGCCGCCAGGCGGCTCTCCCATTGCTCGCGCGGCGGCATGGCCGTGCGGGCCAGCAGCACCAGGCGGGCGCGCTGGCGGTGGGCGAACTCTTCCGCCAGCGCCATCGCCACACCGCCCAGGCCGCCGGTGATCATCACCACCGGGCGCTCGCGGCGCGGGCCGGCAACCTTCTGCGGCAGACGCAGCGGCTGCTGGGTCTGCACCCAGCGGCCCGCCGGCCGCAGCGCGACGATCGCCTCGCCCGGCGCGGCACCGTACTCGGCGAGCACCGCGTCGGCCAGCCGATCGAACTGCCAGCTGCCCGGGCGCGGCAGCATCACGTCGATGCAGCGGGCACGCACGTTTTCGAACTCGTGCGGGATCACCGTGCAGGGGCCGAGCAGCGTGGCCTTGGCGCTTTGCAGGCCCGCCTCGCCGGCGACCTGCTGCAGGTGGTCGGTCACCACGCCCAGCTCGATCGGATCTGCCAGGTCTTCGCTGCCGATGGCCTGGGCCAGCGCGAGCAGGCTGTGGAAGCCGAGCCTCAGCACGCGGTCGACGTCGCCGCCAGCCGTGTCGCTGCCGGACAAGGTCCACAGGTGCAGCACCTGCTGCGGCGCGCGGCCTTCGGCCACGAGGGCGGAGAGCACCTTCGCGTGGTCCGCCATGGCGTCGGGCACCACGGTGAAGGCGTCGCCGTCACGACCGAACGTGGTGCCGGGCCGAACCAGCGCGACACTGCGCCCTTCGTCGCGCAGGCGCTTCGCGATGGCTTCGCCCAGGCCGAGCGCGTCGGCCAGGATCAGCGTCGACACCGGCGAAGCAGTCGCCTCCCGCGCCGCGCGCTGCTGCCACACCGGCTGGTAGAACCAGTCTGCCAGGTCGGCGCGCCGCTCCAGCGAGGCACTCGCCTCGGCCTGCGGCGCTGCGGCCGCGAGCGAGCGGCCGGGCTCGATCCAGTGGCGCTGGTGGTCGAACCGGTAGGTCGGCAGCGACACCCGGCGGCGCTTCGGCTCGCCGTGGAACGCCGCCCAGTCGATCGGGGCGCCCGCGGCCCACAGTCGGCCGAGCACGCCGAGCACGAAGGCCTGGTCGGACACCTTCTCGTCCGGATGGCGCAGCGAATTCAGCACGGCCTGCGTAGCCGGGCGCTTCGGGTGCTGGCGCGACAGCGTCGCCAGCGTGCGGCCGGGGCCGACCTCGAGCAGGATGCGCGAGTCGTCCTGCAGCAGTTCTTCCAGGCCGCGGGCGAACTGCACCGTCTCGCGCAGGTGGCGCACCCAGTAGCCGGGGTCGGTGGCTTCGGCCGCGGTGATCCAGGTGCCCGAGAGGTTGGAGACGAAGGGCAGCGTCGGCGCGCTCATGCGCAGGCGCTCGAAGAAGGCGCGGAAGTCGCGCAAGATCGGCTCGAGCATCGACGAATGCGCTGCCACCGAGATGCGCACGCGCACGCAGTCGATGTCACGGTCCTGCAGCGTCTTCTCGAGCTGCTCGATGAAGCGCACCGGCCCCGAGGCCACCGCCAGCGCCGGCCCGTTGACCGCGGCGATGGACAGCTCCGCCGGCATCAGCGCCGACAGGTCCTGCGCCGACATCGACACGCTGAGCATGCCGCCTTCGGGCAGCGACTCGAACAGACGGCCGCGCAGTTCCACCAGCGCCAGCGCATCGGCCAGCGTGAACACCCCGGCCAGATGGGCGGCGGTGTACTCGCCCATGCTGTGGCCGATCATCGCGGCGGGCTTGAGGCCCCACGACATCCACAGCCGCGCCTGGGCGTACTGGATGGTGAACAGCGCCGGCAGTGCGCGCGAAGGCTTCTCGAGCTGCGTCGCCGCCTGCGCCTCGGCGCCCGGCGCAGGGAACAGCAGGCTGCGGTAGTCGACGCTGGAGATGCGCTGCAGGTGGGCCAGGCACTCGTCGACAGCGGCGCGGAAGACCGGCTCGCTGCGGTACAGGTCGGCGCCCATGGTCGGGTACTGCGCCCCGCCGCCGGCGAACATGAAGGCGACGCTGCGCTCGACGTCGGCGCCGGACAGCGACACGACGCGCTTGTCGTCCATCGCGCGCAGCGCCTGAGCCGCATCCGCGGCATCGGACGCGACGACGAAACGCCGCTGCTTCATCGCCTGGCGACCGACCTGCAGTGTCCAGGCCACGTCGGCCAGCGGCGCGGCCGTGCCCGAGGCAAGATGCTCCGACAGCGCGGCCGTGTTGGCGTCGAGCGCGCTCTCGGTCTTGGCCGACAGCAGCAGCAGTTGCGCTTCGCGCGCCGCCGGCGCCGAGCTGGCCGCCGGCGCTTCCTGCAGGATGATGTGGGCGTTGGTGCCGCCCACGCCGAGCGAGCTGACGCCGGCTCGCCGCGGTTGGCCGTTCGTCGTCCAGTCCTTCAGCGTCGCGTTGACGTAGAACGGGCTGGTCTCGAACTCGCAAGCCGGGTTCGGCGTCTCGAAATGCAGCGACGGCGGCAGTTGCCGGTGCTGCATGGCCAGCGCCACCTTCATGAAGCTGGCGATGCCGGCGGCGGTGTCGGTGTGGCCGATGTTGGTCTTCACCGAACCGATGCCGCAGAAGCCGACCGCGTCGGTGCCCTGGCGGAAGGCCTGCGTCAGCGCAGCCACCTCGATGGGGTCGCCGACGGGCGTGCCGGTGCCGTGCGTCTCGACGTAGCTGATGCTGTCCGGCGTCACGCCGGCGACGGCCATGGCTTCGGCGATCGACTGTGCCTGGCCATCGACGCTGGGTGCCAGGTAGCCGACCTTCATCGCGCCATCGTTGTTGACGGCCGAGCCCTTGATCACCGCGTGGATGTGGTCGCCGTCGGCCAGCGCGTCCGACAGGCGCCGCAGCACGACGAGGCCGACGCCGCTGCCGAACACCGTGCCCTGCGACGAGGCATCGAAGGCATGGCAGTGGCCATCGGGCGAGAGGATCTCGCCCTCGCGGTACAGGTAGCCCTGGCGATGCGGCAGCTCGATCGTCACGCCGCCGGCCAGCGCCATGTCGCACTCGCGCGCCAGCAGGCTCTGCACGCCCATGTGGATGGCCACCAGCGAGGTCGAGCAGGCCGTCTGCACGTTGACGCTCGGCCCCTTCAGGTTCAGCAGGTACGACACCCGCGTGGTCAGGAAGTCCTTGTCGTTGCCGGTGTGGCGGACGAGGAAGAACCCCATCGACGACATCAGCTTCGGATTCGTCAGCAGGTTGTAGGGCATGTAGGCGTTGTGCCCCGAACCCCCGAACACGCCGATCGCCCCGTCGAAGGCCTCGGGCACATGACCCGCGTCTTCCAGCGCCTCCCACGCGCACTCGAGGAAGTGGCGGTGCTGCGGGTCCATCACCGACGCCTCGCGCGGCGAGAAGCCGAAGAACGGCGCGTCGAACATCTCCATGTCCGGCAGCACCGCGCCGGACTTCACGTAGTTTGGATCGGCCAGCTCGGCCGGGTCCACGCCGGCGGCCAGCAGTTGCTCGTCGCTGAAGCTCTGGATCGACTCGACGCCGTCGCGCAGGTTCTTCCAGTACTCGCCCAGGTTGCGCGCGCCGGCGAATCGCCCCGCCATGCCGACCACGGCGATGTCGGTGTCGAAGCTGTCGTTCAGGTCGGTGTCGGTCATGTCGGATGCGATCGAGGGCCGCGTGGCCCGTTCAATGGTCTGCGCCTACCCGTTGCGCCTGGCGGCGCTGCAGCGCCGCGCGCCGGCCGGCGGCGCGGTCCTGGCCCTGGCGGACGACGGCGCCGCTGTCGCCGGCGCCGAGGTAGCCGGCCAGGCTCTGGACGGTCGGGAAGCGGAAGATGTCGGTGATCGACAGCGAGCGACCGAGCGCCTCGCGCAGGCGCCGGTGCGCCTGCACCGCCAGCAGCGAATGGCCGCCGAGGTCGAAGAAGTTGTCGCGCGTGCCGACCTGCGGCAGCTTCAGCACCTCCACCCAGATGGCGGCGATGGTCTTCTCCAGCTCGCTGCCTGGCGCGACGAAGGCCTCCACCGGCGCGGCCGGCTTGGCGCTGTCGGGCGCCGGCAAGGCTTTGCGGTCGACCTTGCCGTTGGGTGTCTGCGGCAGCGCGTCGAGGAAGACGATGTGCGAGGGCACCATGAACTCGGGCAGCCGCGCGCGCAGCCTGTCGCGCAGATCGGCCTCGGCCGGTGCCGGCTGCGCCGATGCGACCACGTAGGCCACCAGCCGCACGTCGCCCGGGCTGTCCTCGCGGGCCAGCACCACGGCTTCGCGCAGGCCCTGTCCTTCGAGCAGCGCAGACTCGATCTCTCCGAGCTCGATGCGGTAGCCGCGCACCTTGACCTGGTGGTCCAGGCGGCCGAGGAACTCCAGCACGCCGTCGGCCCGGCGCCGTGCCAGGTCGCCGGTTCGATAGATGCGCCCGCCCTCCTCGCCGCGGAACGGGTGAACGAGGAAGCGCTCCGCCGTCAGCTCGGGCCGGTGCAGGTAACCGCGCACCACGCCGGCGCCGCCGATCACCAGCTCGCCGGGCACACCGGCCGGCAGCAGCTGCTGGCGGCTGTCGAGGATGTGGATTTCCTGGTTGGCCAGCGGCCGGCCGAGCGGCACGGCGGGCTCCGCCGCGTCGACGATGTGCGTGGCCGACCAGATCGTCGTCTCGGTCGGCCCGTACATGTTCATGACCTCGCCGCCGACGATGGACTTGAGCTCGCGCGCCAGCGTCGGGGGGAAAGCCTCCCCGCCGACCAGCATGCGCTTGAGGCCGGCCATCGAACGGGCGGCCGCCTCGTCGGAGGCCAGCATGCGCGCCATCGACGGCGTGCACTGCAGATGCGTGACCTGGTGCCGCGCCAGCAGCGCCGGCAACGACTGGTCCTGTGCGTCGTCCTGCGGCGCCGGCGTCGAGGCCTTGCGCAGCTGGTTCAGGTACGGCAGGTGTTCGAGCACCGAGGCCGAGTCGACACCGAAGTCGATCAGGCAGGCCACGTCGTCGACGCCGATCGCCTTGATCGCATCGACCATGGCCAGGCAGCTCTCCGGCGTGCCGAACAGGCCGCTGGTCTCGTAGTAGCGCTCGAAGGAGTGCTCGAGCAGCGCCGTCATCTCTTCGGCGTCGAGGCTCTGCAGGTCGATGCTGGCGGCGGAGCTCTCCATGCCCTCGCGGCGCTTGAACGCCGGGAACGACCAGGCGTACTGCTTGACCAGGTTCAGCGAGGTGCGCAGGTACTCGATCAGCGGTTGCCGGACCTTGGCGCGCACCTGCGCGTCGTCGGGCCCGACGAAGGTGTGCAGCATCAGCGACACATAGCCCTCGCCCGCGTGGCCGGCTTCCTTCCAGGCGCGCCGGTAGGCGGCGAGCTTGTCGGCCAGTTCCTCGACGGTCTGGCCGAGCAGGTGGGTCAGCACGCGTGCGCCGAGCCGGCCGGCGGCGATGAAGGTCTCGGGGTTGCCGGCCGAGGTCACCCAGAACGGCAGCTCGGCCTGCACCGGGCGCGGCAGGATGCGGGTGTCGACGTCCTTGCCCAGCGGGCCCGGGAACGGCCGCGACTCGCCGCGCCAGAGCGCGCGCACGGTCTCGATGCCGCGCAGCATGACGTTCTTGTTGTCGGCGTAGTTCTCAGGCTTGAGCACGAAGTCGTTGGGCTGCCAGCCCGACGCGAACGAGATGCCCACGCGCCCCTTCGAGATGTTGTCGACGACCGACCATTCCTCGGCGATGCGCGCCGGGTGGTGCAGCGGCAGCACGACGCTGCCGGCGCGGATCTGCACGCGCTCGGTGATCGCGGCCACCGCCGCGCCGGTCACCGCCGGGTTCGGGTACAGCCCGCCGAAGGCATGGAAGTGGCGCTCCGGCGTCCACACCGCCGAGAAGCCGTGTCGGTCGGCGTACTTCGCGCCTTCGAGCAGCAGGCGGTACTTGTCGTTGCCGCCTTCCGACTCGTCGGCGCTGAAGTAGAACAGGCTGAAGTCGAGCGGACGGGCGGCATGGGCGCCGCGCTTGACGGTGGCGGCCGAGCGCGGATCGTCGACCGACAGCACCACGCTGTAGCCGCGCGCCAGCGTCCAGAACAGTTCGAGCACCGAGATGTCGAAGCTCAGGCTGGTGACGGCCAGCCAGGTGCCCGGCGCGTCGGCGCCGAGGTGCACGTCCATGCCGGCGAAGAAGTTCACCACGTTGCGGTGCTCGACCATCACGCCCTTGGGCTTGCCGGTCGAACCCGAGGTGTAGATCACGTAGGCCAGGTGCTGCGGGCGGGCGCCACCATCGAAGGGCTGGTCGGATTCGCGCTCGATCGACGGCCAGTCGCTGTCCAGGCAGATCGTCTTCGCGGCATGCGGCGGCAGTTCGTCGAGCAGACGCTGCTGGGTCAGCAGCAGCGCAACCTTGGAGTCGTCGATCATGTAGGCGACCCGGTCGCGCGGGTAGCCCGGATCGATCGGCACATAGGCGCCGCCGGCCTTGTGGATGCCCTGCAGCGCAACGACCAGTTCGACCGAACGCTCGGCGGCAACGCCGACCAGCACGTCCGGCCCGACACCCAGCGTCGCCAGGCGGCGTGCCAGCCGGTTCGCGCGGCGATCGAGTTCTGCGTAGGTGAGCGACTGGCCGCGGCAGGTGACGGCGATGCGGTCCGGCGTGCGCGCCGCCTGCTCTTCGATGAGCCGGTGCACGCAGGCGTCGGTGCGGGCCTGCGCCTGCGGGCCTTGCGCCTGTTCGAGCAGCCGTCGCACGGCGTCCTGCGGCAGCAGCGGCAGGTCGCGCAGCGCACGCCGCCCGTCGGTCAGCGCGGCATGCACCAGCGTTTCGAACTGCACTTGCAGGTCGCGGATGACTTCGGGCGGCAGCAGCTCGGCGTCGAAGGTCCAGCGCAGCACGTGCTGGCCAGCGGCAACAGCGACGTCGAGTTCCACGCCAGCGGGCAGCGACGGCGCACCGAGCGACTCGACCTCCCGCACCGCCACCGGCAGTCGCGCGAGATCGGCCGTTCGCGCCGCGCCGCGCAGCGTTGGCGTGCGGCCGATGAGATCGAGCGCCAGGCCGCGGTGGCGACGAATCTGGTCGATCCCTGCCACCGTGGTCGTGCGAAGGTGGTCGAAACCCCGATGCAGGTCCACCGACATGCGCAGCGGCAGCTGGGTCGCAAACCAGGCTTCGAGGCCGCACTGCGCACGCTCGAGTCCGGCGTCTGCAAAGCCCAGATCGAACACGGGTTTGTCGTTCAGGCGCGTGAGCAGCAGCGCGAGGCCGGCGGCCACGGCGGGCAGATCGGCACCCGCGGGCAGGGCCATGTCCTGGTGCATCACGCGAGGCGCGACGGGCGCCTTCGTGCGATCGATCGTCGGGATCTCGCCAGGCGTCCGGTCCTCGAGGCGCTGTCGCCAGAACGGTTCGTGCGCGCCGAGATCGGCATCGCGCTGCCCGAGGCGCTCACGCAGGGCGGCGTCGGGGCTGTCGACACGACCACCGACCGACAAGCCATGGCGCGCCGCCAGTTGCTCGACAGGCAGCGTCTGTCCCTGCGGCGTCTCGATGCGCTCGATCAGCACGTCCTCGCTGGCGGTCGCGATGGCGATGCCTTCCGGGCCGATGGACACGATCGTTCCAGCCGCAGAGCCGCTGCGGCGGCCGAGGGAGCGGGCGGATGTGACGACGAAGGGCTGCCCGGCGATGACGAGCTTGGCCGCACCGATCGGGTTCCCGTAGCTGCCGTGGTCGAGCGCACGAATCAGCGTCAGCACGGCCTGCGCGTCGCAAGTCCAGTCGATGCTGCAGGCGGCCGCAGGCCGGTCCTTGCGGCGATAGACGCGGTGGGGTGCGCTGCCCTGCGGCCGCGAGGACAGTGCACCACTGGCCAGCCCGTCGATCAGTTCCCCGAAGCTGTCGAGGCCGGCTTCGAAGCAGCGCGTGTTCAGTGTCAACGCCGTCTCGTCGGGCGCCAGCGTGAAGCGGCGCTCGGCCAGGATGTCGCCGGCATCGACCTGACGTGTCATGCGGTGCCAGGTGATGCCGTGCTCGGCCTCACCGTTGAGGATGGCCCACACCGGCGTGTTCAAGCCCGCGTACTGCGGCAGCGGGCCGTCGTGAAAGTTGATCGCTGCGCGCTTGGGCAGCGCCAGCACCTCGTCGGGCAGCACGAACAGGTGCGTGATGCTGAACAGGTAGTCGATCTCGCCGAGGTCACCGGCGGCCAGCAGCGACGCCGTGTCCGCAAAGGCGCGTACGCCATGGCGTGCGGCCCAGCGTTGCACGGTCGGCCCCGAGGTCAGCACGCCGGCAATGCGATGGCCGCGCTGCTCGAGGATCGCGGCGCATTCGATCAGCAGGGATTCGGATCCGACCAGCACGCAGCGCCAGGAGGTCGACATGGTTGAACTCGCTCGATTCGCAATGAAAGAAACGGACCCGCGCGGCCGACTGCCCGGCGGGAGCCTTGACTGGGAGAATTGTCCACGCAGAAGTACAGGGCATTCTGCGAAAGTTTCTCCCCCAGACGTGGGGGCACGCGTGACGAAGCCGTGACTTAGGACCAGCGAAGTTCATGCGCGATGACGGGCAGGCGTCTGATCCGCAATCCGATCGCACGGAAGATGGCATTGCACAGCGCAGGCGCGACTGGCGGCAGCGGTGGCTCGCCGAGGCCGGTCGGCGCATGGTCCGAGCGGATGAAGTGCACGTCGATCTGCGCTGGCGCATCGGCCATGCGCAACATCCGGTAACGATCGAAGTTGGTTTCGACAACACGCCCCTGCCGGACGTGCACCTCCTGAACCCACGCCGCCGCGAGCCCGTCCATCACGGCGCCCTGCACCTGCGCCTCGGCGCCACTCAGGTTGACGATGGTGTCACCCACGTCGCAGACGCTCACGACGCGCGGGATGCGCATCACCCCCTCGCGAGAGATGTCCACCTCGATCACCTGGGCCGCATAGCCGCCGTAGCAGAAATGCGCGGCCAGCCCGAGTGCGCGACCGCGCGGCAGCGTTCGGCCCCACTCGGCGCGCGATGCGGCCTCGTTCAGCACCCGGCGCATGCGCGAGGCATCGAAGCTGCCCCGGTTCAAGGCAGCCGGCAGCGTGACCCATCGCCCGGACTCGAGCAGCTTGAGCCGCATCGCCAGCGGATCGAGCCCGGCTGCATGCGCCAGTTCGTCGATGAAGCTCTCGATCACCCAGGCATGCACGTTCGCCCCCGGGGCGCGCCACATGCCCAGCGACAACGGACAGTCGACGACGCTCTGCTCGAGCCGGCAGTGCTCGACGAACCGGGCCGGGAACTCGTCGGCGGACAGGCTGCTGCCGCCGAACGGGCGACCGCGTCCGAAGGTCGCGTAATGGTCGTGCCAGGCCACGATCCCACCCTGAGCGTCGAGGCCTGCACGCAGGCGATGCGCGCCACCCGGGCGGAGCATGTCGTGGCGCAGGTCGTCCTCGCGGGTCCACATCAGTTGCACCGGAGCCCCGACGCGTCGCGCGATCCATGCTGCTTCGGCGATGAAATCGCTGCCAAGCCGGCGGCCGAAGCTGCCGCCGCCGCGAAGCAGGTGCAGCGTGATGGCGCTGCCATCGAGCTCGAGCAGCGCGGCGAGGTTCGCGACAGCCCACGCCGGCGCCTGCGTCGCGGCCCAGATCTCCGCCTTGCCCGCCTGAACGTGCGCCGTGCAGTTCAGTGTCTCCAGGCTGGCGTGTGCGATGAAGGGATAGCTGTACTCCGCCTCGACACGCCGCACCGCCGAGGCCAGCGCCTCGTCGACCTTGCCGTCGCTGCGCAGCACGCTGCCGCCGGCGTCACGCGTGCGCTGCTGCGCGAGCGCGAGCAGCGCATCCGAGTCGGCGATGGCAGAGGCGGGCTCCTGCCAGGTGGCCGAAAGCCGACGGCGAGCCCCCAGGGCCGCGCCCATCGTCTCGGCGACGATGACCACGCCCGGCACGATGCCCGCCTTGGGGTCCTCACGGTCGATGCTGAACACGTCGACCACGCCGCGCAGGCTCCGCAGCTCGTCGAGGTTGGCCTGGACCAGCGTGCCGCCACGGACCGGGCAGCGCTCGATCGTGGCGTAGCGCAGGCCGGGCAGCCGCAAGTCCTGGCCGAACAAGGGCTCTCCGCGCAGGATCTTCGGATTGTCGACGTTGCCCTGCCGCGTGCCGACGAGCTTGTAGACGTCGGGGCGCTTCGGTTTGACCAGCCAGGGATGCGGCACCGGCAGTGCGGCCGCGGCATTCGCGAGCTCGCCGTAGCCGGCGCTGCGACCGCTTGCGCGGTGCAGCACCCGGCCGTCGGAGGTTTCGCAGGCGTCTGCCGACACCCCCCACTGCCGGGCGGCGGCCTCGACCAGCATCGCTCGCCCGGTAGCCCCGAGCAGGCGCAGCCGCGCATGGTTGTCCCGCACTGAACTGCTGCCGCCGGCGAACTGGGAGCCGTAGGACGGATCGGCATCGGCCTGCACGATCTCCACGCGGGTCCAGTCGACGTCGAGTTCCTCGGCCAGGATCATCGGCAAGGCCGTCTTGACCCCCTGCCCGACCTCGGGCTGCAACGCCAGCAACTGGACACGCCCATCCGCAGAGATCGCCATGAAGGCATTGGGACGGAACTCACCACGCAAGGCCTGGCTGCGCGCCGGCGTGACGACCACCTGCCGTGCCGCGCGCCGATAGCCCACCGCCAGCCCGAGACCCGCGCCCAGAACGGTCAGCCCCGCGGCGCCGAGCAGCAGGCGGCGGCGGCGGGAACGGGGGGCAGTGGGCGTCTTCGCGTCGATCGAGGTCATGCCAGGGGTCAGAGTCGAACCGGTCCGTATCATGCGTCCCGCCCCGCCCGCTTCGAAACATGTCCATGCGCGTTCTCCAGCTACTCAGCAGCACGGCCTTTCATGGCGCCGAATCGATGGCGGCCGAGCTGTCGCGCCAGCTGGCTGCACTCGGCGTGGACATCGAGCTGGCCGTGTTCGACAACGCCGGAAGCGGCAACGCGGAGATCTTCGAGCGCGTGGGCGCAAGCGCTGCGGCGACGCACCGCATCGCCTGCGCCGGGCCCTTCGACCGCCGCGCCATCGGCCGCCTGCGCACCCTGCTGCGCGAGCGGCGCATCGACGTGGTCCACAGCCACAAGTACAAGAGCACGTTCTACGCGCTGGTGGCGCGCCTCGGCCTGCCCAGCCGGGTCGTCACGACGTACCACAACTGGCTGCTCGACACGCGAGCCCTGCGCGCGTATGCGGCACTGGACAAGCGCGTCGCTCGCTTCAACGAGGTCTGCGTGGGCGTGTCCACGCCGGTCACCGACGAGCTGAGGCGCTGGGTCCCCGCGGCGCGCGTGCGGCAGATCGACAACGGCGTCGACGTGCAGCGCTTCCACCCGCCTCAGGATCGCGCGCAGGCACGCGCCGCTGCAGGTGGCTCGCCGGGCCGTCCACTGGTGGGACTGGTCGGCCGCCTCTCGGCGGAGAAGGGCGTCTTCCACCTGCTCGATGCTGTCGCCCGGCTGCCCGACGCATTCGACGTCGCCATCGTCGGCGACGGCCCCTTGCGCGGCGAGATCGAAGCGCGGGTCGAGTCGCTCGGCCTGAGATCGCGCGTGCACCTTCTGGGCAACCGGCGCGACGTCGAGCCGCTTTACCAAGGCTTCGATGTGTTCGTGCTGAGCTCGCTGGTCGAAGCCTTCCCGATGGCGCTGCTCGAGGCGATGGCCAGCGGCTGCGCGGTGGTCGCGACCCGCGTCGGCGAGGTTCCACGCATGGTGTCGGATGGCGTCACCGGGGTGCTCGTCCCCGCGGCCGACTCCGGCGCGCTCTCTCAGGCTCTGTCGGGCATGATCCAGTCGCCGGAACTGGCCGGGCGGCTGGGGCGTCAAGGGCGCGACGACGTGGTGGCGCGCTTCTCCGCCCAGCGCATGGCACGCGCCTACCTGGACGCGTACGAGGACGCGCTCAGGCCGAGCCGTTGATCAGGTTCGCCGGCAGCTGGCGCAGGCCGAGGATAGACACCGTCTTGAACTTGTCGAGGCTGTCGTAACGGCCGACGGCCACACGCGGGATGTCGAACAGCGGGCTGCGATCGGTCCACACGCCGATGCGCGTGCCCATCGCCGAGCGGAATCCGAGTTGCTGCGTCATGGCCTGCAGTGCCGGATTGGTGAAGCCGCCCGGATAGGCGAAGTGATCGATCTTCCGGCCCGTCCACGTCCGGAGCAGCCGATGCGAACGTTGCACGCTCGCCGTGGCCATCTCCAGCGGAATGTTGGTCAGAACTTCGTGCCCGTGGGAGTGCGAGCCGAGCGTCAGCAGCGGCTGGCGGGCCATCGCCGTGACATCAGCCGCATGCAGCGGCGTCAGCGCCGGTCGCGACCGATCCACCGCCTTCGTGCAGGCTTCGATGT
The DNA here is from genome assembly GCA_943370595.1 of Chitinophaga pinensis. Lineage (GTDB taxonomy): Bacteria > Pseudomonadota > Gammaproteobacteria > Burkholderiales > Burkholderiaceae_C > Piscinibacter. Next base: position 106,416 of record CALRRO020000017.1, read on the forward strand.
GGTCCGCAACGGCCTCGCAGTCCGCCGGCGGCAGTTGCTTGACCGTCGCCAGCACGGCCTCGATCTGGGCCCAGTTCCTCGCGCCCCGCGTTCCATCGAAGGCATAGACGGGCAAGCCCCAGTGCGTGAGATCGACGACCAGCGGCTGGCGGATCTGCAGCGCATTGACGACACGATCGAACCAGTACGGCCTCTCGTCGACGATGTGCCCGGTGGCGACGTACAGCGTCGCGGGCAGGGCCTCCGACTCGATGATCGGAACCAGGTGATCGAGCGTGCCGCGGTGGCCGTCATCGAAAGTGATGACCGCCACCGGCTTCTCGCTGCCGCCGCGATAGGCCTGCGTGTCCATCGCCTCGTCCAGCGAGACGATGCGGTAGTGGCGCCGCACGTGGTCGATCTGGCGCAGGAAGTCGGAGCGTCGCACCACCTGCCACGCCTCGACGTCTTCACGGTCACCGCCGAGCTCGTGGTACATGAAGACCGTCACGCCGCGCGCCGCGATGCGCCGCTGCAGCGGGCGCAGGATCGGACCCGCGCTCGCGGCGTGATAGACGGCATTGCCGACGGCGCGCTTTACGCGGGCCTGGATCGGCTCCAGCGGCACTGCCTCGGGCGACTGCGTCGGCGCCTGGACCAGTTGCCGGTACAGATCGACCGAGCGCTTCAATGCGACCGGCAACGCCATTTCGGTGTGGATCCGTTGCCGGGCGCGCGATACGCAGGCTTCGCGGAACGCGACATCGTCGAGCATCCGGGCGAGCGCGCCCGCGAGGGCGGCTGCGTCCCCGACCGGGAAGGTCAGGCCGTGCACTTCGTTCTTGACGAGATCGACGTTTCCGCCGCCACGCGACACCACGGCGGGCACCCCCGCGGCCATGTACTCCATGATCGCGTTGGAGAGGCCCTCGCTCTCCGAGCAGTTGACGCCGATGTCGCTGATGGACAGGTAGCGCTCGATGTCGCCCTCGGCGCGGACGAAGTGAACCCGCTCGGTCAGCCCGGCGGCGGCCACGTGGTGGACCACCTCGTCGCGGTTGCCGTTGTTCCCGCCGACGAACAGCAGTTCCACGTCCCGCCCTTCGTCGATCAGCCGACGCGCTGCATCGATCAGCGTGTCATGCCGCTTGATGGGACGGATGTTGCCCACCAGGGTGATGATCTTGGGGCCGGGCCGGATGCCCAGTGCAGTGCGCAGTGCATCGTCCGGTTCGTCCAATTCGAAGCGCGACGGATCGATGCCGTTGTAGATGACCTCGATGCGTTCCGCAGGGAAGCCCTCGACCCGCGCCGTCAGGTCACGGACCTGGTCGGCATTGGCCACGATGCGCGTGACGAAGCGGTTGGCCACGCGCGTCGCGGCAAGGTAGTGCGCGTTCATCCAGTGCCCGTAATCGCGGCGGCTGGCGACGATCGCCGGAACGCCTGCCATTCGTGCGCAGATCACGGCAAAGATGTTCGATACCGGGAAGAAGGTGTGCACGACGTCCGGCCGGGTGCGGCGGAAGTGCCGCGTCAGGCGCAACAGGATCAGCGGCAGCTTCCAGTGAAGCATGCTCGCGAGGTCGAAGACGGTGACCTTGACCGGCAGCCTGGACGCGTTGGTTTCCAGCCAACCGGTCGAGCGCAGGCAGATCAGTTCGACGTCGTGCGACGAAGACAGCCCCTCGATGAGCTTGAGCAGCTGGTTCTCGGTCCCGGCGTGAGCCGTCGCGAGAAAGTCGATGACGAAGGTTACTTTCATGGGGCTCAGTCGACGCAGCGCCGATTATCTGCACTGCCGCCCGCTTGAGAACCCACGCCCCCGCAAAGCGGTGCCCCTGTCGCGCACAGTTCTCGCCGGCGCGCCAACTCGCAGCTAGCGGCTGGCTTCGAACGCGCCAATGTCGACCGCCTTGCCCTGCAGCCGCGCGTTGCCCTCGACGTCGGTCACCGTCAGGCCGGTAACCGCCGAAGAGCCCTTGTCGATGGCCGGGCTCTTGGCCTGCAACCGGAAGTTGCCATTGGCAGCATCGACGAACAGCGGGTTCAGCACCACCGGTGAGCTGTCCCAGGACGGCGCGCTGCCGCGGTTGAAGTACAGGTTGTTGGACAGCGTGATCTGCGAGCTCGCCGTGCCGTTGAGCATCCCCACGTACGGCGAGGTGCCGTCGGAGTAGAAGATGTTGTTGCGCACGTTGGCCGTCGGCTTGGCGAAGTCGCTGTTCAGCCAGATGATCCCGCTGCTCGCATTGATGCCATAGAAGGTGTTGTTTAACACGTTCCAGTCGCCGCTGTAGATCGCGATCGCGCTGAAGCCCTGCCCGAGCTTGTTGAACACGTTGTTGTAGATCGAACCGTACGAGCCAGGCAGCGTCTCGCCGATGCCCACACCGCGGCTGTCGGTGGTGGTTGCCGCGCTCAGCACGTTGTCGTGCACGCGGATGTTCTCGTACTTGAACGGCGTGTCGGTGTGGATCTGGATGACGTGCCCCATGCGCAGGTCATGCAGGTAGTTCCAGCCGATGTCCACGTCGCTGGCGCCGACCTGGATGT
>CALRRO020000018.1:0-104554 GCA_943370595.1 Chitinophaga pinensis
CGCGCGCTGCCCCCTGACGCTGCGCTTCTCGTCGCCGCCCAAATCGCCCCCAGCGGGCAGCGCCTGCCGCGAAGTCCACCACCGGGGTTCCTCGACCGGCATGCCACCACGGTTCAGCAAAGGTGCGTGCGGGCAGGCTGGCGCGCGCCTGTTCGGCGCTGAGCAGCGCAGGGCTTGCGGCAGGCGCGCGCAAGCGCGCTTCGTGAACTGACTTGCCGCCGGCTGTTTGAGCGCAGCGAACGCAGTGAGCGAAGCGAGTTGGGCGGCCTGCCGCGAGCGCGAGCAGCGCAAGGGAGTCGGCCCAGCGGGCCGACCGCCGAAGCGGCGCGCGCCAGCCTGCCCGCACGCGCCTTTGCCGCTCCGACCGAAACTCGCAATGCAGTCGTCCGAGAGCTTCCGCGCAGGGCCGCAAGCAGCCCGCAAAGCAACTCCTCAGCTCTCCACCTTGATGTTGCCGTCCTTCACCACCTTGCCCCACTTGGCGGTCTCGGAGCGGATGAAGGCGGCGAACTTCTCGCGGGTGCCGCCGCCGTCCTCGGCGCCGTAGGTCTCGAGCTTCTCCTGCACGTCGGGCATGACGAGGACCTTGTTGACGTCCTCGTTCATCTTCTGCGCGATCGGCGCTGGCAGCTTGCCCGGGCCGACCAGGCCGTACCAGGTGGTCGCTTCGAAGCCGGCGTAGCCCTGCTCCTCCATCGTTGGCACCGTGGGGTGGCCCTTGGCGCGCTTGGTGCGTGTCTGCGCGATCGCCACCACCTTGCCGCTCTTCACGTGCGGTGTCGCCGAGGTCATGGTCTCGAAGCAGTACTGGATCTGGCCGCCCATCAGGTCGGTCAGCGCCGGGCCGCTGCCCTTGTAAGGCACGTGGATCGCATCGACCTTCGCCCGCAGCTTGAACATCTCCAGCGCGAGGTGCTGTGCCGACCCCTGGCCGGCCGAGCCGAAGCTGACCTGCCCGGGCTTGGCCTGGCACTGCGCGACGACGTCCTTCACCGTCTTGCCCTCGGCCGGGTGCGCGATCAGCAGGTTGGGCGTGACGCCGACCAGTACGATGGGCACGAAGTCGCGCTCGACGCTGTAGTTCATCTTCGGCTGCAGGCTGGGCGCCAGCGCGTGGCTGTTGATGTGTGCCATCAGCAGCGTGCTACCGTCGCTGGGCTGTTGCGCCACGTAGTCGGCCGCCAGCACACCGGCGACGCCGGCCTTGGTCTCGACGATCACCTGCTGGTTCCACAGTTGCGTCAGCTTGGTGGCCACGACGCGGGCCAGCGCGTCGGTGCCGCCGCCGGGCGGGAAGCCGACGACGATGCGGATCGGGCCGCTCGGCCACACCTGCGCGAACACGCTCGGCATGGCCAGCGTGGCGGCCGCACCGGCGCTGGCCTTCAGGATCGAACGGCGTTGCATGGTCATGTCTCCTGTCGTTGTGGATCGGTTCCGATCAGGCCGCAGCCTGCATCGGCGCGCGCTGCGGGTGCGCGGCAAAGAACTCCATCGCAGCCATCACGCCGCTGCCGGCGACGGGCACACCGGCCAGCTTGAAGCCCATCTCGACGCCGGCGAGCGCCGCCATCAGCGTCAGGTCATTGCAGTCGCCGAGGTGGCCGATGCGGAACATGCGGCCCTTGACCTTGCCCAGGCCGGTGCCGAGAGACAGGTCGAAGCGGTCGTGGATCAGCTTGCGCAGCGCATCGGCATCGACACCTGGCGGCGTGACCACGCCGGTGAGCACCGGCGAGTAGACCGCTGCATCGGCACACTGGATCGGAAGGCCCCAGGCGCGCACTGCGCCACGCACGCCTTCGGCCCAGCGCTGATGGCGGGCGAACACGGCCTCGAGGCCCTGCTCCAGCAGCATGTCCAGCGCCTCCGACAAGCCGTAGAGCAGGTTGGTGTTCGGCGTGTAGGGCCAGTAGCCCGTCTTGTTCATCTCGACGATCTCGTCCCAGGCCCAGAAGCTGCGCGGCAGCTTCGCCGTCTTGCTCGCCTCCAGCGCCTTCGGCGACAGCGCGTTGAAGCTGATGCCCGGCGGCAGCATCAGGCCCTTCTGCGAGCCGCTGACGGTGACGTCGACACCCCAGTCGTCGTGGCGGTAGTCGGCGCAGGCCAGGCCCGAGATCGAGTCGACCAGCAGCAGCGCCGGGTGGCCTGCCGCATCGATGGCGCGGCGCACGGCGGCGATGTCGCTGGTCACGCCGGTGGAGGTCTCGTTGTGCACCACGCAGACGGCCTTGATGGTGTGGCCGCTGTCGGCGCGCAGGCGCTGCTCGATCAGGTCGGCCTGCACGCCGCGTCGCCAGCTCCACGGCAGCTCGGTGGCGGCATCGGTGCCCGGCACGGCCAGGAACTCGGGCTTGAGTCCGAGGCGCTCGGCGAGCTTCTTCCACAGCGTGGCGAAGTGGCCGGTCTCGAACATCAGCAGCGCATCGCCCGGGCTCAGCGTGTTGACCAGTGCGGCCTCCCAGGCGCCGGTGCCCGAGGCCGGGTAGATCGCCACCGGGTGACGGGTGCGGAAGACCTGCTGCAGCCCGGCGATCACCTTCAGGCCAAGCCCGGCGAACTCGGGGCCGCGGTGGTCGATGGTGGGCAGGCTCATCGCCCGCAGGATGCGGTCGGGCACCGGGCTGGGGCCGGGAATCTGCAGGAAGTGGCGGCCGCTGGGGTGCTGGTCGAGAGGGATCATGAAGCGCTCCTGGAAGCCCTCAGTTTTGCATACAAAATTCAACTGTCAAGCGAAGTCACCCTAGAATGACAGCCATCCACCCGCCGAAAACTGCATACCAAGCATGGCCGAGATCATCTCCATTCCCCGCCAGGTGTTGCACCAGGAGGTCGGCGTGCGGCTGCGCCAGCGCATCGTCGAGGGCCAGCTCGGCCCCGGCGCCAAGCTCAACGAGCGTGAGCTGGCCGAATTGCTGAACGTCTCTCGCACGCCGCTGCGCGAGGCGATCAAGATGCTGGCCGCCGAAGGCCTGGTGGAGCTGCTGCCCAACCGCGGCGCGGTGGTGGCGCAGATGTCCGAGCAGGACGTGGCCGACACCTTCGAGGTCATCGCCGGCCTCGAGGGCCAGTCGGGCGAGCTGGCCGCGCAGCGCATCACCGAGGCCGAGCTGGCCGAGATCCGCGCGCTGCACTACGAGATGATGGCCGCCTTCACCCGGCGCGACCTGCCGACCTACTACCGCCTCAACGCGCAGATCCACACGCAGATCAACGCCGCCGCGCGCAACCCGGTGCTGGCGCAGACCTGGCGCAACGTCAATGCGCGGCTGCAGGCGCTGCGGTTTCGCTCCAACTTCGACGAGGCGAAGTGGAAGCGCGCAGTGAAGGAGCACGAGCGCATGGTGGAACTGCTCGCGGCACGCGACGCCGTCGGCCTGCGCGCGTTGCTGGTCGAGCACCTGATGCACAAGCGCGATGCGGTGCTCGAGCTGATGAAGAACGGCCAGCTGCAGACGGACGGGAAGGCGAGCGCATGAACGCCCCGCTGCCTGCTGCCGCCACCGCCCGGGCCGCACTCGCCGACCGCGACGAGCTGGCGCGCCGACTCGCCCGCGAGACCGAGGGCCAGGTGCTGTTCGACATTGCGTCGCGCGGCCGCTACGCCACCGACGCGTCGATCTACCAACAGATGCCGGTCGGCGTGTTCGTGCCGACGACGCAGCGCGATGTCGCGATCGCCTTGCAGATCGCACGCGAGATGGGCGCGCCGGTGCTGCCGCGCGGAGGGGGCACCTCGCAGTGCGGCCAGACCACCGGCGCGGCGCTGGTGATCGACTTCAGCAAGCACCTGCGGCGGGTGCTGTCGGTGAACGCGGAGGCGCGCCGCGCCGAGGTCGAACCCGGCCTGGTGCTGGACCACCTGAATGCCGCGCTGAAGCAGCACGGCCTGTGGTACCCGGTCGACGTGTCGACCAGCGCGCAGGCGACGCTCGGCGGCATGGCCGGCAACAATTCCTGCGGCAGCCGCAGCATCGCCTACGGCAACATGGTGCACAACGTCGAGCGCATCGCGGCGTGGATGGCCGACGGCAGCGAGCTCGACTTCGGCCCGCTGGCCACGCTGGGCGCGAAGGAGCGCGAGATCGCCGCGTTCGTGCACGGCCTGGCCGAGTCGCTGGCGCCCGAGATCGACGCGCATTGGCCGACGGTGATGCGCCGCGTCGCCGGCTACAACCTCGACATCTTCCGGCCGAAGAGCGAACGGCCGTACACGAGCGACGGCAGCGTCAACCTCGCGCACCTGCTGGTCGGCGCCGAAGGCACGCTGGCGCTGACCCGGACGCTGACGCTGCAGCTGGCGCCGCTGCCCAGGGCCAAGGTGCTGGGCGTGGTGAACTTCGCCAGCTTCCACACCGCGATGGACTCGGCCCAGCACATCGTGCGGCTGGGCCCGAGCGCGGTCGAGCTGGTGGACCGCACGATGATCGAGTTGTCGCGCGCCAACCCGGCGTTCCGATCGGTGATCGATACGGCGCTGATCGCCCAGGGCGGCCGGTCGCCGGCAGCAATCCTGCTCGTCGAGTTCAGCGGCGAGGAGCGAGCGCCGCTGCTGAAGCAGCTGCAGGCACTGGTCGAGCTGATGGGCGACCTGGGCCTGCCCGGCAGCGTGGTCGAGATGCCCGAAGAGGCGCCGCAGAAGGCCTTGTGGGAGGTGCGCAAGGCCGGCCTGAACATCATGATGAGCCTGAAGGGCGACGGCAAGCCGGTCAGCTTCATCGAGGACTGCGCGGTGCCACTCGAACACCTGGCCGAGTACACCGACGCGCTGACCGAGGTGTTCGCGAAGCACGGCTCGCGCGGCACCTGGTACGCCCACGCCTCGGTGGGCACGCTGCACGTGCGGCCCATCCTCGACATGCGGCGCGACGGGGCGATGAAGATGCGTGCCATTGCCGAAGAGGCCGCCGCGCTGGTGCGCCGGTACAAGGGCGCCTACAGCGGCGAGCATGGCGACGGCCTGTGCCGCGGCGAGTGGATCCGCTGGCAGTTCGGCGCGCGGATCGACGACGCCTTCCGTGCCATCAAGCAGGCGCTCGACCCGGGCCATCTGTTCAACCCCGGCAAGATCGTCGACCCGCCGAAGATGGACGACGCACTGTTGTTCCGCTTCCCGCCGACCTACCGCACCATCCCGCTGACGCCGGTGCTCGACTGGTCGGCCTGGGACGTGCAGAACGACGCCGTGACCGAGGCCACCACCGCGCCCGGTACGGGGGGCGACAGCACCGGTGGCCTGGCCAAGGCCGTCGAGATGTGCAACAACAACGGCCACTGCCGCAAGTTCGACGCCGGCACCATGTGCCCGAGCTACCGCATCACGCGCGACGAGCAGCACCTGACGCGCGGCCGGGCGAACACGCTGCGGCTGGCGCTGTCGGGCCAGCTCGGCGGTGAAGCGCTCGATGGCGAGGCGGTGAAGGCGGCGCTCGACCTGTGCGTCTCGTGCAAGGGCTGCAAGCGCGACTGCCCGACCGGCGTCGACATGGCGCGCATGAAGATCGAGGCCACCGCCGCCTACAAGGCGCGCCATGGCCACACGCTGCGCGACCGGCTGATCGCCCACCTGCCGGTCTACGCACGCTGGGCGAGCGCGATGCCCTGGCTGTTCAACCTGCGCAACCGCGTTCCGGCGCTGGCGCGCTGGACGGAGCGCCATGTCGGTTTCGCCGCGGCGCGCAGCCTGCCGCGCTGGCGGCGCGACACCGTCCGGCAGGTGGCGCCACAGCTCGGCCTCGCCGAAGCGGCGCAGGCGCGCGCCGCGACGAAGGCTGTGGTGCTGTGGGTCGACACCTTCAACGGCCATTTCGAGACCGAGAACGCGCGCGATGCCGTGCGTGTGCTGCAGGCCGCGGGTTATGCCGTGCACGTGCCCGGGCTCTCGGGCGAGCCGCTGTGCTGCGGTCGCACCTGGCTGGCCACCGGCATGGCCGAGCGCGCCAAGGCCTCGGCCGGCGCGCTGGTCGCGGCGCTGGCGCCGTTCGCGCAGCGCGGCATCGCCATCGTTGGGCTGGAGCCCTCGTGCCTGCTGTCGCTGCGCGACGAGGTGCTGGTGATGGGCCTGGGCGAAGCGGCGAAGACCGTGGCTGCCCACGCGCTGACCTTCGAGGAGTTTCTCGCCCGCGAAGCGAAGGCGGGACGCTTCGCGCCGACGCTGTCGCCTTCGACGAAGCCGATCAAGGTCCATGGCCACTGTCACCAGAAGGCCTTCGGCGTGATCCAGCCGGTGCTCGAGGTGCTGAAGCTGATCCCCGGCGCGAAGCCGGAGCTCATCGAGTCGTCGTGCTGCGGCATGGCCGGCAGCTTCGGTTACGAGGCCGAGCACCACGAGGCGTCGATGCAGATGGCCGAACTGTCGCTGCTGCCGGCGGTGCGCGCGGCGGGCGATGCGTGGATCGTCGCCGACGGCGCCAGCTGCCGGCACCAGATCGCCGACGGCGCCGGGCGCGAGGCACTGCACGTGGCACGTGTGCTGGCCGCGCATCTCGGTTGACCGGGATCACCCCAACCCCGCATCGCCTGGGGTTTACGTAGTTTCCGCCATGCCCCCGGCGCTTGGCCTGCCCACAATCGCGCTGTCTTACCCACGCCCTCTCGAAAGGACGACCCTCATGAAGCGCTTGCTGACGGCCCTGCTGGCCACCCTGACCGCCACCGTGGCCCTGGCCGAGTATCCGGACAAGCCGATCACCATCGTCGTCCCGTTCGCGGCTGGCGGCCCGACCGACAAGGTTGCGCGTGACCTCGGCGTGACGCTGGGCGCGCAGCTCAAGCAGACGGTGATCATCGAGAACGTCGGCGGTGCCGGAGGCACGCTGGGCGCGGGCAAGGTGGCCAAGGCGGCACCGGACGGCTACACGCTGCTGCTGCACCACATCGGCATGGCGACCTCGCCGGCGCTGTACCGCAAGATGCCGTACGAGACGCTGACCGATTTCGAGTACCTCGGCATGGTCAACGAAGTGCCGATGACGCTGATCGGCCGCCCGACGCTGCCGGCGACCACGTACCCCGAGCTGGTCAAGTGGCTGGAAGCGAACAAGGGCAAGATCAACCTCGCCAACGCCGGCCTGGGCGCGGCCTCGCACCTGTGCGGCCTGCTGTTCCAGCAGAGCGTGAAGATCGACATGACCACCGTGCCGTACAAGGGCACCGGCCCGGCGATGACCGACCTGCTCGGCGGCCAGGTCGACATCATGTGCGACCAGACCACCAACACCTCGAGCCAGATCGAAGGTGGCAAGGTCAAGGCCTACGCGGTGACCACCGCCGCACCGCTGAAGACCCCGGCGCTGGCCAAGCTGCCGACGCTGGACAGCCAGGGCCTGAAGGGTTTCAACGTCAGCATCTGGCACGGCATGTACGCGCCCAAGGGCACGCCGGCCGCGGTGCTCGAGAAGGTCAACAAGGCGCTGCAGGCCTCGCTGAAGGATGCCGACTTCATCAAGAAGCAGGAAGCGCTGGGCGCTGTGGTCGTGACCGACAGCCGCCTGACGCCGGCCGAGCACAAGAAGTTCGTCACCGCCGAGATCAACAAATGGGGCCCGGTCATCAAGGCCGCGGGCCAGTACGCGGACTGATCCTCGCTCCGCACAATGTCAGGGCCGCCTCGTGCGGCCCTTCTTCATTCAACTGCGCAGCGTGATCGGGATGGTCACTGGCCCGTCGTTGACCAGGTGCACCTGCATGTCGGCGCCGAACTCGCCGCATTCGACCTGCGGGTGCGACGCGCGCGCGGTGGCCAGCACGCGCTCGTAGAGACGACGACCAAGTTCGGGTCCGGCCGCGCCGGTGAAGCTCGGCCGGTTGCCGCCGGAGGTGTCGGCCGCCAGCGTGAACTGGCTGACCACGAGCAGACCGCCACCGACGTCGGCCACGCTGCGGTTCATCTTGCCGGCATCGTCCGAGAAGATGCGCAGCTTCAGCACCTTGGCGACCAGCTTGTCGGCGATGGCCTCGGTGTCGGCCGGCTCGGCGCAGACCAGCATCAGCAGGCCCGGGCCGATGGCACCGATGATCCGACCCGCCACCTCGACGCGCGCCGCAGCGACACGTTGCAGCACGGCGATCACACCAGGTCCTTCGGATCGTCGAAGTGCGCCTCGACGTCGGTGGGCAGCAGCTGGATCGACGCACGCAGGCCCGGTACCGCGCTCATCAGTGCCTGCTCGACGCTGGTGCGCAGCGCGGCAGCGCGGCCGAGCGTCCAGCCTGCCGGCATGTGCATGTGCACGTCGACGAAGCGCCGCTGCCCGGCACGACGCGTGACGATGTGATCGAAGCGGATCGTGTGGTGGGCGAACTCCGCCAGCGTCGCATCAATCTGCGTGCGCACCTCGGGTTCGACGGCCTTGTCCATCAGGCCGTCGACCGAACGCCAGGCCAGATGGGCGCCCTCGCGCAGGATGTTCAGTGCCACGCCCATGGCCAGCAGCGGATCGAGCCAGAGCCAACCCGTCACCGGCACCAGCAGCAGGCCGACCACCACGCCGGCCGAGGTGTAGACGTCGGTGAACAGGTGGCGCGCATCGGCCTCGAGCGCGATCGAGCGCTGCTCGCGCGAGGCGATCAGCATGCGCCAGGCCAGCAGCCCGTTGATCGCGGAGCTCGCCACCGACAGTGCGATGCCCCAGCCGAGCTGCTCGAGCGGTTGCGGATCGGCGAAGCGGTGCGCGGCGGCCCAGATGATGCCGACGGCGGCGCCGACGATCAGCAGGCCTTCGAAGCCGCTGGAGAAGTACTCGGCCTTGGTGTGGCCGAAGGGATGGTCGTCGTCGGCCGGCCGCTCGGCGATGGTCACCATCAGGATGGCGAACAGCGCCGACGCGAGGTTCACGAAGGACTCCATCGCGTCGGACAGCAGGCCAACCGAGCCGGTGATCCACCACGCGCCGGTCTTCATCGCGATGGTGGCCACCGCGGCCACCACCGAGAGCTTGAGCAGCGTCTTCGCCTGCACGGCCCTCAGGACAGCGTCACGCGGGCGAACTTGCGCTTGCCGACCTGCACGACGAAGCTGCCGCGCTCGAGCTTCAGGCCCTTGTCGCTCACCACCGCGCCATCGATGCGCACGCCGCCGCCGTCGATCAGGCGCATCGCCTCGCTGCTCGACGGTGCCAGGTTGGCCTGCTTCAGCAGCGCGCCGATGCCCAGCGGCGCGCCGGACAGCGCCACCTCGGGAATCTCGTCCGGAATGCCGCCACGCGCGCGGTTGGCGAAGTCGGCCTCGGCCGCCTCGGCCGCCGCCGCGCTGTGGAAGCGCGTGGTGATCTCCTTGGCCAGCATCACCTTGGCGTCCTTCGGATTGCGCCCGCCGTCGACCTCGGCCTTCAAGCTCGCGATCTCGGCCTCGCTGCGGAAGCTCAGCAGCGTGAAGTAGCGCCACATCAGCGTGTCGCTGATCGACAGCAGCTTGGCGAACATGTCGTTGGCCGGCTCGGTGATGCCGATGTAGTTGCCCTTGCTCTTGGACATCTTCTCGACGCCGTCCAGCCCCTCGAGCAGCGGCATGGTCAGGATGCACTGCGGCTCCTGGCCGTATTCGCCCTGCAGCGCGCGGCCGACGAGCAGGTTGAACTTCTGGTCGGTGCCGCCGAGCTCGAGATCACTCTTCAGCGCCACCGAGTCGTAGCCTTGCATCAGCGGGTAGAGGAACTCGTGCACGCTGATCGGCGTGCCGGCCTTGAAGCGCTCGGCGAAGTCGTTGCGCTCCATCATGCGCGCCACGGTGTACTTGGCCGCGAGCTGGATCATGCCGCGCGCGCCCAGCGGGTCGCTCCATTCGGAGTTGTAGCGGATCTCGGTCTTGTCGGGGTCGAGCACCAGGCTCGCCTGCTTGTAGTAGGTCTGCGCGTTGGCCTCGATCTGCTCGCGCGTCAGCGGCGGGCGGGTGGTGTTGCGGCCCGACGGGTCGCCGATCATCGAGGTGAAGTCGCCGATCAGGAAGATCACCTGATGACCCAGATCCTGCAGCTGGCGCATCTTGTTGAGCACCACCGTGTGGCCGACGTGAATGTCGGGCGCGGTCGGGTCCAGGCCCAGCTTGATGCGCAGTGGCACACCGGTTGCTTCTGAACGGGCAAGCTTGGTGAGCCAGTCGGCTTCGGGTAACAGTTCGTCGCAACCCCGCTTCGAGACCTGCATCGCGTGCAGGACACGGTCGTTCACCGGGTAGGAAGGGCTCGCGGAGGACTGGGACATGGGGCGCGGGCTGAGGCCGATATGGGGTTTTACGAAGGTCGACCCGGGGAGCGCTCGGTATACTGCGCCGTGATTTTCTTCACACCCCGAACGGCCGGCTGAGCTCCGGCGGGCGCCACGGATTCTAGTGGACGCCCTCCCTGCAACCTGGATGGATTCGAGCGCTCGCGTTCGGCATGGACTGAATTGAAATCGTTGGGACAACTCGAACGCGCCACCGAGGCGAAGCTGGCGCAAGGCCATCGCTTCGTCCACACCCATCCGCGCACATTCGCCTCGGTCGTGGCCTTGGCGCTCGCCTGTTTCGGCGCGGCCGCGTACGGCATCGCCAGCCAGGCTCCCGATGCGTCGGACCTGCCGCGTCGGGTGGTGACGGAAATCGTCAGCCCGGAGGATGTTCCGTCACAGCTGGAAGCACTGGCCGGCCATGCGCTGAGCCTGTACCGGGCCGAAACCACCCGCGCCGGAGACAGCGCCGAGTCGCTGCTGGCCCGGCTCGGGGTGAACGACCTCGAAGCCGCTGCGTTCCTGCGCCGCGACCTGCGCGCGCGCAAGCTGTTCGAAGGCCGCGCCGGCAAGCTGGTCCGCGCCGCCGCGACACCCAGCGGCGGCCTGGTGGAGCTGACCGCGCGCTACGCGCCTGCCGACTCCAGCCTCGCGTCCACGCATTTCGAGCGCCTGTCGGTGACCCGCGTCGGCGGTGAGTTGAACACCAGCGTCGAGACGGCGCCCCTCGCCACCACCGTGCGGCTGGGCAGCGGCACGATCCGCAGTTCGCTGTTCGCGGCGACCGACGAGTCCGGCATCCCCGACGCCATCGCCGTGCAGATGGCCGAGGCGTTCTCGGTGGACATCGACTTCCATCGTGAACTGCGCAAGGGCGACACCTTCTCGGTGGTCTACGAGACGCTGACCGCCGACGGCGAACCGATCACCTGGAACAGCGCGGCCGGCCGCATGGTGGCGGCGGAGTTCGTCAACAAGGGGCAGTCGCATTCGGCCGTGTGGTTCAAGGACGACGACGGCCACGCCGGCTTCTACGACCTGGACGGCAAGAGCAAGCGCCGCGCCTTCCTGGCCAGCCCGATGGAGTTCTCGCGCGTGACCTCGGGGTTTGCGATGCGCATGCACCCGATCCTCAACCAGTGGCGCGCCCACAAGGGCGTGGACTACGGCGCGCCGACGGGTACGCCAGTGCGCTCCGTCGCACGGGGAACGGTGAGCTTTGCCGGCGTGCAGAACGGCTACGGCAACGTCGTCGAGATCGAGCACGGCAACGGCCGTTCGACGGTCTATGCCCACCTCAGCCGCATCGACGTGCGCAAGGGCCAGCGTGTCGAACAGGCCGACCGGATCGGCGCGGTCGGATCCACCGGCTGGGCCACCGGCCCGCACCTGCACTTCGAGTTCAAGCTCAACGGTGCGCAGCAGAACCCGGTGGCGATGGCCAAGTCGTCCGAGGCGATCGAGCTGAGCACCGCAGGCAAGCAGCGCTTCGCCGGCATCGCGCCGATGATGCGCAGCCAGCTCGATGCAGCCCTCACGGTGGCGGCCAACGTCGCCGAGTGACGATCGCGCGGCTCGCGACGGCGCGTAGCAGCCCATGTCGGAGCTTTACATCGGCCTGATGTCCGGCACCTCGCTGGACGGTGTGGACGGCGTGCTGGTCGAATGGCTCGAAGGTGAAAGGCTGGAGGGCAGCCACCACTGGTTCCAGGTGCTGTCGCATTGCCATCTCGGCTTCGATCCGGCGCTCGCCGACGAATTGCTGGCCTTGAACGGCAGCGGCCCCGACGAGCTGCACCGCGCCGCACTGGCCGGCAATGCCGTGGCCCAGCGCTACGCCGACGTGGTCTCCCGGTTGCTGGCCGAGGGCCGGCGCTCGGCCCGCGAGGTGTCGGCCATCGGCGCCCATGGCCAGACGGTGCGCCACCGTCCGGCGCAGTTCGACGGGACGGGCTACACCGTCCAGTTGAACAACCCCGCCTTGCTGGCCGAATTGAGCGGCATCGACGTGGTGGCCGACCTGCGCAGCCGCGATCTGGCCGCCGGCGGTCAGGGCGCCCCGCTGGTCCCCGCGTTTCACCGCGCCGCCTTCGGACGCGACGGCGAGGCGCTCGCCGTGCTCAACCTGGGCGGCATCGGCAACCTCACGCTGCTCGGCGTCGACGGGTCGGTGCTCGGCTTCGACTGCGGCCCGGCCAATGCGTTGCTCGATCTGTGGGTGCGCCGCCATCAGGGCCAGGCCTTCGATGCCGACGGCCGCTGGGCGGCGAGCGGCCGGGTCGATGCCACGCTCTTGGCGGCAATGCAGTCCGAGCCGTACTTCGCCCTGCCGCCACCCAAGAGCACCGGCCGCGATCTCTTCCATGGCGAGTGGCTGGACGGCCATGTCGGCGCCATCGGAGGCGTTGCGCCAGCCGACGTGCAGGCCACGCTGGCCGAGTTGACCGCCTGGGCGGCAGCACATGACATGAAGCGCCATGCCATGCAGACACGCGAACTGCTGGTGTGCGGGGGCGGTGCCTTCAATGCGCACCTGATGGTGCGGCTGGCCGCGCTGCTGCCCGGCGTGCGCGTGGCCTCGAGCGCCGCACGCGGCCTGCCTCCCGATCAGGTCGAAGCCTGTGCCTTCGCGTGGCTGGCCCGAGCGTTCGTGCGCCGCAAGCCGGGCAACCTGCCGTCGGTCACAGGCGCCCGCGGCTTGCGCGTGCTTGGAGGCTTGTACCCGGCCTGAAACGACAAAGGCCGCCCGAAGGCGGCCTTGGCGAAAGCGTAGACGGTCAGGCCGAGAAGCTCGAACCGCAGCCGCAGGTGGTCGTCGCGTTCGGATTCTTGATCACGAACTGGGCGCCTTGCAGGTCGTCCTTGTAGTCGATCTCGGCGCCGACCAGGTACTGCAGGCTCATCGCGTCGATCAGCAGCGTGACGCCGTTCTTGGCCATCTGCGTGTCGTCTTCGTTGACGACTTCGTCGAAGGTGAACCCGTACTGGAAGCCCGAGCAGCCCCCGCCCTGCACGAACACGCGCAGCTTGAGTTCGGGGTTGCCTTCTTCGTCGACCAGTTCCTTGACCTTGTTGGCGGCACTGTCGGTGAAGATGATCGGCGCCGGCGGCTCGTCCACCGCGCGCTGGGTCTGGATGTTGTCGGCCACTGCGCTCATCGCTTGCTCCTGCGGCACCTTGCCGCCCGCGATATTCTCACAGATTGGCGGCCGCCAGCTTCAAGGATGGTTTCTCGTCGGCCTTCAGCGGGCGAAGCTCGCCGTCGATCGTCGCGCCCTGGTGCATCTCCAGCACCTCGTAGCGCACGTCGCCGGTGATCTGCGCCTTCGGCTGCAGCTCGAGCAGGCTGCTCGAGTGGATCGGGCCGACCACGGTGCCGTTGACGATCACGTGCCCGGCGATCACCTTGCCGGTGACGCGGGCCTTCTCGCTGATCACGAGGATGCTGTAGCCCTCGCCATCGGAGATGACGTCGCCCACCACCTCGCCATCGATGCGCAGGCCGTCGGCGAAGCGCAATTCTCCGGTGATGACCGTTCCCTCACCGATCAGCGTACGGATCGGGGGCTGCTTCTGCTTTCCGAACATGTGAATCCCTCCGGGCTCTCGACGTGATGCGCGACAAGCGCTCACATCTGGACCGAGTGCGTCGCAAGAACCGCGCCGCGGCCGTCGGTGACCTTTACTGTCACCGTCCGAACCACCGCCTGCGGCGGATGGTCGATCATTCCCTCGATCCGCCGGTACTGTCGCACCTGCAGCGCCTGCGCGCCACCGGGCTGGGCCTGAGTCCAGGGCTTGCCGTCCAGCGTGCCGGCCAGCGTCACCTCGTAGCGGCCGGAGAACTCCGGGCGCGCCTTGCCGGGCTGCATCAGCAACAACTGGTAGCGCAGGTGGCCCGGCGACATCGCCTCGGCCTGCAAGCCGCGGATGCTGAGCGACGCTTCGCCGGCCGCCGCGGGCAGCAGGCGCTCGAAGAAGCCGAGGTCGTTCTTCAGCGCCAGGTTCTCCGCCTCGGTCTGCTTGAGCTGCTGGGCGAGCCTCTCCTGGGCCGTGCGCTCCGTCTTCAGCAGGCTGTCGGCGGTATTGGCAATCGAGAGTGCCTTCTCGCGTTCCTCGCGCAACTGCAGAACCTCGGTCCGCAGCCGCACCAGTTCTTCACGGGCAGAGCTGTCGACGCCGGCCAGGCCCTTGCCGGTTTCGTAGGCCCACATCGCCAGCGCTGCGGAGAACCCGAGCGCCAGCGCCGCGACCGCCCAGCGAAGCGGCCACGGAAGGTGGCTGCGCACGATCATGCGCGGAGCGCTGACCGAGAGTCGGCGGCGGAACAGTTTCCAACGCATCGCGTCTGCCCGTATCGGTTGGTAAGTCGGCCCCGGAAACGAAAGAGGCCGCACTGTGGCGGCCTCGATCGAGGAAGAGCGCGGGAGGAGACCTCAGCGCTTGCTGAACTGCTTCCGGCGACGCGCGCCGTGCAGACCGACCTTCTTGCGCTCGACTTCGCGCGCATCGCGCGTGACGAAGCCGGCGCGGCTCAATTCGGGCTTGAGCGCCGCGTCGTAGTCGATCAGCGCGCGGGTGATGCCGTGGCGCACCGCACCGGCCTGGCCGGACTCGCCACCACCGTGCACGTTCACCTTGACGTCGAAAGCGGCGTCGTTGGCGGTCAGCACCAGCGGTTGCTTGACGACCATGATCGAGGTCTGGCGGCCGAAGTACTGCTCGACCGGACGACCGTTGACCGTGATCTGGCCGGTGCCCTTCTTCATGAAGACACGGGCAACCGACGATTTGCGGCGGCCGGTGCCGTAGTTCCAATTACCGATCATCACCGCTCCTTAGATTTCCAGCGCCTTGGGCTGCTGGGCGGTGTGCGGATGCGTGGCACCGGCGTACACCTTCAGCTTCTTGACCATCGCGTAGCCGAGGGGGCCCTTGGGGAGCATGCCCTTGACCGCCTTCTCGAGCGCGCGCCCGGGATGCTTGGCCTGCATGTCCTTGAACTTGGTGCCGTAGATGCCGCCCGGGAAACCCGAATGACGGTAGTACACCTTGTCGTTGGCCTTGTTGCCGGTCACCCGGATCTTGTCGGCATTGACGACGACGATGAAGTCACCGGTATCGACGTGAGGCGTGTAAATGGCCTTGTGCTTGCCGCGCAGGCGGAGGGCGACTTCACTGGCCACCCGTCCGAGGACCTTGTCGGTCGCGTCAATCACAAACCACTCATGCGTCACATCAGCCGGCTTGGCGCTGAAGGTTTTCATGATCAGTGGAAGTTTCTGGTAAGGACCCAGTGCCCCGAGGGGCGGTGTCTGGCGAGGCTCCGCTTCTGTTCGCGGCGGACTCTCGACGACACGGCTTGCCAGCTGGCAAGCCCTTCCTGCAGGGCCAATTGCGGGAAAGCCCGCGATTCTAGCAGCACATTGCGCGCCGGATTGCATTGGCTGGCGAGTCTCGTGCCGCTGCCTGGACTGCAGCCCCTAAGGGCATCGGATAGACTGGGGTTAACCCTTAACCAAGGAGGCCTCACATGGCCCTGAACGACGACTCCCGGCTACAAGCCGGCGTTCCCGTCGCCAACGACCCGGCAGCCCGCTGGGTCTGGGTGCCCATCCGATCGCTCGGCCCCCGGCATCGCGACCGCATCGCCGCTCACCTGATCGGCCTGGAGGAAAGCGACCGCTACCTGCGCTTCGGCTACCCGGCCACGGACGCGCAGATCTCCCGCTATGTCGACATGCTCGATTTCGACCAGGACGAGGTCTTCGGCATCTTCAATCGCCGGCTCGAACTGATCGCCATGGCGCATCTGGCCCACCCGTCGGCGCCCGCCGATCCCGCCCGCGGCACGATGGCCGAGTTCGGCGTCTCGGTGCTGCGCAAGGCGCGCGGCCGCGGCTTCGGGGCGCGCCTGTTCGAGCATGCGGTGTTGCATGCCCGCAACCGGGGCGTGCAGATGTTGTTCATCCACGCGCTGAGCGAGAACACCGCGATGTTGAAGATCGCGCGCAACGCCGGTGCGACAGTGGAGCGCGACGGCTCCGAGTCGGATGCCTGGCTGCGCCTGCCGCCGGACAGCTTTGCCTCGCACGTCGAGGAGATGATGGGCGAACAGGTCGCCGAGTTCGACTACCAGATCAAGAGGCACGCCAGCCACGTCCACCAGATCCTCGATGCAATCTCAGAAGTGAAAGCTCACATTTCCAAGTCGCATCACATCGCGGGCGAGTAGGCGCCACTCCCCGCGTTGGGGTGGGCTCGAGCCCTGAGGTCGGGGATGAAGCGGGAGCGTGCTAAACCGTAACATCCGGTACATTGAGGATTCGCGATAGACCTGCAGCGTCAGGTTCGTGAACCGCCGAACCGGATCTGTGGACATGCCGACCTCGCCTCTCATCGTTGCGCTGGCCGCCCTTGCGGGCGCGGTGGTCGCATCCGTGCTCTGGCACTGGTGGTCGCGCCGGCCGGCCAAGCCGGCGCCGCTGCCGACCGACTGGTCGCTGACCGCGCGGCCTGTGTTCTCCACCGACGAGCGGCGCGTCTATCGCCTGCTGCGCGAGGCGCTGCCCCACCACATCGTGCTGTCGAAGCTGCCGCTGGTGCGCTTCAGCCAACCCGTCGACCCGGCGCGCGTGCGCTTCTGGTATGACCTGCTCGGCGGCGTGCACGTCACCTTCGCGGTCTGCAGCGCCAACGGCCGCGTGCTCGCCGCCATCGACCTCGACAACGACCGGGGCAACTCGCGCCGCGTGCTGCAAATCAAGCAGGCGGTGCTCGGCGCCTGCCGCGTGCGCTACCTGCGCTGCCCGGTGGAAAACCTGCCCTCGGTGGCCGAACTGCAGCTGCTGGTGCCGCAGGCCGGCGCCAACGCGCGTGGCCCGCAAGCCGCGGTGACGCCGCCGCACACGCTGCACCAGGCACGCGACACCCTGGCCAGCACGGTCGCCAACCGGCGTGCCGAACGCACCGCGCTGTGGCAGGACTCCTCGCTGTTCCAGGACTCGTTCTTCGCGCCGGACACCCGCACCGAAGGCTCCGGCCACAGCGAATTCGGCAGCCTGGGTGTCTCGGGCTCGCCGCGGACGCGTCCGGGGTCGCTGGACAGCGCCCTCGGCGACCTCGGTGACGGGTCGCGAGACGACATCGGCGGCGTGGTGGTCGACTCGCCGCGCTACTCGGCCAACCCGAACCGCTGAATCCGCCGCGTAGGATGCGGGGATGAACCCGCATCGCGATACCCAGGACACTCCTTACGCCGGGCTCGACCCGGACGCGGTGCTGGATGCCCTGGACGCCGTGGGCCTGCGCGGCGACGGCCGGCTGATCCAGCTGAACTCCTACGAGAACCGCGTGTTCCAGGTGTTTCTGGAGGACGGTCGCGTGGTGGTGGCCAAGTTCTACCGGCCCGGCCGCTGGAGCGACGCGCAGATCCTGGAGGAGCACGCCTTTGCCACCGAACTGGCGGCGCATGAAGTGCCGCTGGCCGCGCCCTGGCCGCTGACCCGCGACGAACAATCGCTGCACGCCGCTCGACTGTCCCTCATCGCGACGACGCTGGCCTCGTTCGACAGCGCCGGCGGACCCTACCGATTCGCGGTCACCGAGCGCAAGGCCGGCCGGGCGCCGGAGGTGGAGGATCCCCAGGTGCTCGAGTGGATCGGCCGCTTCATCGGCCGGCTGCACGTGGTGGGCGCCGCCGGACGCTTCGAGCACCGGCTCACGCTGAGCCCGGCCAGCCTGGGCACCGAGCCGCGCGACTGGCTGCTCGCCAACGACGTCCCGCCACCCGACGCGCTGCCCGCCTGGCGCAGCATGGTCGACGCGGCGCTGCAGCGCGTGCAGGCGGCATTCGCCGACGCGGCACCGCTGGCCACGCTTCGCCTGCATGGCGACTGTCACCTCGGCAACATCCTGTGGACCGGCGCCGGCCCGCACTTCGTCGACCTCGACGACGCGCTCACCGGCCCGGCGGTGCAAGACCTGTGGATGCTGCTGTCGGGCGACCGTGCCGAACGCCAGAAACAGCTCGGCGCCGTGCTCGACGGGTATGAGCAGTTCCGGGACTTCGACCGCCGCGAGCTGGCGCTGATCGAACCGCTGCGCACGCTGCGCATGATCCACCACAGCGCGTGGATCGCGCGGCGCTGGAAGGATCCTGCCTTCCCGATCGCCTTCCCGTGGTTCGAGAGCCCGGCCTACTGGACCGAGCAGGCCACGCGACTGCGCGACCAGATCGAGGCGATGGACGAGGCGCCGCTGGTCGCCTGAACGCTCAGCCCACCAGCATCGTGTTGACGCGCTTCACGTAAGCGCCCGGATCCTCCAGCGTGCCGCCCTCGGCGAGCAGCGCCTGGTCGAAGAGGATATGCGCCAGGTCGTCGAAGTGCGCGCTCGAGTCGAGCCGCTTGACCAGCGCATGCTCGGCGTTGACCTCCAGGATCGGCAGCCCCTTGGGCGCGTCCTGCCCGGCCTGCTTGAGCATGCGGGCCAGGTGGCCGCTGATGTCGCCTTCGTCGACCACCAGGCAGGCCGGCGAGTCGACGAGGCGCGTGGTCACACGCACGTCCTTGGCACGGTCCTTCAGCGACTCCTTCAGTCGATCGAGCACCGGCTTGAAGGCCTCGGCGGCCTGCTCGGAGCGCTTCTTCTCTTCCTCGTCCTGCAGCGTGCCGAGATCGACCGCCCCCTTGGCCACGCTCTGCAGCGGCTTGCCGTCG
Organism: Chitinophaga pinensis; assembly: GCA_943370595.1. Classification (GTDB taxonomy): domain Bacteria; phylum Pseudomonadota; class Gammaproteobacteria; order Burkholderiales; family Burkholderiaceae_C; genus Piscinibacter. The sequence continues at coordinate 18,927 of CALRRO020000018.1, forward strand.
AACTCGAACAGGTGCGCCAGCATCCATTCGTCGACACGGTCGGTCAGCAGCAACACCTCGATGCCCTTCTTGCGGAAGATCTCGAGCTGCGGGCTGCTCTTCGCCGCCGCCAGCGAGTCGGCGGTGATGTAGTAGATGGCCTCCTGGCCTTCCTTCATGCGACCGACGTAGTCCTTCAGCGACACCGCTTCGTCGGCCTGCGTCGAAGCGAAGCGCAGCAGCTTCGCGACGCGCTCCTGGTTGGCGTGGTCTTCGCCGACACCCTCCTTCAGCACGACGCCGAAGTCGGTCCAGAACTTGGCGTACTTCTCGCGCTCGGCGGCGTCCTCGCTGTCGGCCAGGCTCTCGAGCATGGCCAGCACGCGCTTGGTCGAGCCTTCGCGAATCGCCTTCACATCGCGGCTTTCCTGCAGCAGCTCGCGGCTGACGTTCAGCGGCAGATCGGCCGAGTCGATCACGCCCTTGACGAAGCGCAGGTAGACCGGCATCAGCGCCTCGGCATCGTCCATGATGAAGACGCGCTTGACGTAGAGCTTCACGCCGCCGCGCTTGTCGCGGTTCCACAGGTCGAACGGTGCCTTGGCCGGGATGTACAGCAGCTGGGTGTACTCGCTGCGACCCTCGACGCGGTTGTGCGTGTAGGCCAGTGGTGCCTCGGTGTCGTAGCTGATCTGCTTGTAGAACTCGGTGTACTGCTCGGCCGTGACCTCGCTCTTGTTGCGCGTCCACAGCGCGGCGGCCTTGTTGACCGGTGCCCACTCGTCGGTGAGCTTCTGCTGGCTGGTCTCGGCATCCCACTCCTCCTTGCGCATCAGGATGGGCAGCGAGATGTGGTCGGAGTAGCGGCTGATGATCGAGCGCAGCTTCCAGCCGCTGAGGAACTCCTCCTCGCCCTCGCGCAGGTGCAGCGTCACGCTGGTGCCGCGCTGCGGCCTCGTGATGGTCTCGACCTCGAAGTCGCCGGTGCCCTCGCTGCTCCAGCGCACGCCCTCCTCGGGCGCTGCGCCGGCGCGGCGCGACTCCACGGTGATTCGGTCGGCGACGATGAAGCCGCTGTAGAAGCCGACGCCGAACTGGCCGATCAGCTGGGCATCCTTCTTCTTGTCGCCCTCCAGCGCGGCCATGAACTCGCGCGTGCCACTCTTGGCGATGGTGCCGAGGTTCGCCACCGCCTCGGGCTCGGACAGCCCGATGCCGTTGTCGGTGATGGTGATGGTCTTCGCCTCGGCGTCGAAGGCGACGCGCACCTCGAGGTTGGGCGCGTCTTCGAACAGTTCGGGCCGGTCCAGCGCCTCGAAGCGCAGCTTGTCGCAGGCGTCCGACGCGTTGGAGACCAGCTCGCGCAGGAAGATCTCCTTGTTGGAGTAGAGCGAATGGGTGACGAGGTGCAGGATCTGCTTGACCTCGGCCTGGAATGAAAGCGTCTGTTTGCTCATGGTCTTGTGGTGGCTGTGCTCGCCGGTCCGCCCGCCGGCGACAGCAGGATGGGGATGGCGCGCCGGATTTCAAGGCCGACGGGGCGCGATCGCCGAGGGCCGGTGGACTCAGGATTTTCCCCAGTTTTGAGCCCTCGGCCGGATGTAGCCACCGTACTACGGCCACTTCAGGCGCGGCGCCGCTAGAGTCGCCGCCCATGCATGCCTACACACACCGACTCGCCGCGCTCGCCGCGTCCCTCCTGCTGGCGGCCTGCGGCGGAGGCGGGGGCAGCGGCGGATCCAGCGGCCCGCTGCCCGACGTCGAGACCACGCCGGTCGCGGCGAATGACCCGGGCAGTTCGCTACCGGCGGACTGGCGCAGCGGCGTGTTCGCCGAGATCTTCGTGCGCGGCTACCAGGACAGCGACGGCGACGGCGTCGGCGACCTGGCCGGCCTGACCGAGCGCCTGGACTACCTGCGCGACCTCGGCGTCACCGGCATCTGGCTGATGCCGGTGACGCGCAGCCAGGATCGCGACCACGGCTATGCGGTGAACGACTACCGCCGCATCGAGAGCGACTACGGCAACCTGCAGGACATGCAGACACTGCTGCGCGAGGCCCACGCGCGCGGCATCGGCGTGGTCATCGACTACGTGATGAACCACAGCGCCGCGCGGCACCCGGCGTTCGTCAACGCCGCCAGCGGGGGCACCAATGCGTTCCGCGACTGGTACCTGTTCGAGTCCGGCCAGCCCGGCGGCTGGAACGTCTACGGCGGCAACCCCTGGCGCAACGGCGGCAGCGGCTGGTACTACGCGCCGTTCTGGGACCAGATGCCCGACTTCAACCTGCGCAATGCCGACGTCGTCGCCTGGCACCACGACAACCTGCGCTTCTGGCTGAACCTCGGCGTCGACGGCTTCCGCTTCGACGCGGTGGGCAACCTGGTCGAGAACGGCCCGGCCGCCTGGGAGAACCAGCCGCAGAACTTCACGCTGATGAACGGCATCCGCCAGCTCGTCGGCAGCTACCAGCAGCGTTTCCTGGTCTGCGAGGGGCCGTCGCGCCCGCTGGAGTTCGCGACCGCCTGCGGCAGCGCCTTTGCCTTCGGGCACCAGTACAACCTGGTCAACGCGGCCAAGGGCAACACCAGCGCGATCGCCGCCGTCGCGGACTACTTCGCCACCGCGCCCGCCAGCATGTCGACCATGCTGTCCAACCACGACAGCTTCGCTGGAGATCGCCTGTGGGATCAGCTGCGCGGCAACCAGGCGCAGTACCGCCTCGCCGCCGCCACCTACCTGCTGCAGCCGGGCACGCCCTTCATCTACTACGGCGAGGAGATCGGCTTGGCCGGTGCCGCAAGCCTGACGGGCGACCCGAAGCTGCGCACGCCGATGAGCTGGACGGGCAACGGTGTGCGTGCCGGCTTCACCACCGGCACGCCGTTCCGCGCCCTCTCGGCCAACGTGAGCACGAACAACGTCGAGGCCCAGCTGGCCGACGCCAACTCGCTGCTGAACTGGTACAAGGCGGTGATCGCGGTGCGCCGTGCCCATCCGGCGCTCACGCTCGGCACCCATGCCGGCGCAACGGCCAGCGGCAGCACCCTGAGCTTCCAGCGTGTGCACGGCAACCAGCGCGCCGTGGTGATGATCAACTACGGCAGCGGCGGCGCGACGATCAGCGCCACCGGGCTGCCGGCGGGCGCGACGCTGAGCAATGCCTTCCCCGCCAGCGGCACCAACGCCATCGCCGACGGGGCGGGCACCGCCCGGGTGAGCGTGCCGGGGCAGTCGGTCCGCGTGTTCATCATCGGCCCGTGACGGCCGCCGACTCAGCGCTCAGACCACGCCAAGCGCGTGGTGCCACAGCAGGTCGCCCAGGTAACGGCCGGGCAGCAGGGTGAACACGCCGGCACCCACGCAGGCGCCGAGGTAGACCCGCTGCATGGTCTTGCGGTGAAGCTCGACCTGGCGGTGGGCGATCGCCACGATGGCGGCGATCACGCCGACCAGCGTCACCACGCCGAGCACGTGGATGGGCGAGAAGCCGAACAGCTGGATCTTGCCGGTGCTGCGCATGAAGAAGGCCGACAGCGCGGTGCCCACCATCACCGTCACCCAGGCGTAGCCGAGCCCGCGGTGCCCCCGCGAACCCTTGCGGGCCCACAGGGCGGCCGGGCCGAGCAGCACGGAGGCGCTGGCGAAGGTGAGGTGGACCAGCACGAGGGGAGGAAGGCTGGTGAGGCTGGCGTCGTGGACCATGATCGGCTCCGGGGTGATGCAGGTTGCGATGGGCTCATCGTGCCGACCACCCCGCCGCGCCGCGAGTGGCCTGCGACGAAACGATCCAGTGCGGCGCGAAATGCGCGCTGCGCAACGCCAATCGCTTGTCAAGCTGCACCGCGATAGCCCGACTCGCCGCTGAGGCTTCGTCGCCGGCGTGGCCGCCGCGCGCCGGCGGTGTTAGCGTCCATTGCGCACACCGACTGGAGGATCCGATGGCCAAGCTGAACGTCAACGGCAAGCTGCAAGAGGTCGATGCCGAACCCGACACCCCGTTGCTGTGGGTGCTGCGCGAGCAACTCGGGTTGACCGGCACCAAGTACGGCTGCGGCATCGCGCAGTGCGGCGCCTGCACCGTGCACATCGACGGCGTGGCCACGCGCTCCTGCGTGCGGCCGCTGTCCAGCGTCGGCGCCAGCGAGAAGATCGTCACCATCGAGGGCCTCTCGCCGGACGGCTCCCACCCGGTGCAGAAGGCCTGGGCGCAGCTCGACGTACCGCAGTGCGGCTTCTGCCAGTGCGGCATGGTGATGGCCGCGGCGGCGCTGCTGAAGGAGAAGCCGAAGCCCACCGATGCCGACATCGACGCGGCGATGACCAACATCTGCCGCTGCGGCACCTACAACCGGGTCCGCGCCGCGATCAAGATCGCCGCGCAGGGCTGAGGAGACGCGAATGACGACGACCCATGTCTCCCGCCGCGGCTTCCTCGGCGGATCGGCCGCGACGGCCGGCGCCCTGGTGGTCGGCTTCCACGTGCCGCTGATTCCCGGTCAGAGCCACGCGCAGGCGCCGCTGGCGGCCTCGCCCGAGATCAACGCCTGGGTGGTGATCAAGCCCGACGACACGGTGGTGATCCGCATCGCGCGCTCGGAGATGGGCCAGGGCTCGCTGACCGGCCTGGCGCAGCTGGTCGCCGAGGAGCTGGAGTGCGACTGGGCCAAGGTCACCACCGAGTACCCCACGCCGGGCCAGAACCTGGCGCGCAACCGCGTCTGGGGCAACTTCTCCACCGGCGGCAGCCGTGGCATCCGCGAGTCGCACGACTACGTGCGCAAGGGCGGCGCGATCGCACGCACGATGCTCGTGCAGGCGGCCGCTGACGAATGGAAGGTGCCAGCCGCGGAATGCACGGCCGCCGCCAGCGTTATCACCCACACGCCCTCGGGCCGCAAGACCCGCTACGGCCAGGTCGCTGCTGCGGCAGCGAAGCTGACGCCGCCGGCCGAGGTGAAACTGAAGGACCCGAAGGACTGGAAGCTCGTCGGCAAGCCGGTCAAGCGGCTGGACACGGTGGAGAAGCTCACCGGCGCGCAGGTCTACGGCATGGACCTGAAGCTGCCCGGCCTGCTCAACGCCGCGATCAAGGACTGCCCGGTGTTCGGCGGCAAGGTGAAGGGCTTCGACGCCGCGGCGATCGCCAAGCGGCCCGGCGTGAAGAAGGTGGTGCGTGTCGGCGACAGCGCGGTGGCGGTCATCGCCGACACCTGGTGGCATGCGAAGACCGCGCTCGACGCCCTGCCCGTCGAGTGGGACGAAGGCCCGAACGCGAAGCTGAGCAGCGCCGACTTCGCCGCGGTGATGAAGGCCGGCCTGGACGCGAACGACGCCGTGGTCGGCAACAGCGTCGGCGACACGAAGGCCGCGCTGGCCTCGGCAGCGCGGCGCATCGAGGCGGTCTATGCCTACCCGCACCAGAACCACGCGACGATGGAGACGATGAACGCGACGGCAAAGATCACGCTGTCTGCGACAGGGACGCCCGAGCGCTGCGAGGTCTGGACACCGACGCAGAACGGCGAGGCCGCGCTCGCCGCGGCCGCCGAGGCCGCCGGCCTCAAGCCGGCGCAGTGCGAGGTCTACAAGCTGCACCTGGGCGGCGGCTTCGGCCGGCGCGGCGCGGTGCACGACTGGGTGCGCCAGGCGGTGGCCATCGCCAGGGAGATGCCAGGCACACCGGTCAAGCTGATCTGGTCGCGCGAGGAGGACATGCTGCACGGCCGCTACCACCCGGTGACGATGTGCAAGCTGACCGCGGGGCTCGACGCGCAGGGCAATCTGAACGCGCTGCACATGCGCATCTCGGGCCAGTCGATCCTCGCGGGCATCTTTCCGCAGAACATCAAGGACGGCAAGGATCCGGTGGTGTTCCAGGGCCTCAATGCACCCGGGCCCGAGGCCTCGATCGGCTACACCGTGCCGAACCTGCTGATCGACCACGCCATGCGCAACCCGCACGTGCCGCCGGGCTTCTGGCGCGGCGTGAACCTGAACCAGAACGCGATCTACCTCGAGTGCTTTCTCGACGAGGTGGCCTTCGCGACCAAGCAGGATCCGCTGGCGCTGCGCCGCAAGCTGATGGCCAGCCACCCGAAGCACCTCGCGGTGCTCAACGCGGTGGCCGAACGGGTCGGCTGGGACAAACCAGCCGCGCCCGGCGTGTTCCGCGGGCTGGCGCAGACCATGGGCTTCGGCAGCTACGTGGCCGCCTGCGCCGAGGTGTCGGTGAGTGCCGACGGCAAGCTCAAGGTGCACCGCATCGTCGCGGCCACCGACTGCGGCCACGCCGTTAACCCGCAACAGATCGAGGCGCAGGTCGAAGGCTCGTTCGTCTACGGGCTGTCCGCGGCGCTGTACGGCGAGTGCACGGTGAAGAACGGCCGCATCGAGCAGGCGAACTTCGACACCTACCCGGTGATGAAGCTCGACGAGATGCCCAAGGTCGAGACCATCGTGATGCCCAGCGGCGGCTTCTGGGGCGGCGTCGGCGAGCCGACCATCGCGGTGGCCGCGCCGGCGGTGCTCAACGCAGTGTTCGCCGCCACGGGCAAGCGCATCCGCGAACTGCCGCTGAAGCACCACAACCTGAAGAAGGCGTGAGGCTGGCCATGGCCCTGGGCGCGCTGACGGTGGCGGCCAGCGCCGCCGCGCAGCCGGTGTGGGTGGGTGACACGATCCCGGCGCCGCTGACCGCGCAGCCGGGCGATCCGGCTCGTGGCCGCGCCATCGTTGCCAGCCGCCAGCAGGGCCTGTGCCTGCTCTGCCACACGGCGCCGATCACCGAAGAGCGCTTCCAGGGCAACCTCGCGCCCTCGCTGGCGGGCTCGGGCTCGCGCTGGAGCGCGGCGCAGTTGCGCGCCCGCGTCGTCGATGCGCGACGGCTCAACCCGCAGACCACCATGCCGCCCCTTCATGCCGTCGATGGCCTGCAGCGTGTGGGCAGCGCCTGGCAGGGCCGGCCGGCGCTCGATGCGCAGCAGGTCGAGGACGTGGTCGCCTACCTGTCGACGCTGCGCGAATGACACACGGCCTTCCCCGTCGCGAGCTGTTGCTGGCCGGCCTCGGCCTGACGCTGAGCTGGCGCGCCGTGGCAACGCCGGCGGCGATGGAGGCCGAGATCCGTGCCTTCACCGGCGGCGCACCGTGGCGCGAGGGCAAGGTGGGCTTCGAGATCGCACCGCTGGTCGAGAACGGCAACACCGTGCCGATCACGCTGTCGGTCGACAGCCCGATGAGCGCGGCCGACCACGTACAGGCCATCGCCGTGTTCAATAGCGGCAACCCGCAGCCGCAGGTGGCGGTGTTCCGCTTCGGGCCGCGCGCCGGCAAGGCGATCGTCAACGCGCGCATGCGGCTGGCCACCTCGCAGAAGCTGACCGCCGTGGCGCAGCTCTCCGATGGCAGCTGCTGGGCGAAGTCGGTCGACGTGGTGGTCACGCTGGCCGCCTGCGTCGAGGGCTGAAGCGCCATGGCCCGCGCGCTGATCAATCTTCCGGCCAGCGCGCGCCGCGGCGAGGTGATCGAGATCCGCACACTGATCAACCACCCGATGGAGACCGGCTACCGGCGCGACAGCGGCGGCGAGCTGCAGCCGCGCGACATCATCCGCCGCTTCAGCTGCCGCTACGACGGCGAGCTGGTCTTCAGCGCCGAGCTGCATGCGGCGATCGCGGCCAACCCCTACCTCGCCTTTCACACCGTCGCCGTGGCCAGCGGCCTGCTCAGCTTCACCTGGGAAGGCGACAACGGCTTCTCGCAGACCGAGACCCGGGCGATCACCGTCACATGAAGATGCCCCGGCTGGCGCTCATCGGTGCGGCGCTGCTGGCCGCCTGCGCCACGCCGCCGGACCTGCGCCGCTCCGGCTTGGACGACATGACGCCGGCGAACCAGGCGCTGCAACGCGACGACACGCAGAACCCCGGCATGCTGTGGGTGCTGGAAGGCGAGGCGCTGTGGTCGCGGGCGGCGGGCTCGCGCGCTCAGTCCTGTGCCGGCTGCCACGGCGACGCGGCGAAGTCGATGCGAGGCGTCGCGGTGCGCTACCCGCGCTTCGACGCTGCAGTCGGTCGGCCGATCGATCTCGGCGAACGCATCGCGCAGTGCCGGGTGCGCCAGGGTGTGCCCGCGCCAGCGCCTGAGAGTGCCGAGCGCCTGGCGCTGCAGGCCTACGTCGCCTTCCAGTCGCGCGGGCTGCCGATCGCACCCGACGACGACCCACGCCTGGCACCCTTTCGCGAGCGCGGCCGGCAGCTGTACCAGCAACGGCTGGGCGCGCTGAACCTCGCCTGCACGCAATGCCACGACGCACTGGCCGGCGGCCGGCTCGGCGGCAGCCTCATCCCCCAGGGCCACCCGACCGGCTACCCGCTCTACCGCCTCGAGTGGCAGGGTCTGGGCTCGCTGCAGCGCCGGCTGCGTGGCTGTCTGAGCGGTGTGCGTGCCGAGCCGTTCGCACCCGGCGCGGCGCAGTGGGTCGAGCTGGAGCTGCACCTGATGGACCGCGCCCGCGGCATGCCCTTCGAGAGCCCTGCAGTCCGCCCATGAACATCTGGTCACGAAGATGTCCGCCTGATTGAGTCGGAGATTGCGACCGCCTCGTGGTGTTCTGAACGAATGAGTTCAGCATGCGCTTCCCCCAACCCGTCAGGAGCGTTCCATGACAACTACTCGTCGCTCTTTCATGATGAAGGTGATCGGCACCGGTGCGGCACTGGCCGCGGTGCAAGGCGTTGCGCAGGCCGCGACACCGGTCGACGAAGCCGACCCGCAAGCCAAGTCGCTCGGCTACCGCAAGGACACCACCAAGGTCGATGCCAAGGCCTTCCCCAAGCACACCGCAGAGCAGAAGTGCAGCGGCTGCCAGCTCTACCAGGGCAAGGCGGGCGATGCTGCCGGTGCCTGTGGCATCTTCGCCGGCAAGGAAGTGGCAGCCAACGGCTGGTGCAGCGTCTGGTCGAAGAAGGCCGGCTGACCGGCGGCGGCGCGGCGCCGATCGTTCGCGGTCAGCCGCGCCGCATCACCTTGGCCACCGGGTTCGTGCGCAGCCGGAAAGCGTCTGGCATGCCCGAACCGAGCAACGGGCGCAGGTACAAGCGGAAAGCGTCGGTCACGTCGGTACCGCTGTCGCTGATGAAGGCGTCGTCCATCGTGCGCGTCTTGCCGGCCACCGATTCGAGCGGCACCAGTTCGTAGTCCACCGAGTAGAAGCCGGTGCGCTTGATGGCCACCGAGCCGTCTTGCTGGCCCCACATCGCGTACTGCACGGCCTTCTCGCCGACCTCGCGCGCTTCGCGCTGGTCGACGTCGCTGACGCAGCCGATGAACGAGCGCTGCACGTAGCCGAAGGTGTCGCCGCGCACGCGCTTGATCTTCAGCTTGCTCTTGATCTCCTCGCACAATAGGTCGGCCAGCGCGCCGCTGCCGGAGAGCTGCACGTTGCCGTGGGCATCGTGCTCGAGGTCCTTGGCGAGCTTGGCGGCGATCGGCGCACCGCTCTCGTCGTGGATGCCTTCGGAGACCGCGATCACGCAGCGGCGATGGCGCTCGTAGACCGCCTTCACGTCGGCCAGGAACTTCTCCAGCACGAAGGTGCGTTCCGGCAGGTAGATCAGGTGCGGCCCGTCGTCCGGGAACTTTTTGCCCAGTGCGGACGCTGCCGTCAGGAAGCCGGCATGCCGGCCCATCACCACCGCGAGGTAGACGCCGGGCAGCGCCGCGTTGTCGAGGTTGGCGCCGGCGAAGGCCTGGGCGACGAAGCGCGCCGCCGACGGGAAGCCGGGCGTGTGGTCATTGCCGACCAGGTCGTTGTCGATCGTCTTCGGGATGTGGATCGAGCGCAGCGGGTAGCCGGCCTTGGCCGCTTCCTCGCTGACGATGCGCACGGTGTCCGACGAGTCGTTGCCGCCGATGTAGAAGAAGTGCTCGATCTCGTGCGCCTGCAGGACCTTGAAGATCTCCTGGCAGTACTTCAGGTCGGGCTTGTCGCGGGTGGAGCCGAGCGCCGAGGACGGCGTGTTGGCCACCTGCTCGAGGTTGTGGCTGGTCTCCTGCGTCAGGTCGACGAAGTTCTCGTCGACGATGCCACGCACGCCGTGGCGGGCGCCGTAGACCTTGCGCACCTCGCCGAAGCGCCGGGCCTCGAGCGCCACGCCGACGAGCGACTGGTTGATCACGGCGGTCGGGCCGCCGCCCTGGGCGACGAGGATCTTTCCTGATTTCATTCGGCTCTCCGGAGGACGGCGGGATGGTACGCCCGCCGTCCTGCGAAGAGCCAGCTCCCGCTCAGGCCGCCAGGCGCATCGGTTCGTGGCGGGCGCACTCGTAGGCCTGCAGCTCCTCGAGGGCGCGGCGGATGTCGGACTCGTCGCCGTCGATCACGGCGCGGTCCGCGCGGCGCAGCGAGGCCTCGATGAGCGCGGAGGCGAAGGCCCCGGTCGAGCCGATCGCCACGTACTTGCGGACCAGTTCGCGGCAGCGAGCCTGTTCGGCGGGAAGGCGGTGAAGCAACTGCGTGTTCATCATGAGAGTTCTCCTGGATCGTTCGACGGGGACGACGGGTGTCGTGTCGTCCTGTCTTCATTTCAGTCCAGGGCCTGTCCCATTGCGACGCCAGCTGCGCGTGATTTCCTCCCTGCCGGCAGACGATGGCGCGACGATTCAGGCCGCCGAGGTCGAACCCGGCTTGCCGCCAGGGTAGCCATCCGTCGGGCCGCAGGGCTTGTCGTTGCCGCGCGGCGGAATCGCCTTGGGGTCGAACTTGGCGTTGAACACCGGGAACTCGGGGATCGCCGCCGGCAGCAGCCGCACCCACTGGTTGCTGTCCTTGTGGTACTCGATGAGGAAGTCGACCCAGTCGGTGACCTTGACGAAGTCGATGATGGCCGGCTGGACCGGCGGCAGCGTCGGATCGGGGTTCACGTCGAGGTAGAACGGCGAGCGCCAGTCCCACAGCCCGCGCAGCAGCGGGTCGGGCAGGAAGATGTTCATCGCCAGGTAGGGCGAGCTGAAGTTCCAGGTGATGCCGGTGCCGGCGGCCACCCAGGGCTGGTCGGTCGAGCCGTAGGCCTTGATGCCCTGCAGCGCGTCCTTCAGCGCCCGTGCCGCGGGGTGGACGGGATGCGGCCGGAAGTCGAAGCCGAGCAGCGCGTTGGCGAAGCTGAACAGGTCGGTGAGCTGGTCGGGCGCCTCGAGGCGGAAGCTCGAGTCGGTGTCGAACTGCTGGGCCAGCACGATCGCGCTGCGGATGCGCTGCACCACCGTCTGCCGCGCCAGCGGCGTGGCGGCACCGCGCAGCGCGGCGAGCAGTGCGTCGGCCAGGTCGTCCACGCACTCGGCGATCGTGTGCATGCGCGCCAGGCGCACCACGCAGCCCAGCGTCGGGTGGTTGCCCTTGGTCTCGAGGATCTGCCGGTTGGCTTCGGCGAACCAGTGCGCCAGGTCCTGCGCGCTGGCTGCACCCTGCTGGGCGAGCTTGGCAAACACGCCGGGATAGCCTTCGCCGGCGGTGAAGAAGTTGTAGTTCGGGTAGCCGGTGGCGTAGTCGGCATACGGCGCGACGGTGTGCAGCACCTCGACGGCCATGTTGAAACAGTTGTCGAAGTGGATGACCGACAGCTTGGGAACGCCGGCGTCCAGTGCGGCCTTCAGCGCCGCGCCCAGGCCCCAGGTGGACAGCGGCATGTGGTTGGCCGGCAGCAGCGGCGAGCCCGTGGGCAGCAGGGGCGAGCCGGTCGGCAGCAGGGGCGAGCCCGTGGGCAGCAGCGGCGAGCCGGTCGGCAGGATCGGCGCGCCGGCCTCCAGGCCGATGCGCCACTCGAAGGCGCCGTTGCGCGTCAGGTTCGCGATGCTGAGCTGGCGGCGGTCGATCTCCGGCAGGTAACCTGCGCCGTGGCCCTCCAGGGCCAGCACGATGGCGGCGTTCGGGCGGCTCTGGTGTGCGTGGCGCAGGAAGCCGGCCAGGTTATTCGGCGAGGCCATGTCCTGCTTCCAGCGCGACGTGACCTTCACGTCCGCCGGCTTGCCGCCCTCGATCTCGACGAGATAGGTGTCGTCGCGGGCCAGGTCGATCAGCGCGGCCACGTGCACGCCTTGCGCGGCCACCTTCATCAGGCCCTGGTAGAGCGGGTGCTGGGCCAGGTCGCGCGAGCTGCCCTCGGGGTAGGTGGACAGCGTCTCGTCGCTGCCGAAGGGGGCGTAGACGGCGAACAGCACGCTGTCGGTGCGCACCGCGTCGGCGGACTTTTCCGGCAGCAGTCGGGGCAGGCTCATGGTCACTCCTCGTTCTTGTGGATGTCCGCGCGCGCTTTCGTGGGCACGGTAGCCGGACGGTACGCCCGCAGCCATCCCATTCACAAGCATTCGTCCTTCGGTGGGATGGCGCGGCATCAGACGATCGTGAGACGATTCCTGTCGACCATGGAAACATCTGCTGACAACTCCGCCGGACCTCGACTGCGCCAGCCGCCGATGCGGGTGGCGGAGGCCGTGGCGGAGAGCCTGGTCGCCGCGCACAAGGCCGGCACGCTGGACGAATGGCTGCGCCGGCACCGCCGGCTGGCGCGCTGGCTGGCGCGCCATTGGCTACGCCCGGTGCATGGTGTGGCCGCCGAGACCCTCGATGCCGCACACCCGGCGCATGCCGTGAAACTGCTGCTGGGCTGGGCAGTGGGCCAGCTGCGGCCCGACCATGCCTCGCTGCGCGAGCCGATCCCGCGCGAGGCCTGGCTGGACCGCACCAGCTGGCGTCCGGTGCTGGCGCTGGCCTGCCAGTTCGGATTCCTGGCGGTGCCGCCGTTCCGCGACCGCTACCGCGGCCATGCCGACGAGGCGGCCGCCAGCCAGCTGTGCGGGCTGTGGTCGGTGGGCACCAGCACCTACTACCGCTATCTCGACAAGGGCAAGCGCGCGCTGGCGCAGCTGCTGCGCGACGTGCCGGTACCGGCTTCGCGCCGCCTTTCGCTGCGCCACGCCGCGGCCGACCACGTCTGGGAACAGTCCGGCCTGGCACCGGGCAGCGCGCGCCAGGCCTGGCACGCGCGCCATGCCGCGACCGCGCTGCTGGGTGGCGACAGCGCGTCGGCCCTGTGGCACCTCGCGCATGCGGGCGACACCGCTGCGTTCATCCGTGCGCTGCAGCGACACAGCGTCGAGCTTGCCAACGAGGACGAGACCGATCCGCTGCTGCTGCAGGTGAGCGCCGCCGCCGAGGCGCCACGCGATCGCTTCGACCTGCTCCTCGCCGAGGCCGCGCTGTGGCGCATGCGCGGTGACGCGCAACGCGAGCTGGCCGGCTTCGAGCAGGCGCTGCGCATCGCGGCAGAGTCGGACGACCTGCTGATGCTGGGCATCGTCTACGGCGCGCTGGGCAAGTACCACGAGCCGCGCGACCTCGACCGCGCATTCGCCTACTACCAGGACAGCGCCGACTGCCTGCGCCGCTCGGGGCTGGCCGACGACCGCAGCGCGTCGGCGGAGGTCATCGAGGAGTACGTTGCCACGCTGGTGCGGCTGGCCTGGCTGCTGGTGCTGCGCAACGACCCGCGCGCCAAGGCCGTGCTCGAACGTGCGCAGGCCTTGTGCACGCGGCACACGTTGTCGCCAGCGACGATGGCCATGCTCGAGCAGACCTGGGGCGAGTGCCTGCGCCGTGCCGGCGAGCTGCCGCGGGCGATCGAGCACAAGCACCGCGCCTTGCTGCTGTACGAGCGCATCGACGACCGCCAGGCCATCCTGAAGACCTGTGGCAACCTCAGCCTGCTGTACGGCGAGGCACGCGACCTGCCGCGTGCCAGCGAATACGCCCAGCGTGTGCTTGCACTGGCCGCGACGATGACCGTGGAGCCCGAGATCATCGCCAGCACGCACATCAACCTCGGCGTCGCGCATTTCTGGCAGTCCGGCTACGCCGCGGCGCGGCGCGAGTACGAGGCCGCGCTCGAAATCGGCATGCGCCACCGCCTGCACAGCATCGCCGGGCGCGCGCACTACAACCTGGCCGAGGTCGCGTACCTGGAATTCCGCCAGTCCGGCGATCCGCTGGACGAAGCGCGCGGCGATCTGCACGCCGCCGCAGCGGTCGCGATCTGGCCGCACGAGAGCGACCCGACGCACACCGAGGCGACGAAGCGGCTCAAGCGCGAGATCCTCGGCCCGGGCGACGACCGTTCGCGCGACCGCATGCTGCCGTCCGAGGCGGTGGCGCACTACGCCGAAGTCAGCGAAGTGCAGCGCCAGCGCGAGCTGCTGGCGTTGCCCGGCGCGCCACAGGAGCATGTGCGCGCGCACCTGGCGATCGCACGCGCCTACCTGGCCATCGCGATGAAGGAACGCGAGGCGGCCCTGGCGCTGATCGAGCGCCACGCGATGGCCGACTCCTTCGCCGACGAGATCGACGCGCTGCGCGCCACCTTCTCGCGCGAGCTGACGCGCGAGCAGAAGCTGGCCACACAGTGGCGCGAGGCCACCGCCGACCTGATCAGCACGCAGCGCTGCAACGCGCTGCTCGACCAGCTGATCCGCGCCGGCTCGGTCAACAAGAGCGGCTATGCGGAGCTGTGTGCGCTCAGCCCCGCCACTGCCTCCAAGCACCTGGTGACGCTGGCCGAGCGCGGCCTGCTGGTCCAGACCGGCAAGGGCCCGGCGACGCGCTACACCTTGCCGGCCTGAGCGGCCCGCCGAGCCCTGCCCGTGATCAGGCCGCGGTGGCCTGCGCGCGGCGCACGCAGCCCTTGCCGCCCTGCTTGCCGGCGTACATCGCCGCGTCGGCCTGGCGCAGCAGGCTGACCGGGTCGTCGCCGTCGGTCGGCACCAGCACGTAGCCGATCGTCAGGCCGACGGTGCATTCGCGCCCGCCGGACAGGCCGAACGGCGCGCGGAAGGCCTCGATCAGCTTGTGGCCGAGCTCCCGCGCCTGCCGCTCGTCGGCCAGCCCGCCGGCGGTGACGACGAACTCGTCGCCACCCAGGCGCGCCACGATGTCGCTGGAGCGCAGCTGGGCGCCCAGGCGCTTGCCGACGGCGATCAGCAGTTCGTCGCCGAGTTCGTGGCCGTGGCGGTCGTTGACCTGCTTGAAGCCGTCGAGGTCGATCATGTAGACGGCCAGCAGCCGCTGCGGCGTGGTGGCGGCCATCTCGGTGGCCAGCCGCGCGTCCAGGCCGCGCCGGTTGGGCAGCCCGGTCAGCGGATCGGTGTAGGCCATCGACACGAAGGTGTCGCGCTCGCGCACCGCACTGCGCGCCTCGGCGTGGATGGCCCGCATGCGCAGGCCGAGCACGCGCATGAACAACACCATGTCCAGCGTGGCACCGGCCTGGAACGCGTGCAGGGTCCAGAGGTTGGCATCGATGTAGCCGCGGATCACGCCGACCATCACCGCCGTGGTGATGAAGTAGCCGAGCCAGGCCGTGAGGAAGTACCAGCCGATCGCGTCGCCGCGGCGCGCCAGCCGCACCGCGCCAGGCAGGCCCATCAACGCAGGCAGCAGGCCGAGCGTGCCGATCACCCGGCTGACCGTGTGGATGTGGATCAGGTCCAGCGCGTACAGCAGCGCAACCAGACCGAGGGCCGCGGCGCCGGCGTACATCACGCGGCTGAAGTACCGGCTCATGCCCGGCCCGCGAAGGACCTCCTCGACGAACAGGAAGGTGGAACCGGCGGCCAGCAGGGCCATCAGCGCGGCGCCGTGCAGCTCGAACCACGGCAGCCCGCGCCACAGGTACATGCCGCCGATGCCGAACTGCACCACCGAGAACATCAGGCTGCCGGTGGTCAGCATCGCGTACTTCAGGAACAGCGGCTCGCGGGTGCTGACCCACTGCACCAGGCTGTAGATCACCAGGCACAGGCCCAGGCCGGCCAGCAGGCCCTGCAGGATGTGCTCGTCCATCGCCTCGGTGTGGAACACCTGCGGCCGCATCACGGTGATCGGCAGGATCATCGCCCCCTGCGTCTCGACGCGCAGGTACAGCTCGTGGTCGGTGCCGGCCTTCAGCTCCAGCGGCAGGGCATGGCTGCGACTCGGAACCACCCGCTTGTCGAAAGGCTGCAGGTTGCCCAGCAGGCCGGACTGCACCACGCGGCCCTCGCGCACCAGGTAGGCATCGATGCGGTTCAGCGGCGCGTAGTCGATGTCGAGCATCCAGTTCGGGCCGCCGCGGCCGTTCCACTGGATCGGGATGCGCAGCCACACCGGCTCCTTGCGCAGCCCGAGCGTCGCGTAGGCCGATTGCGGCGCCTCGAAGCGATCCGCCTTCGCCAGCACGGCGGCGATGTCGAGCTCGCGCGACTCGTCCGGCAGGATGGTGACGGCGGGCCAGGCCTCGACACGAGGCGAGCTGCCGTCGATCAGCAGCACCGCCGGGGCGGCCTGCACCGCTGCGGCGCAGCCGAGCAGCAGCACGAGCAGCCAACGACGCATCAGTTCGATGGTCATGAGCGCGCCGCCCCGGACCACGGGCCGGCTGACGTGAAACGGTCTTCGAGCCGGTTCAGCCAGGAACCGGCTCGGCGATCGTCGCCCCAGCCCTTCATCATCGTGTTGGCCTGATCGAGCAGGCCCTGCGGCAGCTTCAGCGGGCGCGTCTGGTCCATCAGCAGCTGCGTGAGCAGGTGGTAGCCGAGCACGCGCGTGACCAGCCGGGCGAGCGAGAACTCGGCGGAGAACAGGCGGCCGATGGCGTCGACCACGCCGACCACTGTCATCACCACCGCGAACAGCAGCCGCGACGCCCACGGCAGCGGGCCGTCGATGGCGAGGTCGGCCGATGCCGCCGGCCCGAGCAGCCGGCGCGAGAGCAGCTGCGGGAAGGGCTTGGCGACGGTCCAGGGAATCACGCCGGCGAGGTTGGCGAACAGTGCCTTGGCCAGCCCGGGCCGTGCGTCGGGGGGCACCAGTTCGGCGCGGCCGCGCCGCTGCATGCGGGCGAACAGCGACTCCGCGTCGGCCATCGTGAAGGCCATCAGCTCGCGGCGGATGCCGACCAGGTGCCCGACGACGTTCCAGGTGTGCAGGATGGCCTCTTCGTCCGCCGTGCCGTAGCGCAGCCCGAGCGTGCGCATGCCGCGCAGATAGACATAGCCGAAGGTCAGCAGCGTGTAGGCCTGCTCTTCCTGATTGCACGGCAGGCCGCGGGCCAGGTCCCAGCCATGGGCGAACAGCGCGTGGTGCATGGCACGCGCGCCGTCGGCTGCCGCCTTCAGCGCCGGCAGCAGGCCGACCGCCCGCTCGCCGCCGCCGGCCAGCGCCAGCGTCTCCTGCGGGCTGTTGCGAAGTACCAGGTTGCGCACCATGGCGTGGATCAGACGCACCTTCAGCACCTGCGCGATGCCGCCGCCCGACGGGTCGGTCAGGCCACCCTTCATCATCACCGGGAAGACCATCGCCGCCGTGCTGCGGATGCGGTAGTCGGTGCGCTGCTCGAGCTGGCCGGTGGTGTGCAGCACTTCGGCGAGGTCGGGCACGACGTAGCACTCGGGCAGGCTGGCGCAGAACAGCAGCGTGCACGACAGCACGCCCTGGTCGAAGAAGATCTCCTCCGCGCGGGCGATCTTCGCCGGGTCGGCCCAGTCGGGCAGCGTGCGCGCTGCGCTCACGTAGTCGCGCAGCGCGTCGGCCAGCGGGCGCGGCACCGTCGGCAGTCGCGTGTGCCAGCCGTCGAGGCTGGCGTTGTCCTGCCAGGTCGAGATCACCGCGTTGATCACCGCGATGCGCTCCCATTGCGTCGCATAGGCGCGATCGAGATCGGCAATACTGGCGGCGGCGGGCGGTGCGACCCAGGGGCCCAGGATGTCGGCGATCGTCTGGTCGGCCAACGGATCGGTCTGGAACTGGGAGCGTTTGAGCTCCTCGTCGGGTACGGCGTGCGTCATGGGCATCACTTCTTTGTTCTTCCCAGCATCGACTCCGGACGGCCGGAATCGGGGACCGCGCACGGTAGCGGAAGGCAGGCCCTCCGCGCAAGCGGCATTCATCACGCCCCGGAGCCCGGGCGGGTGACTGTGGGCGCAGCGTTACGCTCAACGGGTGCACCACCCCTCCATCGTGATCGTGACGCCGGCGCTGGCCGACGCCAACAACGGCAACTGGCAGACCGCGCAGCGCTGGACGCGGCTGCTGCGGCCCATCTGCCGGGTGCGGCTGGCAGCCCGGTGGGCGGCGCACGAAGCGGGCGACGAGTCGTTGATGATCGCGCTGCATGCGCGACGCTCGGCCGCCTCGGTGGCCGCCTGGCGCGCTGCAGCGGGCGCCCGGCCGCTGGTCCTGGTGCTCACCGGCACCGATCTCTACCGCGACATCGACTCGGATCCCGCCGCCGCCGCGTCGCTGGAGGCCGCCGACCGACTGGTGGTGCTCAATCCGCTCGGCATCCAGCGCCTGCCAGCGGCGCTGCGCGAGCGCGGCCAGGTGGTGCTTCAGTCCTGCGCCGCGCGCCGGCCGAAGACGCACACCGCGCGGCACCTGCGCGCGCTGATGGTCGGCCACCTGCGGCCGGAGAAGGATCCGCGGACCGCCTTCGGCGCCATGCGCCGCCTCGCTTCAAGACCCGACATCCTGTTCGACCACGTCGGCCAGGCGCTCGACCCGGCCCTCGGCGAGCAGGCCCGCGCGCTGGCGAACTCCAATCCGCAGTACCGCTGGCTCGGTCCGCTGCCCCATGCACTCACCCGCCGGTTGATCCAGTCGGCCCATGTACTGGTGCACCCGAGCCGCATCGAAGGCGGCGCGAACGTGATCATCGAGGCGGTGCGCAGCGGCACGCCAGTGCTGGCCTCGCGCATCGACGGCAACGTCGGTCTGCTCGGCGATGACTACGCCGGATATTTCCCGCCGGGAGACGACGTCGCACTCGCCGCCCTGCTCGAGCGGGCGCGCGACGATGCCGATATGCTGCCGGCCTTGCGCCGCCAGGCCATGCAGCGCGCACCGTTGTTCACCCCCGAAGCCGAACGCCGAGCGCTGCAGTCGCTCGTGGTCGAGTTGCTTGCCCCGAACCCAGGAGCCTCCCGATGAATGCCCCCGACAAGACCGCCGAACCGCGCCTGACCTCGCTGTCCCACGGTGGCGGCTGCGGCTGCAAGATCGCCCCGGGTGTGCTGTCCGAGATCCTCAAAGGCACGGCGGCGTTCCCGGTACCCCGCGAACTGCTGGTCGGCATCGAGACCTCCGACGACGCCGCGGTCTACCAGCTCAACGACGAACAGGCGCTGATCGCCACGACAGACTTCTTCATGCCCATCGTCGACGACCCGTTCGACTTCGGCCGCATCGCCGCGACCAACGCGATCAGCGACGTCTACGCGATGGGCGGAAAACCCATCCTGGCACTGGCGCTGGTGGGCATGCCGATCAATGTGCTGTCGACGCAGACGATCGGCCGCGTGCTCGAGGGTGGCGCGTCGGTGTGCCGCGCCGCCGGCATCCCGATCGCCGGTGGCCACACGATCGACTCGGTGGAGGCGATCTATGGTCTCGTCGCGCTCGGCCTGGTTCACCCGAAGCGGGTCAAGCGCAATGCGGATGCTCGGCCCGGTGACGTTCTGGTGCTGGGTAAGCCCCTCGGCGTGGGGGTGATGTCGGCGGCGCTGAAGAAGGAACAGCTGGGCCAGGCCGGCTATGCGCAGATGATCGCCACCACGACGAAGCTGAACACGCCCGGACCCGAGCTGGCCGCCCTGCCCGGCGTGCACGCGCTGACCGATGTCACCGGCTTTGGCCTCGCCGGCCACGGCCTCGAACTGGCGCGCGGTGCCCGCTGCGAGCTGCGCATCGACTGGCCGGCCGTGCCCTTGCTGGCCGGCGTGCGACAACTCGCCACGCAGGGCTTCGTCACCGGCGCGTCGGGGCGCAACTGGGCCGGCTACGGGCGCGAGGTGGTGCTGCCCGAAGGCTTTGCCGCTGAAGACCGTGCGCTGCTGACCGACCCGCAGACCAGTGGTGGTTTGCTGGTGTCGTGCACGCCGGATTCCGTCGATGCGGTGCTGGCGGTTTTCCGCCGCCACGGCTTCGAGAACGCGGCCGTGGTCGGAGAAGTGGCGGCAGCCGAGGTGCCGCGGCTGGTGGTGCGCTGACCACGCGCACCGAACTGAGGCCAGGTACGCCGCTGGCGGCCCGGAGCGTTCGTTGCGGTTTCACTCATGCCGAGATCGGAGAGGCAACGGGGTGGGTGGTTCGGGTGTGCGAGCGCAGGCACCATTCGCGGTTGCCCTGGCAGTGACGTGAAGAAGCGGTGTTGAAGAGGTGATCTGGGCGCGGCTCGGTGGATGCCCGCGAGCGTGGGCCGGAGAGCGCACACCCGGACCACCCGCCATGCGCCAGCGGTGGCATGAAGCGAAACCGCAACGACCGCTCAGGGCCGCGAACCACGCCACAAGGCCAGAACCTTGCAGACGGCGCCGGCTCAGGCAAGCGCACGGATCGGGATCGTCGCGCGCTCGTTGGCGAGTTCGCGCGCCCGCAGCTGTCCGCAGCCGGCCTCCACGTCCTGCCCCGCCGACTGGCGCAGGCGCGCCAGCACGCCGCGGTGGTTGAGCGTGCGCATGATCTCGCCGGCGCGTTCCGCCGAGGGCCGCCGGAAATCCAGCCCGTCGACGGCGTTGAAGGGAATCATGTTCATGATCGCGTAGCGACCCTTCAGCAGAGCGATCAGCGCCTCGACCTCGTCGTCGCCGTCGTTGACCCCTTCGATCAGCGTCCACTGGTACTGGATCGGATAGCCGGTGGCGCGGGCATAACGTTCGCCCGCCTCGACCAGGTCGGCCGGATCGAAACGTGGCGCGCGCGGCAGCAGCTGTTCTCGCAGCGCCGCCTTCGTCGTGTGCAGCGACAGCGCGAGCGCCGGCTTGACGCGGCCCTGCGGCAGGCGCTCGAACACCCGCTCGTCGCCGACGGTGGAGAACACCAGCTGCTTGTGCCCGATGCCGCCGGCCGTGCCCAGCAGGTCGATCGCTTCCAGCACGTTGTCGAGGTTGTGCGCCGGCTCGCCCATGCCCATGAAGACGACCTTGCGCACTGCCCGCTGGCGCCGCGCCAGCGCCACCTGCGCGACGATCTCGGCGCTGCCGAGCTGGCGCAGCAGGCCGTCGCGGCCGGTCATGCAGAACACGCAGCCCACCGCGCAGCCAGCCTGGGTCGACACGCACAGTCCGTCACGCGGCAGCAGCACGCTCTCGACGGTCTGACCATCGGCCAGCGAGACCAGCAGGCGCTGCGAGCCGTCTTCGCCACCATGCACCGAGCGCACGCTGGCGAGCGATTCGAGCTCGGCCTCGATCGACGGCAGTGCCTCGCGCAGCGGCAGCGGCAGCCAGTCCTCGATGCGGCGCCGACCGCTGGTCTGCGGCCGCGCCTGCGCCCACAGGCGCAGCACGCGCTCCTCGTGGGTAGGCTTGGCGTCCAGCGCGCGCAGGCGCTGGCGGATCTCGGCGATGCGCATGGCGGCGAATGCTATCGCCTGCGCCGGCGCCTCGGACTCACTTCACGTACATCACTCGCATGCCGAGCTGGCGGCCTTCGGGCCGGTCGAGCACGGTGATGGTCGCCTGGCGCGGGCGGAAACCGTCGGGCAGCGGCTGCGTGCCGCGGGCGAACTCGTGGCTGCCGATGGCCAGCGCCTGCGGCTTGCCGACGACGCGGGTCTCGGCGCCGCTGGCGCCGTCGCCGACCACGGTCAGCTGCAGCACGGCGCTCATCGGCTTGCCGCCGCCGGCGCGCGTCAGGGCAACTTCATACGACAGCGCGTTGCCCTTGCGCAGCAACCGGCCGGCGCGCACCTCGACGGCGCCACCGCGCGGATCGGGCGGCAGCGCGTCGGCGGCGAACTCCAGGTCGAGCTGCACCTTCTCGCTGCTGGCGCGCGCCGCGGCCAGCTCGTCGTTCAGGCGCTTGGTGTCATTCAGCGCAGCGTCGAGCTTCTTCGTCGCGGCGGCCAGGTCGGCGGCCAGTTTCTGGCGCTCGGCGTCGGCCTGCTCGTAGGCGGTGCGCAACTCGGTCGACGCACTCGCGCTCAACCGCGGCGGCAGGTGCTTCTCCTGCACGTAGACCACGCCGGCCGCCCCCGCCGCCGCGCCCAGGATCAGCAGCACCAGCCAGGGCGGAAGCGCGAAGCGCGATTTCGGTCGTCCGTACGAGAGCACGACGGGTTTGTTCTGTCCCCACATCGGTGTGTTCTTCGCTTCGTGTCAGCAACAACCGCGCAGGGTAACCCGCTTCGGCCCGGCCCATGAAACACGATGTGGCCGGCTCGGATACCCTTGACGGATGACCTCGACGCCGGCCGACGCCCCGCCCGCCCCCGTGCGCTTCGGCGAGGCCTTGCGCTTCTGGCTGAAGCTCGGCTTCATCAGCTTCGGCGGGCCGGCCGGTCAGATCGCGATCATGCACGCCGAGCTGGTCGAGCGGCGCCGCTGGATCAGCGAGCGGCGGTTCCTGCATGCGCTGAACTACTGCATGCTGCTGCCCGGCCCCGAGGCCCAGCAACTGGCCACCTACATCGGCTGGCTGATGCACCGCAGCGTCGGCGGTATCGTCGCCGGCGCGCTGTTCGTGCTGCCGTCGCTGTTCATCCTGATCGCGCTGAGCTGGGTCTACCTGCGCTTCGGCCAGGTGCCGGTGGTGGCGGGCCTGTTCGCCGGCCTCAAGCCGGCCGTGACGGCGTTGGTGCTGCACGCGGCCTGGCGCATCGGCAGCCGCGCGCTGAAGAACCGCTGGATGTGGGGCATTGCCGCGCTGGCCTTCGTGGCCATCTTCGCCTTCGACGTGCCCTTCCCGGCCATCGTGCTCGCCGCGGCGGCGATCGGCTGGCTCGGTTCGCGGCACGCGCCCGAGGTCTTTGCGCTGGGCGGCGGCCACGCCGAGGCGAAGGCGAGCTACGGCCCGGCGCTGATCGACGATCACACGCCGACGCCATCGCACGCACGCTTTGCCACCCACCGCCTGGTGCGCGTTCTGGTCATCGGCCTCGGGCTGTGGGCGCTGGTGATGGGCACACTGGTCGCCACGCAGGGCTGGCAGGCCACGCTGGCGCAGATGGGCTGGTTCTTCACCAAGGCCGCGCTGCTGACCTTCGGCGGTGCCTACGCGGTGTTGCCCTATGTCTTCCAGGGCGCGGTGGAGACGCACCAGTGGCTCAGCGCGGCGCAGATGATCGACGGCCTGGCGCTGGGCGAGACCACGCCGGGCCCGCTGATCATGGTGGTGGCCTTCGTCGGTTTCGTCGGCGGCTGGGGCCAGCAGGTGCTGGGGCCGGACGCGCTGTTCTCCGGCGCCGCGCTGGCTGCGACGGTGGTGACCTTCTTCACCTTCCTGCCCTCGTTCGTCTTCATCCTCGCCGGCGGGCCGCTGGTGGAAGCCACCCACGGCAAGCTGGGCTTCACCGCGCCGCTGTCGGCCATCACTGCGGCGGTGGTCGGCGTGATCCTCAACCTGGCGCTGTTCTTCGCCTACCACGTGTTGTGGCCGCAGGGCTTTGCCGGGCGCTTCGACATCTTCTCGGCGCTGCTGATGGTCGGCGCCACGGTCGCACTGTTCCGCTTCAAGCTCGGCGTCATGCCGCTGCTGGGAGCCTGTGCGCTGATCGGCCTGGGCGCGACACTCGCCGGGGTGCGCTGACGAACGAGGTGGCTACTTCTCGCCGCGCGGGCTGAAGGTGCGCGGGAAGACCACCGGCGCGCTGCGGTCGCGCAGCCGGAAACCCAGCGCGGCGCGGCCCGTCCCCGAGGTCACCGTGCCCTCGGCCTCGAGCAGGTCGGCGGCCAGCATGCGGGTGCGGAAGCCGCTCTTGTCCACCGGCCGGCCGAGCACGATCTCGTAGATGCGCTGCAGCTGCGGCAGCGTGAACGGCTCGGCCAGCAGGAAGGCCGGCAGCGAGGTGTACTCGACCTTGCTGCGCAGCCGCTCCAGCGCCGCCTGCACGATCTCGCCATGGTCGAAGGCGAGCACCGGCAGGCGGCCGTCGGCGTCGAACCAGCGCACGTCGACCGCGTTGCCGCCACGCTCGAGCACCACGCCCTCGGCCGGCATCAGCGCCAGGTACACGTGCGTGGCCGACCAGCCGCGCGGGTCGCGCGCCGCGCCGCCCCAGCTGCCGAGCTGCTCCAGGTAGGGGCTCTGGACGCCGGTCTTGTCGTGAAGCGTGCGCCGCGCGCAGGCCGCCAGGTCGGCGTCGCGTGCCACGTCGACGAAACCGCCTGGCAGCGCCCAGCGGCCGGGGAAGGGCTCGCCACGGCTGTCCGGGCGCTGCACCAGCAGCAGCTTCAGCGCGTCGTCGAGCACCGTGAAGATGGCCAGGTCGACCGTGGTGAACGGACGCGGGGCCCCCGCATCCGGGGTGGCGTGTGGTGTCTTTGCGCTCATGGGCTTGCAGTCTGCCCGGTTTGGTTGTACTGTGCAACCCACAAGAGTTGTTCTGTACAACTCACGAGAAAGGAACACCCCATGTTCGGCATCCGTTTCGTCAAGAGCCAGCCCACGGTGCACCTGCTGCAGTTCAAGGGCGGCAAGGTCATCCGCGAGGGCGCCGGCCAGTCCTTCTTCTACTACGCGCCGGCCAGCACGCTGGTGGCCGTGCCGGTGGCCAGCCAGGACCGCGCCTTCATGCTCGAGCTGACCACCGCCGATTTCCAGAGCGTAACCGTGCAGGGCCAGGTGACCTACCGCATCGCCGAACCGCGGCGCACCGCGGCGCTGATGGACTTCTCGCTGGCGCCGAAAGGCGACGGCTACATCAGCGACGACCCGATGCGCCTGGGCGACCGGGTGGCGATGCAGGTCGAGGTGATCGTGCAGCGCTCGGTGCAGGCGCTCGAACTGAAGCAGGCGCTGCGCGCCTCGGCGACGATCACCCGCGCCGCGCAGCAGGAGCTGGCGGCACAGGCCGAGATCCAGTCGCTCGGCCTCGAGATCCTCGGCGTGGCCATCGTCGCGGTGAAGCCCACGCCCGACATCGCCCGCGCGCTGGAGGCGCATGCCCGCGAGGCCAACTTGAAGGCGGCCGACGAGGCGGTCTACACGCGCCGCATGTCGGCGGTGGAGAACGAGCGTGCGATCCGCCAGAACGAGCTCGACACCGAGATCGCCGTCGAGCAGAAGAAGCGGCAGATCCGCGAGACGCAGATGGACGCCAAGGCCGCGGTGCTCAAGCGCGAGAACGCCCTGCGCGACGAGCAGATGGCCGCCGACATCACGCTGGAGGCACAGCGCCGCGACCTGGTCGACGGCCAGGCCCGCAACGCCCGCGCGCTGGCCGATGCCGAAGCGCACCGCGTCGCCGCCGTGGTGCAGGCGCTGGAGAAGGCCGACCCGCGGCTCGTGCAGGCGCTCGCTGCGTCGTCGATGCAGCCGGGCCAGCTGATCGCGCAGGCCTTCGGCGGCATCGCCGAGCGTGCACAGCACATCGGCCAGCTGAACGTCTCGCCGGAACTGCTGCAGTCGCTGATGGCGGCGCCCGCGGCGAACAGAGGAGCGGCATCATGACCAGCAAGATGGCCAGCGCGGGCGAGCGCAAGGTCGTGCTGGTGACGCGGCGCACCCGGCTGGAGGAGCTGGTGACCCGGCACCACACGCTCGCGCAGGCGAAGTTCTACCTCGAGCACCTGGGGGCAGACTTCGCCGACTACGTGCGCGAGAACGCCGCCTACGCGAAGAGCCTGGACACCGTGGTCACCACGCTGCAGGGCTGGGGCCGTTGGCAGATGGTCGACCGCAGCTTCCTGACCAACTTCGTATTCGGCGCCGACGACATCGTCGTGGCACTCGGGCAGGACGGCCTGGTCGCCAACACGATGAAGTACCTCGACGGCCAGCCGCTGATCGGCCTGAACCCCGAGCCCCAGCGCTGGGACGGTGTGCTGCTGCCCTTCGCGCCCGCCGACCTGGCGGCGCTGCTGCCCGAAGTGGCCGCCGATCGGCGCGGCGCGAAGGCGGTGACGATGGCCCAGGCCACGCTGTCCGACGGCCAGGTGCTGCGTGCCGTCAACGACCTGTTCATTGGCCCGCGCAGCCACACCTCGGCGCTGTACGAACTGCAGCTCGGGGAGCGCCGCGAGCTGCAGTCGTCCAGCGGCCTGATCGTCTCGACCGGGCTGGGCTCCACCGCCTGGCTGAAGAGCGTGGTCACCGGCTCGTTCGGCATCACCCGATCGCTGGGCCGCGGCACCCTGCCCGACTACCAGCCCGAGCCTTGGGACACGCCGCGGCTGACCTTCGCCGTGCGCGAGCCCTTCCCGTCACGCTCGTCCACCGCCGAGATCGTGTTCGGCCATGCCACGCGGGAGGAACCGCTCGTGCTCCGGTCCAGAATGCCGGACCACGGCGTGATCTTCTCCGACGGCATGGAGTCGGACTACCTGCGCTTCAGCGCCGGCCTGCAGGCGATCATCTCGGTCGCTGACCGTCATGGCCGGCTCGTCGTGTGACCTTCGAAGAGAACGCTCATGAGCACCACCCACCTGCTGCTGATCGACCCGCAGAACGACTTCTGCGACCACCCGGCCCCGCTCACGCCTGCGCTGCCGGTGCCGGGCGCGGATGCGGACATGCGGCGGCTCGCCGCCTTCCTGTCCACGGCCGGCGACACGATCGATGCCCTCACCGTCACGCTGGACTCGCACCACCGCCTGGACGTCGCCCACCCGACCTTCTGGCAGCGCGGCGACGGCGGCGCGGTCAGCCCGTTCACGACCATCGCCGCGGCGCAGCTGCGCGCCGGCGAGTTCGTGCCGCGCGATGCGTCGGCGCGCGGGCGTGTGCAGGCCTACCTCGACGCGCTGGAGGCCGGCGGCCGCTACACGCTGATGGTCTGGCCGGTGCACTGCGAGATCGGCACCTGGGGCCACAACCTGCATGCCGCCGTGCAGGCCGCCTGCGCCGCCTGGGAAGAACGGCGCTCGCGCAGCGTCGACTACGTCTTCAAGGGCAGCAACCCCTGGACCGAGCACTACAGCGCGGTGCAGGCCGAGGTGCCGATGGCCGACGACGAAGGCACGCAACTCAACCGCGCGCTGCTGACGCGGCTCGCTGCGGCCGACCGCATCATCGTCGCCGGCGAGGCCGGCAGCCACTGCGTGAAGGCCACGGTCGAGCACCTGGTCGAACACGGTCTCGGCGGCCGTGCCGACCAGCTGGTGCTGCTGACCGACGCGATGAGCCCGGTCAGCGGCTTCGAGGCCCAGCAGGCCGCCTTCGTCGCCGCGATGCAGCGGCTCGGCGCGCGCCTGGCGACGACGTCCGAACTGCTCGCCGAACGCACGACCGCCTGAGCACCACCATGGCCACCGCCCCGATCACCAGCCTGCTGGACACCGATCTCTACAAGTTCACGATGTGGCAGACGATGCTGCATCGGCACCCGCAGACGCAGGCCGAGTACCACTTCGTCTGCCGCAACACGCCGCAGTTCCCGCTCGCCGAACTGCTGCCCGAGGTGAACGAGGCGCTGGACGCGCTGTGCGGCCTGAGCTTCCAGCCGGACGAGCTGGCCTTCGTGCGCAGCCTTCGCTACATCAAGCCGGACTTCGTCGACTTCCTGCGCATCTTCCGGCTGCAGCGCGACTTCATCCGCGCCTGGACTGATGGCAACGCGCTGCACATCGTGGCCGAAGGGCCGCAGGTGCACGTGATGTTCTTCGAGATCCACGTGCTGGCGATCGTGCACGAGCTCTACAGCCGGCGGCTGGCTACGTCAGACACGCTGGACGAAGGCCGCCGCCGCCTGGACGCGAAGATCGAGCGGCTGCGCGGCTTCACCGCCGAGCCGCCGCTGCGTCACTCCTTCGACCTGTTCGATTTCGGCGTGCGCCGGCGCTTCTCCGGCGCCTGGCAGCGCGAGGTGGTGACGGCCTTCAAGACCTCGCTGCCGGAGCACTTCAAGGGCACCTCCAACGTGCTGCTGGCGCGCGACCTCGGCCTGGTGCCCATCGGCACGATGGCGCACGAGTACCTGCAGAGCTACCAGGCGCTGGGCTACCGGCTGCGCGACCACCAGAAGGCCGCCTTCGAGGACTGGGTGCAGGAGTACCGCGGCGACCTGGGCACCGCGCTGACCGACGTGATCGGCATGGACGCCTTCCTGGCCGACTTCGACCTGTACTTCGCCAAGCTGTTCGACGGCCTGCGCCACGACTCCGGCGACCCGATCGCCTGGGGCGAGAAGGCGCTGGCGCACTACGCTCGCTTGAAGCTCGATGCGCACACCAAGCGCCTGGTGTTCTCCGACGGGCTGGACATCGAGCGTGCCATCGCGCTGTACCGCTACTTCGGCGACCGTGCGCAGGTCGGTTTCGGCATCGGCACGCACCTGACCAACGACCTCGGCCTGCCCACGCTGAACATCGTGATGAAGCTGGTGCGCTGCAACGGCCAGCCGGTGGCCAAGCTGTCGGACAGCCCGGGCAAGACGCTGTGCGAGGACGAGACCTTCCTTGCCTACCTGCGGCAGGTGTTCGCAGTGAACACCTAGGCCAGCCGCTCGCGCACCCGCTCCGCCGCCAGGCGCGGCAGCCGGCCGGTGACGGCCACCGCCGGCGGCGTGGCGCGCATCGCCTCGAAGGCCTGCATCACGCGGGCGGCCGAGACACGGCGCAGCCGCGCCAGCGACTGCGCGCGCGGCCGCACCCGGCCGAGGAACATCAGGTCCAGCGCCGCTTCCTCGACGCGCCGGTAGGGCTGCTCGCTCGATCGCAGCGAGCGGACCGCGAGCTGGTTGCGCGCGCGCTCCAGGTGCACCGGCTCGACGCCGGCCGCCATCTCGCGCAGCAGCGCACCGACTTCGCTGCAGAACTCGTCGAGCTGTTCCGGCGAGGTCGAGGCCTCGATGACGAACTGGCCCCAGCGGCCCAGCACGTCGGCCGAACAATGCGTGTGGTACGCGAGGCCCTTGCGCTCGCGGATGCGGTCGAGCAGCGGCGAACTCATGCCTTCGCCGAGCACCGCCGCCGCCACCGCGCCGACCGGGTCGTCGTCGGTCAGCGAGGCGATCGGCCAGCCGATCACCACGTGGGTCTGGCTGCTGCCGACCAGCCGCTTGGTGGCAATGCCGCCCACCCAGGCCGGCTGGCTCAATGGGTTCTCCTGACCACGAGGCAGGTCGCCGAACGCCGCCTGGGCAGCCGCCAGCACCGCGCCAGCATCCACTGCACCCGCCACGCCGATCACCACGTTGGCGCCGCTGTACTGGCGCTGCACGTAGGCCAGCAGGTCGTCGCGCGTGAAGCGCTCGATGTTGGCGCGGCGGCCGATCACCGGCAGCGCCGCCGGGTGCGCGCCGAAGCTCTGCTGGTCGAACAGCTGGAAAGCGATGGTCAGCGGGTCGTCCTCGTCGTCGGCGATCTCGTGCAGGATCACGCGGCGCTCGCGCTCCAGTTCGTCGGCCGGGAAGGTGCTCTCGCGAACGATGTCGCCGAGCATGCGCACGAAGCGCGGTGCGTCGTCGGCCAGGCCGCGCATGTGGAAGGCGGTGTGGTCCTTGTCGGTGTGCGCGTTGACCTCGGCGCCCAGGCGTTCGGCATCGAGGTTGATGCGCTGGCAGTCGCGTGTGCGCGTGCCCTTGAAGGCCATGTGCTCGACGACATGGCTGATGCCGTTGAGCTTGGCGCCCTCGTGCGCGCTGCCGGTGCGCACGAACACGCTGACGCTGGCGCTGGCCACGCCGGGCAGGTCGATCAGCAGCACGCGCACGCCGTTGGCCAGCGTGGCGAGCGAGGTGCCCGCTTCTTCCGTCGGCTTCAGCATCAGAACGCCGCCACCGAGCCGTTGCTGCGCGGGTCGAAACCACCGATCAGCAGGCCATCGGGCTGGCGGATCAGCGCGCCGGCATGGCCGACCGACTCGTCCCAGTCGGCCAGCAGCTCCACGTCGTGACCCATGGCGCGCAGGGCCTCGACGGTGGCGGCCGGGAAGCGCGATTCGAGCTTCAGGCTGTCGCTGCTCATGCCCCAGGTGCGGCCGAGCAGCCAGCGCGGCAGCTCGATGGCGGCCTGCGGCTCCAGCCCGAAACGCTGGATGCGGTTGAAGACGGTGGCCTGCGTCTGCGGCTGGCCATCGCCGCCCATCGTGCCGTAGACCATCAGGCGGCCGTCGTCCAGCCGCGCCAGCGCCGGGTTGAGCGTGTGGAACGGCCGCTTGCCTGGCTCCAGCCGGTTGATGTGCGCAGGGTCGAGGCTGAAGCTGCAGCCGCGGTTCTGCCAATTCACGCCCGACTCCGACAGCACCACGCCCGAGCCGAACTCGTGATAGATGCTCTGGATGAACGACACCGCGCGGCCCTGGCCGTCGATCACGCCCATCCACACCGTGTCGCCGGGGTCGGTGCGCTTGCCCCAGGGCGCGGCGCGCTGCGGGTCGATCTTCGCGGCGAGTTGATCGAGCAGTTCAGCGCGCAGCAGTTCGGGCGGCGCGATGGTCATGAAGGCCGGGTCGGTCACGTGGCGGTCGCGCAGCGCAAAGGCCTGCTTGGTGGCCTCGACCTGCGCATGCACGAAGGCCGGGCCGAGCGGGTCGGCGTCCCAGCCCGACAGGCGCTGCATGATGCCCAGGATCATCAGAGAGACCACGCCCTGCGAGGGCGGCGTCATGTTCGCGAGCGTCGCGCCGGGGATGGCCAGCCTCAGCGGATCGATGCGCCTGGCGTGGTGGGCTGCGAGGTCGTTCGCGGTCAACGGGCTGCCGACGACGGCCAGTTCGGCGGCGAACTGTTTGGCCAGCGCGCCGCGGTAGAAGTCGTCGGTGCCGTGTTCGGCGATGCGCGAGAGCGTCGCCGCCAGGCGCGGCTGCAGGAATCGGCTGAACGAGGCCGGCGCGGCGCCGTCGACGAGGAAGGTCTCGGCGAAGCCGGGGATGCCGATCAGTTCGTCACGCTTGGCCGCGGTGGCGGCCCGCTGGCTGTGGGTGACCGGGATGCCTTCGCGGGCGTACCAGATCGCGTCTTCCAGCAGCCGCGACAGCGGCAGCGTGCCGCCCCACTCGCGCGACAACGCATGCGCCGCGCCCCAGCCCGACACGGTGCCGGCCACCGTCAGCGCCGCGATGCCGCCGCGGAACGGGATGCTGCCGCGCACGCCGCGCTGCGCGTAGTTGTCGCGGGTGGCCGCCTCCGCGCTGGCGCCGCTGGCGTCGATGCCGGTCAATCCACTGGAGGGACCGTTCGGCCCGCCGATGACCCAGAAGCCGTCGCCACCGATCGAGTTCATGTGCGGATAGACGACGGCGATGCTCGCGGCGGCGGCGATCATCGCCTCGAGCGCGTTGCCGCCTTCGCGCAGCACGCGCAAGGCGGCATCGGAGGCCAGGCTGTGCGGCGCGACGGCGATGCCGCGGCGGCCGAGGAAGGAGTGGGTCATGGACTGCGGTGGAGGTTCAGGGGCTGGCCGCCGGTCGGCGGCCCGACATCTTGCCAGCCCCGCCATCCCCTTGCGGCACGGGCCGGTTCGCCGACCACAGCGCCAGCCCCATCAGCAGCATGCCGATCGTCTGCACCACGCTGAGCGTGCGCCCGTACACGAGCAGGTCGACCAGCACCGCCGCGCCCGGGTAGACGAACTGCAGCACCGCGATGCGCGCCGTCGGCAGCCGCGCCATGCCGGCGTAGAGCAGCACATAGGCCAGCCCGGTGTGCAGCACGCCGAGGCCGACCAGCCAGCCCCAGGCCGGCCCGAGTGGCGGCCAGCCGTTCAGCCACGGCCACCAGGCCAGCAGCACCGCGCCGACGCCGCATTGCCAGGTCGTGAAGGCATAGGAACCGGCGCCTTGCGCGGCCTTGGCCAGCAGCGTCACCACGGCATAGCTCAGCGAGCCGACCAGGCACAGCAGCAGGCCGAGCAGGTGGCGCCGGTCGATCGCCGTCGCGCCGCCGTCGAACACGCCGCTGGCCAGGGCCAGCCCGAGCAGCGCCACCACCACGGCGGCGAGTTGCCGCGGCGAGACCCGCTCACGCCACCACCAGGCGCCGATCAGCAGCACCCAGACCGGCTGCACGTGCACGACCACGGTGGCGACGCCGATCGAGGTGAGTTCGATGGCGGCAAAGAACGTCGCCCAGTTGAACACCACCAGCACGCCGGCGGCGAAGGCGGCAGCGAGCAGCCGTCCACGCAGGCGCAGTTCGCGCAGCCGCCCGGTCGCCGCGCCCCACACCAGCAGCGCCAGCAGCCCGAAGGCACAGCGGAACCACACCGCCGTCAGTGGCGCAACGCCGGCCTCCTCGACGAAGACCCCCAGGGTGCCGAGCAGCGCGCCGCCGGCAATCATCAGCCACAGGCCCTGGGCGGTACGGGCAGGTTCGCGGGCGGGATCGGCAGCGGCGGCGTTCTCGGGGTTCATGGCCGGCATCGTGTCCGCGACGCCTGCGTCAGAAAAGCGGAACTTTGTCGGGTCTACCATTCGGAAATCGAACGACTGGGAGACGGCCGCCATGCAGGACCTGAAACTCGACTGGCTGCGCGCTTTCGTCGCCGTGGTCGACGCCGGCTCGCTGGCGGCGGCGGCGCCGCGCCTGCACCGCTCGGCCTCGGCGGTCAGCATGCAGCTGCTGAAGCTGGAGCAGGCGGCCGGCCAGCCGGTGCTGCTGCGCGGGCCGCGCCACCTGGCGCTGACGCCGACCGGTGCCGAGCTGCTCGGCTACGCCCGCCGAATGCTCGAGCTGCACGGCGAGGCGCTGACCGCCCTGCACGGCCCGCAGCTCAGCGGCCGCGTGCGCCTGGGCGTGCCCGACGACTACGCCGCGAGCTACCTGACGCCGGTGCTGCGCAGCTTCGCCGGCCGACATGCGGGTGTCGAGATCGAACTCGACTGCGAACAGTCGACCTCGCTGATCCCGCGCGTGCAGCGTGGCGAGCTGGATCTCGCGCTGGTGTCGCGCGACCGACCGAACCGCGGCACGCTGCTGTTCGAGGAGCCTCTGGTGTGGGTCGGCGCACCGCAGCACGAGGCCTGGCGGCGCGACCCGCTGCCCGTGGCTGTCTACGAAGCCGGCAGCCTGGCGCGGCGCGAGGCGCTGGCGGCGCTGGCCGCCCAGCGGCGCACCTACCGGGTCGTCTACAACAGCTCCAGCCTGGCCGGGCAGATCGCCGCGGTCGACAGCGGCATCGCGGTGGCGGTGCTGACGCGCTGCAGCGTCCCCCCCGGCCTGCTGGTGCTGCAGGACAAGCACGGCCTGCCGGCGCTGGGCACGATGGAGGTGGCGGTGCTGCGCAGCAAGGCCTCGGCCCATTCGGCCGCGGTGGACGCGCTGCACCAGGAAACGTTGCGCACGCTGCGGCGCCTATGATCGGCTGATGCCACCGCTGACCTCCCCGCAGGACACCGCCGCCGACCTGGCCCGCGGCGGCTGGCAGTGGCTCGCCGGCTGGTGGCGCACCATCCACCTGGCTGCACTGCTCAGCGTCCTCGCGCTGTCGCCGTCGAGCTATCGCGCCGACAGCCGCCGCGCGATGGCCAGGCACCTCTACCTCGGCACGTCGCAGTCGCTGCCCTGGTTCACGCTGCTGAGCCTGTTGATCAGCATCGTGGTGATCCGCATCGTGCTGGTCACCGCACTGAGCTACGGCCTGACGCAGTACGCGCTCGAGATGGTGGTGCGCGTGCTGGTGCTCGAGCTGATCCCGCTGGCCGCGGCGCTGTTCGCCGCGCTGCGCTGCACGATGCCGCTGGCGGCGCAGGTCGCCACGCTGCGCAGCAGCGGCGGCTGGGACGCCCTCGCCCGCGAGGGCATCGACCCGATGCGCCACGAGGTGCTGCCGCGCGTCGTCGCCGGTTCGTTCTGCGCGCTGATGCTCGCGGCGGTGAGTTGCGTGGTGACGCTGGTGGTGGCCTACCTGTCGGTCTATGGCCTGACCGCCGCCGGCTTCGCCGCCTACACGCACACCGTGGGCCAGGTGTTCTCGCCGGCGGTGTCGCTGATCTTCGCGCTGAAGATCCTGCTGCTGGGCCTGACCGTTTCGCTGATGCCGATCGCCTCGGTGCTCGACGCGGTGCCGCGGCGCCGCCCCAACACCAGCGCCGAGCTGCAGGCGCTGATCCGCATGTTCATGGTCATCGTGATCATCGAGGCCGCCTCGCTGGTCGGCAACTACGCCTGACGCCGTGAAGGACACACCCGACAAGTCCCCCGACAACCTGGAGTTCAAGGCCGCGCTGCTGCTCGGCCTGTTCGTCGCGCTGGTGGCGGCGACGGTGCTGTACGTGCTCTATGCGCGCGGCACCTTCGAGACCACGCAGCGCCTGGTGCTGGTGGCCGACGACTCCGAGGGCGTGCGCGTCGGCATGGACCTGAGCTTCTCCGGCTTCCCGATCGGCCGCGTGCGCGCGATCGAGCTGGCAGCGGACGGGAGCGCGCGCATCCTGATCGACGTGCCGACGAAGGACGCGCGCTGGCTGCGCGAGAGCAGCGTGTTCACGCTGGCGCGCAGCCTGGTCGGCGGTGCCAGCCTGAAGGCCTACAGCGGCGTGCTGACCGACCCGCCGCTGGCCGATGGCGCCGAACGCCGCGTGCTGGTGGGCGACGCCACGGCCGAGCTGCCGCGGCTGGTGTCGGAAGTGCGCACGCTGGTGCAGAACCTGACGCGGCTGACCGGGCCCGATTCGGCACTGGCGATGAGCCTTTCCAACGTGCAGACGCTGACCGGCCAGGTGGCTGAGCGCGCCAGCGGGCCGCGCGGGGCCGCAGGCCTGGTGCTCGGCGATGCCGATGCGAAGAAGATCGGCACCGCGCTCGACCGCGTCAACACGCTGCTGGCCCGCATCGACGGCATGACCGCCAAGGCCGACGCGCAGCTGCTCGGCCCGCAGGGCGTGGTCGGCGAAAGCCGCGCGACCATCGTGCAGCTCAATGGGCTGCTCGGCGATGCGCGCGAGACGCTGAAGAAGGTCGACGCGCTGCTCGGCGAGGCGCAGGCGGTGGCTGGCAACGTGCGCGGCGCCACCAAGGACCTGGACGCACTGCGCGGCGAGGTCGACGCGACGATGAAGAAGGTCGAGCAGCTGGTCGACGAAGTCAACCGCAAGTGGCCGTTCAAGCGCGACACGGAGTTGAAGCTCAAATGAACCGAGCGGCACACCTCGCGTGGTTCGGCCTCGTGCTGGCCGCCTGCACCAGCGGCCCGCTGCCGCCGGACTGGCAGCTGCAGGCCAAGCCGGCCATCGAGTCGGCGCTGAAGGCCGAGCTGGAAGGCGATGCACGCACCGCCGAGCGCGAGTTCGAGCGAGGCCGCGCACTGGTGGCCCGCACCGGGCAGCCGGCGCTGGTGGCGCGGGTCGAGCTGATGCGCTGCGCAGCGCGTGCGGCCAGCCTGGACGTCACGCCCTGCGAGGGCTTCGAGCGCTGGCGCGCGGAAGCGGCGCCGGCCGAGGCGGCCTATGCCGACCACCTCGCCGGCCGGCCGCTGGCCCAGGACAGGATCGCACTGCTGCCACCCGCGCAACGCGGTGCCGCAGCGGCGATCTCCTCGCGCAGTGCGACCTCGCTGCGTGACATCGAAAACCCGCAGTCGCGGCTGATTGCTGCCGCGCTGTTGTTCCGTGCCGGCCTGGCCGATGCCGCGACGATCACGCTGGCCGCAGACACCGCCTCGGAACAGGGCTGGCGCAAGCCGCTGCTGGCCTGGCTGGGCGTGCTGGCCTTGCGGGCCGAACGCGCTGGCGATGCCGCCGCGGCGGCGCAGCTGCGCCGTCGCATCGAGCTGGTGTCGGGCGCGCGCTGAGGGTGCAATCGGCGCCGGCCGGGTCGGCCTTCAGGCAGCGAGGAAGTGGCGCCGGTAGCGCGCCGGCAGGTCGCCCAGGCGCATCATCAGCGGCAGGTCGGCGGTGCCGAAGTCGGGGTCCCAGGCCGGTGCGCCAAGCAGGGTCGCGCCGCAGCGCAGGTAGCCCTTGATCAGCGGCGGCAGCTCGACCGGCAGGTCGCGGCGCAGTTCGTCCACCGGCAGCGCCAGCCGCGGCCGCACGCGCCATTCGATCGAGGCGAGGTGGGTGCGGCGCAGCTGCTCCCACAGGCTGGCGGCAACGTGGCCGCCGTCGCGCATGCCGATGCTGGCGCAGCCGATCATCGTCTCCAGGCCATTGCGCGCCATGAACTCGCCGAGCGCACCCCACAGCGCGAGGATCACGCCACCGGAGCGCCAGTCGGGGTGCACGCAGGAGCGGCCCAGCTCGACCATGCGCGAGCGCAGCGGGCGCAGCCGCGTCAGGTCGAATTCGGTCTCGCTGTACAGGCCGCCGACCTGCCGCGCCGCGGCCGGCGTCAGCACGCGGTAGGTGCCGATCACCGCGCCGGGCTCGCCGTCGTCCAGGGCCGGAGCCCGCACCAGCAGGTGCTCGCAGAACGGGTCGAAGACGTCGATGTCGTGGCCCGTGGGCGCGTCGGCGGGCAGCGTCAGCCGCGCACCCATCTCCTCGACGAAGACCGCGTACCTCAGGCGCTGCGCAGCGCGGACATCGCTTTCGTCACGCGCCCAAGCCACCGTGAAACGCGACGGCTCGGGACTGCTGGAGACCGGATGAAGCGACCTCCGGGACGCCGCTGCGGGCGCGATCAGGTCGGACAAGGGCAGTGTGGGCAGGGGCAGTTCCCGCATTCGTTCCTCCATCGTTGCCCGGCATGGTCGGGCGATGGAGTGACGCGGCCATGAAGCCGTGGTGACGAAGCGATGACGGCGCACGCATCGACGTCGTCTTGTCGTCTGTCAGCGGGTGGCGATAGATTCGGTCGTTGAGGTGGCGCGCGACGTCGCGGATGTCGTCCTCGCTCCAGCCGAGACTGGCCACGCCCTGCCAGCGGCGCACCTGTGCGATCAGCTTGGGCCAGTCGGTGGCCAGGCGCTTGTCGCGCCAGTGCATCTGCGTGTCGTGGCAGGCGATGCAATGGGTGCCGTAGAGCAGTTCGCCACGCGACGGCGACTCGGCGGCGGGCGCGGCCTGCGCGGTCGCGGCGAGGAAGAACCAGACGACCGGAAGAAGCTTCATGCCGGCGAGCATCGCGCTACCGGGCCGTCGCCGGCTTGATCGCCCACAAGCCCGGCGGCCGTGCCTGCCGCCGGTGTTCAGGCCGGGTGCGTCGGATCGATCCAGGGCACGTTCTCGGGCGGCTCGGCCGGCGCGATGTCGAGGTTGATCGCCACCGCCTCGCCGTCGCTGCGCACCAGCACGCACTCCAGCGTCTCGGTCGGGCTGGCGTTGATCTCCTGGTGCGGCACGAAGGGCGGCACGTAGATGAAGTCGCCCGGGCCGGCCTCGGCGGTGAACTCGAGCCGTTCGCCCCAGCGCATGCGCGCACGGCCCTTGACGATGTAGATCACGCTTTCCAGCGGGCCGTGGTGGTGGGCGCCGGTCTTCGCGTTCGGATGGATGTGCACCGTGCCGGCCCAGAGCTTCTGCGCGCCGACGCGCGCGAAGTTGATCGCCGCCTTGCGGTCCATGCCGGGCGTCTGCGCGGTGTTGGCGTCAAGCCGGTCGCCGGGCACGACGCGCACGCCATCGTGCTTCCAGGCCGGCGTGCCGGGGGGAGGTGTGTTGCTCACGGGCGCTGTCTCCGGGGCGTCTGTCGTCAGCCCATTCTGCCCGCCGGCGCCGGCCGGCGGTGAGCGCCGTTCAGCGTCCGAACCAGCCGAACAGGCCGCGCCTGGGTTCCGCGCGGGCCGCGGCAGCGCTGCGCGAGACCATCAGGTTCTGGCCCAGGTACAACGCATTGAGCAGCCGCGCACCACGTTCGGTGCTCATGCCCGTCCAGTCGGCGATCTGCTTGAGCGAGGCGGACTCGCGGCGCAGCCGGTCCGCGGCCGGCGTCAGCGCGCCGGGCAGCGGCAGGTCGTCGACGCGCGGGTTGCGCAGCACGCGGTAGGCCGCCGTGCCGCCGATCTCCTGCAGCAGCCGGGTGCGCGGGCCGTGCAGCGCCAGACGCCACAGGGCCGGCGCCAGTGAGTGGTACTGCTCCTCGGCGGCGACACGGTCGCTCATCGGATGGCCCGGCGGGCGCACGTTCGGCGGCTCGATGCCCATCGCGGTAACGCGGCCCAGCGAGCGTTCGGGCGCTTCGGTGAGCGGGCGCGGGGAGTGGTAGACCATCTGCGCCGGAAACACCGTCATCGGCCAGACCAGCTCGGCGAAGCGGAGGTAGACCAGCGCCGGCTCCTGCAGTCGGACGCAGGCGGCCAGCACCTCGAGCGCGTCGGACTCCTCGCTGCGACGTTCGAGCGTCGCCAACTCGGCCATCAGCGTGCTCGACAGCATCGTCGGCCGCTCGCTCCCCTGCAGTGACCGCTCGTGGAGCACTTCGAAACTGCTGACGCGCCACAGCGTGGAGGCGTGTTCTTCGGTGGGCATGGCGGGTCTCCGGGACGGACAGCAACTCAATTAATGGTCAGTATGCACATTTGAATCGTTGCCGCCAAGCGAGGACCACCACCCAGATGCAGGCTGCCAGCAACACCGGCGCCCACGGCACGTTCATGGTCCACAGCGTCGCGCCGCTGACCACGCACCACGTTAACGGAACCACCCAGCTCAGCGCAAAGAGCTTCGAGTAAGCGGGTACAAACATCAGTAACACACCGAGCGTGCCGAGCGCGGTGGCATCGGGCGTCAGGCCGAAACCTTCGGTGGCCGCCCAACCGTGACCGAATACCGGCGGAAACATGGGCAAGAGCAACAGCGCCAGCACCAGAAGCACCCAGCCAGCCGCCGGCGGCCGGGCCGGACGAACCGGCGTCCAGGCCATCACGGCCAGCAGCACGGCCTGCGCCGCGAAGCCGACGGCGAAAGCGTCGGCCGCCCAGTTGATCGCCGCATAGCGCTCGGCATGGAAGGCCCACGCCACCCAGGCCCAGGCGATCGCGAGCGCCAGCAGCCAGGCCCGTGGCGCCCATGGCGCGCGCCGCCAGGCGGCCACGCGCAGCAGCAGCCAGCCCAGCGCCACCGGCACCTGCCAGGGCCACAGCGCCTGGTGGTACAGCTCGAACAGGCGGAAGTAGGTGCGCGGCGAGAACAGCAGGAAGTCCGACAGGCGGTAGGTCCACCACTCGGTCATGGCCTGCCCCGATGCCGAGGCTAGAGCGCGGCGATGTGCGCCGCGATGCGCGCGCGCAAGGCGGCGTCGGGCATCGCCCCACGCGCTGCGCCGAGGTTCTGGCGCACGTGCGCGACGCTGCTGGTGGCAGGGATCGCGCAGGTCACCGCCGGGTGCGAGACGATGAACTTCAGCACCAGCTGCGCCCAGCCGTCGCAGCCCAGCTCGGCTGCGAAGCCGGGCAGCGGATGGCGCTGCAGCGCGCGCAGCAGCGCGCCTTCGCGGAACGGCCGGTTGGCGATGACGGCGATGCCGCGCTCCTGCGCCAGCGGCAGCAGCCGCTGTTCCGCCTCGCGGTCCAGCGGGTTGTAGCTGAGCTGCACCACGTCGAGCGGCTGGCTGCGCATGACCTTCTCGAACTCGGCGTGGCGCCGCCCCTCCGAGGTGGTGATGCCGACGTAGCGCAATCGCCCGGCCGCCTTCATCGCGAACAGCGTCGGCAGGTGCTCCTCCCAGGCCAGCAGGTTGTGCACCTGCAGCAGGTCGAAGCGGGGCACGCCCCAGTGGCGGCGCGAGGCCTCGATCTGTTCCGGCCCCTTCGCACCGGCGCCGATCCACACCTTGTCGGCAGCGAACACCGGTGCCTTGCCGCCCAGCTTCGCCAGCCCATGCCCGATCACCGGCTGCGACGAGCCGTACATCGGCGAGCAGTCGATCAGCCGTCCGCCGGCGCCGAAGAAGGCGCGCATCACCTCGGCACACGCATCGCGGGCCACCGGGTCGTTGCCGACATTGAAGGTGATCCAGCTGCCCAGGCCGACCACGGGGATGCGCTCGCCGGAAGACGGAATCGGCTTGGTGGCCACCGCGCCAGCCTGCGCCGCCACCGGGCCAACGGCGCACAGCGGCAGCCCTGCCGCAAACATCTGCATCAGTCGGCGGCGCTGCAGATCGGTCATCGCAGCCCCCTGCCCTTCAGCCGCCGGCGCGCCGCGCCGCGTGACCGTCCTGGACCAGCAGCTCGATCACCCGCTCGACATGGTCGCCCTGGATCTCGAGCACGCCGTCCTTCAGCGCCCCACCGGCACCGCAGGCGGTGCGCAGGCGTTTGCCGAGCGCGGCCAGCGCCGTGTCATCGAGCGCGAGGCCGCGCACCAGCGTCACCGTCTTGCCGCCGCGTCCCTTGCTCTCGCGGCTGACGCGCACGCGGCCATCGCCTCGCAGCGCCTCGCGGGCCTTCTGCGCGCACAGGCAGGCCGCCAGCGGCTGGCGGCATTGCGGGCAGGTGCGCCCGCCGTCGGTGGAGTAGATCAGTGCCATGCGCCGCAGATTCTTCCACGGCCGGTTCCGGGCCGAGCCGCGCCGGGGATTGAGCGCATGGCGCCGGGCTGGATGCGTATACAGTACTCCCACACCGCTCGCACATGACTGCCGCCACGCTGCCCGCCGACCCGTTCGCCTCGCTCAATGCCGAGCAGCGCGGCGCCATGGCCCATGCCGGCGGGCCGCTGCTGGTGATCGCCGGCGCGGGAACGGGCAAGACGATGACGCTGGCCGCGCGCGTCGCCCACCTGGTGCTGGCCGGCGCCGACCCGAACCGCCTGCTGCTGCTGACCTTCTCGCGACGCGCGGCGCAGGCCCTGGCGCACCGGGCCGGCCGCCTGCTGCACGCCGCGCTCGGCCTGCGCGCCACGCAGGCGGCACCCACCCTGCCCTGGGCCGGCACCTTCCACGCGGTGGGCGCGCGGCTGCTGCGCGAGCACGCCGCGTCGCTCGGCCTGTCGCCCCAGTTCACGCTGCTCGACCGCGGCGATGCCGAAGACCTGGTGGGCCTCGTGCGCCAGCAGCTCGAGCTCGGCAGCAGCGGCCAGCGCTTCCCGCTCAAGGGCACCTGCCTGAGCATCTACTCGCGCGTGGTCAACGCGCGGCTCGTCGTCGACGAGGTGGTGCAGCATGTGTTCCCCTGGTGCCGCGGCCACGAGGCGGCGCTGAAGCGGCTGTTCGGCGCCTACGTCGACGCCAAGCAGCAGCAGCAGGTGCTCGACTACGACGACCTGCTGCTCTATTGGCAGCAGATGATGGAGGAGCCGGCGCTCGCGCAGGCCATCGCCGCGCGATTCGACCATGTGCTGGTCGACGAGTACCAGGACACCAACCGCCTGCAGTCGGACATCCTGCGCCAGCTCCGACCCGACGGCCACGGCCTGACGGTGGTCGGCGACGACGCACAATCGATCTACTCGTTCCGCGCCGCGGAGGTGCGCAACATCCTCGACTTCCCGGTGCAGTTCACGCCGCACGCCGAGGTGGTCACGCTGACGCGCAACTACCGCTCGACGCAACCCATCCTCGATGCATCGAACGCCGTGATCGCGCTGGCCTCGGAGCGCCACCCGAAGGACCTGCACAGCCCGCGCGACGGCCCGCGGCCGCGGCTGGTCACGGTGGCCGACGAGATGGCGCAGGCGCGCGGCGTGGCCGACGAGGTGCTGCTGCTGCGCGAAGGCGGCCTCGCGCTGAAGCGCCAGGCGGTGCTGTTCCGCACCGGCCACCACAGCGCCGCGCTGGAACTCGAGCTGACGCGCCGCGGCATCCCCTTCGTCAAGTTCGGCGGCCTGCGCTTCCTCGAGGCGGCGCACGTGAAGGACCTGCTGTCGGTGCTGCGCTGGGTGCAGAACCCGCGCGGGCGGCTGGCCGGCTTCCGCGTCGTGCAGATGATCCCGGGGCTCGGCGCAGCCTCGGCGCGGCGCCTGCTCGATGCCATCGCCGCGGCGGACGACCCGCAGCAGGCCCTGCAGACCTTCAAGCCGCCGGCCGCCGCCGCGGCCGACTGGCGCGCCTGGCTGGCGGCGCACGAGGCGCTGTGCGCCGCCGCCTGGCCCGAGGCCATCGCGCAGGCGCGGCGCTGGTACGAGCCCCACCTCGAACGCCTGCACGAAGACGCGACGATCCGCCGCGCCGACCTGGCCCAGCTCGAACGCCTGGCCGGGCAGTACCCGAGCCGCGAGCGCTTCCTCGCCGAACTGACGCTGGACCCGCCCGAGGCCACCAGCGACGCCGCCGACGAACCGCACCGCGACGAGGACTACCTGATCCTGTCGACGCTGCACTCGGCCAAGGGCCAGGAGTGGAGCGCGGTGCACATCCTCAACGCGGTCGACGGCTGCATGCCGGCCGACCTGGCCACCGGCCATGCCGCCGAGATCGAGGAAGAGCGCCGCCTGCTCTACGTGGGCATGACACGCGCCAAGCACCACCTGACGCTGTGGGTGCCGCTGCGCTTTCACGTCACGCAGCAGTCCCCAGGCGGCGACCGCCACCTCTACGGCTCGCTGACGCGCTTCATCCCGGAGGAACTGGCGCAGCGCCACTTCGACCGGATCGTGCCGGCCTCGACCCTGGCGGCCGAGGCCAGTGCCGTCGCGCTGCCGGCGATCGACCTGATGGCGCGCGTGCGGCGCGCCTTCTGAACGATGGCGGCGCTGCGGCGGACCGGAGCCTTACTGGGCGGCGACGCCGGACTCGATCTCGACCGCCGGCGTGTTCGCCGCCCGGCCCTTGCGGCCGCGCGTCACCTTCTTGGCGGCACGCTTCTTCGCAGCGGCCTTCTTCGGCGCGGCAGCGGGCTTGGCGGCCTTCGCGGCCTTGGCGCCACGCGTCTTCTTCGCAGCGGCCGGGGCGGCCGGCGCGTCGATCAGGAAGGCCTCGCGGTCCTTCACCCCGGCGATCCACGCCGGCGGGCGGCCGCGGCCGGTCCAGGTCTGGCCGGTCTTCGGGTCGCGGTAGCGGGCAACACCGCTGCTGCGCGCCGCACGCACCGGCGCCTTGCGCGCCACGCGGCCGACGCGACCACCGGCCAGGCCGATGTCCGCGGCGGTGAGGCCGTAGTCGGCCACCACCTGGCGCACCTGCGCAATGATGGTCTTGAGTTCATTGCGCCGAAGTTCCTCGGCTTGCTTCTCGAGCTTGGCGATCTCGGCTCTGACGGCCTGGTAGGTCTTCATGGAATTCCTTGGTTGATCACGACGGCATGCCCACCCAACTGCGCGGCAGCGTCAGTTGTGATTGTGCGCGACCTGGAGGCTCAGTCCGCCACCGGGGTTTCAGGCTGTGACCATTCCAGCAGCTCGGCCAGCCGCCCGATCACCCACCCGACTTCTTCCGCGCTGACCCCGCTGCCCTCGCCGAGCAGGCCGAGCCCGCAACGCCGCAGCACCTCGTCCTCGGCGATGCCGTGGCTGAACAGCATGGTGCGCGCCGGCTCCATGAGCGCCTGCGCCAGGTCCTCGCAGAACTCGTGGCGCGCGGCGAGCTCGTCGCGCGGCAGCGTGAAGCGGCCGGTGCGCGGCGAGCGGTACAGCGCCAGGAAGGCGTCGGGGATCAGGATCTGCGAGGAGTCGTCCATGGCGGCAATCGGTCTCACCGGGTTTGGCGCAACGCATGGACAGCGCTTGCGGCATTGCCTAGCCTAACGCGAACAAGGCTCGATCCCCCATGCGCATCCTCTTTCTCGACTTCGGCGGCGTCACCCACCCCTGCGGCACGGACGACGAGGCCCGCGCCGTGCACCGGGGCTCGGTCACCGCCGGCGTGCGGCTCGACGTGTTCTGCTGGTTCGACATCCTGCCGCCGCTGCTCGCGCCGCACGACGACGTCTACGTGGTCGTGCACTCGAACTGGCGCTTCAGCCACTCAGCGGCCGAGATCGGCGACCTGCTCGGCGACCTCGGCAACCGCTACCTCGGCTGCACGCCGCTGGGCGAGCGCTATGCCTGCATCCAGGCCTGGCTGGCGCGGCATCCGACGGTGTCGTCCTACCGCATCCTCGACGATTCGCCGGCGTCCTTCGGCGACCCGCCTCCGCCCGAGCTGATCCTGTGCGACCCGCGCACCGGCTTGTCCGAGCCGCGTGTGCAGGCGCAGATCCGGCAGTGGCTGGCCGCCGGCTGAACGCTACGCGGCGGAGGCTTCGTCCTCGCCGATCAGCAGCCGCGTCGCGCCCAGGTAGCGGTGCGGCGGCACCTCGAGGTTGCTCGGCGCTGGCTTGTTCTTGAAGACGCGGCCGGCCAGATCGAAGGTCGAGCCGTGGCAGGGGCAGAAGAAGCCGCCGGCCCAGTCGGCGCCGACACTCGGGTTGGCGCTGCCTTCGGGCACTGCGCTCGGCGAACAGCCCAGGTGGGTGCAGATGCCGATGGCCACCAGGACCTCGGGTTTCCGCGAACGCTCGCGGTTGCGTGCGTAGGCGGGCTGCTGATCGCGCAGCGACCGCGGATCGGCGAGCTGCGGCTCCAGCGCCGCCAGGCCCGCCAGCATCTGCGGCGTGCGCCGCATCACCCACACCGGCTTGCCGCGCCACTCGACCGTCTTGATGCCGCCCGGCGGC
This sequence comes from Chitinophaga pinensis, assembly GCA_943370595.1. Lineage (GTDB taxonomy): Bacteria > Pseudomonadota > Gammaproteobacteria > Burkholderiales > Burkholderiaceae_C > Piscinibacter. Next base: position 63,280 of record CALRRO020000018.1, read on the forward strand.
AGGTCGCCGATGTCGACCTCGACCGCGGCACCGCTGGCCTTGGCGCGCTCGCTGGGCGCGAAACTGGAAACGAAGGGGACGGCCGTGGCCGCCACGGCGACACCGCCGGCGACACCGGTGCCGATGAGCCACAGGCGACGCTCGGCGTCGTCGGGCGGTGACAGGGAGGCAGGCAGGGGCAGGGTTTCGCTCACGACGGGTTCCTCTCGAAAGAACCCTTGTCGCACCAACGGCGGTGCGAGTCCATGCCAAAAGTCATCCCCGCCTTGAAACGAGCATCCCTTCGGCGGCCATCCAGTCCAGCGTGTCGGCGATCAAGGCATCCAGCGGCGTCTCGCGGTAGCCGAGCTCGCGCTTGGCCTTCGACGAGTCCACGCTGAGCGCGCGGCTGGTCAGCGTCGCGCTTTCCGGCGTGATCGCCGGTTCGCGGCCGGACAGGCGCGACCAGGCGTCGAGCACCTGCGCATAGCCCTTCAGCGCCCAGGCCGGTGTGGCCCGGGCCGGCGTGCGCCGGCCCAGTGCCTTGCCGAGGCGGTGCACGAACTCGGCGATGCTGGCGTGTTCGCCGCCGACCAGGTAGGCCTGCCCGAAGCGCTGCTGCTGCCACGCACGCACCTGGGCGGCAGCGATCTCGCGCACGTCGGCAAAGGCGCCGCTGCCCGGTGGGATGCCCGGCAGCTTCTCGCGGTCGACCAGTGCGATCAGCCGCGACCAGTTGTGCCGGTCGCCCGGCCCGAGGATCTGCGACGGGTTGAACACGATCCACGGCAGCGCGGCGCTGCGCACCGCCTGCTCGCCGAGGTACTTGCTGCGCTCGTAGGTGATCCAGCTCTCGCCGCCGCGCTGGGGCACCGACTCGGTCAGCGTCTCGGACACCAGATGCGAGAAGGCCGACACCGACGAGGTGTGCACGAACGCGCGCACACCGGCCGACTCGGCCGCTCGCAGCAGGTTGGCGGTGCCATCGACATTGGCGGCCATCTGCGCCGCCGCATGGGGGCGCCAGACGCTGGTGTCGGCCGCGGCGTGGAAGACCGCCTCGCAACCGGCCAGCGCACGCTGCAACGAAGCCGCATCGGCCAGGTCGGCACGCACCGGCACGGCGCCGGCCGCACTCAGCGCCGCATCGCTCTCGGCACGGCGCGAGAGGGCGCGCACCTCGCAGCCGGCGGCGCGCAACTCGCGCAGCAGGTGGCCGCCGAGGAAGCCGCTGCCGCCGGTGAGGAAGACGAGGGCCATGGCCGCTCCGAAGCCCGACAAGCCACGATGATGGCACCGCGCCGGCGCTGCTCCGACACCACACGGCCCGGCTCAGCGCAGCAGGTGGCGCACGAAGAAGTCGGCCACCTTGGCATGCACCGGCGGCAGCTCGCGGGCGCGGTCGAAGCCGGGCGGGTCGTTCATCATCTCGCCGAGCACGCCGTCGAACACCGGCGGCAGCGGCGACAGGTAGGCGCCATGCCCGCCGGTCGGCAGATCGGCAAGGTGTTCGCAGCCGGTGCAGGCCGCCAGCACGCGGTCGGAATGGAAGCGCGGCAGCAGCCAGCGGTCCTTGCTGGCGGTCACCAGCCCGAGCGGCACGCGCGGCTTGGCCAGCGAGGCCATCTCGAAGATTGCCGAGGCGGGCACCGCGGCGACGACGGCGGCGATACGCGGGTCTTCGTGGCCCTGCAGGGTGTCGTCGGTGAAGCGCAGGCCGATGATGGTGCGTGCCAGCCAGAGCTTGACGCTGTCGAACCAGCTGCCGCTGAGCTGCGTGATGGTGCCGGTGCAGAACTGGAAGTCGGCGACCAGGTTCTGATCGCAGTGGCGGCGGAAGTTGGCCGTCGACCAGCGCCCGCCCGCCACGGTCAGCGCGGTGTGGCCGCCGGCGGACATGCCGAACACGCCGACACGGTCCAGCGTCAGCAGCGGCGCAAAGCGCGGATCGGTGGCCAGCGCATCGATGGTGCGCGACAGTTCCGCGGGCCGGCGCGACAGGGCACCGGGCGCGTCGCTGTGGTCGAGGTAGTTGTCGGCGCGGTGCAGCGGCGCGGCGACGACGAAGCCGGCCTCGACCAGCGCGCGCGCCTGGTCGGCATAGGGCCAGGTCGAGGCGCCGGTACCGTGCGAGATCAGCACCAGTCGGCCGTTGCCGCGCATCGGCACGCCGTCCGCCGCCACGTCGAGCTGCCAGGGCGTCGGCCCGGACGGTCGCGACGGGCTGCTGCTCGGGTAGTAGACCGTCACCGGGCCAAGTTCTTCGGACGCTGCGATCTGCGTCATGCCCATGGCGGCGCGCGCGTCGCAGCAGGCGGCCAATAGCACGCTGGCCGCCATCGTGGCACCAGCCATCCACCTCATCGTGTTCCTCATCTCGTCGCTCCTCGTCGAGGGCAACGGCCCCCGGTGAACGCAACGATCGTCGGCGCGCCGTGATTCGTCTCGCCGAAAGCAACAATGCCTGGCCGATTTCAGGAATCGGCCAGCTTTTCCCGGCGGAATTCGGTCGGCGTGAGGCCAGTGGCGGCCTTGAAGGCGCGGTTGAAGGGCCCGATCGACTGGAAGCCGGCCTCCAGCGCGATGCTCAGCACCGGCAGTTCGCGGCGCTTCGGGTCGGCCAGCGCCGTGCTCGCCTCGGCCAGCCGGTAGCCGTTGACGAAGGCGTTGAAGTTGCGGTGGCCGAGCCGCTGGTTGATCAGCCGGCGCAATCGGTACTCGGGCACGGCCAGGCGCGTGGCCAGCGTGGAGACGCTCAGGCCTTCGTCGCGATAGGCACGCTCCTGCACCATCGTGCGCTCCAGCACCTGCGCCAGGCGCTCCTCGTCCGGGTCGGGGCCGGGCGGTGCGGCCGGTTCCGGCTCGACAGCTGCCGCCGCAGGCTCGGCCAGCGGGAACAGCTCGGACGGCCCCAGCCGCAGCAGGTGTCCGGCAATCACCGCCACCATGGCCAGCATGGCCGCCACATCGACCAGGGCCAGCAGCGGCGGCAGCCGGCCGCTCGGCGAGGCCAATCGCGCCGCCAGCATCGCCACGGTGTAGGTCACGCCGGTGACCACGATGAACAGGCGCAGCCGGCGGCGTTCCTCGACCAGGTCGGCGCGCCAGTGCCGTGCCGCCGCCTGTGCCGCCAGCACGGCGAACAGCAGCGGCACCGCGCGCTGCAGGCCGACGGTGATTTCCCGCAGCGCCCAGGCGCCCTGCGTCACGGCCAGCAGGCAGTTCGACAGGCTGAGCAGCGCGACCGCGGCCCAGGCCAGCGCATGCACGGGCCGCGGCACGAAGGCATCGTCGAACAGCGCGCTCACGAAGATCCAGAACAGCACCACGTTGGCGACGGACACCGCGATCAGCGGCATCTGCCACGCGAAGGGCAGGTTCTGCTCGATCCACGGCGCCGCACCCACGGTCTGCACCACCTGGCCCAGCGCCAGCGCCACGCCGGCCAGCGCCGCCGGCGAACGCCGCCGGTCGCGCCACATCACGGCGGCGACCAGCGCCAGCAGCGCCAGCAGCATGCCGCGCAGCACGGCGTCGAGCAGGCTCAGCGGCACGACTGTTCCTTCAAGGCGCCGTCAGGGCTTCGTGCCCAGCTTGCCCGAGCGCCAGAGCAGGAAGGCATAGACGTCGGCGAGCTGGCTGTAGGCCTGCTGCGCCGTGCTGCCGACGCCGTGGCCGGCCTGCATGTCGATGCGCATGAACACCGGCTTGCCGCTGCTGGTGGCCTGCTGCAGCCGCGCCGCCGCCTTGGCGCTGTGCCACACGTCGACGCGCGGGTCGTTGATGCCGTGGATGAGCATCACAGCCGGGTAGGCGGTGCCGTCCTTGACCTGGTGGTAGGTGCTCATCTCCAGCAGCGCGGCGAACTCGGCTGGATCCTTCACCGTGCCGAACTCGGAGATGTTGGTGATGCCGTTGGCCGATTCCTCCGAGCGGATCGCGTCGAGCACGCCGACGTCGAACACCGCCGCGGTGAAGAGCTCGGGCGCGCTGGTCACCGCGCGGCCGACGAAGATGCCGCCGGCGCTGGTGCCCCAGATGCCCAGCGTGGCCGGCGAGGCATAGCGCTGCTCGATCAGCCAGCGGGCGCAGGCAATGCCGTCCTTCCAGGTGTTGGGCTTGGTGGTCTTGAAGCCGGCGCGGTACCAGGGCTCGCCAAAGGCGCCGCTGCCGCGCACGTTGGCGAAGGCGATCACGCCGCCGCGCTCCAGCCAGGCGGCGCTGCGCGGGTCGAACCAGGCCTCGAAGCTGAAGCCGTAGGCACCGTAGCCGATCAGCAGCGTCGGGTTGCTGCCGTCGCGCACCAGGCCCTGCTTGTGGATCACGGCCAGCGGCACGCGCGCGCCGTCGTGGCTGGTCACCAGCACTTCGGAAACCTCCAGCGCCGGCATGCCCGGCGGGCGCTGGCTCTGGCGCAGGCCGGTGTCGCGGGTGCTGCCGTCTGCGTTCACCGCCAGCAGGCGCGGCGGGTCGGTCCAGGTGCTGGTCATCACCCAGGGCTGGCGGTAGGCGCGGCCGGCATCGTCGATCAGGAAGGTCGAGCCGGCGCTGCCCGGCGCCACGTCGGTGCCGTCGCGCGGCGTGCCGGCGGCATGGCGCATCACGCGGGTGTTGAAGCCCTGCAGCACCTCGGTGTAGATGGCGTCGCGACCGAGCCCGAACTCGCGCAGCACCCCTTGCGTCGGCTCCGGCACCACCTCGCGGGCACGCGACAGCTCGGGCCGCCGCAGGTCGAGCGCGAGCACGCGGCTGCGCGGCGCGCCGGCGTAGGTGCGCAGGTAGAGGGTGTCGCCGCGCAGCTGCGCATCGGTCAGCTGGTCGGCCGCGCTGCTGATCTGCCGCCACGGAATGCTGCGCTGGCCGAGCGCGGCGAGCGGCGCGACGAACAGCTTGCCTTCGGGCACCGTGGTGTCGGTGGTGCGCGCGACCATCCAGCGGCTGCCCGGCGAGAAGAACACCGAGCCCACGTCCAGGCGATCGAGTTTCAGTGCCGGGTTCACCAGCGGCCCGAAGATGGCCCTCGGCGGCGCCTTTGGCGTCGAACGGTCGAGCAGCATCACCGAGGCGTCGAGGTAGGTCTCGGTGTCCGGCGCGCCGGGCGGCAACTCGCGGTTCTGGCTGAAGGCGAGGCGCCGGCTGTCCGGCGTCCAGCTGACCCACTCCCAGTGGACCCGCGGGATCGGCTCGCGCAGCGCCCGGCCGCTGGCGATGTCCATCAGGTACAGCGACGCGTCTTCCGACCCACCGGCCGAGACGCCGTAGGCCAGCGTACGCCCGTCCCACGAAGGCGCGTACCAGTTGATCGCATGCGGCACGCCGCTGGCCTTGGCGAGCTGCTCGGGATCGACCAGCACGCGCTCGGCGCCGCGGTCGCCGACCCGCAGCATCAGCTTGAACTGGCTCTGGCCGGCGGCGCGCTTGAGGTAATAGACCCGCTCGCCCGGGAAGCGGCGCACGCTGCGCACCGAGTCGCCAGAGGCGCGCGCGAGTTCGGCGATGCGCTTGGCCAGTTCGTCGCGGCCATCGATCGAGCCGAGCACCGAGGCGCCGTAGTCCGCCTGTGCCTTCAGCCAGGCCTGCGTGGCCGGGCTCTTGACGTTCTCGAGGTTGCGGAACGGGTCGGCCACGCGAACGCCATGCAGCGTGTCGGTGACGGGTTCGCTCGGCGCGGGCGGCGGCGCGGCCATCGCGCTGCCGGCCAGTGCCAGCGCGAGGCCGGCCACGGCGCGCATCCAGTGGGTCGTGATCATCGTGTGCTCCCTTTTGGCATGGTCGCGGCACTTCGTGGGCGCCGCAGCCGCGGATGCTAGTGCAGCGGCGCATCCCCAACTCGTCGGACCCCGTTACCACGTTTCGGCGCTAGGCTGCTGCGCTTTCGGGTCATCTCAGGAGGCGGCCATGGCGATCATCAACTTCCTCAAGCTCGACGGCATCGATGGCGAATCGACCGACCGCAATCACCGCGGCGAAGTCGAGCTGATGTCCTGGAGCTGGGGCGTCACCAACGAGACCGCGGCTGGCAGTGGCGGTGGCGGCAGCGGTGTCGGCCGCGCCACGCCGCAGGCGCTGCTGTTCGTGCACCGCTACGACAAGGCCTCGCCGCCGCTGGCGAAACTGGCGATCACCGGCCGTCACGTGCGCAGTGCGGTGCTGTCGGCCCGGCGCAGCGGTGCCGGCCAGCGCGACTTCCTGGTCATCACGATGAAGGAGGTGCTGATCACCGCAGTGCAGATGGCGGACAACGGCGACGGCCCCATCGAGCAGGTGTCGCTGCGCTTCGGCGAGATCGGCTTCTCGTACACGCCGCAGACGGCGCGCGGTGGTGCCGGCACGCCGGTGGCGATGAACTGGAACATCCGCACCTCGCAAGTGAGCTGAGGCTGCAGCGCGAAGGAGTGCCCATGAAGCCCGTCTGCAAGATCTGCTCGCCCTTCCTGCCCGGCCTGAGCGGCGGCCGCGTCTCGAGCGACGAAGCGGCCACGCGCGAGCGTGTCGACAACCTGCGCATCACACCGGTTCGCGGCGCCGGCCGCACGCGCGCCGCCGTCGAGCGCATGAAGCTGTGGGAGAACGGCCGCACGCTGAAGGTGAAGTTCCTCGACGGCAAGGCGTCGGTACAGGCCAGGGTGGAGGCGATCGCCAAGGAGTGGGAGGCGCTGGCCAACCTGAAGCTGAAGTTCGTGACCAGTGGGAGTGCGCCCATCCGCATCAGCTTCGCGGAAGAAGGTTTCTCCTGGTCGACGGTGGGCACCGATGCACTGACGGTGGCGCCGTCCAGGCCGACGATGAACTACGGCTGGTTCGACGACGACACGCCGCTGCGCGAGTACCAGCGTGTGGTGCGCCACGAGTTCGGTCACGCGCTGGGCATGATCCACGAGCACCAGAACCCGGCGGCGCTGGGCAAGATCCCCTGGGACAAGCCCAAGGTCTACAAGCACTACGCCAAGCAGGACTGGACACGCGAGGACGTCGACCTCAACCTGTTCCAGGTCTACGAGGAAGACACCACCAACCACAGCGCCTTCGATCCGAAGTCGATCATGCAGTACGCGGTGCCGGACTCGCTGACCATCGGCTCGTTCGCGATCGGCTGGAACAGCGAGTTCTCGCCGACCGACATCGAGTTCATGCGCCGCCAGTACCCGCGCGAGGCGGCGGCGGTGACCGAACTGCAGCCGGGCCAGCGCATCGAGGCCGATCTCGCCAAGGCCGGCGAGGTCGACACCTACCACTTCACCGTGACGCGTGCGGCCAGCTACACCATGAGTACCGAAGGCCCCACCGACACGGTGATGACGCTGCACGGCCCCGGTGACCCCGGCGCAGTGCTGACCTGGGACGACGACCGCGGCCGCGGCCGCAACGCACGCATCGTGCGCAAGCTGCAGCCGGGCGAGTACTGGCTGACGGTGCGCCACAAGACGCCGGTGGACACCGGCAGCTACAGCATCGGCATCAAGCAGCGCGCCTGAGCGGGACTCTCCTGTGGCGCTGCGGTTGTTCACGGCCCATTGCGGTCGTTGCGGGTCGCTTTCGCGCCACCGATGGCGCGCGGCGGGTGGTCCGGGTGTGCGCTCTCCGGCCCTGGCTCGCGGCCGGCGACCGAGGACCGCACCGGTCACCTCATCAACACCGCATCTTCCCCTTACCGCCTGGGCAACCGCGAATGGGGCCTGCGCTCGCACACCCGAACCACCCACCCCGACCGGCACTGAGGACTTCCTCGACACGCCCCACGAGCGCAGCGGCAGGGGGGTAGTTGGGCCCGGGGGCGCAGGACCCATTCGCGGTCGCCCTGGCCGTGGCATGAAGAGATGGTGTTGAAGAGGTTGTGTCTGCCGTGCTCGGTGTCCGCCCGCGAGCCAGGGCCGGAGAACACGAGCCCGGCCACCGCGCTGCCTCTCCGATCTCTGCACGAATGCGGCCCCAACGACCTCAACGGCCGTGAACACCCAGCCTCCCTCTTCAGTACGCCAAGCGTCCAGACACCGCAGACCGGGGCAGATCAGGACTTGCGCCGCGCCGCCACCGCCCGCGCCAGGTCCTGAAGCACCGGCACGGTCTGCGCGAAGGAGATGCAGGCATCGGTGATCGAGACGCCGTGCTTCAGCGGCACGCCGGGCACCAGGTCCTGGCGGCCTTCCTCGAGGTGGCTCTCGATCATCACGCCGGTGATGCGGCGCTCGCCGCCGGCGATCTGCCGTGCCACGTCGGCCGCCACCTCGATCTGGCGGCGGTGCTGCTTGCTGCTGTTGGCATGCGACACGTCGACCATCACCTGCTCGCGCAGGCCGGCGGCGCGCAGCGTTTCGCAGGCGGCGGCGACGTGCGCGGCGTCGTAGTTCGGCGCCTTGCCGCCGCGCAGGATGACGTGGCAGTCGGGGTTGCCTCGCGTCTCGAAGATCGCCGCCACGCCCATCTTGGTCATGCCCATGAAGGCATGCGGCGCCCGCGCGGCGAGGATGGCATCGGCCGCCACCTTCAGGCTGCCGTCGGTGCCGTTCTTGAAGCCGACCGGGCACGACAGACCCGAGGCCAGCTGGCGGTGGCTCTGGCTCTCGGTGGTGCGTGCGCCGATCGCGCCCCAGGCCACCAGGTCGGAGATGTACTGCGGGCTGAGCAGGTCGAGGAACTCGGTGCCCAGCGGCAGGCCAATGGTCGTCAGGTCGAGCAGCAGGCGGCGCGCGCGCTCCAGCCCCTCGTTGATCGCGAAGCTGCCGTCCAGGTGCGGGTCGTTGATGTAGCCCTTCCAGCCGACGGTGGTGCGCGGCTTCTCGAAGTAGGCGCGCATCACGATCAGCAGCTCGCCCTGCAGTTCGTCGGCCACCGCCTTGAGCTGGTGGCCGTACTCGAGCGCCAGGTCGTGGTCGTGGATGGAACAGGGGCCGACGACGATCACCAGCCGGTCGTCGCGGCCGTGCAGCACGTCGGCGATGGCGCTGCGGCTGCGTTCGACCAGCGCCAGCGTGTCGTCCTGCAGCGGCACACGCTCCTGCAGCAGCGCGGGGTTGATCAGCGGGCGCACGGCGCCGATGCGCACGTCGTCGATGCGGGTGGTGTCCAGGGTCTTCATGGGAAGTGGTTCAGGGGAGTTCGATGACGACGTTGCCGATCGCGCGGCCGCTCTCGACCAGCTCGTGCGCCTGCACGATCTGCGCGAGCGGCAGGCGCTGCGCGATGCGGTGCTGCAGCACGCCACGCGCCAGCAAATCGGCGAGCAGCGCTTCGGCCTGCGCGCGGTCGTCGTCGGCGAGGTTGTAGACGATGAAGAAGCGCAGGTTCAGGTTCTTCGCGATCAGCGGGAAGAAGGGCAGCGTGAACTCGCCCTGGCCGCTGCCGTAGACGACCAGGTCGCCACCGGCGCGCAGCAGGTCCAGGTCGAGCAGCCGGTTGGCGGCGATGTCGACCTCGATGATGCGGTCGACGCCGCGCCCGCCGGTGGCCTCGCGCACCCGTTCGGCGACGTTCTCTGCGCGGTAGTCGATCGCGATGTCGGCGCCGGCCTCGCGCACGATCTGCGCCTTCTCGCCGCTGCTGACGGTGGCGATCACCTGCCGCGCGCCGAGCAGCTTCGCGAACTGCACCGCGTAGTGGCCGACCGCACCGGCACCGCCGGCCACCAGCACCGACTGGCCCTGCACGCCACCGGCCATGCGCACCGCGTGCAATGCGGTCAGCGCCGGGATGCCGAGGCAGGCGCCGGCCTCGTCGGGCACGCCCGCGGGCAGCGCCACCGCCTGGCGCGCCGGCAGCACGATGAACTGCGCCGAGCTGCCGTTCGCGCGACCCCAGGCGCCGTTCCAGATCCAGACGCGCTCGCCGATGCGCTGCGCCTCCACGCCGTCGCCGACCGCATCGACCACGCCCATGCCGTCGCTGTGCGGCACGATGCGCGGGAAGGCCAGCACCTTGCTGCGCAGGCCAGCGCGCGACTTCACGTCCGACGGGTTGACGCCCGACCAGCGCAGGCGCACACGCAGCTCGCCGGGGCCGGGTTGCGGGTCGGGCAGCTCGCCGAGCTGCAGCACCTCGGCGGCAGCGCCAGTGCGTTCGTAGAAGGCGGCTTTCATGTCGGGCGGGCGGCGAGTGGCGAAGCCGCGATTCTGCAGCCCGCAGCAGCCCGGTCAGGCCGGCGCCCGCCTGCGTCGGCTCAGCGCGTGAACGAGGCGACCTGCGCCCCGAGCCTCGGCGCCTGCCAGCGGTAATCGCTCGCGAGCACGCTGCGCTCGGCCTGGCGGCCGGCCCAGTCGATGCCGAGCAGGTCGGCCATGGCCCAGCCGCCCCAGTCGCCGCGGAACGGACGATCGGCGAATGAACTGGCCGCGCCGGCGGGCATGTCGCTGCGCCAGACCATCGCCGGGATGCGGTAACCGGCGGCGGTGGTGGCGCTGTGCCCGCTGCGATCGACCTCGTGGCCGACCTCCTGGCCATGGTCGGACAGGTACATCCAGGCGCCGCGGCCGGCCGGGTCCACATGGCCGCGCAGCAGGCCGAGCAGGTCGGACAGCACGGCGTCGTGGTACAGCAGCGCGGCGTCGTACTCCTGGCGCTCCTCGCGCGTCCAGCCCGAGCGGCCGGCCTGGCGCATCGCCTGCTCGACGGCGTCGTCGATGCCGGCGAACGGGTTCACGCCGGCAGGGTGGCGCAGCTTGTAGTGCGGGTGCGCGCCCATCAGGTGAACCACGACGAGCTTGCGCGGTGCCGGGTCGCGCAGCGCCCGCTCCACCTCGTCGAGCAGTTCGCCGTCGAGCATGTCGGCGCCGCGGCCGGTGCGGCGATTGATCAGTTCCACCTCGTCGGCCAGCCGGGCGTGGCGGTGCTCGAGCGCCATGTCGTCCTGGTTGCCGACCCACCAGACCTTGTAGCCGGCGGCACGCGCGAGTGCCAGCAGGTGCGGCGGGTCCTCGCGCTCGCCCTGGCCGAAGCGGAACAGGTTCTGCAAGGCGGGCAGTGTGCTGGCGTCGACCGACCAGGCGTTGCGCAGCACCAGCATCTGCTCGCCCAGCCGGTCCTTGTCGGCCAGCAGCCGCGGTGAGGTCGGCCGGCCGTAGCCATACAGCGCCAGGTTGTCGCGGTTGACGCTCTCGCCGATCACCAGCATCACCGCAGCCGGCGCGTTGTCGGCCAGCGTCGGCGCGAGCGCACGTGCCTGCTCGTGGGCATGCTGCTGCTGCGCGCGCTGCTGCGTCCAGCCGGCACGCAGCTGCCGGGCCGAATCGACCCACTGCGACCAGAACACCGCGGGGTGCATGCGCCGCCAGGGCTTGCTGGCATGCGCCACGCCGGCGATCAGCAGCAGCAAGGCCACGGCGACCACCAGCAGGCGTTGCGAAGGCCAGCGCGGCGATGCACCATCGGTGGCACGTGCCGCACGGCGCACCGCCACCCACAGCAGCGCCGCACCGGCCGCGACGACCAGCAGGCGCCACAGCATCGCCGGCCAGTAGGCCAGCAGGTACTCGACGCCTTCGCTCGAACGTGTGTTGGCTGCCGCGCCCAGCACCATGGCGCTGTCGGGCGCCGCCTGGTAGTGGGCCATCAGGTAGTGGCGTACCGCGCCGTCGAGCACGAACAGCATGGCCAGCGACCAGACCACGGTGGCCCGCAGCCGGTGCGCGGCGGCCGATTGCAGCGGCCACGCCACCCAGACCAGCAGCGGCAGTGCCAGCGCAGCCATCTGCACCGCGCGGCGGCTGTCGTGGCCCAGCACGATGAACACCAGCAGCACGGCCGCCAGCACCAGCGGCGCAGCCTGCCCGGCGCGCCATGCACCCGGCAGGCGGCGATTCGGGGAGGTCGTGGTGGTCATCTGGCGAAACACAGGGCCGTGGATTCTGCCAGCCGCCAGGGCCCGCGGGACCCCGGACTGGTGTTTCCCCCGCCCCGGGGCGAGAACTTGTCGATGTTCGGGTGGCATGTTCGTCGTGAAGACATGGCCAGCGACCGCCCCGGCCCGGAACCACCCTCGTGCCCATTGCCCCGGAGAAACCCACATGCCCAGCACCGTCACCCGCCCCGTTCCCGATACGATGCACTCGCTGACGCCGCACCTGGTGTGCGACGGCGCCGCGGCCGCGATCGAGTTCTACAAAGCCGCCTTCGGCGCGGTCGAGGATATGCGCCTGCCGATGCCGGACGGCCGGCTGATGCACGCCATGCTGCGCATCGGCAACTCGGCGCTGATGCTGGTCGATGAAATGCCGCAGATGGGCGCGCTCGGCCCGCAGGCCCTGAAAGGCTCGCCGGTGACGATCCACCTGATGGTCGAGGACGTCGACGCAACCATGGCTCAGGCCCAGCGCGCCGGCGCGACGGTGACGATGCCGCCGCAGGACATGTTCTGGGGCGACCGCTACGGGCAGCTGATCGACCCGTTCGGCCACCGCTGGTCGGTCGCCACGCACCTGCAGGACCTGACGCCCGAGCAGATCATGGCGAACCTGGCCGCACTGCCGCCGATGCCCGACTGCGGCCGCTAGATCTTGCCCAGCGCGCGCAGGATCTTCTCCGGCGTGATCGGCTGCGAGGCGACGCGCGCGCCGAAAGGTGCCAGCGCATCGTTGATCGCGTTCATCACCGCGCCCGGTGCGCCGGCGGTGCCGGCCTCGCCGGCGCCCTTGGCGCCGAGCTGCGAGCTGCGCGTGGGCGACTGCACGTGCGAGACGACGATGTCGGGCATCTCGCCGGCCATCGGCACCAGGTAGTCGGCCATGTTGCCGTTCTTCAGCGTGCCGTCCTCGCTGTACAGGCACTCCTCGAAGAGGGCACCGCCGATGCCCTGCACGATCGCGCCGCGCATCTGCTCGTCGACCAGCATCGGATTGATGACGCGCCCGCAGTCCTCCACCGCCCAGTGCGTCAGCAGCTTGACGAAGCCGGTGTCCACGTCGACCTCCACATGGCTGACCTGCACGCCGTTGGTGAAGATGAACGGGTAGTCGCGCTGCGCATAGTGGCGCGTGACCATCAGCTCGGGGGTGAACTCCTTCGGCAACGTGTCGCTGCGGAAGTAGGCGATGCGGCCGAGCTCGGCGAGCTCGAGCACCCGCTCGTTGGTGCGTGCATCGACGATCGCGCCGCGATGGACCTTGAGCTCCTGGCGGTCGCGCTTGAGGATGGCCTCGGCCGTCGCGAGGATGTTCTCGCGCAGCACGCGCCCGGCCTGCAGCACCGCCTCGCCACCGATGCCGGCGCCGCGCGAGGCCCAGGTGCCGCCGCCATAGGGCGTGGTGTCGGTGTCGCCGGTGACCACGCGCACGCGGTCGATGCTCACGCCCACCGCATCGGCGGCGATCTGCGCAAAGATCGCCTCGGCGCCCTGGCCCTGCTCGCCGACGCTGCTGCTGACCGTCAGCACGCCGGTCGGCTCCAGGCGCAGCGTGGCACCGTCCTGGCTGGCGATGCGCGCACCGCCGACGCCGTAGAAGGCAGCACTCGGGTTGGTCAGCTCGATCAGCGCCGCCACGCCGATGCCGCGGTAGACCTTCTTCTTGCGCAGTTCCGCCTGTTCGGCGCGCAGCGCGTCGTAGTCGCACGCCCGCTTCGCCTCGCGCAGGCAGGCTTCGTGCGACAGCACTTCCAGCTTGATGCCGGAGGCGCCGGTGGCCGGATAGGCGTCGTCCGGAATCACGTTGGCCTGGCGGAAGGCAATCGGGTCCATGCCGATCTTCGCAGCCACGCCGTCGACCAGCGCCTCGGTGATCGCGCAGGCGATAGGGTGGCCCACGCCGCGGTACTGGCAGGTCGGCACCTTGTTCTGGAACACCACCTGCAGCCTGGCGCGGTAGGCCTTGTGCTTGTAGGGCCCGCCGGTCAGGTTGACGACCTGGTTGCCCTCGATGCCACTGGTGCGCGGGAACATCGAGAACGGGCCGATGCCGGTCAGGTCGTCGATCTCGAAGGCGAGGATCTCGCCGGCCTTCGTCGCCGCGATGCGTGCCTGGATGCGGTGCTCGCGGGCATGGATGTCGGAGACGAAGCTCTCCAGCCGGTCGGCGACGAACTTCACCGGCCGCTGCAGCAGCATCGCCAGCGCCACGGTGGCGAAGTCGTCCGGGTAGGCATGCACCTTGATGCCGAACGAGCCGCCGACGTCGCGGCAGATCACCCGCACGTGCGACTCCTGCAGATCGAACTGCCGGCAGTACAGGTCCTGCATCATGTGCGGGGCCTGGAAGGAGTGGTAGACGGTGAGCTTGCCGTCGCCCGGGTTCCAGTCGGCGATCTGGCAGCGCGGCTCCAGGGTCACGCCGGTGTGGCGACCGAAGTGGTAGGTCTCTTCGAACACCACCGCATCGGGCCGCGCGAAGGCCTCGTCGACGCCGCCGGTGTCCAGTGAGCGGGTGAAGCACAGGTTGTCGCCGAGTTCGGGGTGGATCAGCGGCGTGGCCGGGTCCAGCGCGGTCTCGGTGTCGAGCACCGCCGGCAGCGTCTCCCACTCCACCTCGAGCAGCGCGAGTGCGTCTTCGGCGATGGCGCGCGTCTCGGCGACGATGGCCACGACCGGCTCGCCGTGCCAGGTGGCGCGGTCGATCGCCATCGGGTACTGCGGCGCGCTCTTGATGCCGGCCAGGTGCGCCAGCGTGGCGACCCAGGGCTTGCAGATCTCGGCGATCTCGCTGCCCACCACCACGGCGATCACGCCCGGATGGGCCTGCGCCGCCGCACGCTCGATGCGGGTGACGCGCATGTGCGCCACCGGCGAGCGCCAGAACACCACGTGCGCCAGGCGCGGCAGCTCGATGTCGTCGACGAACTGGCCGCGGCCCTGCGTGAGGCGGCGTACGCCCTCGCGCGGAATCGCCACGCCGATGTGGTGCTGGTCTTCGGTGACGGCCGGCAGGTCGGCGCCCAGGTCGCGGCGGGTCGGGATCTCGGTGGGGTGGTTCATGCGCGCGCCTCCACCGGTTCATCGGCGAACCGCCCGGCGCGCTGTTGCTCGAGCACCGCACACACCGCATCGACGATCGCGTGGTAGCCGGTGCAGCGGCAGTAGTTGCCGCTCATCCACTCGCGCACCTGCGCACGGTCGGCCTCGGGCTGCTGCTCGACCAGCTCCAGCGCCGCCATCAGCATGCCCGGCGTGCAGTAGCCGCACTGCAGCGCGTTGTGCTCGACGAAGGCGTCCTGCAGGGCCTTCAGGCGCTTGCCCGGCGTCGGTGTCTCCACTGTCTCGACGCGGTGGCCGTCCGCCTGCGCCGCCAGCACCAGGCAGCCGCGCACGATCTGCCCGTCGAGCCTGACGGTGCAGGCGCCGCACACGCCGTGTTCGCAACCGAGGTGCGAACCTTTCAGCCCGCAGTCCTCGCGCAGGAAGTCGACGAGGTGCTTGCGGCACTCGACCTCGCGGGTCAGCGTCGTGCCGTTGACCTCGACGCGCACGCGCCGGGTCGGGTGGTCGCTGGGCGTCTTCATCACGGCTCCTGGATCAGTCGCGCCACCGCGCGGCGCATCAGCGTGGCGGCAAGTTGCTTCTTCGCGGCCACGGAATGGGTCAGGTCCTCGAAGGGGTCGAGCTCGGCGCGCAGCGCGGCATCGGCCGCCGCGAGGCGGGCATCGTCGACCGCGCCGCCCTGCAAGGCGGCTTCCGCCTTCACGGCGCGCACCGGGCGATCACCGAGGCTGAGGAAGACGAGGCGCAGCTCGCTCAGTGCACGGCCGCTGAGATTCGCACGCGCCGCGAGCCCCGCCACCGCATAGTCGCCATGGCGGCGCGAGAGCTCGCTGAAGTCCTGCCGCTCGGTCTGCGCCTTCACCGGGATTTCGCAGGCCTTGAGCAACTCACCCGGCTGCATCGCCGTGGTGTACAGGCCCTGGAAAAAATCTGCTGCCTTCACGCGCCGCTCGCCGGTGGCGCCGGCGATCACCAGCGTGGCATCCAGCGCCACCGCGCAGGTGGGCCACTCGGCCGCCGGGTCGGCATAGGCCAGTGCGCCGCCGAAGGTGCCGAGGTTGCGGATCGCGCGGTGGCCGATGTGCGGCGCGGCCTGCGTCAGCATCGGCGCGTGCTTTGCCACCAGCGGCGAGTTCTCCACCTCGCTGTGGCGCGTCAGCGCACCGATGCGCAGCACACCGCCGTCGACGGCGATGCCGCGCCAGGCGTCGAAGCCGGCGATGTCCACCAGCAGCGCGGGCTGCGAGAGCCGCATGTTCAGCGTGGCCAGCAGCGTCTGGCCGCCGGCGATCACGCGCGCGTCGTCGCCGTGCTGCGCGAGCAGCGCGAATGCGTGCTGCGGCGAGTCGGCGCGGATGTAGTCGAAGGCCGGCGATTTCATCGTGCGGTAGGTGGCGGAGGCCGCGGCAGGGTTTGTCGGGATTGGGGCTGTTGACCAGCCGTTCAACAATTTCGCGCCGAGTTGATCAAATGGTCAATACCGAACAAACCCGTGACCCCGACGCCGCACCGGCGCGTCGCCGCCTCGATGCGCGCGAACGCGAACGGCAGATCATCGAGGGGGCCACGGAGTTCTTCGCGCGGCGCGGGCTGGACGCGCAGATGCGCGAGCTGGCTGCCGAGCTCGGCATCGCGCACACGCTGCTGTACCACTACTTCCCGACCAAGCGCTCGCTGATCGAGCGCGTCTACGAGGAGACCATCGCCGGGCGCTGGGATCCGCGCTGGGAGGCGCTGCTCGACGACGCCTCGCTGCCGGTGGAAGACAAGCTGCACGCCTTCTACCGCGAGTACCTGCCGGCCATCCTGACGCCCGAATGGCTGCGCACGCTGGTGCACTCGGGGCTGAGCGACGGGCTGATCCCGACGCGCTACTTCGCGCTGGTGCGCGAGAAGCTGTTCCCGCGGCTGATCCGCGAGTCGCGCCGCCACGCCGGCAGCCGCTCGCGCGCCCGCGCCACGCCGCGCGAGGAATCCGCGCTGATGGGCCTGCACGGCGCGCTGATCTACCAGCTCGGCATCTGGCCGCTGATCTACCAGCAGCACTTCAACGGCGAAGGCGATGCGGCACTGATCGACACCTTCATCCGCGACCGCATCCGCGGCTACCTGGCGCAGGTGCACGAGTTCGTGCCGGCACCACGGCGCTGAGCGCGACAGGAGAGACGACATGGCCATCTCGCTGAACCACTTCTCCATCCGCACCGTCGACCTCGACGCCTGCGAGCGCTTCTACTGCGGTCTGCTCGGTCTGGAGAAAGGCCCGCGCCCGCCCTTCCCCTTCCCCGGTCTGTGGCTCTACGCCGGCGACACCGGCGAGTACGCCAATGCGGCCGTGCACATCATCGGCATCGACCGCAACGACCCCGAGGGCCTGAAGCGTTACCTCGGCGACCGCGAAGAGACCAGCCTGGCCGGCAGCGGCGCGGTGGATCACGTCGCCTTCTTCGTCACCGGGCTGGCCGACACGCTGCAGAAGCTGCGCGACGCCGGCATCGAGGGCCGCGAGCGCACCGTGCCGCTGCTCGGCCTGCACCAGGTGTTCGTCGACGACCCGAACGGCATCGTCGTCGAACTGAACTTCCCGGCTGCCGAGAAAGCGGCGCTGGCCGCCTGAGCTGCCCATGGCGCGCATCCTGATCAGCGGCGGTTCGCTCGGCGGCCTGATGGCCGCCAATGCACTGCTGCGCGCCGGGCACGACGTGACCGTGCTCGAACGCTCGGGCCGTTCGCTCGAAGGGCGCGGCGCCGGCATCGTCACGCACGCGAGCCTGCGCGAGGCGCTGCGCGCCTGCGGGGCGGTGGTCGACGAGACGCTGGGTGTGCCGGTGAGCTCGCGCGTGGTCCTCGATGCGCAGGGCCGCACCGAATGCCGCTGGGATCACCCGCAGGTGCTGACGTCCTGGGGCCGGCTCTATGCCCTGCTGCGCGCTGCGCTGCCGGCCGCGAACCACCGCCTCGGCGCGGCCGTCGCCGGTGTCGAGCAGACCGAGGCCGGCGTGCGCGTGCGACTGGCCAGCGGCGAATCGCTGGGCGCCGACCTGCTGGTGGCCGCCGACGGCATCCGCTCGACGATTCGCGCGCAGCTCGCCCCGGCGGTGCAGCCGCAGTACGCCGGCTACATCGCCTGGCGCGGCGTGTGCGACGAGGCCAGCCTCTCGCGACACACCCGCGAGACGCTGTTCGACCACTTCGGCTTCGGCCTGCCCGAGGGCGAGCAGATGATCGGCTACCCGGTGGCCGGCGCCGACGACAGCGTGGCGCGCGGCCAGCGGCGCTGGAACTTCGTCTGGTACCGGCCGGTGGCGCCGGGCGCCGAGCTGGCCTCCATGCTCACCGATGCCGATGGTGTGCACCACGCCGACGGCATCGCGCCGCAGCAGGTGTCGTGGCGGCACATCGCCGCGATGCGCCAGGCCGCGCGCGACAGGCTCGCGCCGCAGTTCGCCGAGATCGCCGAGAAGACGGCGGTGCCCTTCCTGCAGCCGATCCACGACTTCGTCTCGACCGAGCTCGCCTTCGGACGTGTGGCGCTGCTCGGTGACGCCGCCTTCGTCGCCCGCCCGCACGTCGGCATGGGCGTGGCCAAGGCCGGCGACGACGCGATGGTGCTGACGCAGTGCATCGCCGAGCATGGCGCCACGCCGGCCGCATTGCGCCGCTATGCGCAGCTGCGCCAGCCGGTGTGCGCGAGCGTGGTGCAGCGCGCGCGGCGCCTGGGCGCCTACATGGAAGCGCAGCAGTGCGGCCAGGCCGTGCCGCGCAGCGCCGAGGAGGTGATGCGCCAGACGGCGATCGACCCCTCTCTCTTCGAGCCCGAAGCCTCGATCGAGACTTCGAATGAACGGGCCGCCAGTGCCTGACCCATCCACCCAGCCAGGAGACACCCCATGAGCCACACCCCCGCGAACCCGCGCCGCCGCCGACTCGTCATGGCCGGCACCGCCGTGGCCACTGCCCCGGCACTGTTCAACATCGCCCGCGCGCAGGGCGGGCCGATCAAGATCGGCTTCCCGGTGCCGCTGACCGGCGCCTTCAGCGCCGAGGCGCAGGACCAGGTGCGCGCCGCCGAACTGGCGGTGAAGGAATGGAATGCCGCCGGCGGCCACAAGGGCCAGATGTGCGAGCTGCTTGTGCGCGACGACAAGCTCAACCCCGGCGAAGCCGCCACCCGCACGCTGGAGCTGATCGAGAAGGACAAGGTCAACTTCGTCGTCGGCTCGCTGTCGGCGGCCACGCAGCTGTCGATCAACGCCGTCACGCGCGAGCGCAAGGTGCTGTTCAACAGCATCAGCCAGAGCGACGCGATCAACGAGGCCAAGGACTGGAGCCTCTACACCTTCCACGAAGCCCTGAACCCGCACCTGACCGCGGGCGCCGTGGGCCGCTACGCCTTCCCGAAATTCGGCAAGAAGGTGGTGTATCTCACCGCCGACTACGCCTACGGCCACGAGATGGTGCGCGGCTTCCAGCGCGCCGGCCAGTCGCTCGGTGTGCAGACGCTGGCCGACATCCGCCACCCGCTGGGCGCCGCCGACTACTCGGCCTTCCTGCCGCGCATCCAGGCGCTCAAGCCCGACATCCTGGTGCTGTGCAACTTCGGCCGTGACCTGGTGAACAGCGCCAAGCAGGCCACCGACTTCGGCCTCAAGCAGGGCACCAAGATCATCGCGCCGGTGCTGCTGTTCACCTCGCGGCTGGCCGGCGGTGCCGATGCCTTCGACGGCATCCTCGGCGGCACCAGCTACTACTGGGGCATGGAAGACAAGATCCCCAGCGCGAAGAAGTTCAACGACGCCTTCCGCAAGGCCTACAACGGCGCGGTGCCGTCGGACTACGGTGCGCTGGGCTACGCCGGTATCCGCTCGGTGCTGCAGGCCGTGAAAGATGCGGACGCGACCGACTCGACGCGCGTATCGATCGCACTGCGCCAGCTGAAGTACGACTGGTACAAGGGCCCGCAGTCGTACCGCAAGTGCGACCACCAGTCGATCCAGTCGGTGGTCATCGTCGAGAGCAAGAGCAAGGGCATGAAGGACAAGAACGACGTGTTCAACGTGCTGGCCATCGAGGCCGCGGACGAGAAGAACCTGCGGACCTGCGAGGAGATGGGGCACAAGGTGACGACTTGAGGCTGTCGTTCATGCAGCGATCGGTGCGAGGCCTGGGCGCGCGCGGGCGACTGCGGGCGTGCGACGCTCGGCGGTCTGCGCTGCGCGCAGACTCCCTGCGGTGCTCACGCGCGTGGCCGCCCGCGCACACCCAGGCCAGACCACGAGAGAGGTTCGCGAGACACGCCATCGGTTCAGCGCGGCAGGCGCTGTGCCGCTCGGCGCCCGTGGGTGGCGGCGAGCAGCGCAGGGTCGGGGGCGGCGCGCGCAGCGCGCTTCGTGAACTGACTTGCGGCCGCTTGTCTGAGCGGAGCGACCGCAGGTCGCGCAGCGAGTTGGGCCGCACGCCCCTGGGCCGAGCAGCGCAGCGGAGTCGGCCCGTCGGGCCGACCGCCACCGTCGGGCGCCGGGCGGCACAGCGCCTGCCGCGCCGCGCCACCAACGTCCCTGTTGCGCAAGGGCCAACAGCATGAGCGAAATCACCCCCTCCCTGCTCGCCCTGCAACTGGTGACGGGGATCGCGCTGGGCGCCGTCTATGCGCTGCTGGCCATCGGCCTCAGCCTCATCTTCGGCATGCTCACTGTGGTGAACTTCGCCCATGGCGCGTTCTTCATGGTCGGCGCCTTCATCGGCCTGTACTTCCTCGGCCTGACCGGCAACTTCTGGTTCAGCCTGGTGCTGACACCGCTGGTGGTGGGCGCGATCGGCCTGGTCACCGAGCGCTTCCTGGTGCGGCCGCTGTACGGCCGCGGCATCGACTACCCGCTGCTGCTGACATTCGGCCTCTCCTGGGTGCTGATCGAGGCGATGCGGGTGATGTTCGGCATCGAAGGCATCCCCTCTTCGACGCCGCCCGAACTGCGCGGTGCGGTCGACCTCGGCATCGGCTTCTTCCCCAAGTACCGCCTGTTCCTCATCTTCGCCACCGCGGTTATCGTGCTGGCGCTGTGGCTGTTCCTCGAGAAGACACGCTACGGCCTGATCGTGCGCGCGGGCTCGCGCGACGGCGAGATCTGCAAGGTGCTGGGCATCGACATCGCTCGCGTCTGGCTGGTCGTGTTCGGCATCGGCACCGGCATCGCCGGGCTGTCGGGCGTGCTCGCTGCGCCGACGCGCGCCGTCAATCCGGAGATGGGCATCCACGTGCTGGCCGAGAGCTTCGTCGTCACGGTGGTCGGCGGCATGGGCTCGCTGCCGGGTGCGGTGCTCGCCGGGCTGCTGGTGGGCATCGTGTTCTCGCTGACCTCGCTGTTCGCCCCCGAGCTGGCAGAGCTGTCGATCTTCGTGCTGATGGCCGTGGTGCTGCTGATCCGCCCGCAGGGCTTCTTCGGCAAGAAGGGGCTGATGTCGTGAGCGGCCTGATCGATCTCGTGCGCCGGCACCGCGTCGCGGCGGTGCTGCTGTTCCTGCTGGTCTTCCCGTTGCTGATGCCGTACCACGCGCTGGCCATCAACATCCTGCTGTTCGGGCTGTTCGCGGTCGGCTTCAACCTGCTGTTCGGCTACACCGGGCTGCTCTCGTTCGGACATGCGGCCTTCCTCGGCGTGGGCAGCTACCTGACCGGCATCGCCATGGTGCACGGCGGCTGGCCCTGGTGGCTGGCGGTGGTCGCCGGTGTGGTGGCAGCCGGCGTGGCCGGGCTGGTGATCGGCTTCCTGGCCATCCGCACACGCGGCATCTACTTCTCGATGGTGACGCTGGCGCTCGGCCAGATCGTCTACTACGCCTTCTACAAGGCCGAGCGCTGGACCGGCGGCGAGAACGGCCTGCGCGGCATCCAGGTGCCGGAGATCCATCTCGGGCCCTTCGTGCTGGACTTCATCAACCCGGTCACCAAGTACTACGTGATCCTCGCCTTCGTCGCGGTGGCGCTGTGGTTCGTCTCGCGCATCCTCGCCTCGCCGTTCGGCGCGGTGATCGAGGCGGTGCGCGAGAACGACCGCCGCGCCGCCGCCTGCGGCTACGACGTGGCGCGCACCAAGCTGCTGGTGTTCGTGCTGTCGGCGCTGATCTGCGGCCTGGCCGGCGCCCTGCGCGCGCTGCACCTGTCGGTGGTGCCGATCGACTCGCTGCACTACCTGCTGTCGGGCCAGGCGGTGATGATGTGCCTGCTCGGCGGCATGGGCACCTTCTTCGGCCCCTTCGTCGGCGCTGCGGTGTTCCTGACGCTGGAAGACGTGGCCACCGTCTTCACCAAGCACTGGATGGCCATCGTCGGTGCCGTGTTCATGGTCTTCGTGCTGTTCTTCCCGGCGGGCATCTGGGGCACGATCGTGCGCAGGCTGGAGCGCCCGTCATGACGGACGTGCCGATCATCGAAGTCGAAGGCGTCAGCATGCGCTTCGGCAAGTTCGTCGCGCTGAACAACGTCTCGACGAAGTTCGAAGCCGGCAAGCTCAGCGCCATCATCGGGCCGAACGGCGCCGGCAAGAGCACCTTCTTCAACGTCGTCAGCGGCGCCTTCCCGCCGTCCAGCGGGCGGCTGAAGTTCCAGGGCCGCGACATCACCGGCCTGGCGCAGCACGAGTTCGCGCGCAACGGTATCGCCAAGAGCTTCCAGATCACCAACGTGTTCAAGCAGCTCACAGCGCACGAGAACGTGCGCGTGGCCGCGCAGATGCGCAGCAGCCGCTACCAGTTGCTGACGCCGCGCGCCAAGATGAAGGCGCTGATCGACCGCGCCCACGAGCTGCTGGCGCGCGTCGGCCTCGCCCACCTGGCCGACCGCCCCGCGGCCGACCTCGCGCACGGCCAGCAGCGCGCGCTGGAGGTGGCGATGGCGCTGGCCGCCGAGCCGGTGCTGCTGCTGATGGACGAGCCCACCGCCGGCATGTCGCCGGAAGAGACCAAGGTGATGATGGACCTGATCGTCGCGCTTGCCGCGGAGCGTTCGGTCATCCTCGTCGAGCACAAGATGAAGCTGGTGATGGGCATCTGCGAGCGCTTGCTGGTGCTGCATCACGGCGAGTTCCTCGCCGAGGGCACGCCGGACGAGATCCGCGCCAACGCCGACGTGCGGCGCGTGTACCTGGGGCAGGGCTGAGCATGGGCGCGATGCTGGAAGTGAACGGACTCGACGCCTGGTACGACCGCAGCCACGTCGTGCAGGGCCTGAGCTTCGAGGTCAAGGCCGGCGAGATCGTCACGCTGATGGGCCGCAACGGCGCGGGCAAGACCTCGACGCTGAAGGCCATCATGGGCCTGCTGGCCAAGCGCGGCGGCAGCGTGCGCTTCGACGGGCAGGAGATCCTCACGCTGCCAGCGCATGCGCGTTACCACCGCGGCCTGGCCTACGTGCCGGAAGAGCGCCGCATCGTGCCGGGCCTCAGCGTGCTGGAGAACCTGCGCCTCGGGCTGATCGCCGGCCGCGACAGGCGCCTCGAGAAGGAACGCATCGACACCATCGCGAAGACCTTCCCGCGCCTGGCCGAGCGCATGGACCAGGAAGGCACCTCGATGTCCGGCGGCGAGCAGCAGATGCTGGCCATCGCCCGCGCGATGATGAGCAAGCCGCGCATGATCCTGCTCGACGAGCCCTCCGAAGGCATCATGCCGCTGCTGGTGCACGAGATGTTCCTGCTGTTCGAGCAGCTCAAGCGCGAGGGCACCACCATCCTGCTGGTCGAGCAGAACGTCGAGCGCGCGCTCGGCATCTCGGACCGTGCCTACATCCTCGACCAGGGGCAGATCGCGCACCACGGTGAGGCATCCGCACTGCTCGCCGACCGCGAGATCCAGGAGCGCTACTGCGCGGTGTAGCCGCGTGACGTCGGAGCGAGACACCGGCCGCGTGACTTGAACCACGGGCTCCGCGTGGTATTTGTTTCGGGGGTGGCACGCTGCGTGTAACTGCCCCATGCTCATGTCCACCTTCCGAGGTGATGACGTGAACCCCTTCGCCGCGCTCGACCAACAACCCGCCCACCTGCTGCCCGCGCAGCTGCTGTTGATGGGTCTGTTTCTGACCTCTTACGTTGCAGCGGTCACCCGCCTGCTGGGGCCGCGCGGGCGCTGGCGCAGTGCCGGCATCGCGCTGCTGTCTGCCGTCGGCCTGGGTGTCATCTTCACGCCGTGGACGCTCGGCGCCCTGCTGCTGGCCTGCAGCGTCGGTGCCACGGGCCTGTTCATCGGCCTGAGCTGGGCGCTCAGCCGGATGCTGGGGGTGCACAACCGTGCGCCGGCCCTGCAGCCCGACCCTGAGGCCGAGGCCGAGACTGCTGCCGTCACGCGCCCGGCTCCGTCGCCTGCCGTGCTGCAGCCTCTGCCGGAACCGGCGCGCATGAACAACGGCCCGGGCCGCTTCGGCCCGCCGACCGCGCCGGCACCGCTGACCTGAACGCGGCGTCGACGCTCGCGCTGCGCCGCGTGCGGCGCGTCAGGCGAAGGTGTTGACCTGCGTGCCCAGGGTGCCGGACGTGGCCAGCGCCGGTTGCGGCAGCGAGGCGATGAGCTGGGCGGCCGACGCGGCCTGCGCGTCCATGGCCTTCTTCAGCACCAGCGTGGAGGCTGCGGACTGCACCGTGCCGGCCTGAGCGGACGAAGCGCTCGAAGCGGCGGCGGAAACGACTGCATTCATGGCGTATCCCTGGTTCCGGGGTGACGGTTCGTCGTTATCGGCCGCTCGCCGCCATCCTGTAGGGCCGCTCGCGATAATCCCCGCATGCCGAGCCCGCGACCACCCTCCTCCGCCCCGCTGCGCCAGGCACGGCGCGCCTGGACGCTGCTGCACGTCGACTCGCCGCAGGCGCGCCGGCTGGCCGAGGCGGCGATCGCTGCGGCGCAGCGCGGCAGCGACGCGGCCGCGGAAGGCTGGGGCCGGGTCACGCTGGGCTACCACCTGCTGTATTTCGGCACCGTGGCCGAGGCCACGCGCGAGCTCAAGCGGGCGCTGCGCTGCTTCGCGCAGGGCGGCGACCGCGCCGGCCACCTGCTGACCAGCGCCGCGCTGGCCCGCGCGATGTGGCGCGAAGGCCGCGCGCGCGAGGCGCTGGCCGCCACGCTGCCGCTGCGCGACGAGGGCGTGCGTGTGCTGCGCCACGACCAGCGCGGCGTGCTGCTCAACACCATCGCCGGCTGCTACTCGGCGCTGGGCGATTCGTCGCAGGCCTTCGCGCACATGTTCGAGGCGCTGCGCGACGCCGGCCCGAAGCGCGGCCACGGCTTCGACACCGTGCTCCACTGCAATCTCTCGCACGAACTGCTGCAGATCGGCGACTACGAACATGCGCTGCAGCATGTCGACCAGGGCCTGGCCGGCTGCGCGCAGCTGAAGAACGCGCGGCTGCTGGGCATCCTGATGATCAACCGCGTGCTCTGCCTGACCGAGCTGGGCCGCGCCGGCGAGGCCATGCCGGACGTGGCCGCGGTGCTGGCCATGCCCACCGACGCCAGCGGCCGCGGCAGCATCGAGCCGGCGTTCGAGACCCTGGCCATCGCCGCGCTGCGAGCCGGCCACACCGCGCTGGGCGCCGAGCTGGTCGAGCGTGCGCAGGCGCTGGGCCCCTCGCCGCTGGCCGACGAACGCATCGAGCGCATCACCGCGGGCGGCCTGCTGGCCCTCGCCGAGGGCGATGCGGAACGCGCCGTCCGCGTGCTGTGCGAAGGGCAGGCCGAGGCGGCGCGTGACGACGTCGATGGCCTGTCGGTGCGCATCCGCGCGCAGTTCTTCGGCGTGCTCAGCGAAGCGCACGAGGCCTGCGGTCACAGTGCACCGGCGCTCGCCGCGCTGCGCCAGTGGCAGCAGTTGCACCGGGCGCAGTCGCAGCTGGCCTCGCGGGCACGCTACCAGGCGGCGACGCTGCAGACCGAACTGCTGCGCCTGCAGCACCGGCTCGACGAGAACGACGCGCGGGCGCGCCACACCGAACGGGCACGCGCAGAGCTGGCGGCGATCAACGCGCAGCTGTCGCGCAAGGTCGACGAGGTTCAGGCGCTGCAGGCCGCACTGCGCGATCAGGCGGTGCACGACCCGCTGACCGGGCTGTTCAACCGGCGCCATCTCAACGACACGCTGCCGACACTGTTCGCGCTCGGCCGGCGCGAGGACCAGCCGCTGGCGCTGGTGATCATCGACCTCGACCACTTCAAGCGCATCAACGACGCGCACGGGCATGCGGTGGGCGACCGGCTGCTGGCCGCCTTCGGTGCGCTGCTGGTCGACCACGGCCGCCGCAGCGACGTGGCCTGCCGCTACGGCGGCGAGGAGTTCTGCCTGCTGATGCCGCGCACCAGCGCCGACGGCGCACGGCGCAAGGTGCAGGCCCTGCTGCGCCGCTGGCGCGCGATGCGCTTCGAGCTCGACGACGACACGCTCGAGGGCCTGAGCTTCTCGGCCGGCGTGGCCGACACCCGCATCGCCCCGGCCTCGCCCGACGCGCTGCTCAAGGCGGCCGACGACGAACTGCTCGCTGCCAAGCGCGACGGCCGCAACCGCGTCGGCGTGGCCGCGGCACGGCACGCCCACACCGAACTGCGCGAAGGGAGCCTGCAATGAGAACCTGGATGGCGGCGATGATCGCCGTGGGCAGCCTCGGCTGCATGCCGCTCAACGAAGGCCATGCGCAGTCGCCAGCGGGCGCGAACCCGCCGGAGGCCACGATGGCGGCCATGCGCGCCGACGCCGCCGTGCGCGCCGGCGTGGCTGCCGATCAGGTGAAGATCGAATCGTCGCGGGCCGTCAACTGGCCCGATTCATCGCTCGGCTGTCCGTTGCCAGGGCTGAGCTATCCGCAGGTCATCGTGCCCGGCTGGCACGTGCGCCTGCGCGCCGGCGACAAGCTGATCGACTACCACCTCGGCCGACGCGGCAACTGGCAGCGCTGCCCGCCGGACCGCGCGCAACCGCCACTGCCCGCAGACCCGGCCAGCTGAGGCGCGGCGCGGCGCCGGGGCTCCTTCGAGCCCCGGCCGTCACGCTCAGAACGCGTGGCGGATGCCCAGCTCGAAGCCGGTCGAGTCCTTGCCGGCCGGCAGTGCCGGCGACGAGGCCACGGCGAACTTCGCGGCACCCTTGTTGTTCACGCGGGCGACGGTGGTGTAAACCGCGGTGCGCTTGGACAGGTTGTGCACGTAGCCCAGCGCAAGCTGGGTCGCGTCGTCCTCCTCGATCGCGCCGCCCTTGGCGTCGGCGCGCACGTAGGACGCGCGGATCGTGCCGTTGCCCACCGGCACCAGCGTGCCGATCTCGAGCACGTTCATCTTCAGTTCGCCGTACTTGCTCTGGCCGTAGATGCCCAGCAGCTTGGCGACGCCGAAGTCGTAGGCGGCACCGAAGTCGACCACCTGGTAGCTGTCCTCGCCCGACGCGCCGGGCGTCACACGCGTCTGGCCGTAGGCGGCCGACACGTCCAGCGGCCCGGCGGCATAACCCGCGCGGCCACCGAGGTAGCGCTTGCCCGAGTTGCCTTCGCCGGCCGCGGCCGAGAGCTGGCCATAGAAGCCGCCCAGGCCGGCCGGCGTGAAGTAGCTGACCAGGTTGTCCGCACGCGTGCCGGTGTCGATGGACGGGTTGCCCGCACCCAGCGTCGAGACGAAGAACTTGTCGACAGCGCCGACGCCGTTGCTGCCGAAGGCATCGTAGGCGGTGTAGCCGTTGTAGGTCGGCGTGAAGTCGCGGCCGAGGCGGATCTCGCCCAGCGAGGCGCTGGACAGGCTCACCGTGCTGCGGCGATTCCAGAAGCGCGAGCCGGGCTTGCTGAGGTCCTCGGAGGTCGAGCCGGTGTCGGGGTTGATGCCGCTCTCGAGCCAGAAGCCGGCCTTCAGGCCGCCGCCGAGGTCTTCGGTGCCGCGCACGCCGAAGCGGCTGGTGTTGATGCCGCCGGCGCTGATCGTCTTCAGGCTGGTCTCGTCGTTCTTGACATAGCGGGCGTTGACGTCGAGCACGCCGAACAGGGTGACGCTGGACTGGGCGTGCGCGAACGCGCCGACGCCGAGCAGCAAAGTGAAGGAGGCGAGTTTCTTCATGATGTCCTTAGAAGGAGAAGTGGGTTCATATCCGCATCCACCGGGATGCCAGGACCTGCGTCAGCCTAGGCATCGGCGATGGCGAAGCCCACCGTCTTTCCGAATCCGGGGGAGGCGTGCCCACACGCCTCCCCCCGGGTTGATGAAGCCGCGTCCCGCGCACGCCACAGACGGGCCGTCGCATGACAGCCTTGTGTCGGAGAGGCCGGCGATTGTTCGTGGATGCGCAATGCTGCGTTGCCGCAAAGCCCATCGCTTCACGCGACCGGCGCGACTACCCTGCGTGCCTTCTGCACTCATGCGTTGCGCGCCGTCGACGACGATGGCGGCAACAGTCCATGCGACGACAAGACATCCAGCTCGTGGCCCTGGCACGCCAGGGCGATCGCCAGGCCCGCCTCGAACTCGGCCGGCGCTATCTGCTCGGCGCCGAAGGTTTCGCCCGCCATGTGGAGATGGGCATCGAGTACCTGCTGCACGACAGCGTGCGCGGCAGCGAGGCGGCCGCCGCCATCATCGGCGAGAGCCTGCCGCTGCAGGACATCCTGCGCCACGGGCAGCTCGACGCGCTCGACGCCGCCGCACGCGCGGGGCTGGTGGCGGCGCGCATCAAGCGCGCTGCGTGGTGGCTGGTGGCCGAGGAACGCACGGCGCAGGCACTGCAGGCCCTGCGCGAAGCCGCACTGCAAGGCCATTCGGCGGCGCGCGCCGCCGTGCACGCGGCGACTGGGAGCGTACCGACGGCGCAGCAGGCCATTGCCGCCTTGCGTGCGCTGTCGGGCCCGGCCTGGCTGGACGCCGCCGACGTGACCGAGTGGGCCGCGAGACAAGCCTTCGAGGCCGGCCTGCCCGAGCGCGCCGCACGCGCACTGCGCCAGGCCCATGCCCTGCAGGCCACGGCCAGCGAGACGCTGCATGCGCTGGTGGTGCAATCGCTCGCACACGCCGCGAGCACGGGGGCCGATGTCGCGGCGCTGTCGGTCGAGATCGCCGACGCGGCGCTCGAGGCGCGCGTCAAGGCCGGTGACGCCGAGGCCAGCTACCTGCTCGGCCTGGCGCTGTGCGGCATCGACGCCGGCGCGCTGAAGGCATCACGCCTGACCACGGCCGCCAACGTGCGGCGCGGTGCGGCGCTGCTGCTGCGCGCGGCCGATGCCGGCCGCGACGAGGCCTGGCTGCACCTGTACCGGCTTCACGCCAATCACCGCCTGTCGGTGGCCAACCCGCAGATGGCGCGCTTCTTCCTGGAGAAGTCCGCGGCGCGTGGACACGCAGAGTCGCAACGCCGGCTCGGCGCGCTGATGCTGCGCAGCTCCGGGAGCCTGGCCGAGACCGAGCAGGCCATCGCCTGGCTGCACCAGGCCAGCCTGCAGGGCGACGAGTCCGCGGCCGGGCTGCTGGCCTCGCTGGTGCTGCCGATGCCCGGCCGCGACGAAGACGCCCGCGCGGCCGTGGAGCGCGTGCGCCGCGAAGACCCGTGGCTGGCCACCCGCATGCTGCTGGCGCGCGAGTTCGGCCTGACCAAGCTCGAGGCCCTGTGCGTCGACCCGGTCAAGGGCCAGCGGCCCTGGGGCCTGGTGGTCGGGAAGAACCCGTTCGTGTCGCAGGCCCGCCGCGCCGCGCCGCGCGCCGTGCCCGCCCGCCGCGCGCAGGCGCAGGAGGAACTGCGCCGTGCCGCGCTGCTGTTCGCGCAGGCCCTGCGCGACGAGGCGCCGGGCGAGGATCACTTTCGCCGGCGCACGCTGCAGCAGCGCCGCCTGTTCGCGCGGCTCGGCATCGACGAGGCGATGTTCTTCGCACAGGCCAGTTCGACCGAACTCGACGTGCTGCGCCAGGGCCCGAAATGGGCCCATCGTGCGAAGGACGATCTCGAGGAGGCGCTGGCGGCCTGAGCCGCGGCCGCCGTCGCCCGCTGCGGGCTGCGCTAAGCTGTGCCGATGCTTCGATCGACTTTCGCCCGGGCCACCGCCGCCCTGGCCGCCGCGCTGGTGCTCGCGGTCACGGTGTTCATCGTCAACCTGGTCTGGTTCCGCCCTTTCAGCCTGGACCTGTTCCACGAGCGGGTCTTCATCGAGTTCGCGCTGGACAGCCCGGAGACGCTGTCGGAGATCGGCATCGCCGAGTCCTTCGGCTGGCGGCGCCACAACGCCCACCTCGACGACCTGTCCATCGCCAAGGGCGACCGCGACTTCGCGCAGCTGCGCAGCAACCTCGCCGACCTGCGCGCCTACGACGAGGGCCGCCTGTCGCCACAGCAGCGCCTGTCCAACCGCGTGCTCGACTGGTTCCTGCAGAACCAGCTCGACGGTGAACGCTTCCGCTTCCACGACTACCCGGTCGACCAGCTCTGGGGCGTACAGAACGAGACGCCCAACTTCCTGATCAACGTGCATGCCATCGCCGACCGGCGCGGCGCCGAGGACTACCTGTCGCGCCTGTCCGAGATGGCCCGCAAGTACGACCAGGTGATCGAGGGCCTGCAGCGCCGCCAGCAGCTCGGCGTGCTGCCGCCGCGCTTCGTGATCGAACACGTGCTGGCCAGCATGCGCGAGTTCGCCGGCCAGCCGCCCACGGCCAACCCGCTGTACCGGCACCTGGCCGGCAAGCTCGCCACCGTGCCCGGCCTGACCGAGGACGAACGTCGTGCGCTGCTGGCGCGTTGTGCGCAGGTGATCGAGACCGGCGTCGTGCCCGCCTACGGCCGCCTGATCGCCTTCTTCGAGCAGCAGTTGCCGAAGGCCTCCACCGACGACGGCGCGTGGAAGCTGCCCGACGGCGACGCCTTCTACGCCTGGCGCCTGCGCAGCGAGACGACCACCGACCTGACGCCGCAGCAGGTCCACCAGATCGGCTTGACTGAAGTCGCGCGCATCGAGGTCGAGATGCGCAGCATCCTGGCCGCCCAGTCCGAGCTGCGCGAAGGCGAGACCCCGGGCCAGGCGCTCGCGCGGCTGGCGCTGGACCCGCGCTTCCTCTACCCGAACGACGCCACCGGCCGCGAGGCCGCGCTGGCCGACTACACGGCCATGATCCGCGAGCAGCTGCAGCGCTCGACATCACTGTTCGGCCGCCTGCCCGATGCGGCAATCGAAGTGCGCCGCGTGCCCGAGTTCAAGGAGAAGACCGCCGCCGGCGCGTACTACAACCCGCCGGCGCTGGACGGCTCGCGGCCAGGACTCTTCTTCGCCAACCTGCGCGACATGGCCGAGACGCCGAAGTTCGGCATGCGCACCCTGGCCATCCACGAGGGCGTGCCCGGCCACCACTTCCAGATCGCGCTGGCGCAGGGCATGAGCGGTGTGCCCACCTTCCGCAAGGTGCTGCCCTTCACGGCCTACCAGGAGGGATGGGCGCTGTACGCCGAATGGCTCGGCAAGGAGATGGGTCTGTACGAGCGCGACCCTTATGGCGACCTCGGGCGTCTGCAGGCCGAGATGTTCCGCGCCGTGCGGCTGGTGGTCGACACCGGCATCCACCAGCAGCGCTGGCCGCGCGAGCGCGCCGTGCGCTACATGGTCGACAAGACCGGCATGTCCGAGGCCAGCGTGGTCTCGGAGATCGAGCGCTACGTCGTCGAGCCCGGCCAGGCCTGCGCCTACAAGATCGGCATGCTGCGTCTGCAGGCCGCGCGCGAGCGTGCGAAACAGGCGCTCGGCGCACGCTTCGACGCGCAGGCGCTGCGCGACTTCCATGACCTGCTGCTCGGCGGCGGCGCGATGCCGCTGCAGGTGCTCGACGAGCAGGTCGACGCGTGGATCGCGGCGCGGCGCTGAGCGCCCGCGGCGTGCTCAGGCCGGCGGCGGCCCGAGCCGTTCGCGCAATGCGGTCTTCAGCACCTTGCCGTAGTTGTTCTTCGGCAGCGCGTCGACGAACTCGTAGCGCTTGGGGCGCTTGAAGCGTGCCATCTGCGCCAGGCAGTGCGCGTCGAGCGCTTCGGGTGTCGGCATCGCGCCCGCCTGCGCGACGACGAAGGCCACCACCACCTCGCCCCATTCGGCATCCGGCGCGCCGACCACCGCCGCCTCGGCGACCCCCGGCGCGGTGAGCAGCACCTCCTCGACCTCGCGCGGGTAGATGTTCGAGCCGCCGCTGATGATCAGGTCCTTGCTGCGGTCCTTCAGCGTCAGGAAGCCGTCGGCGTCGAGGCAGCCGACGTCGCCGGTGAACAGCCAGCCGTCGCGGATCGCCGCGGCGGTCGCCTCGGGGTTGCGCCAGTAGCCGGCCATCACGCTGTCGCCGCGCACCAGCACCTCGCCGATCTCGCCCACTGGCAGCTCGCGGCCATGCCCGTCGGCGATGCGCACGCGCACCGGCGTCTGCGCCACGCCCACCGAGCCGAGCCGCTCGAGATGTCGCGGGTGCGAGCTGTCGGCGAGGTGGCGTCGCGCGAGTGCAGTGGCCACCATCGGCGTCTCGCCCTGGCCGTAGATCTGCACGAAGCGCGGGCCCATCACCGCGAGTGCGCGCTGGATGTCGGCGACGTACATCGGCGCGCCGCCGTAGACGATGGTCTTGAAGGCGCGCGCCGCATTCGCTGGCCCGATCCCCTGCTGCTGCGCATGGTCGACCAGGCGCTTGACGATGGTCGGCGCGGCGAAGGTCGACAGCGGACCGAGCGCCTCGCCGAGTGCGAACAGCTCGGCCGGGTCGACGCCGCCGGAGGCCGGCACCACGTGGCGCGCGCCGGCCATCAGGTGCGGGATAGCGTACAGGCCGGCGCCGTGCGACATCGGTGCGGCATAGACGATGGCGTCGTCCGGCGAGACCGGGTCGACATCGGCGAAGTAGGCCAGGCCCATCGTCATCAAGTTGCGCTGCGTGATCATCACGCCCTTGGGCCGGCCGGTGGTGCCCGAGGTGTAGAACAGCCAGGCCGTGTCGTCGGGGCCGCGCTCGGCCACCGGCACCGCCAGCGCATCGGGCACAGGCGCGAGCAGCGTGTCGGCCTCGGCCGACTCGACGTCGACCTGCCTGTGTACGCCCGCCAGCGGCCCGGTCGCGACGTCGCTCGTCACGAATGCCCAGCGCGCCTGCGCGTTGTCGACGATCCACTCGACCTCGCGCGGGTGCAGCTTGGCGTTGACCGGCACGACGACGAGCCCGGCCCACCACGCGCCCCACAGCAGTTCGAGCGTGCGCGGGTGGTTGCGCATGAACAGCACGACCCGGTCGCCCGGCACCAGCCCGGCTTCGCGCAGGCGCCGCGCCAGGCCGGCACTGCGCGCCGCCCATTGCGCATGGCTCGCATGCGGCGCCGCGCCGTGGAGCACCGAGATGCGGTCCGGCAACTGCCGGGCCTGTCGGACGAGAAGATCGGCCAGGTTCATGTGGGAGGGTCGAGTGCGTTCCCGCTGGAGTGTGCCGCAGCACAAGTGACGGCGATCAAGCAGCGGCGTCATCTCTGTGCACCAAGCCGGCTCACCTCTGGGCAAACGGCACGGCAGACGCGTGACTTCTCGCAACGGCACTCAAGTCCGCACTTCGCGCCACCGACAGACAGATCGTCGAAGTATGTTCAGGAAGTCCCTCATGAAGTTGTCCCTCAAACTGCCGCTGGCCTTCGCCGCAGCGCTGCTCGCCGTGTTCGCTGCGGCGCTGTACGGCATCTACAACCTGAACCGCTCGCTCGACAGCTATGCGAACGAGGTGGAGACCAGCCACGCGCAGCGTGCCGCGGCCGACGACCTGGCGCTGCACTTCAAGATCCAGGTGCAGGAGTGGAAGAACGTGCTGCTGCGCGGCAAGGACCCGAAGGCGCTGGACAAGCACTGGGACGCCTTCGCCACCGCCGAACGCGACGTGGCCACCCATGCACGCAAGCTCGCCGAGGCCCTGCCCGACGGGGCGTCGAAATCGCTGCTGCAGAAGTTCGTCGAGTCCCACCGGGCGATGGGCGAGAGCTACCGCAAGGGCCTCGAGACCTTCAAGGCGTCGGCCTTCGACCCGGTGGCCGGTGATGTTGCCGTGCGCGGCATGGACCGCGAGCCGACGCGCCTGCTCACCGAGGCGTCGGACAAGATTGCCGCCGACGCCACCGCGCAGTCCGAGCAGGCCGCGGCCGGAGCCCGGCGCGCCACGCTCGTCAGCCTGGTGCTGATGCTGGTGGTCTGTGCCGTGGCCACGCTCGGCGGCGTGCTGTTCTCGCGCCGCATCACGCGGCCGATCGGGCGGGCCGTCGAGGCCGCCCGGGCGGTGGCCGCCGGCGAACTGGACCATCCGATCACCGTCAGTGGGCGCGACGAGACCGCGCAGTTGCTTGGCGCGATGCGCGACATGCAGGACAGCCTGCGCCGCGTGGTCGGCACGGTTCGCCAGGGCGCCGACGGCGTGGCCAGTGCGAGCACGCAGATCGCCCAGGGCAACAACGACCTCAGCCAGCGCACCGAGCAACAGGCCAGCGCGCTGCAGGAGACCGCCTCGTCGATGGAAGAGCTCGGGTCGACGGTGCGGCACAACGCAGACAACGCCCGCCAGGCGAACGAGCTGGCGCGCGAGGCCTCGTCGGTGGCCGTGCGCGGCGGCGAGGTGGTGACGCAGGTCGTCGACACGATGAAGGGCATCGACGCCAGCTCGAAGAAGATCGCCGACATCATCGGCGTCATCGACGGCATCGCTTTCCAGACCAACATCCTCGCGCTCAATGCAGCGGTGGAAGCTGCCCGCGCCGGCGAGCAGGGCCGCGGCTTCGCGGTGGTGGCCTCGGAGGTGCGCAGCCTGGCCAGCCGCAGTGCGGAGGCGGCGCGGGAGATCAAGACACTGATCGCCGACAGCGTCGAGCGTGTGGGCCGCGGCAGCGCGCTGGTCGACCAGGCCGGCAGCACCATGGGCGAGGTGGTCGCATCGATCGCGCGTGTGAGCCAGATCATGGCCGAGATCAGCTCGGCCACCGGCGAGCAGAGCTCGGGCATGGACCAGGTCGGTCAGGCGGTCGAGCAGATGGACCAGGCCACGCAGCAGAATGCCGCGCTGGTCGAGGAGAGCGCCGCCGCCGCGGAGAGCCTGCGGATGCAGGCGCAGAAGCTGGCCCAGGCCGTGGCAGTGTTCCGGCTCGGCCACGAAGCGGCCGCCGCCTGAGGCACACCGGCGCCGCTCAGGCGTCGGAGAACTGGTTGATCACCAGGCGCATCGTGGTGCCCGCGGGGCCGCTGCGTTCGATGCGCAGGCTGCCGCCGTGCAGTTCCATCACCCGCTTGACGATGTGCAGGCCGAGACCGCGGCGGCGCCCGCGCGCATCACGCTCGGCGCGCGGCGGCATCTCGCCCGACAGGTGGTTCAGCCGGTCGGCGTCGATGCCGGGGCCCCGATCCACCACGTCGAGGATCAGCGCCAGCGGTTCGTCGGAATCGGACACGCGCACGATCACCGGCGTGCCGGCCGGGCTGCAGCGCAGCGCGTTGGACAGCAGGTTGCGCAGCGCCAGTCGCATCAGGCCCGGCTCCATGCTGGCGGTGCGGGTGTTCGTCTCGCGCTCGACATGCACGCGCCATGCCTCGCTGGGCGGCATGTCGGCCACCGCCACGTCGATCAGCGTGTCGATGTCGGAGTCGACACCTTCGACGCGCTGGTCACCGACCAGCAGCGAAGCCACCGCCAGCGTGTTGCCGATGCTCTGCTGCACCTCGTTGAGCACCAGCTCGGCACGCCGCATCGGCTCGACGGCGGTGAGCTTGCCGTCGCGTGACAGCTCCACCGTGGCCGCCTGCAGCGCCGCCGAGGCATTGTTCAGCGGCTGGCGAACCTCGTGGGCCAGCACGTCGAGCATGTCGCTGCGCTCCTTGAGCTGTGCCAGCGTCTGCTCGCGCGCACGCTGCAGCTCGGTCATCGCCTTGTCGGCCGCGTCGCTGGCGCGCGCCAGTGCCTCGGACAGCTCGGCCACCTCACGGATGGTGAGCGCCGCCTTGACCCTGCCGCCGTGCACATGGGCTTCGACGGCGCTGCTCAGCTGACGCGACAGGCGCCCAGCCATGTACAGCGCACCCGCCACCGCCAGGATCGCGCACAGCACGCCGACGATGAGCACGCGTGCCATCGAGTCGCGCACCTGGGCATGGATCGCCGCCGCCGGACGACCCACCGCCACGTACCAGCCCGAACCCGGCACGGGTGCGACGCTTGTGTAGACCGGCGTTCCATCCTTCGTGACCGACTGGAAGAAGGTCTCGCCGCGCCCGACCGCGGCGACCAGCACGTCGGTGGCGCGCTGCCCGACGTAGCGCTCGGCGTCGCGCGAGCGCGCCACGATCACCGAGTTCTGGTCGACCACGGCCGCCGTCCAGTCCGCCGGCCAGGCCTGTGCATTGAGCCAGGTGCCCAGCGCCTCCAGGCTCACCACCGCACGCATCGCATAGGTCTGGCCGCCGATCACGACCGGCAGGCCGACGCCGAGCACCTTGTCCTTCGTGGTCTCGCCGATCACCAGCGGTGACACCACCTGGCGGCCTTCTTCGATGACGGGCCGCTGAAGCTCCAGCAGCGTCGCCGAAGGCCGCGGCAGCGGCGTGCCGAACGGACGGCGCGTGTTGAAGACCTGAGCGCCGACGCTGTCGACGATGCTGATGCCGACGATGCGCGGGTCGACCTCGGCCACGCGGGACGCCGTCTCGTGGGCCGCGGCCAGGTCGCCACGGCGCACGCTGTCGGCCTGTGCCGTCGCGCGCAGCGCTGCGAAGACGCTGTCCAGCTGCTGGCCGATCAGCAAGGCTGCATCGCTGGCGCGCCGCTCCAGCGCGGCCATGCCCTGCGCCCTCAGTTCATCGATCGACC
Source organism: Chitinophaga pinensis (assembly GCA_943370595.1). Lineage (GTDB taxonomy): Bacteria > Pseudomonadota > Gammaproteobacteria > Burkholderiales > Burkholderiaceae_C > Piscinibacter. Next base: position 99,992 of record CALRRO020000018.1, read on the forward strand.
GGTATACGCTGTAGGCCGAGAACGCCAGCAGCGGCAGCAGCCCGAGCAGGCTGACGACGGTCAGCCAGGTGGCGACGCCGACGCGGCTGCCCTGACGTCGCGGGGTCAGGGCCGATGAGGTGGGATCGATGACGGCAGTCTCCGGTGCGGGATGTTCTCGGGCTCCCTGCGCGGATTGTGGCCTCAAGCCGTCGCGGTGAAGGACGGCAGCGAACATCGGCGCGTCGGCGAAGCGGTTGCCCGGGCTGCGCCCCTCGTAGGCCTTCGCCTGGAGTGCCGGGGCCAGCGGCGCCAGAATCGCGGCTCCCGCACTTCACGACGCCGCCATGCTCGACCCTGACCTGCGCCGCACCTGGCTGTTCGGCCCCGGTGCCGATGCCGCCGCTCATGACGCGATGCTTGCCAGCGGCGCCGACGCGCTGATCGTCGATCTTGAGGACTTCACTCCGGCGCCACGACGCGCCGAGGCGCGCGCGCTGCTGCCGCACTACGTGCAAGGCTGCCGCGCGCGCAGGCTCGTCGCCGCCGTGCGCATCAACCAGCTCGAAGGCGACGGCACGGCCGACCTCGCCGCCGCGATGGCCACGCGGCCCGACGTGATCGCGCTGCCGATGGCCGAGCGTGCGGCGCAGATCGCCGTGCTCGACGACGCCATCGCGCACTGGGAGGCGACGCTGGGCATCGCCCACGGCGCGACCGAGATCCTGCCGGTGTGCGAGACGGCACTCGGCGTGGCCGACCTGCGCCTGATCGCCGCGGCCAGCCCGCGCATCCGCTGCGCGCTGCTCGGCGCCGAGGACCTGGCGAACTCGCTGTGCGCCGAGCGCGGGCCCGACGGCGAAGAGCTCGAGCACGCCCGCCGCCGCTTCCTGCTGGACTGCCGCGCCGCCGGCATCGAGCCGATCGATGCCCCGTTCACCTTCGCCGACGTCGACGGCGCCGTGCGCGAGGCGCGTCATGCACGGCGGCTCGGCTACCGCAGCAAGTCGCTGGTGCGGCCCGAGCATGCGGCCGCGCTGAACCGCGCGCTGACGCCGGACGCCGACGAGCTGCGCCGCGCCGAGGCGATCGTCAGCGCCTTCGAGGCCGCGCGTGCGCGGGGCGAAGACCGGGCGCTGGTCGACGGCCTGTGGGTCGAGGTGCCCACCTGGCGCAACGCCTGCCGGCTGCTGGCGCGTGCGCAGCGGCTGGGCCGGGCGTGACGCGTGCCGCGAAAGCCGTCCTTTGGGGGACGCTGCGCGGGACATTGATCTGATTTTGCATCATTTTGCACAAAACGCTCGGCTGACTGGCTTGGAATGTAGCGTTTGACAGTTTCATAAGTATCATTCGTGTCAATTCGAATGAACTTCCTGAACCGTCATGTCCAAGACCATCCTGATCGTCGACGACTCCTCCTCGCTGCGCACCGTCGTCAAGCTGGCGCTCAGCCGCGCTGGTTACGAGGTGCTCGAGGCCGCTGACGGCCTCGACGGCCTGTCCAAGCTCGACCAGGCCCGCGTCCACCTGATCGTCAGCGACGTCAACATGCCGCGCATGGACGGCATCGCGTTCGTCCGCAAGATCAAGGAACACGCGCGCCACCGCTTCACGCCGGTGATCATGCTGACCACCGAAGGCCAGGACGCGAAGAAGGAAGAGGGCCGCGCCGCCGGCGCCAAGGCCTGGATCGTGAAGCCGTTCAACCCGCCGCAGCTGCTCGACGCGGTGTCGAAGCTGCTGCCCGCGTAGGCGCCGCGATGAACAGCCACTTGATGCCCGCCGAACCGGCCGACGCAGGCCGCTACATCCGCGTGCAGGCCGACCGGCTCGATGCCGTCATCAGCCTGCTCGGCGAACTGGTCATCGCCAGCGCCGGCGCGTCGCTGCTGGCCCGCCAGACCCGCAACAGCGCACTGATCGAGGTCAACCAGCAGATCGGCACGCTCGTCGAAGACATCCGCAACGGCACGCTGCAGCTGCGCATGGTGCCGATCGGCGAAACCTTCTCGCGCTGTCGCCGCGTGGTGCGCGACACCGCCGCCGAACTCGGCAAGGACGTCGCGCTGGAGATCGTCGGCGGCGAGACCGAACTCGACAAGGCGGTGGTCGAGCGCATCGCCGAGCCGCTGATGCACCTGGTGCGCAACGCGCTGGACCATGGCCTGGAGACGCCGGCCGAGCGTGCCGAGGCCGGCAAGCCGGCGCGCGGCACACTGACCCTGTCGGCCCACCACGAATCGGGCAGCATCGTGATCGGCGTCGCCGACGACGGCCGCGGCGTCGACATGGACGTGGAGCGCAGCCACATCGAGGCCCTGCGCGGCACGGTGGACGTGTCCCGCAACCCAGGCCGCGGCACCTGCATCGAGATCCGCCTGCCGCTGACGCTGGCCATCATCGACGGCTTCCTCGTCGGCGTCGGCGCGAGCCGCTTCATCTTCCCGCTCGAGACGGTGACCGAGGTGGTCGAGAACCGCCCCACCGAGATGACGCTGGACGCACACGGCCGCAGCGTCGTCGAGCTGCGCGGCAAGGTGCTGCCGGTGCTGGACCTGCGCGCGCTCTATGCGCTGGACGGCCCCGCACCGGAGCGCTGCAGCGTCGTCGTGATCCAGGCTGGCGTGCAGCGCTTCGGCGTGATGGTCGACGCGCTGCTCGGCCAGCACCAGACCGTCATCAAGCCGCTCGGCCAGCTGTTCCGCAGCCTGCGCGGCATCTCGGGCTCGACCATCCTCGGCAACGGCGAGGTCGCGCTCATCTTCGACGTCGCCGCGCTGGCCCAGCTGGCAGCGCATGCGCCCGTCTCGCGACCCCGCCCGTCCCTCACCACCCCCTTGGAAAGCACCCTGTCATGAACGCGCAACCGACCCCGACCCTGTTCGAACGCCTCTTCGCCGCCGGCCGCCTGCGCGAACGGGAGGCCCGCCTGGCCGCCGAGGCGGCACTGGCCGACATGCGCCAGACCCTGGCGCAGACCGAGGCCGAGCGCCAGAACGGCCGCGGCGTGTTGGCGGCCGTGGACGAGGCCTATGCCTACATCGAGTTCGACCTCGGCGGCCACGTGTTGACCGCCAACCGCAACTTCCTGACGCTGCTCGGCTACGGCCTCGACGAGATCGCCGGCCGCCACCACCGCACCTTCGTCGACCCGGCCGAATCGGGCTCGCCCGCCTACGGCCACTTCTGGGCCGACCTCAACGCCGGCAAGGCGCGCAGCGAGGTGTTCAAGCGCATCACCAAGGCCGGCCAGGAGGTGTGGATCCAGGCGGTCTACGCGCCGGTGAAGGACGGCGCCGGCAAGGTCACCAAGATCGTCAAGATCGCCACCGACGTGACGCAGTCCCGCCTGCAGGCCGCCGACTACGAGGGCCAGATCCGCGCCGTGGGCAAGGCGCAGGCGGTCATCGAGTTCACGCTCGACGGCCGCGTGCTGACGGCCAACGACAACTTCCTGTCGACCGTCGGCTACACGCTGGCCGAGATCAAGGGCCAGCACCACAGCCTGTTCGTCGAGCCGACGCACCGTGCCAGCGCCGAGTACCGCCTGTTCTGGGAGAAGCTCGGCCGCGGCGAGTACGACGCCGGCCAGTACATGCGCATCGGCAAGTCGGGCCAGGAAATCTGGATCCAGGCCTCGTACAACCCGATCTTCGGACTCGACGGCAAGCCGTTCAAGGTGGTGAAGTACGCCACCGACATCACCGCCGAGGTGCGTGCCAACCGGATGCTGCGCGACGCCGTGAGCCAGGCCCAGGCGGTGACCGCGGCGGCGCAGTCCGGCGACCTGTCGCAGCGCATTCCGCTGGACGGCAAGAGCGGCCCGATCGCCGAGCTGTGCGGTGGCGTCAACGCGCTGCTCGAGACCACCTCGTCGGTGTTCGACGACATCGTGCGCATCTTCGGCGGCCTGGCCTCGGGTGACCTCACGCAGCGCATCCAGCGCGATGTCGGCGGCGTGTTCGACCAGGTCAAGCGCGATGCCAACAGCAGCTGCGACAAGCTGTCCTCGATCATCGACGAGGTGCGCAGCGCGGCCGAGGCGCTGACGGGCGCAGCCACGCAGGTCAGCTCCACCGCGCAGTCGCTGTCGCAGGCGGCCAGCGAGCAGGCCTCGTCGGTCGAGGAGACCACCGCGTCGATCGACATGATGTCGGCCTCGATCACGCAGAACAGCGACAACGCCCGCGTCACCGACAGCATGGCCACCAAGGCCAGCAAGGAAGCGACCGAAGGCGGCAGCGCGGTCACGCAGACCGTCAGCGCGATGAAGCAGATCGCCGCGAAGATCTCGATCGTCGACGACATCGCCTACCAGACCAACCTGCTGGCACTGAACGCGGCCATCGAGGCGGCGCGTGCCGGCGAACACGGCAAGGGCTTCGCGGTGGTGGCGGCCGAGGTGCGCAAGCTCGCCGAGCGCAGCCAGGAAGCCGCCAAGGAGATCGGCGACCTGGCCGCCAACAGCGTGTCGACCGCCGAGCGCGCAGGCAAGCTGCTCGACGAGATCGTGCCGTCGATCCAGAAGACCAGCGAGCTGGTTCAGGAGATCGCCGCGGCCTCCAGCGAGCAGAGCCAGTCGGT
>CALRRO020000019.1:0-101257 GCA_943370595.1 Chitinophaga pinensis
ACATCCAGGTCGGCGCCAGCGACGTGGACATCGGCTGGAACTACCTGCATGACCTGCGCATGGGGCACGTCATCCAGATCCACACCGACACGCCGTTCAAGTACGAGAACATCCGCGTGCACGACAACGTGCTGAGCGCGGCAACCACCGCCGACAGCCGCGGTGTGGGCGTCGGCGAGACGCTGCCTGGCTCGTATGGCTCGTTCTACAACAACGTGTTCAACAAGCTCGGGCAGGACTTCAGCGCGATCGCGATCTACAGCGGCGACTGGAACGTGTTCAACAACACCTTCAACGGCATCAATGCGAGCAGCGGGATCATCTGGCTGAACAGCGACTTCGCCAAGCCGACGGCCAACGTGCGCAACAACATCTTCTACTCCGACGGCACCTCGCCGTACGTGGGGATGATGAACGGCACGACGAGCTCGCAGATCACGCTGTCCAACAACCTGTACTTCAACCGCGGCAGCGCGCCGTCCTGGGACAGCTCACCGGTGGTGCTGAACCCGCTGTTCGTCGATGCTGCCAATGGCAACTTCCGGCTGCAGGCGACGAGCCCTGCGATTGACAAGGGTTCGTCGACGGTCACTAGCATCGTGAGCACCGACGCCGACGGAGCTGCCCGACTGCAGGGTGCGGGGGTGGACATCGGAGCGTTCGAGTACAAGCGCTAGGAATCTGGGCAGAAGAAGGGTAGCTTTGCGGATCAACGCCGGGAGCTATCTGCCACACGCGCAGCAGCAGGGTGAGAGTTTGACCATCCGATCTTGAACCAGGCCCGTGCTGCTGACGTCGATGGCGGCTTCGAACATCACGGCCTGGGTGCTTGCTCCCTTCGTGATCAGTGCGACCGCCAGCGATGCGGCAACAGTTCGTCGAGCCGATGGTTCGCCCGGCCCCTGGCGCAGCAACTAGCAGCAGCAGCAAGCCCAACTGTCGTCTATGCGGCGCACGAAGAACTGGGCCGGGCTGATGTCCAGCTTTTCGCTGACGTCCTCGCCGAGGCGCCTCATGGTCTGGCTGCACTCGAGGTTCGGGCAGTCCGTGTTCTGGGGCTCGTGGTGGCTAAAGGTGTTCGGTCGGCGCCTGGCGGCGCTGCTGGCACTTGGGCGACTTCGGTGCCTTGAGCCTCTCGCGCAGCCTGCGCTGCAACTCGGCCAACTGCCCCTGAAGGCTGGCTTCGTCTTCGATCATGGTCTCGGCGAACAGCAGACGCTGCGCCGTCGTCATCGCTCGGTCTTGGCTTCGAGCTTCCAGCGCTGCAGCCGCGCAACCTCGAAGTTGAGCTTGTCGATCTCGACGAGCGCCCAAGCGATCTCGCGGTAGCGGCGGGCAAGCCCCTTGCCGGCAACGAGTTCAGTTCCTTGCTGGTGCTTGTCGCGCAGTCCAGACGTCTGCGCTGACTCTACGAGCGCTTAAGTTCGACCAAAGCTTGGTAGCAGTCTGCGCAGAAAAGTGGCAGCCGCTGCCACTTCGGAATATGCCAAGCGGCAACTGGAGCACGCAAGACGTCCTGAACGGCGTATGCGTTGGCTTCGAACAAGCGGGTCCAGCTTTGCAGGCTCCGGAAGCGGACTCCCTCGCCCGCAGTGTTGGCACCCAGAAGTCGCGTGACAAGAGCCAATGCTTTTGAGCGCGTAAGCGCGTAGATCAACCGACCTGTGAGGTCCTCGGTAGCGAACGGCTCATAGAAGTTCTCGATCACCAAGACCTTGCCTTCCGGCGAAGTGATCTTTGCCGCCTTTGCGATCGCTGCAAGCTGCGCAGCAACGGTCAGTGACTCGGTGGGAGCGACGAAATGATGTAGTACGGTACGAAAAATCACGACATCGAAGGTGCCAGCCGGCTGCCAACTCAAGAAGTCGTCGAAGACCAAACTCGTTCGAGCATGCGGAATGAAGTTGTCGCGTGCAAGCGGTGACAGGTCGACCACCACGACTTGACTCTCCGGAAAGGCCTCCGCCAGGGCGGTGGCCACGGTGCCGATACCTCCGCCAACGTCCAAGATGCGCAAGGCTGGGCGACCCATGATCCGAATCTTCTCAATGATTCTTTGTATGTCGTAGTTGTCCGCGGTGAGTTCGCGCGACATCTCCACAAACTTGACGTCTTGCTGCCGATACTGGGGCTTGAAAGAGTTCATGGTGGTGTGTTTGCGCCCTGCTGACGCCGACCAAGGCTTGTCCATCGAAGATTCTGCACGCTACTCCAGACGCTGTAAATCGCCCCAGCCCAGGGGCAAGACGACCTCTCAACGATTCGGCGAACCATGCGTCGTCACGTGGCCGTCACGGTCTCGGCCACTCCTCACTCGACGTCCTGCAAGTCTCTGAAGAACTCCAGCAGCTGCTCGCCGATTGAGCCGCCATGGTTGGACCGCAGTTCGTGGAACCTGCATCTGGCATGTGCCATGCAAGCCGCCAGTCGTGCACGATGCTGGCATTGATACGATGTGCCACGGACAGCTTGGCTGCCGACGCTCGCGGCGCCTCGCATCTCAAGCAGGAAGTTCCGGACGCCTAGCCTTCAGCGCCATGGGTGGATGCGATTCAACAGGCCGAAAGCTTTGGCACGCAAGCCAGCATCGAGCAGCACAGCGCCAACGCAGAAGGCCAGCGCACCGGCCGATCCACGCGCGAGCAAGGTCGTGAAGACCCCCCCTGCGTCGATCTGCCTGAGCGACAGAGTCAGCGCCAGCGACAAGGCCGAGAGCTTCAGCAGCAACGCCCAGGGCATGTGGATTGTGAGGTTGCGTCGCCCGAGCACCAGAACGACCAACGCGGTCAACGATGCGCACGCGAGCGATATCAGCGCGGCCCCCATGATTCCCCAGTGCAGCAGGCCGACGTACATCAGGGCCACGCGGATCACGAGCACGATCAGTGCCACGATCATGAACAACTGGGTCCGGTTGGCGACATAGAGACCCGCACCCAGGATAGCGACCGCGCCCTGCACTGCGGCGGCGAGCAGGAGGACGGGGAGCAGTTCTCCGGCAGCCCTGAACTTCTGCGACGCCATGACTTCGACCAGTTCGGGGCCGATGGACCAGAGCATCGCGCACAGGCCAGCAGTCACGAAGACATACAGACGCAGGAACTGCGCGATGATGTGCTCTGTTTCCTCCCGGCCCTTCTCGTTGTAGGCCTTCAGGTAGATCGGCATCACCGCGCCCGCGACGGAGGCGACGAAGGCGGCCTGAATGGCGTCTGAGAGGTTGTAGGCCGCGGAGTAGATGCCCAGATCCGCTGCACCCAGGATCGTCTTGATGAGATAGCGGTCGGACAGCAGTACCGACACGGTGAGAAGCTCGTAGCCAAGCATCGGGATGCCGAACATGAGCAAGGTCCGGAACAAGGTCCACGAGAATTCGCGAAGGCGTGGTTGGATGTCACCCCGCATGTAGAACCCCAGCATCAGCACGCCGAGGGCCGCCGATCCGATCATCGCGGAATAAAAGCCCAGAAGGCTCCTCTCGATCAGGCCCAGGACCAGGAACAGGGCAGCGAGATCTCCGTACTTCCGGCTCGTCTGGTAGATGGTCAGTGCGCCGCTGCGCTCCTGCGCGCGCAGTTGGTTGACGAAGATGCTTTCAAGAATCGTCAGCGCCACCAGAGGCGATGCGACGATCAACCAGCGGTTGGCGTTGCTGGCAGCGGCGGGCATCAGGTATGAGGCGAGTGCGAACAGCAGCGCAGCCAGCAGCGCAAGCGTCGTTAGCCCGATGAAGGTGGTCGAGCCGAACATGCGAGCTTCAGCAGAGTCGGCTTCGCGGCAGTATCGGCTGTGGTATCGCAGCATCGAGTGCTGGAAGCCCAGCTTCCCCAGCGAGACCGCCATCGTCACCGCGGCGGCGACAAAGCTCAGCAGGCCGTACTCCTCCACCGTCAGCATCCGAGTGAGGAACGGAAAGGCGAACAGACTGGCCAGCAACGCGAGCAGGCTGCCGGCGGAGAACCTGGCGCTGTGCTTGAGCAGCCTTTGAACTGGATTCATGGGATGGGGAGTATTCAAATGCACGCTTTGCGCGACGCTCGGCGGCACAGCGCCCAAGGCACCGCCCACTGGAGACTCGGCGCTGCCGGCTAGCCCGCGCGCAAAGGCTTCAGCAGACCTCTGATTCTCCGCACCGAGCGGCGCAATCCGGGCGGGATGAAGGTCATTGCCCACAACAGCCCCGAGGACGCGCTGACTCCTCGCCGGCGCATCGCCTCGGCAAAGTGCGCGCGCGCAGCCGCATACTCCTCTGCGCACCAGTGATCCAAGCCCATCGCATGCTCAATCCCACCCATGATGCGGCCGAACTCGCGTGGATCGTCGAGAAGTGCGCCGTACTTCTCGAGCACAGCCTTGCGCGCGTTCTTCATCCGCACCTTGTTGTGCGAGAACTGCGTCGGCGAAACCCGGTGGTGCGTCAGAACCCGCTCGATCTTCGCCACGCGCCAGGTCTGCGAGACACGCAGCCACAGGTCGATGTCTTCGCCAGGAAAGATGGCCGGGTCGAAGCCGCCCACTTCGTCCAGGACCGCCTTGCGAACGACCACCGACGAGCAGACGATGAAGTTGGAGTCGAGCAGTTGTCTGAACACCCGACCGTCCTTGGATATCGGCGAGAACGAGTCGCTTAGCCTGAACCGTGCGTCTGCAGAGAATGCCTCGCTGGCCGTGCAAACCAGGCCGATACCCGCATCGTCGAAGGCGGGCAGCTGCAGCGTCAGCTTGTCCGGCTCCCACAGATCGTCGTGATCACACAGCGCGATCAGCGGCGCACGCGCATGCGCGATGCCCGTGTTGCGCGAACGGCACGGCCCCTGATTGCTATCGTTCGCGATCACCCGGATGGCGTCGCCGAATCGGGCCAGGACGTCGCGCGTGCCGTCACGCGAGCAGTCGTCGACGACGATGAGTTCGATGGGCAATTCGGGCCGTCCATTGGCCAGAATCGATTCGACCGTCTGCGCGATGAAGGGCTCGGCGTTGTAGCTGGCGACGACGACGCTGACCTTGGGCTGCAAGAATGTACTCATGGTGCCTCTCGGGTCGCGGTCGTCGCAGCGGGCAGCACTCCCAGCTTCGCAGGCTGAGGCACCAAGCCGATGGTGTAGTGAATCCGCTCGACCAGGCCGAAGAAGATGAAGAAGTAGCAACCCATGGCGAAGGGTGTGAAGCGATCGCCGAAGATGTTCGTGATGATGACAGCCGTCACGCAGCCGAGGAAGCCAAGCCCAACCCCACGATCGAACGGTTCCTTGGCCAAGCGGAAGGTCCGCCAGGCCACGTAATAGCCTCGAACGAACAGCAGACTGAGCATCAGCAGGCCGACCAACCCTTGCTCAGCGGCCGTCTGCATCCAGAAGTTGTGCGAGTTGCGGATGACCTGATCGCGCAGCGCGTACTCGAAGCTGAAGAAGCCAATGCCGAAAATCGGATTCGACTTGAACATGCTCTCGGCCTTCTCCCAGACTTGCACACGCAGCGCCGCCGACTCTTCGAGCTGCCCCTCGGCGTTTGATGTCATCGAGATGCGGTCGACCACTGAATCTGGCAACACCGCTGTCCAGGTGAACGCCAGTATCGCCAGCATGACCAAGATGATCCGCGCCTTCAGCACGCCGTAGATCAGCAGGACAGCAACGACCGCCGCGTAGGCACCCCGCGAATAGGCAAAGAACAAGGGATGGAGACAGAAGACCACGGTCAGCGCCAGCAAGTTGCGCCTCCGCTTGTTGTTGTCGACCAGCATCAGGCCGAGCAGGAATGTAGCGCTGTGGGCGATGAACGCCGCGAAGTGGTTTGGGTTCAGCCCGACGTGGAAGAACGGACCGGCCGATCGCTTCTCGTACGAGAAGGAGGATCCCGCGGAGAAATTCCGGAACTCGCGCACCGCAATCAGAAGCACGATCACGGCCATCAACGTCACCAGCACACGACGCTGTTTGTCATCCCCGAAGATCGAAAAGACCAGAAAGTAGAGGAAGACCATCTCAGCGAAGTTCTTCCAGTTGACGATGATCGATCGTCCCGTATCCAGCGTCAGATTGAAGGTGATCAGCGCGTTGATGATCGACAGGAAGCTGACGAACAAGAACAGCGGGATGACCCACCCGCCGGGCGGCACCTTGACGCCCTGCTTGTTGATGATCGCGCCGAGGAGGCTCGCCACGATGAGCAGATCCATCGTGTCCTTGCCGAGCGGAAGCGCGTGAAGCGGATACCAGAGGGCCGGAAGCGGGGCAAGTACGACGAGCAGATACATGGACCATTGCGCCCGCCAGAAGATTGCGAAGACGATGATCAGCAACAGCGCCGTGTAGAGGATCCACGGGATGATCGGCTTGAGGAGGGCAATCATCTCGTCACGCGCAGGGACGCATCAGGCCATCGACGCGAAGTTCAGGCTGCCGCCAGTTGCATCGCCAGAGCGCGATCGATGTGATCCCGGATCGGCTCGAACCGGAAGTCACCCAGGATGCGCCGCAACCGCGGCGCCGTGCGATCGAGGTTCACGTAGTGCCGGAAGCGGTGCGACAGTTTGACCTCCACGCGCGGCTGCTCGGGATCGAACTCCCAGGGGTGCAGGTAGAAGGTGAAGGGCTCACCCGCCCGGTTGTTGCGGCCCAGCAGTTGCTTGAAGTAGGCGTACGGGAACAGGCGGAAGTAGCCACCACCACCGGCGGGCAGCGACAGGCTGCCCAGCCGGGCGACCGCCAGCGGCACCTCGTAAAGGCCGTTCGGCCACACGAAGGTCTTGGTGTCGCACTCCTTGAACCCGTAGCGGTCGTGCCAGGTCAGCGGGAACACGCTGGAGTCGTACAGGAAGCCCTCTTCGCGCAGCACATCGAGCGCCCACTTCGTCTCCTCGACGATCGTGAAGCTCGGCGCGCGGTAGCCCACCACGGCCTGCCCGGTCAGGTCTTCCAGGATGCCCTTGGCGCGCCGTGCGTCTTCGCGGTAGCGCTGCGGCGTCATGTTGTACACGAGGTCGTGGCCGTAGCCGTGCGATGCGATCTCGTGGCCGTCGCGCTGCGCCTCGCGAACCAGGTCGGGACACCGCTCGGCCACCCAGCCCAGAAAGAAGAACGTCGCACGCACCTTTCGCTCACGCAGGATCTCGAGGATCGTGCGCGTGCTCTGCGCCACACGCAGCGGCCGCTCTTCCCAGCTGTCGCGGCTGATCGCGGAACGCAGGTTCTCGACCTGGAACCAGTCCTCGATGTCGAAGGAAATTCGATTGACGACGGTGTTCATAGCAGCCTGAATCCCTTGCGCCGGAAGTCGCGCACGATGTCCTTGGTCGGGAAGGTGAAGTAGGTCGCCGCCTCCTTCTGGTTCGGCAGTTCGGTGGCCCGACCGTCGCGGATCGCGGCGATCGCCGAGTGCATCAGCGCTGCCCCGCCCCGCTTCGTCCGGCAGATCACGTCATCGAGGCTCTCGCCGGCGACCGTCGGCACCTCCTGCTGCGCGATGATGGCGCCATCGTCGAGCGCGTCGTTGATGCGGTGCACCGTCGTGCCCAGCGTGCGCTCGCCGTTGTACATCTGCCAGAAGTTCGGCAGCATGCCGCGATACCGCGGCAGCTTCGAGTTGTGGATGTTGATGCATCCTAGGCGCGGCAGTGCGATCAGCGCGGACTTGAAGATCTGCGGCGCCGCCACGGAGACGATCAGGTCCGGCGACAGCGCGCGCGCCTGATCGAGGAACTCGGGCGCATTGACGCTGGCGGTGCGAATGACCGGGATGCCGAAGTGTCGGCAGACCTGCTCGATGGAGTAGAAGCTGCCCGGCTTGCCCGTCCACGGCAGCTTGACCGCGAGCTTGTACCAGGCATAGCGAAAGCCCATGCGCACGAAGTCGACCGGACCGTAGAAGTCGAGCATCTGGCGCGCGAGCTGAGTCGGCGTCTTGCGGCCCATGGTCGGCGCGATGACCACGCCGGCGATCTCGGCCTTGTTCGTCGCGGTGGCGAAGAACTCCTCGAAGAACAGCCGGACGTAGAACGGGTCTTCCTGGGTAATGAACAGGTATCGGAACGGCATCACTTTCTCACAGTCTCCCAGGTCACGGCGCGCTGGCCGTTGATCACGCGGAACATGGCCACCACCGCGGCGGCGTTCACGGTGACGAAGAACACCGGCACCGACAGCAGCTTGAACTTGCGGCCCCAGCGTTCGGCAGCGAAGCCGCCGAGGGCCACAAGATAGAAGGCGATCTGCAGGCCGAACAGCGCCGCATAGAAGGGTCGGTCGATGAGCGCCAGGCTCGACAGCAGCATGCCGGCCAGGAACACCGGCACCATCCAGCGCAGCACCTTGTGCGAGATGAGCTGGAACGCGACGAAAGCAAAGCGCAGCGGGTTGAACAGCGGCCGCATGAAGAGCATGCCGCGCATGCCGCGCACCATCACGCGCACGCGCATCGAGAACTCTTCGGCGACACGCGTCGTCGTTTCCTCGTAGGCGACGGCATCCTTCTCGAACACCACGCGGTGACCGTTCTCGATGATCTTCAGCGGCTGGCAGAGGTCGCTGATGATGTCGGCGGGCAGCGGCACGTAGAGTTCACGGCGCACCGAGTAGATGCAGCCGCAGCAGCCGGTGATCGTGCGGATGTCGGTCTGCGAGGACTTGATCAGGTTCTCGTAGCGCCAGAACAGCACGCTGCCGGCACCGATCGGCGTGCCCTCTGCATTGACGTACTCGTAGCGGCCGCTGACGGCGCCGACGCTCGGGTCGGCGTAGTTGCGCACGATGTTGCGGATCGCCGAATGTTCGTAGATCGTCGTCGCATCGGAGAAGACGACGATCTCGCCAGTGGCGTGGCGGATCGCCTGGTTCTGCGTCTCGGTCTTGCCCACTCGCCCTTCGACGCGGATCAGCTTCACGCCCCGATCGGCGTAGCCACGCACGATGTCGTCGGTGCCGTCGGTCGAGCCGTCGGAGGCGACGATCAGTTCCAGCTTGTCGGCCGGATAGTCCAGCGCCAGCGTCTGCTCGATCTTGCGGGCGATCGACTTGCGCTCGTTGTAGGCGGTGATCAGCACCGTCACCCGCGGCTCGATCGGCGCGCGCCGCGGCGGGTTGCGGAACACCCGCGCCATCAGCACGACCAGGATCGAATAACCGAAGTACGTGAAGGCGATGGCGGCCAGCGAGGCCCAGAAGATGATCTCGGCCATGTCAGTTCACTCCTGCGGTTTGACCCTGGTACTGCTCGTGCCACATCGAGAACATCAGCAGCGCCCAGATGCGGCTGTGGTGGTTCTCGCGGCCGGACTGGTGCTCGTCCAGCAGGCGCTTCACTTCCGACGGCTCGAACAGCCCCAGGGCATTCATGCGTTCCTCCGACAACTGCTCCTTCAGCAGCGGCGCCAGCTGGTTGCGGAACCACACCGACAGCGGGACGGTGAAGCCCTGCTTGCGACGGTGCATGATCTCCGCCGGCAGCACACCCTCGAAGGCACGCTTGAGGATGTACTTCTTGCTCAGCCCACGGATCTTCAGGTTCGACGGCACCGTGGCCATGAACTCGACGAGTTCGTGGTCCAGGAACGGCGCCCGCGCCTCGATCGAGTGCGCCATGCTCATGCGGTCGGTCAGCGGCAGCAGGTCGCCGGGCAGATAGGTCATCAGGTCGGTGTAGAGCGCGCGGTCGACGACATCGGAGATGCCGTCGCGGTTGAAGAAGTGCTCCATCGTGTCGTCGCGATCGCCCCGCTGCAGTTCGGCGGCGAACCCCTTGGTGTAGAGCGACCGCTTGCGCTCGTCGTCGAAGGCCGACTGGATCTGGCGGTAGGCCAGGTCGTCCGGCAGGCGACCGCTGCGAACGAAGCGCTTGGCGCGCTCGACCAGGCGCGAACCGCGGCGCGAATCGGGCAGCGCCGCGATCGCACGCTCGACGAGCTGCTCGCGCAGGATGCTCGGGATCGCGCGGTAGCGCTGGCGCAGCCGCATCCCCAGGTGGCGCTCGTAGCCGGCGGCGACCTCGTCGCCTCCCAGACCGGACAGCACCACCTTCACGTGCTTGCGCGTCTCGCGGTAGACGTAGTAGTTCACCACCGCCGACGAGTCGGCGAAGGGCTGGTCGAACGCCTTCACGATCGCCGGCAGCTCCGAGACGATGTCGGGCTTGACGATGAACTCGTGGTGCTCGGTGCCGAACTTGTCGGCGACGATCTTCGCGTAGCGGCGCTCGTCGTAGTAGGCACCGTCGTCGCCGTAGCCAATGCAGTAGGTCTTCACCTGGCCCGCACCCTGGCTGGCCATCACGGCGACGATCGCGCTCGAGTCGACGCCGCCGCTGAGCAGCGCACCCAGCGGCACGTCGGCCACGAGACGCGACTTCACGGCCTGCGCAAAGCGCTCGCGGAAGGCTTCGATGAACTGGCCTTCGTCCATGCTGCGGTCGACGCGGTACTGCAGATCCCAGTAGCGCTGGACGCGCAGCTCGCCGCGCTCGAAGACGAGCGAGTGCCCGGCCGGCAGTTCGCGGATGTCGCGGTAGATCGTGCGCGGCGCGGGCACGTAGAGGTAGGCCAGGTACTCGTCGACCGCGACCGGGTCCATCGCCGTCGACACCTCGCCGGTGACCAGAAGGCACTTGGGCTCCGAGCCGAACAGCAGGCGGCCGCCACTGACGCTGTAGTAGAGCTGCTTCTCGCCGACACGGTCACGCGCGATGAACAGCTTGCGCGTTCGCACGTCCCAGATGGCGAACGCGAACATGCCATTGAGATGGTGGACCATCTCCTCGCCGTACTGCTCGTAGAGGTGGACCAGCGTCTCGGTGTCGGAGTTCGTGTAGAAGCGGTGGCCCTGCTTCTCGAGTTCTGCGCGCAGCTTCGCGTAGTTGTAGATCTCGCCGTTGAACACCACCCACACCGACTTGTCTTCGTTGTGGATCGGCTGGTGGCCCGACGCGAGGTCGATGATACTCAGGCGGCGCATGCCCAGGCCCACCGGGCCCTGCGCGAAGATGCCCTCGTCGTCCGGCCCCCGGTGCACGATGGCGTCGCACATGCGGCGCACCTGGGCGGCGTCCGCAGGGACGTCGGTGCGTTGAACCACTCCGGCGATGCCACACATGTCAGTCGTTCGCTTTCCGTTGCTGTTTCGAGCGTTCGTCGAACCGCTCAGCGCGCATAGCGCGGCAGGCGCTGCGCGCAGCCCTGGTAGACGTCGAGCAGGCCGCGCGCGATCACGTTCCACTCGTAGCGCCGCTGCACCGCCTCGCGGCCGTTGTGCGCCAGCTCCTGCGCCACGTTCGCGTTGCGCAGCACGCGGATGACCGCATCGGCAAAGCTGCGCGGGTCGTCGGCGATGAGGATGTCGCGGCCGGGCTCCAGCACCAGGCCTTCGGCACCCACCGAGGTCGAGACCAGCGCCTTGCCGCTGGCCAGCGCATCGAGGATCTTCAGCCGCGTGCCGCCGCCCACTCGCAGCGGCACCACGTAGGCGGTGGCTTCCTCGATGTAGGGCCGGACGTCTTCGACCAGGCCGGCCAGCCGCACGTGCGGATTGCTCAGGATCGACTGATCGATGCCGTTGGACGGGTTCTTGCCGACCACGGTGAGGGTGAAGTCGGGAATCTCGCGCAGGATCAGCGGCAGGATCTCGGCGCAGAAGAAGCCGATCGCGTCGAGGTTCGGGAACCAGGTCAGCCCGCCGACGAAGACCACGCTGTTCGGCCGCGTGCCGACACCGGCCGGCTGGAAGTAGCTGGTGTCGACCCCGTTGGGGATGGCCGTGACGCGCGCGTGGCCGGCCATGGCCTTGAGCTGCTCGCCATCGTTATCGGACACCGCGACCACATGGTCGGCGGCAGCGCAAGCCCAGGCCTCATAGCGGCGCAGCTTGCGCAGCTGGTAGGTGAAGTACGCTCGCTTGAACCAGTGCGACTCGGCCTGCACCCGGCGCTCGAGCAGCACCGACTCGACGTTGTGCTCGACCAGCACCACCGGCAGCCGGTGAACACGCTTGATGTAATCGGCCAGGTGCAGCATGTCGAGGTGGACGACGTCGAAGCCACCCTCGGCGAGCGCGGCGTCGATGTGCCGGAGCATGGTCGCGCTGCGGTACTTGACCGCCAGCAGCGGCGACGCGGAGACCAGTTCGCGCAGCGCATCCCACAGCAGCGGGCCCCTGCCGCCCATGTACAGCGGCACGCTCTGCACCGAAGTGCAGACCTGCTTCATGTGCTCGATGCCCTCGACCTCTTCCGGGGTCTGCACGAAGCTCAGCAGATGGACCTCGTGCTCGAGTGCCGTCTGGCGAATCAGGTTGTAGGTCCGCAGCGCCCTGCCCTCGTAGAGAGGGTACGGGCTCTTCGTCGTGACGACGAGAATCTTCACGCCTGTTGTCTCCGCTTGTCCTGCTCCTCGACACCGAAGAAGGCGTTGTAGAGCCGGTCGTACTGGCGCTTTCCGAGCACCGAAGCCACCGTCGCCTTCAACTTCGCGCGCACCCGCATGCGCCGCATCAGCGAGGGCTCGCGCGAGACGATGCGGCGGAACTGCTCGATCGGCACGCCGCCCTTGACCGCGATGCGATCGAGCATCAGCAGGTCGAGCGCGACTCGGTCGTTGTAGCCGAAGCTCGATCCGCAGACTCCGCGGTAACCCAGCCGCTCGGCCGCTGCACGCAGGTATGGATTGGTATCGCCGTTGGGCAGCGACAGGAACTCGCAGCGCTGGCCGCTCCAGGACTCGAGATCGCGCTTCGAGTCGGCCAGCTCGGCCTCGGTCGCCCGCTCGTCGAGCGTGGACAGCAGCGGGTGGTTGGCGGTGTGCGACTGCACCTCGAAGCCCGCCTCGGCCAGAGCGCGCAGCTGCTGCCGGCTCATCATCGACGGGTCACCGACCTTGTTGCTCACGACGAAGAAGGTCGCCTTGGCCCGGTGGCGCTCCAGGATCGGCTTCGCATGGGCGAAGTTGCCCTCGTAGCCATCGTCGAAGGTGATCATCACGGCGCGCGGCGGCAGCGCCTTGCCCGAACGGTTTGCCTCGACCACATCGCCCATCGAGACGAAAGCGTAGCCCTCGTTGCGCAGCAGGCCGATCTGCTGCTCGAACTCTTCGGTGGTGCAGATGTAGCCGCGCTGGATCTTCCGTGCGAGCGCATCGATCGCCGCGGGCTCGGCCACCTCGTGGTACATGAGGATGGCGAGATCGGACTTCTGCGCCTGGGTGTTCGCGTCCATCGCGGTCATGCGCTCCAGGCGCGCAGTTCAGCGCCAGCGGGCGTGCTGCCGTCGCCGAGCAGACCGGCCAGGTGATCGGCCACACGTCCGGCGGTGCGGCCATCCCACAGGCGCGGAGGTTTTGCGCCCGAGACCGTCTCGAGAACCGGTGCCCACGCCGAACGATCGACGGCGCGCCCCTCCGCCGCCAGGTTCACCGCCGTGACGAGGCGCCCCTGCGGCGCGGCGCCAGCAGCCGCCCAGAGGCTGCGCAGGCCGCAGGCGTCTGCCTGCTCGACATCCTCGGCGGTGTCGCAGACCAGGAACCGAGCCATCTGCAGAAGCCCGGCCCGGACCAGATAGTCCTGTGGTGCCACGATGTCGATCCAGCTTTCACGCAGCATGTCGGTCAAGCCGTGGCGCGCAATCGCCTGGGAGGCGAGTTCGCCAGCAGTCCAGACGAGGCGCACGTCGCGCGAGATGGCCTGCAGCAGACCGAGCGTGGCCGCGGTGCGCTCGCGGTCGGCAAGCATCAGCGGGTCGCACAGCGTCACGATGCCGAAGCCGCCATCCTGCGACGGCACGCCGGGCGCCTGGCCGGGCCGGACGGGGAAGTCCGGCGCCATGCGGTGCTTGAAGACGGCGTTGAGTCCGTCCAGCATCAGATTGCCCACGGCCTCGCCGCGCGCGACCAGCTCGGCGTCCTGCCGATTGACTTCACGCGGGCTCGCTTCGGTCGTGTACGCGACGTCGCTGATGGCCTCGATCAGGCGCTGGTTGTCGAGCAGGCGCGGCGCATTCCCGGGTGCCATGCGGACCGTGGAGGCCACACGGACCAGCAACGAGCCGCTCTTGCGCGCCAGCAGGCTGGCCGCCAGTGCGGCGGTCGAGCCGCCCGTCACCACGACCGCCGCGGGCCGCTCGCGCTGCATCAGGGGCAGCAGCCGTTCCATCGCCTCGACGAGCCGTGCATCGGCCGAGGCGGCCTGCAGCGTCATCGTTGCGCTGCGGTCGTCGAGTTCGGCGGCACGGTAGGCGGCATCACCGAGCTGCACCGGCTCTGCACCGGACAGCCGCACGGCGAAAGCAGGCGGCACCGCATCGTGGGCATTCAAGGCTTCGAGCAACGCCAGCGCCTTCAGGTCTTCGGACACCGAGCCGGCGACCACCAGCACCGGCCGGCGCCGGTCGGCCACGCTGGCAGCAGCAAACTTCGGCACGGCCGGCTTGCGATCGGCGGCAGCGCGCGGCGCCTGGCCCTGCGCATCGGCCTCCTGGGACGGGACGGCGCCCCCTCCGATTTCGGACGCCAGTTCGCCCGCCGCCGCCGCCACGCTGGTGGCATCGATGGTCTCGGTCGCATTGAGGAAAGCCGCCAGCAGCACGCGGTTGCACAGCAGGTTGATGCGGCGCGGAACGCCACCGGCTGCAGCGTGGATGGCATCGAGCGCGTCCGGCTGGAACGCCGGCTGGCCCGCCCAGCCGACGTGGCGAAGGCGGTGCAGCACGTACTGGGCGGTCTCCGCCGGCTCCATCGGCCCGAGGTGGCACGAGGCAATGACTCGCTGGCGGAACTGCTCCATCGCCTTGCTGGCGAGAAGCGCGCGCAGCTCGGGCTGACCGACGAGAAAACTCTGCAGCAGCGCCTGGTTGCCCAACTGGAAGTTCGACAGCATGCGCAGCTCTTCGACGGCGCCGAGCCCCAGGTTCTGGGCTTCGTCGACCACGAGCAGCGGACGGCGTTGCTGGGTCGCCTGGAAAGTCAGGAAGGCCTCGATCGTGGCGATCAGTTCCGCCTTCGAGAGGCCGGCCGTGGCCAGGCCGAACGCCGCCGCAACCGAGCGAAGCAAGTCCCCCGCCTCGAGCTGGGTGCTCACGATCTGCGCCGCGACCACCTTCTGAGGATCGAGTTCCGACAGGAGGGTGCGCACGAGCGTGGTCTTGCCGGCTCCGATCTCGCCGGTGACGACGATGAAGCCTTCGCTCTGGAACACACCGAACTTGAGGTAGGCCAGCGCGTGCGCATGCCCGCGGCTTCCGAAGTAGAAGGCCGGATCCGGATTCAGGCTGAAGGGATTGCCGCTCAGGCCGAACTTGCTTTCGTACATGGCCTAGAACCGATGAAGGATTCCAACGAAGCCGGAGGCCTCGCGGGTGGTGGAGGTCGTCGACAGCGTCGAACCGATGCTGCGGAAGGACAACCCGGCGTTGGCGTCGGTCCTCGGGCTGACCGCATAGGTGACGGCAGATCGAACTCGACGTTGAGTGGTCTCGTCCCCCGCCCGCGCAGCCAGGGCCTCGACACGGCTCCACTCGGTCTGCAGATCCAGCGTCCACTGCGGCGAGAGCCGCCGGTTGAAGCCGAGCGAGCCACCGTACTGTCGACTGTCGCTGTCGGCCCCCGAGCCCGCCGTGAGAGGGTCGTCTTCGCGCTGGAGCCGTCTCTGGGTGGTGCCGTAGATGGACATCGTGAAGGTGTTGCGCGCGCCCAGCAGAACGAACGACAGCGTGCCGCCATTCTCCAGCTGGGCATAGCGCGAAACGATGCCGATCGGGCTGGACAGCGAGGCCGGCAGGCCGCGGCTGGCGAGTATGTCGGCAACGATGCGGTTGCGCTCCGTCGGATCGGGATAGCGCGTGGTGAGGATGGAATCGAGGAACGAGCCGAGCGTCGCCCCACCGCCGCCGAACTGGAGTGCAAAGGGGTTCGAGACCGGCGCGCGGCGCAGGCTCAGGCTGCTGGTCAGCCATGGCATGCGATGCGACACCTGCAGCGAGTAACCGTTGCCGAAGAATCGACGTTCCACGTCTGCGTCGAGGCGGGTGCGTTCATTCGGCCGCCAAGCGAAGCGCAGGCCGCGGATCGAATCGGTCGACTCCTGGTTGCCCGTGAACCGGCTGCGCTCGCGGCCCGCCACGATACTGACCGTGGTGTCCCCGGCCAGGGAATAGCTGACCGATGCGCGCACCGAGTCATCGCGCAGCAGCGGCTCGGCTTCGTTCGTGTACCGCGAGTTCTCCGAGGTGGCCTCCAGCGTCGCGCCCAGCGGGCGCGGCAGCCGCTCGACGACCAGGGTGTTGCGCGCCGAAAGCAGGGTTCGGGACGGCTCGGTGGAGCTGTCGTCGTCGGCCGTCCCGATTCGCGTCCCTGTCATGTCCGACCTTGCGCGCACAGCGAAGTTGCTGCCCAGGCGATAGTCGATGTAGGGGCTGAAGGTGCCGGTCATGACGCGCCGACTGTTGCGGTCCGAGCTGGCTTCAGCCCGCGGCGCGAAGGGATCGACCTCGATGGACGAGACCCGGACGGATGAATCCAGGAAGAACCAGTTGTCGATGATCTCCGCGTTGAGCGTCCCGCTCACCGTCGGGGTGACACGGTTCCTCAGATCGCTGTTCGTGTGACTGGTCGCGTCCAGCCCTGCTTCGCCCGTCAGCCGCAGGCGAGGGCCGGTGCGGCGGATGCTGAGCCTCGGGCTGATAGACAGCTGCGTGTCGCCACGAGCTTGCTCCTCAGCCACGAACAGCGGATTGTCGGAATGGGAAAGCGTTGCTGCGATCGACGGAGTGACCTGGATGGACTGGGCGAGAACCGCACCGCCAGGAAGACCTGCCAGCAGCGCCCCGATCCCGGCCGCGACCTGCGTGGCCAGCCGGGTCGACCGAATGTCAGGCGTAGCCATAGTAGCCATAGCCGGCACGCCCGGGGACGGCTCGGCACTTGTTCAGCATCGCGTAGACGACGGGGCAGGATTCGATCGCGGCAAATGCCCGAGCGACTTCGGCTTGCTGCGTCCGCCCTTCCTCCACGACCATCAGGATCTGGCCGCCGCGAGACGCCAGCACCCGCGACTCTGTCGTCAGCAGCAGCGGCGGCGTATCGATCACGATGATGCGGTCGGGGTAGCGCGTCGCCAGGTCGTCCAGCAGTCGGTCCATCGCCGCACTGCCCAGCAGCTCCGTCGATTTCTCTTCCTTGGTACCGGAGGGCAGCAAGGTCAACTTCGGCACGTTGGTCTTCAGCATCACCGAGGCCAGTCGGGTGTCCGGTGTCGTGAGCACATCCATCAGGCCGCGTGCCGGCTGCAGCCCCAGCTGACTCAACACCGTCGGGCGCAGCACATCGGCATCGACGAGCAGCACGGAACTGTCGACCTCCATGGCAATGCTCATGGCCAGGTTGATCGCGCAGAAGCTCTTGCCTTCGCCCTGCAGCGCACTCGTGACCATGATCACGTTGCGGCGCGTCGACGGATTGGAGGCCGTATCGCGGGCGGCCGTGAGCATCGGATGTTTGATTTCGCGGAACTCGCTGGCGATCCGGCTGCGCGTCATCGACGGCACGAGGAAGCCCAGCTTCTCGAGACGAGCCAGATCGAGTTCGACCTGCTGGGAGCGTTCAGCGGGCTCGCGAACGGGCGGCGTGACGGCCTTGACCTTGTCGCCATGCAGCGCGACGAGCGAAGCCGCCGACTCAGGCACCGACTCCTTGCGCGCCGGCGCGGGGCCATTCGCCCAGGGCATGTTCACACCCGCCCGGGAGAGTTCCTCGAGACGCTTGGCGGCTTGTTCGATGATGCTCATGGCCATTCCGTCAAACGCGGGAACTCAGCTGGATCCAGACCGCCCAGACGGCCTGCAGCAGGATCAGGAACCCGATCAGGGCGGTGAACTTGCGGCGATCCATCCTCTCGATGACTGATCGCTCGGGCGTCACGAACAGCGACACGGAGCCAACCACCGGCCGGTTGGTGAACGTGCTCAGGGTCTTGATGTCGCCGAAGGTCGGCCGCAACACACTCATGCCATACGCTGCGCCTGCACCGGCCAGCAGACTCACGAGCACCACGCCCAGCGCCAGATGCGTCCGCGAAGGCGCTACGGGGGCGGAGGCCACTCGCGGTGGCTCGACCAGGCGAAACTCTGCCAGCTGCGCCGATTCATCGAGCTTCACACCCAGGGACGCGGACTCGCGGCGCTGCACGAGCACTTCGTAGTTCCTTCGAATGACTTCGTAATCCCGGTTGAGCTGTGAGAGCTCCGCTTCGACCTGGGGGACACGATGCGCCATCGCCCGCGCTTCCTCGAGCCGCTGCTGTTCGGCAGCCAGACGGGAACGCAGCGAGGCAATTTCCGCTTCCGTGGTGGACAAGGCCATGCGGATGCGCTGGTACACCGGACTGGTAGCCGCGGCTCCCGGCTGGCCTCGCTCGGCCTCCGCCTTGGCCCGCTGCGCCTGCTCGCGCTTGACCTGCTGCTCCATGGAAGCAATCAGGCGCTTCGTGCTGACGACGTCGGGATGCTCTTCGGTGTAACGCCGAAGCAGTTCGTCGAGCTGCCGTTGTGCGGCCTCCAGTCGCTGCTCCGCTTCACTGCGCGTCGCGGTCGCTGCGACAGCAGGCAGATCCGGGGGCAGCTGCGGTGACTCCGAAGCCAGCTCCCGCTTGTAGGAGTCCCGCGTCTGCTCGGCGGCGTGAAGATCAGTCCTCATCTTCTGCACGGACTCGGACAACGCCGACATCCGACTGAAATAATCTTGATTCGACACCCCGGACAAGCCGAAGTTGCGCAGCTTGAACTCCTTCACACGATTCTCGGCCTCGACGAGTTTCTCCTCGTGCGCCTTGATCTGCTCCTCGATGAAGCGTCCAGCTTCCTCCGAATCGCGACGCTTGCCACCCGTCGTGGAGTTCATGAACAGATCGACCAAGCTCTGCACCAGCTTGCGCGCCCGCTGCGGGTCGGTATCGCGGTAGCTGATCTCGTAGAGGTTGCCGGTGCCGGCGGGCTCCACCTTGATCTTGCTGGTCAGGATGGTGATGCTTGCGTCACGATCGTTGGGCACGGCTGGAACCAGCCCGATCGCGGGGTTGTCCATGAGTCGCTCGACGTTGGGCCGGGACACCAAGGTCTTCGCGAGCATCCGCACCTGCTGGTCGATGTCGGGCTGCACCGTCAGACCCGCCATGAGGGGCTTCAACACAGTCTGCGTGTCGACGTAGACCTTGGCGCCGGCCTGGAAGCGGTTCGACATCAGCGAGACAGCCACCATGCCCAGCACCGCGACTGCCCACGCGACGCTGGCGCCGATCCAGCGCCAAGCCCATAGCACGCGCAGTACAGCCAGTGCGCGCTCGTGGATTTCGTGTATGCCGTTGTTCATGTCTGCAATCGTCGATCGGAGTGCACCTTCGTTGCCAACCTCGACCCCGTCGGTGCCTGTCGACAGCCCGAAGCCGCTCTGCCCGTATTCTCACTGCGCCGAGTACACCGCCACCGTGCATCCTTCACTCCGGAAGGCTGCTGTCTCCCAACGCCACCCGACCAGGGGGCGATGCGGGGTCGCATGGTCACATCGAGGTGTGACGACCCCAATGTCGCGGCTCGCGCCTGGTGGCTGCTAGAACCAGCTCTGCGGCACGATGATGATGTCGCCGGGCTTGACATCGGCATTGGCCGAGATGTCTCCGCGCTTGAGCAAGTCCTTCAGCCGCAAGCTGTACTGCTTGCCACCTTCGGAGCCCCGCACGAGCACAGCGGCGTTGCCATCTGCAAAATCGGTCACACCGCCGGCCTGGATCATCACGTCCAGGACAGTCATCTGCTGACGGTACGGAATCGCCTGAGGCCTTGCCGCCTCGCCGACGATCCGGATCTGATCGGCATACACACCCTGAAAGCCGGTGACGATGACGCTGACCACCGGGTCACGAATCAGCCGGCTGAGGGCCTTCTCGACCTCGCGAGACAGTTCGCTCGGGCTCTTGCCCGCTGCCAGCAGGTCATCGACCAGCGGCGTCGACACGTAACCGTCGGGCCGCACCGTCACCGTGGTGGACAGCTCCGGGTTCCGCCAGACCACGATGCTCAGCGCGTCCAGCGGTCCGATGCGGTAGCGCAGTTGCGGCGCCTCGACCGACTTGGGTGCCGGCGGATGACTCCCCAGCGTTCCACAACCGACCGTGGACAGGATCATCAGCGTCGCCAGGACGCGACGAAGACCGATATGGTGAAGAAAGGCACGAAGATGAACCACGACAGGATCCTTTTCAGGGAAGTGAACCGCCCCGCGCGCGGGCTGCGGGGAGCTTCCGATGCTGCGCGATCACGGCCGCCGTGGCAACCCGCTGAAGGGTTGCTGCCACGGCAAAGATCATAGTGGACGCCGGCCGGCGTTGATCACTACTGCGCGCCTTCGCGGAACAGCACGACGCTGACGGTCTCGATCAGGACGAGGATGTCCAGGAACAGCGAGTTGTTCTTGACGTAGTACAGATCGAACTCGTGCTTACGGCGCGCGTCTTCCACCGAAGCGCCATAGCTGTAGCGCACCTGGGCCCACCCCGTGACGCCCGGCTTGACGCTGTGCCGGATGTCGTAGAACGGGATCTGACCGCGGAGCTGCTCGACGAAGGAGGGGCGCTCGGGACGCGGACCCACCAGGCTCATCTCGCCCTTGAGCACGCTGATCAGCTGCGGCAGCTCGTCGATGCGGCACTTGCGGATGAAGGCGCCGACGCGGGTCACGCGAGCGTCGTTCTTCGTCGCCCAGCGAGCCACGCCATCACGTTCGGCATCGGTGCACATGCTGCGGAACTTCAGGCACATGAAGCCTCGGCCGCCCAGACCCACACGCTCCTGGCGGTAGATGATCGGGCCCGGGCTGTCCAGTTTGATCAGCAGCGCCGTGACGAGCATCACCGGTGAGGCCAGCGCCAGCAGCGTGGCCGACGAGACGATGTCGAAAGCGCGCTTGACAGCGGTGCGAACTGGCCCCTGAACGAACCCGTGGCCGTACACCAGCCAGCTGGCCTTCAGGCTTTCCGTAGGCACCTGGCCCTTGGCGCGCTCGTAGAAGCCGGCCAAGTCGAGAACCGGCGTGCCTTGCAGCCGGCACTCCAGCAACTGGTCCATCGGCAGTGCACCGCCGCGCTGCTCGCGCACGGCGACGATCACCTCGTCCACCTGCATGCGCTTGACGATGCTGCTGACCGAAGCATCGCGCGAGAAGATCTTCTCGCCTTGCGCGATCTCCTCTTCGCTGCCGGCCGGATAGAAGCCGACCACGGACCGATGCGCACGTCCTGGCGAGCGCAGATCGGCCGCAATGCTCATGGCTTCCTTGCCCGTGCCCACGATCAGCACGCGCGGCGAGCCGACGACCGAGCGGCGCACGAAATGGAACACCATGCGCACCAGCACCAGGCCGAGCAGCATGTAAACGACCACCGGGAACAGCAGCTCTCGGGCCCGACCGGTCAGGCCGCCGGTGCTGATGGCCACATAGGCGATCCCCGCTCCCACCATTACGGCGAGAAAGGCCCGGCTCAACAGCGCAGCCATGCTGACCGACACTGACGACGACCGGTAGATGCCGAACACGGAGTACAGCAGCGACATCAGCAGCGCGAAGCCGGCGGCGTGCAGCAGCAACTGCGCAGGCAGGTCGCCGAGGCTGAAGAAGTTCAGGCGCAGGTCCGACAGGCCCTGGGCAGCCAGCAGCACTGCCAGGAAGCAGAAGATGCCGTCAGCCAGCAACTCGGCCAGCGCAGACAGCGGAATGTGATGTTGAAAGACCTTGACCATGGCGTCAGCCCCCGTTCGGAGTGAGGTGGATTCTCGATAGGCCCACCCCTGGCAGAAACCCTCCAAACGAGGGGAAATCCGCCAGTGACGCTAGGGGGAGACGGCAGCGAAGAACGTCACACGCGCGCAATGAAAAAGGGGCTGACCCGATCTGGATCAACCCCTTGCGTGCTTGGCGGAGTGGACGGGGCTCGAACCCGCGACCCCCGGCGTGACAGGCCGGTATTCTAACCAACTGAACTACCACTCCGCGTGGCCGGCAGCTCCAGGATTGCTCCTCAAGCGCTGCCGAAACTTGGCGTCCCCTAGGGGATTCGAACCCCTGTTACAACCGTGAAAGGGTCGTGTCCTAGGCCTCTAGACGAAGGGGACTGGAACTCCTCGTCGACTCGAAACTGCATCCGCTGCTCGGCAACCTTGGTGGAGGTAAGCGGGATCGAACCGCTGACCTCTTGCATGCCATGCAAGCGCTCTCCCAGCTGAGCTATACCCCCGTTGTGCCGTTGGTGCAGCAGTTGCAGTTTCAAGCGAGACTGCGATTATAGACAGGTTTTCAGACGGCCTGCAATCTCCGCAGCACGACGTCGCGAGGAAACAGCTCCAGCACGGCATCGATCGACGGCGTCTGCGTGCGTCCGCAAACGAGCACACGCAGCGCATGCGCCAGTTGCGGCATCTTCAGGCCGTGGGCGCCAAGCGTCTCCTTGATCGCCAGGGCGATCGTGGCCTTGTCCCAGTCGATCTCGCTGAGCCGTCCACGCAGTGCCTGCAGGGCCGGACGCACCGGCTCTGTGACATGCGCGGCCAGATCCTCTTCCCGCGGCGACACGTCGAAGAAGTACATGCCGAGCCAGTCCGACAGTTCGACCAGCGTCGCGCAGCGGTCCTTGAACAGCGCGCACATCCGTGCGAGTCGTGCATCCGCCACGACGCTCACGCCGCGCGATTCGAACAGTCGCGACACCAGCGACGCAAGGGCGTCGTCCGGCGTAGCCTTGATGACGTGGGCATTCACCCAGTTGAGCTTGGCGGCGTCCCACTGCGCGGGGCTGCGAGCGAGGTGATGCCCATCGAACCAGGCCACGAGCTGCGCCCGGTCGAACAGCTCGTCGTCGCCATGGCTCCAGCCCAGCCGTGCGAGGTAGTTGACCATCGCGTCAGGCAGGTAACCGCCCTCCTCGTACTGCATCACGCTGACCGCGCCGTGGCGCTTGGAAAGCTTGTCGCCGTCCGGGCCGAGGATCATCGGCACGTGGCCGTACTCGGGCAGTTCGGCACCAAGCGCCCGCAGGATGTTGATCTGGCGCGGCGTGTTGTTGACGTGGTCGTCGCCGCGGATCACGTGGCTGATCTGCATGTCCCAGTCGTCGACCACCACGCAGAAGTTGTAGGTCGGCGTGCCGTCGGGGCGGCTGATGATCAGGTCGTCGAGCTCGCGGTTGCTGATCGTGATCGAGCCCTTGACCATGTCGTTCCAGGTCACGTCGCCATCGATCGGGTTGCGAAAGCGCACCACTGGCGGCACACCTGCCGGCATCGGCGGCAGGGCCTTGCCGGGTTCCGGGCGCCAGCGGCCGTCGTAGCGCGGCTTCTCGCCGCGCGCGCGCTGCGCCTCGCGCATGGCGTCGAGTTCTTCCGGCGTGCAGTAGCAGTGGTAGGCCGTGCCCTCGGCGAGCATCTTGTCGATCACCGCCTTGTAGCGATCGAGACGCTTCATCTGATAGAACGGGCCTTCGTCGTAGTCCAGGCGCAGCCAGTTCATCGCCGCAATGATCTGGTCGACGGCCTCCTGCGTCGAACGCGCGACGTCGGTGTCCTCGATGCGCAGGATGAAGTCGCCGCCGTGGTGGCGTGCGAAGGCCCAGGAGAACAGCGCCGTGCGCGCCGTGCCGAGGTGCAGGAAACCCGTCGGCGACGGGGCGATGCGGGTGCGGACTCTGCGGGTCATCGGTTCTTCTCGTTCACAGCGTCGCGAGGCCACGCAGCAGGTCGGCCTGCAGGTCTCGCACGTCGTCCAGACCGACGGCGACGCGGACCATGCCCTGCGTGATGCCCGCGGCCTGGCGCTGTTCTTCGGTGAGGCGCCCGTGCGAGGTGCTCGCCGGGTGCGTGATGGTGGTCTTGGTGTCGCCGAGGTTGGCGGTGATCGAGCACACGCGCGTGCTGTCGATGACGTGGAAGGCGTTCTTGCGCGCCTGCGCCGCGCCGCCCGCGGCCTGGCCGCGCACGATGAACGACACCACCGCGCCACCGCTGCCCGACTGCTGAGCCATCGCCAGCGCATGCTGCGGGTGCGACGCGAGACCCGGGTAGAACACGCGCTCGACCTGCGGCTGCGACTCCAGCCAGCGCGCCAGCTCGAGCGCCCGGCGGCTCTGCGCCTCCATGCGGATGCCCAGCGTCTCCAGGCCCTTGAGCACCACCCAGGCGTTGAAGGGCGACAGGCTCATGCCGGCGCTGCGCATCACCGGCACGAACTTCTCGTTGACCAGGGCCTCGCTGCCGCAGATGGCGCCGGCGATCACGCGGCCCTGGCCATCCAGGTACTTGGTGCCCGAGTGGATGACCAGATCCGCGCCGTACTCGATAGGCCGCTGCAACGCCGGCGAGCAGAAACAGTTGTCGACGGCCAGCCAGGCGCCGGCCTTCTTCGCGATTGCCGAGAGCGCCGCGATGTCGCACACCTCGGTCAGCGGATTGGTCGGCGACTCGGCGAACAGCAGCTTCGTGTTCGGCCTGATCGCCTGCAGCCACTCGTCCGGATCGGTCTGCGAGACGAAGCTCGTCTCGACGCCGAACTTTGCGAACTCGCGGCCGAACAGCATGATGGTCGAGCCGAACACGCTGCGCGAGCAGATGACGTGGTCACCGGCCTTCAGCAACCCCATGCCGAGCAGCAGGATCGCACTCATGCCGCTGGAGGTGGCGATGCAGGCCTGCGCGCCCTCGAGTGCCGCCAGGCGCCGCTCGAACATCATCACCGTCGGGTTGGTGAAGCGCGAGTAGATGAAGGCTTCTTCCTCGTTGGCGAAGCGCGCCGCGGCAGTAGCCGCATCGGGCTGGCGGAAGCTGCTGGTCAGGAACAGGGCTTCGGAGTTCTCGCCCCAGGCGCTGGCCGGCAGGCCCTCGCGCACGGCCAGCGTGTCGAGGTGCACGCCATCCGGCAGGTCGACGCGTGGAATGCGCTTGTCGCTCATCAGCGCGACTCCGTCGCGTTCTGCAGCGCCAGGCGAGAGCGGTCCCCGCCCTCTTCCTCGTCGCCCTGCGATTGGCGCTGCGCCGCCAGGGTGTCGAAGTCGGCGGCCGTGATGTCGCCGGTGATGTAGACGCCGTCGAAGCAGGACGCTTCGAAGCCCTGAAGCTTCGGGTTCAGCGCAGCGACCACCTTCTTCATCGCCGCCACATCCTGGTAGATCAGTGCATCGGCACCGATGTACTGGCGGATCTCTTCGGTGGTGCGGTTGTGCGCGATCAGCTCGTCCTTGGTCGGCATGTCGATGCCATAGACGTTCGGAAACCGGACCGGCGGCGCGGCCGAGGCCATGTAGACCTTGCGTGCGCCGGCGTCACGCGCCATCTGCACGATCTCCTTCGACGTGGTGCCGCGCACGATCGAGTCGTCGACCAGCAGCACGTTGCGGCCCTTGAACTCGGTGGCGATCGCATTGAGCTTCTGGCGCACCGACTTCTTGCGCATGCCCTGCCCCGGCATGATGAACGTGCGGCCCACGTAGCGGTTCTTCACGAAACCTTCGCGATACGGCTTGCCGATCTTCTGCGCCAGTTGCATCGCCGACGGGCGGCTCGATTCCGGGATCGGGATCACCACGTCGATCTCGTTCGGCGGCATCGTGGAGATCAGGCGCTGCGCGAGCGTCTCGCCCATGTTCAGTCGCGCCTGGTAGACCGACACGCCGTCCATCACCGAATCGGGCCGTGCGAGGTAGACGTACTCGAACATGCACGGGTTGAGCGACGGGTTCTCGGCGCATTGCTTCGCGTGCAGACGCCCTTCCAGGTCGATGAAGATCGCCTCGCCGGGCGCCACGTCGCGCACCAGCTTGTGACCCGTGCCCTCGAGCGCGACCGACTCGCTGGCTACCATCACCTCGCGGCCACCGGGCCCCTCGCCTTCGCCGAAGCACAGCGGCCGGATGCCGAACGGGTCGCGGAAGGCCAGCAGGCCGTGGCCAGCAATCAGCGCCACCACCGCATACGAGCCCTTCAGCCGCTTGTGCACCGCCGACACGGCCTTGAAGATCGACTCCGGGCTCAGCGGCAGATCGCGTGCAGCGAGCTCGAGCTCGTGCGCCACCACGTTGATCAGCACCTCGGTATCGCTCTCGGTGTTGATGTGGCGGCGGTCGATGTCGAACAGCTCCTGCTTCAGCGAGTGCGCGTTGGTCAGGTTGCCGTTGTGCACCAGCACGATGCCGAACGGCGCGTTGACGTAGAAGGGCTGAGCCTCCTCCTCGCTGTAGGCGTTGCCCGCCGTCGGGTAGCGCACCTGGCCGAGGCCGACGCGCCCCGGCAGGCCACGCATGTTGCGGGTGCGGAACACGTCGCGCACCATGCCGCGGGCCTTGTGCATGAAGCACTTGGTGCCTTCCATGGTCACGATGCCTGCCGCATCCTGGCCGCGGTGCTGCAGCAGCAGCAGCGCGTCGTAGATCAGCTGGTTGACCGGCGAACGCGAGATCACACCGACGATGCCACACATGTCATCAACTCCAGTTCATCTCAAGCGGCTCAGGCACGGCGCAGTTGCGACGCGATCTGCGGCGGCAGCAGCGGCAGCAGGCCATCGAGCAGTGCCGACAGCATGCCCGCACCGCGCGAGTGCTGCCAGGCCGAGGACTTGACGGCCGGCGTCAGGCCGACCACGGCCGCCACCGCCAGCAACAGCACGACACCGCGCAGCAGGCCGAACACGGCGCCGAGCCCGCGGTCGGGCGGGCTCAGCGGCGTGGCATGCAGCAGCAGGCGGATCAATCGCGCCGCGATCGCCCAGGCGATCAGCGCCACCACGAAGACCACCGCAAAGGCGGCCCCCAGGTTCAGCGCCGAGCCCGGCACGCCGATCGGCAGATAGGGCGCGGCCACCGGCGCGAGCCACTGTGCCGCGAACCAGGCGGCCAGCCAGCCGGCCAGCGACAACAGTTCGAACACGAAACCGCGGACGATGCCAACGATCACCGAGACCAGCAGCACGGCGAGCATCGTGGCGTCGACCCACCCGATCTGCGCAAAGGTCATGGCAACGGCTCAGAGCGTCAGCACGACGGCGTTCAGGCCGGCCGCCTTGGCCTTGGCCAGCGCCTTCTCGGCTTCGTCGCGCGACTCGAAGGGGCCGGCGCGCACGCGAGTCCGACTGCCGGTCGAGGTCTCGACCACCTGCATGTAACTCTTCAGACCGAGCTTCTCGACGCGGCCGCGCATCTCGCGCGCTGCCGCCGCGTCGGCAAAGGCGCCGACCTGCACGACGAAGCGGCCGCCCTCGCGCGCCGCGTCGGGCTTGGCCGCGGCCGCGGGTTTGGCCGTCTCCTTGCCTTCGAGCAGCGCCTTGGCTCGGGCCGAGTCCGCAACGGCCGGCGCGGGGACGGACGCCGCCGTCGCGGGCTTGGTTTCCGCCACCGCCTTCTTCGCCGGTTCGGCGGTGGAAGCCCTGCTCGCGGGCGCACTGGCGACCGGCGCGGGCTGCACGCGCGGCGCTTCGGCCACGGGCACGGCCGGCGCCGGGACCACGGCTGCAGCCTGCGCGGGCGCCGAGGCCTGCACCGCCGCCGGACGCGCCGGCGGCATGCTCAGGGCTGGTGCGCCGTCCTTGCGCGGGATCTCGATCGGAATGTCGACCGGCACCGGTCGCGGCTGGGTCTCGAAGACGAGCGGGAAACCGATCACGCCGGCCATCAGCAGCACGGCGGCACCCATCAGACGGCGGCGGGCGCGCGTGCGGGCCGCGGCGATGGCATCCGGTGCGTCGGTCAGCCGGGGGCTGGCATCGGCCGGGCCGGTGCGGCGCTGGAAGAACGACAGCAGACCCATGCGAGGCGTGAGGTTCGAAGAAGCGTGGTGGGCCGGCGCGTTCCACTCCCGGCGCGGGAGATGGTGGCCATGGGCAGCGGCGATCAGCCGACGTGCCGCGCCCCGAGCCGGGGCAGGCCGTCCTTCAACACGCCGCCGACGGTGTAGAACGATCCGAAGACCACGATTCTATCAGCCGGGTCTGCCTCGCCCAGGGCTGCGGCCAGGGCGTCGGCGGGGCTGGTATGCTCGTGAACGGCCACCGGGCCGGGCCCCTTGGCGCCCAGCGAGGCATGAATCGCGGCGAGGTCCTCGGCACGCGCGGCGCGCGGCAACGGCAGATCGGTGAAATGCCAGCTGTCCACCAGCGGCGCCATGCGCGCGAGGATGGCGGGCAGGTCCTTGTCGCGCATCGCGCCGAACACGGCGCGCGTGCGCGGGTAGAAGCCCATCTGGTCGAGGTTCTGCGCCAGCGCCGCCACCGAATGCGGGTTGTGCGCCACGTCGAGCACCAGCGTCGGCTGGCCGGCGACGATCTGGAAGCGGCCGGGCAGTTCGACCAGCGCGAAGCCATTGCGCACCGCCTGCGCGGTGATGGGCAGCACGGCACGCAGCGCCTCGAATGCGGCCAGAACGCCGGCGGCGTTGAGCAACTGGTTGGCGCCACGCAGCGCCGGATAGGCCAGGCCGTTATAGCGCCGCTCGCGCCCGGCCCAGTTCCACTGCTGGCGGTCGCCGCCGATGCTGAAGTCGCGCCCGAGCAGCCACAGGTCGGCACCGATGCGTTCGGCCTCGGTGACCACGCTCTTTGGCGCCACGGGGTCGCTGACGATGGCCGGCTTGCCGCGGCGCATGATGCCGGCCTTCTCGCGCCCGATCGACTCGCGGTCGGGGCCGAGGAACTCCATGTGGTCGAGGTCGATGCTGGTGACGATGGCGCAGTCGGTATCGAAGGCATTGACGGCGTCGAAGCGACCGCCCAGACCGACCTCGAGGATCACCAGGTCGACCGGCGCCTGCGACAGCAGCCGTGCAATGGCCAAGGTGGTGAACTCGAAGATGCTCAGCGTGATCTCGCCGCGCGCGGCCTCGACGGCCTCGAAGTGAGGCAACAGTTCCGCCGCATCGACCATGCGGCCATCGACGCGGCAGCGCTCTTCGAAGTGCACGAGGTGCGGCTTCGCATACAGGCCCACCCTGTAGCCGGCCTGAAGCGCGATCGCCTCGAGCATCGCGCAGGTCGAGCCCTTGCCGTTCGTGCCGGCGACGGTGATCACCGGCACCTTGAACGCGAGCCCCAGCCGCGCACGCACCTCGACCACGCGCTCCAGCGACAGGTCGATCTCGGTGGGATGCATGGCGGCGCAGTGCGCGAGCCATTGGTCGAGGGTGGCGGGCATGGGATGGGCGGGCCGGTGACGCGATCTGCCTTCGGGGTCGCTGAAGGCTCGGTTCAATCGCGCTGGCAGGCCGCGGATTCTAGCGATGCGCGCCTGCGGGAAGCACCAGAGCCAGCGCTGCGGGCGCGGTCACGTTCGGAAGGGCCAGCGACCACAGCATGACGGACGCGCCATCGACGACGAGTTCCGCCGGGCCAGGTCCGAACCCGACCGACAGCGCCGAGGGTTCGCTCCGCAAGCCGGTGCCGACCGCCTTCAGCGCGGCCTCCTTGCGTGTCCAGCAGGCCAGGAAGGCCGGCTGGCGCCGGTCCACAGGCAACGTCTGCCAGAGGTCGACTTCGACCGGCGAGAAGTTCGCCTCGGCCAGCGCCTCGATGTCGTCCAGCACCCCCGGCAGTTCCACATCCACGCCCACGGCCGCCGCGGGCGACAGCGCAATCAGGCAGGTGCTGCCGCTGTGGCTCAGGTTGAAGTGCAGGGCCACCGGCGGGTCGGCCAGGAATGGTTTGCCGCGGCTGTCGGCCGCCAGGCGCGCGCGATCGATCGGCAGGTCGAGGGTTTCGGCCAGGGCCAGGCGCAGCGCCCAGCGCGCCGCCAGGTAGCGGCGACGGTCGCGATCGAAGCGAAAGCGCGCGGCGCGTGCCGCATCGGCCGCCTCGAGCGGGCGGCAATCGACACGCTCCGCAAGCTCGTCGAGGTCCACCAGCCCCAGTTCAACCGGCACGGGCACCACACCGGTCATCACCGGCACACCGCCCAGTGCGAACGAGGCCCAGCGCACCGGCAGGCCGCTCATCGGGAGGCCGCCAGCGGGCCGGGCAACACGGGCAGGTCGAGGCGGGCCTCAACCTGGCCACCATGGTGGACACGCACTGCCGCGATGCGGCCGACCGTTTCGTCGTGGTTGCGACCGCCGGTGTTCAGATTCCGCTCCAGCCGCGGAAAGTCGCTGCCGGCGATCTGCACGCGCAGGCGGTGCCCGGGACGCAGCAGATAGGCAATGTCCTTCACCCGCACGCGCACCGTGGTCGGCCGGCCAGGCTCCATCGGCTGCGGCGTCAGGATGCCGTCGCGATAGCGCAGGCGCAGCGCGCCGGACTGGATGTTGAGCGCCCGCCCGCCCGGCTCCACGTCGACCAGCTTGACGACCAGATCGGCATCGGGCGTGCTGGTCGAGACGGTGAGGTGCAGCTCGGCACTGCCGACGATGCGCAAAGGCTCGCGCAGCGGCTCGCTGGTGTAGACCAGCACGTCGTCACGCGACTCCACGTCGGCCTGGTCGACCGGCCCTTCCCTTGCGGCTGGGTCACCGGTGCAGCAGAAGGCGCCACCACGCGTCGGCACCGGCCGGGTCGGGTCGGCGCTGAACTCGTCGTGGCGGGCGGGCTCGCTTGGCGCGGCGCCGAGCAGGCTGCCATCGCCGGCGCGCGAGTTGGCGCGCCCACCGCTGCTCAGGTAGCGCTTCTCGACCACGACACCGGCCGGCGGCCAGGTCTCGCTGCGGATCCAGGCGTTCTCCTGCAGAACGAATGCCTGGTAGCGCGGCAGATCGGGAACCTGACCTGACTCCTCGAGCCAGCCCTTCATCCAGCGAAGGTAGACATCGCCGAAGCCCTCGTCGGCGCGTTCGATCGCGACGTCGCCGACCGTGCCGCTGGGCCCGCCCGGGTCTTGGCAGTGCAGTCGCGGGCCGATGATCACGTGCTGCCGCTGCGCGGCCGGGGAATCGGCGTTTCGCCGCATCAGTTCTGCCGCGACCAGGGTCTCGACCACCCCTTGGTCGTACCAGCCATTGATGTGAAGGCTGGGCGCCGTGAACCGGTCATGGTCGGCCAGGTAGCCGAGCCGCTCCCAGGCCGGATCACCCAGCGGCGTGGTGCGGATCAGTTCGAAGTCGGTCGGATCCGGCCGCAGGCGCGAGACGATGGTGTCCACCGGCAGTGTGCCGATCAACTCGGCCACACGAGCGCCCTCCGCACGATGGCGCTGCGCCTCGGGCGTCTTCTCGCCGGAACGGGCGAACCACCCCGCCGCCGAAGCCAGCTGGAAGATGCCGCCTTCGTAGACGCCGAAGTAGCCGAATCGCCCCATCGCCGAGCCGACACCACCACCGGCGCCTTCGGCGATCATCGCGCGCAGCCCCGGATGGCGCGCACGGGCCAGCACCAGCTGTGATTCACCCGAGGCAGAGCAGCCCAGCGTGCCGACCCGGCCGTTGGACCAGGGCTGCGCGGCGATCCAGTCCAGCGTCGCGATGCCGTCCTGGGTGTCGTTGGTGTAGGGCTGGAAGACACCACCCGAGTCGTGGCGTCCACGCATGTCCTGAACGACCACGGCAAAGCCGCGCCGCGCATAGCCGCGACCGGTATCGCCACGGCCATAGGGCGTGCGGATCAGGATCGTCGGCATCCGCCCGAGCCGCCACCAGGGGCGCAGCACCGTGGTGGCCAGCGCCGTCCCGTCGGGAGCGGTCACGCGGACGTCGTCCACCATCACACCCATGGCGGCTGAAAGAAGACTGCGTCGCCCATTGGCGGAGGACGCCGCGAGGAGCATCAGCAGGAGGACGACACCGATGACCAGGGCGGTGAGCATGAGCCAGTTCGGTCGACGCGACCAGGGCATCACAGCAGCGGCGCGGGATGTGCCATAGGGCACGTGCTTCCCCACAGGCGGGGGGATGGCGGGCGGCACAGTCTCATGGACCACTAACTTACACTAATTGCCACTCTGAACGCGAGGTCGACGCATGTCATCGCTGGAACTCAATCTCGCCGGGGGCGGCACGGTTGCGCGCGGAAGCGCTGCGCCCGCATCACGCGACTCGGCACGCATCGAACCGGTCGACAAGGCCGCGTTTTCCAGCAACGGCATTGGCGCGATCCGACACGATTTCCAGCACCACCCGCTGATGCAGCTCGATGCGCTCAGTGCGCTGGCCAAGCGCCTGATGCCGACCCAGCAATGCCGGTTCGTGCGCCCGGGATTGTCGACGGCGTCCGATTTTGATCACGCCTCGGCACCGCACGACGGCCGCGGCATCGACGAGGTGTTCGCGCGCATCGAGGAGCCGGGCTCCTGGATCGCGATGTACAACGTGCAGACCGACCCGCTGTACCGGCAGTTCGTGGACGAGGTGGCGGCGGCGTTCCGCCCGCTCGTCGAGAACAAGCAGCCCGGCGTGTATGAGGTCGGCGGCTTCATCTTCGTGTCCGCCCCGCCTTCGGTGACGCCCTTCCATATCGACCGGGAGAACAACTTCTGGCTGCAGGTACGCGGGCGAAAGACGATGAACGTGTGGGATCACAACGATCGCGTCGCCGTGCCGCAACCTGCTGTCGAGAACTTCGTCGTGCATGGCGGCCTCAGTGGTGTCGACGTCAAGGATGGCGAACGCGTCCGCGACGACATCATGGCCCGCAGCCGCGAGTTCGAGGTCGGCCCGGGTGACGGCGTCTACTTCCCGATGACCTCGCCCCACATGACCCGCACCAGCACCGACTGGGTCAAGCCCGGCGACGGCGTCTCGATCTCGATCGGCGTCGTTTTCTACACATCGATGACACGGCGCATGTGCCATGCCCACGCCTTCAACCGCGTGGCTCGACGCCTGGGACTGAACCCACGCACGCCGCAGCACGGCAGCGAGGTCGAGGGCTGGCGCGCGTGGCTCGGGCGTTGCGTGATCGCGCTGCACGGGATGACGCGTGGCTGGAAGCCCCCGCGGGGCTTCTGAGCACACGCCATGGATCTGGCTGAACGAGTACAAGCGCTGGCCGAACGCCTGGCCGCCAGCGACGGCGCAAAGGCGCGCCGCCTCGAGGCTGCGCGTCAGCACTTCCTGAGCAACCGCCGGGAGAACCTCTTCTTCGGTGTGTACGAGACCTGGGAAGAGGCCGAGCAGGTGGCCAAGGGTTACGGCGCGGTCGGCTACGACCAGACGGCGACCGTTCAGATGTACGAAGCGCGGGTCCGCAAGGACCAGCACGACTTCCCCTCGGTGTACTGGATCCAGCGCTCGGCGATCGAAGGTCTTCGCAGCGTGTTCGATGTCGGCGGCAACATCGGCATCAAGTACCTGGCCTTCCGGGATGCCCTGGCACCCTGGCCCGACCTGACCTGGAAGGTGCAGGACGTCACGGCCGTGGTCGAGCACGGGCGACGACTGGCCGCCGAGCGCGGCGACTCTGCCACCTTGTCGTTCACCGATCGCTTCGACGACGGCGAAGGCTGCGATCTGTTGTTCGCCTCCGGCGTCCTGCAGTACCTGCCCGAAACCCTCGGCGACATGCTCGCGCGATGGAAGCATCGGCCCCGGCGGCTGGTGATCAACACGGCGGCCATCCACCCCGAGGCAGGCTACTTCACGGTCAACAGCATCGGAACGGCCTTCTGCCCGTACCGTGTGCAGACGCAGGCGTCGCTGGTTCGCGGGCTGGCTCCGCTGGGCTACCGGGTTCGAGAGAACTGGGTGAACCCCGACAAGCCGTTGCAGATCCCCGGCCGCCCCGACCGATCGCTTTCCGCCTACAGCGGCTTCTGCATGGACCGAATCGACTGACGCTGCGTGGCGGCCAGGCCGCCGCTAGCGCGGCTTGGCGGCAGCCACTTCGAGCGCCCAGTCCACCACGACACGCTGCATGGTCTGCTGTGCCTGTGTCGTGCTGAGCATGTGGTCAAGCGTCGGAAGGAACTCGCAGCGCACCTGCGGATAGAAGGACTCGCGGCCGAACACGTCTCGGAACTGGCTGGCATAGCTGTAGTACCGCAGCACGCCGCCACCATAGACGAAGCACAGCTTCACGCCGCGCCGAACCAGCGCATCGACATTTGCCACGAACTCGGCTTTCGGTGGATTGGCTGCGTCGAAGTCGGCCAGGCCGACGCCCGCCTCGTCCTGGGTTGCGAGGCGGTCACGCCAGCGGCGCTGCAGGCTGGCAAGCAATTCCTTCGGCGTCAGGGCACGCACCCGATTGACGATCCGCACGAGCGCGGTCCAGCGGCTTCGGTACCAGAGGCCGTCGTACATGAGGGTGCCGACCACGCGCTCGTCCGCCAGTGCCGTGCGGTAGCCGTTCACGGCCCCGGAGCAGATGCCCACGATGACGAAGCGGCGCACGCCGCAGCGCCGCTCCAACTCGTCGAGCGCGCTGCGCATGTTGTCGAGGATCCTCTGGCGTGCACCGACCGACTCGCCCACGTGCTTGCTGTCACCGACGCCGGCGAGATCGAATCGCAGCGTGGGGATGCCCGCCTCTGCCAGCCGCCGCGCCAGCGTTACCGAGAAGCGACGCGGGCCGACCCGGTGGATGAGGCCGGCATTGGGAATCACGCAGGCGATCGAGGCCCCCCCCGGCTCGCCCGGCTCGGTGACGATGCCGACCAGAGAACCTTCAGGGCCGAAGGTCCATGCCTCTTCACGCACAGGCATCGCTGACCACCTTCATCAACTGCGCTGACAGCTTGCCGGGCAGGAGGGCACCGTCTTCGGTGAGGTCGGACAGCCAATCGACCGATTCCGCCGCCGACACGGCGCGCAATCGACCATCGGCCCGTTCCGAAGCAAGCAGCATGGATTGTTCGCCCGGATCGACGATCACCGTCGCCGGACGGCGCAGCCCCGGCCAGAGGGCCGCAGCATCGAGCTCACGAAGCTGACGACGCAGGGCCACCGACAGACGGGCGCCCAGTGCTTCATCGCGAAACGCTTCCGAGTCCCGGTTCGCGA
The DNA here is from genome assembly GCA_943370595.1 of Chitinophaga pinensis. Classification (GTDB taxonomy): domain Bacteria; phylum Pseudomonadota; class Gammaproteobacteria; order Burkholderiales; family Burkholderiaceae_C; genus Piscinibacter. The sequence goes on from CALRRO020000019.1 coordinate 34,912, forward strand.
CTCCCGTCGCGCGCGGATCCGGCGGCAGACCCAGCGATACGTCGAGCGTCAGCACGTGGCGCGAGCGAAGATCGTCCAGGTACTTCGCCCCGTCGACAACGGGAGAGCACAGGACCAGATGCCGCAGTCCAGGCACTTCATCGGCGGCAGCCAGTGCGCATACCGTGGCACCGAGACGCAGACCCATCCAGACCACCGGCCGGGCGCCGGCCATGGACAGCAGGTGTGAGTGGGCCGTCAGCAGGTCGCGACGCCAGCCGTCGAGATCGAGTTCATCGCTCTCGCCCATCGAGTCACCGGCGCCGTAGGGGTCGAAGCGCAGGACATGCAGGCCGTCCCGTGCCAGCCGCTCGGCCAGCACACGCAGCAGGCGATGCGAACGCACCATCTCATGGCCGAAGGGCGGACACAGGATGACCGCGCCATGCCCGCCGGCTGTGGCTGGATGCAACGCGGTGAACAGCCGGCGTTCGGCAGGGCCGATGAAGCCGGGTGTCATCGCGCTCGCGTGGGCCAACCGGCGCGGCGAAGCACCCGCGACAGCAGGCCTTGGGGCTGCGCCGCCGACGCGGCGGCCGCTTCCGCTGCGGCCAGTTCCTGATCGACCGGCACTGCCGCCTCGGCCACCTGAGCCAGCGACGAAGACACCAGGCGCTGCGGCTCGACCACCAAGGCCAGTTCGCGCTGCGCGACGTCGACGAATCGCATGGCGAGCAGCGAACTGCCGCCGAGGTCGAAGAAGTTGTCCTCCGGCCGGATGCTCGATGCGTCGATACCGAGCAGGTCGGCCCAGAGCCGGGCGACTTCTGCAACCGGGCCCGACACCTGGCCGGAATCTGCCGGTGCCAGCTGTGCCAGCGTCTCGACGGCGTAGCGACGCGGCTCGATGGAAAGCTGCAGGCGCGCACGTGTCAGCTCGATTGCGCGCATCGCGAGCAAGGAACTCCCGCCCAGGTCGAAGAAGTTGTCGGCAGGGTGGATGTCCGTCGCCGGAATGCCGAGCAGTTCCGACCAGATCCCGGCCAGGCGCGCCTGGCCGGCGCTCAGCACGGCAGCGCGCACCGACACGCTGGCCACAGTGGGGACTGCCTCGGCGCGCGTGTTCAGCCACGCCATGAAGGCATCACGATCGGCGCCGGGCAGACCGAGCAACTCGCCGAGCGGCAACTCGGGATGCCGTGCCGTGCGCTGCAGCAGGCCGATCAGGCGATCCCGAAACATGCGAACCGTGCCTGCGTCGAACAGGTCGGCGTTGAAGTTGAAGCCGCCTTCGAGTCCGGCCGGAACCTCCATCAGCCAGAGGCTGAAGTCCTCGGTCGCCCCCTTCTGCATGACCAGGACGGACGAATGCGACAGCGGCCCCCAATGGCGCTCGCGCTCACGCGCATCCTGGAAGGAGAAGAGCGTCTGGTAGAGGCCGGCCTTGCCGGCGTGCCGCGCGAGTTCGGGCTCGCTGGCCAGCCGTTCGAACGGAACGTCCTGGTGCGCGAAGGCGTCGAGCAGGTCCCGCTTGACCTTGGCGAACCAGGCCGACAGCGGGGTCGACGCATGGACGTCGAAGTGCAGCGGCAGCAGGTTGTTGAAGAAGCCCATCACCGACTCGGTCTCGAGCTGACCGCGTCCACGCACCGGCACACCGACCACGATGGAACGCCCCTGCACGGCCTCGCTCATCATCGCGGCATAGACGCCGAGGATCAGCATGTTGAGCGTCGTTCCGCCGGCCTGCGCCACGCCGCGAAGGCGCTCGGTCAGCTCCTTGTCGACATGCACCCATTCGACAGCGCCCACACCGGTCATGCCGGGGCCGCGCGGCCGGTCGGTGGGCAAGGCCTTCGGTGACTCGATCGCGGCGTAGCGCTCGCGCCAGAAGCCGACCTGCGCACGGCAGGCGTCGCTGGCCATCCAGGCCTTGTGCCAGTGGGCGAAATCGACGTAGCTCACCGCCGGCAGCGGCAGCGCGGAGGCCTCGCCGCGCAGCGCGGCGGCATAGGCTGCCGACATCTCCCGGTAGAACAGATCGAACGACCAGCCGTCCCAGACGATGTGGTGCACCATGAACAGCAGCACGTGCTCCGTCTCGTCCATGCGGAACAGCGCGACACGGAACAGCGGCGCGCGGTCCAGGGCCATCGGCTGGTCGATGATCGCCTGCAGGCGCCGCATCAGATCGGCATCGCGATCCGCGCGCGGCAGGGCCGACAGGTCAGCAAACGGCAGATCGAGCGGCACGTCGGCCAGCACCTTGAGCAGAGCGCCATCCGGGCCCTTGACCACGCAGCTGCGCAGGGCGGGCTGGCGCTGCACCATGGACCGCAGCGCCTGCTCCAGTGCGGGTCGATCCAGCGGCCCCGTCAGGCGGTGTGCCGATGGCGTGTTGTAGACGACACGGCCCGGATGCATCTCCTCCATGAAGCGGATTCGCTCCTGCATCACCGTCAGCGGCGCCTGGGTCTGGTCCGCCACACGCACCAGTGCTGGGGCCGCCGGAGCCGCCGCACCTCGGCCGGACTCGATGGCGTGGGCCAGGCGGCGCGCCGTGGCGGACTCGAAGACCGTGCGCAGCGGCAAGGACAGCGTGAACGTCTTGTTCAGCGTCGCCGTCAGGCGCGACGCGAGCAGCGAGTGCCCGCCCAGCGCAAAGAAGTCGTCGTCGATGCCCAGCCCGCGCAGGTTGAGCACCCGCTCCATCGTCTCGAGCACGGCCGCTTCGGTCGGCGTCGTCGGTGCCGCCGCCTTCGCACGCGGCGCCGCATCGACGTTCGGCTTCGGCAGCGCCTTGCGGTGGATCTTGCCGTTGGGCAAGAGCGGGATCGTCGGCAGGGCCACGATGTGCGAAGGCACCATGTAGTCTGGCAGGGAGCGGCGCAGGAACTCGCGGACCTCGGCGACCTCGATCTCGCCAGCACGAGGCACGGCGTAGCCGACCAGGCGCAGGTCGCCCGGATCGTCCTCACGCAGCACCACCACCGCCTGCTCCACACCGGGGTGGCGCGCGAGACAGGATTCGATCTCACCCAGCTCGATCCGGTAGCCGCGCACCTTCACCTGGAAGTCCAGCCGACCCATGTGCTCGAGCGTGCCGTCGTTGCGCCAGCGGCCGCGGTCACCGGTGCGGTAGATGCGTTGTCCGGGCGCCGACGGGTCCGCAATGAAGCGCTCGGCGGTCAGCGCCTCGCGATGCAGGTAGCCGATGGCCACGCCGTCGCCGCCGATGTAGATCTCTCCGGGCACACCGATCGAGCAGGTCTGCAAGCGCTCGTCGAGCACATGGATCTGCGTGTTGGCGATCGGCGTACCGATGCGGATGCCCTGCCGCTGGCCGGGGACACGCCAGCAGGTCGACCACACCGTCGTCTCGGTCGGGCCGTACATGTTCCAGGTCTCACCGGTGCGCGCCACCAGCTGTGCCGCCAGGTCCTCGCCGAGGGCCTCGCCGCCGACCAGCGCCTTGAAGCCAGCATGGCCGGCCCAGCCGGCTTCGATCAGCACGCGCCAGCCGGAGGGCGTGGCCTGCAGCACGGTCGCCTGGTGTTGTTCGATCAGCGCGCGCAGGCGCTGGCCGTCGAGCACCGTCTCGCGGTCGGCCAGGATCACCTGGGCGCCGACGGTCAAGGGCAGGAACAGCTCCAGCACGGCGATGTCGAAGCTGGTCGTCGTGACGGCAACCAGCCGGTCGTCGGCACGCAGGCCCGGCTCGCGCGCCATGCTGGCGAGGAAGTTCGAGACGGCGCGGTGCGGCACCGCCACGCCCTTGGGCTTGCCCGTCGAGCCGGAGGTGTAGATCACGTAGGCCGGCGCCTCGACATCGCCCGCCTCGCGCGCGGCGAAGGCGCGCGGCGCCAGTTCGTCGGCCTGAAGCAGGCGCGCTGCTCCCAGGGCCGGCAAGCTCACTGACCGATCGGTGACGACCCAGGCCAGCTCGGCGTCCTCGCACATGTGAGCCAGCCGCTCGGCCGGGAAACCCGGGTCCAGCGGCACATAGGCAGCGCCGGTCTGCAGGATGCCGAGCATGCTGGCCAGCATGTGGACGTTGCGCCCGCAGGCCATGCCGACGAGATTCCCTGCGCCGAGCCCCTGCTCGGCCAGTGCGGCGGCCACCGCATCGGCGCGCTGCGCGAGCTCGCGGTAGCTGACACGTTGCCCGCCACTGACCACGGCGATCGCATCGGGTGTGCGCGCAGCCTGGGCCGCGAACAGCTGCTCGACGCGACGATCGGCCGGATAGTCGGCCACCGTCGCGTTGCAGGCAGCCAGGCGCTCCAGATCCTCATGGGTGGCACCGAACAGCTCCGACACAGGCCGGCGGGGATCGGCGACGGCACGCTCGACCAGCGCACGGTACAGCTGAAGCCAGCGGCGCACGGTCTCGGCATCGAACAGCTCGGTGTTGTACTGGCACTCCAGCACCACCGCGCCCTCGATCTGAGTGGCGTTGACGAACAGCTCGAAGTTCTCGAACGCACGCGGGTTGGACCGCAGCGACACCGCAAGGCCGGGCGCCGCCAGATCGGCCGGATCGATCGGCGAATCGATGTTGAACTGAACCGAGACCAGCGGCAGCCGGCTGGCGTCGCGCGTGATCGCCAGCTTGCTCAGCAGCCGACCGAAGGTGCAGGCCTGATGGTCGTAGGCGTCGAGCACGGCGCCGCTCGCGCGGCGCAGCAGTGCCTCGACGGGCTGGCCGGGGTCCACCGCAAGGCGCACCGGAAGCAGGTTCACGCAGTGCCCTACCAGCTGCGTCGCATCGCGGGCAGCCTGCCCGGCCGAGGGAACGCCGACGACGACGTCACCCGATTCGTCCGCGCCGAGCCGCGACATCAGCGCGCCGAACAGGCCGAACAGCGTGGCGAACAGGCTAGCCCCGCTGGCCGCGCCGAGCTTGCGTGCCGCGTCGACCAGCGCCGGCTCGATTCGCAGGTCTTCGCGGTGTGAACTGAAGCCGCGGACGCTGCCGCGTGGTCGATCGGTCGGCAGGTCGAGCGTCGGCACGCCGCGATCGAACAGCGACACCCAGTAGTGCTCGTCCGCACCCACCTGGGCCACGAACGCCGGATCGTGCTCGCCGAGCGCATAGTCGCCGAAGCTGTCGGCCTGCGGCAGCGCGCTGGTGCCGCTGCCGTCGCTGAGGCTGGCATAGATGCGCATCAGGTCGCGGGCGATGACGGCGAAAGACCAGCCGTCGCACACGATGTGGTGCGCCGAGAGAACGAACTCGTGGCGATCCGGCGCGAGGCGCAGCAACGTCGCGCGCACGAGCGGGCCATCGACCAGATTGAACGGGTGCGTCACGGCGGCTGCGCGTTGCGCCGCAACCGCCTGCTCGCGTTCTGCGGGCGTGAGTGCGCAGAGGTCGACGATCTCGGCCTGCAGCGCGCCACGCGGCGCAATCAGCATGTTCATGCCGTCGCTGCTGAACGTGGAGCGCAGCGACTCGTGCCGGTCGGTCAGTGCCAGCAGCGAATCCTGGAACTCCTGCACGCGCAGTGCACCGGCGATCTCGAGCGAGATCGACTCGTTGAAGGCCAGCGAGGCCTGCTCGCCGAGTTGGTCGGCCAGCCAGACTTCGCGCTGGGCGTCGGTCGTCGGGACCGCTCGCGCAAGTTCAGGCGTCGCGAACGGGTCGTAGTCGACCTCGGTCAACTGGACATCAGCCTGCGTCGGGATCATTGGCCATCCACCTTGATGAACTTGCCAGGCGCTGCTGGGTTGGCCACGTACCAGGCCGGCCGGCCTTCCGGGTCACGGCCCAGGCGAGCGCCGGGCACCGGCGGGCGAGAGGCGTCCAGCGCCACCGACGGCGCGTTGACGCGGCGCGGAATGAAGTCGGCCTCCTGCAGCTCGGCCACCGCCTCCTTGAACGCCGACTTGATGACGGCGATGTCCTGCGCCGTGTGGGCCGTCGTCATGAAGCACGGGAAGTTGTCGAGGATGTGCACGCCGCGGTTGCGCATCATCGCGAACAGCAGGTCCTGCAGCGGATGATCCTCCTCGAAGAAGATCTTCCACACCGACGAGAAGCTCTTCAGCACGATCGGTGCACCCACCTCGCGGCAGAAGGCATTGAGTTCGTCGACCATCGCCGCGGTGCGACGGGTCAGCCCGGACTGCAGCTCGGGGCCTTCCTTCTTGAGGTGCTCGAGCACCGCCTTGGCGGCCACCAGGGCCAGCGGGTGGCGGACGAAGGTACCGGCGAAGTAGGTCACGCCGACGGTGGGGATGGAATCATCGCCGTACTCCCAGTGGCCACCGTCCAGCGCATCCATGTACTCGCGCTTGCCGGCGATCACGCCGATCGGGAAGCCGCCGCCGACCACCTTGCCGTAGGACGCGAGGTCGGCGCGGATGCCGAACAGCGCCTGGATGCCGCCCGGGTGGCTGCGGAAGCCGGTCACCACCTCGTCGAAGATGAGCAGCGTTCCGGACTTCTCGGTCAGCGCGCGCAGGTCGCGCAGGAACTCCCTGGGCTGGAAGTCGGGGCGGCGGCTCTGCACGGGTTCGACGAGCACGGCGGCCAGTTCGTCGGCGTTGTCCTTCAACCACTGCAGCGTCTCGGGCGTGCCGTAGTCGAGCACGACGATGTTCTCCGCGGTGTTGGGCAGGATGCCCGGCGCCGCCGGCACCGACTTGAGCTTCTTCGTGCCGCGCACGATCACCTCGTCGAAGATGCCGTGGTACGCACCGTTGAACATGACGATCTTGTTGCGGCCGGTCACGGTGCGGGCGATGCGCACGCAGCCCATCACCGCCTCCGAGCCGGTGTTGCACAGGCCGGCGCGGTCGAAGCCGGTCAGCTCGCACATCAGCTTCGCCACCTCTCCGGCCAGCGGGTGCTGCGGGCCGATGTCGTAGCCGCCATCGAGCTGCTTGCGCACCGCGTCGAGCACGAAGTCGGGCTGCCAGCCGAACAGGCTCATGCCGAAGCCATTCAGCGCGTCGACGTACTCGTTGCCGTCCAGATCCCACATGCGCGCGCCCTTGGAGCGCTCGATGACGATCTGGTAGATGATTTCCTTGAGCTGGGGTCGGAACCCGTTGACGACTCGCGGATCGGCCAGATGCGGCCGGTGCTCGACGGTGTAGGCCTTGGAGCGCTGGGTCTTGTCGATGTAGCGACGCATGAACGCAGCGAGGCGGGCGCGCTGGCGCTCGCTCATCTCGGCACCGGTAGTGTGGATGCGGGCAATGGCGCCGAAGGCCTTCTTGACGTCGTAGGTCTTGTGCACGAGGGCTGCTTCGTCCTCCACGGGCACGGCCGGCTTGGCAGCCGGCGCGGGCGCAACGGCGGGCGCTGCCGGGGCTGCCGCAGGTGCGGTCGGCAATGCAGCCGCCACTGGAGCCACCCCTTGGGCCATCGCGCCGGCCGCCGGCTGCCCCTGCAGCAGGGCCAGTTGCTGTGCCATCAGCTGCATCTGTTGCTGGATGACCTGCTGGACCAGCGAGCCCGCCTGCGCCGGCTCGAAGGCCGCCACCGGTGCAACAGCCTGCAGCACGGGCATGGCCGCAACGGCAATCGGCGCGGCCGCCGCCACCGGGGCCGGGGCAGCCGACGGCGGCAGCGTCTGGTCCAGGTGCCCGGCCAGCGTGTCGAAGCTGCGGAAGCTCTCCATCAGCTGGCGGAAGGTGATGTTCAGCGAGAACTCCTTCTTCAGCCTCAGCGCCACCTGCGTCAGCGTGAGCGAGTCGAGGCCGAGCTCGACAAACGAGTCGGCAGCGCTGGCATCGGCCAGTTCCACGCCGGAGACGTCCTCGAAGACGTCGCGAAGACGTTGCACGAGCGTGGCGCGACGGTCGGTCTGCTGAGGTGCGGCTGTGGCGGTCATGGTGGTCGGAAGGTTGGCGGATTCAGCGGCAGCAGGCGCGGCGATGGGCGCCGCGGCTGCGTGGTGGACGGGCGAGGCTGTAGGTGCGGCGGCGTCGACCCAATGGCGCTGCCGCTCGAACGGGTAGGTCGGCAGTTCGATCCGGCGGCGGTCGGTTCGCGCGTCTGGCGGCGGCGTCAGCGCCAGACCCAGCGCCCACAGCTGGCCTTGCGCTTCGCACAGTACCGTGCTCTCGCGTTCCGGACGATCCCCCAGGCTGGGTACCGCCACGGCGGGGCCGTTCTCGCCGCGGTGCTGCCGCACCAGGGTGGACAGGCTGCCGCGCGGGCCGGCTTCGATGAAGACGGCGTGGGGCAGTTCGGCCAGGGCGGTGCGCACGGCCGGCGAGAACCGCACAGGCTGGCGCAGGTGCCTGGACCAGTACGACGGGTCGGTGGCTTCGTCGGCGCTCAGCCAGCGCCCGGTGGCCGTGGAGACCACCGGCAGCGACGGCGCAGACAGCGAGACGGCGCGAACGGCCTGCTCGAACGCGGCGACGGCCGGATCCATCATGGCCGAGTGGAAGGCGTGCGATGTCTGCAGCCGCTGGGTGGCGATCTCACGCTCGGCGAGCATCGCGGCGAAGGCATCGATGGCCGCCGAGGGCCCGGCGACGACACAGGCCGCCGGGCCGTTCTCGGCCGCCAGCTGGACGTCGGCCGGCAACAGCGGCTCGAGCTTGTCGGCGCCCGTTCGAACGGACAGCATGCTGCCGGCCGGCAGCGCCTGCATCAGGGCACCACGCCGCGTGACGAGGTGCAGCGCATCGGGCAGGCTCATGACGCCGGCCAGCGCGGCGGCGACGAACTCGCCAACGCTGTGGCCGATCAGCGCTGCCGGCTGCAGCCCACGCGCCAGCCACGCCGTGGCGACGGCGTACTCCAGGCAGAAGGTGGCCGGCTGGGTGACCGCAGTCTGCGCCAGTGCGGCGGCATCGTTGCCAAACATCGCGTCGCGCAGGCCCTTTGCCGCGTCGGTCTCGAGGGCCGCGAAACACGCTTCGAAGGCTCCGCGCGCGGCGGCATCGCCGGCGTACAGCTCGCGGCCCATGCCGGCGTATTGCGCGCCCTGCCCCGGGAACAGCAACACCGGCGCCGGCTGCGCAGCGGGCAGCGTCCACACGCGGCTGACCGAGGGGTCACGCAGTGCCGCCGCGGCCTGCGCCGCATCGTGCGCGACGACGACGCTGCGCTGCGCGAAGTCGCGCCGGCCGACGTCCAGCGTGAATGCGACATCGGCCAGGTCGGCGTCGCGTCCGTCAGAGGCCAGCCAATCCGCCAGCCGCGACTTGGCTGCCTCCAGTGCAGCCGGCGTGCGCGCCGACAGTCGCAACAGATGCGGCCCGGACACGCCGGCGCGCTGGGGCAGCGGCGGCGCCTCCTCCATCACCACGTGCGCGTTGGTGCCACCGACGCCGAACGAGCTGACACCCGCGCGCCGAGGTGCAGCCTCTCGCGGCCAGGCCCAGGCGGCGGGGCGCACGACGAAGGGGCTGCCGTCGAAGTCGATCTTCGGGTTCGGCCGCGTGAAGTGCGCCGTGCCCGGGATGCGTTCACGGACCAGCGCCAGCGCGGTCTTGATGACACCCGTCGCGCCGGCGGCGATCACCAGGTGGCCGGTGTTGCTCTTCACGGACCCGAGCGTGCAGAAACCTGCGTCGTCGGTGTCACGCCGGAACGCCCGGGTCAGCGCGGCCACCTCGACGGGGTCGCCGAGCGGCGTGGCCGTGCCGTGCGCCTCGACGTAGGACACGCTGCGTGCGTCGATCCCGGCCGAGTCGAGCGCGGCCTCGATCACTGCACACTGCCCTTCGACGCTGGGCGCGGTGAAGCTGGCCTTCACGGAGCCATCGTTGTTGACCGCGACGCCGCGGATCACCGCATGGATCGTGTTGCCGTCGGCCAGCGCAGCGGACAGGCGCTTGAGCAGCACGACCGCGACGCCATCCGAGAAGGTCGTGCCCTGGGCCTGTTCGTCGAAGCTGCGCGTGTGCCCATCGGGCGACAGCATCGAGCCTTCTTCGTACAGGTAGCCGTTGGCCGGCGGGCAGTTGATCGAGGAGCCTCCGGCCAGCGCCAGCTCGCACTGGCCGGCACGCAGCGCGTCGAACGCCTGCGCGATCGCCACCAGCGAGGTCGAGCAGGCGGTGTGCACGCTGATCGCCGGGCCGGTCAGATTCAGCTTGTGCGCCGTCCGCGTCGCAATGTAGTCCTTCTCGTTGGCCAGCATGACCTGGAAGCTGCCCAGCCGCTCGATCTTGTCCGGATGCGCCATGACGTGACGCTGGAAGTACGTCGCGTTGTACATGCCGGCGAAAACGCCGATGCGCCCCTCGGTCTTCTCCGGAACCTGCCCGGCGCGCTCGAGGCACTCCCAGGCCGTCTCGAGGAACAGGCGCTGCTGCGGATCCATCAGCTCGGCTTCGCGCGGGGAGATGCCGAAGAAGCCCGCGTCGAACAGGTCGAACCCGTCGACCACGCCGCGTGCAGCGACGTACTGCGGATCGGCGCGCAGCGCGGCGGGAATGGACGCGTCCAGTTCCTCGGGCCGGAAGAAGCGGATGCCGTCGCGGCCCTCGTCGATCATCGACCAGAAGGCCTCGATGTCGGCGGCGCCCGGAAAGCGCCCGGCCATGCCGATGATCGCGATCGGCTCGCCGCGCGGGGCCGGGGTCACGTCCCGCCGGGTCTGGCGCTGCGGCTGGTCGATGCCGTCGATCGACCGGGCCAGGCCTCGCGGCGTCGGGTCGGCGAACATCGTGGCAATCGGCAATCGAGTGTGGCCTTCGGCGCGCAGCGCTGCATGGGCCCGCAGCACCAGCAGCGAGCTGCCGCCCAGGTCGAAGAAGTTGTCGAGCGCACCGACCCGGTCGATGCCCAGAACGCGGGCGAACACGGCCGCCACTTCGCGTTCGCGCGGCGAGGCCGGCGCCGCGTAGGGGTGCGGCAGCCCGGCGGGCCGCTCGTTCGCGGGCTCAGGCAAGGCGCGGCGATCGAGCTTGCCATTGGTCGTGATCGGCAGCGCTTCGAGGCGCATCCAGCGTGCCGGCACCATGAAGTCGGGAAGCTGCGCGGCCAGCGCCATACGCAGCGCCGGCGCGTTGAAGTCGGCGGCGGAGGGCACGACATAGGCGACCAGTTCGACCCCGCGGGCCGGGTCTCGGCGCGCCACGACGGCACAGGCTCGTACCGACGGTTGCTTCGCGAGGACGGCCTCGATTTCGCCGACCTCGATGCGAAAGCCGCGGATCTTGACCTGCCCGTCGGCCCGGCCGACGAAGTCGATCGCCCCATCGGGCAAGCGCGTGACCAGGTCCCCCGTGCGGTACATGCGCCAGTCCTCGCCGGCAAACGGATCCGACAGGAAGCGCTCCGCCGTCAGTTCCGGGCGACCCAGGTAGCCGCGGCCGACGCCCAGCCCGCCGATGTAGAGCTCGCCGACCAGGCCATCGGGCACCGGCTCGCCACGGCGATTGAGCACGTACAGCGTGGTATGCGTGATCGGAGAGCCGATCGGAACGGAGCGGGCAGCGGCCAGCGTCGTCGGATCGATCCGGTGGGTCGCCGCGAAGGTCGTGCACTCGGTGGGGCCGTAGCCGTTGATCAGTTGGGTCTGCGGCACGGCCTGCATGAAGCGCCGCACGTGCTCGACGGACAAGGCCTCGCCACCGATCAACAGTTCGCGCAGTCCGGACAGATATTGGGGATCATCGTCCAGCACGGCATTGAACAGGGCTGCGGTGAGCCACGCCGTGGTCACGCCGTGCGTGCGGATCACCTGGGACAGCCCGGCACCGCTGGGCACCGGCTCGTCGTGCAGCACGATCCGGCCGCCGTTGAGCAACGGGCCCCAGATCTCCAGCGTCGACGCGTCGAAGCCCAGCGGTGCGGCGTGCAGCATCACGGTCGCCTCGGACAGCGAGACGTACTGCGAGTGCTGGACGAGGCGGACGATGGCGCGGTGCGGGATCTCCACGCCCTTGGGCTGACCGGTCGAGCCGGAGGTGTACATGACGTAGGCGAGCGACTGGCCCGCCGCCGCCGGCTGCGACGCTTGTACCTGCACGCTGGGCAGCGCACCAAGATCGAGCAGTTCCAGCGCCGCCGGCAGCGGCCGCTCGCGCGGGCCGTCGATCACCATCAGGCGGGCGCCGGCGTCCGTCAGCATGAACTCGATGCGCTCCCGAGGGAACGACAGATCGATGGGCAGATAGGCCGCCCCGGCGCGCAGGATGCCGAGCACGGCCGCAATCGTGGCGACCGACCGCTGCGCCTCCACGGCGACGACTTCGCCGGAAACCACACCCCGCGAACGCAGCGCGTCGGCGATGCGGCTGGCCATGGCGTCGAGCTCGCGATAGCTCAAGGTGCCCAGTTTCGAGACGATGGCCACCTGTTCGGGCTGTCGCCGGGCCACGGCCTCGAACAGCGTGACGACCGACGCGGCTGCGGCCTCGTCCGCCTGGGGAGTGCGCAGCGCCGCCACGTCGGGCTGGCTCGCAGCCGCCAGGCAACGAATCGACGAGACATCCTGGTCCCGTCGCTCGCAACACTGAGCGATCGTTTCGACCCATGCGTTCAGCAGCGCAGTCGCGGTGGCCTCGTCGACAGGGGGCGAGCAGTAGACAAAAGTCAACTCCGAGCTGGCGGCATCCAGCCCGACAGCCACGACGACGCCGTTCTCCGCGAGAGACGGCTCGCCAGCGGCGTCGCCTTGCCAGAAAGTCTGTGCTGCCGAGTCCGTTCCCTCGGACGGCGTCGCCGCGAGGACCCGTTCGCACCACCGCCGCACCGCGACCCCTTGCGGCGGCACCGTCAGCTCAATCGTCCCGTGTGCCGTCCCGATGCGGACCTGCGGACACCCCGTGACCCGGTCCAGCGCAATGAGCCATGCCGCCAGGGCCAGGCCGTGGCGATCGGCCAGCGGCACCTCACCGCGAGGCCACGGCGCACGCAGCGCATGCATCGAGGCGTCGACTGCAGAGGGAAGCGGTCGAACGCAGTCGAGCAGCTCGGCCACACCGGATTCGGAAGGGAAAGTCACGCTAACGCCACCCTGATTGACCCGGGCGTCATGCGTCTAGGCAGACGTTTCGATGAATACCCGGGTTGTCGACAGGACTATGACAGAGCCCGCCAGCGACGAGCCCCTTCAGGTACGGGGAAAGGAGCCCCTATGTGCATCCCGGCACGTTTCGGCCACCCCCCGATTCAGGCGATCGCGTCGGCGCTCAGCCCCTGCAGCATGGCAATGGCGCGCGCCACGGTAGTGCGCATCTCGCGGCGGTCGATGATCATGTCGATCGCGCCCTTCTCGACCAGGAACTCGGCGCGCTGGAAACCTTCCGGCAGCTTCTCGCGCACGGTGTTCTCGATCACGCGGGGGCCGGCGAAGCCGATCAGCGCCTTGGGCTCGGCGATGACGACATCGCCGACGAAGGCGAAGCTCGCCGACACACCGCCCATGGTCGGATCGGTCAGCACGCTGATGTAGGGCAGCTTCGCCTTGGCCAGCCGCGTCAGCGCGGCATTGGTCTTGGCCATCTGCATCAGGCTCAGCAGCCCTTCCTGCATGCGCGCTCCGCCGGTGGCGGTGAAGCTGACGAAAGGCGTCTTCTGCTCGACCGCCGCCTCGACGCCGCGCACGAAGCGCTCGCCGACCACCGAGCCCATCGAGCCGCCCATGAAATCGAACTCGAAGCAGGCGGCGACGATCGGCAGGCTCATCACCGAGCCGCCGATCACCACCAGCGCGTCGGTCTCGCCGGTGGCTTCCAGCGCGTCTTTCAGACGCTCGGGGTACTTCTTGCTGTCCTTGAACTTCAGCGCGTCGACCGGCAGCACCTCCTGGCCGATCTCGAAGCGGCCCTCAGCGTCGAGGAAGGCATCGAGCCGGGCCCGCGCGCCGATGCGGTGGTGGTGGCCGCACTTCGGGCAGACGTTGACGTTCTGCTCCAGGTCGGTCTTGTAGAGCACCGTCTCGCAAGACGGGCACTTGATCCACAGGCCCTCGGGCACCGTGCGCCGTTCGCTCGGGTCGGTCTGCTGGATCTTCGGGGGCAGCAGTTTCTCAAGCCAGCTCATGGTGCCGTTCCTTTCAGGAGTCGAGGGCGGCGCGGATGCCGCCGATGAAGTCGGCCGCGGCCGCCGCCACGTTGCCGCGCTCGCGTGTCTCGAGCAGTTGCACGAGCGCCGAGCCGATGACGACCGCGTCGGAGACGTTGGCCACGGCGCGCGCGGTCTGCGCGTCACGGATGCCGAAGCCCACGCCGACCGGCAGCTTCACGTGCTGCCGGATCCGCGGGATCATGGCCGCGACCGCTGCGGTGTCGAGGTGGCCCGCGCCGGTCACGCCCTTGAGCGACACATAGTAGACGTAGCCGCTGGCGATGCGGCCGACTTCGCTCATGCGCGCGTCGGTGGACGTGGGCGCGAGCAGGAAGATCATGTCCAGCCCGTGCGCGCGCAGCTTGGCGGCGAAGGCTTCGCACTCTTCCGGCGGGTAGTCCACGACCAGCACACCGTCGACACCCGCTGCGCCGGCATCGGCGACGAAGCGGTCGACACCATACCGCTCGACCGGGTTGGCGTAGCCCATCAGGACGACCGGGGTCTCGGCATCCCGGGCGCGGAAGTCACGCACGATCTGCAGCACCTGCGGCATGCCGACGCCCTTGGCCAGGGCCCGCTCGGAGGCCTTCTGGATCACCGGGCCATCGGCCATCGGGTCGGAGAACGGCACGCCGAGCTCGATCACGTCGGCGCCGGCCTTGGCCATCGCGACCATGATGTCGACGGTCGCGTCGGCGTACGGGTCACCGGCGGTGACATAGGGGATCAGCGCCTTGCGGCCGCGCGAGCGAAGCGCGTCGAAGCGGGCGGCGATGCGGCTCACAGCGTGCCTCCCTTGACCATCTGCCCGCGGCACGAGGGCCGGCAGTAGAACTCGGCACCGGACAGGTCGGCGACCGTGCCGATGTCCTTGTCGCCTCGGCCGGAGAGGTTGACCAGCACGTGCTGGTCGGGCCGCATCGTCGGTGCCAGCTTCATCGCGTGGGCCACGGCGTGGCTCGATTCGAGCGCCGGGATGATGCCCTCGGTACGGCACAGGCGGTGGAATGCCGACAGCGCCTCGTCATCGGTGATGCCGACGTACTCGGCGCGGCCGATGTCCTTCAGGTACGCATGTTCGGGGCCGACTCCGGGGTAGTCGAGGCCGGCGGAGATCGAATGCGTCTCGGTGATCTGGCCGTTGGCGTCCTGCAGCAGGTAGGTGCGGTTGCCGTGCAGCACGCCCGGCGTGCCGGCCGACAGCGAGGCCGCGTGCTTGCCGCTGGCCAGCCCCTGCCCGGCCGCCTCGACGCCAATCAGGCGCGTGCCGTCGTGCTCGATGTACGGATAGAAGATGCCCATCGCGTTGCTGCCGCCGCCGACGCAGGCGATCACCGCGTCGGGCTGCCGGCCGGCCGGGCCGCCCAGGGACTGGATCATCTCGGGCATCTGCACCAGGCATTCGTCGCCGATCACACGCTGGAAGTCGCGCACCATCATCGGGTACGGGTGCGGGCCGGCCACCGTGCCGATGATGTAGAAGGTGTTCTCGACGTTGGTCACCCAGTCGCGAAGTGCCTCGTTGAGTGCGTCCTTCAGCGTCTTCGAGCCGCTCTCGACCGGCACGACGCGGGCGCCAAGCAGGTGCATGCGGTAGACGTTCGGCGACTGACGCTTGACGTCCTCACTGCCCATGTAGACCACGCACTCCATGCCGTAGCGCGCGCAGATCGTCGCGGTGGCCACGCCATGCTGGCCGGCACCCGTCTCGGCGATGACGCGCGGCTTGCCCATGCGCCGCGCAAGCATGGCCTGGCCGATGGTGTTGTTGACCTTGTGCGCGCCGGTGTGGTTCAGGTCCTCTCGCTTGAGGTGGATCTGCGCGCCGCCGAGTTCACGGCTGAGCCTGGCGGCATGGTAGACCGGGCTGGGCCGGCCGACGAAGTGGGCGAGCTCGGACCGGAACTCGGCCATGAAGGCCGGGTCGGCACGCGCGTCGTCGTAGGCTGCCTTGAGTTCGTCCAGCGCGTGGATCAGGGTCTCGGCGACGAAGGTGCCGCCGTAGACGCCGAAATGCCCCCGCGCATCGGGTTGCTGGTAGTTCAACATGGTGGTGGAAAGGTGTTCAGGTCTCGGAGTCGGCTGCGCGCGCATCGGCTTCGCGCACCGCCTCGCAGAACCGGCGGATCAGGTCGGCATCCTTGATGCCCTTCGCTGATTCCACGCCGGAGCTCACGTCAACGGCCCAGGGCCGCACCTGAAGAATGCCTTCGATCGCATTTCCGGCATGCAACCCACCAGACAAAACGACCGGACGGGGCACGTTGGGAGGAATGAGAGACCAATCGAAGACCTTTCCGCCGCCGCCATATCCTTCGACATGGGCGTCGAGCAGGATGGCCTGAGCGTTCGAGAACTGCTGCGCAAAGTCTACCAAATCGAACCCGGGCGCCATCCGCGCCGCCCGGATGTACGGGCGGCCGGCTTCATCGCAACGCGTCGCCGTCTCGTCGCCGTGGAATTGCAGCAGTGCCTGGGGCAGCGATCGCACTGCGTCGGCGATCTCGGCGTCGCTCGCATTGACCAGCAGCACCACCGGCATCACGAAGGGCGGCAGGCGACGCGCCAGGTTGGTGGCACGAGCCAGGCTCACGTGGCGCGGGCTCTTCTCGTAGAGCACGAAGCCGATCGCATCGGCACCGGCCTCGACGGCCGCGTCGACATCGGCCTCGCGCGTGAGGCCGCAGATCTTGATGCGCGTGCGCTGGTTCATCGGTGGTTTCGCCGCCTCAGGGCAGCCAGTCCATCGCCGCCGTGGCAGACGGCAGCGCAAGGGCCGGATCGTAGTACGGCCCGACGAAATACAGCCCACCGGCAGCGAAAGTCGGCGCCGCCAGGCTGCGGTCACGCGCTCGCAGCACGGATTCCAGCCAGTCGGCGTCTCGCGCGCCCGAACCCACGGCGACCAGGCAGCCCATCAGGTTGCGCACCATGTGGTGCAGGAAAGCGCTGGCATCGAACTCGAAGCGCCAGTAGGCACCGCGCTGCTCGATGTGGATGTGGCGCAGCGTCTTGACCGGAGAAGCCGCCTGACACTCGGCCGAACGGAAGGCCGAGAAGTCGTGCTCGCCGATCAGGCGCTCGGCCGCGGCGCGCATCCTGGCGCCCTCGAGGGGGCGAAAGCTCCACCCCACGAGACCTGCTTCGAGCGCCGGTCGCACTGGCGATTCGCGCAGCACGTAGACATAGCGCCGCCCGAGTGCGCTGTTGCGGGCATGGAAGCGCTCGTCGACGGGCCTGCACCACTGCACCGCGATGTCGTCGGGGAGAAAGCGATTGGTGCCGCGCACCCAGGAGAACGGCTCGCGCTCGGCGTCGCAGTCGAGGTGGACGACCTGGTTGAGCGCGTGCACGCCGGCATCGGTGCGTCCCGCGCACATCACGCGCACGGGCACCGCGAGAAAGCTGTGGAGCGCCTGCTCCAGCCGGTCTTGCACGGTGTTGCCGCCAGGCTGACTTTGCCAGCCCTGGTAGCCGGTGCCCCGGTAGCTGATGCCGAGGGCCACCCTCATGGCCGGCTCGTGGTGGCGACGCGGGCGCCGCAGCGCCCGGGCATCAACCGAGCTGCTCGAGCATGCCCTGGGCCTTGGACTTCAGCGAGCCGGAGGCCTTGGACACCACTTCCTGCAGCAGGTCGCGCGCACCTTCCATGTCGCCGATCTGGCGGAACTCCTCGGCGAGCTCGAGCTTGCGCGACAGCGGGTCGCCGGCGTCGTCCTCGTCGAAGCCGGACAGGCCGGACTCGCCGAAGCCCGAGGGCACCGTCGTCGGGCCTGAAGGTGCCGCCGCGGGGCTGCCGCCGGCGGGCAGGTCGAGATCGAGCGAGATGCCAGCCAGGTCGAATTCGACCGCCGGTGCATTCGCCGGCGCGGCGGGCGCGGGCGGGGGTGCGAAGTCCGGCAGCGTGAGATCGGCCGCGTCGAGGTCGAACGATGGTGCCTCGACCGGTGCGGGCGAATAGGCCTTGGCGGTCTGCAGCGGCGCCGGCTCGGTCGGGCCCGGGGCATCGCTGCCGATGTCGAGGTCGAGGTCCACACCGGCATCCGGCGCCGGCGTCGAGTCGATGATCGAGGCGTTGAACTGCGACGGCGACGGCAGCACCGATTGCGGCATGGTGCTGGCGCCGAGCGCCTCGACCATCTGCCCGGCGGCAGCCGCGCCGCCCACGGGCGCGCCGCCCGGCTGGTACAGCGGGTTCTCCGGGTCGATCTGCTGGCCGAGTTCCTGCGCCTTCGCCCAGTCCTCGCCCTGCCCTTGCGTCAGCGAGTACAGCTGCGTCGCCAGCAGTTCGAAGCCCTTGGTGTCGCGGCGCTTGGCGTAGACCTCGAGCAGCTTGGTGCGGATCGCCATGCGCTCGGGGTTGCCGCGCATCGCTTCCTTGAGGATTTCCTCGGCCTGCAGGTCGCGGCCATAGGCGAGGTACACGTCGGCCTCGGCCACCGGGTCGACGTCACCGATCGCATCGAGCTGGCTCAGCGAGTAGCTCATCGAGGACGAGTTGCCGCCGGCGTCGCGCGTGTCGATACGCTGGCCGCCGCTGGCGCCGAAGAACGAGTCAGGCTGGAGGCGGCTCTCGAGGAACGAGGTCTCGCCGCTGTCCTTCTTCGCGCGGCGCGTGAAGCGGTATACGCCGAAGCCGACCAGCGCGGCGATCAGGCCGCCGCCGAGCGCCAGCGCGAGCGGGTTGTCGTCGAGCAGCGAACCGAGGAAGCCCGGCTCTTCGGCCGTCGTGACGGTCACCGGCGCAGGGCGCGGCGCGACCGGACGCGGGACCGAAGCGGCCGGCGCAGCCGCCACGACCGGCGCCGAGGCAGGCTCAGAAGCAGCCGGGGCAGCGACCAGCGTGGGCAGAGAAGCGGACGGGGCCGGAGCAGCAGCAGATGCCGGTGCCGCGGCAACGACCGGTGCCGGCGGCGGCGGTGCCACCACCGGCGCTGGCGCTGGCGCAGCGGCCGAGGCCTTGGCAGCAGCTGCGGGCACGGGCGCCGGTGCAGCGGCCACGACGGGCGGCTTGACGGGCACGGAAACCGCCGCAGGGGCAGACGGCGCCGCGGGCGCCGCAGCAGCACCCGGGCCGGTGGCCTTGGCAGTCTCGGCGCCGAGCTTCTTCAGTTCGGCCACGTTCTTCGACAACTCGGCGACTCGCGTCGCGGCATCCTTCTTCTCGGCACCCTTGGCGATCTGCTCTTCAGTGGCGCTGGCCTTGCCGGCCGCGCCCTTGCTGAGGGTCAGCTTGTCGGGCGCCGGGGCGGCGGCCTGCTTGCGGTCCTGCACCTCCGTCTGCACCGTGCCGGTGGCCTGGCGGGCCGGGCCGCTGTCCTTGGCGGCAGGCACCGCGCCTGCGAGCTTCTGGCGGTAAGCGCCGAAGTCCGCGCTCTGCGCCTGAATCAGTTGGCGGGCTTCGGCGGACGAGACCGCCTTGGCATCTTCGGCACTCGGCACCGACAGCACCGAACCGGACTTGAGCCGGTTCATGTTGTTGCCGACGAAGGCTTCGGGGTTCGCCTTGTAGAGCGAGACCAGCATCTGGTCGAGCGAGACACCGCCACGCTGCGTCTTGCCGGCGATGCGCGACAGCGTGTCGCCCGGACGGACCTTGTACTCGTCGGGGCCGAGCGGGCCGGAAGGTGCCGGCGTCGCTGCGGGCACCGGTGCCGCAGCCGCGGTCGCGGAGCGCGGCTCGGCGGCCGGGCGCGAGGCACGCGGGGCCGGAGCCACCGGCGCAGCGGCGGGAGCGGCTGCCGGCGGCGCGGCGGCGATCGACGGTGCGGCGGCCGGCGCGCTCGGCGCCGGCGCGCGGGCGGTCGTCGCCGGATCGAACAACATCGTGTACTCGCGCACCAGGCGACCACTGGCCCAGGTGATCTCGAGGATGACGTCGACGAAGGGCTCCTGCACCGCGCGATCGCTGGTCACACGAAGGTAGGGGCGGCCGTCGGTGCGGCGCTGCAGCTCGACGTTGGTGACGGGCAGCACGGCGTTGTAGTCGACCCCCGCGGCCTTGTAGGCCTCCGGCGGCGCCACGCGCACGCGCAGGGTGCCCGCTTCTTCAGGCGTGAGGCTGGTGACGTCGATCTCGGCCCGCAGCGCCTCACCCAGTGCCGACTGCACGGAAAGCCTGCCCAGACCCAGCGCGTACGCATTCGATGCGGCCAGCCACAGAGCGGCTGCGGCCACACCGGTCAGGGCAAGGCGCCCTGAGAAGGTCGAGTTTGATTTCAAGGCATCTCCCAATAGGACCGTGCCGGGCGTGAACGATGCCCGCTGCTGTCGACCAATGTATCGGCGAAGGACATCCGCACCTCGCACGAAGAGCTGGAAATCACAATAACATCAAGAGGATACGAAGACAAGCTCATGCATTGGCTGATATTCGTCCCACGCCGTTCGCATCACGCCTTCGCGTGACAAATGTTGCAGCGCGCCAACGGCAGGCCGTCGGCGCGCACCAGCTCATGCCTCGACCAGGATGCGCAGCATGCGGCGCAACGGCTCGGCCGCACCCCACAGCAGCTGGTCGCCGATCGTGAAGGCCCCGAGGTACTGCGGGCCCATGGCCAGCTGGCGGATGCGGCCGACCGGGATGGTCAACGTGCCCGTCACCGCCACCGGCGTCAGGTCCTTCATCGTGGCTTCACGGGTGTTGGGAACCACCTTCACCCAGGCGTTGTCGGCTGCAATCATGGCCTCCACATCGGCCACCGGCACGTCTTTCTTGAGCTTGAACATCAGCGCCTGGCTGTGGCAGCGCATCGCGCCGATGCGCACGCAGAAGCCATCGACGGGCACCGCGGCGGTTCCGAACCCCGCGCCCTGGCCGAGGATCTTGTTCGTCTCGGCGCCGCCCTTCCACTCCTCGCGGCTGACGCCGTTGCCGAGGTCCTTGTCGATCCACGGGATCAGCGAACCGCCCAGCGGCACGCCGAAGTTGGCAGTCTCCGCCTCGGTGAGTGCACGCTGCTTGCCGACGATCTTCCGGTCGATCTCGAGGATGGCGCTCTTCGGGTCGTCGAGCAGCGTCTTGACCTCGGCGTTGAGCGTGCCGAACTGCGTCAGCAGCTCGCGCATGTGCTGCGCACCGCCGCCCGACGCGGCCTGGTAGGTCATGGTGCTCATCCACTCGACCAGCCCGGCCTTGTACAGCGCGCCGACGCCCATCAGCATGCAGCTGACGGTGCAGTTGCCGCCGATCCAGTTGCGGCCGCCCTGCGCGAGCGCATTCTTGATCACCGGCAGGTTGACCGGGTCGAGCACGATGACCGCGTCGTCCTTCATGCGCAACGTCGAGGCCGCGTCGATCCAGTGGCCGGTCCAGCCGGCAGCGCGCAGCTTGGGGAACACCTCGGTGGTGTAGTCGCCGCCCTGGGCGGTGATGATGATCTCGCAGCGCTTGAGCGCCTCGATGTCGTAGGCGTCCTTGAGCGTCTTCTCGTTCTTCGCCATCGCCGGGGCAGCGCCGCCGGCATTGCTGGTGCTGAAGAACACCGGCTCGATGTAGGCGAAGTCGCCCTCGGCCTGCATGCGGTCCATCAGCACGGAGCCGACCATGCCGCGCCATCCGACCAATCCCGTGAGTCTCATCGTCGTCGCCCTTTCTGAAAGTGTCTGCAAACTCTTGACTCCCCCGGGTCGCTTCGCCGGGGGATGAGGGCGAGACGAACCGGAGCCGAACTAGCTCTTGGTAATGGTTTTGGTGGTCTTGGCGGAAAGCGCAGCGACCACGGCGTCGCCCATGGCGCGCGTGCCCACCTTGGTGGTGCCTTCCGACCAGATGTCCGCCGTGCGCAGCCCCGACGCGAGCACGTGCTGGACCGCCGACTCGATTCGGTCGGCAGCCTCGGGCTGGTTCAGGGAGAAGCGGAGCATCATGGCCACGGACAGGATTGTAGCCAGCGGGTTGGCGAGGTCCTTACCGGCGATGTCGGGCGCGCTGCCGTGGCTGGGCTCGTACAGGCCGCGCCCGGCTTCGTTCAGCGAAGCCGAGGGCAGCATGCCGATCGAGCCGGTCAGCATCGCCGCCTCGTCGGAGAGGATGTCGCCGAACATGTTGCCGGTGACCAGCACGTCGAACTTCTTCGGCGCCTTGACCAGCTGCATCGCCGCGTTGTCGACGTACATGTGCTCCAGCTCGACGTCCGGGTACTGCGCATGCACCTCGGTGACCACGTCCTTCCAGAACTGGAAGGTCTCCAGCACGTTGGCCTTGTCGACGCTGGTCACCTTCTTGCTGCGCTTGCGCGCGGCCTGGAAGGCGACGTGGGCGATGCGCTCGATCTCCGGGCGCGAGTAGCGCATGGTGTCGAAGGCCTCCGGCGCGCCCTTGAAGGCGCCGTCGGGCGATTCGCGCCGTCCGCGCGGCTGGCCGAAGTAGATGTCGCCGGTCAGCTCGCGGATGATCAGGATGTCGAGCCCGGCCACCAGTTCGGGCTTCAGGCTCGACGCGTGGGTGAGTTGCTCGTAGCAGATCGCCGGGCGGAAGTTGGCGAACAGGCCGAGGTTCTTGCGCAGGCCGAGGATGGCCTGCTCGGGACGCAGCGCGCGCTCGAGCTTGTCGTACTTCCAGTCGCCCACGGCGCCGAACAGCACCGCATCGGCCTCCTTGGCGAGCTTCAGCGTCGAGTCGGGCAGCGGGTGGCCGTGCGATTCGTAGGCCGCGCCGCCCACCGGGGCAGTCTCGGTCTCGAACGTCAGGTCGAGGCACTGCATCGCGCGCTGCGCCTGCGCAACGATCTCGGTGCCGATGCCGTCGCCCGGCAGGATGGCGATCTTCAAGAGGATGTCCTTGTCAGAGGGTGTGGGCGAGCCAGGGCTTCTTCAGCAGGCGCTCGGCCTCGAAGCTGCGGATCTTGTCGGCATGGCGCAGCGTCAGGCCGATGTCGTCGAAGCCGCCCAGCAGGCAGTACTTGCGGAACAGCTGCACCTCGAAGGGCAGGCCGGTGCCGTCGGGCTTGATGACGAGCTGGCGATCCAGGTCGACGGTCAGCTGGTAGCCGGTGAAGGCCGCCACCTCGTCGAACAGCATGCTCACCTGCGCCTCGGGCAGCACGATGGGCAGCAGGCCGTTCTTGAAGCAGTTGCTGAAGAAGATGTCGGCGTAGCTCGGCGCGATGATGGCGCGGAAGCCGTACTGGTCCAGCGCCCAGGGCGCGTGCTCGCGCGACGAGCCGCAGCCGAAGTTCTTGCGCGCCAGCAGGATCGAGGCGCCCTGGTAGCGCGGCTGGTTGAGCACGAAGTCCGGGTTCGACTTGCGCGAGGCCGGGTCCTGGCCCGGCTCACCGCGGTCGAGGTAGCGCCACTCGTCGAACAGGTTGGGCCCGAAGCCCGAGCGCTTGATCGACTTGAGGAACTGCTTGGGGATGATCGCGTCGGTGTCGACGTTCTCGCGGTCCAGCGGCGCGACCAGCCCTTTGTGCACGGTGAAGGCTTGCATGTCCGGGCCTACTTCTTCTTCGCGGCTTCTTCGACCTTCTCGCCGCCCTTCTGGATGTCCTTGCCGATGCCTTCGATGGTGTTGCAGCCGGCCAGCAGGTAGAGCGAGGCGAGGAAGGCGAACAGGATGCGCTTCATGAACGGGTCTCCTTGGGCAGGTGAAGCTCGTCAGGCGATGCGCCGGACGTCGACGAAATGGCCTTCGATGGCCGCCGCCGCGGCCATCGCCGGGCTGACCAGGTGGGTGCGGCCGCCGGCACCCTGGCGGCCTTCGAAGTTGCGGTTGGAGGTGGAGGCGCAGCGCTCGCCCGGCTCCAGCCGGTCGGCGTTCATCGCCAGGCACATCGAGCAGCCCGGCTCGCGCCACTCGAAGCCGGCGGCCTTGAAGACCTCGTGCAGGCCTTCGCGCTCCGCTTGCGCCTTCACCAGGCCCGAGCCCGGCACCACCATCGCCAGCTTGACGTTGCCGGCGACACGCCGCCCGAGCTTGCGCACCACGGCCGCGGCCTCGCGCAGGTCCTCGATGCGCGAGTTCGTGCACGAGCCGATGAACACCTTGTCGATCAGGATGTCGGCGATTGGCTTGTTCGGCTCGAGCGCCATGTACTGCAGCGCGCGTTCCATCGCGCCACGCTTGCCGGCGTCCTTCTCGCGGTCCGGATCGGGCACGCGGTCTTCGATGGACAGCACCATCTCGGGCGACGTGCCCCAGGTCACCTGCGGGCGGATCTGGCTGGCGTCGAGCTCGACGATGGCATCCCAGGTCGCGTCGTCGTCCGAGCGCAGCGTGCGCCAGTAGGCGACCGCCTGCTCCCACTCGAGGCCCGCCGGCGCGAACGGCCGGCCCTTGACGTAGGCGATCGTGGTCTCGTCCACCGCGACCAGGCCGGCACGCGCGCCGCCTTCGATCGCCATGTTGCACACCGTCATGCGGCCTTCCATCGAAAGCGCACGGATTGCCGAACCGCCGAACTCGATCGTGTAGCCGGTGCCGCCGGCCGTGCCGATCTTGCCGATGATGGCCAGCACGATGTCCTTGGCCGAGCAGCCACGCGCCAGCGTGCCTTCGACCTTGACCAACATGTTCTTAGCCTTCTTGGCCAGCAGTGTCTGCGTGGCCAGCACGTGTTCGACCTCGCTGGTGCCGATGCCGTGCGCGAGCGCGCCGAAGGCGCCGTGGGTCGAAGTGTGCGAGTCGCCGCAGACCACCGTCATGCCCGGCAGCGTGGCGCCCTGCTCCGGCCCGATCACGTGCACGATGCCCTGGCGCTTGTCGAGGAACGGGAAGAAGGCCGCGGCGCCGAAGGCCTTGATGTTGGCGTCCAGCGTGACGACCTGCTGCTTCGAGGTCGGATCCGTGATGCCGTCGTAGCCGCGCTCCCAGCCGGTGGTCGGCGTGTTGTGGTCGGCGGTGGCAACGATCGAGCTCACGCGCCATGGTTTGCGGCCGGCCAGGCGCAGGCCTTCGAAAGCCTGCGGGCTGGTCACCTCGTGCACCAGGTGGCGGTCGATGTACAGCACCGAGGTGCCGTCGTCCTCGGTGTGGACGACGTGCTCGTCCCAGATCTTGTCGTACAGGGTGCGGGGCATGGGCTCTCGCGGCTGGTTCAGCGGGGAACCGACAATTTTAGGCGCTTGGCAAGCAAAAGGCCCCGGCACTCGCGTGCAGGGGCCTTCGCGACGGCGTCGACCGGCGGATCAGCCGCGCTGCGACATCGGCTTGACGTCGCGGCGCACCGAGCCGTGATAGAGCTGGCGCGGGCGGCCGATCTTGTACTCGGGGTCGCCGATCATCTCGTTGAGCTGGGCGATCCAGCCGACGGTGCGGGCCAGCGCGAAGATCGCGGTGAACAGGCTCACCGGGATACCGATCGCGCGCTGCACGATGCCCGAGTAGAAGTCGACGTTCGGGTACAGCTTGCGGGCGACGAAGTACTCGTCTTCCAGCGCGATCTTCTCCAGCTCCATCGCCAGCTTGAGGATCGGGTCGTTGGTCTTGCCCAGGGCGCCTAGCACCTCGTGGCAGGTTTCGCGCATGAGCTTGGCGCGCGGGTCGTAGTTCTTGTAGACCCGGTGGCCGAAGCCCATCAGCTTGACGTTGGAGTTCTTGTCCTTCACCTGCTTGATGAACTCGCCGATCTTCTCGACGCCGCCCATCTTCTGCACGTCTTCGAGCATGTTCAGTGCCGCCTCGTTGGCGCCGCCGTGCGCCGGGCCCCACAGGCAGGCCACGCCGGCCGCGATGGCCGCGAACGGGTTGGTGCCCGACGAGCCGCACAGGCGCACCGTCGAGGTCGAGGCGTTCTGCTCGTGGTCGGCGTGCAGGATGAAGATGCGGTCGATGGCGCGCACCAGCACGTCGTTCGGCTCGTACTCCTCGCAGGGCGTCGCGAACATCATGCGCATGAAGTTCGCCGAGTAGCTCAGCGAGTTCTTCGGGTAGATGTAGGGCTGGCCGGTGCCGTACTTGTAGGCCATCGCCACCAGCGTCGGCATCTTGGCGATCAGGCGGATCGCCGCGACCTCGCGGTGCTGCGGGTTATTGATGTCGGTGCTGTCGTGATAGAAGGCCGACAGCGCACCGACCAGACCGGTCATCACCGCCATCGGGTGCGCGTCGCGGCGGAAGCCGCGCAGGAAGAACTGCATCTGCTCGTTGACCATGGTGTGGTTGGTCACGAGCTTGGTGAAGTCGGTCTTCTGCGTCGCGTTGGGCAGCTCGCCCTTGAGCAGCAGGTAGCAGGTCTCGAGGAAGTCGCAGTTGGTCGCGAGCTGCTCGATCGGGTAGCCGCGGTACAGCAGCTCGCCCTTGTCGCCGTCGATGTAGGTGATGGTCGACTGGCAGGCCGCGGTGGACAGGAACCCCGGGTCGTAGGTGAACTTGCCGGTCTGCGCGTAGAGCTTGCGGATGTCGATCACGTCGGGCCCGATGGAGCCCTTGTAGATCGGCAGGTCCATGCTCGGGCTGCCGTCCGAGAATGACAGGGTGGCTTTGACGTCAGACGGAGTCATGGTGGGTTCCTTGAATGGCGAGTCGGGGTTGAGGCCGGGCTTGTCTCCAGCGGTCGGGCTCGTGTCGGCCCTTGATCTTCTTTTGGGTCGCGGGCCGGGCTCGGCGAGCGCATCAGGCCCAGCACCTCGATGACGTCGTCCCGCACCAGCTCGCCCTCCGGCTCCTTGCGGCGCAGCAGCAGGTCGAGCAGGTCGTTGTCGGCCAGGTCCATCAGCGCCAGCATGCCCGAGGCCTGCTGCTCGGTGATGCGGCCCGCGCCCTGGGCGAAGAAGCGTTCGACGAACAAGTCGTTCTCGAGCAGCCCGCGCCGGCAGCGCCAGCGCAGCTTGGAGAGGGCGCGTTCGTCGATCAGCGCGGGCATGGCATGGCTGTGATCACACCGCGCGGCGGACCATCAGCTCCTTGATCTTGCCGATCGCCTTGGTCGGGTTCAGGCCCTTCGGGCAGACGTCGACGCAGTTCATGATCGTGTGGCAGCGGAACAGGCGGTACGGGTCCTCGAGGTTGTCGAGGCGGCCGGCGGTGTCCTGGTCACGGCTGTCGGCGATGAAGCGGTAGGCCTGCAGCAGGCCGGCCGGGCCGACGAACTTGTCCGGGTTCCACCAGAAGCTCGGGCAGCTGGTGCTGCAGCTGGCGCACAGGATGCACTCGTACAGGCCATTGAGTTCGTCGCGCTCTTCCGGCGTCTGCAGGCGCTCCTTGTCGGGCGGCTGCTCGTCGTTGACGAGGTAGGGCTTGATCGAGTGGTACTGCTTGAAGAACTGCGTCATGTCCACGATCAGGTCGCGGATCACCGGCAGGCCCGGCAGCGGCTTGAGCACCACCACGCCGGGCAGCGTGCGCATGTTGGTCAGGCAGGCCAGGCCGTTCTTGCCGTTGATGTTCATCGCGTCCGAACCGCACACGCCCTCGCGGCAGCTGCGGCGGAAGCTCAGCGTCGGGTCGACCGCCTTGAGCTTCATCAGCGCGTCGAGCAGCATGCGCTCGGAGCCGTCGAGCTCGACCTCGAGGGTCTGCATGCGCGGCTTCGCGTCGGTGTCGGGGTCGTAGCGGTAGATCTGGAAGACACGCTTGGTCATGTCGATCTTTCGGGAATCAGAACGTGCGGACCTTGGGTGGAATCGACTCGGCCGTCAGCGGCTTCAGGTTCACCGGCTTGTAGTCGAGCCGGTTGCCCTCGCTGTACCAGAGCGTGTGCGTCATCCAGACGGCGTCGTTGCGGCCGTTCGGATGCTCGGGCGTGTCGGCGTAGTCGTTGACGGTGTGGGCACCGCGGCTTTCGTGGCGGGCAGCGGCGGAGATCATCGTGGCCAGCGCCGACTCGATCAGGTTCTCGACCTCGAGCGCCTCGATGCGCGCGGTGTTGAAGACCTTGGACTTGTCGGCCAGGTGGATGCCCTTCACGCGCTCGGCGATGTCCTTGATCTTGACCACGCCCTCGTCCATCGACGCCTGGGTGCGGAACACGCCGGCGTGCTGCTGCATGGCCTTGCGCAGGTCGTTGGCAACGTCCTGGGCGTACTCGCCGCCGGTGCTCTTCTCGTACTTCGCCAGGCGCGCCAGCGTGCGGTCGGCGGCGTCGGCCGGCAGCGGCTTGTGGTTCTTGGTCTTCAGTGCGCTGTCGACGATGTGGTTGCCGGCGGCGCGGCCGAACACCAGCAGGTCGAGCAGCGAGTTGGTGCCCAGGCGGTTGGCGCCGTGCACGCTGACGCAGGAGCATTCGCCCACTGCATACAGGCCGTTGACCACCGCGTTGGGCACGCCGTTCTTCGGGATCACCACCTGGCCATTGATGTTGGTCGGGATGCCGCCCATCTGGTAGTGGATGGTCGGCACCACCGGAATCGGTTCCTTGGTGATGTCGACGTTGGCGAAGTTGTGGCCGATCTCGAACACGCTCGGCAGCCGCTTCATGATCGTCTCGGCGCCGAGGTGGGTCATGTCGAGCACGACGTAGTCCTTGTTCGGACCGCAGCCGCGCCCTTCCTTGATCTCCTGGTCCATGCAGCGCGAGACGAAGTCGCGCGGCGCCAGGTCCTTCAGCGTCGGGGCGTAGCGCTCCATGAAGCGCTCGCCATTGCTGTTGCGCAGGATCGCGCCTTCGCCGCGGCAGCCTTCGGTCAACAGCACACCCGCGCCGGCCACGCCGGTCGGGTGGAATTGCCAGAACTCCATGTCTTCCAGCGGGATGCCGGCGCGCGCCGCCATGCCCAGGCCGTCACCGGTGTTGATGAAGGCGTTGGTGCTGGCCGCGAAGATGCGGCCCGCGCCGCCAGTGGCCAGCAGCACGGTCTTCGCCTCGAAGATGTGCAGTTCGCCGGTCTCCATCTCGAGCGCAGTCACGCCGACCACGTCGCCCTCGGCGTCGCGGATCAGGTCGAGCGCCATCCACTCGACGAAGAAGTTGGTGCGCGACTTGACGTTCTGCTGGTACAGCGTGTGCAGCATCGCGTGGCCGGTGCGGTCGGCCGCGGCGCAGGCGCGCTGCACCGGCTTCTCGCCGTAGTTGGCGGTGTGGCCGCCGAACGGGCGCTGGTAGATGGTGCCGTCGGGGTTGCGGTCGAACGGCATGCCGAAGTGCTCGAGCTCGTAGACGACCTTCGGCGCCTCGCGGCACATGAACTCGATCGCGTCCTGGTCGCCGAGCCAGTCGGAGCCCTTGACGGTGTCGAAGAAGTGATAGTGCCAGTTGTCCTCGCTCATGTTGCCGAGCGAGGCGCCGATGCCGCCTTGCGCGGCCACGGTGTGCGAGCGGGTCGGGAAGACCTTGGACAGCACCGCGACGTTCAGGCCGGCGCGCGCCAGCTGCAGCGAGGCGCGCATGCCGGAACCGCCGGCGCCGACGATGACGACGTCGAACTTGCGCTTCGAGACGTTGTTGGAAGTCATGAAATCACAGTCTCCAGAGAACCTGGATGGCCCAACCCGCACAGCCCACCAGCCACACGATGGTGAACACCTGCAACCCGAGGCGGATCGCCACCGGCTTCACGTAGTCCATCCAGACATCGCGCATGCCCACCCAGACGTGGTACAGCAGCGAGACGATGACGACGAAGGTCAGCACCTTCATCCATTGCCGGCTGAAGATGCCGGCCCACTTGTCGTAGCCCATCTCGCCGGGCAGCAGCACCTGCACGATGAGCGCGAGGGTGAACAGCGCCATCAGCGCCGCGGTGACACGCTGCGCGAGCCAGTCGCGCAGGCCGTAGTGCGCGCCGACGACGGTGCGCTTGGATCCGTAGTTCTGTGCCATGGAGAGGGTTCTCAGAAGAAGAGCTTGAAGCCCAGCGCCAGCGTGAGCAGCACGCTCAGGCCGAGCGTCACGAGGGCCGACAGGTGGCCGAACTCCTTCGTGACCGCGTGCGTCGCGTCCATCCACAGGTGGCGGATGCCGGCGATCAGGTGGTGCAGGTAGGCCCAGATCAGCGCCAGCGCGACCAGCTTGAGGAACCAGCCCGGGATGAAGCCGACGCCGGCTGCGAACGCCGACTTGAAGACGCCGTACGACACCTCCGAGCTGACGCTGGTGTCGAACATCCAGATGATGAAGGGCATCAGCAGGAACATCAGCACGCCGCTGACGCGGTGCAGGATCGAGACGATGCCGGCGGGTGGCAGGCGGTACGCAACGATCTGGGAGACGTGGATGTTGCGGAACTCGGGCCGCGATTTGAGGGTGTCTGCCATGCCCAGCCTGTTCAGTGAAGATGTGATCGACGCGAAACCAAACGATTCTATTGCACTGCAGCAGGCTTGCATGGTGCTTGCGCACCGCAGGGCTGCTGCGCTTCAGAGGCGCTTCAGCTCAGTTCATTGCGATAGTGATGCGCCGCCGTGTTGTACAGGCCGCGGCGCAGTTCGACCGGCTTGTCGCCGTAGCTCAGCGACAGCCGCTCGACCGACAGCAGCGGCGTGCCCGGCGCCACCGCGAGCAGTTCGGCGGCCTGCCCCTCGGCCGCGACCGCGCGGATCTTCTCTTCGGCGCGGATCATTCGGACACCGTACTCCGATTCGAACAGGCCGTACATCGGCCCTCGGTAGCTGCCGAGCTTGTCGGCCGTCAGCCCCTTGAACGGCGCGGCCGGCAGCCAGATCTCGTCGAACACCACCGGCGTGCCGCGCAGCGACAACAAACGCTTGATCTGGATCGCCGCGTCGCCCGAACGCAGCCCGAGAGAACGTGCCACGTCGGCCGGCGCGCGCAGGCGCCGGCAGTCGATGAAGCGCCGCTGCGTGCCGCCGTCGGTGACGCCGTCGTCCGGCTGCAGGCGCAGGAAGCGGTACTGCGTGGTCTGCTCGGCATGGGTGGCGACGAAGGTGCCCTTGCCCTGGCGGCGCACCAGCAGGTTCTCCGTCGCCAGTTCGTCGATCGCCTTGCGCACCGTGCCCTGGCTGACCTTGAAGCGCACCGCCAGGTCGGTTTCGCTGGGGATCGCCTCGCCAGGCCCCCACACGCCGGCCTGCAGGTCGCGCACCATCAGTGCCTTGATCTGCTGGTACAGCGGGCTGAAGGCGGGGCTCGCGGACTCGGACAGGACGCTGGACATGACCGGATTGCAGCACAAGAGCCGCCCATCGTCCACGATCAGCTGACAGATGTCTTATAGAAGACAGAAGACTCGGGATTCCCCTCGCCCGGCGGCCGGCTTCGGCCTACACTTCCGGCCTGAACCCTCCCACAAGACCCCACTCCTGACTTCCGGAGCCTCCCATGAGCAAGAAACCCCTTCGAGTCGCCGTCACCGGCGCTGCCGGCCAGATCGGCTACGCGCTGCTGTTCCGCATCGCCTCCGGCGAGATGCTGGGCAAGGACCAGCCCGTGATCCTGCAGCTGCTGGAGATCCCGGACGAGAAGGCCCAGAACGCGCTCAAGGGCGTGATCATGGAGCTCGAGGACTGCGCCTTCCCGCTGCTGGCCGGCATCGAGGCCCACAGCGACCCGCTGCAGGCCTTCAAGGACACCGACTATGCGCTGCTCGTCGGCGCCCGCCCGCGCGGCCCCGGCATGGAGCGTGCCGACCTGCTGGCCGCCAATGCGCAGATCTTCACCGCGCAGGGCAAGGCGCTGAACGCCGTGGCCTCGCGCGACGTGAAGGTGCTGGTGGTCGGCAACCCGGCCAACACGAACGCCTACATCGCGATGAAGAGCGCGCCGAACCTGCCGCGCGAGAACTTCACCGCGATGCTGCGCCTGGACCACAACCGCGCCGCGTCGCAGCTGGCGGCCAAGGGCGGCTTCAAGGTCGGCGACATCAAGAAGCTGACCGTGTGGGGCAACCACTCGCCGACGATGTATGCCGACTACCGCTTCGCCACCGTCGACGGCAAGTCGGTCAAGGACGCGATCAACGACCAGACCTGGAACAAGGACGTGTTCCTGCCCACCGTCGGCAAGCGCGGCGCGGCCATCATCGCGGCACGCGGCCTGTCGTCGGCCGCCTCGGCCGCGAACGCCGCCATCGACCACATGCGCGACTGGGCGCTGGGCTCCAAGGGCGAGTGGGTCACGATGGGCGTGCCCAGCAACGGCGAGTACGGCATCCCGAAGGACGTGATGTTCGGCTTCCCGGTCACCACCGAAGGCGGCAAGTACAAGATCGTCGAGGGCCTGGCAATCGACGCCTTCAGCCAGGAATGCATCGACAAGACGCTGGCCGAGCTGATCGGCGAGCAGGACGGCGTCAAGCACCTGCTCTGATGACCCCGCGCGAGGCGCTGTTCGACGCCGACGATCACGCACCGGCCCTGCCGGTGTGCGACCACTACAGCGGCGTCGAGGCGCGCATGCGCAAGAGCCTCGAGCTGCAGGGCGAGCTCGGGCCGGTGTTCGACGTCACCCTCGACTGCGAGGACGGCGCGCCGGTCGGCGGCGAGGCCGAACACGCGCACCTGTGCGCCGAGCTGGCGGCATCGGCCGCCAACCGCTTCGGCCGCGTCGGCGCCCGCGTGCACCCGGTCGACCACCCGAGCTTCGAGCACGACGTCGACACGCTGGTGCGCCGCGCCGGCGCGCGCCTGGCCTACCTGATGGTGCCCAAGCCACGCGGCCTGACCGACGTGCGGCGCGCCTGCGACGAGATCGACCACTTCATCCGCATCCACGGGCATGGGCGCTCGATCCCGGTGCACGTGCTGGTCGAGACCCACGGCGCACTGCGCGAGGTCGATGCGATCGCCGCCCATCCGCGCATCGAGTCGGTGTCCTTCGGCCTGATGGACTTCGTCTCCGCACACCGCGGCGCGATTCCGGCCTCGGCCATGGGCGCCGAGGGCCAGTTCAGCCACCCGCTGGTGCGCCGCGCCAAGCTGGAGATCGCGGCCGCCTGCCATGCGCACGCAAAGACGCCGTCGCACTGCGTGGTCACCGAGTTCAAGGACCTGCGCGCGCTGTCGGCTGCAGCCACCCGTGCCGCGCGCGAGTTCGGCTACACGCGCATGTGGAGCATCCACCCCGACCAGGTGCGCACCATCGTCGACGCCTTTGCGCCGACAGCCGCCGAGGTCGACCTGGCCATCGAGATCCTCCGCGGCGCCCAGGCGGCGCAGTGGGCGCCGATCCGCCACCGCGACACGTTGCACGACCGCGCCAGCTACCGCTACTACTGGCAGGTGCTGGAGCGCGCCCGCCGGACTGGCCAGCCGCTGCCGGCCGAGGTGCGCCAGGCCTGGTTCGAGGCCGACGCCGCCTGAGCGGCCAAACGTGGCAAGCGCCACGGCACGGCCCCGGTGCACGTTTGCACATGTAAGCGGCAGCGTGGGCGGCGCAGCAATTGGTTGCATGAAGGGTCGGCACGGCCTCATGCTGCCGCCACCGTCCACCGACACGCGCTTGCGCGAACCCGCCATGACCCTGAAGACCCGCCTCGCCCTCGCCGCCGCCCTGTGCCTCGGCGCCTCGATCGCCACCGCCCAGACGGCCGCCCCGGCCAAGCCCGCCGCCAAGCCTGCGGCGAAGACCGCCAAGGCCGCGCCGGCACCGGCGGTTGCCGAGCCGGGCCCCGCGTCGGCCGAGCAGATGGCCGCCGCCGAACGCGTGCACTACGGCACCTACGACTGCGAGTTCGGCAAGACCGCCGAAGTCTCGACCCTGCCCAAGTACCCCGGCTACGCCGAGGTGAAGTCGGGCAAGCAGAGCTGGCTGATGAAGCCGGTCGCCTCCAGCACCGGCGCGATCCGCTTGGAAGACATGAAGGGCCAGTTCCTGGTCATCCAGATCGCCAACAAGTCGATGCTGTTCGACAGCAAGTCAGGCCAGCGCGTGCTCGACGGCTGCGTCAACGAGAAGCAGAAGGAATCGGCCGCCGCCGTGGCCGCTGCCGCGAACAAGTAAGCCCGGGGTCGACGCCCTCGCGAAACAGGCCCGCCGCGTGCGGGCCTTTTTCTTGCGTGCGCCGCGGCATTGACCGATGCTCGCCGCGACAGTCCGGCGTCAGCCGTCACTGCGATGCTTCCTCAAGTCTTATATAAGACATAAAATATCGGGGTAACCCGAAGCCCCTCTTCCAGCCCCCGCCAACGCACCGGAGCACCCCATGCTGCAAGCCTATCGCCAACATGCCGCCGAACGCGCCGCCCTCGGCATCCCGCCGCTGCCGCTGGATGCGAAGCAGACCGCCGAGCTGATCGAGCTGATCAAGGCGCCGCCGGCCGGCGAGGACAGCTTCCTGCTGGACCTGCTGACCCACCGCGTGCCGCCGGGCGTCGACGACGCGGCCAAGGTGAAGGCCTCGTTCCTCGCCGCCGTCGCGCATGGTGACCTGAAGGTCGGCCTGGTCCCCAAGGCCAAGGCCACCGAGCTGCTCGGCACCATGGTCGGCGGCTACAACGTGCACCCGCTGATCGAACTGCTCGACGACAAGGACGTCGCCGGCGTGGCCGCCGAGGCGCTGAAGAAGACGCTGCTGATGTTCGACTTCTTCAACGACGTCGCCGAGAAGGCCAAGGCCGGCAATGCCTTCGCGAAGGACGTGATGAAGAGCTGGGCCGACGCTGAATGGTTCACCACCCGCCCCGAGGTGCCGAAGTCGATCACCGTCACCGTCTTCAAGGTGCCCGGCGAGACCAACACCGACGACCTGTCGCCCGCGCCCGATGCCTGGAGCCGCCCGGACATCCCGCTGCACTACCTGGCGATGCTGAAGAACACCCGCCCCGACGCGGCCTTCAAGCCCGAGGAAGACGGCAAGCGCGGCCCGATGCAGTTCATTGAGGACCTGAAGAAGAAGGGCCACCTGGTCGCCTACGTCGGCGACGTGGTCGGCACCGGCAGCTCGCGCAAGAGCGCCACCAACAGCGTGATCTGGGCCACCGGCCAGGACATCCCCTTCGTGCCGAACAAGCGCTTCGGCGGCGTCACGCTGGGCGGCAAGATCGCACCGATCTTCTTCAACACGCAGGAAGACTCGGGCTCGCTGCCGATCGAGGTCGACGTCTCAAAGCTCGAGATGGGCGACGTCATCGAGGTGCTGCCCTACGACGGCAAGCTGGTGAAGAACGGCGCGACCGTCGCCGAGTTCAAGCTCAAGAGCGACGTGCTGTTCGACGAGGTGCGCGCTGGCGGCCGCATCAACCTGATCATCGGCCGTTCGCTCACTGCCAAGGCGCGCGAGTTCCTCGGCCTGGCCGCGTCCACCGTGTTCCGCCTGCCGCAGGCGCCGGTGGCGACGAAGGCCGGCTTCACGCTGGCCCAGAAGATGGTCGGCCGCGCCTGCGGCCTGCCGGAAGGCCAGGGCATGCGCCCGGGCACCTACTGCGAGCCGAAGATGACCACCGTCGGCAGCCAGGACACCACCGGCCCGATGACACGCGACGAACTGAAAGATCTGGCCTGCCTGGGCTTCAGCGCCGACTTGGTGATGCAGTCGTTCTGCCACACCGCGGCCTACCCGAAGCCGGTCGACGTGAAGACGCACCGCGAGCTGCCCGCCTTCATCAGCAACCGTGGCGGCGTTGCGCTGCGCCCGGGCGACGGCGTGATCCACAGCTGGCTGAACCGCCTGCTGCTGCCCGACACCGTGGGCACCGGCGGCGACTCGCACACCCGCTTCCCGATCGGCATCTCTTTCCCGGCCGGCTCCGGCCTGGTCGCCTTCGGCGCCGCCACCGGCGTGATGCCGCTGGACATGCCCGAGAGCGTGCTGGTGCGCTTCAAGGGCCAGATGCAGCCGGGCGTGACGCTGCGCGACCTGGTGCACGCGATCCCGCTGTACGCCATCAAGGCCGGGCTGCTGACCGTGGCCAAGGCCGGCAAGAAGAACATCTTCAGCGGCCGCATCCTCGAGATCGAGGGCCTGCCGCAGCTGAAGGTGGAGCAGGCCTTCGAGCTGAGCGACGCGAGCGCCGAGCGCTCGGCTGCCGGCTGCACGATCAAGCTCGACAAGGAACCGGTCATCGAGTACCTGAAGTCGAACATCGTGCTGATGAAGAACATGATCGCCGACGGCTACGCCGACAAGCGCACGCTGGAGCGCCGCATCAAGTCGGTCGAGGCCTGGCTGGCCAAGCCGACGCTGCTCGAGGCCGACAAGGATGCCGAGTACGCGGCCGTCATCGAGATCGACCTGAACGAGCTGAAGGAGCCGGTGCTGTGCTGCCCGAACGATCCGGACGACGCGAAGGTCCTCAGCGAGGTCGCCGGCACGAAGATCGACGAGGCCTTCATCGGCTCGTGCATGACCAACATCGGCCACTTCCGCGCCGCAGCCAAGCTGCTCGGCGGCCAGCGTGACATCCCGGTCAAGCTGTGGGTCGCCCCGCCGACCAAGATGGACCAGAGCGAGCTGATCAAGGAAGGCCACTACGCCGCCTTCGGCACCGCCGGTGCGCGCACCGAGATGCCGGGCTGCAGCCTGTGCATGGGCAACCAGGCGCAGGTGCGTGAAGGCGCGACGGTGGTGTCGACCTCGACGCGCAACTTCCCGAACCGCCTGGGCAAGAACACCAACGTGTTCCTGGCCTCGGCCGAGCTGGCGGCGATCGCTTCCAAGTTGGGCAAGCTGCCGACGGTGGCCGAGTACCAGGAAGCGATGGGCATCATCAACAAGGATGCCGCCAGCGTCTACCGCTACATGAACTTCGACCAGATCGAGGAGTACGCGGAGACGGCGAAGTCGGTGGCGGTCTGAACGCCATCGGCCGGCTGATCGCCGGCGCCGGCGTGCTCGTCACGCTGGCGCTGTGGGCGCTGCTGGCCTTCGCGGGCGCTGACCTGGCCTGGGCCGAGCTGCTGCGCTTCCTGCCTTATCCGGTCTACCTCGTGCCGCCGCTGCTCGCGCTGGCGGCCTCGTGGTTCCTGCGCTGGCCGTGGCGGCTGGCCGCGTTGGCGGCCGTGCTGCTCACGCTCACGGCGACCATGGACCTGCGCTGGGGCGGCGCCGACAGCGGCAGCGGCGCGCTGCGGGTGATGACCTGGAACGCCAAGGCCTACGGCGAGCAGGCCAACATCGTCGACCGCGACCACAAGCTCGCCTGGGAGATCCTCGAGCACGACCCCGACGTGGTGGTGCTGCAGGACGCAGACGCCTTTGCACGCCGCGACGGCGGCGCGCTGCCGGAGCCGGTCGCGGCGGTGCTGCGCGGGCGCACGGTGTTCACGCACGACCAGTACGTGGTCGCCAGCCGCCTGCCGCTGCGCGATTGCCGTGCCGCGCCGATGCCCTACCGTGGCAAGGCGCGCGACTATGTTCGCTGCACGCTGACGGCGTCCGGTGTCGACATCGAGCTGGTCACCGCGCACTTCGCCTCGCCGCGCAAGGGACTGAACGCGACGCGCCAGCAGAAACTCGGCGGGCTGGACGACTGGGAACAGAACTACCGCGACCGCTTGACGCAGGCCGAGGCGCTGGTCCACGCGCTGGCCGGCAGCACCAGGCCGGTGATCGTGGCCGGCGACCTGAATGCCGTGGAGAGCTCCCCCGTGGTCGGCGCACTGAAGGCGATCTCCCTGCGCGACGCCTTCGCCAGCGCCGGGCGAGGCTACGGCTACACCCACGGCCATGCCTTCCGCTACGGCTTCAGCTTCCTGCGCATCGACCACATCCTGGTCAGCCCGCAGATCGGCGTTCGCCGCAGCTTCGTCGGGCCGAGCGAAGCGTCGGAGCACAAGCCGGTGATCGCCGATCTGCTGGTGCGGCGCGACTGATCCGCCTGTCTGTGTTGTCAGGCGCGTGATCGTCCGTTCGCGGCCCTGGGCGGTCGTTGCGGTTTCATTCGTGCCGAGATCTGAGAGGCAGCGCGGTGGCCGAGCCCGTGTTCTCCGGCCTACGCTCGCGGGCGGCCACCGAGCACGGCCGCCATAGCCTCATCAACACCCTGTATTCATGCCACCGCCTGGGCGACCGCGAATGGGGCCTGCGCCCCCGGGCCCAACCACCCCCCTGCCGCTGCGCTCGTGGGGCGTGTCGATGAAGTCCTCGGTGACGGTCGGGGTGGGTGGTTCGGGTGTGCGAGCGCAGGCCCCAATTCGCGGTCGCCCAGGCGTTGAGGCGAAAAAGTGGTGTTGATGAGGTCAGGGCTGCAGACCTCGGTGGCTGCCCGCGAGCGTGGGCCGGAGAGCGCACACCCGGACCACCCGCCGCGCGCCAACGGTGGCATGAAGTGAAACCGCAACGACCACTCAGGGCCGCAAGCAGGAGCTGTGAACCGTTGTGCTCCCGAACCGCCGAATCCGGTCGGAATCAGTCGCGGTCCGGCGCGATCTGCTCTGCCCAGTCGTACAGCGCGGCGAGGATCTCCTGGCCGTTGTCGTCGGCGCTTTCATTGAGCGCATCGATGCGCTCGAAGAAGGCCTCCACCGTCAGCGCGCCGCCCTCGCCTTCGTGCAGCCGCGCGACGCGGTGCTGCTCCCAGCGTGCACGCTCGTCGTCACTCAGCGTGGCCGGGAAGTTGCGCGCGCGGTAGCGGAAGACGACCTCCTCCAGCCGCGGGTCGTCGAAGCCGACACGCTTGGCGGCCAGTTGCTCGGGAGACAGTTCGCGCAGCCGCTGCAGCCGCCCGCGGTCGGTGTGGCCGATGAAGCCGCCGTAGAGGTCTTCGTCGACGTCGATCGCCTGGGTCGCTTTTGGCCGCTCGAACACCTCGGCCCACAGGCCAGCCAGCGCCGCACCGGCGTGTGCGGCCGCTTCGGCGCGCCCGAGCGCCTGCGCCACGTCGATGCCCCAGCGCTCGGCCATCGCCGGGCTCAGCGCCTTCAGGTTGCCGACCACCACCGGCGACTTGTTCAGATGGATGGTCTTGATCGGCAGCCGTTCGACGCCCTCGGGCAGGTCGTCCGCGCGGGTGAACATGCGCTCGCGGATGGCCGCGGCATCGAGTTCGAGCAACTGCGCCGGGTCGGCCGACAGGTCCCAGACGATCAGTTCGTTCTTGTTGGTCGGGTGCGGCGCCAACGGCCACACCACCGCCAGGCAGCCGCGCTCCGGCGCATACATGCCCGAGACGTGAAGGAAAGGCCGCGCGCCGCCGATCTCGGCGATCACCGCGGCCTTGCGGCGCAGCTTCAGGCAGAAGTCCCACAGCCGCGGCTGCTGCTGCCGGATGAGCCGCGCCACCGCGATGGTCGCGCGAACGTCGGACAGCGCGTCGTGCGCCGACTCGTGCGCCAGGCCATTGGCGGCGCTCAGGTGCTCGAGCTTGAACGAAGCCTTGCCGTCCTCGTGGCTCGGCCATTCGATGCCCTCGGGGCGCAGCGCGCGCGTGGCGCGCACGACGTCGAGCAGGTCCCAGCGGCCGCAGCCGTTCTGCCACTCGCGAGCGTAGGGGTCGATCAGGTTGCGCCAGAACAGGAAGCGCGTGACCTCGTCGTCGAAGCGGATCGAGTTGTAGCCCACGCCCACCGTGCCCGGCTTCGCCAGCTGCGCCTCGATCGCGGCGGCGAAGGCATGTTCGGCCACGCCGTGCTCGGCGCAGTGCTGCGGCGTGATGCCGGTCAGCAGGCAGGCCTCGGGCTCGGGCAGCGCGTCCAGCGGCGGCTGGCAGTACAGCTCGACCGGGGCGCCGATCTCGTTGAGCTCGGCGTCGGTGCGCACGCCGGCGAACTGCGACGGCCGGTCGCGCCGTGGCGTCCGGCCGAAGGTCTCGTAGTCGTGCCAGAAGAAGCTGAAGTCTGCGCCGTCGCTCATGCCGGCACGATAACCGAGCAGCGCGCTACTTCTTCGCCTTCGGCTTCGCCGCGCCACCCTGCGTCAGCGCATCCGACATGCCGATCAGCACGCCGCTGACCAGCGCCGCATAACTCTCGGCCAGGGTCTGCGCCGCCTTCAGGCTGGCGGCGCGGCTGTCGCGCATGGCGGTCTGCATCTGGTTGACGAACTGCTCGGCGGTGGTCGCCGCCTTGGCGCCGGACAGCGTGCCGCCGGCCTGCAGCTTCTCCAGCACCGGCGCCCACTGGGCGGATGCCTGCGTGCCCGCCGCCTCGGCGGCCTTCTTCAGCGCGCCGATGAAGCTGTCTTCCATCGCTTCCAGGTCGGTCAGCGCCTTCTTCAGGTGCTTTTCGCGCAGGTCGGCGCCCTGGTTGACGAACTGCTGCAGCGCGACGCGGTTGGCGTCCACCGCCTTGAGCAAGGCCTCGTCCATGCCGGTCACCGCCTTGTCGAGCATGTCCTCGACGTCGACGCCCGGCAGCTTGTTCATGGCCGCGCCGGCCGAGGCCGACTGCGCCACCGTCTTGAGCACCGAACGGATGTTCTTCAGGCTGAGCTCGCGGCCCTGCAGCGCGGCCAGCGTCGCCTGGGTCACGCCCTTGCGCAACTGGTCGGTGGCGCCGGCGCTGGCGGTGGCGAACATCTGGATCAAGGCGTCCTGGTCGATGCCGGACTTGAGCATGGTCTTCTCCTCGGGGTGGTGGCTCGTGGGGGTGGCCGGATGCTGGCACCAAATCAGGCGCCGCGCCAGGGGCCGGCGTCATCGAGACGGCGGGGGAATCTGGTTATGCTGTGTCCCCTTCCCTTACCGCCCGCTCCCGGAGACCCGTTCCATGACCCGCGTGTTCAACTTCAGCGCCGGCCCCGCCGCCTTGCCCGAACCCGTGCTGCGCCAGGCCGCGGCCGAGATGCTCGACTGGCAGGGCTCGGGCATGTCGGTGATGGAGATGAGCCACCGCGGCAAGGAGTTCATGGGCATCCACGCCGAGGCGGTCGCGCTGCTGCGCGAGCTGCTCGCGGTGCCGTCGAACTACAAGGTCCTCTTCATGCAGGGCGGCGCGATCGCCGAGAACGCCATCGTGCCGATGAACCTGCTGCGCGGCCACACCAGCGCCGACTACATCGACACCGGCGAGTGGTCGAAGAAGTCGATCGAGGAGGCCGGCAAGTACTGCCAGGTCAACGTCGCGGCCAGCGCGAAGGACACGAACTACACGACCATCCCGGCCCGGGCGACCTGGAAGCTCGACCCGAACGCCGCCTACGTGCACATCTGCGCCAACGAGACCATTGGCGGCGTCGAGTACCACTTCACGCCCGAGGTCGGCGACGTGCCGCTGGTGGCCGACGTGTCGAGCAACATCCTGTCGCGCCCGCTGGACGTGTCGAAGTACGGCCTGATCTACGGCGGCGCGCAGAAGAACATCGGCCCGGCCGGCCTGACCATCGTGATCATCCGCGACGACCTGCTCGGCCGCTCGCTGCCGATCACGCCCTCGGCCTTCGACTACGGCGCGCAGGCCGCTGCCGACTCGATGCTCAACACCCCGCCGACCTACGCGATCTACATCGCCGGCCTGGTGTTCAAGTGGATCAAGGCGCAAGGCGGTCTGGCGGCGATGGAAGCGCACAACCGCGCCAAGGCGGCGCTGCTGTACGACTACCTCGACAGCCAGGACTTCTATTCGGCGCCGGTGGCGCGCGACTGCCGCTCGCTGATGAACGTGCCGTTCAAGCTGAAGGATGCCAAGCTCGACGACGCCTTCCTGAAGGGCGCGCAGGCGCACGGCATGGTGCAGTTGAAGGGCCACCGCGTCGTCGGCGGCATGCGGGCGTCGATCTACAACGCGATGCCGATCGAAGGCGTGCAGGCCCTGGTGGCCTACATGAAGGACTTCGAGAAGGAGCATGGCTGACTCCGGCTCGCCCTTCCGGATCCTGGTGCTCAACCAGGTCTCGGCCAGCGGCCTCGCGCGGCTGCCCGCCGCGCGTTACCTGACCGGCGCCGACGTCGCCGAACCCGACGCCATCCTTCTGCGCTCGGCCGACCTGCACGGCCGCGACATCCCGGCCAGCGTGCGCGCCGTCGGCCGCGCCGGCGCCGGCGTCAACAACATCCCGGTCGCGGCACTCAGCGAGCGCGGCGTGCCGGTGTTCAACACCCCCGGCGCCAACGCCAACGCGGTGAAGGAACTGGTGCTGGCCGGCATGCTGCTGGCGGCCCGCCTGCTGCCGGCGGCGCTGGACTTCGTGCGCGCGCTCGACCACACCGCACCCGATCTCGAACAGCGCGTCGAGGGCGGCAAGAAGGCCTTCGCCGGCCGTGAGCTGGCTGGGCAGACGCTGGGCGTGATCGGCCTGGGCAAGGTCGGCAGCCTGGTCGCCGACGCCGCCATCAAGCTCGGCATGGACGTGATCGGCTTCGACCCGGAGATCTCGATCGACGCCGCCTGGCGCCTGCCCTCGCAGGTGCGGCGCGCACACAGCGTGGCCGAGGTACTGCGCGAGTCGGACTTCGTCTCGCTGCACGTGCCGCTGCTGCCGGCGACGCGGCACCTGGTCAATGCGAATGGCCTGGCGGTGATGAAGGCCGATGCCGTGCTGCTGAACTTCTCGCGCGAGGGCGTGGCCGACGACGCGGCGGTGGTCGCCGCGCTCGAGCGTGGCGCACTCGGCCGCTACGTCTGCGACTTCCCGAACGCCGCGCTGCACCACCATCCGAAGGTGATCGCGCTGCCGCACCTGGGTGCCTCCACCCACGAGGCGGAAGAGAACTGCGCAGTGATGGTGGCCGACCAGCTGCGCGACTTCCTCGAACACGGCAACATCGCCAACGCGGTGAATTTCCCCGCCGTCGCCATGGCGCGCGAATCGGCCTACCGTGTGGCGATCGCCAATGCCAACGTGCCCAACATGCTCGGCCAGATCTCCACCGCGATGGCACGCGCCGGGCTGAACATCCACAACATGGTCAACAAGTCGCGCGGCGAGATGGCCTACACGCTGGTGGATGT
This sequence comes from Chitinophaga pinensis, assembly GCA_943370595.1. GTDB lineage: Bacteria > Pseudomonadota > Gammaproteobacteria > Burkholderiales > Burkholderiaceae_C > Piscinibacter. The sequence continues at coordinate 77,482 of CALRRO020000019.1, forward strand.
CGACAGTGCCGTCGCCGCCAGCGCGCTGGCCGGGATCGCTGGCATCGCCGGCGTGCTGTCGGTGCGCTACCTGCCGTTGCCCCCTTAGCTTCACCAGAGGACCCTTTCCATGGCCGCCCATCCCTTTGCCTCGACCCTGAAGAACTTCAAGACGGCCTCGGGCCGCGAGGGCCGTCTGTACTCGCTGCCGGCGCTGGCGAAGCAGTACCCGTCGGTGAGCCGGCTGCCGGTGTCGATCCGCATCGTGCTCGAGTCGGTGCTGCGCAACTGCGACGGCAAGAAGGTGACGGCGGAACACGTCGCGCAACTCGCGACCTGGAAGCCGAACGCCGAGCGCAGCGACGAGATCCCGTTCGTCGTCGCCCGCGTGGTGCTGCAGGACTTCACCGGCGTGCCGCTGCTGGCCGACCTGGCGGCGATGCGCAACGTCGCCGCAGCGATGGGCAAGAACCCGAAGACCATCGAGCCGCTGGTGCCGGTGGACCTGGTCGTCGACCACTCGGTGATGGTCGACCACTACGGCACGAAGGACTCGCTGGACTTGAACATGAAGCTGGAGTTCGAGCGCAACCGCGAGCGCTACGAATTCATGAAGTGGGGCATGCAGGCTTTCGACACGTTCGGCGTCGTGCCGCCGGGCTTCGGCATCGTGCACCAGGTCAACCTCGAGTACCTGGCGCGCGGCGTACACCGGCGCGGCGACGGCGTCTGCTACCCCGACACCCTCGTCGGCACCGACAGCCACACGACGATGATCAACGGCATTGGCGTGGTCGGCTGGGGCGTGGGCGGCATCGAGGCCGAGGCCGGCATGCTCGGCCAGCCGGTCTACTTCCTGACGCCCGACGTGGTCGGCTTCGAGCTGACCGGCAAGCTGCGCGAAGGCGTGACGGCGACCGACCTGGTGCTCACCGTCACCGAGATCCTGCGCCGCCACAAGGTGGTGGGCAAGTTCGTCGAGTTCTTCGGCGAGGGCACGCGCACGCTCGCCCTGCCCGACCGCGCGACGATTGCCAACATGGCACCCGAGTACGGCGCGACCATGGGCTTCTTCCCGGTCGACGAGCGCACCGTCGAATACTTCAAGGGCACCGGCCGAAAGAAGAGCGAGATCGAGGCCTTCGAGGCCTACTTCAAGGCGCAGGGCCTGTTCGGCGTCGCGAAGGCCGGCGAGATCGACTACAGCCAGGTGGTGAGTCTCGACCTCGGCACGGTCGCACCCAGCCTGGCCGGCCCCAAGCGGCCGCAGGACCGCATCGAGATCGGCCACGTCAAGGCGAAGTTCGGCGAGCTGTTCAGCGCGCCGGCCGCGGCCAACGGCTTCAACCAGCCGGCCGACAAGCTCGATCGCGTGGTCACCACCGCCAGCGGCATCGAATTGCACCACGGCGACGTGCTGATCGCCGCGATCACCTCCTGCACCAACACCAGCAACCCCGGTGTGCTGCTGGCCGCCGGGCTGCTGGCGAAGAAGGCGGTGAAGGCCGGTCTGACGGTGAAGCCGCACGTCAAGACCTCGCTGGCGCCGGGCTCGCGCATCGTCACCGAGTACCTCGAGAAGGCCGGCCTGCTGCCCTACCTGGAGAAGCTCGGCTTCTACCTCGCCGGCTACGGTTGCACCACCTGCATCGGCAACGCCGGCGACCTGACGGCCGAGATCAACGAGGCCATCACCGGCAACGACCTGATCTGCGCCGCGGTACTGTCGGGCAACCGCAACTTCGAGGCACGCATCCACCCGAACCTGAAGGCCAACTTCCTGGCCAGCCCGCCGCTGGTGGTGGCCTACGCGATCGCCGGCAACGTGATGCGCGACCTGATGACCGAACCGGTCGGCACCGGCAAGAACGGCAAGCCGATCTACCTGGGCGACATCTGGCCGAGCAGCGACGAAGTGCACGCGCTGATGAAGTTCGCGATGGACGGCAAGGCCTTCGAGGCGAACTACGCGAAGGTCAAGAGCAAGCCGGGCAAGCTGTGGAACGCGATCGAAGGGACCGAAGGCCAGGTCTACGACTGGCCGACCTCGACCTACATCGCGAAGCCGCCCTTCTTCGACGGCTTCACGATGCAGCCGAAGCCGGTGAGCCTGAAGGTCGAGGGCGCGCGCATCATGGCCTTGTTCGGCGACTCGATCACCACCGACCACGTCTCGCCGGCCGGCTCGATCAAGGAGAGCTCGCCCGCCGGCCAGTGGCTGAAGGCGAACCAGGTGCTGAAGGCCGACTTCAACAGCTACGGCTCGCGCCGTGGCAACCACGAGGTGATGATGCGAGGCACCTTCGCCAACGTGCGCATCAAGAACCTGATGATCCCGCCGGGGCCGGACGGCTCGCGCGAGGAAGGCGGACTGACCTTGCACCAGCCCTCGGGCGAGAAGCTGGCCATCTACGACGCCGCGATGAAGTACATGGCTGCGGGCACGCCGACGGTGATCTTCGGCGGCGAGGAATACGGCACCGGCTCGAGCCGCGACTGGGCAGCCAAGGGCACGCAGTTGCTGGGCATCTCGGCGGTGATCGCGAAGAGCTTCGAGCGCATTCACCGCAGCAACCTGGTCGGCATGGGCGTGCTGCCGCTGCAGTTCAAGGCGGGCGACTCGTGGGAGAAGCTGCGGCTGAAAGGCGATGAAGTCATCGCGATCGACCTCGGTGGCGAGCTCAAGCCACAGTCGGATGCTTCACTGGTGATCCGCCGCGCGGATGGCTCTACGCAGCGGGTGACGGTGACGCTGCGAATCGACACGCCGATCGAGGTCGACTACTACCTGCATGGCGGCATCCTGCCGTTTGTGTTGAGGCAGTTGCTGGCGGGGTGAGAGCTGCGGGCAGGCCTCTCGCGTGCGTCGGCTGGCGCGAGGGCCGGGGGGCCGGGCAGGCGTTCTCCGGCCCACGCTCGCGGGCGACCACCGCGGCCCGCCCACATCACCTCATCAACACCGCGTCATGCCTGCCCACGACAGGGCGACCGCGAATGGGGCCTGCGCCCGCCTGCCCAACCCCCCGTCCCCACCACAGCGGTGGTCAGGCACGGGCATGCCACCGACGGTTCGGGGGTCGGCGGTGGTGCCTGCGGGCGCAGGCCCCATTCGCGGTCGCCCTGGCGGCTGCAGGCAGGCGCTGGTGTTGACGAGGTGAGCGCGATGCTGCTCGGTGGCTGCCCGCGAGCGTGGGCCGGAGAACGCAGGTACCACCGCCGGCCCAAGCGCGCCAATCGTGGCAGGTGGAACCACAACCACCGGCTGACCGCTACCAGCTCGCTTCACGCTCCGGCGTCGCGCCGATGCGGTGGATCGACAGGTCGGCGCCTTCGTACTCTTCTTCGGGCGTCAACCTCAGCGAGGTGACCGCGCGAATCGCCCCGTAGACCACCAGGCCGCCGGCGAAGGCCCAGATCACGCCGATCAGCGTGCCGACGAACTGCGACAGGAAACCGACGCCGCCCAGGCCGCCGAACGCTGTCTGGCCGAAGATGCCGCAGGCGATGCCGCCCCAGGCGCCGCACAGGCCGTGCAGCGGCCACACGCCCAGCACGTCGTCGATCTTCCAGCGGTTCTGCGTCAGCGTGAACAGCGCGACGAAGATCGCCCCGGCCACGCCGCCCACCACCAGCGCGCCGGCCGGGTGCATCACGTCGGAGCCGGCACACACCGCCACGAGGCCGGCCAGCGGGCCGTTGTAGGCGAAGCCGGGGTCGTTGCGGCCCAGCAGCACCGCCACCAGCGTGCCGCCGACCATCGCCATCAGCGAGTTCACCGCGACCAGGCCGGAGATCTTGTCGATGGTCTGCGCGCTCATCACATTGAAGCCGAACCAGCCCACCGCCAGCACCCAGGCGCCGAGCGCGAGGAAGGGAATGCTGGACGGCGGGTGCGCGCTCATGCCGCCGTCCTTGCGGTAGCGGTTGGCGCGCGGCCCGAGCAGCAGCACGGCCGCCAGGCCGATCCAGCCGCCCACTGCGTGCACCACCACGCTGCCGGCGAAGTCGTGGAAGGCCACGCCCGTGGTCGACTCGATGAAGCCCTGCAACCCGAAGCGCCCACCCCAGACCGCGCCTTCGAACAGCGGGTAGATCAGGCCGACGATCACCGCGGTGGCGAACAGCTGCGGGCCGAAACGCGCGCGTTCGGCGATGCCGCCGGACACGATGGCCGGGATGGCCGCCGCGAAGGTCAGCAGGAAGAAGAACTTGACCAGCTCGTAGCCGTTCTTCGCCGCGAGCGTCTCGGCGCCGGTGAAGAAGCTGACGCCGTAGGCGACGGTGTAGCCGACGAAGAAGTAGGCGATGGTCGAGACCGCGAAGTCGACCAGGATCTTGACCAGCGCATTGACCTGGTTCTTCTTGCGCACCGTGCCGAGCTCGAGGAACGCGAAGCCAGCGTGCATCGCCAGCACCATGATCGCGCCCAGCAGAATGAACAGGGCGTCGGTGCCCTGCTTGACCTGATCCATCACTGTCCCCTCGTGCGTTGTTGTCGTGCCAGGCGCACCGAGAACGGTCGCCAATTGCACCAGAACAGCAATTCGCATGCCTTGTTTGGTGCGCGTTAGTCGCACCGCGACGGGGATTTCGGCCGGCCGCGCGCCGCTACTCGGTGCGCATGCGCACGTTTCTCGTGCGCTCGCCGCCCTGGTTATGCTGCCGACCCATGGCCGAACCGTTCAAGAACTTCCTCAACGCCGACGTCGTCGGCTGGCTACGCCGGCACCTCTCGCGCGCCTGGCCGGCCTTCGACGGCGCGCGATTCGAAACCCTGGCGCTCGATGGCCTGGACGCGCTCGAACTGAAGGCGCGCGCGCAGCATCTCTGCGCCGCGCTGGAGGCCACGCTGCCCGCCGACTTCGGCACCGCCGCCGACCTGATCGAAGCCAGCCTGCTGCCGGTGCGCCGCGACGAGGAACTCGGCGAACTGCGTGTCGGCGAGGCGGGGCTGGCCGGCTGGGCGCTGTGGCCGGTGACCGAGTTCGTCGCCTGGCGCGGGCTGGATTCACCCGAGCGGGCGCTGGCCTGCCTGCACGCGCTGACGCAGCGCTTCACCGCCGAGTGGGCCGTCCGGCCGTTCATCGTCGCGCACCCCGAGCTGAGCTTTGCCACGCTGCAGCGCTGGCTCGCCGACCCGAGCCCGCACGTGCGCCGCCTGGTCAGCGAAGGAAGCCGGCCGCGCCTGCCCTGGGGGCTGCAGCTCAAGGGGCTGATCGCCGACCCGTCGCCGACGCTGCCGCTGCTCGAGGCGCTGCAGGACGATGCAAGCGACTACGTGCGGCGCAGCGTCGCCAACCACCTCAACGACATCGCCAAGGACCACCCGGCGCTCGTCGCCGGCTGGGTCGAACGGCACCTTCCCGGCGCGTCGCCCGAGCGCCGTGCGCTGCTGCGGCACGCCAGCCGCACGCTGATCAAGCAGGGCGATGCGCGCATCCTGAAGGCCTGGGGACTGGGCAAGCGCTTCGCCGGCGACGTGCGCCTGGCACTGTCGCCGAAGCGCGTGCAGGTCGGCGAGTCGCTGACGCTCGAAGTCACGCTGCGCTCGACGGCGAAGCGCGCGCAAAAGCTGGTCATCGACTACGCGGTGCACCACGTCAAGGCCAGCGGCGAGCGCACGCCCAAGGTGTTCAAGGGCTGGGTGATCGACATCGCGGCCGGCGAATCTCGCACGCTGGTCAAGCGGCATTCGATGCGCGAGGTGACCACGCGGCGTTACCACGCCGGGCAGCACGCGCTGGACCTGCGCATCAACGGGGAGGTGGTCGCCGAGGCGAACTTCGACCTGAAACTCTGAGCGACGGCCGGGCGCTCAGCCGAACAGCGCCGACCAGTCTGCCGGGTCGAAGCCCACACGCAGATCGTTGCCCCGCATCAGCACAGGCCGTCGGATCACGCTGGGCTGGGCGAGCATCAGCGCGATGGCGCTGTCGGCATCGACCACGCCGGCCTGCGTGGCCGCTTCGAGTTTGCGCCAGGTGGTGCCCTTGCGGTTGAGCAGCGCCTCCCAGCCGAGCCGCTTCGCCCAGGCGCGCAGTTCGGCTTCCGGCACGCCCTGCTTCTTGTAGTCGTGGAAGGCCGCCTCGACGCCTTGCGCGGCCAGCCAGGCGCGCGCCTTCTTGACGGTGTCGCAGTTCGGTATGCCGTAGACGGTGGTGTTCATCGGTGGCGCAGGACGCCGCCGAACAGCGGCGTGTCGACGTCGTCGCAGAGCGGGTCGGGACCGTAGCCGGTGTCCTCGACGATGCCGGCCTGGCTAAGGCCGACCTGGAACCACTGGCAGAACGGGCTGGCGTAGCGGTAGTTCCACACCGTCTGCTTCTGCCAGCCGACGTAGCCGACGTTGCCCGGCCGGCCGATGGTCCTGAGCACCTCGTCGCGCGTCATGCCGGCCTTGATGGTGCCGAAGGTCGCTTCACCGAGCACCTGCGTCGCCTTGAGCAAGCGCCCTTGTGCGTCGACGTCGAGCATCCAGGTCTCGCGGCCGAAGGGCCCTCGGGCGTACTCGAGCCTTTGCGAACCATCGGCCATCGCATAGCGGCCGGTGGGCTCACCCAGCTGCGCGCGGATGGCATCGGCACTCGATCCGGCGGCGAGCTTCGTCGGGCTGCTCATGTTGACGCAGCCGGCCAGCAGGGCGGCGGACAGCGCGAGGGCGACGGCACGGCTCATGCCCGTCACGATAGCGGAACTCCGCACTGCCCGTGCAGGGCCGCTGCCTAGAATCCCTGCCCATGTCCTCCCTACCCGCCTACGCCCAGGCCCTCGGCCACGGCATCCATGCGATCGACACCGGCTTCCACCGCCCGCTGTTCGATGCCGCCTACCTGATCGTCGAGAACGGCCGCGCGGCCTTCGTCGACACCGGTACCAACTTCGCGGTGCCGCGCCTGCTGGGCACGCTGGAGGCGCTGGGCGTGTCGCCGGCCGACGTCGACTACGTGATCCCGACCCACGTGCACCTGGACCATGCCGGTGGCGTGGGTGCGCTGATACAGCGCCTGCCGAACGCCACCGCGATCGTTCATCCGCGCGGCGCGCGGCACATGATCGACCCGACCGCGCTGATCGCCGGCGCCACCGCGGTGTATGGCGCCGAGGAGATCGCGCGCTCCTACGGCGAGATCGTCGGCGTGCCGGCGCAGCGGGTGCGCGAGTCGGCCGACAGCATGACCATCGAGCTCGCCGGTCGGCCGCTGCGGCTGATCGACACACCGGGCCACGCGCGCCACCACCACTGCGTGTGGGACGAACGCAGCCGTGGCTTCTTCACCGGCGACACCTTCGGCCTGAGCTACCGCGAGTTCGACACCGCGCAGGGCCCCTGGCTGCTGCCGACGACCACGCCGGTGCAGTTCGAGCCCGGCCCGCTGCGCGCCTCGGTCGAGCGGCTGCTGTCGTTCCAGCCGGAGTGCATGTACCTGACGCACTACAGCTGCGTCGGCGACGTGCAGCGCCTGGGCCAGTCCTTCCTCGCCCAGCTGGCGCAGCTGGTCGCCATCGGCCGCGCATTGAAGGACGCGCCGGACCGGCACGAGGCGCTCAAGCGGGCGCTGCTGTCGCACTACCTCGAGACCGTGAAGGCGCATGGCTGCACCTTCAGCGATGCCGAGGTGGCCGAACTGCTCGAGGTCGACCTGGAACTGAACGCGCAAGGCCTGGGCATCTGGCTCGACAAGGGGGCAGCATGAGCAGCGATACGGCCCGCGTGCGCTTCGGGCTCGAAGGCCGCACGGCGATCGTCACCGGTGCGGCTCAAGGCATCGGCGAGGCCTGCGCGCGCCGGCTCGTGGCCGACGGCGCGGCGCTGTCGTTGTGGGACGTGGATGCGGCGCGCGGCGAAGCACTGGCCAGCGAGCTGCGTGCGCAGGGCGCCAACGCCGCGTTCGTGCGCTGCGACGTGTCGAAGAAGGCCGAGGTCGACGCCGCACTCGCCACCACGCTACAGGCGCATCCGCGCGTGCACGCGCTGGTCAACAACGCCGGCATCTTCAAGGCGGCGGACTTCCTCGACATCAGCGAGGCCGACTGGGATGCGGTGATGAACGTCAACCTGAAGGGTGCGTTCCTCGTCGCGCAGGCGGTGGCGCGGCACATGGCGGGCAGCGGCGGCGGTGCGATCGTCAACATGAGCTCGGTCAACGGCGTGATGGCGATCCCGAGCATCGCCAGCTACAACGTCAGCAAGGGCGGCGTCGACCAGCTGACTCGCGTGATGGCGCTGGCGCTGGCCGACCGCGGCATCCGCGTCAACGCGGTGGCGCCGGGCACCATCGCCACCGAGCTGGCGAAGAACGCGGTGCTCGGCAGCGACGAGGCCAAGGCGCGCATCATGAGCCGCACGCCGATGCGCCGGCTCGGCGAGCCGGGCGAGATTGCCGACGTGGTGGCCTTCCTGCTCAGCGACGCTTCCAGCTACCTGACCGGCGAGATCGTCTATGCCGATGGCGGCCGGCGTGTGCTCAACTACACCGTCTGATCACAGCGGGAGGCACCGATGGCCGATGAACTGATCATGCAGGGCGGCTGCCTGTGCGGCCGCGTGCGCTACGAGGTGCGGCCGGAGTCCGACGAGGGCTACTACTGCCACTGCCGCATGTGCCAGCTCGCCTTCGGCAGCACGCGCGCGACCTTCATCAACGTGCTGCAGGCCTCGGTGCGCTGGCTGGGTGACGCGCCGAAGCAGTACGCCTCGTCGAAGTTCGCGCTGCGCGGCTTCTGCCCCGACTGCGGCACGCCGCTGTCGTTCGCGTACGTCGACTCGAAACGCATGGACCTCTCGGTGGGCAGCCTCGACGAGCCCGCGCGGGTGCGGCCCGTGTCGCACTTCGCGATCGAGACGCGGGTGGAGAACTGGCACGCCGACGATGGCCTGCCGGGAGAGCGGCTCGACGCCAGCGAGCGGCTGACGGCGCGCTGGAAAGCGGCCTACGGGGACGACGTGGTGCCCGGGGTGACCGCAACGCGCGGCGATTGAGATCGCCGGCTGCTGTTCAGGCCACCATCGGCGCGCGGCGGGTGGTCCGGGTGTGCGCTCTCCGGCCCACGCTCGCGGGCGGCCACCGAGGTCTGCCCGCCTCACCTCGTCAACACCGCGTCTTCACCTCACCGCCTGGGCGACCGCGAATGGGGCCTGCGCTCGCACACCCGAACCACCCACCCCGACCGGCACCGAGGACTTTATCGACACGCCCCACGAGCGCAGCGGCAGGGGGGTGGTTGGGCCCGGGGGCGCAGGCCCCATTCGCGGTCGCCCAGGCGGTGGCGTGAAGAGATGGTGTTGATGAGCCTCGCGCGGCCGTTCTCGGTGGCCGCCCGCGAGCGTGGGCCGGAGAACACGGGCCCGACCACCGCGCTGCCTCTCCGACCCACGCAGGTGGAAATCGCAGTCGATGCCCTCTCAGCGCTGCAGCTGGGAACAGGAACTCAAGCGGCCGCGGCCACGCCACGCGGCGGCAGCACCTTCTCACGGATCGGCAGGTGCAGCAGCGCAGCCGTTGCAGCGAGCACGATGTCGGCGTACCACATCCAGTCGTAATTGCCACTGGCCTCGAAGGCCTTGCCGCCGAGCCAGGCGCCGAGGAAACCGCCGAGTTGGTGAGACACCATCACGATGCCGAACAGGGTGGCCATGTTCGCCGGCCCGAAGAACTTGGCCACCAGGCCCGCGGTGGGCGGCACGGTCGAGAGGAAGGTCAGGCCCATCACTGCGGCGAAGACCAGCATCACCAGCGTCGTCTTCGGCGCGAACAGGAACACCAGCACCGCGATGCCGCGCGTCGCGTAGACCAGCGACAGCAGCGACTTCATGCGCCAGCGCCCGACCGCCCAGCCCATCGTGACGCTGCCGATGATGTTGAACAGGCCGATCATCGCCAGCGACCAGGCACCCACTTCCGGCGGCAAGCCACAGGACGCGACCACGCCGGGCAGGTGGGTGGCCAGGAAGGCCACGTGGAACTCGCAGACGAAGAAGCCGGCCGACAGCAAGCGGTAGCTCGGGTCGGCCAGCGCCTGCGAAATGGCTTCGCGCGTGCCGAGCTTCTCGACCGGCGCGGCGCCTGCCGCCGCCGGCGCGTTGGCGTGACCGCGCAGCACCCAGGCCGCCGGCAGCGCGAGCAGCGTGATCACGGCCAGGCTCTGCAACGCCGTGGCCCAGCCAGCGACGGCGGTGATGCCCTGCGCGATCGGCGCGAAGACGAACTGGCCGAAGCTGCCGCCGGCGTTGACGATGCCGCTGGCCAGACCGCGCTTCTCCACCGGCACCAGGCGCGTGGTGGCGGCCATCAGCACGGAGGGCCCGGCCATGCCGGCGCCGCCGGCGGACAGCACACCGATCGCGAAGATCAGCCCGCCGGTGGTGGTCATGTACGGGATCAGCGCGGTGCCCAGCGCGACCAGCAACACGCCGACGATCAGCACACGGCCGGCGCCGATCCGGTCGGCCACCATGCCGGCGAAGGGCTGCGTCAGGCCCCACCACAGCTGGCCGAACGCAAAGGCCAGGCTGATGCTGGCGAGGCCCAGGCCGGTGCTGGTGTTGATCGAGCCGAGGAACAGGCCCATCGACTGGCGCGCGCCCATGGTCAGCGCGAAGGTGCCGCCGGCAGCCAGCAGCACCAGGGCCAGCGGCGGCACGACGCGGCGCAGCGGTTCATTCATCGTCGGTCTCCGGTTCGTCGAGGGTGGCGAGGCAGTCGTCGATCAGCGAATGCAGCGCGACGATGCGCTCATTGCCGAGGCGGGCGTTGAGGGCCAGCTGAGCCTGTTTCCAGGCGCGCTGCGCCTCGGCGCGCTTGGCCCGGCCGGCCTCGGTGGCCATCACCGAGCGGCTGCGCGCGTCGTCGCCGGGGCCCTGCTCGACCCAGCCGGCGGCCACCAGCGGCTGCAGGTTGCGCGTCAGCGTGGACGGATCGAGTTTCATGCGCGAGGCCAGTTCGCCAGGGCGCATCGGGCCTAGCAGCACCACGTGCGAGAGCAGCGAGTACTGGGAGTTCTTCAGCCCGGTGGGGGCGACGTAGGCGTCGTAGTGGCGCGTGACGGCGCGGCTGAGCTGTCGTAGCTTGAGGTTGGTGCAGCCTTGTGGCTTGACTTGTTCGCTCATGTTGTTTTATTGTAGCTGCAATGATTGCAGTTGCAACTCTCTTTGGGGTCTTGCGGGATTCCACCTGCGAGCTGCGGAGCGCTTGGCAGGCGGTCCGGGCATGCCGGCTCCGGCCCTTGCTCGCAGGCGACCACCGCGGCACGCCACCATCGCCTCCTCAACGCCACGCTCGGACTGCACACGCCTGGGCGACCGCGAATCGAGGGCCTGCGCCGGCATACCCGAACCGCCTACCCGATACCACTCGTGGCATGCATCGATGCGGACCGCACGCGGGGGCCGGAGAACGCAGGTACCGCCGCCGGCCAGGCGCTTGCAAGACGGCATGAACAGCAACCGAACCAGACAATCCACATGACAAAGAAGACCGACCCTGAAACCACCCTCGCCCGCTGGCGTGAAGACGAAGCGGCGATCCGCGCCAGGCGCGGCGAGATCGGCGTGGCACGGCCCGAGCAGGTGGCCGGCATGAGCGGCATGCAGGTGTTCGAAGCGATATTCGACGGCCGGCTGCCGGCGCCGCCGATCGGCCAGACACTGGACTTCCTGCCGGTGCACATCGAGCCCGGCTTCGCGGTGTTCCAGGGCAAGCCGGGCTTCCAGCACTACAACCCGCTCGGCACGGTGCACGGCGGCTGGTTTGCCACGCTGCTCGACTCGGCGGTGGGCTGCGCGGTGCATTCTTCGCTGCCGGCCGGCAAGGCCTACACGACGCTGGAGCTGAAGATCAACATCGTGCGTGCACTGACCGACAAGGTGCCGCTGGTGCGCGCCGAAGGCCGCGTGGTGCACGGCGGCAACCAGGTGGCCACTGCCGAAGGCCGCCTGGTCGGACCCGACGGCAAGCTGTACGCGCACGCCACCACCACCTGCCTGGTGTTCGACGTGCGGCGCTGACGCTCAAGCGCTCAGCGCCCGGCCTTCCACAAGGGCATCAGGAACCACAGCCCGATCGCCGGGCCGACCGCCAGCCAGGGCAGCACCTGGGCCAGCGGCATCGCCGCCGCCATCGCCGCGAACAGCGTGATGGTGCCGACCGACAGCGTGAAGCCGATCGCATTGACGAAGGTGAGCACGCTGCCGACCATCGCGCGCGGTGCGTTGGCGGCGGTCAGCGCGCTGAACTGCGGCGAGTCGCCCGAGACGGTCGCACCCCACCACAGCAGCCAGGCGCCCCACTGCCACAGCGGCGCGTCGAGCAGCCAGGGCGCGAGCAGGCCGCACAGGCCACTGCTGGCGAGCTGGAAGGCGGCCACGCGTGCACCGCCGACACGCCGAACCAGCGCACCGCCCGCGACGCAGGCCACGCCGCCGAGCGCCATCGCCAGCGCCACCCACCACGAGGCGGCGGCGCCCTGGAAGCGCGTCGCGACGATGGCCGGGATCAGCACAAAGAACGCGTAGAGCTCCCACATGTGGCCGAAGTAGCCGAAGGCCGAGGCGCGCACCTGCCGGTCGTGCCAGATCACGGCCAGCGCCTTGGGCGTGATGCGTGCGGCAGGTGCGAGGTGCGGCCCGTCGGGCACGAAGGCGGCCATCAGCACACCGCCGCCAGCCGCCACCGCGGCCACGGCCAGCATCACCGCCTGCCACGACCACTGCGCACCGACAGCACGCAGCACGAAGGGCAAGGCGTTGCCCAGCACCAGTGCCCCGACCAGCACACCCAGCGCCCAGCCCAGGCCCTGCGCGAACCAGCCGGCGGCGATCTTCATGCCCACCGGGTAGATGCCGGCCAGCGCGATGCCGGTGAGAAAGCGCAGCACCAGCAGCGAGGTCAGCTGCGGCGGCAGCAGTGCGGTGGCCGCCGCCAGCGCACCGGCGGCCAGCGAGCAGACGAGGAAGACCTTGCGCGGCGAGAAGCGGTCGGCGATGGACAGCAGCGCGAAGCCGAAGGTGCCGGCGATGAAGCCGATCTGCACCGCGGCGGTCAGCCAGCCGACGGCTTCCGCCGGGAGCGCGACCTCGCGCTGCAGCTCGGCCATCACCGCGTTGATCGCGAACCAGACCGAGGTGCCGGCGAACTGCGAGATCGCGATGACCGGCAGGATCCGCTTCGGGATCGGGTTCAACCGGCGTTCCTTCTGAACACCAGCCGGTCCGCCGTCGACTCCCGCTCGGCGAAGGCATAGCCGTCTTCGTCGAACGCAGTCAGCGCATCGGGCGACTCGATGCGATTCGTGATTGCGAAGCGCGCCATCGTGCCGCGCGCCTTCTTGGCGAAGAAGCTCACGATCTTGTACTGGCCGCGGCCCTGGCCCTCCTCGAACACGCACTCGACCACCCTCGCCTTCAGCGCCGGCCGCAGCGCGGCACGCGCGTACTCCTGCGAGGCGAGGTTGACGATCACCGGCTTGCGCTGGCCACGCTGCAGCCTGTTCAAGTGCACGGCGAGCGCGTCGCCCCAGAACTCGTAGAGATTGCGGCCGCGTTCGGTGGCCACACCCGTACCCATTTCGAGGCGGTAGGGCTGCAGCTTGTCCAGCGGGCGCAGCACGCCGTACAGACCGGAGAGGATGACCAGGTGCTGCTGCGCCCAGGCCAGGTCGTCGGTCGAGAGCGTGCCGGCCTGCAGGCCTTCGTAGACGTCACCGGCGAAGGCGAGCACCGCCGGGCGGCTGTTCTTCGCGGTGTGGCGGGGGCGCCAGGCGGCATAGCGGGCGACGTTCAGCGCGGCCAGCTCGTCGGAGAGGTCCATCAGCTTCGCCACCTGCAGCGGCGTCTTCGCCTTCATCACCTCGATGAGTGCGGTCGCGTCGGCCGTGTACTGCGGCGTGGTGGCGAGCGCGGACACGTCGGCGGGAACCGGGCTCTCGTAGTCGAGGCGCTTGGCGGGGGACAGCAGGAACAGCATCGTGGGTTCGGGAGAAGGTGGGGGTCGGGCGGACAGGCCGCGCATCTTGCCACCGGACGGCGAAGGCTCAATGAAAGTCGCGGCTCTTTGCCACCAGCCCGGCCAGCAGCGGGCTGTGGTCGATCAGCTTCATCGCCACCAGGTGCATCACCTCGCCCTCGCGCTGCCAGCGGCCGTAGACGGTGAGCAGCCGCGTGCCCAGCAACGCGCGGCGGTGCGCCTCGAACACCTTCGGCCAGACGATCACGTTGATCACGCCGGTCTCGTCCTCCAGCGTCACGAAGGTGGTGTTCTTCGCCGTCTCCGGCCGCTGGCGGTGGGTGACGATGCCGCTGGCGCGGGCGAGGCGCCCGTCCGGGTAAGTCTTCAGCACCGACGCCGGCTGCACCTTGAAGTGCGCCAGCTGCTCGCGCAGCAGCGCCAGCGGGTGGCGGTTCAGCGTCAGGCCGACGCTGCGGTAGTCGGCCAGCATCTCCTCCACCTCGGTGGGCACGCCGAGTTCGACCGGTGCCTCGTGCACCCGGGTCTCGCGCAGCATCGCGGTGGCACGGGTGTCGACGCCGGCCACGCTCCACGCGGCCTGGTGGCGGTGACCGGCCAGGCCGCGCAGCGCATCGGCCTGGGCGAGCGACTGCAGCGCGGCGGCGTCGAGGTCGGCGCGGCGCGCCAGGTCTTCCACGTTGGCGAACGGCCCGCCCTCGCGGCGTGCGGCGACGATGCGCTGCGCGGCCTCGATCGGCAGACCGCCGACACGATCGAGGCCCAATCGCACCGGGTACATGGCGCCCCCTGTCGCCTGCGGCGCCCGCCCCCCCGCGGGGGGCATCGCCCGGGCTTGGGGCGGCCCGGCGCCCGGGCTCTGGTTCTCGCCGACCGATGACTCCAGCCCTTCGAGCACCGACTCCACCTCGCTCGCGCCCACATCCACCGGCCGCACCTCGACGCCATGCGCGCGCGCGTCGCGCACCAGCTGCGCCGGCGCGTAGAAGCCCAGCGGCTGGCTGTTGAGAAGCGCGGCGAGGAAGGCGTCGGGGTGGTGGCGCTTGATCCAGCAGCTCGCGTAGACCAGGTGCGCGAAGCCAGCCGCATGGCTCTCGGGGAAACCGTACTCGCCGAAGCCCTCCATCTGCTTGAAGATGCGCTCGGCGAATTCGGGCTCGTAGCCCTTCTCGATCATGCGGCCGACCAGCCGCTGGTGGAACGGCCCGAGCCCGCCCTTGCGCTTCCAGGCGGCCATCGCGCGGCGCAGCGCATCGGCCTCGCCGGGCGTGAAGTCGGCGGCGATCATCGCGATCTGCATCACCTGCTCCTGGAAGATCGGCACGCCCTTCGTGCGCTGCAGGGCCGGGCGCAGCGCCTTCGGGTAGTCGATGTCGTCGTCGTCGAGTGGCCGGTTCTTCAGGTACGGATGCACCATGCCTCCCTGGATGGGCCCGGGCCGCACGATCGCCACCTCGACCACCAGGTCGTAATAGCAGCGTGGCTTCAGGCGCGGCAGCATGCTCATCTGCGCGCGGCTCTCGATCTGGAACACGCCGACGGTGTCGGCCGCACAGATCATGTCGTAGGTGGGCTCGTCGCCCGAAGGGATCTGCTGCGCATCGAACGGGCGCACGCGCTTGCGGCCGACCAGCTCGTAGGCGCGGCGCAATGCACTGAGCATGCCCAGCGCGAGGATGTCGACCTTGATCAGGCCCAGCGCGTCGAGGTCGTCCTTGTCCCACTGCACCACCGAGCGGCCTTCCATGCTGGCGTTCTCGACCGGCACCAGCTGCTCGATCTGGTCGCGCGCGATGACGAAGCCGCCGGGGTGCTGCGACAGGTGGCGCGGGAAGCCGAGCAGCTGGTGCGTCAGCTCGATCCACTGCTGCACGACGGGCGAC
Source organism: Chitinophaga pinensis (assembly GCA_943370595.1). Lineage (GTDB taxonomy): Bacteria > Pseudomonadota > Gammaproteobacteria > Burkholderiales > Burkholderiaceae_C > Piscinibacter. The sequence continues at coordinate 93,305 of CALRRO020000019.1, forward strand.
TCGGGGTCGAAACCGTTCTCGCGCAGGCGCTCGGTGTTGATGCTGCGGCCGTCGAACCACTGCTGGCCCTTGGCCACGGCGTCGATGCGCTGCTCGTCGATGCCCAGCGCGCGGCCGACGTCGCGCACCGCGCTGCGCGGGCGGTAGCTGATCACCACCGCGGTCAGCGCAGCGCGGTGGCGGCCGTACTTGCCGTAGATGTACTGGATGACCTCCTCGCGGCGCTGGTGCTCGAAGTCGACGTCGATGTCTGGCGGCTCGCGGCGTTCGACGCTGATGAAGCGCTCGAACAGCAGCGCCGCCTCGCGCGGGTCGACCTCGGTGACGCCGAGGCAGAAGCAGACCACCGAGTTGGCCGCGCTGCCGCGGCCCTGGCAGAGGATGCCCTGCCCGCGCGCCCAGCGCACGATGTCGGCGACGGTCAGGAAATAGGGTTCGTAGTCGAGCTGGCGGATCAGCGCCAGCTCGTGCTCGATGCGCTTGAGCGCCTCGGCGCGCGCCGCGGCGAGCTTCGCGTCCTCCTGCGGTGAGGTCGCATCCGACGGGAAACGCCGCTCGAGCCCAGCCAGAGTCAGCGCACGCAGGTGGCTGGCCGGCGTCTGCCCCGGCGGGACCAGCTCCTGCGGGTACTCGTACTTCAGCTCCGACAGCGAGAAGCGGCAGGCCCCGGCCAGCACCAGCGTGTGCTCCAGCCATTCGGCTTCGTACAGGCGCGCCAGCCGCGTCCTCGAACGCAGGTGCTGCTCGGCGTTCGGGGCCAGCGCGTCGCCGCACTCGGCCACCGGGCGCTTGAGCCGCGTGGCGGTCAGCGTGTCCTGCAGCGCCTTGCGCGAGCGCAGGTGCATCAGCACGTCGCCAGCAGCGACGATGCGCAGGCCGCTGAGCCGGGCGACGCGCTTGACGCGTGCGCGCAGCGCATCGTCGCCCGGGCGCAGCAGCAGCTCGAGCACGATCGCCGCGCGGGCGCCGTCGTCGAACCAGGTCTTCAGCCACATCGCCTGGTCGAGCAGGGTCTCGAAGGACTGCGAGGCGTCGGGCACCAGCAGCGCCAGACAGCCCGGCAGGCCGGCGAGGAAAGGTGCGTGCGGCACCTTGCCTTCCAGGTCTTCGGCATGCGCGAGGTAGCTGCCCTTGGGCGCACGGCGCCGCGCGACAGTGATCCAGTGCGACAGGTTGCCGTAGCCGCGGCGCGACTGGGCGAGCAGCACCAGCCGGGCCGGGGGTGCGCCGCCGGGCATGTCGGGCCGGGCCGTCAGGCGCATCTCGGCGCCGACGATCAGGCGCGGCAGCGGATGCGGCGACGCCGGTGCGGCGCCGCTGCGCAGCCGTTCGCGCTCGCCCTCGATCTCCAGGTGCGCGCGCACGACCCCGGCGAGCGAACATTCGTCGGTGATGGCGAGTGCCGTGTAGCCGAGCTGCCAGGCGCGCTGCACCAGCTCGCCCGGGTGCGAAGCGCCGGTCAGGAAACTGAAGTTGCTGCGGCAGTGGAGCTCGGCGTAACCCGGCAGGCCGGGCGGGCGGGCGGGCTGGACGGCGGCGGGAGGCTGGAGGTGGGCAGATAACACGGCGGTTCGCTTTCGCGGGCGTAGCGGCCGGGGTTGGCGGGCCATTGCGGCGCCGCGCCCGGGGCGGGATAGGACGACGCACCCGGCGGCGGCATGCCGGTCGGCAACAGCTGGTCGAGCGGGCTGCGCACCGCGCCGCCGCCGAGCTTGAGCACATGCGTGTAGATCATGGTCGTGCTGACGTCGGCATGGCCGAGCAGTTCCTGTACGGTGCGGATGTCGTAGCCGGACTGCAGCAGGTGCGTCGCGAAGGAATGGCGCAGCGTGTGCGGCGAGGCCGGCTTGTGGATGCCGGCGCGCTGCAGCGCCAGCTTGAAGGCACGCTGGAAGGTCTGGTCGTACAGGTGGTGGCGACGGACGATGGGCGGCGGGTGCGGCAGCACCGACCCGTCGGGCGCCACCGGCGGCGGGCCGAGCGGCCGACTGCGCGGGTCGACCGACAGCGTGGCCTGCGGAAAGACCCAGAACCAGGACCAGGACTCGCCGGCACGCGGGTACTTGCGCGACAGCGCGAAGGGCAGCTGCACGCCGGCCACGCCGTCAGCACGGTCGGCGGCCCAGAGTTCACGCGCATGGGCCAGCTGCGCGCGCAGCGGCGCCTCGAGCGCAGCCGGCAGCATCACGACACGGTCCTTGCCGCCCTTGCCCTCGCGCACGACGATGGCGCGGCGCTCGAAGTCGATGTCCTTCACGCGCAGGTGCAGGGCCTCGGTCAGGCGCATGCCGGTGCCGTAGAGCAGCTGCGCGAACAGCTGCAGCACCGGCCGCGCGCCACGGCGCGCCGACTCGCCGAGCGCCGCGAGCACACGCGACACCTCGTCGTGCGACATCACCACCGGCAGGCGCGGCTGGCGCTGAGGGCGGCCGATCTCGGCCAGCCAGGGCACCGGCTGGTTCAGCACCTTCTGGTAGAGAAACAGCAGCGCGGACAGCGCCTGCTTGTGCGTGGAGACCGAGACCTGCCGATCTGCCGCCAGCCAGGAGAGATAGGCCTCGACCTCGGGCCCCGACAGCTGCGCCGGGTGGCGCAGCCCGTGGAAGTGGATGTACGAGCGAACCCAGTGCACGTAGGCCCGCTCGGTGTGCAGGCTGTAGTGCAGGTAGCGGACCTGCATGCGCAGCAGGTCGAGCAGGCGGGGGGCGGCAGGGGCGGCGGGAGTGGGAGAAGGCGAGGCGGGCATGGCGGGCTCCTTGTGGTGTCGAATGGAGTCGAGTACTGTTTTTTTGTACAGTATCAACATCCGTTGCTGCCCGCAACTCTTCTTCCTGCCGCCCGTCCTGTTTTTCTGCCCTGCATGGATCGACCGGCTCACTGCCTGTAGGTGAATCCAAAGGAGTACCGATGCCGCAGCGCCAAGACAAACCCGTGCCGGCAATCCGCCATTGGTGGCGAGTGACCAAGACCATGCAGCCTGGTGAGCGCGGGCGATCCGCCTGATGCGCCGTTACAGCGACGCTTTGATGTGCGTGCGATACCGCACCAGCGGCACGGGCGAAGAACGGCTGACCACGATCGAACTGGTGGTCGAACGCACGGTGATCCGCAAGCGCCCCGACGACATCGTCGAGTTCAAGATCAAGGACAACGAAGCGGAACTGCGTCGCGAGGCGAAGCGACTCGGCGCCAGTTTCGATCCGAAGATGCGGCTCTGGAGGCTGGCGCGGCACGAGGTCATCGGCCTAGGACTGCTGCACCGCATTGCGGTTTCGCCGGAACAGTTGATGCGTGATGAACAGTCTGGAAGCGGGAACTCGTTCCTTGGTGTGGCAAAGTGAAGGCTGAACCACGTTGGGCAGCCAGGAACGCATGCGCAATCCAAGAAGACTGATTGCATTCTTCATCACGCTGTTGCTGTTCGCGTGCGCGAAGCCGGTTCCGCCCGAGAAGGCAGACTATGTAGGCGAGTGGCACGGCACGGCAATGGCGTTGCTCATTACCCAAGACGGAAGCGTCGCGTATCGCCGCTTCCACCAGGGCGTCAACAAGTCAATCGACGGCCCGCTCAAGGAGTTCCAAGGTGACAACTTCGTCGCAGGCATTGGCCCGATAGCTACGACCTTTGTGGTCAGCGCCAAGCCACAGCAGGATGGTTCAACCTGGAAAATGACCGTTGACGGAGTCGAACTCACCAAGAAGCAGTGACCTCTTGTGGAGCACTCGCTGTCATCATCCGCTTCGCGGGCCAAGCGCCATTCGGCTCCGGCCCCTCAGCTCAAACGTTAGGTCGCAGAATGCCTTCGCCAAAGTCACGCCCAGCTTCGAATCGCCCCAACGCCGATCCCGCGAAGTCGGCGCCGAGGCTCCGGGATGTCGCCAACCTAGGTCCAAAGTCAGAGGCGGTGCTTCGGCGCGTTGGTGTCAGGACTATGGGTCAACTGCGGGAGCTTGGCTCTGTCCACGTGTACTGCCGCGCAAAGGCACTTGAACCTACCGTCAGCCTCAATCTGCTTTGGGCGCTTGAAGGCGCCATTTTGGGCGTTCCCTGGCTGGAGGTATCCAAGTTGCATCGTTCAAGCTTGCTGCTTGCGCTCGATGAATCCCTCAGAGACCCAAGAATGCGCTAACAGCAGCCGATGGGACACTCCGACAAGCGGTTACGTCCAACCCAGCACTGCTGCAGTCGGGGAAGAGCCACCAAGCATGCTGCGCTCAAATCGCGAAGGTCTTCCCACGAACTGGGGCGCGCAGCGTTTGCGGCCTAACCCTTCGCTCGAGGCAGGACCTCCACCGGCACCGAATGCTGAGTGCAAAGACGCCGAATCAGCCGGCAATCCCTAGCCGGGTAGGGGGACCAGACTTTCCCGTAGGTAGTCACCCAAGGGTTCGCACTCCATTCGATGCATCGCGCGCTAGAGTCACCGCATGCGTTCCGGCCATTCCGTTCACTGCCGTCACGTCTGCTGCTTTACATTGATGCATACATCACGTTAGGCAGACGCAAAGCACAAAGATGTACGGCTCGGCCAGTTCTCGCAGCAATGAGGTCCGCGCCCAGAATGCTAGAGGCTTCGAGTTGCAGTCTCGTGAACTCGTTGCCCCGCAAGGTCAGTGTTACGAGGCCCGCCGCCCAACCAGGCCGCAGCTCCTAAGGGCGTTCACCACCCAGCAGGCGTCGGGCGGTTCAGCTCGGGCCGTCGTCGCGCTCAGTGTTTCAGCCCAACCGCTGCCTAACCCTTCGCTCGAGCGGACCTCCACCGGGTTGGCACTTGGCCCGCGAAGCTCTTCAGGTCATCATCCGCTTCGCGGGCCAAGCGCCAACCCGGTGGGGTCCGCTCAGCTCAAACGTTAGGCGTCACAGGCAACGCAGAGATCCACTTCTACCGCCGAATGCAAGTCGAACACAGCATCGTCGTTCAGGCGTCAGTTCAGCGGATCTTCCAGATCTACGCTGACGTCGCTTCTTGGCACACTTGGGATCCCGACACCAAGCGCGCGTCAATCGAGGGGCCATTCGCCGTTGGCTCGCGGGGCTCCCTGACTCCCACTAAAGGCAATACCGTCCCCATGCTCTTCACAAAGGTGGAGCCCACTTCAGGCTTTACCGTCGAGTCCAGGATTCCGCTGTTTCGCATGGTGTTCGAACACGAGTTGCTTCCCCAGAACGGCACGGTAAAGGTCATTCACCGCGTCACGTTCTCAGGTGCACTGACCTTCCTACTCGGTCGCATGCTGGTCAAACAGCTGAATCAAGGCCTGCCCGTTACCCTGGTCAGTCTCAAGCGCCGGGCCGAGGGTGACACCTAACCCTTCGCTCGAGCCAGGGACCTCCACCGGCATGGCACTTGGCCCGCGAAGCGCTGGTTCCTATCATCCGCTTCGCGGGCCAAGCGCCATCCCGGCTCCGGCCCCTCAGCTCAAACGTTAGGCGTCACTGGCAACACTCGCGCGCCATTCGCGTGCTTCGTCATCTAGTAGCACTGGAGTCTGCGCATGCGCACGAGCTGAGGCGCATGTTTCCTTGGAGAAGCTGGGGCGGAGGCAGAATGCTTAGTCAGGCTCGCACCATACGGAGCAAGAGTTGAGTCAACCTGCATTAACAGCGCTCTCCACAGCGAAGAGTTGGCTACTCCGCGCCAAGCTGGTGTCCTTCGCATGCGTCGCTTTCGTGCTTCTCCTAGCAAACGCACGGTTGCTTGGCGAGGCAACTCGATTCACCGCAAGTGCTGTGGCACTCGCTATCGGGGCAGTCGCCTTTATCTTGGGCATCCGCCAGGCCATGCTGATTTCGCGCCTGGAACGCGAAGCGCGGCAACATGGCGCTTTGCTCGCTTCCATACAGGCTGGGAAAGAACAGGTACGCCAAGAAGGTGACGCCTAACCCTTCGCTCGAGCCAGGGACCTCCACCGGCATGGCACTTGGCCCGCGAGGCTCTTCAGGTCATCATCCGCCTCGCGGGCCAAGCGCCATTCCGGCTCCGGCCCCTCAGCTCAAACGTTAGGCCTCACTGGCAACGTCCGCGCGCGATCTGGCCAGAGAAATCGAGGAATACTTGTCTCTCCGCGTCATCGGTTGCTCGCTCGCAGCGCTAGTGCTAAGCCTAGCCGCGTCAGTCTCTGTCGCGCATGTTGAGGAGCCGGACACCATCGATATGGCGTCCATCAACAAAGAGAAGACCGAAGTCTTCCTCGGTCTCGTCCAACAGTTGGCCTGGGATCGACGGACTTTCGATCTCTTGCGGCGCAAGTTGTCCACCTACGAAGCCTTCGTTCTGGACGGCGAACTGCAACGGAGACACCCACAGACGGCCGGAATGAGAGTCACCATTGAGGTCGCGTACTTCATCGAGCCTGGAGCCAATGCTCTGGCTGAACTCCAACAGATGGAGTCCGCTCTCGCCCCAAAGGGAATAGGGCTTCGTTGGGTCAAGCTGCAGGGCGAAAGGTGAGGCCTAACCCTTCGCTCGAGCCAGGGACCTCCACCGGCATGGCACTTGGCCCGCGAGGCGCTCTGGTCTATCGTCCGCCTCGCGGGCCAAGCACCACGCCGGCTCCGGCCCCTCAGCTCAAACGTTAGGCCGCACAGGGCACACATGCATCGTTTCGAAATCTACGCGGATAACACGCTCATTGGGCACAGCGAGTTGGAGTTCGGCGATCCGCCGATGGGAGTTGCGTTCGGGCGCTTCTACCCTACAGACGCGTATGCGGGCTTTCAGCCGAGATTCGTTGCGGCGGCAGGAGCGGACGCCCCTGGACTGAGTGTCACGGTCCGGCTCGGCGGAGGCCCGGTCCTACCCTGCAGCGGAGGAGTCGGAATCCAAGACTGTTCGGCAGAGCTTGGGGCCGAAGGAATCGAGGTATCAGCGCTGGGCATTTCATACCCTGCGTATGAAGAGCTCTTCCCCCAGCACGTCGCCAGCTATGAGGCGCAGTTCCGTTAACGGGCAATCCGGGCGACTGCAACTCCCCTCGCACTTGAGCTGGCACGAGTGCGGCCTAACCCTTCGCTCGAGCCAGGGACCTCCACCGGCATGGCACTTGGCCCGCGCGCCGTTGTGGTCCATCATCCGCCGCGCGGGCCAAGCGCCATCCCGGTTCCGGCCCCTCAGCTCAAACGTTAGGCCACCTACGCGAATGCGTGCGCTCCGCATAGCCCTTCAAGCCGCAATCCTCTACTTGGCTGCAACAGTGATCCTGGGCATGAGCAGGCACACGAGCTTCAACTTCCTGCACGTGCTTTCAATGGGTTCGTTCTTCGTTGGGCTCCTCCTGATCACGGTGATTGTTCAGCGCGCTGCGCGTACCTTCACACCGATCGTCAGTCGTCACAAGCGGCTCGCAGTGGTCGGCTGTCTCGCGCTCTTTGCCGCGTTGCTCTTCGTCTTGGCCCAAGGAGTTGCAGTTGGCGTTTGGCGGGGACCTCCTCGTTTCGCAGCCCTTCACCTCCTTGTGGCTCAGTTCGCAGGAGCTTGGTCGCTTGTACTCACGCTAGCCCTGGCCGCATGTATTCTGTTGCTTCAAGCCTATGGCGTGCTTCGGCAACAGGTGGCCTAACCCTTCGCTCGAGCCAGGGACCTCCGCCGGCATGGCACTTGGCCCGCGAGGCGCTCTGGTCTATCGTCCGCCTCGCGGGCCAAGCGCCACGCCGGCTCCGGCCCCTCAGCTCAAACGTTAGGCCTCACAGCTCAACTCTGTGGCATGCCACTTCCAACAAGCCAATTCATTGTTCGGCCAAGCACGCTGGCAGCTCTCGCCGTTCCGTTGCTAGGGCTTCTTGCTGGGCTTGCGTCGGGACTTACAGGCCCGGCAACTTCTAGCCTACGCAACTTGGTGCAAAGCGCTTTCCTGTTGTTGCTCGGAACGGCCGCGTGTACCTGGCTGCGGCTGGACGCAAAGGAACGCAAACACGTTCTTCGCCCCTCGTACTTCGTAGGGCTCTTGCTAGCT
>CALRRO020000020.1:0-86429 GCA_943370595.1 Chitinophaga pinensis
ACCGTGATGGTCGAACTGGAGGCGACCGGTGCATCGTTGACCGGCGTGACATTGATCGTCGTGCCCGCGTTGACGGTGACGGTGCCGTCAGAGACGGTGTAGCTGAAGCTCGTGCTGGTCGATGCGAGCAGATCGGCCGGCGCATCGAACTGCAGCCCGGCGAGCTGGGCGGACGTCAGGACCTGGCCGTTGGTGACCGGCGTGCCGTCGGCCAGCGTGATCGTGCCGACCGTCGGCAGACCCGTGACGGTGATGGTCAGCGCATTGCCGTCGATATCCGTCGGAGCGGTCAGGCCCAGCGGCGTGTTGGCCGACTCCTCGGCGACCGTGATGGTCGAACTGGAAGCGACCGGTGCATCGTTGACCGGCGTGACGTTGATCGTCGTGCCCGCATTGACGGTGACGGTGCCGTCCGAGACGGTGTAGCTGAAGCTGGTGCTGGTCGAAGCCAGCAGATCCGCGGGCGCATCGAATTGCAGCCCGGCGAGCTGAGCGACGGTCAGAACCTGGCCGTTGGTGACAGGCGTGCCGTCGGCGAGCGTGATCGTGCCCACGCTGGGCAATCCGGTGACGGTGATGGTCAGCGCATTGCCGTCGATGTCCGTCGGCGCGGTCAGGCCCAGCGGCGTGTTCGCCGACTCCTCGGCGACCGTGATGGTCGAGCTGGAGGCGACCGGCGCGTCGTTGACCGGCGTGACGTTGATCGTCGTGCCAGCGTTGACGGTGACTGTGCCATCCGAGACGGTGTAGGTGAAGCTGGTCGAGGTCGAAGCCAGCAGATCCGCCGGAGCGTCGAACTGCAGGCCGGCGAGTTGGGCGGCGGTGAGCACCTGGCCGTTGGTGACAGGCGTGCCATCGGCGAGCGTGATCGTGCCCACGGCCGGCAATCCGGTGACGGTGATCGTCAGCGCATTGCCGTCGACGTCCGTCGGCGCGGTCAGGCCCAGCGGCGTGTTCGCCGACTCCTCGGCCACGGTGATGGTCGAGCTGGACGCCACCGGCGCGTCGTTGACCGGCGTGACATTGATCGTCGTGCCGGCGTTGACGGTGACAGTCCCGTCCGAGACGGTGTAGCTGAAGCTGGTGCTCGTCGACGCCAGCAGATCCGCTGGCGCGTCGAACTGCAGCCCGGCGAGCTGGGCGGCCGTCAGCACCTGACCGTTGGTGACCGGCGTGCCATCGGCCAGCGTGACCGTGCCCACGCTGGGCAGGCCGGTGACGGTGATGGTCAAGGCATCGCCGTCCACATCGGTCGGCACGCTCAGGCCCAGCGGTGTGTTGGCCGACTCTTCGGCCACCGTGATGCTCGAGCTGGACGCGACGGGCGCATCGTTGACCGGCGTGACCGTCAGCGAGAGCGAACTCGTCGAACTCAGGCTGCCGTCGCTGATGGTGACCTGGATGGCCGGCACCGGGCCGTTGAAGTTCGCCGCCGGTGTGAAGGTCCAGCTGCCGTCGGCATTCATCGTCAGCGTGCCCACGCCGCCGACGATTGCCGTGCTGCCTGCCGCGAAGGTATTGCCGCCGATGGTGAAGCTGCTGACCGACAGCGAGGGGCCGTCGATGTCGCTGTCGTTGCCCAGCACGTTGCCGGTGGCGACGCTGTCCTCGGCCAGCGTGGCACTGTCGGCCTGCGCCACCGGGGCGTCGTTGACCGGGTTGACGGTCACCACCGCATTGACCGGGCGCGACACCGCGCCTTCGTTGTCGGTGACGGTGAAGCCGATGGTGACGTTGCCGTTGAAGTTCGCGGCCGGCACGAAGACCAGCCCGGCGGCCTGCGCCGGCGTCAGCGTGGCGCCGGCGGCCACCGGCGTCACGCCGTCGGCCAGGAACAGCGTGCCATTGCCCGGCAGGCGTGTGACGGTGACGGTCGTGACCGTGCCGTCGACGTCCGTGCCGCCGAGGTTCACCGTGATCGGGGTGTCCTCGTTGCCACTGCCGCCCGAACCGATGGAAGCCACCGGCGCGTCGTTGACCGCGACGACCGTCAGCGACACCGTGGCCGGCGCGGAGGTCGCGCCGCCGTTGTCGGTGACGGTGAAGAGGATGGTCTGGTCGCCGTTGAAGTCTGCACCCGGCTTGTAGAGCAGGGTGGCCGCCTGGGCCGGCGTGATCGTCTGGCCCACGCCGACCGGCGTGACGCCGTCGGCCAGGAACAGCGTGCCGCCCGCCGGCAGGCGGGTCACGGTCACGCCGACGATGGTGCCGTCGACGTCGGTGCCACCCAGCGACAGCGGCAGGGTGCCGTCCTCGTTGCCGCTGGCAGAGGCCGGGGTGGCCACCGGCGCGTCGTTGACCGGGTTCAGCGTGATGACGGTGCCGCCGGTGACGGTCTGGCCGTCCACCGTCAGCGTGTAGCCGAAGTTGCCGGCCGGAACCACGCCGTCGTACTCCGACGGCGGCACGTAGACGAGGCCCGGCAGGTCGGCCGGCGTGAGCACGGTGCCGGCGGTGACCAGCGTGCCATCGGCCTTGCGGATCTCGCCGATCGTCGGCACCTGGTCGACGCGGATGGTGCCGTTGCCGGCCGGCGCGGTCAGGCCGAGGTTGGTCGGAGCACCTTCCTCGGCGGCCGAGATCGCGCTGGACGGCGCGTCCAGCCCGGGCGTACGGACGCCCTGGTCTTCCGGCGGCGTGGTGGTGCCACCGGCCACGTCGACGCGGCGGATGTCCGCATCGCCCGTGCCCGACGGGATCTGGAAGCCACCCACGCCTTCGTTGATGCGGCCCACGCGCAGGCCGGCCTCGAGCGAGCCGTCGCCGCCACCGGCCAGACCGGCGGCCGGGGCCACCTCGCGGTCACCGGTGTTCAGGCCGGTGATGACGCGGTCGATCTCGTCGCCCTCCGGCGCCTTCTTGACATCCGCCGCCTGCACCGGCGCCTCCGGCACATCGCCGTTGGCGATCTGCACGATGCCCTCCTGCGTGGTCAGGATCTGGTCGCCCTGGCGGACGATGTCGCCCACCTTGAGCATGCGCAGCTTGCCGTCCGCGCCGCGGATGAGGGCGGTGCCCCAGAGAGAAGTCACTTGACCTTCGGGGGAACGGGCGATCACGGGCATGACGGGGCCTTGTTTCATATGCTGCACTGCATTAGCAACGGAGGGTAACTGAGGCGCGTGCGTTAAAAGCGTTTCGTGATGTCTTTGGTGTGACGGACATCACCGTATTCCTACCGGTTTGTGGTCATAAGCGAGCCGTCCCGGCTGTTGCCAGTCGGCGGCCGAAACCGTGCCAGACGGGTTTTCGGCCCGCCAGCGGCAAACTTGAGGAGGTGTTGCGGCGGCCTCCCGGCCGCGCCGCGTCAGCGTTCGCGCAGCGCGTAGGCCTTGGCCTTGAGCACCGGCTTGAGCAGGTAGGCCATCACCGACTTGTTGCCTGTGAGGATGTCGACCTCGGCGGTCATGCCGGGGATGATGGGCAGCTTGTCGTTGAACTTGGCCGACTTGGTGCGCACCCGCACCAGATAGAAGGCGTTGCCGCGGTCGTCGACCACGGTGTCCGGGCTGATGTTCTCGACCACCGCCTCCATGCCGCCGTAGATGGAGAAGTCGTAGGCGCTGAACTTCACCGTGGCGGCCTGGCCGGGCGCGATGAAGGCGATGTCCTTGGGCTGCACGCGCGCCTCGAGCACCAGCGCGTCGTCCAGCGGGACGATCTCGACGATGTCCTTGCCCGGCTGCACGACGCCACCCACCGTGTTGGCCAGCAGCCGCTGCACGCGGCCGCGCACCGGGCTCTTGATCTGCGACTTGTCGACCTTGTCGGCCAGCGCCACCGCGCCCTCGTTCAGCGCGTTGAGCTTGCCGACCACCTCGGCGAGTTCCTTGCGGGCTTCGTTGCGGAAGGTCAGCTCGGTTTCCTGGACCTTGCGCTGCGCTTCGCCGATGGCAGCCTGCACACGGGCGATCTGCGCGCCGGACTGTTCGGACTCCCCGCGGCTGCGTTCCACGTCCCGCTCCAGGCGCAGGATGTCGACCTCCGACACCGCACCGCTGGCCAGCAGCGGGCGGGTCTTGGCCAGCTCACGCAGCCCGAACTCCAGGCTGCGGTCGGCCGAGGCGCGGCGCGCGCGCATCTCGGCGAGCTCCTGCTGGCGCTGCTGCAGCTGCTGGCCGTTGATTGCCAGCAGGGTGTTCAGCTCCGACTGGCGGGTCTCGTACAGGCGCCGCTCTTCCTCGAGGATGCGCTTCTCCTCGTCGCCGGTGGCTTGCGGCGGCAGGAAGGCATTGCCCTCGGCCAGCGCGCGCAGGCGGGCCAGGCGGGCGCGCAGTGCAAAGCCCTGGGCGGCGCTCTCGCGCACGCCGGAGGTGGCGCGGGTCTCGTCGATCTTCAGCAGCAGCTGGTCGCGCTCGACCACCTGGCCTTCCTGGACCAGGATCTCGGAGACCACGCCGCCGTCGAGCGACTGCACCAGCTGCAGCTGGCGCGACGGGATCACGCGGGCCTCGCCGCGCGTCACCTCGTCGACGTGGGCGAGCGAGGCCCAGACGATCAACATCAGCACCACCACGACGGCGGTGCGCACCAGCATCTGCGCGCGCTGCGTGCGCGCGCGCGACATCACCGCATCGGCCTCGACCTCGAAGCTGCGCAGCCCGGCGTCGGCCTCCGGTGCCGCCGGGCCGAACAGGCGGCGCGAGACGGCGCCCGTGACCGCGTTGATGCGTTCCAGCGCGCTCATGCCGCCCTCGCCACGCGGCCGCTGGCCAGCGCTTCCATGATGCGGTCGCGCGGGCCGTCGGCGACGATCTTGCCGCCGTCGACCACGATCACCCGGTTGACCATCGCCAGCAGCGAGGTGCGGTGCGTCACCAGCACCACTGTCTTGTCCTGCGCGAAGCCGGTCAGGCGCTGGGTGATCTGCGCCTCGGAGGTGAAGTCCATCGCGCTGGTCGGCTCGTCCAGCAGCAGGATGGGTGCGTTGTGCAGCAGCGCACGCGCGAGGCCCACGCCCTGGCGCTGACCGCCGGACAGCGACTCGCCGCGCTCGCCCACCGGCATGTCGAAGCCGCGCGGATGGCGGTTGACGAAGTCGGCCAGGCCGGCGGTCTCGGCCGCCGCCAGCACCGCCGAGTCGTCGGCATAGGGCAGGCCCAGCGTGACGTTCTCGCGCAGCGTGCCGTAGAACAGCATCACGTCCTGCGACACGCAGCCGAGGTTGCGGCGAACGTCGGCCGGGTCGAGCTGGCGCAGGTCGATGCCGTCGAGCAGCACCGCGCCGTCGGTCGGCTGGTACAGGCCCATGATCAGCCGCTGGATGGTCGACTTGCCCGAGCCGACGCGGCCGATCAGCGCCACGCGCTCGCCGGCGGCGATCTTGAAGCTGATGCCTTCCAGTGCCGCGTCCTTGCGGTTCGGGTAGGCGAAGTGAACGTTGCGGAACTCGATGTCGCCGCGCAGCTGCGGGCGGTGGATGAAGTTCTCGCCGGCCGGCCGCTCGACCGGCTTGGCCATGATCTGGTCCAGGCTGCTCATCGCCGTGCGTGCGCCCTGGTACTGCATCAGCAGGCCCACGATCTGCCCGGCCGGCGACAACGCGCGCCCCGACAGCATCGACACCGCGATCAGCGCGCCCATGGTCAGCTCGCGCTCGCTGATCAGGTAGACGCCGATGATGACGATGGCCACCGTCACCACCTGCGTCAGGAAGCCGGTGATGTACATCGCCGTCGACGACACGCCGCGCATCTTCACGCCGGTGGCGGCAAGGAAGGCGTTGGCACGCTCCCAGCGCGCCTGCACGACGCTCTCGGCGCCCTGCGCCTTGATGGTCTCGATGCCGGTCAGGCTCTCGACCAGTGTCGCGTTGCGCTGCGCGCCGGCGCGCCAGGTGGTCTCCGACAGCTCGTGCAGCCGGTGCTGCAGCACCCAGCCCATCGCCAGGATGAGCAGCGCCGCCACCACCACCGGCAGCACCAGCCAGGGCGAGATCCAGGCGATCACCACGACGAACACCAGCGCGAAGGGCAGGTCGATCAGCGCGGTGACGGTGCCCGAGGCGATGAAGTCGCGCACCTGCTCGAAGCCGCGCAGGTTGGACGCGAACGAGCCGACCGACTCCGGCCGCTGCTCCAGGCGCATGCCCAGCACACGCTCCATCAGCGTGGCCGAGATGCGCACGTCGATGCGCGCGCTCGCCTCGTCGACGAAGTGGCTGCGCAGCAGGCGCATGAACAGATCGCCGCCGAGCACCAGCACCACGCCGATGGCCAGCGCCCACAGCGTCTCGACGGCGTTGTTCGGCACCACGCGGTCGTAGACGTTCATCGAGAACATCGGGAAGGCCAGCGCGAAGAGGTTGATCAGCAGGGCTGCCCACAGCACGTCGCGGTAGACGAAGCGCTGCTCGAGGATGGCGCCCCAGAACCAGTGGCCTGACGGCAGCGGCCGGCTGCGGTTGTCGGCGCGTTCGGTGCGCGCATCGAAGCGGAAATGCGGCCGCGCCGACAGCACCACGCCGGCGTAGCGCTGCGCGAGCTCCTCGCGCGAGAGTTGCGCCGAACCCTGGCCGGTTTCCGGCAGCAGCACCCGGGCCTGGGCCACGCCGGCTTCGTCGGTCGTCCAGCCGAGCAGCACGCAGGCGCGGTTGTCCTTCAGCACCAGGATGGCCGGCAGGGCTGCGGCGTCGATCGCGTCCAGGGCCAGGCGCTGCAGCTTCGTGGCCATGCCGGCACGCGCGGCGGCACGCTCGGCGAGTTCGATGGTCAGCCTGCCGTCGCGCAGCGGCAGCGCAGCGGACAGCGAGGCGCGTGTTGCCGCCTGGCCGTGCAGCCGGCACAGCTCGACCAGGCAGTCGAGCAGCGGATCGGGGTGGATCAGGTCCTCGCGCAGGCGCACGGTGGCGGCCTTGGCGGCCGGAGCGGGGTCCTGCGGGGGCGATGTGGTCATGGGCGGGGTCGCTGCGATCAACCGATATCGGCGCTGTGGAAGCCGAATTGACCCTTGCGCCGGTCATCGAACCAGCGCTGCAGCGTTTCCTTCACGGTGCGGAAGGCGATCTGCTCCCAGGGGATCTCGTCCTCGCGGAACAGCTTCGCCTCGATCGTCTCGGGCCCGGGGGCGAACTCGGTGTCGAGCAGGCGCGCCCGGTAGAAGAAGTGCACCTGGCCGACACGCACCACGTTCAGCATGCTGAACAGGTCCTGCATCTCGACGCGGGCGCCGGCTTCCTCGATGGTCTCGCGCAGCGCGCCCTCGGCGACGGTCTCGCCGAGCTCCATGAAGCCGGCGGGCAGCGTCCACAGCCCGTAGCGCGGCTCGATGTTGCGGCGGCACAGCAGCACCTGGTCGCCCCAGACCGGCACCGTGCCGACGACGTTCAGCGGGTTCTCGTAGTGGATGGTGCCGCAGACCGAGCAGGTGGCGCGCTCGCGGTTGTCGTCGGCCGGCACGGTGTACTGCGCCGGCGCGCCGCAGGCGCGGCAGTGCTTGATGCTGCGCGGGTTGAACATGGCCGCGGCAGTGTAGCGTGCAGCCTCGGCACCGAGGCCGCGTGGCATCATCGCCGGCGACTGCCGACCCTCTGCCAGGAGCCGTTTTCATGACTTTCGTCCTCACCCCGCCGGCCACTGCCGCCGTGCCCGTGGCAGGTGCCGCGGCCGGCGCGCAGTTCCCGGTGCATCGCATCTACTGCGTCGGCCGCAATTACGTCGAACACGCCAAGGAGATGGGCTTCACCGGCCGCGAGCCGCCGTTCTTCTTCCTGAAGCCGGCCGATGCCGTGCTGCCGGTGGCCGAAGGGCAGGTCGGCCGCATGCACTACCCGAGCCTGACGAAGGACCTGCACCACGAGGTCGAGCTCGTCGTGGCCATCGGCACTGGCGGCCGCAACATCGCCGCGGCCGACGCGATGAAGCATGTCTGGGGCTACGCCGTCGGCCTGGACATGACCCGCCGCGACCTGCAGGGCGAGGCCAAGAAGCAGGGCCGGCCCTGGTGCATCGGCAAGGGCTTCGACGAGTCGGCGCCGATCGGGCCGATCCGCCCGGCGGCGCAGTGCAAGGTGGGCGCGGACACCGCCATCGTGCTCGACGTCAATGGCACGACGCGCCAGAAGAGCACGATCGGCAAGCTGATCTGGAGCATTCCGGAGATCATCGAGCACCTCTCGGCCGCCTGGGCGCTGGCGCCCGGCGACCTGATCTTCACCGGCACGCCGGAGGGCGTGGCCGCGGTGGTGGCCGGCGACACATTGGCAGCGCGCATCGATGGTGTCGGGTCGCTGCAGGTGCAGGTGGTCGAAGGCTGAACCGGAGGATCCCGACGATGGCCATGCAGCTCTACAACTACTTTCGCTCCTCGGCCTCGTACCGCGTCCGCATCGCCTTGGCGCTGAAGGGCCTGGACTACGACTACATCGCGGTGCACCTGCAGCGCAACGAGCAGTTCAACGAGTCGTATGCGGCCCTGTCGCCGGCGCGGCTGGTGCCGCTGCTGAAGGACGACGAGCACCTGATCACGCAGTCGCTGGCGATCGTCGAGTACCTCGACGAGACACATCCGCAGCCGCCGCTGCTGCCGGGCGATGCCGCGCAGCGCGCCCGCATTCGTGCGCTGGCGCTGGACATTGCCTGCGAGATCCACCCGCTGAACAACCTGCGCGTGCTGCGCTACCTGGTGCACGACCTGAAGGTGTCGGAAGACGACAAGAACCGTTGGTATCGCCACTGGGTGGAGACCGGGCTGCAGGTGGTCGAGCAGCGGCTGGCCGCGCCGGGCAGCGGCACCGGCCGCTTCTGCCACGGCGACACACCCACCCTGGCCGACGTCGTGCTGGTGCCGCAGATCCACAACGCCCAGCGCTTCGATTGCCGGCTCGACCATGTGCCAACGGTGATGCGGGTGTTCGACGAGTGCATGAAGCTCGACGCCTTCGCGAAGACGCAGGCCTCGGCCTGCCCGGACGCGGCCTGATCGCCATGGCCAGCGCCGGCCACGCCGACTGGCTTCGCCCCGACTGGGGCGTGGCCGGCGTCGGCGCGCTGATGAGCACGCGCGTCGGCGGCGTCAGCGAAGGGCCGTTCGGCTCGATGAACATCCGCGGCGGCCTGGGCGACAACCCGCTGGCGGTGACGCGCAACCAGGCGCTGTTCGCGGCGAGCATCGGCGCGCGGCCGGTGTGGTTGGATCAGGTGCACGGCAAGGAGGTGGTGCACCTGCGTGCCGAGCACCTCGGGCACCAGCCGACCGCCGACGCCAGCATCTGCACCGAGCCGGGCATTGCCTGCACGGTGCAGGTGGCCGACTGCCTGCCGGTGCTGTTCGCGGCGCCCGGCGGACGCGGCGTGGGCGGTGCCCATGCCGGCTGGCGCGGCCTGTCTGCAGGCGTGCTGGAGGCCACGATCGACGCCCTGTGCGCCGCAGCGGCCTGCGAGCCGGATGACATCGCGGCCTGGCTGGGCCCGTGCATCGGCCCGCGCCGCTTCGAGGTGGGGGCTGACGTGCTGTCAGCCTTCGGAGCCGACCCGTCGCAACTTGCTCAGCCCTTCTTCGTGTCCCACGCCGAGGGCAAGTGGATGGCCGATCTGGCCGGCCTGGCCCGTGCGCGGCTGGCCCGCGCCGGCCTGACCCGCATCAGCGGCGGGCACTGGTGCACCGTCGAGGATGCATCACGGTTCTTTTCGTTCCGGCGCGACCGGGTCACCGGCCGCATGGCCGCCGCCGTCTGGCTCGACCGGCGCGGCTGAGGCCGTGGCTTCGGCCGCCTCCGCGCGGCGCAGCGCGCGCCGCCGCGCCGGGGTGCCGAGCACGTACAGCACCAATGACAGCGGCAGCACGCCGTACAGGAAGAAGGTGATGACCGCACCGAGCACGGTTCCATTCGGCCCGGTGGCCTCGGCGACCGCCATCATCAGCACCACGTAGCCCCAGGCAATCGCGACCAAGTACATGTGTCTTACCGAATTGTGAAACGTATCGTCATGATGTGGTAAGCTTCACCGGTAAAACTGCACGGACAAGAACAGCTTCCCTCGAAACGAAGCATCCGCGAGGAGACTTACATGAAAGCGACACCCCGTCCGGCAACCCGGACATCCGCGCCCGTGGACAGCGCCGAGGCCGCCAAGGCCTTCGGTTCCACCGTCGGCGAGATCTGGAAGTCGATGTCCGGCCTGAGCCTGCCGCTGCCCGCGGTGTCGCGCATGCAGGCGGACTACCTGAAGCAAGCCACCGAGCTGTGGAACCAGAACCTGCAGCAGGGCGACGCCAAGCCCACCGCGCCGTCCGACAAGCGCTTCGCCGCACAGGACTGGCTGAAGAACCCGGCCAGCGCCTACATCGCGCAGATGTACCTGCTCAACGCCCGCACGCTGATGGAGATGGCCGACGCCGTCGAGGGCGACGCCAAGACCAGGCAGCGCATCCGCTTCGCCGTTCAGCAGTGGGTCGACGCTGCCTCGCCGAGCAACTACCTCGCGCTCAACCCCGAGGCGCAGCGCAAGGCGCTGGAGACGAAGGGCGAGAGCATCGGCCAGGGCCTGCGCCACCTGTGGAACGACATCCAGCAGGGCCACCTCTCGCAGACCGACGAGAGTGTCTTCGAGGTCGGCCGCAACGTCGCCACCACCGAAGGCGCGGTGGTGTTCGAGAACGAACTCTTCCAGCTGATCGAGTACAAGCCGCTGACGCCCAAGGTGTTCGAGCGGCCGATGCTGTTCGTGCCGCCGTGCATCAACAAGTACTACATCCTCGATCTGCAGCCGGACAACTCGCTGATCCGCTACACCGTCGAGCAGGGCCACCGGCTGTTCGTCGTCAGCTGGCGCAATGCGGACGAGAGCGTCGCCCAGTACACCTGGGACCAGTACATCGAGGACGCCGCGATCCGCGCGATCCGCGAGGTGCAGGACATCACCGGCAGCGAGCAACTCGACACGCTGGGCTTCTGCGTCGGCGGCACCATCTTGTCCACCGCATTGGCCGTGCTGGCTGCGCGCGGCGAGCAGCCGGCGGCCAGCGTGACGCTGCTGACGACGCTGCTGGACTTCTCCAACACCGGCGTGCTCGACCTGTTCATCGACGAGACGATGGTGCAGATGCGCGAGATGACGCTGGGCCCGGCCAGCCCGGGTGGCGGCAGCCTGCTCAAGGGCCAGGAACTGGCCTCGACCTTCAGCTTCCTGCGGCCGAACGACCTGGTCTGGAACTACGTCGTCGGCAACTACCTGAAGGGCGAGACGCCGCCGCCGTTCGACCTGCTGTACTGGAACAGCGACAGCACCAACCTGCCGGGGCCGATGTACTGCTGGTACCTGCGCAACACGTACCACGAGAACAAGCTCGCCAAGCCGGGGCAGACCACGGTGTGCGGCGAGAAGGTCGACCTCGGCGCGATCAAGGCGCCGGTCTACGTCTACGCGTCCCGCGAAGACCACATCGTGCCCTGGGATGGTGCCTACCAGAACACCCAGGTGCTCTCCGGTGCCAAGGGCAAGGTGCGCTTCGTGATGGGAGCGTCCGGCCACATCGCTGGCGTGATCAATCCGCCGGCCAAGGGCAAGCGCAGCCACTGGATCGGCGCGAGCAACTCGCTGCCGACCGACTCGAAGGAGTGGTTCGCCAAGGCCAAGGAGCACCCGGGCAGCTGGTGGCCCGACTGGGCCGGCTGGCTGAAGACCCACGCCGGCAAGCAGATCGCCGCGCCCAAGGGCTACGGCAATCGCAGCCACAAGGCCATCGAGCCGGCACCCGGGCGCTACGTCAAGCAGAAGGCCTGAGCAAGAGGGTCAGGTAGGACTTGCTGCCGCCGGCCCGAAGCGCGACAGTCCGCACGTGACCCCGTTCTGATTCGAATCCGTTCCATCGCAGGAGACTTCCCCCATGAGCACCGACATCGTGATCGTCGCCGCCGCCCGCACCGCGGTCGGCAAGTTCGGAGGCACGCTGGCCTCCACGCCCGCGCCCGAGCTGGGTGCCGCGGTGATCGCCGAGCTGCTCAAGCGGGCGAAGCTCGAGGGTGACCGCATCGGCGAGGTCATCCTCGGCCAGGTGCTGCAGGCCGGTGCCGGCCAGAACCCGGCACGCCAGTCGGTCATCAAGTCGGGTCTGCCCAACCACGTGCCGGCGATGACCATCAACAAGGTCTGCGGCTCGGGCCTGAAGGCGGTGATGCTCGCCGCGCAGGCCATCCGTGACGGCGACAGCGAGATCATCATCGCCGGCGGCCAGGAGAACATGAGCCTGTCGCCGCACGTGCTGCCGAACTCGCGCAACGGCGCGCGCATGGGCGACTGGAAGCTGGTCGACTCGATGATCGTCGACGGCCTGTGGGACGTCTACAACCAGTACCACATGGGCATCACGGCCGAGAACGTGGCCAAGAAGTTCGGCGTCAGCCGCGAGGCGCAGGACGCGCTGGCGCTGGCCAGCCAGCAGAAGGCCGCCGCTGCTCAGGACGCCGGCAAGTTCAAGGACGAGATCGTCCCGTTCAGCATCGCGCAGAAGAAGGGCGACCCGATCGTCTTCGCCAACGACGAGTTCCTCAACCGCAAGACCAGCGCTGAAGGCCTGGCCGGCCTTCGCCCCGCCTTCGACAAGGCCGGCAGCGTGACCGCCGGCAATGCCTCTGGCCTGAACGACGGCGCCGCCGGCGTGGTGGTGATGAGCGCCAAGACCGCCGACAAGCTCGGCCTGACGCCGCTGGCGCGCATCGCCAGCTACGCCAGCGCCGGCCTCGACCCGGCGACCATGGGCATGGGCCCGGTGCCGGCCAGCCAGAAGGCGCTGCAGCGCGCCGGCTGGAAGCCCGCCGACCTCGACCTGCTTGAGATCAACGAGGCCTTCGCCGCGCAGGCCTGCGCGGTGCACCAGGAGATGGGCTGGGACACCAGCAAGGTCAACGTCAACGGCGGAGCCATCGCCATCGGCCACCCGATCGGCGCCTCCGGCTGCCGCATCCTCGTCACGCTGCTGCACGAGATGCAGCGCCGCAATGCGAAGAAGGGCATCGCCTCTCTGTGCATCGGCGGCGGCATGGGCGTGGCGCTGACGGTCGAGCGCTGACCCGAACACAACACCACCAACGGATTCAACCAGGAGAAGACAAATGGCTCAGAAGATCGCTTACGTGACCGGCGGCATGGGTGGCATCGGCACCGCGATGTGCCAGCGCCTGCACAAGGACGGGTTCACGGTCATCGCCGGCTGCGGCCCGAGCCGTGACTTCAACAAGTGGCTGGCCGAGCAGAAGGCGCTCGGCTACAACTTCTACGCGTCGGTCGGCAACGTCGGCGACTGGGACTCGACAGTCGCGGCCTTCGAGAAGGTCAAGGCCGAGCACGGCACGGTCGACGTGCTGGTCAACAACGCCGGCATCACGCGCGACGGCGTGTTCCGCAAGATGACCCGGGCCGACTGGGACGCGGTGATCGAGACCAACCTGACCAGCCTGTTCAACGTCACCAAGCAGGTGATCGAGGGCATGCTCGAGAAGGGCTGGGGCCGCATCGTCAACATCTCGTCGGTCAACGGCGAGAAGGGCCAGTTCGGCCAGACCAACTACTCGGCGGCCAAGGCCGGCATGCACGGCTTCACGATGGCCCTGGCGCAGGAAGTGGCCAACAAGGGCGTGACGGTGAACACCGTCAGCCCGGGCTACATCGGCACCGACATGGTCAAGTCGATCCGCCAGGACGTGCTCGACAAGATCGTCTCCGGCATCCCGGTCAAGCGCCTGGGCACGCCGGAGGAGATCGCCTCCATCGTCGGCTGGCTGTCCGGCGAGGAGTCGGGCTTCACGACCGGTGCGGACTTCTCCTGCAACGGGGGCTTGCACATGGGGTGACGCCTGACGGAGAAGAGCCCCTGCGGACTCTTCTCCGCCTGCATCACGGCCACGTGGCTGCAGGCACGTGGCCTCGGGAAGGTGAGGCCTGCAGCCGCCAGCAACGCCTCAGCGCTCAGGCGTGCCGCGCGAACGGCCCGAGGGCCGCGTGCTCCAGCGCGTCCAGCGCACGTTCGATCTCGCGCGACGCCAGCATCGAGCGCGGCGCAAGGCCCAGCTGCACTGCAGCGCCGTAGGCCACACGCGTGGCGTCGAACGGCGTGGCAAGGCAGGTGCTGAGCGCGCGAGCCCACGACGCGGCAGCGTCCGATGCCGAAGGCGCCTTCATGCCAGCGGGGGCGTTCATGGCCTGCGGCTCAGCGCAGAACCAGCCCGAACTGCAGCCCGGTGGCCAGGGTGTTGGCGCGATCGTCGATCTCCCGCATGCGTCGCTCGAGGTCGTAGATATCGACGGACGCACTCAGGTAGGCCTCGTCACGCTCGGCCTGGGATTCGACGTCGGGAAGCACAGCTTTGATGAGCTCGATCAGTGCGGACATGGTCAGTCCTTCTCGGTAAGGTGCCGGGATACTAGGGTTAACACTTAGAGCTGGCAACCCAGGGGTGTTTCGTCCGGATCCCTTCCCGGCGCCGGCTCCCCTTCAGAACGCCACGTAGCGCCCCGGCCGGTGGTTCAGCGCCAGCGTCAGGTTCAGTGCGAGCGCACCGACGATCGACATCGCGATGCGCGTCGGATCCACCATCGCCAGCGAGGCGACCAGGATCGCCCCGTCGATGCCCATCTGCACCCAGCCGGCGCGCCAGCCGAAGCGCTTCTGCAGCACCAGCACGAGGATGTTCAGCCCGCCCAGGCTGGCATGGTGGCGGAACAGCACGAGGAAGCCGGCGCCCATCAGCAGCCCGCCGGCGATTGCCGCGAACCACGGGTCGAGCTGGGCGAAGCCGGCCCAGCGCGGGATGGTGCTGGTCAGCGCCGACAGCAGCGTCACCGCAGCGAAGGTCTTCAGCGTGAACGCTCTGCCCATCGCCTTCCAGGCGAGAACGTAGAAGGGCAGGTTGATCGCGAAGAACAATGGCCCGAAGCCGATGCCGCTGGCGTAGTGGGCGAGGAACGCCAGGCCGGCGGTGCCACCGGTCAGCAACCCGGCGTGGGTGTACATGGTCACGCCGAAGGCGATGAACAGCGTGCCGGTGGCGAAGGCCAGCGCGTCGTCGTACCAGGCGTGGCGCAGCGCGCCGTCCGTCGACAGGCTCATTCGACGATGCCTGACATGAAGTACTTGATCAGCCCCTTGGCCGCGAAGCCGACCAGCCCGACGCCCAGCCCCAGCAGCAGCACGAAGGTGCCGAACTTGCCGGCCTTCGATTCGCGCGCCAGCTGCAGGATGATGAAGACCATGTACAGCATGAACGCGGTCACGCCGAAGGTCAGCCCGAACCAGGCGATCTGTTCTTCGCTGTAGCCGAACATGGGGCAAGGGTCGCTCAGGGCCGCTCGGCGAGGCCGGCGGTGTCGACGAGATCCCTGTAGGCGTGCCAGCTGGCGTGCGCGAGCCACGGCACGACCACCGCCAGCCCGGCCATCGCCGTGGCCATGCCCAAGAGTGTCAGCAGCATGATCAGGCCGGCCCACAGTGCCATCGGCACCGGGTTGTCCATCACCACGCGCCAGCTGGTGAACACCGCGGCGAGGATGCCGATCTCGCGGTCGAGCAGCAGCGGAATCGCCACCACGCTGGAGGCGAACACCGGCGCGGCGAGCACGCCGCCGAGCGCGAGCCAGAGCTCGAACAGGTGGCCGCTGTCGGCCAGCAGCACCACGCGCACGAAATCTCCCGGGTTGCGCACCGGGGCCGGCGCGAAGCCGGTGATGAGTGCCGCCGAGGTCATCACCCAGCCGGTGCCGGCGAAGGCGAGCAGCACGCCGAAGACGACCAGCCGGCCGTCGCGCGGACGCCAGGCACGCAGCGCAACGCCCAGGTCGGCGCAGCCTTCGCGTTGCAGCGCACGGCTGACCGCGTAGAGCCCGGTGGCCAGGATGGGCGCGACGAGCAGGAAGCCGGAGAACGCGCCGGAGAGCAGCCAGAACTGATCGCGCGCCAGCCAGAACAGCACGCCGCCGAACAGCGCCAGTGCCACGCCGTGCAGCAGGCCGGGCAGCGGGCAGCGGACGAAGTCGCGCCAGCCGGCAGCGAGCCAGCCCAGCGGGCGCAGCAGCGGCACGGTGCGCGTGCCGAAGCGGCGTGACTCGACGAGGGCAGGGCTTTCGCGCATGGGCCAGGAGTCTGCCAGCGCGACCCGCGCGCTGGCTTGACCAAGGTCATGTGGCGCGGCGTGAAGAACCTCGCATGGTGCGCCGCAGCACGCACGCGCCGATGCGGCTACAATGCGCGGCTGCGCTCGGTTCCGGCCGGGCGCTTCCGTTCATCTCCTTCGACCTCGTTTCGGTCCCCGCGTCGCGCACCTGCTGCGTCGCCTCTCGAAACTCTCTCGCCTTCAGGCGTGGGCTACGGTTGGCGGCGATGCCGTCGCTTCGACTGTTCCCACGAACGTTCCCCGCGACCTGATCAGGGCTGTCCTGCATGGACGGCCCGGCGGCGTTCTGCGCCGTTGCATCTGCGAAAGAGAAGCATGAGTTTCGATACCCTGGGCCTGCACGAAGCCCTCACCAAAGCCGTGGCCGATTCGGGCTACGACACCGCCACCGAAGTCCAGACGCAGGCCATTCCGCCCGCACTGGCCGGCCGCGACCTGATGGTCTCGGCCAGCACCGGCAGCGGCAAGACCGCCTCCTTCATCCTGCCGGCGCTGCAGCGTGTTCTCGCTGCCCGTGGCGACAACAGCAAGCGCCGCGAGAAGGGCATCGTCTACGGCCCGCGCATCCTGGTGCTCGCACCGACGCGTGAACTGGCGATGCAGGTCGCGAAGGCGGCCGACACCTACGGCCGCCACGTGCCCGGCCTGCGCGTGACCACCATCGTCGGCGGCGTACCCTATCCGGCACAGCTCAAGGCGCTGCGCGGCCCGCTCGACATCCTGATCGCCACGCCGGGCCGCCTGCTCGACCACCTGCAGACCGGCAAGGCCGTGCTGGAGAACGTCGAGATGCTGGTGCTCGACGAAGCCGACCGCATGCTCGACATGGGCTTCATCGACGACATCAACACCATCGCCGACCAAGTGCCGGCGGCGCGCCAGACGGTGATGTACAGCGCCACCTTCGCCGGCAACGTCGGCAACCTGGCGCGCAACCTGCTGCGCGACCCGCAGCGCATCGACGTCGCTTCGCACACCGACACGCACGTCAACATCGAGCAGCGCCTGCACTGGGCCGACAACCACCACCACAAGAACGCGCTGCTGGACCACATCCTGACCGGCACCGATCTCGAGCAGGCGGTGATCTTCACCAGCACGCAGCGCGACGCCGACTGGCTGGCCGACCGCCTGGCCGAACTGGGCCACGCCGTCGCCTCGCTGCACGGCGGCATGCCGCAGGGCCGGCGCAACCGCGTTCTGCAGGGCCTGCGCAGCAAGCATCTGCGCGTGCTGGTGGCCACCGACGTGGCCGCGCGCGGCATCGACGTGCCGACCATCAGCCACGTCATCAACTACGGCCTGCCGATGAAGGCCGAGGACTACGTGCACCGCATCGGCCGCACCGGCCGCGCCGGGCGCAACGGCCTGGCGGTGACGCTGGCCGAGCGCATGGACGTCGGCATGATCCGCCGCATCCAGCACTTCACGACGCAGGACATTCCGGTGGCCACCGTGGCCGGCCTGGAGCCAAAGAGCCCCGAGCCGCGCATGTTCGCGCCGCGTCCGGGCGGCATGGCGCCGGAGCGCGGCCGCTTTGGCGGCAAGCCGCACGCTGGCGGCAAGAGCTTCGGTAGCAAGCCCTTCGGCGCCAAGCCTTTCGCGGCCCGCGCCGCGCAGGGCGATGCACCGCGCAACCCGTTCGATCGCCCGGCCGGCGAGCGCCGCGCCCATGACGGTGGTGCCCCGCGCAAGCCCGGCTTCAAGCCGCACGGTGCAGGCCGTCCGGGTCGCTTCGAGCGCTGAGCATCGATCCGGCATCGCAAGAATGACGAAGGGCCCGCGTTTCGCGGGCCCTTCGTCCATCCGGGGTCGGTGCTTCTGCGGCGATCAGCTGCGCACGGCGATCTCGTTCTTGACCAGCTTCACGCCGTTGACCTTGCGCGCGATGGCCTCGGCCGTCGCCTTCTCTTCGCTGCTCTTGGCGAAACCCGAGAGCATCACGGTGCCGTTGAGCGTCTCGACGCTGATGGCCGCCGCGTCGACGGACTTGTTCTCGACCATGCGGGCCTTGACCTGCGTGGTGATGGTTGCGTCGTCGATGTACTCGCCGACGGATGATTGGCCGCGCGAGACGGCGCAGCCGGGCAGCGTGAACAGGGCGGCCATGGCGACGGCGGTGGCAGCGAAGGTGGTGCGGATCAGCATGTGAATGCTCCTTTCGGGTGGTTGGAAACGGGGAACGGGAACACGGGGAACGGACGTTGCTCAGGGCTTGCGCACCGCACCGATGCCCAGCAGGGCCAGTGCGATGAAGACCACGAACACGACCAGTGCGATGACGAACAGCGCCTTGGCGATGCCGGCCGCGCCGGCGGCGACGCCTGTGAAGCCGAGCAGCCCGGCGACGACGGCGATCGCGGCGAAGATCAATGCCCACTTCAACATCTGTTGCTCCTGACGAGGTCGTTGAGACCCGATGAGACGACTCTAGGCATCGCCCGGGGACGGCGGCATCGGCGCGCTGCCCGTTGTCATGTAGGACAGGGCCGCGTCCTGCACCGCCGCCAGCACCGCGGCCAGCGGCAGCTGCGAAGCCCACTGCGTGGCCAGGCGCGAGAGCAGCGACGAGTCGGTGATGGCCCGCCACGGCTTGAACGCGACCAGTGCCGCCCCGCCGGCGAACGCGGCAGCCGTCAGCGCGAATGGATGCTCCTTGGCCAGCGGGCGCAGCAGCGAATCACCGGCGTCTGCGGCCAGCGCAGCGCCGGCGGGCCAGCTGCTGCGGCGCCCGTGCAGCTTCTCGGCCAGGCGTTGCCGCGATACCTGCAGCCGCTCCAGCGCGACGCTCTGGCGGCTCATGATTGCGCCGCGCCGCGGAGCAGCGCCATGTCGGCGGCCCACTGCTCTCGCAGCACGGTGGAACCCGGCTGCGCCCAGGCGTTGCCGGCCGCCAGGTGACAGCCCAGCGCAATCAGTACCGGCAGTGCCGGCACCGCGACCAGCAGCCAGGGCACGGCCACGCTGCCGACGGCCCAGAGCATCACGGCCACGCCCGCCAGCGTCAGGCCGACCGCTGCGCAGGCCAGGGCCACCAGCTGCAGCAGTGCGGCACGCCGCCAGCGGCCGAGCACGTCGAGTGCTTCGCCGCTCACCAGGTCGCCATAGGCTTGCAGGTGGTCGGCGAGCAGGGCCGGCTCGGAAGCCGCCAGTCGGAACAGCGGGTGCATGGCGCCGGGCTCCGTCGGTCAGTGCGGCTGGCGAGCGCGCATCGCGAGGTTGGCGATCGCCATCAGTGCGGCACCGGCGGCCGCGGCGATCAGCACCGACTTCAGCGGTTCGTCGCGGATGTAGCCCGCGGTGCGGTCGGTGGCATCGGTCGCGCGTTCGCGCAGGCTGGCGGCATGTTCGCGCAGCGCATCGGCGCCCTGGCGCATCAGGCTCTCGGCCTGTTCGGCCGCCTGCACGATCGCCGGCGTGATGCGTTCGCTGCCTTCCTGCACGGCGTCGGCGATGGCTTGCGGGGCACCCTCGACGGCGCGGCGGGCGTTGGAGGCGGTGGTGTGGGACACGGTGTTCATGGGTGACTCCTTGCTGGGGGGGGAAGAGGTTTGCGCGAGGCCGTTCACTTCCGGATCAGGCTGACCAGGAAGCTGCCGATGGCAAGCACCGCGAACAGGAAGAAGAGGATCTTCGCGATGCCCGCCGCGCTGGCGGCGATGCCACCGAAGCCGAACACGGCCGCGATGAGCGCGATGACGAAGAAGACGACGGCGTAGTGCAGCATGCTGGGCTCCTGAGTGGGTCGGTCGCGACCCGTGGGATCGCGATGGACACAGCTTAGGAAGCGACGCCGCGGCGCACCATGGGACGGCGCCGCGCCCGCCTGTAGGACGAGGCCGACACCGCGGCCGTTGCGCTCGCCGGGCGCTTCAGTCCGGCGTCGCGGGCGCGCCGGGCGCCGTCGGCAGGAAGGCCTCGATGTGCGTGCCCAGGCCAGGTGCCGAGCGCACATCGAGCTGCCCGCCGGCCGACTCGACGCGGTAGGCCATGCCGAACAGGCCATGCGAGGCCGAGCGTGGCTGCGACGTGTCGAAGCCGACGCCATCGTCAGCCACCACGATGCGGGCTCCGCCTTCGGCGGCCAGCAGCCGCACGTCGACATGCTTCGCCTGCGCGTACTTCGTGATGTTGGTCAGCGCCTCCTGGACCAGGCGGTAGGCGGTGAGCTCGGCTTCCTCGCTCAGCGTCAGGCCGGGTTCGAACGAGGTGCTCAGCGTCAGGCCGTTGCGCTGCGCATGCTCGCGCGTCAGGATGTCCAGCGCCGCCACCAGGCCGAGGTTGGCCAGTGCCGAAGGCCGCAGGTCCTCGATGATGCGGCGCTTCAGCGCGATGCCGCTGGACAGCGTTTCGCCCAGGTGGTTCAGCCGCTCCAGCACTTCCGCGCCCTGCGGCGCCAGGCGCGAACGCAGCCGTGCCACGTCGAGCTTGGCGGCGGTGAGCAGCGCACCGAGCTCGTCGTGCAGCTCGCGGGCGAGCCGGTGGCGCTCGTCCTCGCGTGCGGTCTGCAGGTGCCGGGCCAGCTCGCGCAGCTGCGCGGTGCGGCGCAGCGCCTCGCGCTCGAGGTGGTCGCGCTCGAGCTGGATCAACCGCTGCTGCGCGCTGCGCTGCGCGTCCAGCGCCGCGGTCTGGCGCAGGTACATGAACAGCGCGAGCACGCTCAGCGCCGTCAGTGCACCGATGCCGATGCGGGTCAGCATCAAGGTGTCGTAGATGTCCTGCCGGCCGCGGGCGACACGCTGGGTCTCCTCGTCGAGCAGGCGCAGCGAGAGCGTGCGGATGCCGTCCATCTGTTCGCGGCCGATGTCGGTCAGCACGAGCGTGCGCCAGCTGTCGTGCCGGCCCTGGTCGTACAGCGAGATCGAGGTCTGCAGCTCCGACAGCTTGGCCTGCACCTGCTTCTCGAGGTCGGTGAGCAGCGCGGCTTGCGCGGGCTCGCGCCCGAAGTGATCGTGCAGCGACTTCAGCGTGCTCTGGATCTCCTCGTTGGCTTCACGGTAGGGCGTGAGGTACTCGCCGCGGCCCGTCAGCAGGTAGCCGCGCTGGCCGCTCTCGGCGTCAAGCATCATGCGGTGCAGGGCTTGCAGTGTGGTGCGTGCAACGGCGCGCTGGCCGAGCTCGTCGAGCGACTCGCTGGCCCGCCAGTACGACAGCTCGCTGATCACCAGCATGGCCAGCGCCGCCAGCGCGACCAGCGGGAACGCGAAGGCACTGCGGCGCAAGCGGTCGGCAACGACACGGGACGATTCAAGCATCTACACTCCGCGCAACCTTGCAGCCTGCCACCCACGCCGCCACACCATGATCCGGGTTGCCATCGTCGACGATCACGCCATCGTCCGCACCGGGCTGCGCCAGTTCTTTTCCGAGCAGGTCGACCTGCGCGTCTGCGGCGAGGCATCGAACGGCCACGAGGCGCTCGAGCTGGTGCGCCAGGGCGACATCGACGTGCTGCTGATGGACCTGTCGATGCCCGACCAGAGCGGTGTCGACGCGCTGGTGGCGATCAAGGCGCGCGCACCGGACCTGCCGGTGCTGATCCTCAGCGGCTTCCCCGAGGAACATTACGCCACCACGCTGCTGCGCCAGGGCGCCGCCGGCTACCTGAACAAGGAATGCGACCCGGAGGAGATCGTCAAGGCGATCCGCAC
This sequence comes from Chitinophaga pinensis, assembly GCA_943370595.1. Classification (GTDB taxonomy): domain Bacteria; phylum Pseudomonadota; class Gammaproteobacteria; order Burkholderiales; family Burkholderiaceae_C; genus Piscinibacter. The sequence goes on from CALRRO020000020.1 coordinate 21,757, forward strand.
CGTGTTCCGCGGTCGCAAGTACATCACCGCCGGCGTTGCCGAGCGCCTGGCCGACACGCTCGGCGGCGACGCCGACAGGCTGCCGCACGAACTGCTGTCCGAACGCGAACTGCAGGTCTTCCTGCGCCTGGCCCGGGGCGAGACTGTGGGCCACATCGCCGACGGCATGTCGCTGAGCGTGAAGACCGTGAGCACCTACCGCACGCGGGTGATGGAGAAGATGGCGCTGGCGTCGAACAGCGAGCTGACCTACTACGCGTTGAAGAACGGTCTGATCCAGTAGCGCCGCGCGCGCCGCCGGATTCATGTCGCGGCGCCGGCTCCGGCGAGCGTCTGGCAGTAGGCGATGAGGGCGTCGATTTCGCCGGACTTGTCGAACACGCCGTCGGCGCCCAGGTCAACACAGCGGCTGCGGATGTCCGGCGTCGCGAAGTTGCTGAGCACGACCCGCTTGCAGCGCTGCGGCTGCGTGCCCAGCCACTGCAGCACGCCCAGCCCCGAGCCCTTGCGCAGGAAGATGTCGATGACGACGAGATCGCATTGTTCGCGGTGGCTGGCCAGCCACTCGCGCGCGCCGGCTTCGTCGGCGGCACTGCCGATCACCGTCACCGGGGCCATTTCCTCGAGGGTGGCGATCAGGTTCTCCCGGATCACCGGGCTGTCCTCGACGAGGAAGGTCTGCAGGAGGCTCATGGGTTCGGTGGGTGCGCTGGGCGACTGTCGCACTGGCGCAGACGACATTCAACCAGCCTGTGGCGCCGGCGTCTGTAGGAACTGTCCTACGCCGTGCGCGAAGCCACCGGTTCAGTCCGTCGCGCGCTGCCGCTGCACCTGCACGGCGACGTCCATGCCCAGGTAGGCATCGGCCGGGCCGAACCACGACCCGGCGATCGGTGCGGCCTGGCGCGGGTCGCGCGCGACACCGACGCGGATCAGCGTGTTGCCGCCGAGCAGGTTGTTGGTGGGGTCGAACGGCACCCAGCCGGCGCCGGGCAGGTAGGCCTGCAGCCAGGCGTGCGTGCTGCCCGCACCGACCACGCCGGACGCGGTGGCATCGTCATCGTCGTCCGCATCGCGGTCGAGCGACGGGTCGTACAGGTAGCCGGAGACGAAGCGCGTGGCCACGCCCAGCCGCCGCGCCGCCTCCATCATCAGCAGCGCGAAGTCGCGGCAGCTGCCGCTGCCGTGCTCGAGCGTCTCCAGCGGGCTCTGTGTGCCTTCTTCGTCGCGGGCGGTGTAGGTGAAGTGATCGCGGATGTGCTGGTTCATCTGCACCAGCAGGTCGCGCGTGCGCGTCGGCCCGTCGGTGCGCATGAACTGGCGCGCCCAGGAGGTCAGCCGGCCATCGGGGTCGTCGTGGTGCGGGCGCAGGTACTGCTCGAGATCGAAACGCTCGTCGACGCTGTAGGCGAAGGGGAAGTACTCCGCCGCCGGCGCCAGCGGCAGCTCGAGGTTGTGCGTGTGGGCGTGCTCGATCGTGAAGCTGCAGACGATGCGCAGTTCGGCCGCCTCGAGCTGCGGCTGCACGATGGCGATCGAGTTCGAGTGCGGGTCCTGGATCAGGTGGATGTGCGCCATCGGGCTGACCTCCAGGTCGGTGGCCAGCACGCGCAGGTCGTGGCTGTCGCGCGGGCGGAACATCACCCGGTGCTCGCCGAAGCGCACCGGCGTGCGGTAGCGGTACGTCGTCGTGTGGACGATGTCGTACCGGATGACCGTCATCATGCGCCTGCAGTCATGCGGGACGAGCGCCGGGCCGCTCCCAAGCCGGCCCGCAGCCCCCGCGGGGGGCGGGGCGCCGTACTCGGCGACCCGGGGGTGTCATACCCCGAGCAGCTCGACTTCGAACATCAGCGTCGCGTTCGGCGGGATCACGCCGCCGGCGCCGCGGGCGCCGTAGCCGAGCTGCGGCGGGATGACGAGCACGCGCGTGCCGCCGATCTTCATGCCTTGCACGCCCTCGTCCCAGCCGCGGATCACCATGCCCTGGCCGAGGCCGAACTGGAACGGGTCGTTGCGGTCCTTGCTGCTGTCGAACTTGGCGCCCTTCACGCCGTCCTTGTAGAGCCAGCCGGTGTAGTGCACGGTGACGTGCTGGCCGGCACGCGCTTCGGCGCCGTCGCCGACGGTGGTGTCTTCGTACTGCAGGCCGGAATCGGTGGTGATCATGTCGCGCGCTCGTGGGAGGGAGTGGAAAGGGATCGCATCATGCCAGCATGCGCTGCCAGGCCCCGGTGGCGCGGGCCAGGAAGCTGGCCACGTCATCTGCTTGCACGTGCAGGCCGAGTGCGGCGGCCGCGTTGCGCAGGGCCGCCAGCGGGTCGGCCAGGTCCAGCGCCGTGGCGCCGTTCTGCTTCGACAGCTTTTCGCCGTTCGCGCCCATCACCAGCGGCGTGTGCAGGTAGCGCGGCGTGGCCAGGCCGAGCGCACGCTGCAGCAGGATCTGCCGCGGCGTGTTGTCGGCCAGGTCCATGCCGCGCACGACATCGGTGATGCCCTGCGCCGCATCGTCGACCACCACCGCGAGCTGATAGGCCCACAGGCCGTCGGCGCGCTGCAGCACGAAGTCGCCGACCGCATCGGCCAGCCGCTGCCGCTGTTCGCCCGCGCGGCGGTCATGCCAGACGATCGCCGTCTCGTCTTCGGGCGGCCCGAGCGAGGTGCGCATGCGCATCGCGCGCGGCGCGCGGCCGTGCAACCCGCTGCGGCAGGTGCCGGGGTAGACCAGCTCGCCGCCGCGCGGCCTGGCGCGACCCTGCGCGGCCAGCGCGAGCTCGATGTCGCGGCGCGTGCAGCCGCAGGGGTAGGCCCAGCCGCTGGCCACCAGGCGGTCGAGCGCGGCCTGGTAGAGCGCGCTGCGCGCCGACTGCCACACGGGTGGCTCGTCGGCCAGCAGCCCGCAGGCGGCCAGCTGTTCGAGGATCAGCCGGTCGGCGCCGGGCACGCAGCGCGGCGTGTCGACATCTTCGATGCGCACCAGCCAGCGGCCGCCATGGGCGCGCGCGTCCAGCCAGGAGGCCAGCGCCGCGACCAGCGAACCGGCATGCAGGGGGCCAGTCGGCGAGGGGGCAAACCGGCCCACATAGCCCGTCGCGCTCACTCGTGATTCATCCACCCCAGGGGCCGGCATGGCGCTCGAGCAGCGCGCGCCGGGTTGCCGGGCTCTCCAGCTGCCCCAGCCACCACTGCAGCGCCAGGCCCAGCGGCAGGCGCTTGCCCTTGCTGCCGGCCCCGGTGCCCGAGCGCCAGGCGTAGCCCATGTGGGCGCGCGGCCGGTTGCGTTCGACCTCCTTGACCACCAGCCGCCCGGCCTCGACATGCGGGCGTGCCATCGGCTCGGGGATGTAGCCGCAGCCCATGCAGCGGATCTGCGCCTCGATCTTGGCCTGCGTGCTGGCCACTGTCAGCACGTCCTGCCCGGGCAGCAGGTTGACGGTGATCGGCGTCATGCGCTGCGCCGAGTCGGCCACCGCCACCGCGCGATGGCGCAGCAGCTCGGCGTCCGAGATCGGGCCGTCGTGGGCGGCCAGCGGGTGGTGCGGTGCGACGGCAAAGACGAAGTCGACCTCGCCGAGCACCGCGAACTCGACACCGGCCGGCGGCGTGGCGTGGGTGCCCACGCCGATGGCCAGGTCGGCCTGGCCGGACAACAGCGCCTCCCAGGTGCCGGCCAGCACTTCGCTGCGCACGCGCAGCCTTGTGCCGTGCTCGGCGTGCTGCTCCGCGCACTGCGCGTAGAAGGACTCGCACAGCTCGAACACCGTGACCTGCGAGATGATGGTGTCCACCGCCACCGTGAGCTGCGTCTCCCATCCGGTGGCGACGCGGCGCACGCGGTTGGCCACGGCGTCCATTTCAGCCAGCAGCCGCCGGCCCTCGTTGAGCAGTTCCTCGCCGGCGGCGGTCAGCTGGGCCTGGCGCGAACTGCGGTCGAACAGCAGCACGTCGAGCGCATCCTCGAGCTGGCGCACGTTGTAGGTCAGCGCGGACGGCACCTTGCCGAGCTCGCGCGCCGCAGCGGCAAAGCTGCCGGTGCGCGCGATGGTGTCCATCATCGCGAGGGCTTCGGGCGTCAGCACGTTGCGGCGGTCGGGCATGGGGCGGCGTCGGGAAGGGACAGGGGTTCATCTTATTTGAACGGGAACTTCAAGCCTGGACGGCTGCCCGGCGGGGTATCGCCACCTACATTGGCTTCATCGCCTTCGTGGCCTTCACACAGAGGAACGAACCATGATCACCCTGCGCAAATCCTGCGACCGCGGCTATGCCGACCACGGCTGGCTGAAGAGCTTCCACAGCTTCTCCTTCGCCGACTACCACGACCCGAAGCACATGGGCTGGGGCAACCTGCGCGTCATCAACGAAGACCGCATCGCCCCGGGCACCGGCTTCGGCACCCACGGCCACCGCGACATGGAGATCATCAGCTACGTGCTCGATGGCGAGCTGGCGCACAAGGACAGCATGGGCAACGGCAGCGCCGGCGGCGCCAACGCCGGCGTGATCCGCCCCGGCGACGTGCAGCGCATGAGCGCGGGCACCGGCGTGCGCCACAGCGAGTTCAACCACGCGGCGAACGCGACCACGCATTTCCTGCAGATCTGGATCGAACCCGACCAGACCGGCATCGCCCCCGGCTACGAGCAGAAGCACTTCGACGCAGCCGACAAGCGCGGCAAGCTGCGCCTGGTGGCCAGCAACGACGGCCGCGAGGGCTCGGTGACCATCCATGCCGATGCGGCGCTGTATGCTGGGCTGATCGACGGCGCCGAGTCGGTCGAGCTGCCGCTGGACCCGTCACGTCGCAGCTACGTGCACCTGGTACGCGGCGTGCTGGAGGTCAATGGCCTGAGCCTGCGCGGCGGCGACGCGGCGCTGCTGCAGGGCGAGTCGCGCCTCGCGCTGGCCGGCGGCCACGATGCCGAAGTCCTGGTGTTCGACCTCGCCGCCTGAAGAATTCCCCAACCCTGTTCGACCCAACGGAGTACCGTCATGTCCAAGATCGTCATCGTTTTCCACAGCGGCTACGGCCACACCAAGAAGATCGCCGAAGCGATCGCCCAGACCTCCGGCGGCACGCTGCTGGCCGTCGACGCCGAGGGCAACCTGGCCGAGGGCGGCTGGGAACAGCTGGCCGCAGCCACCACCATCGTGTTCGGCTCGCCGACCTACATGGGCGCGCCGAGCTGGCAGTTCAAGAAGTTCGCCGACGCGTCGTCGAAAGCCTGGTTCACCCAGCAATGGAAGGACAAGCTCGCCGCCGGCTTCACCAACTCGGCGACGATGAACGGCGACAAGCTGTCGACGCTGCACTACTTCTTCACGCTGTCGCAGCAGCACAGCATGTACTGGGTCGGCACCGGCCTGATGCCGAGCAATTCGAAGGCGGCGACGCGCAACGACGTCAACTACGTCGGCTCGTTCTCCGGCCTGATGACGGCGACGCCGTCGGACGCCTCGGCCGAGGAGATGGTGCCGGGCGACATCGCGACCGCACAGGCCTTCGGCAAGCGCATCGCCGAAGCGACCGCGAAGTTCTCTCGCTGAACGAGGCCGGCTCATGAGCACGGTGCGCCTGGTCGCCCTGTCCGGCAGCGAGCGCGCCGGCTCGCTGAACCGCAAGCTGCTGGACGTGGCCCTGAAGGCGGCGGCATCGCGCGGCGCGCAGGTCGAGACCATCGACCTGCGCAGCCTCGCGCTGCCGCTGTTCGACTCCGACATCGAGAGGGGCCCGGGCGTGCCCGGCGGTGCCCGCCGCCTGCGCGACGCGCTGCATGCGGCCGACGGCGTGCTGCTGGCCACGCCGGAGTACAACGGCTTCCCGACGCCGCTGCTGATCAACAGCCTCGACTGGCTGTCGCGCCTGCAGGCCGAGGGCGGTGCGCCGGCGGGCCTGGCGGTGACGGCCGGCAAGCCGATCGGCATCCTGAGTGCGTCGCCGGGCCTGCTCGGCGGGCTGCGCTCGCTGAACTACACCCGCCAGTACGTCTCGATGGCCTTCGCGATGATGCCGGTGCCGCAGCAGTTCGCACTGTCGCGCGCCCACGAGGCCTTCGACGACACCGGTGCCCTGAAGGACGCGAAGCAGCAGGTCGCGGTGGAGAACGTGGTCGGCGCGGTGATCAGGGTCGCGACAGCGCTGAAAGTCGCCGGCTGATCCACGCGACCGTCGTGCCTTCGTTGAGGGTCGCGGCAGGCGCTGCCCGCTGGGGGCTCATGCGGCGGCGGTCGGCGCTGCGCGCCGACTGCACTGCGATGCTCGCGCCAGGGGGCATGCCGCCCAACTCACTGCGTTCGCTGCGCTCACTTCGTTCAGACAGCCGGCGGCAAGTCAGATCACGAGGCGCGCTTTCGCGCGCTGCCCCCTGACGCTGCGCTTCTCGTCGCCGCCCAAATCGCCCCCAGCGGGCAGCGCCTGCCGCGAAGTCCACCACTGGGGTTCCCCGACTGACATGCCACCACGGTTCAGCAAAGGTGCGTGCGGGCAGGCTGGCGCACGCCTGTTCGGTGCTGAGCAGCGCAGGGCTTGCGGCAGGCGCGCGGCAGCGCGCTACGTAGACTGACTTGCCGCCGGCTGTCTGAGCGCAGCGAACGCAGTGAGCGAAGCGAGTTGGGCGGCCTGCTGCGAGACCGAGCAGCGCAAGGGAGTCGGCCCATCGGGCCGACCGTCGAAGCGGCGTGCGCCAGCCTGCCCGCACGCGCCTTTGCCGCTCCGACCTCAACGCGCAAAGCACGCATAGAACGACAGCTCAGGGCCGATAGCAGATTCCTGCCCGCAGCGTTCATCGACTCCTCGATCAGGCGTCCGATCGAGCCCTTGCTACAGTCCCCGCCATGGAAACGGCATTCAAGGTGCTGGGGCTGCTGCCCTGGACCGACTGGGCAGCGCTCGGCGTGTTCTTCGCCGGCTGGATCGGCTACGCGGTGTTCGCCAAGCGGCGCAGCACGCTGCAGCCTTCGCTGCTGGACATCACCAACCAGATCCGCCGCCAGTGGATGCTGCAGTCGACCTACCGCGAGGTGCGCGTGGTCGACGGCATCGTGATCCAGAGCCTGTCGACCAGCCCCTCGTTCTTCGCTTCCACCACCATCCTGATCATCGGCGGCCTGCTCGCCGTGCTCGGCACCACCGAGAAGGCCAGCGAGCTGGTGCGCGAGATCCCGTTTGCAGCGCGCACCTCGGTGCTGGTGTTCGACATGAAGATCGTGCTGATGCTGGGCATCTTCGTCTACGCCTTCTTCCGCTTCACCTGGTCGCTGCGCCAGTACACCTTCGGTGCACTGCTGGTCGGCTCGCTGCCGGAGCGCGACGCCTTGACGGCGATGGGCGAACAGGCCGAGCCGACGCGCCAGGCCTTCGCCGAACGTGCCGGCCGCATCGTCGGCCTCGCCGCCGAGACCTTCAACGACGGGCTGCGCGCCTACTACTTCGCCTTTGCCGCGATCGGCTGGTTCTTTTCGCCGCTGGCCTTCGCCTTCGCGACAGCGGGCGTGGTCTGGATCCTCTACCAGCGCGAGTTCCGCTCCGAAGTGCTGGGCGCGCTGAAGGGCTGAGTCGGCGCGCCGCGTCTATGCCGGCTGCAAGCCGGCGTCGAGTTGCTCGCGCTCGTCGAACACGAAGCACCGGCCCTCGAAGTGGAGCCCACCGGTCTGCTCGAAGTACTTGAGGATGCCGCCGTCGAGCTGCCAGACGTGCTCCACGCCGGCCTCGCGCAGGAAGATCGCCGCCTTCTCGCAGCGGATGCCGCCGGTGCAGTAACTCACCACGGTCTTGCCGTGCAGCTGATCGCGGTGCGCCAGCGCGGCGGCGGGGAACTCGCTGAACTTCGTGATCCGCCAGTCGAGCGCGCCGGCGAAGCGGCCGTGGTCGACCTCGAAGGCGTTGCGCGTATCCAGCGTCACCACCGGGCGGCCGTCGTCGTCGTGGCCGGCATCGAGCCAGCGGGCCAGCGTCGCTGCGTCCACGGCTGGTGCGCGTTCGGCCTGCGGGCGGATCGCCGGGTGGTTCATGCGGATGATCTCGCGCTTGACCTTGACCCGCAGCCGGCCGAACGGCACGGCCTCGGACCAGCTCTCCTTCGTCTCGAGATCGGCCAGCCGTTCGTCCTCGCGCAGCCAGGCGACGAAGCCGCGCAGCGCATCGGCTGGCCCGGCCAGGAACAGGTTGATGCCTTCGCCGGCCAGCAGCACCGTGCCCTTCAGGCCAGCGGCTTGCGCCCGCTCGTGGATGCGCTCGCGCAGGGCGGGCGCATCGGGCAGTTCGACGAAGCGGTAGGCGGAGATGTTCAGTACGTTCACGTCCCGGATTGTAGGAACCCGGACTCCTAGAATGCCGCTCATGGACTTCATCCACCTGCGCACCCACACCGAGTTCTCCGTCGTCGACGGCACCTTGCGGATCGACGACATGGTGGGCGCGGCGGCGAAGGACGGCCAGGGGGCGCTGGCGATCACCGACCTGTCGAACATGTTCGGCGCGGTGAAGTTCTACAGCCAGGCGCGCAAGAAGGGCGTCAAGCCGATCCTCGGCGCCGACATCTGGCTCGAGCCCGAGGGCGGCGACAAACAGCCCAGCCGCCTGCTGTTGCTGGTGCAGACCCGTGAGGGTTACCTGAACCTGTGCGAGATCCTGTCGCGCGCCTGGCTGCAGAACGAGCATCGCGGCCAGTCGTGGGTGCGCTGGGACTGGCTGGGCGAACTCGGCAACGGGCTGATCGCGCTGTCCGGTGCCGATCTCGGCGCGCTGGGGATGGCCCTGATGGCCGGCGATGGTGCCCGCGCGCGGGCGACGGCGAAGCGTCTGTCAGCGTTCTTCCCCGGCCGCTTCTACATCGAGCTTCAGCGCGCCGGCCTGGCCGGACACGAGGCGCATGTGCGCGCCGCGGTGCCGCTGGCGGCCGAACTCGGCCTGCCGGTGGTGGTCACGCACCCGGTGCAGTTCCTCGAGCCCGACGACTTCGAGGCCCACGAGGCGCGCGTCTGCGTCGCCGAAGGCGAAACGCTGACCAACCCGAAACGCATCAAGCGCTTCGGCCGCGAGCAGTACTTCAAGACGCGCGCGCAGATGACGGCGCTGTTCGCCGACGTTCCTTCGGCGCTGGCCAACTCGGTGGAGATCGCCCGGCGCTGCAACCTCGACAAGCTGCTCGGCAAGCCGCAGCTGCCGAACTTCCCGACGCCGCTGGTCAACGGCGCGCCCATGCCGATGGCCGACTACTTCGGCCAGCTCTCGCACGAAGGCCTGGAAGAGCGGCTGCTGCACCTCTACCCGGATGCGGCGCAGCGCGACAAGGAGCGGCCGCGCTACGTCGAGCGCCTCGACTTCGAGATCGCGACGATCCTGAAGATGGGCTTTCCCGGCTACTTCCTGATCGTCGCGGACTTCATCAACTGGGCGAAGAACAACGGCTGCCCGGTCGGCCCGGGCCGGGGCTCGGGCGCCGGCTCGCTGGTCGCCTACGCGCTGAAGATCACCGACCTCGACCCGCTGCGCTACAACCTGCTGTTCGAGCGCTTCCTGAACCCGGACCGCGTGTCGATGCCCGACTTCGACATCGACTTCTGCCAGGGCAACCGCGACCGCGTCATCGACTACGTCAAGGACAAGTACGGCCGCGACGCAGTCAGCCAGATCGCCACCTTCGGCACCATGGCCGCCAAGGCCGCGCTGCGCGACGTCGGCCGCGTGCTCGGCATGGGCTACGGCCATGTCGACAGCGTCGCCAAGCTGGTGCCGGCGCCGCCGGGCAAGACGGTGACGCTGCGGCGCCCGCCCGAGACACCCGACTCGGGCGTGATCTATGCGCGCAAGGAAGCGCCCGAGATCGAGGAGCGCGAGAAGAACGAGGAAGAGGTGGCCGAGCTGCTCGCGCTGGCCGAGCGTGTCGAAGGCATCGTGCGCAACGTCGGCATGCACGCCGGCGGCGTGCTGATCGCGCCGGGCAAGATCACCGACTTCTGCCCGCTGTACCAGCAGCCGGGCAGCGACAGCGCGGTGAGCCAGTACGACAAGGACGACGTCGAGGCCATCGGCCTGGTCAAGTTCGACTTCCTCGGCCTCGCCACGCTGACCATCCTGGAACTCGCCAAGGACTTCATCCGCGCGCGTCGCCCTGGCCAGGAGAACTTCGCCTTCGAGACGCTGCCGCTGAACGACAAGGGCTCGTACCGGCTGATGAGCGAGGGCAAGACGGTTGCCGTCTTCCAGCTGGAATCCTCCGGCATGCAGCGCATGCTGCGCGACGCCAAGCCCAGCGTGTTCGAGGACGTGATCGCGCTGGTGGCGCTGTACCGCCCCGGTCCGATGGACCTGATCCCGACCTTCTGCGCGCGCAAGCACGGCCGCGAGGAGGTCGAGTACCCGCATGCGCTGATGCGCGAGGTGCTCGAGGAGACCTACGGGATCATGGTCTACCAGGAGCAGGTGATGCAGGTGGCCCAGATCGTCGGCGGCTACTCGCTCGGCGGCGCCGACCTGCTGCGCCGCGCGATGGGCAAGAAGAAGCTCGAGGAGATGGTGGCGCACCGCGCCACCTTCGCCGAAGGTGCGGCGAAGAACGGCATCGCCGAGCCGAAGGCGAACGAGATCTTCGACCTGATGGAGAAGTTCGCCGGCTACGGCTTCAACAAGTCGCACGCCGCCGCCTATGCCTTGCTGGCTTATCACACGGCGTATCTCAAGGTTCACTACCTCGCCGAGTTCACCGCCGCCAACATGAGCGTGGCGCTGGACGACACCGACAAGCTGAAGATCTTCCACGACGACGCCGTCGCGCTCGGCATCACCTTCGAGCCGCCCGACGTCAACACCGGCGGCTACCGCTTCGCGCCGGTCGCCGACACCGTGGTGCGCTACGGCCTGGGCGCGATCAAGGGCACCGGCCAGGGCGCGATCGAGGCGATCATCGCGGCGCGCGAAGGCAAGGGAAGCGGCCCCCATGGGGCCACGTGCGGGCCGTTCAAGTCCCTGTTCGACTTCTGCAATCGCGTCGACCGCAGCCGCATCAACAAGCGCACCGTCGAGGCGCTGATCAAGGCCGGCGCCTTCGACAAGCTGCATGCGGAACGCTCGGCGATGGTCGCCAGCATCGGCCTGGCCTTCGACTTTGCAGAGACGCAGGCGGCTCATGCCGACCAGGGCGGGCTGTTCGACTTCGGCGACTCTCACGCGGCGAGCACGCAGGAGCCCGAGCTGGTGGTGGCCGAGCCCTGGAGCATCAAGGAGCGGCTCGGCTTCGAGAAGATCGCGCTCGGCTTCTACCTGTCGGGCCACCTGTTCGACCAGAGCGCCGACGAGGTGCGCCGCATCGCACGCCGCCGCAATGCCGACCTGATCGACAGCCGCGAGCCGCAGCTGCTGGCCGGCATCGTCGGCGACCTGCGCGTGGTCAACGGCCAGCGTGGGCGCGTGGCGATCTTCAAGCTCGACGACAAGACCGAGGCGCTGGAAGCGGTGGCCAACGAGGACCTGCTCAACGCCCACCGCGAACTGCTCAAGGACGACGAGCTGATCATCGTGCAGGGCAAGGTGCAGCCCGACCGCTTCTCCGGCGGGCTGCGCCTGAACGTCACGCAGGTGTGGGACCTGGCCGCGGCGCGCTGCCGCTTCGGCAAGTACCTGCGTGTCGAGGTCAACGGCAGCATCCCGCCGGTGGCCGAGGTGCTGCGCGACTTCCCCTCGCGCAAGCTGGCCACCGAGCACGGCGACCTGCCGCAGGGTCTGACAGTGCGCCTGGCGCTGCACCGCGATCGCGCCAGCGGCGAGATCGACCTCGGCGATGCGGCGCGCTTCTATCCCACCGACGACGCCCTGGACCGCTGGCGCAGCAGCGCCAGCCAGGGCAAGGCGGAAGTCGTCTACGAATGACTGATCAGCCGACCACCGGTCTGGTGCTCACCGGTGGCGGCGCGCGCGCCGCCTACCAGGTCGGTGTGCTCAAGGCGGTGATGCAGATCCGGCGCGAGTCGAACGCGCCGCCGGGCAATCCCTTTCCGGTCATCACCGGCACCTCGGCCGGCGCGATCAATGCCGCCGCGCTGGCCTGCCGCTGCGCCAACATGGACGAGGCGGTGCGCGTGCTGGCGGAGGTGTGGGAGAACTTCCACGCCGAGCAGATCTACCGCGCCGATTCGCTGGGCGTGATCCGCACCGGCGCGCGCTGGCTGACGCTGTTCTCGCTCGGCTGGCTGATCGCCCGCTGGCGCCGCGCGCGGCCGCGCTCGCTGCTCGACAACGCACCGACCGCCGATCTGCTGCAGCGCATGGTCAGCACCGAGCAGCTCAAGCAGGCGATGCGCGACGGCCACCTCGAGGCCCTGGCCGTCACCGCCTCGGGCTACGGCTCCGGCCTGCACGTGACCTTCTACGACGCCATCAAGGAGATCGTGCCCTGGACACGCTCGCAGCGCATCGCGGTGCGCGCCGACATCGGCGTGCCGCACCTGATGGCCTCGTCGGCGATTCCCTTCGTGTTCCCTGCCGTGCCGCTGACGGCGGAAGGGCGCGTCGAATACTTCGGCGACGGCTCGATGCGCCAGGCTGCTCCGATCTCGCCGGCAGTGCACCTGGGTGCGAGCCGCATCCTGATCATCGGTGCCGGGCGCATGCACGAGCCGCCGGGGCCGCGCGCGCACAGCACCGAGTACCCGAACCTGGCGCAGATCGCCGGCCATGCGCTGTCGAACATCTTCCTGGATGCGCTGGCGGTGGATGTGGAGCGGCTGCAGCGCATCAACGCGACGCTGAAGCTGCTGCCGCCGGATGCGCTGGCGCGCACCACGCTGCGGCCGATCGAGACGCTGGTGATCGCGCCCAGCCAGCGCCTGGACGACCTGGCGGCCAAGCACCTCGGCAGCCTGCCCGCGCCGGTGCGCGCGATGCTGCGCAGCGTGGGCGTGTCGGGCCGCGGCGAGGACGCGCGCGGTGCGGCGCTGGCGAGCTACCTGCTCTTCGAGGCGCCGTACACGCGCGAACTCGTGGCCCTGGGTGAAGCCGACACGCAGGCGCGCCGCGACGAGGTGCGCGCCTTCTTCGGCTGGACCTGAGCCTTCGACCGCTCAGCCCTTGGCCTTCGGCTCGGCCGCCTTCTTCGCGGGGGCCTTGTCGGCTTTCTCGCCCTTCTCGATCTTCGCCTTGGGCGCCGGCGTGTCGCCGCCGGCATAGGCCTGGCCGTTGACGGTCAGCCCGTCGGCCGAGAACTTGCGCGCGTTGCCGTCGCCCACGCCCTTGACGCGGCCCTGCAGGTCGGCCCAGTTGTTGAACGTGCCGGCCTTGCGCGCCTCGAGGATGCGCGTGGCCATGCCGGGGCCGATGCCCTTGACGGCTTCCAGCTCGGCCTGCGAGGCCTTGTTGACATCCGTCGCGGCGAAGGCGGCGGCAGACACGAGGGCGAGGACGGCGGCGGTGATGAACTTGAACATGATGTGGCTCCTGGTGGGTTGCGAGTCGCGGTGTTGCGAGCTCGGGAGCCAGTGTTCCGGCGGGGCCGCGTGGCGTGAATCGCCACGGCGGGCCACCCGCTCGATGTTCCCCCCGCCGGGGGACGTGCAGAAGTCTCGGGCCGGCGCTCAGCCCTGTGTCGCGAGCCAGTTCACGTAGCGCTGCACGCCTGTCGCCACATCGGCGAAGGCATGGTCGCAGCCGCTGCTGCGCAGCCCGGTGAGATCGGCCTGCGTGAAGCACTGGTACTTGCCGACGAGAGCCTCGGGGAAGGGGATGTACTCGACGAGGCCTCGCGCGGTCAGCTCGGCCAGCGGCAGCGCCGCCTCCCCCTTCAGGGTGCGTGCTGCGTTGACGGTGGCCACCGCCACGTCGTTGAAGGGCTGGGCGCGGCCGCTGCCGAGGTTGAAGATGCCGCTCTTTCCCGGGTTCTGCAGGAACCACAGGTTGACCGCCACCACGTCGTCGACGAAGACGAAGTCGCGCGACTGCATGCCCGGCCCGTAGCCGTTGTACTCGCCGAACAGCTTGACCTTGCCGTGCTCGCGGAACTGGTGGAAGTGGTGGAAGGCGACCGAGGCCATGCGGCCCTTGTGCTGCTCGCGCGGGCCGTAGACGTTGAAGTAGCGGAAGCCCACCACCTGCGAGGTGGCGGTGGGCAACATGCGCCGCACCACGTTGTCGAACAGCAGCTTGCTGTAGCCGTAGACGTTCAGCGGCTGCTCGAACTGCGGCTCCTCGCGGAACGAGGCACTGCCGCCGTAGGTGGCGGCCGACGAGGCATAGAGCAGCCGCGTCCCCTGGGCCTGGCAGGCGTCGAGCAGGTCCTTCGAGCAGCGGTAGTTGGTGTCGAGCATGTAGCGCCCGTCGTGCTGCATCGTGTCGCTGCAGGCGCCTTCGTGCAGCACGGCTTCGACCTTGCCGAACTCGCCCCGGGCGAAGCGACCATAGAAGTCGGTCTTGTCGAAGTAGTCGCTGATCTTCGCGCCGAGCAGGTTGCGGTACTTCTGGCCGTTGGTCAGGTTGTCGACGGCGATCACGTCGTCGATGCCCAGCGCGTTCAGCCCATGGACGATGTTGCTGCCGATCATGCCGGCGGCGCCGGTCACCACCACTCTCGTGCTCATGCGAAGAGCTCCTCGTAGCTGACGCTGGCCGTGCCGAACTTGCCGACCACGATGCCGCCGGCGCGGTTGGCCACCGGCATCGCCTCGCGCAGCGTGTGGCCGCAGGCGAGCATGGCGGCCATGGTCGCGATCACCGTGTCGCCGGCGCCCGTGACGTCGAACACCTCGCGTGCCTGTGCCGGCACCTGCGTGTGGCCCTGGGCGTCGAACAGCGACATGCCTTCTTCGCTGCGCGTGAGCAGCAGGCCGTCGAGCCGATGCTCGGCGCGCAGCTTCTGGGCCCGCTCGTGGAGCTGCGCCTCGCTGTTCCAGGTGCCGATCACCTGCGCCAGCTCGGCGCGGTTCGGTGTGATCACCGTCGCGCCGGCGTAGCGGCTGTAGTCGCTGCCCTTGGGGTCGATCAGCACTGGCTTGCCGGCCCCACGCGCCAGCTCGATCATGCGCGGGATGTGCGTCAGCCCGCCCTTGCCATAGTCGGAGAACAGCACCGCGTCGTGCTCGGGCAGCACACGCTCGTAGTCGCTGAGCATGCCGGCCAGCACCTCGTGATCGGGCTGGTTCTCGAAGTCGACGCGGATCAGCTGCTGCGCGCGGCCGATGACACGCAGCTTGACGATGGTGTAGAGCTGCGGGTCGCTGCCGAGCAGCGCCGCGACGCCTTCGCGCTCCAGCAGCTTCTTCAGCGTGCGCGCCGGTTCGTCGTCGCCGACCACGGTCAGCAGCGTGGCCTGCGCGCCCAGCGTCTTCACGTTCAGCGCCACGTTGGCGGCACCGCCCAGGCGCTCCTCCTCGCGGGTGACGCGCACCACTGGCACCGGCGCCTCGGGCGAGATGCGGTCGACCGCGCCGAACCAGTAGCGGTCGAGCATCGCATCGCCGACCACCAGCACGCGGGCACGCGACAGTTGTTCGCGGGTGGGTGCGCTCATCAAAGATCCTCTTGGCGTTGCGGCGGGTAGGTGTCCCAGCCGAGGCACCCCGGGCATTGCCAGAAGTAGTTCTGCGCCTCGAAGGCGCAGGCGGCGCAGCGGTATCGCTGTAGCGGCTTGGCGGCGCGCGCCACGCCGTCTCGCAGCGCCTTCGATTCGTCGTCGGACAGCGTCGTGCCCGCCGACAGCGTCAGCAACGTCTGCGCGGCGCTCAGTGCCGGCTGGTGCTGCAGGTGCGACAGCACACGCTGGCGCTGGCGTTGTGCATCGGTTTCGACGCGGCCGATGGCGGCCAGCAGGTCGGTGGTTGGCGTGCGGCGGTACAGCGCCTCCAGGCGCTCCAGTGCCGCGCCGGGTTCACCGATCGCCTTGGCGCTCTCGGCGTAGTCGACCGCCACCAGGTTGAACGCGGCTGGGTGCGCCGCCAGCAGCGTGCCCCATTCCTGCAGCGCGCTGCGGTGGTCGCCTCGGGCACGGGCACGCTGGCCGGCAAGGATCAGCGGCCGCGGCGACTGCGGTGCCACCTCGCGGGCTCGCTTGAGTGCCTCGTCGGCCTCGGCAGTCTGCTGGCGCGCATCGGCTTCCAGCGCGAGCTCGCACCAGTGGTTGGCAATGCGCGACGCGAACGAACCGCTGCCGCTGCGCTCGAGCTTGGCCGCCACCTCGGCGGCGGCACGCCACTCGCGCGAGCGTTCGTACAGCGCCAGCAGCGCCAGGCGCGCCTCGGTGTCGAACATCGTGCCGTCGAGCGCCGTGAAGGCCTGCTCGGCGCGGTCGAACAGGCCGGCCTTCATGAAGTCCTGCGCCAGCGCGTGCTGGGCACGGTCACGCTCGGCCGGCGGCAGGTCGGCGCGTTGCAACAGGTGCTCGTGCACACGCACGGCGCGTTCGTACTCGCCGCGGCGGCGGAACAGGTTGCCCAGCGCGAAGTGCAGGTCGGAGGTGTCCGGATCGTGCTGCACGGCCTCGATGAAGGCGTCGATCGCCTTGTCGTGCTGCTCGTTGAGCAGCAGGTTCAGGCCCTGGTAGTAGGCCTTGGGCGAGTCGTTCTGCTCGCGCTTCCACTGGCGCACGTCGAATCGCGAGGCCAGCCAGCCGAACGCGAAGGCCACCGGCAGGCCGAGCAGCAGCCACTGCAGGTCAAAGTCCATCGCGTGGCGGGTAGTCCGGTGTGAGGGTGGGCATGGCGAGTTGCGAGGTGTCGGCCCCTGCGTCGGGCGTGCCGTCGGCGTTGCGGCGACGCGCCACGCGGCGGTGCCGCCACCAGCTCGGCAGCATCGCCGAGACGCCGAACACGCAGCCGATCGCGAAGGCGCCGAGCACGACGAACACCATGTTCGTGCGCCATTCGTGGCCGAAGAACCAGCGGATCGAGGCCTCGTGCTGGTTGTTCAGCGCGAAGGCAAACAGAAGAAAGAAGAGGGCGGCTCGAACGAGCCAGACGAGCAATCGCATCGGGGCTCCCGGGCTGATTCTAGCCAGCGGGGCGGATCGCTCAGGGGGCCGGAGATGCGGGGCCGGCAGGGCCGTCTGCATCGATGACCGGCACATGCGTGTCGACCGCTTCGCGCAGCGCCTTGCCCGGCTTGAAATGAGGAACGAGCTTCTCGGGAATGATCACCTGCTCGCCGCTGCGCGGGTTGCGACCCACGCGCGGCGGCCGGCGATTGATCGAGAAGCTGCCGAAACCGCGGATCTCGATGCGATGCCCGCGCGCGAGCGCGTCGGACATCGCATCCAGGATCGTCTTGACCGCGAACTCGGTGTCGCGATGCGTCAGCTGGCTGAATCGCTCAGCCAGCTGGGCCACGAGATCGGAACGCGTCATGACCTGCGGTCAGCCTGTGGCGTTTACTCGCTCTTGTTGTCCAGCTTGGCGCGCAGCAGGGCGCCCAGGCTGGTCGTGCCGGCGGTCTCGCGCTCGTTGCTCTGCGACAGGCGCTGCATCGCTTCCTGCTGGTCGGCGTTGTCCTTCGCCTTGATCGACAACTGGATCGAACGCGTCTTGCGGTCGATGTTGATGATCAGGGTGGTGACTTCGTCGCCTTCCTTCAGCACGTTGCGGGCGTCTTCGACGCGGTCGCGCGAGATTTCCGAGGCACGCAGGTAGCCGGTGACGTCTTCGGTCAGCTGGATCTCGGCGCCACGCGCGTCGACCGTCTTGACCTTGCCGTTGACCGTCATGCCGCGGTCGTTGACCGAGGTGTAGCTGGTGAACGGGTCGCTGTCGAGCTGCTTGATGCCCAGCGAGATGCGCTCGCGGTCCACGTCGACGGCCAGCACCACGGCCTCGACTTCCTGGCCCTTCTTGTAGTTGCGCACCGCGGCTTCGCCCGGCTCGTTCCACGACAGGTCGGACAGGTGCACCAGGCCGTCGATGCCGGCGGCAAGACCCACGAACACGCCGAAGTCGGTGATCGACTTGACCGGGCCCTTGACCTTGTCACCGCGCTGCACGGTGGTGGCGAACTCTTCCCACGGGTTGGCCTTGCACTGCTTCATGCCCAGGCTGATGCGGCGCTTGTCCTCGTCGATCTCGAGCACCATGACCTCGACCTCGTCGCCCAGCGACACGATCTTGGCGGGGGCGACGTTCTTGTTGGTCCAGTCCATCTCGGAGACGTGCACCAGGCCTTCGATGCCCGGCTCGATCTCGACGAACGCGCCGTAGTCGGCGATGTTCGTGACCTTGCCGAACAGGCGCGTGCCCTGCGGGTAGCGGCGCGACACGCCGTGCCACGGGTCGTCGCCCAGTTGCTTGATGCCCAGCGAGACGCGGTTCTTCTCGGCGTCGAACTTGAGCACCTTGGCCTGCAGTTCCTGGCCGACCTGAACGACTTCGCTCGGGTGGCGGACACGGCGCCAGGCCATGTCGGTGATGTGCAGCAGGCCGTCGATGCCGCCGAGGTCGACGAACGCACCGTACTCGGTGATGTTCTTGACCACGCCGTTGACGATGGCGCCTTCGGTCAGCGTCTCCAGCAGCTTGGCGCGTTCCTCGCCCATCGAGGCTTCGACCACGGCGCGGCGCGACAACACGACGTTGTTGCGCTTGCGGTCGAGCTTGATGACCTTGAACTCCATGGTCTTGCCCTCGAAGGGCGTCATGTCCTTGACCGGGCGGGTGTCGAGCAGCGAACCGGGCAGGAAGGCGCGGATGCCGTTGACGAGGACCGTCAGGCCGCCCTTGACCTTGCCGTTGACCGTGCCGACGACGAACTCGCCGGATTCCAGGGCCTTCTCGAGCGACAGCCACGAGGCCAGGCGCTTGGCCTTGTCGCGCGATAGGATGGTGTCGCCGTAGCCGTTCTCGATCGCGTCGATGGCCACCGACACGAAGTCGCCGACCTGGACTTCGAGTTCGCCCTGGTCGTTCTTGAATTCTTCAATGGGCACGTAGGCTTCGGACTTGAGGCCTGCGTTCACCACCACGAAGTTGTAGTCGACACGCACCACTTCGGCGGTGATGACCTCGCCACTGCGCATCTCGGAGCGCTTCAGCGATTCTTCGAACAGGGCGGCAAACGATTCGCCGCCTTGAGCGGTGGCGGTTTGGGTTTGGGACATGTGGAGCTTCTCGGTGCAGCTTTCGCTGCGGGTTGAGGTTGAACACTCCGGCGCCTCAGCGTGCCTTGCGGCACTGGAGGGGAGGCGACGGTCTGTGGCCGATCGAACTACCGAAACGGCCGGCGCTGTTCCCAGGCTTCAAGGACCTGATCCATCGACGCTTCGACGGTGAGGTCCGAGTTGTCCAGCAGCAGCGCATCCACGGCAGGCTTCAAGGGAGCGACGCTGCGGGACTGGTCCCGAGCATCGCGCGCTTCGAGGTCGGCGCGAAGGGTCGAGATGTTAGCCGGAATTCCCTTTGAAATCAACTGCTTGTAGCGCCTTTCCGCGCGCATCGCGGCGCTCGCGGTGAGGAAGACCTTGAGGTCGGCGCCTGGGAAGATCACCGTGCCCATGTCGCGCCCGTCGGCCACCAGCCCCGGCACGCGGCGGAACGACAGCTGCAGCTGGCGCAGCGCCTCGCGCACCGCGGGCCAGGCGGACACTTTCGAGGCCATCGCGCCGACGTGTTCGGCGCGCAGGGCATCGGCCACGTTCTCGTCGCCCAGGTGGGCGTTGCCGTCGACGAAATGCAGCGGCAGCGTCGCGGCGATGCGCGCCAGCGAGGCCTCGTCGTCGGCCGCCACGCCGACGCGCATCGCGGTCAGCGCGGTGGCGCGGTAGACCGCGCCGGAGTCGAGGAAGTGGTAGCCCAGCGCGCGGGCAACGGCGCTGGCCAGCGTGCCCTTGCCCGAGGCGGTCGGGCCGTCGACGGTGATCACCGGCACGGCCTCGACCGGCGTGCGCACCAGGTCGAACAGGGTCTCGAAGTAGTCGGGGAAGGTCTTGCCGACGCACTTCGGGTCGAGGATGCGCACCGGCACGCCGGCGAAGGCGGCCAGCGAGAAGCACATCGCGATGCGGTGGTCGTCGTAGGTGTGGATGGACGCCGGGCGCAGCGCGGTGGCTGGCGCCACCTCAATGAAGTCCTCGCCCTCGACCACGCCGGCGCCGAGCTTTCGGAGTTCGGCGGCCATCGCGGCGATGCGGTCCGTCTCCTTGACGCGCCAGCTGGCGATGTTGGTCAGCCGGGTCGTGCCGGTGGCGAACAGGGCCATCACCGCCAGCGTCATCGCCGCGTCGGGGATGTGATTGCAGTCCAGCCTGATCGCCTTCAGTGGCCAGGCGCCGCGCTTCACCTCGATGAAGCCGGGGCCGCTGGTGACCGCCGCGCCCATCGCCTGCGCCGCTTCGACGAAGCGGATGTCGCCCTGGATCGAATCGGTGCCCACGCCCTCGATGCGCACCGGCGCATCGCTCGCCGCGATCGCGCCGAGCGCGACGAAGTAGGAGGCCGACGAGGCATCGCCCTCGACGTGGATCTGGCCCGGCGAGCGGTAGGCGCTGCCGGCGGGAATCGTGAAGCGCTGCCAGCCCTCGCGTCGCACCGCGATGCCGAAGCGCGCCAGCAGGTTCAGCGTGATCTCGACGTAGGGCTTGGAGATCAGCTCGCCCTGTACCTCGACCACGATGTCGGCCGCTTGCGCGACCAGCGGCAGCGCCAGCAGCAGCGCAGTGAGGAACTGGCTGGAGACGTCGCCGCGCACGCGGATCGGTTGCGCGGTGGCCAGCGGCGCGCTCGCTTCGCCCAGGCGCAGCGGCGGGTAACCCTCTCGGCCGGTGCAGTCGACCGGGCAGCCGAGCTGGCGCAGTGCGTCGACCAGGTCGCCGATCGGCCGCTCGTGCATGCGCGGCACGCCGGAGAGCTCGAAGCGGCCGCCCTGCGTGGCGGCGAGCAGCGCCAGCGCGGCGGTCAGCGGGCGCATCGCCGTGCCGGCATTGCCGAGGAACAGCTTCGCCTCGCGCGTGGCCAGGCGCCCGCCCAGGCCGGTCACGCGCAGCGCGCTGCCGTCGCGCTCGAGCCGGCAGCCGAGCTGGCGCAACGCCTCGAGCATCACCTGCGTGTCGTCGGAGTCGAGCAGGTCGTGCACGACCGTCGTGCCTTCGCTCAGCCCGGCCAGCAGCAGCACGCGGTTGGAGATGCTCTTCGAGCCGGGCAGGCGGACGGTGCCGGCGGCGGTCGCGAGAGGGGGCAGGTCGAGGAAGTGGGTGGTGAACATCGGCGGGCAGGGGTCAGCGGCTCGGTTTGCCCGCACCCATCTGCCAGCCGCCGCGGGCCTCCGAGGCCTTGCGGATGAGGTCTTCCAGCGCCTCGGCGTTGCCCGACTTCATGACGTGCTCCATGG
The DNA here is from genome assembly GCA_943370595.1 of Chitinophaga pinensis. Classification (GTDB taxonomy): domain Bacteria; phylum Pseudomonadota; class Gammaproteobacteria; order Burkholderiales; family Burkholderiaceae_C; genus Piscinibacter. The sequence goes on from CALRRO020000020.1 coordinate 43,043, forward strand.
CGTCGAGCGCATGGCGAAAGCGCTGCGACTGCTTGAGGATCTCTTCGCGGTTGGACATCAGGATGTCGCGCCACACCGCCGGGTCGCTGGCGGCGATGCGGGTGAAGTCGCGGAAGCCCGGCCCGGCCAGCGACAGGAAGTCGCGCCCGGCCGGCTGGTTGGCCACCGAGTTGAAGTAGCCGAAGGCCAGCATGTGCGGCAGGTGGCTGACGGCAGCGAAGGCGGCGTCGTGGTTCTCCGGCGTCATGCGCAGCACCTGCGAGCCGATCGCGGCCCAGCAGTCGGTGGCCTTCTGCACCAGCTCGGGTGCGGTCTGCGGCAGCGGCGTCAGGATCACCTGGCGGCCGGAGTACAGCGAGGCGTCGGCGTGCGCGATGCCGGCCACTTCCTTGCCGGCGATCGGGTGCGCCGGCACGAAGGACGGGATGCGTTCCTTCAGCACGCGGCGTGCCGCGTCGACCACGTCGCGCTTGGTCGAGCCGACGTCCATCACCAGCACGTTCGGCTCGACCAGGTGGCGGATCGCCTTGAACGTAGCCTCGGTGGCCGCGACCGGCACGGCGATCAGCACGATGTCGGAGCCCGACACCGCGAGCAGCGCCGACTCGGCTGCCTGGTCGATGACGCCGAGCTGGCGCGCCTTCTCGGTCGTCGAGGGCGACTTGCTGTAGCCGATCACGCGCTTGACGAGGCCGGCGCGCTTGAGCGCCAGGGCGAAGGAGCCGCCCATCAAACCGCAACCGATGACGCCGAGCTGGTTGAACATCTGGACTCAGTGCACGTCGATGGGGTAGGTCCCCAGGACTTTGAAGAACGCGCAGACGGCGCGAAGTTCCTGCAGCGCCGCCGCCACGTGAGGCTGGTCGGGGTGGCCCTGCAGATCGATGTAGAAGTAGTACTCCCACTGGCCCGAGCGTGCCGGGCGCGACTCGAAGCGGCTCATCGACACGTCGTGCTTCTTCAGCGGCACCAGCATGTCGTGCACCGCGCCCGGCCGGTTGGCGACCGAGACCACCAGGCTGGTGCAGTCGTGGCCCGAGGCCGAGGGCCGCGGGTGGCGGTCGGGGTGGGCGAGGATCGCGAAGCGGGTGCGGTTGTGCGCCTCGTCCTGGATCGCCGGCGACACCAGGTGCAGGCCGAACTCGCTGCCGGCCCGTTCGCTGGCGATGGCGGCGATCGACGCGTCACGCGCGGCGAGACGCGCGCCTTCGGCGTTGCTCGCCACCGGCCGCCGCTCGGCATGGGGCAGGTGCAGCGACAGCCAGCCGTGGCACTGGGCCAGCGCCTGCGGATGTGCGCACACCGCGGTGATGCCGTCGAGCGTGTTCTCGCGGCGCAGCAGGTTGTGGCGTACCAGCAGGCTGGTCTCGCCGATGATGAACAGCGGGGTGGTCAGGAACAGGTCCAGCGAGCGGGTCACCACGCCCTCGGTCGAGTTCTCCACCGGCACGACGCCGAAGTCGGCCGAGCCGGCCACGGTGTTGTGCAGCACCTCGTCGAAGTTGGCGCAGGGCACCTTGACGATCGACGAGCCGAAGAAGCCCAGCGCCGCTTCTTCGCTGAAGGTGCCGGCCGGGCCGAGGTAGGCCACGCGCGTGGGGGTCTCGAGCGCACGGCAGGCCGACATGATCTCGCGCCAGATCGGCGCGACGCTCTCCGAGCGCAGCGGGCCGGGGTTGACGCTCTTCAGGCCGTCGATGACCTGCGCCTCGCGCTCGGGGCGGAACACCACCGAGCCTTCCTTCTTCTTCAGCTCACCGACCTGCAGCGCCAGCGCGGCGCGCCGGTTCAGCAGCGCCAGCAACTCGCGGTCGAGCCCGTCGATCTGGGTGCGCAGTGCAGACAGGTCGGGGTGAGGCGCGGACGAGGGCTCAGCCATGGTGTGACAGAAATTGTCGCATCAATGGAAGGGATCACTTCGACGCGGCCCGCGCCGGCGCGGCCGGGGCCTTGGCGGCGGGCGGCGCGGAGGCCGCGCCCGCCGGTGCCAGCGTCGCCTGCAGCTTGCGCTGCAGTGCCGACAGCTTTCCGTCGAGCAGCGGACCGGCCTCGGCCACCAGCTTCTGGGTGAAGGCGTTCTGCAACTCGGGCAACTGCTGCTGGAACTTCTTGTTCACCGGCGATTCGAGCCAGGCGATCAGCTGCTTCAGCTCGTCTTCGCTGAACTTCTCCTCGAGCTGCGTGCCATAGCTGGCCGGCGCGATCTTCACGGCGCGCTCGGCGAGCATCGGCGTGGCCTCGTCGACGAACTTGCGGATGTCGGTGTCGATCGACTTGGCGACGGCCTCGCGGCGCGCCGGCGGCACCTGCGACTGCAGCGTCGCCGCCGCCGCCTGCATCATCTGCACCGCCGGGCGTTCGACGATGGTTCGCGCCAGGCCTTCGATGTTGGACTGTTGCAGCTGCAGCAGCTTGGCGACCAGTTCCTTCTTGGCAGGCGTCTGGGCATGCGCCAGCGTGGCGCTGGTGATCAGCGCCAGAACAATGAGTGCACGCATCAGGATTCCTCTCCGGTGGTCGGCGTGTCGCCGGTGGTGTCGCCGCCGGCGTCATTGCCGGCGTCGTTGGCGTCGTTCTCGACGATGCGCTGCAGTCCGATCAGCTTGGCACCGGCGTCCAGCGCGATCAGCGTGACGCCCTGGGTCGCGCGGCCGAGCTCGCGGATCTCGGAAACGCGCGTGCGCACCAGCACGCCGGTGTCGGTGATCAGCATGATCTCGTCGTCGGCGCGCACCAGCGTGGCGGCGACGACCTTGCCGTTGCGCTCGCTCTGCTGGATGGCGATCATGCCCTTGGTACCGCGGCCGTGGCGGGTGTACTCGACGATCGTGGTGCGTTTGCCGTAGCCGTTCTCGGTGGCGGTCAGCACGCTCTGCGTCTCGTCCTCGGCGACCAGCATCGCGATCACGCTCTGGCCGTCGTCGAGCTGCATGCCCTTGACGCCGCGGGCCGCGCGGCCCATGGCGCGCACGTCGTCCTCGTCGAAGCGCACCGCCTTGCCGCCGTCGCTGAACAGCATCACGTCGTGCTTGCCGTCGGTCAGCGCCGCGCCGATCAGGAAGTCACCCTCGTCGAGGTCGACGGCGATGATGCCGGCCTTGCGCGGGTTGCTGAACTCGTCCAGCGAGGTCTTCTTGACAACGCCCTGCGCGGTGGCCATGAAGATGTAGTGGTCGGCCGGGAAGCTGCGGAAGCCGTCGGTCAGCGGCAGCACCACGTTCACCTTCTCGCCCGGCTGCAGCGGGAACATGTTGACGATCGGCTTGCCGCGCGCATTGCGCGAGCCCTGTGGCACCTCCCACACCTTCAGCCAGTAGACGCGGCCGCGGGTGGTGAAGCACAGGATGTAGTCGTGCGTGTTGGCGATGAAGAGCTGGTCGATCCAGTCGTCTTCCTTGGTCGCCGCGGCCTGCTTGCCGCGGCCGCCGCGCTTCTGCGCGCGGTACTCGGCCAGCGGCTGGCTCTTGATGTAGCCGGTGTGCGAAAGCGTCACCACCATGTCGGTGGGCGTGATCAGGTCCTCGGTTCCAAGGTCCTGGGCGTTGTGCTCGATCACGCTGCGGCGCGCGCCGATCTTGGTCTGGCCGAACTCCTGCTTGATGGCGGCAAGTTCGTCCGAGATGATCGTCGTCACGCGCTCCGGCTTCGACAGGATGTCGAGCAGGTCGGCGATCTGCGCCATCACCTCCTTGTACTCGCCGATGATCTTGTCCTGCTCCAGCCCGGTCAGGCGCTGCAGGCGCATCTGCAGGATTTCGCCGGCCTGGTCTTCGGAGAGGCGGTACAGGCCGTCGGCCTGCATGCCGTACTGGCGCGGCAGGCCCTCGGGCCGGTAGGCATCGCGGTTGCCCTCGACGCGCGCGAGCATTTCGCGCACCAGCGACGAGTCCCAGCTCTTGCTCATCAGCGCCGTCTTGGCCACCGGCGGCGTCGGCGAGCTCTTGATCGTCTCGATGAACTCGTCGATGTTGGCCAGCGCCACCGCCAGGCCTTCGAGCACGTGGCCGCGCTCGCGCGCCTTGCGCAGCTCGAACACCGTGCGGCGTGTCACCACCTCTCGGCGGTGTTCGAGGAAGATCTCGATCAGGTCCTTGAGGTTGCACAGCTTCGGCTGGTTGTCGATCAGCGCGACCATGTTCATGCCGAACGTGTCCTGCAGCTGCGTCTGCTTGTACAGGTTGTTCAGCACCACCTCGGGCACTTCGCCGCGCTTGAGCTCGATGACCACGCGCATGCCGGACTTGTCGGACTCGTCCTGGATGTGGCTGATGCCGTCGATCTTCTTCTCGTGAACCAGCTCGGCGATGCGCTCGAGCAGGTTCTTCTTGTTCACCTGGTAGGGGATCTCGTCGACGATGATCGCCTGGCGCTGGCCACGGTCGATGTCCTCGAAGTGGCACTTGGCGCGCATGATCACCTTGCCGCGACCGGTGCGATAACCCTCGCGCACGCCATTGAGGCCGTAGATGATGCCGGCGGTCGGGAAATCCGGCGCCGGGATGATCTCCATCAACTCGTCGATGCTCGCACCCGGGTTCTTCAGCAGGTGGTGGCAGGCGTCGACGACCTCGTTGAGGTTGTGCGGCGGGATGTTGGTGGCCATGCCCACCGCGATGCCGCCCGAGCCGTTGACCAGCAGGTTGGGCAGCCGCGTCGGCAGTACCAGCGGTTCCTTCTCGGAGCCGTCGTAGTTCGGCCCGAAGTCGACCGTCTCCTTCTCCAGATCGGCCAGCATCTCGTGGGCGATCTTGTGCAGGCGGATCTCGGTGTAGCGCATCGCCGCGGCGTTGTCGCCGTCGACCGAACCGAAGTTGCCCTGGCCTTCGATGAGCAGGTGGCGCAGCGAGAAATCCTGCGCCATGCGCACGATGGTGTCGTAGACCGACTGGTCGCCGTGCGGGTGGTACTTGCCGATCACGTCGCCGACGATGCGCGCGCTCTTCTTGTACGGCCGGTTCCAGTCGTTGTTGAGCTCCGACATCGCGTAGAGCACGCGGCGGTGCACAGGCTTCAGGCCGTCGCGTGCATCGGGGAGGGCGCGGCCCACGATCACGCTCATCGCGTAGTCGAGGTAGGAGCGGCGCATCTCCTCTTCGAGGCTGACGGGCAGGGTTTCCTTGGCGAACTGGGTCATGCGGTGGGGCGCGAGGGCGGGCTCGGTGAGACGCAAGGAGTCGCGCTGCCGTGCGGACAGCGCGCGAAACCTTCGATTCTAAGTGCCGCTGCTTGTAGTACCAGAGCAACATTGCTCCGGACGAGTGCCGGGGGGCGGCCCAAAATCCCGTCTGGCAAAACCGCTATGGCACAATCCGGCGTCGGTGGTCAGCGCCCGGTAACCGGGGGTTTACCAGCACCATCCGAACCCGGGTCGGACGTCATTGCAGACCAACTGCTCAATTCCCTCGAGAGGAGAATCATGAAGAAACTGAACACGGTGGCATCGCTCTTCGCAACGGCCGCCCTGGCTGCTGCGGCCTCGGGCGTGTCCGCCCAGACCGTGGTCGACAACTGGGTCGACAGCAACGGCAACGTCTGGAAGAACGGCACCAACGAGCTGTGCTGGCGCGACACCAACTGGACCCCGGCCACCGCCAAGGAAGAGTGCGATGGCGCCCCGAAGAAGGCCCCGCCGCCCCCGCCGCCGGCTCCCGCGCCCGCCCCGGCGCCCGCCCCGGTCGCTCCGCCGCCCCCGCCGCCGGCTCCCCCGGCTCCGCCGCCCGCCCCGGTCAGCGAGAAGGTCACCTTCGCGGCCGACGCGTTCTTCGACACCGACAAGGCCGTCCTGAAGCCCGAAGGCAAGGCGAAGCTGGATGACCTGACCAGCAAGATGGGTGGCATCAACCTCGAAGTCATCATCGCCGTCGGCCACACCGACAGCGACGGCTCCGATGCCTACAACCAGAAGCTGTCGGTGCGCCGTGCCGATGCGGTCAAGGACTACCTGACCAGCAAGGGCGTCGAGAAGAACCGCGTGTACACCGAAGGCAAGGGCGAGAAGCAGCCCGTGGCCGACAACAAGACCAAGGAAGGCAAGGCGAAGAACCGCCGCGTCGAGATCGAGGTCGTCGGTACCCGCACCAAGAAGTGATCTCCGGATCCTTCTGACGGAAGCTCGCGACAGCGGGCTCCGCACGAAACCCCGCCTCGGCGGGGTTTCTTGTTTTTGCGCCGCCATCAAGGTTGCACGGCTTCGCTACGATCCAGTCCATGACCACGACCCTCAATGCCGACCCCCAGGAACTCGCCAAGTTCAGCGAACTGGCCCACCGCTGGTGGGACCCGGAAAGCGAGTTCCGGCCCCTTCACCAGATCAACCCGCTGCGCCTGGACTGGATCGCAGGCCTCGTGCCGCTGTCGGGCAAGCGGGCTCTCGACGTCGGTTGCGGCGGCGGCATCCTGTCCGACGCGATGGCGCGGCGTGGTGCCGAGGTGCTCGGCATCGACCTGGCCAGCAAGCCGCTGAAGGTGGCTCAGTTGCACGCCATGGAAGCCGGCACGCCCTCGGTGAGCTATCGCGAGGTGGCTGCCGAGGCGCTGGCAGCGGAGTCACCGGCGGCGTTCGACGTGGTCACCTGCATGGAGATGCTCGAGCACGTGCCCGATCCGTCGTCGATCGTGCAGGCCTGCACGACGCTGGTCAAACCGGGCGGCTGGGTGTTCTTCTCGACGATCAACCGCAATCCGAAGTCCTTCCTGTTCGCAATCGTCGGCGCCGAGCACGTGCTCAAGCTGCTGCCCAAGGGCACGCACGAGTACGCGCGCTTCATCCGCCCGAGCGAGCTGACCGGGTGGGCGCGCGCGGCCGGGCTCGACCCCCAAGCCATGCGCGGGCTCGAGTACAACCCGTTCACGCGCCGCTACTGGCTGTCCGCCGACACCAGCGTCAACTACATGATCGCGTGCAGGAAGCCGGCATGACGCTGGCCGTGCGTGCCGTGCTGTTCGACCTGGACGGTACGCTGATCGACAGCGCCCCGGACCTCGCCGGCGCGGGCAACGACATGCGCTGCGCCCGCGGCCTGCCGCCGCTGCCGCTGTCGCACTTCCGGCCGATGGTCGGCTCTGGCGCGCGAGGAATGCTCGGGCGTGCGCTGCAGGTGCAGCCGCAGGACGCCGAGTTCGAAGCCTTGCGCGACGAGTTCCTGCAGCGCTACGAGGCCCGCATGACGCGCGAGACGCGCGTGTTCGAGGCCATGGAGCCGGTGCTGGACGCATTGCAGCGCGACGCTCGGCCCTGGGGCATCGTCACCAACAAGGCGACACGCTTCTCCGAACCACTGGTGCGTGCGCTGGGACTGCTGGATCAGGCTGCCACGCTTGTCTGCGGTGACACCACGCCCCATGCCAAGCCGCACCCCGCACCTCTGCTGGAGGCTGCGCGCCGACTCGGCGTGGCGGCGAGCGAGTGCGTCTATGTGGGTGACGACCTGCGCGACGTGCAGGCTGGCCGCGCTGCCGGCATGGCCACGGTGGCAGCGGCATGGGGTTACCTCGGCGAGGGCGACCCGATCGAGACCTGGGGCGCACAGCACGTGATCGAATCTCCGCGCGCGCTCTTGCAACTGCTCGCCTTGGCCTAAACTATCCGGTTGGGGCTGACCTGGCTTCGACGTGGGTGCGGAGTTGGTTCAGGGCATGCCGAGCACCAGTTCGCTCGTAAATCCACTGGAAACAAAGTAACTGCGAACGATAACTCGTACGCCCTCGCCGCTTAAAACCGGTGAGCCTCGCAACAGTTGGCCGATGGGCTGGGTCTGAGGGGTAACCTGAAGACTGCGAGGTCATACACATTGGCTGGCGCCCGGCCGGGTCACTCGGCCAGGCGCGAGATCTAGTGACTGGCGGGGGAGGTAGCGTGCTGCTGCGCGACTTCAACCGCGAGACTCAAATCAGACAGCTACGCATGTAGAACTGGCCAGCGATGGCTTGCGGACGGGGGTTCGATTCCCCCCAGCTCCACCAATCAAACCAGTGCCGCCCGACGGCGGCGTGCTGATGTGGCCAAAAGTGCCAGGCCCGCGATCATCATCGCGTAGGTCTCGGGCTCAGGCGCCGGCGAGGCGATCGACAGCACATAGCCGTGGCTGACGCCGGTTGCCGAGTTGCGGGCTTCGCCAACGATCCAGCCGTGGTCGTTGATAGAACGTGCGCTGTAGAGGTACCAGCCTTGATCGAGCAGCGTCCCGTCGAGGTAGCGGTTCAGGTCGATGGCCGACTCGCCGTCCCACAGCGTCGCATGGAAGGTCGTCGACTCGTCGTCGAACTGGCTGAACCCGACCACCAGGCCGTTGTTGTTCACGCCGTAGGCAAAGCTGTTGCGGCCGCCCAGCGTTCCGAGATCTGTCGCGGCGGTCCCGTTCCAGAGGGTGGCTCGCGTGGTGAACGGGTTGCCTTCGACGGAACTGGCGCCGACGACCTGGTTGCGGTCGTTGATGTCCATCGCCTGGCTGCAGCCGCGGGCGGGCGTGCTCAGGATGCTGCCCGTGGTGCCGCTCCACACCATCGCAAGTTGTGACCCGTAGGTGCCGACGCAGGCGCTGCCTGCTGGCAGATTCGCGGGGCCGTCGTGGTACAGGCCGCCAGCAACGCGTCCGGCGCTGTTGATGGCGTTGGCAGAGGCAATGCTGATGTTGAACGGCGCGGCGTTGTTCAGCGCTGTCGGGGTCGTCCCGCTCCAAACGACAGCGACGTCGCGATCGGAGAAACGCCCGGGCTGACTTTCTCCGACCACTTGCCCGGAATCGTTGATCCCGTAAGCCGCGCTGCTCCCGCCGGCACCCAGCGGGCTCAGCGTCGTCGCCGCCCCGCCACTCCACACCGTTGCGCCGCCCGACCCCACGCCCGCCACCTGCCCGCGGTTGTTGATGCTGTAGGCCGCCCCCGAACCCAGCGCGGTTGCTGTCGATCCGTTCCACAGCGTCGCCTGGCTGGCGAAGCTGCCGGCGAACGAACTGGTACCCACCACCTGGCCGGCGTTGTTGATGTCGAACGCGAAGCTGTTCTGCCCGCCCAGCGTGCCCAGGTCGGTGAAGCTGTAGTCCTGCGCCACTGCGGCACCGCACAGCGTCGATGCGAGAAGGGCGAGCGTCGAGGCTCGGGCAAGCGTGCGAATCATGGCGGCGGTTCTTCCCTGGCGGTGAATGCCCGCGCGCCTCGGCGCCGGCTCTGAACAGGGTTCTAGCACCAGCAGGTCGCCGCACCTACCCCACGATTGCAGAACGTTGACCGCCCGCAAGTTGAGCGAATGACTGTCTGCCTCAGACCGCCACCGGCGCCTTGATCGCCGCATGGTGCTGGTACTCCAGCACCTCGAAGTCTTCGTAGGCGTAGTCGAAGATCGACGCCGGCCGCCGCTTGATGTTCAGCAGCGGGTAGGGAAACGGCGTGCGCGACAGCTGCAGGTCGACCTGCTCGGTGTGGTTGCTGTAGATGTGACAGTCGCCGCCGGTCCAGATGAAGTCGCCGACCTCAAGGTCGCATTGTTGCGCGAGCATGTGCGTCAGCAGCGCGTAGCTCGCGATGTTGAAGGGCACGCCCAGAAAGATGTCGGCGCTGCGCTGGTACAGCTGGCAGGAGAGCCGGCCCTCGGCGACGTAGAACTGGAAGAAGGCGTGGCATGGCATCAGCGCCATCTTCGGCAGCTCGGCCACGTTCCAGGCGCTGACGATGATGCGCCGCGAGTCCGGGTTGGTCTTGAGCTGTTTCACCACCTCGGCGATCTGGTCGACGTGGCCGCCATCGGGCGTCGGCCACGAGCGCCACTGCACGCCGTAGACCGGGCCGAGGTCGCCGTCCGGCTTCGCCCATTCGTCCCAGATCGTCACGCCGCGTTCCTGCAGCCAGCGCGCGTTCGAGTCGCCGCGCAGGAACCACAGCAGCTCGAGGATGATGGACTTCAGATGCACCTTCTTCGTGGTGACCAGCGGGAAGCCCTCGCGCAGGTCGAAGCGCATCTGGTGACCGAACACGCTCTTCGTGCCGGTGCCGGTGCGGTCGGACTTCACCACGCCGTGCGTGTGCACGTGGCGCATGAAGTCTTCGTACTGCGAGCGGGCCGGGCGAGGCGAAACGACGTTCTGCATCGCCCGGATTCTAGAGGCGGGCCCGGCCCGCTCGCAGCCGCAGGCTCAGCCTTGCGGCGCCGGCTCGCGCAGGAAGATCTCGACGCGGCGGTTCTGCGCGCGCCCCGAATCGCTGCCGTTGTCGGCCACCGGTTCGCGCGCGCCGCGACCGGTGGTCTCTACGCGTGCTGGCGCCACGCCGCGCCCGGCCAGGTAGTCCCGCACGCTCTGCGCGCGGTCGACCGACAGCGGGTTGTTGATCGCGTCGCTGCCGGTGCTGTCGGTGTGGCCGACGATGCGCACGCGCATGTTCGGATCCAGCCCTTGTGCGAACTGGTCGAGCACCGGCCGCATCTGCGGCTTGATCGCCGAGCGGCCGACGTCGAACGAGAAGTCGCTCGGCACGTTGACCTTCAGCTCGTTCTGCGGCGTGCGTGCCACCTCGATGCCGGTGCCCTGCGTGGCCTGTTCCATCGCTGCGCGCTTGTCTTCCATGCGCTTGGACCACAGGTTGCCCGCCACGGCGCCGACCGCGCCGCCGACGACCGCGCCGGTGCCGGCCTTGCCGCCGGTGGCCGAGCTGACCACGCCGCCGAGCACGGCGCCGATCGCCGCGCCGGTGGCGGTGCCCTTCTGGCGCTCGCTCATGTTCTCGCAGCCGGCGAGCAGCGCGGCAGCCGCCAGCGTGACCAGGGTGATCTGGGTGGTTCGTGTCGTCTTCATGTGGATCTCCTCGGAAGGGCGCCCAACGCGCCGGGCGCGATTCGACCACAGTAACGCCGACACGTTCAGCCCGACATCGGCACGACAGTGACTTTGTGTGTCAGGCTTGATCCTGGTCGAACTGCAGCGCGGCCAGCCGTGCGTACAGGCCGCCGGCCTCGGCGAGCTGCGCATGCGTGCCGACCTCGACGATGCGCCCGGCCTCGAGCACGACGATGCGGTCGGCGCGCTGCACGGTGGCCAGGCGGTGGGCAATGACCAGCGTCGTGCGGTCTTTCATTGCCGACTCCAGCGCCGCCTGCACGGCACGTTCGCTCTCGGCGTCGAGCGCGCTGGTGGCCTCGTCGAGCAGCAGCAGCGGCGGGTTCTTCAGCATCGCGCGGGCGATGCTGATGCGCTGCTTCTGGCCTCCCGACAGGCGCACGCCGCGCTCGCCGAGGAAGGTCTGGTAGCCCTCGGGCAGCGCCATCACGAAATCATGCGCGAACGCAGCCTTGGCGGCGGCGATCACCTCTTCGTCACTGGCCTCGGGCCGGCCGTAGCGGATGTTCTCCATTGCATCGGCGGAGAAGATCACGCTGTCCTGCGGCACGATGCCGATGCGCCGGCGCAGCGCCTCGAGCGAGGTCTCGCGCACCGGCACGCCGTCGATCTCCACGCGGCCCTCGCTGGCGTCGTAGAAGCGCAGCAGCAGCTGGAACACCGTGCTCTTGCCGGCGCCACTGGGGCCGACCAGCGCGACGGTCTCGCCCGGCTTCACGACCAGCTCGATGTGCGACAGCGCCGCCTGCTGCGGCCGCGACGGGTAGTGGAAGCTCAGGTCGCGCAACGCGACGGAGGAGCCGCCGCGCGTGACCGGCAATGCGCGCGGCTGCGCCGGGTCGGCGATCGTCGAGCGCGAGGCGAGCAGTTCCATCAGGCGCTCGGTCGCGCCGGCGGCGCGCAGCAGGTCGCCGTAGACCTCGGACAACACCGCCACCGAGCCGACCAGGATGGTCACGTACACCACCGTCTGCGCCAGGTGGCCGGCGCTCATCTGCCCGGCCAGCACCGCCTGCGTGCCCTGGTACAGGCCCCACAGCAGCGCGCCGAAGGTGGCGCTGATGATGAACGCGACGAGGAACGAACGCACCCGCGTGCGCTTGCGCGCGGTCTCGAAGGCGTTCTCCGTCGCCGCGTCGAAGCGCTTCGCCTCGCGCGACTCCTGCACGTAGCTCTGCACCACCGGAATCGCGTTGAGCACCTCGGCGGCGATGGCGCTGGAGTCGGCCACGCGGTCCTGGCTGGCGCGGCTGAGCTTGCGCACGCGGCGGCCGAGCCAGATGCTCGGCAGCACCACCAGCACCAGGGTGCCCAGCACCTGCGACATCACGTACGGGTTGGTGACGATCAGCATCGCCATCGCGCCGATGCCCATCACCGTGTTGCGCAGGCCCATGCTGAGGCTGGAGCCGACCACCGTCTGCACCAGCGTCGTGTCGGTGGTCAGGCGCGACAGCACCTCGCCGGTCTGTGTGGTCTCGAAGAACTCGGGGCTCTGCTCGAGCACATGGGCATAGACGGCGTTGCGCAGGTCGGCGGTGACGCGCTCGCCCAGCCAGGTCACCATGTAGAAGCGCGCCGCCGAGAACACGCCCAGCGCGACGCCGACACCGAACAGCGCGAAGAAGTGGCCGCGCAACGCCATGATGCGTTCGCCGGGGTCGGTGGCGACCAGGCCCTGGTCGATCAGCGACTTCAGCGCGATCGGCAGCACCAGCGTGCTCAGCGCCGCGAGAACGAGGAACAAGCCGGCCAGCGCGATTCGGCCCCGGTACGGGCGCAGGAAAGGCGCCAGGCCGGACAGCGAACGCACCTTCTTCGATGCGGCAGGTGCATCCGCCGCGGCGGCAAGGGGCGAGGCGACGGTCTCTGTAGCAGGCATCCGGCGAGTCTAGGCGACCGGGCCGGCCTTCACAGGTTGCCGGCGAACAGCCGCTTGACGAACGCGTCCTTGAAGCTGTGCGTCTCGGCCAGGCCCAGGCGTTCCAGGTAGGGCTGCGGCGCTTCCCGGCCTTCCCACAGGCTCTTGATCGCCATCGTCAGCAGCTCGCCCGGGTGCTGCGTCGCATGCTTGAGTTTCTTCAGTGCGCGCACGATGTGCAGTTCGTCCTCGGTGAGGTCGGTGCCGAAGGGGAAGTCGGGCAGCAGGCCGGCCTGCGCCCACGGGTGCAGCTTGTCCTCCAGCGCCTGCGGCAGGTTGTGGCGGTAGCGCTCGGGCAGCTCGTAGCCCGACTCCAGCTTGCCGTGGGTCTTGGCCTCGCGGATCAGCTCGTCCTGGAAGCGCGAGTCCGCCACAGCGATCAGGCGCTTGACCACCTCGGCGTCGGACTGGCCGCGCAGGTCGGCGACACCGTACTCGGTGATGACCACGTCGCGCAGGTGGCGCGGAATCGTCACGTGGCCGTAGCTCCAGACGATGCTGCTCTTCAAGCCGTCCTTGTTGTCGTGCGTGGCGCGCAGCATCATCAGCAGCCGAGCGTCGGGCAGCGCGTGCGACATGGCGACGAAGTTGTACTGCCCGCCGACGCCGCTGACCACCTGGCCCGACTCCAGCGCGTCGCTGCAGGCCGCGCCGAGCAGCGTCACGATCATCGTCGTGTTCATGAAGCGCGCCTTGCGCCGCTGTGCTCGCTTCAGGTCGCCCTGGCCGCCGGTCTCAGAATAGAGCTGGTTGATGAAGTCGATGCGCGTCATGTCGATCTTCGCCAGCTCCTGCGGCGGCATGGTGCGCAGCCGCTCGTAGAAGTCGCGCGGGCCGAGGAAGAAGCCGCCGGTCATGAAGATGCCGTGGGTCAGGCGGCTGCCGAGAATCGTCTGGCCGATGCGCTCGAGGTTGTCGGCGGCGATCAGGTCGTTGCGCAGGCGTGTGCCGTCGAGCACCAGCGAGTCGCCCTCGATGCCCACGCCTTCGCGCAGCACGCCCCAGTGGGTCAGGAAGGCGAGGTCCTTCGCGTCCAGCGGCGAGCGGATGCGGCCGTGGCGCAGCAGCGCGCGGACAGTGTCGATCGTGACGACCTCGTCGATCTCGCCGTCGTTGAGCAACTGCTGCAGCCCGGCGTCGCCGAACACCTCGCGGCGGATGATGCCGGCCTCGATCAGCTTCAGGAAGCCGTTGACGAACATCTCTGAGCAGCCGTACAGGCCCTGGTCGAAGCGGCCGAGGTCGCGGCCGTCCAGGCCGTCGGGGCTGATCGATCCGAGGATGCGTCGGTAGGCATCTCCATGCCGGTCGCGCACGATCAGCGCCTGCGCGATCGCGTCGCCCAGAGAGCCGATGCCGATCTGCAGCGTGCCGCCGTCGGCCACCAGGCTGGAGGCGTGCAGGCCGATCGCGTAGTCGGCCGCGCTGACCTTGTTGTTCGGCGGCGCGAACACCGCATGCGTGCCGGCCGGGTCGGTGACGACGATGTCGAAGAACTCCGGCGCCACCTCGGCGCCGTTGGGCATGAAGGGCATCTTGTGGTTGACCACGCCCACCGTCAGCAGCGGCTGCCCGGCGGCGCGCAGCTTCTCGACCACCTCCAGCACCACGTCCGGGTTGCTCGACAGCGACAGGCGCAGGGTCTCGCCCTCGCCGCGCGCAGCCACCGCCTGCGCGATCACGTTCATGCCCTGCACCGCCATGTCGCGAGCGACGAAGGTGTAGTTGGTCGAGATGTAGTTCTGCTGCGCGGCGGGGTTGCCAAGGTAGTCGCCGGTCTTCATGAAGAACTCGCGCACCTCGATGTTCGGCGGCAGCGTGCCGGCCCGCAGGTCCTTGACGTAGGCGAGGTCGGGATAGTCCTCGAACACGCGCGCGACCAGCGGCTCGAGGAAGTGCCGCTCCAGCTCGCTCTTGCCGACCGGTTTCTCCAGCGACAGCGCGGTCACGATGCGCAGCCGCCGCGCCGGGTTGCCCTTGATGCGCCGGTACAGCGCGTTGACGAAGGGATTCGGCTTGCCGATGGCCAGCGGGATGCCGAGCACGATGTCGCCGGCCACGCTGTCGAGCACGAGGTCGACCGCCGCCTCGATGGAATCGGTGTACTGCGCCATGCTGGGCTCCCCACGGGTTGTGCACCAGTGTGGAGCCAGGCGGCGCGCGCCGCCTTGCGCTATTTCAAGCCAGCGTCAGGCGCTCGCGGCGGTGCGGAACGCCGACACCGCTTCCACCAGCTTGACCGCCTGGTGGTTCAGGCTTTCTGCGGCGGCGGCGGACTGCTCGACCAGCGCCGCGTTCTGCTGCGTGACCTCGTCCAGCTTCGTGACCGACTGGCTCACGGCCGAGAGACCGCCAGTCTGCGCCTGCGTGGCATGGTCGATCTCGCCGATGAGCCGGCTGACGCGGCTGACCTGCTCGACGATGTCCTGCATGGTCTGCCCGGCTTCTGACACCAGCTTCGTGCCCGCTTCGACGCGCTCGACACTCGCGCCGATCAGGCCCTTGATCTCGCGTGCCGCCTCGGCGCTGCGCTGGGCCAGGTTGCGCACCTCGCCGGCGACCACGGCGAAACCGCGGCCCTGTTCGCCAGCGCGTGCCGCTTCCACCGCCGCATTGAGCGCGAGGATGTTGGTCTGGAAGGCGATGCCGTCGATCGTGCCGATGATGTCGGCGATCTTGCGGCTGCTGCCGGAGATCTGGTCCATCGTCGAGACCACTTCGCCGACCACTGCGCCGCCGCGGGCTGCCACCTCGCTGGCGCCGCTGGCCAGCTGGTTGGCCTGGCGTGCGGCTTCGGCGTTCTGCCGCACCGTGCCGGTGAGCTGTTCCATCGAGGCTGCCGTCTGCTGCAGGTTGCTGGCCTGGTGCTCGGTGCGTTGCGAGAGATCGGCGTTTCCGCCGGCGATCTCGCCCGCGGCCAGGCGCACCGACTCCGAGGCCTGGCGCACCGCATCCATCGACGAGGCGAACTGCTGGCGAACGCGTTCCACGTCACCCATCAATCGCCCGATCTCGTCGCGGCCGCTGGCCGGCAGCGCCTGCGTCAGGTCGCCGGCAGCGAGGGCCTCGACGCGCGCCGACAGGTTGCGCGTGCGGCGCACCAGGCCACCGGACAGCAGCAGCGACAGCGTCACGCCCAGACCCAGCGCCACCAGCGCGGCCACCGCGATACCCAGCTGCGCACGCGTCGCCGAAGCGCCGGCTGCGGCCACGTCCTCGCCGGCGCCGTCGAGCTTGGCCTGGCTGAAGCTGCTGGTTTCGCCCAGCAGCCGCTGGTACTCGTTCTGCGCCGTGGACAGGAAGGAGGACGCCACCGCGGCGCCGGCGGACTTCATGTCCAGCGTGTCCTTGACGTACTTGTCGTACTTCGCGAACGAGGCCGACAGGGCCTTGAGCCGCTCCTGTTCCGACACGTCGCCGGTGGCCGCGATGCGCTCGTCGAGCATCTTGCGCAGGGCCGTCGAGTTGGCGGCCAGGGACTGGTCGATCGCCGCCACCTCCTTGGCCGAGTAGCCCATCGCCTCGTAGCCCAGCGACATGTTGATCTGCGCGTTCATGTCACGCAGGCCCGCCTCGAAGCGGGCGGCGAAGGAATAGGCCGGCAGGCGCTGTTTCACCACCGCCTCGAGCGCCTGGCGTTGCTCGGAGAAGCCCCAGAGCGCGCCGGCGGAAGAGACGCCGAGCATCGCCAGGCACAGCACCGGCGCGAGCATCAGCTTCGCGCGCAGCGGCAGGTCATCGAGCCAGGTCCCCATCATCTGTCTCCCGAGGCGGCTGGTGGATCACTTGAAGACAACGGTGCCGATGTAGGCGTCCTGGCCGGGCAGTCGGCGCGCCAGGAAGGTCGCGTCGGCGATCTGCTTGGTGACCGGGTTGGCCCAGCGCATGTCGAACTGCGTACCGCCGCTGGTCTTCACGCCGGCAATCGCGTCCTTCACGAACGGCTTGCCGCCCGCGTCCTTGGCCTCGAGCATGTTCTTGCCGACGATCTTCTCGTTGGCCGAGTGCGCCAGCATGTCGCCGTTGAAGTTGGCGACCACGATGTACAGCGAGCCCTTGCGCCACTTGCCGCCGGCGTTGAAGTCCTTGACCGCGGCGTCCAGGCCCTTGGCCTTGATCTCGGTGATGGCGGCGTCCTGCAGGGCCTTGGCCTCTTCCAGCGTCTCGGCGCGGGCACCGAAGGCGGCAGACAGGGCGATGGCCACGGCGGCCGACTTGATCCAGTTCGACATGGGTAACTCCTCGAAGGTGCGTGACGGATTTGGCGCCGGGCCGGAGTGGCCTCCGGGGCGGCTCCTCTTTATCGGACGCAGTCCCTCGGGCTTGAGTCACGCGGCGGATTCCGCGTCAGGCCGGCGTCACAGGCGCAATCGGGCCGCATAGCCCGTCATCTCCAGGTAGCCCAGGCCGATGCGCCGGCCGCTCTCGTCGAGCAGTTCCGACAGGCCTTCCCAGTAGATCGCGCCGGTGCTGCCGCGGCTGTCGAGTTCCTGGTCGGCCAGCAGCGCGCGCACGCGGAAGCGGCCGGCCGGCGTGGTGACGCGCCACTCGGTCGGGTAGCGGGCCTGCGAGGCCGGGCTGGTCCAGACGCTGCCGGGCTCGAAGCGCACCGAATCGGCGGCGAAGGCCTCGACCGTGCCGCCGTCGCGTCGCCAGCTGCCGCCGGCCCACAGCGCGCTGCCATCGGCGCGGCGCAGGCGGAATGCAGTCAGCGCGCTGCCGTCGAGCAGGTTCATGCCGATCCAGTCCCAGCCGACGGCGTCGGCATCGAGGAGGGCCTCGCTCCATTCGTGGTCCAGCCAGGCCCGGCCCTGCACGGCTTGCGGCCTGCCGTCGCGGACCAGGCTGCCGCTCACGGCGAGTTGCGGCTGGCTGTAGTAGTGGCTGGCCTGCTCGGGGTGCGGCCCCTTGCGCGAGAAGCCGGCATCGCCTTGCAGCAGCAGCGGCTGCGTGGTGGCGAGCTCGAGGTCGAAGGAGAAGCCCGCAGCGTCGCTGGCGATGCGGCTGCGGTAGACACTCGCCTGCGCCGGGCCGGAGCGCTCGAAGGTCCAGCCGCGCAGCGCCACGCGGGTGTCGGCTTCCGCGGCCTCGGCGATGCCGAAGCCGGCGCGGGCGATGCGCTGGTCATGGCGAAGGCGCTGTGCGGCCAGGTCGGTCAGCGCCGCGTGCGCGAACACCAGTTGCCGCGCGGCGAAGCGGCTCGGGTGATCTGCCGCCACGTCGGTGCGCGAGCGGAAGAAGGTCACCTGGAAGCCGAAGCGTGGATCGTTTTCGCCGGGTGCGGCCAGCCAGCCCGTCGCATACCACCACTCGGTGCGTGCGTCCGGGTGCGAGCCGAAGTCGCGCGGGAACGTGAGCAGTCGACCACGCTGCACGGGCGCGGCGACGGCCAGCCACGGCGGCAGGATGAGCGATCCCAGCAGCGCGCGGCGCCGCATCACCAGTCCTCCTTCACCGCCAGCGCCGCCTGCTTCGATCCAGCGGCGCGGCCGGCCCACCATGCGGTCAGCGTGCCGGCCGCGGCCATCGCCGCGCACAGGGCGGCGAGGCGGCCCCAGGGCAGCAGCAGCGGCATGGTCCAGTGGAAGCTCTGCGGGTTGACCACGTGCACCAGCACCGCGCTGACGGCAATGCCCAACAGCAGTCCGAGCAGCACGCCGGCCAGGCTCCACAGCGCGCCTTCGCCGGCCACCACCGCGAGCACCTGGGCGCGTGTCAGACCGAGGTGGGCGAGCAGGCCGAACTCGCGCCGCCGCGCCAGCACCTGCGCCGAGAAGCTGGCCGCGATGCCGACCAGGCCGATCACGATGGCCACAGCCTGCAGCCAGTAGGTCACGGCGAAGCTGCGGTCGAAGATGCGCAGCGATAGCGCGCGGATCTCGCCGGCCGAGGCGAACTCCATCGCCGCGTCCGTGCCGGCGATGCTGCGGATGCGGTCCTTCAGCGCGCCCGCATCGGCCTCCGGCGCCAGCCAGATCGCCAGGTCGTTGATGCGCAGGTCGCCGCTCAGGCGACGGTAGTCGGCGGCATCGATGGCGACCGCGCCGTGCTGGCGCGCGTAGTCGCGCCACACGCCGCGCACGAAGGCGGGCTCGCGGCGCCCGTCGGGCAACGGCAGCTCGAAGACTTCGCCGGCGCGCAGCCCGTACAAGGTGGCCAGCGGTTCGCTCGCATAGACGGACAGCCGCCCTGACGAGGCGGGCAGCAGTTCGCCCAGCAGCGGCAGGCGCTGCGCCGGGTCGTCCAGCGGCCGGGCGATCAGTGCCACCGCCGGGCGCTGCGCGTCGAGCTGGATGCTGGCCACGCGCTGGCCTTCGATGCGTACCACGCCGGGCAGGGCGCGAACGCGCTCGACCAGCGTGTCGGTGACGAACACCGTGTCGGCACCGCCGCCGGCAGCGACGCGCGCGTACAGGTCGGCCGGCAGCACGCTGTCGAGCCACTGCGTCACCGCCTCGCGGAAGCTGGTCACCATCACCGTCAGCGCCACCGCCAGCGCCAGGCTGGCGACCACGCCGGCCACGGCGATCGTCGCGCTGCCGCGCTCGTGGCGGGCGCGCTGCACGGCCAGCAGCCACAGCGCGTGGCGCGGCGGGCGGATCCAGCGCAGCAGCGCCTCCACCATCACCGGCACGCAGGCGATGCCGCCGAGCAGCAGGCAGGCCACCGAGACATACGCGGCCAGCGGCACCTCGGCGATCGGCGGCAACTGTGTCAGGAGAAGGCCCAGCGCCAGCAGCAGCGGCCCGACCCAGACCGGGCTGCGATGGTGGCCCGCATCGCCCAGGCCCTTGAGCGCCTGCGCCGGCGCAATGCGCTGCGCGGTGCGCGCCGGCAGCCAGCCGCCGGCCACTGCGACGATGACGCCGAGCGCGCCGTAGACCGACGCCGCCGCGACGCTGAACTGCAGTGTCGGCGTCACGCCCGGGAAGTAGGCGCCGCCCAGGTCGCCGGCGAGCAAGCGCAGCGCCAGTGCGGCCAGCGCGGTGCCCAGCGCGAGCCCGAGCGCGCTGCCGATGAAGCCGAGCAGCGCCGACTCGGCCAGCATCCAGGCCAGGCGCTCGCGCGCCGACAGCCCGAGCACGCCCAGCAGCGCGAGCTGCGGCAGCCGCCGCGCCACCGACAGCGACAGGATCGAGAACACCAGGAAGGCGCCGGTGAACAGCGCCACCAGCGCCAGCACCGTGAGGTTGACGCGGTAGGCACGCGACACGTTGGAAACCCGCTGCGCCGCTTCGTCCGGTGCGGCAGCGCGCACGCCGGCCGGCAGGGCCAGCTCGCGCAGCAGCGCCTCGCGGTCGGTGCCGGGCACCAGGCGCAGGTCGATGCGGCTGATGCGGCCGAGCCAGCCGAACGCGGCCTGTGCACCGGCCAGGTCGACCACCGCCAGCGGCGGCCCGTCGGCGAGCACGCGGCCGTGCACGGTGAAGGGGGTGCTGGCGCTGCCGGCGCGCAGGCGCAGCGTGGCTGGCTCGCCGAGCCGTTGCGCCGCCGCGGCATTGAGGAAGATCGCGCCCGGGTCGATGACCGCGAGGCGATCCGCGCCCTCGGCCGGCCGCGGCATCAGCGCCGGCGTCAGTGGCGCGGCGCTCAGAGCGTCAAGGCCGACCACGCGCAGCGGCACGCTGCTGCCGTCCGCGGCCACGGCCTGCGTGTCGAGCTCGATCACCGCGCTGGCCAGCGCCACGCCGGGGTGCGCGGCGACGCGCGCCAGCAGTGCCTCGTCGAAGCCGTCGCGCTGCGCGCGCAGCTCGAAATCGGGTTGGCCGTTGACCTGCCGCACGGCGGCGCTGAACTCGCCGAGCGCCGACTCGTTGATCAGGTGCACCGAGAAGGCCAGCGCCACGCCCAGGGCCACGGCCATCACCGCCACCGCGTGGCGCAGCGGCTGGTGCAGCCACTGGCGCCAGGTCACCTGGCGCAGCAGCGCGGGCAGCGGGGAGGGGATGGACGGGCCGGTCGGGGCGGGGGTCACCGCACCGATTGTGGCTCGCGCGCCTTCAGCAGGCGTTCGACGGTGTCGGCCAGCACCATCGGGCTGAAGGGTTTGACGAGGTACTCGTCGGCGCCGGCGCGCTGGCCGGCGGCCCGATCGCCCTGCTGGGCGCGGGCGGTCAGCAGCACGATCGGCAGCTCGGCGAAGGCCGGGTCGGCGCGCAAGGCGCTGCAGACCTGGTAGCCGTCCAGCTCGCCGGGCATCATCACGTCTAGCAGCAGCAGGTCGGGGCGCAGCGCGCGCACCGCGTCCAGGCCGAGTTGGCCGCTGGCGGCCTCGAAGATCTGATAGCCGCCTTCCTCGAGCGACCAGCGGATCAGCCGGCGGATGTCGGCCTGGTCCTCGACGACGACGATGCGGGTCATGCAAGCACCTCCTGTGCGGCCGCCACCGTCGCCAGCGGCAGCCACAGCGTGGCCACCGTGCCCTGGCCGGCCTCGCTCGTCATCTCGAGACGGCCGCCGAGCAGCTCGAGGATCTCCTTCACGATGCTCATGCCCAGCCCGGTGCCGGGCACGTTGCCCGAGCTGTCGGCGCGGAAGAAGCGTTCTCCGATGCGGGCCAGCTGTGCCGGCGTCATGCCGATGCCACGGTCGCGCACCTCGACGCCGACCCGGGCCGGCGACGAGTCGTCGTGCACGATCCGGATCTGCACCGGCCCATCGGCGCCAGAGTACTTGTAGGCGTTGGAGATCACGTTGCCGATCGCCTGGTGCAGCTTGTTGCGGTCGGCCAGCACGAAGGCGGGCTGCGCCGGTACTTCGAAGCGTGGCCGCTCCCGCTCGCCGGGCGGCTGCAGGTCGCCGATCAGGTCGGCCAGCAGCGCGCCGAGGTCCAGCGTCTGCATCTCCAGGTCCAGCCCGCGGCGTGCCTCGATGCGCGCCAGGTCGAGCAGCTCGTTGACGATGGCGACCATGCGCTCGCTCTGGCGGTGGATGGTCTCCAGCACTTCCTTCTGCTTCTCCGGCGCCAGCTTGCGGCGCAGCAGCAGCTCGGCAAAGCCGTAGATGCTGGCCATCGGCGTGCGCAGCTCGTGCGCGGCCATCGACAGGAACTCGCTCTTCATCTGGTCGACCAGCGTCTCGTGGGTCACGTCGCGCAGCGACAGCACCTGAGAGACTACCGGCGTGGTGCCCTCGCGCAGCCCGACCTCGAGCACGCGGCGCGTCGGCCGTGTCAGCTCGATCAGCACGCGCTTGGCCGGCGCGTCCTCGGCCGCCTCGCGCCGCTCGGCGCGGATCGCCGCGAAGCTGCGCCATGGCCCGGCGGCACAGCGGCTGCGCAGCAGCGCCTCGACCACCGTCTCCTCGGCACCGCGCAGCGCGTCGGCCGGCAGGCCGGTGATGCGGCTGAAGGACGGGCTGACGTAGCTGGCGCGTCGCTCGGAATCGAAGGAGACGAAGCCGTCCGGGCTCAGCGAGAAGATGGCGTCGAGCTGTTCGCCGCGCTCCTGCAGCCGGCTGACCAGCTCGGAGATCATCATCGAGATCGCGGCCAGGTCGTCGGGCCCGGTGGGGCACAGGGGCAGGTCGCGCGTCAGGCCCTCGAGCACCTTGCGCAGCGACACCAGCGCCGCTTCGCGCGAGCGCAGCTCGGTGCGCAGGCGCTGGTCGAGCTGGTGCTGCTCGCTGACGTCGCGGCAGGCCAGCACGTGGCCGATGGCGATGCCGTCGGCCGACAGGATGGGTGACAGCGTGGTCTCCACGACCCGCTCGCGTCCCGGCCCCTGCAGCGTGCTGCGGCGGTTGCGCCAGGGTTCGAGCGCGGTGTCGGCGGTGAAGATCTGCGGCAGCAGCTGGGTGGCGCTCTGGCCGATCACCGCATCGGTGTCAAGGCCGATCATCGTGCAGGCGGCGCCGTTGGCCAGCGCGATGCGGCCCATGCCGTCGAGCGTGAACACGCCGTCGGCGATCGAGCCGAGCGTGACCGCCGCCTGCACGCGCTGCGTCTGCAGGTTGGCCGCGGCGCGGCCCAGCACCTCGAAGGTGGCGCGGAACTCGGAGGGCGCGTCTTCCGCACCGGGCAGCGCGGGCGCGGTGCCGCCGCCGGTCATGGCCTGCTCGAACTGCTGGACGCGGCTGAGGTCGCCCAGCCAGCGCACCAGCGGGAAGCGGATCAGCACCAGCCCGCCGGCCAGGCTGGCCAGTGCGAGGGCGAGCGCGATGCGCGTCTGCGCCCACATGCCGCCGGCGATGCGCTCCGGCGAGAAGCTCAGGCGCAGCACGCCGTAGTCGCGGCCGCCGACGGAGATGGTCTGGTTCGTGTCGTACAGCCGCGACTCCACGGCGCGCACGAGCCAGTCGGGCGCCGCCACCGGCGGTGCGGCATCGTGCGGCGCCTTGACGACGCCGCCGCGCAGGTCGATGAAGCTGGCCGACGAGAACGAGGAATGGAACACCGCGCGCTCCAGCGTGCGGCGGATGGTGTCGTAGTCGCCGATCACCGCGCTGTCGGACACCGCCGGCATCACCACCGCGCTCAGCGTCTCCGCACGCAGCTGCGCCTCTTCCAGCTCGATGCCGAACTGATGCGCATAGAACACGCCCAGGCCGGCGAGCACGAAGCCCAGCATCGCGACCGAGTACAGCGCGAAGACACGCCCGACCAGCGAGCGCGGCAGCAGGCGGAAGGACATGCCGCTTCCGTCAGCGCAGCGAGGCCGGCGCGTTGCGGTAGAAGTCGCGGTAGGCGGAGTACTCGCTGCCGTTGGAGGCGACGAACACGGCGTCCGCCGTCAGGCCGACCTGCGCCGAGGCCTGCTTCAGCACCGCCTGGCCGGCCGGGTCCTGCGCCATGCCGATGAAGGCACGCGCCACGGCGGCCTGCACCTTGTCGGGCACCTTTGCGGCCGACATCAGTGCCAGGTCGTGCAGCGGCGGCGACGACCACAGCACGCGGTACTTCTGGCCTTCGCGCTTCGCATAGCCCTCGGCGAGCTGCGAGTTCGCGCCGACGGCGGCGACCTTGCCGGAGAACATCTGCGCCAGTGCGCCGTCCATGTTGCCGCCGAACACCGTCTTCACCTCGACCTTCTTCGCGATCAGGTGTGCGCTCGGAAACTTGTAGGCCACCAGCGCTTCGGGGCCGGGGAAGGCGACCTCCTTGCCGGCGAGCTGCGTGACGTCGGTGACCGGCGAGTCCTCCGGCACGATGAGCTGGCCGTGCACCGGCGGCGTCACGCGGCGGCCGATCACCTTCCAGCCGAGCTGCTCGCGCTCGGGGCTGAACAGGTGGTTGCTGAAGACGAACTCGACTTCCTGCGCCAGCACGTAGGCCGTGGTGTCGGCCGAGGTGCGGCCGATCTTCAGCTGCAGCTTGACGCCGCTCTTCTCGGAAACGTAGGCAATGATCGGGTTCCAGTAGGCGGCGGTCAGGTTGATGCCGTACTGGTTGACGGGCGAGAAGCGGTAGACGGTGTCGTCGGCGGCGCGCGCGGGGCTGGCCAGGCCGATACAGGCGACGGCGGCCAGCAGCAGGGGCGCGATAAGGCGGAGCGGTTTCATGGGGCGATCCGGGAGACGGGATTCGTCTGCTATCGGCACGCCGCGCGTCATCTTGAGGGGCGGCCTGCAAGAATGCGCGCCTCGACATCACAAAGAGGGAGACACGCTCATGAATCGATTCGACTGGCGCGCGCTGATCGTGACGGCTGCCACGCTGCTGCTGGGCGCCTGCGCCTCGGCACCGCCTGCGGCCCCGGCAGCGCCCGCGGCACCGCCGAAGACGGCGCTGTGGGTCGGCAACAGTTTCTTCTACTACAACAACAGCATGCACGGCCACGTCGGCCAGCTGCTTGCCGCGGCCAACCCGGGCGTCAAGGGCTACCGCGCGACCTCGGTGACGATCAGCGGTTCGGGCATCAACTGGCACGACATGGCGTCGCACTTCAAGCCCGGCGGCGTGGCCTCGTACTCGTTCGACGCCGACAACAACGTCGTCTTCAACAGCTTCGACAAGCCCTTCGACGTGGCGATCATGATGGACTGCAGCCAGTGCCCCATCCACCCGCAGCTGTCGAAGGTCTTCACCGAGTACGCGGCGAAGAACAGCGCCATCGTGCGCAAGCACGGCGCCGAGCCGGTGTTCTTCATGTCCTGGGCCTATGCCGACAAGCCGGAAATGACCGCGCAACTCGCCGCCGCCTACGTGAAGGCCGCTGGCGACAACCGCGCGAAGGTCGTGCCCGCGGGCCTGGCCTTCGCCGCCTCGATCGCGAAGCGGCCGGACCTGAACCTGTACGTGGCCGACAAGCGCCACCCCAGCCTGGCCGGCACTTACCTGGCGGCCTGCACGGTGATGGCCTCGGTCTACGGCCAGTCGCCGGTCGGCAACAAGTACAGCGCCGGCCTGCCGGCGGACGTGGCGGCACACCTGCAGGCGGTGGCCTGGGAGACGGTGCAGGGCTTCAGGCAGCCCTGAGCCGCAGCCCTGTGTCGATCAACGGCTACGCGGGCACCGTGTAGTCGCGTTCGCCGAGCAGGTCCACGCCGCACGGCAGGGCCTCGACCCAGGCGATGAACTCCTGCACGGCGGCGCCGCGCATCGGCGCGCCGTGCTGCGGCACGATCATGTCGATCGGCAGCCTGCGGACCATCTGCGCCCACAGCCGCAGCACCTTGTTCGACACCATGTAGCGGCGGTGGAAGGCCTCCATGCGTGGCACATGGCCGGCCAGCGTCGTGACCCAGGTCCTGGCCGCTTCGCCGGTGATGATCGACGCACCGAGGTCGCCCGAGAACAGGATGCGGCTCGTCGGGTCGTAGAACTGGAAGTTGCCTTCGGAGTGCATGAAGTGCGCCGGCAGCGCGATCAGTTCGCTGCGGCCGATGGCGATGCGTGCGCCGGCATCGGGGATGCCGACGATGCGGCCGGTGGTCTTCCCCGGCTTGCAGAAGTGCGGCACGAAGCGTTCCCAGATGCGCGAGATGTAGACCTTGGCGCTGCTGGTCGTCGTCATCCAGCGGTCCAGCGAGGCGATGATGTCCGGGTCGGCGTGCGAGGCGAGGATGGCCGAGAGCTGCTGCGGCGGGAAGAAGCGCGTCATCGCCAGGTAGAGCTCGCCGTAGGCGAGGTTGCCGCCTGGGTCGATGATCGCGCCGGTGTCGCCGTCGACGATCAGGAACTGGTTGGACTGCACCACCTCGCCACCTTCCTCGCAGAGGTCGGTGAACATCAGGCACTGGTGGCCCTTCTGGTTGTAGAGCTCGATCGGCATGGCGCCTCCCGCTGGCGTGGAAGGCGCGAAGTGTCGGCGCCACTGCGCGAGCGGTGATTGATCCGTCTCAAGCAGCCTGACGACTCAGGCGGCGAACAGCCCGTCCGGCCGCAACTCCATCACACGATCGGCCCGCGCGGCGGCCGCGTGCGAATGGGTGACGAGCAGGCAGGCGGTGCCATGCGCGCGCGACTGCCGCACCAGCACGTCCATCACCCGCTCGGCGGTGCCGGCGTCGAGGTTGCCGGTCGGCTCGTCGGCCAGCAGCAGCCGCGGGCCGTGCACCAGCGCGCGCGCGATGGCAACGCGCTGCAGCTGGCCGCCGGACAGCGTCTGCGGCAGGCGGTCGCCGAAGCCGGCGAGGCCGACCTCGTCGAGCGCACGCGCCACTGGCGCCTCGTCGGCGCGGTGCAGCAGCAGCAAGGGCAGCGCCACGTTCTGCGCCACCGTCAGGTGCGGCAGCACGTGGAAGGCCTGGAACACGAAGCCCAGTTCGCGCCGGCGCAGCATCGCCTGCTCGGGCTCGCGCATCGCCCGCACGTCCTGCTCACCCAGCCAGACACGGCCGGCGTCCAGCGTGTCCAGACCGGCGATGCAGTTCAGCAGCGTCGACTTGCCGACGCCCGATTCGCCAACCACGGCGACGAACTCGCCCGGCGCCAGCGCCAGGTCGACGCCCTCGAACACCGCTGTGCTGCCGTAGCGCTTGGCCAGGCCTTCGAGTCTGAGCATCGGTCAGCGCCTCCCCAGCGCGTCGGCATGTCGTTGGGCGCGCTGCACCACCTGCGCGATGGCGTCCGGCGCATCGCAGGCCACCGGCTCGCGCCAGGCCATGCTGCGCAGCCAGGTGATCTGCCGCTTGGCCAGCTGCCGCGTGGCGGCGATGCCGCGCTCGGGTAGGGCGGCGAGCTGATCCGTCTCCAGCGCCTCCCAGGCCTGCCGGTAGCCGACGCAGCGCATCGAGGGCAGGCCGGCGTGCAGGTCGCCGCGCGCGCGCAAGGCGCGCACCTCGTCGACGAAGCCGGCCTCGAGCATCTGCGTGAAGCGCAGCGCGATGCGCTGATGCAGCCAGGCGCGGTCGGCCGGCTCGAGCGAGATCAGCGCTGGTGGCGTGCTCTCGCGCGGCTCGCGGTGGAACGACGAGATCGGCCGCCCGCTGATGCGGAACACCTCCAGCGCACGCTGGATGCGCTGCGTGTCGGCCGGCGGCAGACGCGCGGCGGTGGGCGGGTCGATGCGCGCGAGTTCGGCATGCAGCGCCGGCCAGCCGCGTTCGGCCGCCTCGGCGTCGAGCGTGGCGCGCACCGCGGCGTCGGCCGGTGGCATCTCATCGAGGCCCTCGAACAGCGCCTTGAAGTACAGCATCGTGCCGCCGACGAGCAGCGGCAGCCGGCCGCGCGCCACGATCTGCGCGATGGCTTCGCGCGCATCGGCGACGAACTGCGCCGCCGAGTAGGCCTGGCTGGGTTCGATCAGGTCGATCAGGTGGTGCGGCACCGCGGCGCGCTCGGCGGCGCTGGGCTTGGCGGTGCCGATGTCCATGCCGCGGTAGACCAGCGCCGAGTCGACGCTGACGATCTCCACCGGCAGCACCTGCGCGATCGCCAGCGCGGCGGCGGTCTTGCCGGCCGCGGTGGGGCCGGCCAGGGCGATGCAGGGCAGCGAGGCGCTCACGCCGGCGTTGCCTGCACGGGCAGGGTGGCGGTGGCCGGCTCGCCGTGGCGCTGCACCAGCGTCCAGGCGACCGTGCACAGCGCCAGCGCGAGCGTCGCGAAGCCCAGCGTCATCGGGTAGACGGTGTCGCCGCCGGTCTGGCCGAGGAACAGGCCGACCGCAAAAGCCACCGCCATCATCCAGAAGCCGGACAGCGAGGCGGCGGTGCCGGCCTTCTCGGGGAACGGCCCGACTGCACCGGCCTGCCCGCAGGGCTGGTGCACGCCGTGGCCGATGCAGAACAGCCACGACGGCAGCATCACCGCCCAGGCTGCATGCACGCCGGCCAGCGCCAGCCCGGCCATGGCGAGCGCGGCGGCCAGCGTGAACAGCGCGCCGCGGCGCACCGCACCGCGCAGGCCATGGCGCGCCAGCAGCCGCCGGCACCAGAAGGTGCCGACGATGTAGGCGAAGGAGTTGCTCAGCATGATCAGCCCGGTGCCGATCTTGCTGACGCCGAGCACGCCGATGTAGACGAAGGCGCTGCCGGCGAGCAGGAAGAACAGCGCGCCATAGGCGAAGCCGGACAGCAGCGTCCAGGCGCGGAAGCCGGGGTGGCGCAGCACCGCCGCCCAGTTGGCGGCCAGCGGGCCGAGCTGCGTGGCGCGCGGGTTGCGCTGCGGCACCGTCTCTTCGTAGCGCCAGGTCACGATGGCCAGCGTGACCACACCGAACATCGTGACCACGCCCAGCGCGGCATGCCAGTTGAACCACTGCACCATCACGCCGCCAAGTGCGGGGCTCGCCATCGCGATCACGCCCAGGCCGCTGAGCGCCTTGGACATCACGCGTGCGCCGTCCTGCGGCGGGTAGAGGTCGCGCACGATCGAGCGGCCGCAGGTCACTGCCGCGGCCATGCCCACGCCCTGCAGCGCGCGCCAGCCGACCAGCCATTCGATCGACGGCGCCAGCGCGCTGCCCAGGCTGGCCAGCGTGTAGAGCGCGAGGCCGCCAAGCAGCACCGGCCGCCGGCCGAAGCGGTCGGCCAGCGGCCCGGCGACCAGCTGCGCCAGGCCGAAGCAGAGGATCAGCGCTGACAGCGTCAGCTGTGTCGCCGCCATGCTGGCGTGCAGGTCCTGCTGCAGCGTCGGCAGCGCCGGCAGGTAGAGATCGGTGGTGATCGGCTGGATGCCCAGCAGCAGCGTCAGCAGCAGCACCACGGTGGCAGGGCTCATGCCGTGGCGTGCGGGAACCAGGGAAGACATGGGTGTGAGCCTACCAGCAGGGCATGAACGACCCTGCCGCCGCCGTTGCATTCGGTGACTCGCCGGCCCGTCCGCTTGTTACGATGTTCGCGGCTGCATGGGAGGCTTGCCCATGCGCCGCACCAGAAACAGCAAGCCGCCGCTCGACAAAGGACAAACCATGAAGACAACGACCCGTTGGACGACCCGCCTGATCGCCGTGTGCCTGAGCTTCGCCGGCTTCATGCACAGCGCGCAAGCCACCTTGGTCAGCACCGAACAGGTGGCCGCCAGCGAAGGCGTCACCAGCGCTGCCGAGCAGCGCGCCCATGTCAATGAACTGCTCAACCGCGCCGACGTGGCCGCGGCGCTGCAGGAACGCGGCATCGACATGGCCCAGGCCCAGGCCCGCATCGCGGCACTGACCGACGCCGAAGTGGCTCACCTGTCGCACACGCTCGACACCGCACCGGCCGGCGCCAGCGACATCCTCGGCACCATCGTCTTCATCTTCCTGCTGCTGCTGATCACCGACATCCTCGGCTTCACGAAGATCTTCCCGTTCACCCGCTCGATCCGCTGATCGGCACCATGCGGGCCCCGGCGCGCGGGTGGCTGCTCGCCACCCTCGCGCTGCTGCTGGCCCTGCTGACGGGCTGTGCGGCGCAGACGGAGACACTGCGCCGCACGCCGCCCCCCGGACTGGCCGAGCGGGTCGAGCTCTCGGCCACCGCCTTCTTCGCGCAGACCGAGTACCACTGCGGCCCCGCTGCACTGGCCACCGTGCTGGCCACTGCCGGCCGCGACGCATCGCCGGCGCTGCTGGGCGAGCAGGTCTTCCTGCCGGCGCGCACCGGCACCCTGCAGATCGAGATGATCGCCGGCGCACGCCGCCACGGCGCCGTCGCGACACGCCTGCCCGGCTCGCTGGAGGCGCTGCTGCGCGAGCTGCAGGCCGGGCAGCCCGTCGTGGTGCTGCTCAACCTCGGTCTGTCGTGGTACCCGCTGTGGCACTACGCGGTGGCGATCGGCTACGACCTGCGCAGCGGCGACATGCTGCTGCGTTCAGGCACCACCGAGCGCCTGGCGATGCCGCTGTCCACCTTCGAGCACACCTGGGTGCGTGCCGGCAGCTGGGCCTTCGTCGCGCTGCCCCCGGGGCGCTGGCCGGCCACTGCGGAAGAACCCGCCGTGGTCGAGGCCGCGGTCGGCTTCGAGCGGGCGGCGCCGCCCGCGCAGGCCGTGCTGGCCTACCGCAGCGCCTTGCAGCGCTGGGGCGGCAGCCTGAGCCTGCAGATGGGCCTGGGCAACAGCCTTTACGCCAGTGGCGACAAGCCGGCAGCAGTCGCCGCCTTCGAAGATGCCACCCGGCTGAACGCGACCAGCGCCGCGGCCTGGATGAACCTGGCCAGCGTCCGCAGCGAACTGGGCCAGACGGAAGCCGCGCTGTCGGCGGCACGCGAGGCGGTGAAGGTCGCGGACGCGGCCTGGGCCGATCGCGCTCGCGCGCTGCTGGCCACGCTGGAGCGCCGGCCCTGACTCACCAGTCGTGCATGTCGGGGTTGGCGAAGCTGTAGTGGTTCGGCACCGCGAGGTTCGAGTACGAGAACGACAGGCTCACGTCCATTGACGTCACCTGGTGCCACCAGCCCAGCGGCAGGAACACGGTCTCGCCCGGCTCGGCGATGACCTCCAGCACCTTCACCTGGCTGAACAGCGGGTAGCGGGCCAGGTCGGGCTTGTCGATGTCGATGGGGCTGAAGACGTTGTTGAAGTTGTAGAGCTTCGGCGTCTCCAGCGGCGAGATGAAGCGCCAGCGCTTGCGGCCGACCACCTGCGTGTGGAACAGCATCAGCGTGTCGTGGTGCAGCGGCGTGTTGGTGCCCGCCGGGCCGAACCAGAACGACGAGAGCCGCGGCAGCTGCTCGCGGTCGCAGATCGGCGGCAGCGTGCCGATGTCGGCCAGCAGCGGCGCGAACTCCGGGCGACGCAGCGCCTCGTTGTTGGCCGTCATGTAGTAGTCGTTGGTCGGCCCGCCGGCGAGCACACGGTCGACGAAGCCGTCCAGCCGCACCGTCTGGCGGTGGTTGAGCTTGTTCTCCTCGTAGCGCGGGTCGGCGTTGCGCTCGGCCTGGATCTCGATGTCGAGGTGGCCGAAGCGTGCCTTCAGGTCGGCGGGCGACCAGCGCTGCATCGCCGGCCAGTCGGCCGCGATGTCGGTCAGCACCAGCGGCCGGCTGCCGCAGACGTAGCGCTGGAAGAGTTCGTCGCGCGACACGCCGGCGCGCTTCTCCACCGTGGCATAGCCCGGCGCCATCTCCCACAGCTTCTGCTGGTTGGCGACCACGTCCTCCAGCTTCTTCAACAGCTTCTGGTGGCGCAGCGCCGCCTTGAAGACCGGGTCGGCCTCCAGCATCGGCATGGCCTGCGTGCACAGCGCGCGGTCCATGCCGGCCGCCGCCATGGTCTCGACCATCGATTCCGGCGTGCAGCCGCGCAGCCGGTTCTCGGCCATCCACTGCAGCCAGTTGTCGGCGATGGCGGGCAGCTCCTGGGCAGGGTGGGGTGCGTTCATGGGCAGCTCACACGAAGAGTTCGTCGGCACCGAGGTAGCGCCACTGGCCGGCCGGCAGGTCGCCGAGCATCACGCGGCCGATGCGCACGCGCTTCAGGCCGGTGACCTTCAGGCCCACGGCTTCGCACATGCGGCGGATCTGGCGCTTCTTGCCCTCGGTCAGCACGAAGCGCAGCTGGTCCTCGTTGACCCAGTCGACGCGCGCCGGCTTCAGCGGCTCGCCGTCGAGTTCCAGGCCGTGGTTGAGCAGGCGCAGGCCCTCGGGCGAGAGCGTCTGGCCTTCGACCGGCTGCACGCGCACCAGGTACTCCTTCTCGATCGCGCTGTCCTCGCCGATCAACTGCTTGGCGATGCGGCCGTCCTGCGTCAGCACCAGGAGGCCGACGCTGTCGATGTCGAGCCGGCCGGCGGGCACCAGGTGGCGCAGGTGCTCGCGCTGGAAGCGGATGCCGGACGCGTCCTCGCTCCACTGCGTGTCGGGCTTGACCAGCACGAAGGCGGGCTCGTAGCCGTCTTCCGCCTGGCCGCTGACGTAGCCCACCGGCTTGTTCAGCAGCACCGTCACGCGCTGGGCCTGTTCGCTGCGGGCGCGCTTGTCGATGGTGACCTGCTGGTTGGGCAGCACGCGGGCGCCGAGTTCGGCCACCACCTCGCCGTCGACGCGCACCCAGCCCTTGGCGATCCATTCATCGGCCTCGCGTCGCGAGGCCAGGCCGAGCTCGCTCATGCGCTTGGACAGGCGCAGGCTGCCGTCCGCATGCGCCGGGCCGGCGGCGGGCGGGGGTGAAGCGGGACGCGGGCGGGCGCTGAAGGCCGTGTTGGGGCTGCCGGCCGGGCGCGCGGGTGGCAGCGGGGCAGGGCGCGGCGGCGCCGGGCGATCGGGGCGGGGCGACGCGGCGCGCTGCGAGGTTGGCGTTGGCGCTTGGCGGCGATCGTCCGGGCGCGCGGACGGCCGCCCGCCGGGCCGTGCCGGCGGCTTCCCGGGCGGGCGGGCCGAGGGGCGCGGCGCGGAGCGGTCGGCCGATCGGGCCTCCGGCTCGCGGGCGGGCCGCTGTGCTTCGCGCTCGGCCCGTTCGGCCTGCGCCTGGGCCAGCGTCGGTCGCGGCTTGGCGCCGCTGCCGCGCAGCGGGGCGCGGCCGGCTGCAGGCTTCTTGGTCGCGGGCTTGTTGAGCTTCAGGGTGGCCATGGCCCGAATTGGACCACGTCGGCGTCAGCTGCCCAGACCGAACAGGTCACGCAGTGCTTCGCGGTACAGGCCCTGGCCGACACCGTTGGTGCTGTAGTGCGTGCCACCCTCGACCAGCACGAAGCGCTTGGGCGACGGCGCGCGGTCATAGAGCGCGCGGCCCAGCTCGGGCTTGATCAGCCCGTCATTGGCACCGTGCACCACCAGCACCGGCACCCGCACGCGGGCGATGCGGTCGGCCGAGTCGAAGCGCTGGGTGATCAGCGGCGTCACTGGCAGCCAGCCCCACTTGAAGGTGCGGAACACGTCGGGGATGGAGGTGAAGGTGCCTTCGACGATCAGCCCGCGCGCGTCGGCCACCTCGCCGGCGAGCTGCACCGCGATGGCGCCGCCCAGCGAGTGGCCGAAGATGTAGCGCGGCCGCTTCGGCTGCTCGTGCGCCAGCCAGTCCCAGGCGGCGCGCGCGTCCTCGAGCACGGCGGTCTCCGAGGGCAGTTCGGGCGAGCTCTGGCCGAAGCCGCGGTAGTCGACCGCCAGCACGGCGAAGCCCAGCTCCTGCATGTTGCGCATTCGGAAGGTGCTGCCCCAGATGTTGCGCCGCGCGCCGTGCAGGTACAGCAGCACCGGCGCATCGGCGCGCTCGTGCGGCAGCCACAGCGCGTGCAGCTTGACCGTGCTGCCGCTCTCGGCCGAGCGGTGCTCGATCCACACGTCCTGCATGCCCTCGGCGCTGGCTGGCGGCCAGGCCGGCTGGCCGGCCGTGGGCTGGAAGATCCATTCGCGCTGCTTCTGGTCGAGCGTGGCGCAGCCGGCGAGCAGAGCGGCCGCGGCGATGAGCGCCAGCGGCCAGCGCAGCAGGGAGAAGAATCGAGCCATGGGCGAACAGAGCCAGCCGGTGGGGCGAAAGTTCACCGGCCGCGCCAGAACAGCGCGTCCAGGTCCTTCATCGACAGCTGCCGCCAGGTCGGCCGGCCGTGGTTGCACTGGTCGGCACGCTCGGTGCGCTCCATGTCGCGCAGCAGGGCGTTCATCTCCTCCAGTGTCAGCTGGCGGTTGGCGCGTACCGCGCCGTGGCAGGCCATGGTGGCGAGGATCTCGTGCTGGGCGCGCTGGATGACGTTGCTGGCCTCGTACTGCGCCAGCTCGGCGAGCACGCTGCGCGCGAGTTCGACCACGTCGCCGCCGGCCAGCGCCGCCGGGCGCGCACGCACCGCCAGCACGCCGGGCGACAGCGGCGACACGTCCAGCCCGAGGCGGCGCAGCGTGTCGGCCTGCTGCTCGGCGGTGGCGATCTCCTGCGCGGTGGCCGCGAAGGTGGCCGGGATCAGCAGCGGCTGCGACTCGATCGCCGTGCCGGCCAGGCTGGTCTTCAGCCGCTCGTAGACGATGCGTTCGTGCGCCGCGTGCATGTCGACAACCACCAGGCCCTGCTCGTTCTCGGCCAGGATGTAGACGCCGGCGACCTGCGCGAGCGCCCGGCCCAGCGGCCAGTCGCCGGCGGGCAGCGGTGCAGCGGGCACTGCGGGTGTGGCAGCGGCCGGATTCAGCGCTGTCGGCGCAGCCCAGGTCGCCGGCGCTTCCTGCGCATACAGCACCGCCGCCTGCTGCAGGCCGAGCGAGGCCTGCTGCGTGGGCATCGTGGGCCAGGGGCGCGCAGTGGCGGGCAGCGGTGCCCACGGCGTGCCCGTGCTCGGCGTCTCGGCAGCGGCCGGCGCCGCTGTCTCGCCGGCCCGCGAGATCGCCAGCGCGGTGTCGATCGCCCGGCGCACCGCCTGGTGCACCTCGCGCGCCTCGCGGAAGCGCACCTCGATCTTGGTCGGGTGCACGTTGACGTCGACACGCTCCGGCGCGATGTCGATGAACAGCACGTAGCTCGGCTGCTTTGCGCCGTGCAGCACGTCTTCGTAGGCCGAACGCACGCCGTGGGCGATCAGCCGGTCGCGCACGTAGCGGCCGTTGACGTAGACGTACTGCTGGTCGGCGCGCGAGCGGGCCGCCTCGGGCAGGCCGGCGCGGCCGCGCACGCGCAGCACGCCCATGTCGAGTTCGACCTCGCGGCTGGCGGCGACGAAGTCGTCGTCGAGCACGTCGCGCAGGCGCTGCTCGCCGCTGGCGCGGCGCCATTGCTGCGACAGCTTGCCGTCGTGCCAGATGGTGAACGACACGTCGGGCCGCGTCAGCGCGTGCCGGCGCACCGCCTCGATGCAGTGCGCCAGCTCGGTGGCCTCGGTCTTGAGGAACTTGCGCCGCGCCGGCGTGGCGAAGAACAGCTCGCGCACCTCGACGCTGGTGCCGGTGGCGCGTGCCGCCGGGCTCAGCTCGCCCGAGCGCGCCTCCAGCCGCTGCGCATGCGGCGCGTCGGCCGTGCGGCTGGCGATGCTGACCTCGGCGACCGACGCGATCGCCGCCAGCGCCTCGCCGCGAAAGCCCATGGTGGCCACGCTCTCCAGGTCGGACAGCGAGCTGATCTTGCTGGTGGCGTGCCGCCGCAGCGCCAGCGGCAGCTCGCCGGCCGGGATGCCGGCGCCATCGTCCTCGACCAGGATGGCGCGGATGCCGCCACCGGTCAGGCGCACGACGATCTCGGTGGCGCCGGCGTCGAGTGCGTTGTCGACCAGCTCGCGCACGACGGAGGCCGGCCGCTCGACGACTTCGCCGGCGGCGATCTGGCTGACCAGCTCGTCAGGGAGTTCGCGAATGGGCCGACGCGTCGGCCGTTCGAGCACCGCGTTCATGCGCTCAATGCCGCGTCACGACGATCGGCTCGCCGCGCGTGATGATCATCGTGTGCTCGTACTGCGCGCTCAGGTTGCCCGGCGCGCCGACCAGCGTCCAGCCGTCACCGGCCTCGTCGACGATGGTGCTCTTGGTCGACAGGAAGGGCTCGATGGTGATCACCATGCCTTCGTGCAGCAGCCGGCGGTCGCGCGGGTCGAGGTAGCCGGCGATCTCGGTCGGCTCCTCGTGCAGCGCGCGGCCGACGCCGTGGCTGGCCAGGTTGCGGATGATGCGGAAGCGGTGCGCGCGCGCGGTCTGCTCGATCGCGCGGCCGATGGCGCTGATCGGCGCGCCGGCGCGGGCCTGGCGCATCGCATGTTCCAGCGCCGTGCGGGTGGCGTGGCACAGGCGCTGCTTGACCGGCGAGACGGGCGGCACCGCCCGCGAGCCGCCGGTGTCGGCGAAGTAGCCGTCGAGTTCGGCCGAGACATCGACATTGACCAGGTCGCCAGCGCGGATCACCCGCGCGCCCGGGATGCCGTGCGCCGCCTCTTCGTTGATGCTGATGCAGGTGGCGCCGGGAAAGCCGTAGGACAGCCGCGGCGCCGAGCGCGCGCCGGCCTCGTCCAGCCAGCGCTCTCCCAGGGCGTCCAGCTCGGCGGTCGTCATGCCGGGTTCGAGGGAATCCAGCATGCGCTCGAGCACGCGGGAGACGATGCTGCCGACGCGCTGCAGCGCCTCGACGTCGGCCTGTGATTCGATGGTCATGCGGCATTGTAGGAAGTGCGGCCGTGATAATCGCCCGCCATGGACATCGCGGCCTTCCTGATCGACTTCATCCTGCACGTCGACGTGCACCTGGCGAACTTCGTGACCACCTACGGCGCCTGGGTCTATGCGCTGTTGTTCATGATCATCTTCGTCGAGACCGGCGTGGTCGTGATGCCCTTCCTGCCCGGCGACTCGCTGCTGTTCGTGGTCGGCGCGCTGTGCGGGGCCGGGCTGATGAACCTGCCGCTGGCGATCGCGCTGCTGACCGCGGCGGCGATCCTCGGCGACCAGTGCAACTACAGCATCGGCCGCTACTTCGGGCCCAAGGTGTTCCAGTGGGAGAACACGCGCTTCTTCAACAAGGACGCCTTCAACCAGGCCCACGCCTTCTACGAGAAATACGGTGGCATCACCATCATCGCGGCGCGCTTCTTCCCCTTCCTGCGCACCTTCGTGCCCTTCGTCGCCGGCGTGGCCGAGATGACGCGCAGCCGCTTCACGCTCTACAACATCGTCGGCGCCACGTTGTGGGTGGGCGGCGTGACGCTGGCCGGCTACCTCTTCGGCAACATCCCCTGGGTCAAGGAGAACCTCGACAAGATCATCTGGGGGGCGATCCTGCTGCCGGGGCTGATCGTCATCTTCGGCGCCATCAAGGCGCGTCGGTCCGCCGCCTAGGGTTGCAGCGCGTCGCGCAGCGCGGCGGCGCACAGCCTCACGGCGGTGTTCGCCTCGTCGAGCACCTTGCCCATCAGGATGAAGCCGTGGATCTGGCGCTCGAAGCTCAGGTGCGTGGCGCGATTGCCCGCTTCGCTGAGCTTGTGCGCATAGGCGATGCCTTCGTCGCGCAGCGGGTCGTAGCCGGCGGTCAGCACCAGAGCCGGCGGCAGGTTCGACAGGTCCGGGTGCAGCAGCGGCGAGGCGCGCCAGTCCTTGTAGCCGGCCGGGTCGGGGATGTAGTGGCCGGTGAAGTAGTCCATCGTGTCGCGGGTCAGCAGGTAGCCCTGGCCGTTGCGTTCGTGCGAGGGCGCGTCGCGGTGCTGGTCGGTCGCCGGGTAGATCAGCAACTGGTACACGATCGGCAGGTCGCCGGCGTCGCGTGCGGCGATGGCCACCACGGCGGCCAGGTTGCCGCCGGCGCTGTCGCCGCCGACGGCGATGCGATCGGCGTCGATGTGCAGCGTCTTCGCTTCCGCATGCAGCCAGCGTGTCGCGGCGATCGCGTCGTCGACCGCGGCCGGGAAGCGATGCTCCGGTGCCAGCCGGTAGTCGACCGACACCACTGCACAACCGGAGTGGTTGGCCAGTTCGCGGCACAGCGTGTCGTGGGTGTCCAGGTCGCCGATCACCCAGCCGCCGCCGTGGTAGTAGACCAGTGCCGGCAGCACCGCTTCCGGCGCCGCACCCAGCGGCCGATATACGCGCAGCGGAATCGACCCGTGCGGCCCCGGCGCCGACAGCGTGCGCAGCTCGCCCACCGGCGGCGGCGACGGCTGCGTGAAGCCGCGCCGGTCGCGGTAGAAGGCACGCGCCTCGGCCGGGCTCAGCGTGTGCGTGGGCGGCAGGCCGCGTTCGGCAATCAGGTCGAGCAGGGCGCGGGCTTGGGGGTGCAGCATCGTGGTGTCGGTGAGCTGGTGTGGGCCGTGATGATGCCCGAGCGGGTTCGGTGACGCACAGACAGTGCGAACCTGGCCACCTAGATTGGCCGCTCCTTCCTTCGACGAGCTCCCCCATGCCCCGCTTCTCATTGCCGACTTCGCTGTCGCTGTCGCTGGCCTTGGCCCTGCTCGTGTCGCTGAGCGCCTGCGGCGGCGGCGGAGTCGGCGGCGTGGACGCGTCGGATCCGGCCGCGCCGGCCGCCTTGAAGACGGCCGCGAGGGTGCATCCGGTGTCGCCCGGTGCCAGCGCATCAGCGACCATCCGTGGCGCGCGCCACGGGCGCGACACCTTGCTGATCGGCACCACCAACCAGGCCATCGTGCAGGTCGATCTGCGCTCGGGTCGTGTGCTCGCGAGCCTGGACGTGGAGGTCTTTCCCCAGCACATCGTGGCCGACGAGGACGGCCTCTTCTTCGGCGGCATGCCGCTGGGACGCTACGACTTCGCCACGCAGCAGCAGACTCGCTTTGCCACGTCGGACGGCTTCACCGGCACCGTGGGCATGGCGATCACACCGAGCGGAACCCTGTTCGCGTCCAACGTCTACTACTTCATGCCCGACACCAGCTGCGGCACCTGCTCCACCGCGATGGCCTATCCGGACCCGAGCGGCCAGAACCCGCCGGGGATGCTGTTCTACGCCTTCGGCTATGTGCGCGAACTGGCCGGCGGTGAAGGCCGCCTCAGCGGCCAGCAGCTCGGCTTCACCGACGACGCGAGGATGCTGGTCACTTCCAAGGCCGGCGACGGCATCTTCGTGTCGACGGCACCGGTGCCGCAGATCTGCTGCGGGCCGGGCTACATCGAATTCGAACGGCTGGTCGCCGATGACTCGCGCGACACGCTGCGCTTTGCGCGGCGCGGCCACGACAGGCTGCTGGTCCTGCATCGCAGCGGCCGCATCGACGAACACGATCTGCGCAGCGGCCGCCTGATCCGCACCGTGCTGCAGGCCGGCGTCGTGGACCCGGTCGACATGGTGGTGTCCCGCCATGGCACGGTCTACGTGCTCGAGACCTCGGGGCAGATCCGCGTCTTCAGCGAGAGGGGCCGCGAGTCCGCCCGCATCACGCTGCCGGCCGCCGCCGGCCAGGCGATCTCCTTGGCGCTGTGCTGTGACGCCGCGCCGCGCCGGCCGAGGCACCGGCACGGGGCCTGAGCCGGCAGGCGGCGAAGCATCGCCCGTCCGCGCAGTTCAGGCCGCGCGCAGCCGCTCCCGGCCGAGCTGCAGTCGCTGCAGCACCCGCTGGCCGGACTCGGCCACCGACTGCATCGTCGCCTCGAGCAGCGCCATCTCGCGCAGCGACTGCGCAAAGGCCTGGTATTCCGCCGACTGCGCCTGCGCCACCTGCACCGGCGGCGCGGCCAGCTCCATCGCCCGGGCAACGCTGTCGAAGCGCTCGCGCAGCCGTGCGGTCTGTTGACGCAATGACTCGGCCGTCTCCGGCGGAAGCCGGCCGCTGGCGGCCAGGCCGTCGAGCATCTGCACCAGCACCTCGACGGCGCCGCTGTCGCGTGCCACCGCCACCTGCGTGTCGACACCACGCTGCGCGCCTTCGCCCAGCGTGCGCAGCGAGGTGTCGCGCAGCCCGTCGAGTTGCTGCTCGAGGTGGCGGTTCAGCGCGCCCAGCCGCTCGCCCACCGCCACCACCTCGCTGAGGATCTTGTCGAGGTCGTGCACGATCAGCACGATGCGGTCGAGGAAGTGGTTCAGGTCCTGCGCCAGCTCGCCGAACTCGTCCTCGGTCTTCACGCCGGCGCGCGGCGACAGGTCCATCACGCCCTTGGCCAGCGCGGCCACCGTCGAGCGTAGCGCCAGCAGCGGCGCCATGCGCACCTTCAGCAGCAAGAGCAGCACGATGGTGTGCACCAGGATCTTCAGGCTCAGTGCGCCGGCAGTCAGGCGCACCTCCTGCCACCAGACCGACTCCTTGCGTGCCAGGTAGCTGCGCACGGTGACGGTGCCCAGCACCTCGCCGACGTTCGCCTTCACGTGGCAGCCCAGGCAGAACTGCTCGGCTTTCAGCGAGACCGAGGCCTGCTGGTGCGCGCCCTCGGGCCAGCGCGGCTGCAGGCCCTGCGCATCCATGCCGCGGGTGGTCTTCATCGAGTCGATGGTCACGGCCGAGGGTTGCACCGCGATTGCCAGGCCCAGGTCCGCATAGTTGCGGTCGAGGATCGGGTAGACGGTCTGCGCGGCGGTCGGCCCGCCGGAGTTCAGCATGATCGACTTGACGTCGTTGCCGAGCTGCGTGGCCGCGCGTTCGACCCGGGCCGGCTCGGCGGTGCGGAAGTCGTAGAGCAGCACCGCGTAGCGGATGCCCAGCTCGATGACCGCCACCGCCACCAGCAACAGGAAGAAGTCCCTGATCATGTGGAACATGAAGGACTGCTCGAAGCGGCTGCTCACCGATGCACCCATCGCTTCCCTCCCGTGGACGGGCCAGTATGCCGGAGCGCCGCGCGCCGGGGCGATCGGGGTTCAGATCTGCCGGTTGCGCGCCAGCGGCGGGTGGCGGGCGAAATAGCGCGCGATGCCGGCGTCGAGCGCCTCGACCAGCTTCGCCTGGTAGTCGCGGTCGCGCAGCTTGCGTTCTTCGTCCGGGTTGGAGATGAACGCCGTCTCGACCAGGATGGACGGGATGTCCGGCGCCTTCAGCACCGCGAAGCCGGCCTGCTCGACGCGCGGCTTGTGCAGCTTGCCGACCTTGCCGATCTGGCCCAGCACCTCGCCGCCGATGCGCAGGCTGTCCTTGATCTGCGCGGTGGTGCTCATGTCGAGCAACGTGCGCATCACGTCGGCGTGGCGGTTCTTCACGTTGATGCCGCCGACCAGGTCGGCCGCGTTCTCCTTGTCGGCCAGCCAGCGCGCCGCGCTGCTCGAGGCGCCGCCGTCGCTGAGCGCGAACACCGAGGCGCCGCGCGCCTGCGGCGTGATGAACGCATCGGCGTGGATGGAGACGAACAGGTCGGCCTGCACGCGCCGCGCCTTGCGCACGCGGTCTTGCAGCGGCACGAAGAAGTCGGCGTCGCGCGTCAGCATCGCGCGCATGCCCGGGCGGGCGTTGATGCGGTCGCGCAGCTGCAGCGCGACGGACAGCACCACGTCCTTCTCGCGCAGTCCGCTGGGGCCGACGGCGCCCGGGTCCTCGCCGCCGTGGCCGGGGTCGAGCGCGACGACGATCAGCCGGTCGATCTTGCCCTTGGCGATCTTCGGCGGCTCGACGGGCGCCGGCGTCTGCTGCGGTGGGGCCGACGCGGCGGGCTTCGCGGCGCCGGGCTTGTCGACCCGGCCGATGAACTCGCCCAGCGCGTCCTGCACCGCCTGCGCGGCCTGCTGCTCGGCGCGCGCCTTGTCGTTGACCAGCGCGAGCAGCGGGTCTCGCTCCTGCGTCGGGTAGAGGTCGAACACCATACGGTGCTGGTAGGCCGCCACCGGCGCCAGCGTGAAGAGCTGCGGCGCGGTGGCCTGCTTCAGGTCGATCACCAGCCGCACCGTGCGCGGCTGGTTCTGGCCGACGCGCACGCCTTCGATGAACGGGTCGTCCGAACGCACCTTGCCGACCAGCTCGCGCAGTGCCGGGCTCAGCTCCAGGCCATCGATGTCGATCACCAGCCGGTAGGGGTTCTGCGCGACGAAGTGGCGCTCGGTCAGGGCCGTGTCGGACTCGATGGTCACGCGGGTGTAGTCCTCGGCCGGCCAGACGCGCACCGCGACGATGCTCGCGCCGCGGGCGATCTCGGCCGTGCCGAGCAGCAGCACCAGCGAGCCCATGGCACGCAGCGCCTCGCGACGTGTGCTCATCCGAGGAGCTCCAGGCCGCGCGGCGTAACGGCGGCGAAGGTCACGCGGCGAGCGTCGCCATCGAGCAGTTCGATGTCCACACGCAGGTCGGGTGCGGGCAGCAGCCCCTCGGCCTTCTCCGGCCATTCGGCCAGCTTCAGGCCAGGACTCGCGAAGATGTCGCGAAAGCCTGCGTCCTCCCACTCCTGCGGGTCGTTGAAGCGGTAGAAGTCGAAGTGCCAGACCATGCCGCCGGGAAGTTCGTAGGGCTCCATGACTGCGTAGGTCGGGCTCTTCACCCGGCCTTCCACGCCCAGCGCGTGCAGCAGGTGGCGGGCGAAAGTGGTCTTGCCGGCGCCCAGCGTGCCGTGCAGTTCGACGTATGCGTTGCGCAGCGCGGGCTGCGCGGCCAGTGCCTTTGCGGCGGCCTCGCAATCGGCCTCGTTGGACCAGTGCAGCGTGCGGCTTCCTAGAATCGTCAAATGAGCGTCGATCGCGAGTTGGACGGGCCGGCCCTGCTCGCGCAACTGCGCGGCTGGGCTGAAGCGGAGGGATTTTCCCAGATCGGAGTCGCCGACGTGGACCTGGGTTCCGCCGAAGCGGGCCTGCTCGCCTGGCTGCACAACGGATTCCACGGCTCGATGGACTACATGGCCGCGCACGGCCTGAAGCGCGCGCGGCCGGCCGAGCTGGTGCCCGGCACGGTGCGCGTGGTCACCGCGCGCATGGACTACCTGCCGCGCGCCACGCCCGAGGGCTGGCCGGCCGTCGAGTGGCAGCGGCTCGGGCGGCCAGGGCAAGCAGCGCTGTCGATCTATGCGCGTGGTCGCGACTATCACAAGGTGTTGCGCCAGCGGCTGCAGCGCCTGGCCGATCGGCTCGTCGCGGCGGTCGGCCCGTTCGGCCACCGGGTGTTCACCGATTCGGCACCGGTGCTGGAGGTCGAGCTGGCCTCGCGCAGCGGCATCGGCTGGCGCGGCAAGCACACGCTGACGCTGCACCGCGAAGGCGGCTCGATGTTCTTCCTCGGCGAGATCTACGTCGACCTGGCGCTGCCGGTCACGCCGCCGGTCGACGGCCATTGCGGCAGTTGCACGGCCTGCATCGACGTCTGCCCGACGCAGGCGATCGTGGCGCCGTACCGGCTCGACGCGCGGCGCTGCATCTCCTACCTGACCATCGAGCACGACGGGCCCATCCCGCTCGAGCTGCGCGAGGCGATCGGCAACCGCATCTACGGCTGCGACGACTGCCAGCTCGCATGCCCGTGGAACAAGTACGCGCACAGAAGCACGCTGCCCGACTTCGACGTGCGAGAGCCGCTGGGCAGCGCGACGCTGCTGGAACTCTGGCGCTGGGACGAGGCCGAGTTCCTGCGCAGCACCGAAGGCAGCGCGATCCGCCGCATTGGTCATGCACGCTGGCGGCGCAATCTGGCGGTGGCGATGGGCAATGCGCTGCGGGGCGGCGTGGATGGCGGCATCCGCGGGGCGTTGCATGCCGGGCGTGCCGGCGCCAGCGAGTTGCTGCGTGAGCACATCGACTGGGCGCTGGGGCAGGCGTCGGGCTGATTGCCGCCCTGAGCGGAAGTTCGCCGCCTGCTTGGCATGTTGAGGTTGGCGCGGCAAAGGCGCGTGCGGGCAGGCTGGCGCACGCCGCTTCGGCGGTCGGCCCGCAGGGCCGACTCCCCTGCGCTGCTCGGTCTCGCGGCAGGCCGCCCAACTCGCTTCGCTCACTGCGTTCGCTGCGCTCAGACAGCCGGCGGCAAGTCAGTCTACGAAGCGCGCTGACGCGCGCCTGCCGCAAGCCCTGCGCTGCTCAGCGCCGAACAGGCGCGCG
>CALRRO020000021.1:0-85939 GCA_943370595.1 Chitinophaga pinensis
CGCCACCGAATCCGGTGGCGAAGCGGCTGCCGGCGCGATCGGATTGCAGCAGGTCCTGCACCCGGCGCAGCAAGGCCGGGTCGCCGGTGCAGCGCTCGTGCAGCCAGGCCTCGCGCTGGTCGTCGGGCAGGTCGAGCGCGGCGTCGAACAGGGCCAGCGCCTCGCGTTCGGTGTCCACGCTGAGGGCGGGCTCGGGCATGCGATGCAGCCTAGCGAATTCACCCGCGGCGGGCCAGCCAGACCGCTCCCGCGACCACGGGGTGCGTCTTCAGGCGCGCAGCGCGACGGGCAATGCGTCACGCCGCGGCAGGCCGTCCATGTCGCCGACCACCTGGATGACCTGCGCGCCTGTCCAGTTGCCGCGAGCCACCGCCGTCGGCCAGTCCAGGCCCTGCAGCCGGCCGCTGATCACGCCGGCGGCGAAGGCATCGCCGGCGCCGACGGTGTCGACGATGGTTTCGACCTTCACGCCGGGCACGCGGCCCGAACCTTCGGCCGTGCGCCAGTAGGCGCCCTCGGCGCCCAGCTTGATCACCACCGCGCGCGCGCCGCGCTCGAGGTAGAAGGCGGCGATGTCTTCCGGTGCTTCCAGCCCGGTCAGCGTGCGGCCCTCGGCGATGCCGGGCAGCACCCAGTCGGCCAGGCCGGCGAGGCGGTTGAGGTGCTCGGCCATGGCCTCGGGGCCCGGCCAGAGTTTCGGTCGCAGGTTGGGGTCGAAGGAGATGCTGCGGCCGGCCGCGCGCATCGCCTTCATCGTGTGCTCGACCAGCTCGGCGCAGCTGGCCGACAGCGCCG
Source organism: Chitinophaga pinensis (assembly GCA_943370595.1). Lineage (GTDB taxonomy): Bacteria > Pseudomonadota > Gammaproteobacteria > Burkholderiales > Burkholderiaceae_C > Piscinibacter. The sequence goes on from CALRRO020000021.1 coordinate 796, forward strand.
GCGTGATGCCGGTGACGTGCAGGTGCCGTGCGGCGAGGAAGCGCGACGCATCGAAGTCGGCCACCGACAAGGCACTGGCGGCCGAGCCGCGGCGGAAGTACTCCACCACCGGGTCCTGGCCTTCGAGTGCGCGTGACTTGAGCATGAAGCCGGTCGGGCGCATGGGGTCGGTGGCGACGGCGCTGCAGTCGATGCCCTCGGCCTCCAACGCGCGGCGGATGTGGCGCGCGAAGGAGTCGTTACCCAGGCGACTCAGCCAGGCCACCTTCAGGCCCATGCGCGCGAGGCCGACGCCGACGTTGGTCTCGGCGCCGGCGACGATCTTGCTGAAGGTGGCGGCGTCTTCCAGCGCGCCGGGCTCGTGCGCGGCGAACGAGACCATGGTCTCGCCAAGCGTGATGACGTCGAGGGTCGGTTGCGGGCTCGTCATAGCGGCGAGGCTACACCGAGGCGCACGCTCCACGAGCGCATCTCGTCGGCCAGGCCCGGCTCGATCGGGATGCCCTCGGCGCGCCGACGCGCCTGCGCTGCCAGCTCGGGATCACCCGGCATCCTCGGCACGCCCGGTTCGGCGGCCAGCGCGCGCGCCATCTGCTCGACCATGGCGGCGAACACCGGCCCGCCGGCGAAGCGCATCGGATCGAGCACGACGAAGAAGGCGCCGATGTGCCGCGGCCGCTCCAGCTCGGCGTACATCGGGCCGATCTGCGGTCCCCAGGGGTTGCCGTTCAGCGGGCCGCACAGCAGCTCGACGATCAACGCCAGCCCGTAGCCCTTGTGGCCGTAGTCCGGGCCACCGAGCGGGCGCAGCGCGTTGGCGGCCTGCGCATCGGTGGTGTCGTGGCCGTCGCTGTCGATCGCCACGCCGGGCGCGATGGCGGCGCCTTCGCGGCGCGCGTTGATGACGCGGTTCCACGGGATCGACGTGGTGGCCATGTCCAGGCAGACCGGTTCCGAACCCTCGCGCGGAAAGGCCATCGAGATCGGGTTGGTGCCGAGAAAGGGCCGGTGGCCGCCGTGCGGCGCGGCGATCTTGTCCGAGTGGGTGAAGGCCATGCCGATCAGACCCTCGCGCGCGGCGGTGCGGCTGTACAGGCCGACTGCACCGCAGTGCGACGAGTCGCCGACGCCGACCGCGCCGATGCCGTTCTCGCGCGCGAGCTCGATCGCGACGCGGTTGGCGCGGTGGGCGACGACGATGCCCAGGCCCTGGTCGCCCGCCACCTGCGCGGTGCCGGGCCCGCTGCGGGTGACGACGATGTTCGGTCGGGCCTTGATCGAACCGTGCGTCAGCCGGTTGAGGTAATGCGTCAGCCGCGCGATGCCGTGCGAGTCGATGCCCCACAGGCTGGTCTGCACCAGGCTGTCGGCCAGGCTGCGGGCGTCGTCGTCGGGCAGGTCGAAGTGGCGCAGGCACGCGATGGCCCAGCCGGTCAGCGCCGCCGCGCCGACGTACACCACGCCCGAGCCGCTCATTCCATCGACTCCAGCGTGGCGCGCACGCCGTCGCGGCGCAGGCGCACGGCCTGGCGCGCCACCGCGTCGACGACACCGCGCTCGCGGCCCAGCGTGCCGAACACCGGGGCGAAGCCGAGCAGCGTGGCGATGCGTGCGGTCTCGGTCGGTGCGCCTGCCGCACGCACGTGCAGGGCGCGCAGCTCGGCGGCGAGTGGGTCGTCGATCGCAAAGCCGCCTCCGGCCTCGTCGACACCGCCGAGGACCTGCAGCCACGCCGCCAGCGCCAGGGCGAGGTGGTCGACGGGCGCGTCGGTCGCCAGCCGCTCGCGCAGCGTGCCCAGCCAGCGCTGCGGGATCTTCTGCGAGCCATCCATCGCGATCTGTGCCGTGCGATGCGCCAGTGCCGGGTTCGCGAAGCGCTCGACCAGCCGCGCGCGGTAGGCAGCGAGGTCCACGCCGGCGAGGCCGTCGATCGCCGCCAGCGTCGGTTCGATCTCCTCGCGCATCAGCGCCTCGACGAATCGTCGCAAGGCCGGCTCCGCGATCGCGCGGTCCACCGTGGGCCACCCGGCCAGCACGCCGAGGTAGGCGATCGCCGAATGGCTGCCGTTGACCATGCGCAGCTTGAGCTTTTCGAACGGCTCGGCCTGGTCGACGAAGCGTGCGCCGTACACCGTCCAGTCGGGCCGGCCGGCGGCGAAGTCATCCTCGATGGCCCAGTCGAAGAAGGGCTCGGCCGTCACCACCGCGAGGTCATCGTTCCTTGGCACGATGCGGTCGACCATGCCGTTCGGGAAGCGGCAGGCGGAATCGATCCACTCGGCCAGCGCCGCATCGCGCTCGCGTGCGAACGCCAGCACCAGGCCTCGCAAGGTGGCGCCGTTGCTCGGCAGGTTGTCGCAGGACAGCAGCGTGACCGGGCCGAGCCCGCGCGTGCGGCGCAGCGCCAGACCATGCACCAGAAAGCCCAGCGTCGTGCGCGGTGTGTGCGGGTGCGCGAGGTCGTGCACGATGGCGGGGTCGTCGCGCTTCAGCGCGCCGGTCGCCGGATCATGGTGGTAGCCCTTCTCGGTGACGGTCAGGCTGACGATGCGCGTGGCCGGCGCAGCGATGGCCTCGAGCACCGCGGTCGGAGCCTCCGGCGCGACCAGCACGCCGAGCAGCGAGTGCAGCGTCTCGCGGCGTTCGCGCGGCCGGCCCTGTGGATCGGCATCGCGCAGTGCCAGCGTGTAGTCGAAGCCCTCCCGCGCCAGCGCGTCGCGCACATCCGCATGGCGCAACGACACGCCGAGCACGCCCCAGTGGCGCTCGCCGCTCGCCGCCATCGCAGCCTCGGTGGCGGGGATCAGGTGGGCGCGGGCGAAGGCGCCCAGGCCCAGGTGAACGATGCCGGCGCCGAGGCCGGCCTTGTCCGTCAGTGCGCTCACCAGTGCCACAGCGTGCCGTCGTGCTGCTGCCGGTTCACCGGCAGGTAGGCGCGCTCGTAGGGGTACTTCGCGGCCAGCGCCTCGTCGATCTCGACGCCGTGGCCGGGCACCTCGCCCGGGTGCAGGAAGCCGTCCTCGAAGGTGTAGGCATGCGGGAACACCGCGTCGGTCTCGGCGGTGTGGCGCATGTACTCCTGGATGCCGAAGTTGGGCACCCACAGGTCGAAGTGCAGCGCCGCGCCCATGCACACCGGCGACAGGTCCGTCGCGCCGTGGCTGCCGGTGCGCACCTGGTACATCGCCGCGAGGTCGGCGATGCGCCGCAGGTGGGTGATGCCGCCGGCATGTACGACGGTCGTGCGGATGTAGTCGATCAACTGGTTCTGGATCAGGTCCTTGCAGTCCCAGATGGTGTTGAACACCTCGCCCACGGCCAGCGGCGTAGTGGTGTGCTGGCGGATCAGCCGGAAGGCGTCCTGGTTCTCGGCCGGCGTGGCGTCTTCCATCCAGAACAGTCGGTACGGCTCGAGGTCCTTGCCCAGCCGCGCGGCCTCGATCGGTGTCAGGCGGTGATGCACGTCGTGCAGCAGGTGGATGTCGGGGCCGACCGCGGCGCGCACCGCGTCGAACAGCTGCGGCGTGTGGCGCAGGTACTTCTCGGTCGACCAATCGTGCTCGCTCGGCAGGTCGGCATCGGCCGGCTCGTAGAACATCGTGCCGCGGCCGACGCCGTAGACCTTCTCCAGCCCGGGCACGCCGCTCTGCGCGCGGATCGCCTTGTAGCCTTCTTCCTTGTAGCGCAGCACCTCCTCGACGGTCTGCGCGATGTCGCGGCCATTGGCGTGGCCGTAGACCATCACGCCGGTGCGGCTGGCGCCACCGAGCAGCTGATACAGCGGCAGGCCGGCAGCCTTGGCCTTCAGGTCCCACAGCGCGGTGTCGACGGCGGCGATCGCGCTCATCGTCACCGGCCCGCGCCGCCAGTAGGCGCCGCGGTAGAGGTACTGCCAGATGTCCTCGATCTGATGGGCGTCGCGGCCGATCAGGCAAGGGACGACGTGGTCTGTCAGGTAGCTGGCCACCGCCAGCTCGCGGCCGTTGAGCGTCGCGTCGCCCAGGCCGGTCAGGCCCTGGTCCGTCTCGATCTTCAGGGTGACGAAGTTGCGCCCGGGGCTGCAGACGATGACACGCGCGGCGGTGATCTTCATCGGGGGGGGGGCATTGGTCAAGTGGTCAGGCCAATTCTGGCGAGCCCGGCCCCCGGGGGCATCCGCGTTTACCTTGATGTCAGCGCAGCGGGATCGGCGTGGCGCGGTCCACCGGCACGGCGGTGACGCTGTTCTGCGGCGAGCCTTCGATGACACGCTCGGCGTAGGTCAGGTAGACCAGCGTGTTGCGCGGCTTGTCGACCATGCGCACCACGCGCAGCTTCTTGAAGACCAGCGAGATGCGCTCGCTGAACATCTCCTCCTGCGCGCGCAGCGGCTTCGGGAAGGCGATGGGCCCGGTCTGGCGGCAGGCGATCGAGGCTTCGGACTTGTCCTCGGCCAGGCCCAGCCCGCCCTTGATGCCGCCGGTCTTGGCGCGCGACACGTAGCAGGTGACGCCGCCGACGGCCGGGTCGTCGTAGGCCTCGACGACGATCTTGTCGTCCGGCCCCAGCCACTTGAACACCGTGTCGACTTCGCCGACGGGCTCGGCGCGCGTGCAGGCCGCGGCCATCAGCGCAAGGATGAACAGGGTCTTCTTCATGTCGGCCTCCGTGGGGAACGGGGCCGAGCGTAGCCGACACCAGGTCGGCGCGAGGGTCAGACGATCGAGCGGGCCAGGGCGACCAGCGCGAAGGCGCTGGCGATGCAGACGACCAGCGCCCAGTTGGGCAGCTGGCCCTTGGGCACGAGGCCGGGGCGGTGACGAATCTTGTCGGGCATGTGAATTCCGGTCACTTTCAGGGCCGTTTTCGAGGCCCTTTGCGTGAATTCCGGACCTGCAGAGGGCGGATGTCCTGTAACAGCGAACTTCGTGCCAGCCGGATCAGCGCCGCGACGAGTTGCCGTAGAAGGGCTCGCGCGCCGGCTCGTCGTCGAGGTAGTGGCGGTAGAAGTTCTTCACCTGCGGGAAGACTTCGCGGCGCAGCCAGCGGCGGTGGTTCTCGGCCTCGGTGCGCGGCTTGGCCAGCGCCTGGGCGAGCTTCTCCAGCGTCTCGTCGCGGTCGATGCGGGTGAAGCGGCCGTTCTCGCAGACCGTCTCGCCGCCGACCACCACCGCCGCCACGTGCTGCGTCTTGGCGCGCTGGATCAAGGCGTCCAGCGGCGGGATGTCGTCGTCCTGGTAGGGATACATGGCGCGGTCGAAGTCGATCACCACGGCGTCGAAGTAGCGGCCCGGGTCGAGCCGGCCGATGTCGGCGCCGAAGGCCGTGGTGCGGGCGCCGTGTTCGGTGGCCATGCGCAGCAGCTGCGGGCAGCTGGGCACCTCGTCGTCGTCCAGCCCGGGCACGCGGTGCACGTTCAGCGCCAGGCGCAGCTCCTGCAGCATGTCGCGGTCGTCGTTCAGGCCGGCCTCGTCCAGGCCCATGCCGACGGTGATGCCGCGCTTCTCGTATTCCATCAGCGGCAGCAGGCCGCTGCGCAGGCGGAAGTTGCTGCTGCAGTTGTGGCAGATGCAGGTGCCGGTGTGGGCGGCGAGCTCGATGTCCTCCTCGGTCAGCCAGACGCCGTGGCCGAGCGTGAGCTTCGGTCCGAGCAAGCCGAGCTTGTGCAGGTGCTTGACCGCCGTAGTGCCGGTGCGGCGCTTCGCATAGGCCTTCTGCATCGCCGTCTCGAGCAGGTGCATGTGCATCGGCACGCCGGCGGCGTCGGCCTTCTCCTTCATCGCCAGCAGGCCGTCGTCGCTGACCCAGTGCAGGTTGGCCGGCGCCAGCTGCATGCGCGTGAGCTCGGAGCGGTTCTCGGCCACCAGGTCGTCGAACAGCTGCATGAAGTCGGCGAAGGGCATGGCCTGCGCCTTCAGGTGCGCGGCCATCGCCGCGCCGACCTCGGGCGGCAGGCGGGCGCAGAAGACCTCGTCGGCCTCGTACACGAAGCGGTTCTGCTCGCGCACCGCGAAGCAGTACGAGGCGCGCATGCCGATGTCGCGGTAGGCATTCAGCACCGCCGACGCCGTGTCATGCACGTGGCTGTAAGGCCCGCGCATCCACCCGTGGATGTGCTGCACCGTGGTCACGCCGGAGGCCAGCATCTCGAAGGCCGAGTACAGCGTGTCGAGGTAGGGGTCGATGTCGCGTGCCGACAGCCGGCTGGCGAACCACAGCTCCAGCGCGTAGTCGGGCGAGCCCAGCTGCAGCGGCGTCATGCCCACGTGGTGGTGGCTGTTGACGAAGCCCGGCAGCATCATGTGCTGCGGGTAGCGGGTTTCCGTCGCGCCGGGGTAGGCGGCGCGCATCTGCGCCGCCGGGCCGACCGCGATCACACGGCCGTTCTCGTGGGCGAGGGCGGCGTCCGCGTGGATGACGGGCGTGTGCCGGTCGGCCACGCCGGTGACGATCCAGCGGGCCGAGACGAGGGAGACGGTCATCGGGTTTCCTGTTCGAGGAAGGCGCGGTCGACCTCGTCGGCCAGCAGCTCGGTGAGCTGGCGGTGCAGGTCGACCATGCGCGGGTCGTGGGGGTTGCGCGGGCGCGGCAGCTCGACGCCCACCTCGTGCTTCACGCGACCGGGCCTGGCGGTGAAGACGACGATGCGGTCGGCCAGCGCCAGCGCCTCGTCGATCGAGTGCGTCACCAGCAGCACGCTGGCGCCGCTGGCGCGCCACACTTCGAGCAGGTGGCCCTGCATGCGGGCGCGGGTCTGCACGTCGAGCGCGGCGAAGGGCTCGTCCATCAGCAGCACTTGCGGCTTCATCGCCAGTGCGCGGGCCAGGGCCACGCGCTGGCGCATGCCGCCGGAGAGTTCGTGCGGCCGCCGCTGGCCCATGTCGCCCAGGCCGACCTGGCGCAGCAGCGCCTGCGCGCGGCTCTCGCGCTCGGCCTGTTCGACGCCCTGCAGCCGCAGGCCGAGGGCGACGTTGTCGAGCACGGTGAGCCAGGGGTAGAGCGAGGCTTCCTGGAAGATCATGCTGCGCTCGGGCGCCGGGCCGGCGACGCGCTGGCCGTCGCACAGCAGCTCGCCGGCGCTGGGCTGCTCCAGCCCGGCCAGCATGTACAGCAGGCTGCTCTTGCCGCAGCCCGAGGGGCCGAGCAGCACGACGAACTCGCCGGCCGTCACCTGCAGCGAGAGCGACTCGACCGCCGTGACGGCGCCCAGCTCGCCCTCGTTCCAGACCTTGGTGACGCGGTTCAGCTGGATGGTGCTGCCCATCACAGGCCTCCCGCGGTGGCCGAGGGGCCGACCCACCACAGCACGCGGCGCTGCACCCAGCGCAGGGCCTGGTCGAAGGCGAAACCGGCCAAGCCGATCAGCGTCATCGTGAAGAACACCAGGCTGGCGTTGAAGGTGTTGCGCGCCATCATCACCACCTGGCCGAGGCCGGAGCCCACGCCGACGGCCTCGGCGATCAGCACCACCATCCAGGCGGCGAACAGGTTCAGCCGCAGCGTCACGAACAGGCCCGGAAGGATCGCAGGCAGGATCACGTGGCGGAACAGCTGCCGCTTGCTGGCGCCCATGATGCGCGCCACGTGCAGGTAGCTCGCCGGCACCGCGTCGATCTGCGCCAGCGTGGACAGCACCATCACGAAGAACACCGAGATGAAGACCAGGAACACCGCCGGCGGGTTGCCGATGCCGAACATAAACACCGCCACCGGCAGCCAGGCCACCGGCGAGATCGGCGCAAGCAGCGTGATGGTGGGCAGCGTGAGCTTGCCGAACACGCCGAAGTAGCGGATGCCCACGCCCACCGCCAGCGAGAGCACGAAGCCCAGCGCCAGCCCGGCGGTCACGCGCAGCGAGGTCCACGCCATCACGCCGAGCACCGAGCCGAGGCTGCCGCCCGACGACAGCGCGCCGGCGCGCTCGCCGTTCGGGTCGAAGAAGCGGAACTGGTCGGCCAGGTTGGCGAGGAACAGGTGTGGCGGCGGCAGCAGCAGCGGGTCGGCCCAGCCGCGCCACCAGGCGAACTCCCAGATGCCGACGAACAGCCCCACCGACGCGCAGGCCCACAGCGCGGCGCGCAGCCTCGCGAGCAGCGCCGAGGGGCGCTGTCGCGCGGCCGCGCCCGACGCGGAGGCCAGGGGCACGGCTGGCTCCACCATGGCAGGAACGGCAGCCATGGCGCGCCTCAGGCCGCCTTCAACTTCAGCGAGTCGTACAGCGGCTTGTTCTCCTTGATCACCTGCTCGATCAGGCTCCAGTCGAGCGCGCTGGCCGGCATGGGCTTCTTGACGTAGCCCATCTCCAGCATCGACTGGCCGCGCTCGGCGAAGAACTTCGCGTTGTGCCGCTGGTCGATCATCACCGGCTGCTTGCTCTGCGCCAGCGTGGCGGCCTCCAGCGAGGTCTTGTAGTAAGTGCCGACGGTGTCCTTCAGCGCCGCGGCCGGATCCTTCTCGGACTGGCTCTGCGCGACGAACATCGCCTTGATGACCGCCTTGATCGCCTGCGGGTTCTTCTCGATCAGCGGGATGCGCGCGGCCAGCACGCAGTCGGCGTAGTTGCGGCCGTAGACGTCGCGCCCGTCGGTCAGCACCGAGGCGCCCTTGCGCGAGGTCAGGCACTGCGTGGCGTAGGGCTCGATGTGGCAGACCGCATCGATGCCGCCGTTGATGAAGGCCGCGGCCAGTTCGGGCGAGGTGTTGAAGTAGGCCATCTTCACGTCCTTGAACGACATGCCGGCCTTCTTCAGGTAGTCGAAGGGCAGCACCTCCAGCGTGTCGGCCTGGAAGGTGCCGATGGTCTTGCCCTTCAGGTCGGCGGCGGTCTTGATGCCGTCGCGGCCGATCAGGATGCAGCCCTCGACGCCGGCCCCGGCCACCATGCGCACGGGCGCGCCGGCGTCCACCAGGGTGAGGAAGTTGGAATAGGGGATCACCGAGATGTCCACCTGGCCGGAGCCGAACAGCGTGACCACGTCGGTGGTGGTGGGCGTGACGACGAAGTCGAGTTCGACGCCGTCGGCCTTGGCCAGCTCACGCTTCTTCGCGAGGAAGATGCCCAGGTTGCACAGGCCCGCGCCGTGCGTGGCCTTCAGCGTGGTGGCGGCCCGCGCGTCCGTCGCGCCCAGCGCGGCGGCCAGCCCCGCAGGCAGGGCGACGGACACCGCGGTGGCCGTCGAGGATTGAAGGAATCCCCGGCGGGACAGGGAGGTCAGTTGGGAATGGGTGTTGCCATGGCGCTCGCACATCGTCTCGACTCCTGAAGTCAGGTGCCTGCGAGCCACGCAAGAAATGGGACGAACCCGACGGCCGACTCATTCTGCGAGCACGCACGCACTGAGTTCGGCACGCCAACCGGAAAGTGACGGGAGACCGCCACTGCGCTTGCGAACGGTGATGCATACGCCGTGCCATGGCCTGCCCTGGGCAACGGCCGCCATGCTCACCCGTCGCGGTGCAGGGCGCTGCGGCCGTGGTGCACCGGCCGCCCCGACTTGGTGTCGTCAGCCCGGCCTCAGACCACCTTGCCGTCGCTGGGCATCAGCTCGCAGCTGGTGATGCGCCAGGCGCCGCCGCGCTGGCGTTCGAGCTGGTAGACGGCCACCCACAGCGTGCCCTCACCATCGGCCATCTCGACCGCCTGGATCACCGTGGCGCCGTTCGCCTCTGGCGCGAGGAAGCCGACCGAGGCCGGCCGGTAGACCACCGGGTAGCCCTCGCGCACCATGGCCAGGAAGCGTTCGGGCGTGCCGAACATCTTGCGGATGCCCGGTGCGGCGTACGAGAAGGCGCGCTGGGCGTCGTCGCGCGCGAAGGCGTCGAGCTGGGCCTGGATGACGCTGCGGATCTTCTTCGTGTCGCCCTTCGACACCGGGGCGGCCTGGGCGGCGAACGACGCCGCCAGCGCGAACGCGGCGAGCAGGCGAAGCAGGGACTTGAAGACGCTGGGCATGACCGGCTCCCGCCGTGAACGTGACACCCATCGTCGCGCAGCATCGATACCCCGTCCAGCAACAGGGTGTGACGCGGCGCCCGACCGTGGACTACATCACCGCGCCCAGCTGCCAGGGCACGAACTCGTTCTGGCCGTAGCCGTGCTCCTCGCTCTTGGTCTTGCGGCCGGAGGCGGTGTCGAGCATCAGGCGGAAGATGCGCTCGCCCAGCTCGTCGATGCTGGCCGTGCCGTCGACCACCTCGCCGCAGTTGATGTCGATGTCGTCCTCCTGCTTCAGCCACAGCGCGGTGTTGGTGCTGAGCTTGAGGGACGGAGAGGGCGCGCAGCCATAGGCCGAGCCGCGGCCGGTGGTGAAGCAGATCAGGTTGGCGCCGCCGGCCACCTGGCCGGTGGCCGACACCGGGTCGTAGCCGGGTGTGTCCATGAACACCAGGCCCTTGGCCGTGACGGCCTGGGCGTACTCGTAGACCTCGACCAGGTTGGTGGTGCCGCTCTTGGCGATCGCGCCGAGGCTCTTCTCGAGGATGGTGGTCAGCCCGCCGGCCTTGTTGCCGGCCGAGGGGTTGTTGTCCATCTCGCCGCCGTTGCGCGAGGTGTAGTCCTCCCACCACTTCAGGCGGGCGATCAGCTTGTCGGCGACCTGCTGCGACACGGCGCGCCGCGTCAGCAGGTGCTCGCCGCCGTAGACCTCGGGGGACTCGGACAGGATCGCCGTGCCGCCGTGGCGCACCAGCCGGTCGACCGCCGCGCCCAGCGCCGGGTTGGCGCTGATGCCGGAGTAGCCATCGGAGCCGCCGCACTGCAGGCCGACGGTGATGTGGCTGGCCGGCACCGGCTGCCGCTGCACGCGGTTGGCCTCTTCCAGCATCCACTCGACCAGCTCGATGCCCTTGGCCACCGTCTTCCTCGTGCCGCCGCTGTCCTGGATGCTGAAGGTCTGCAGGTGTGAACCCTCCTGCAGCCCTTCCTGCTCGAGCAGGCCGGAGATCTGGTTGGTCTCGCAGCCCAGGCCCACCATCAGCACGCCGGCGAAGTTGGCGTGGCGTGCATAGCCGCCCAGCGTGCGGCGCAGGATCTGCAGCGGCTCGCCGTCGCTGGCCGTCGCGCAGCCGGCACCGTGGGTCAGCGCGATCACGCCGTCGACGTTGGGATAGGCCTCCAGCGCCCGCGGGTTGATGTCGCGGCGGAAGTGGTCGGCGATCGCCCGCGCGGCCGTGGCCGAGCAGTTCACCGAGGTCAGCACTCCAAGGTAGTTGCGCGTGGCCACGCGACCGTCGGGCCGCACGATGCCCATGAATGTCGCCGGCGTGGCCACGTACTCGGTCGGGTGCGTGCCGGTGCCGGCGGCGTAGTCGCGCGCGAAGCTGGCGAACTCCAGGTTGTGCGTGTGCACATGCTGGCCGGGCGCGATGTCGACCTTCGCGGTGCCGATGATCTGGTTGTAGCGCCGCACCGGTTGCCCGGCGCGGATCGGCTTCACAGCCACCTTGTGGCCGGGCGGGATGAGCCCGGCCACGGTGACGCCTTCACCCTCCAGCAGCGTGCCGCCGATCAACTGCTGCTTCGCGATGACGACATCGTCGGCCGGGTGGATGCGGATGAAGGCGCTCATCGCATCACCCGTCGATGATCGCCGGATCCCAGGCGTAGACCTTCTGGTTCTGCTCGCCCAGCTTCTCGATGCCCAGGCGGATGGTGTCGCCGGCCTTCAGATACACCGGGCTCGGCTTCACGCCCATGCCCACACCCGGCGGCGTGCCGGTGGAGATCAGGTCGCCGGGGTACAGCGTCATGAAGCGGCTGACGTAGCTGACCAGCTGCGCGACGCCGAAGATCATCGTCTTCGTGCTGCCGTTCTGGAAGCGGTGGCCGTTGACCTCGAGGAACATCGAGAGGTTCTGCGGGTCGCCGACCTCGTCGGACGTGACCAGCCAGGGGCCGACTGGGCCGAAGGTGTCGCAGCCCTTGCCCTTGTCCCAGGTGCCGCCGCGCTCGATCTGGTACTCGCGCTCCGACACGTCGTTGATCACGCAGTAGCCGGCCACGTGGCTGAGCGCCTCGGCTTCCGACACGTAGCGTGCCTTGCTGCCGATCACCACGCCGAGCTCGACCTCCCAGTCGCTCTTCACGGAGTTCTGCGGCAGCACCACCGGGTCGTTCGGGCCGACGCGCGCGCTGATCGGCTTCATGAACAGGATCGGCTCCTTCGGGATCGGCAGGTTCGACTCGGCCGCATGGTCGGCGTAGTTCAGCCCGATGCACAGGAACTTCTCGCAGCCGCTCCACGGCGGCGCGATGCGACCGGGGTTCTCGACGATCGGCAGCGCCGCCGGGTCGACGTTGCGCAGCTTGTCCAGCCCCTTGGGCGTCAGCGTGTGCGCAGTGATGTCGGCCAGCACGCCGGAGAGGTCGCGCACGCGGCCCTGGGCGTCGACGAGAGCGGGTTTCTCGGCGCCTTTCGCGCCATATCGCATCAGCTTCATGTCAGTGCTCTTTGAGTTAGTTGGACCAGCCGCCGTCGATGACCTGGGCGGTGCCGGTGGTGAATGATGATTCATCGGAAGCGAGGTAGACCGCCAGCGCGGCAATCTCCTCGACGCGCCCCAGCCGACCCATCGGCTGGCGCGACACGAACGCGGCTTCGACCTGCTCCAGCGTCTGGCCGCTCGCCTTGGCCTGTGCCGCGATGCGGTCGCGCAAGGAGGGCGACTCGACCGTGCCCGGGCAGATCGCGTTGCAGCGAACCCCCTTGGTGATGAAGTCGGCCGCCACCGCCTTGGTCAGGCCGATCACCGCCGCCTTGGTGCTCCCGTAGACGAAGCGGTTCGGCGCGCCCTTGATGCTGCCGGCCACCGAGGCCACGTTGATGATCGAGCCGCCGCCGGCCAGCATGCCCGGCACGAAGGCCTTGATGGTGCGGAATTGCGAGCGCACGTTGAGGTCGAAGGCGAAGCTCCATTCCTCCTCCGTGCAGTCGAGCACCGAGCCCGAGTGCACGAAGCCGGCAGCGTTGACCAGCACGTTCACCGGCCCGACCTCCTTGGGCATGGCAGCGATCGCCGCGGGGTCGAGCACGTCGAGCCTGCGGGTGGTGATCGCCGGCGACTTCAGCGTCGCCAGCAGCGCCTCGTTGAGGTCGGTGGCGATCACCGTCGCGCCCTCGCGCACGAAAGCCTCGGCAATGGCGCGGCCAATGCCCTGGCCCGCCGCGGTGACGAAGGCCTTCTTGCCGGCCAGTCGTTGGGTCATGTGCTTGTTCTCCCGTGTGAATCGTTGTCAGAGGCCCAACATGCGCGGCAGCCACAGCGAGATGGCTGGCACGTAGGTCAGCACGATGAGGCTGCCCAGCAGCGGGAACAGCCAGGGCAGGATGGCCATGGTCGTTCGCTCGACGCTGAGCTTGGCCACCCGCGCCAGCACGAACAGCACCATGCCCATCGGCGGGTGCAGCAGGCCGATCATCAGGTTCAGCACCATCACCAGGCCGAAGTGCACCGGGTCGATGCCGAGCTGCCGCGCGATCGGCAGCAGGATGGGCACGAGGATGGTGATCGCCGCGGTCGGCTCCAGGAAGCAGCCGACGAACAGCATCAGCAGGTTGGCCATCAGCAGGAACAGCCAGGGCTCCTTGGTGACCGCCAGCACCCAGGCGGCGATCTGCGCGGTGACGCCGGTGGCGGTGAGCATCCAGCCGAAGATCGACGCGGCGGCGACGATGAACATCACCGTCGCGGTGGTCTCGACCGTGTCGAGGCAGACCTTGACGAACATCTTCCAGGACAGCGTGCGGTACCACGCCAGGCCGAGCACCATCGCCCAGACGCAGGCGGCGATCGCCCCTTCGGTCGGCGTGAAGATGCCGGTGGTCATGCCGCCGATCAGCAGCACCGGCGTCATGATGGGCAGCACGGCCTGGAACCTGAAGTAGCGGTCGGCGGCGAACAGCACCACCAGCGCGACCAGCACGGTGAGCTGCGGCTGCGCGCCGGCCTGCACCAGGGCGTAGACCGCCAGCGGCCAGCCGGCCACCACGGCCGTCTCGATCATCGCCTTGCCGAAGCGCGAGCCGGAGAACTTGATGTCGCCGCCCCAGCCATGTTTGTGCGCGAAGTACGCAACCGTCGCCATCATCAGCAGCGCCATCAGCACGCCGGGCAGGATGCCGGCGAGGAAGAGGGCGCCGACCGACACGTTGGCCATCATCGCGTAGATCACGAAGGGCAGCGACGGCGGGATGATGGGTCCGAGCGTGGCCGAGGCGGCGGTCACACCGACCGCAAACTCGGTGTCGTAGCCGTGGTCCTTCATCGCCTTGATCTCGATGGTGCCCAGGCCCGCCGCATCGGCGATCGCCGTGCCGCTCATGCCGGCGAAGATCACCGAGCCGACCACGTTGACGTGGCCGAGGCCGCCCTTGAGCCAGCCCACCAGCGCCAGCGCGAAGTTGTAGATGCGGTTGGTGATGCCGGCGTTGTTCATCAGGTTGCCGGCGAGGATGAAGAAGGGCACGGCCAGCAGCGGGAAGCTGTCGATGCCGCCGATCATGCGGTGCACCACCGTGAGCGCCGGCTGGTTGCCGCTGATCAGGATGTAGATCAGCGACGAACCGGCCATCGCGATGGCCACCGGGATGCCGCCGGCCATCAGGAACAGGAAGATGATCTTCAGCATGGGCAGTCGGTCCTAGCGGTCTTCCATCGTCGTCTCGGGCCGCTCCAGCACGCTGTAGCCGCGCTGCCAGTGCACCTTCATCACCCACACCGAACGCAGCGCCATCATCGCCAGGCCGAACAGGCAGACGCCGTAGACGATGTTCATCGGCAGGTCGATGATGGTCATCTGGTAGCTGCCCATCTTCTGCATCATCTGCACCGTCAGGCCGGCCATCGCGACGAAGAAGGCGATGCGGATCAGGTCGACCGCCAGCGCCAGCGCGCGAGCAAGCGGCGCGGGCAGCCAGCGGTACAGCAGGTCGACCTGGATGTGGTTGTTCTTCGCCACGCCGATGGCCGCACCGACGAACACCGTGCCGATCAGCAGGTAGCGCGCGATCTCCTCGGTCCAGGAGGCCGAGTTGTTCAGCGCATAGCGGGTGAAGAACTGGTAGAAGACCACGGCGCCGAGCGCCCAGAAGATGGCCAGCGCCACCCAGGCTTCGAAGGTCGTGTGCGAGAGGTCGACGGCTTCATCCTGGGCATGGAATTCACCGTCGTCCCCCATCACCTTGGGGCCGCTGTCGAGGTCCATGTCAGGCCCCCGGCGAACGAAGCGAGATGGCGGGCGTCATGTCACTTGATCGACACGATGCGGTCGTAGTCCTTCTTGTCGTAGCCGAGCGACTCGACAGGCTTGTTCTTCACCACCGCGTCGACGAAGCTCTGGCGGTTGATCTGGTGCACGCCCAGGCCCTTCTTCTTGAACTCGTCGACGAGTTCGGCCTCGCGCTTCTTGATCAGCGCGCTGGCCCGCGTCGCGGCTTCCTGCGTCACCTCGGTGAACATCTTCTTCTCGGCGTCGGACAGCGTGTTCCAGACGTGCGGCGCGATCTGCGTGGTCAGGCCGTCGACGATGTGGCCGGTCAGCATGATGTGCTTCTGCACCTCGTAGAACTTCTTCGCCTCGATGGTGGTCAGCGGGTTCTCCTGCGCGTCCACCGTGCCGTTCTGCAGCGCGAGGTAGACCTCGGCGAAGGCGATCGGCGTCGGGTTGGCGCCGCAGGCCTCGGGCGTGGCGCGGTAGGCCGGCACGTCGGGCACGCGGATCTTCAGGCCCTTCATGCCGGCGCAGTCGGTGAACTGCGTCTTGCTGGTGGTGTGGCGCGCGCCGTAGTAGGTGTAGGCGGTGATCTGGATGCCGGTCTTGGCGCGGTAGCCTTCGACCATCTCCTTGAACACGTCGCTCTTCGCGTAGGCCAGCAGGTGCTCGCCGTCGCGGAAGATGAACGGGTAGTAGGCGATGCCCAGGCGCGGGTAGCTGCGCGCGGCGAACGAGGTGCCGCTGATGATCATGTCGACCGTGCCCAGCGTCATGCCCTGGTTGATGTCGGTCTCCTTGCCCAGCGAGGACGCGGGGAAGACCTGGATGTCGAACTTGCCGTTGCTGCGCTTCTTGATCTCGGCGGCGGCCCACACCGACTCGGTGTGGTACGGCTCGCTGGTCTCGTAGACATGGGCCCACTTGAGCTGCTTGGCCTGGGCGAAGGCACCACCGGCGGCGGCGAGGGTGAGGGTGGCCAGCAGGCCCTTCCAAACGAGTTTCATGGTCTGTCTCCTGGGGTTGAACGCTCTGGCGGCGTGTGTGTCGGGGTAAACGGGGAACGGCTCAGTCGGCGACCAGCTGCACCTTGGTGCTGCGGCTGCGGTCGGCGGCGAGTTCGAAGGCTTCGGCGGCACGCGACAGCGGCAGCTGCGCGGAGAGCAGCTGCCGCACGTCGACGCGGCGCGTGCGCAGGTACTGCACCGCCCAGTCGAAGGCATGTGCGGCGCGGAAGGCGCCGACGTACTCGAGCTCGCGCGCCATGATGCTGTTGGCCGGGAAGTGCACACCCTCGGCCGGCAGCGTGCCGACCTGCACGATGCGCCCACCGCGGCGCGTGGTCGTGAGGCAGGTGCCCAGCGCGGCCGGGTTGCCTGCGGCTTCGATGGCGATGTCGGCGATGTCGGCCAGCGACGCGGGATCCACCTGGTCGCTGCGGATCAGGCGATCGGCGCCGACCTGCTTCGCGATGTCCAGCGGCCGGTCGGCGATGTCGCAGACGATCACCTCGGCGGCGCCGGCCAGGCGCGCGGCGATCACGCACATGCTGCCGATGGTGCCGCCACCGGTGACCAGCACCGACTTGCCGGTCAGCACGCCGGCGCGGTGCACCGCGTGCAGGCCGATCGACAGCGGCTCCGCGCAGGCCAGCTCGCCCAGCGAGATGTCCTCGTGCACCGGCGTGAGCTGCGCTTCGCCGAGCACGAACTGCTGCCGGAACAGGCCCTGCGCATGCGGGAACACGCTGGCACTGCCGAGGAAGAACATCTTCCGGCACAGGTTGAAGCGCCCGCCCAGGCAGTAGTCGCAGCGGCCGCAGGCGTGCGACGGGTTCACCGCGACCCTGTCGCCCGGCTTGACCCGGGTGACCGCGCTGCCGATGCGCTCGACGATGCCCGAGGCCTCGTGCCCCGGGATCAGCGGCTCGCGGATCACGAAGGCGCCGACGCGGCCGTGGCCGAAGTAGTGCAGGTCCGAGCCGCAGATGCCGCCGGCACCCAGGCGCATCTGCACGTCGTGCTCGCCGAGCGGCGGGCTTTCCACTTCGTCGAGACGGAGGTCCTTCGCGGCGTGGATCCGGCAGGCCAGGGTCATGCTTTGCTCCTTGCGGACTTGCGCGGCACGCGCTTCGCGGCGGGGGCCTCGTTCTCGGCCTGCCAACCCGCCATGAAGCGGTCGTGCGAATTGGCGAGGTGGCGCGCCATCGCCTCGCGGGCGCCCTGCGGCGACTGGTGGGCGATCGCATCGACCACCTCGCGGTGCTCCTCGATCGCGGTGGCCCAGCTGCGGGCGTTCTCGAAATGGCTGCCGAGCTGCTCGAACAGCGGGTTGTGGCGCTCGTCGAACAGCTCGCTGACCACGCGCAGCAGCACCGAGTTGTCGCAGGCCTCGGCGATGCGGGTGTGGAACAGGCGGTCGCCCTCGGTGGGCGTCTGCCCGGCCGCGGCCTCCTGCTCCATCACGGCGATCGCCTCGCGCAGGCCGCTCAGCTGTGCACGCTTCATGTGCAGCGCCGCGTAGGCGGCCAGCTCGCCCTCGATCAGTGCGCGGGCGCGGATGGTCTCCAGCGGGCTCTCGGCCTCGTGCTCCACCGCGGCAGCGCGGGCCGCGGCTTCGCGCACGTAGATGCCCGAGCCCATGCGCACCTCGACGCGGCCCTCCACCTCCAGCGCGATCAGCGCCTCGCGCACCGACGGCCGCGACACGCCGAGCTGCGTGGCGAGGTCGCGCTCGGGCGGCAGCCGCGTGCCGGCCGGAAACTCGCCTCCGTCGATCAGCGCGCGCAGCTGGTCGGCGATCTGGCGGTACAGGCGGCGGGGCTCGATGGTCTGCAGCGGCATCGGGGCGAGGTGGGAGGGCGGAAGGCAGGCGGTCAAGTGGCCTGACCAATTGACGAAGGATAGGGGGACACGCACCCCGCCTCAACGCCGGGAATACCCGGTGGCCGCGCGCTATCGAAAGACCCTAGCGGGGGGCTGCGGGCGCTCGGAGAGAATCGGCCCCATACCCTGGAAACGAGCGAGAGATGGAAAAGACCTGGTTGAAGCAGTACCCCGCGGGCGTGCCGGCGAACATCGACGTCGCGCAGTACCCATCGCTGGTGGCGCTGCTCGAGGAGAGCCTGAAGAAATACGCCTCGCTGCCCGCCTACAAGTTCATGGGCAAGGCGATCAGCTTCGGCCAGGTCGACGAGGCTTCGCGTGCCATGGCCGCCTACCTGCAGTCGCTCGGCCTGGCCAAGGGCGACCGCGTCGCGATCATGCTGCCCAACGTGCCGCAATACCCGGTGGCGGTGGCGGCGGTGCTGCGCGCCGGCTACGTGGTCGTCAACGTCAACCCGCTGTACACGCCGCGCGAGCTGGAGCACCAGCTGAAGGACTCGGGCGCCAAGGCGATCATCATCGTCGAGAACTTCGCCCACGTGCTGCAGCAGGTGATGAGCGCGGTGCCGACCAAGAAGGTCATCCTCACCGCACTCGGCGACATGCTCGGCTTCCCGAAGTCGCTGATCGTCAACTACGTCGTTCGCAACGTGAAGAAGATGGTGCCGGCCTTCGACCTGCCTGGCGCCGTGCGTTTCAACGATGCGCTCTCGGCCGGCCGCGGCAAGACCTTCACGCCGGCGCAGGTCGGCCCGGACGACATCGCGGTGCTTCAGTACACCGGCGGCACCACCGGCGTCAGCAAGGGCGCAGTGCTGCTGCACCGCAACCTCGTCGCCAACATCCTGCAGGCCGAGGCCTGGTACCAGCCGGCGCTGAAGAAGATCCCGAAGGGCGAGCAGATCAACACCGTCTGCGCGCTGCCGCTGTATCACATCTTCGGCTTCAACACGAACATGATGCTGTCCATGCGAATGGGCGGCTGCAACATCCTGATCGCCAACCCGCGCGACCTGCCGGCGATGTTCAAGGACCTGTCGCGCGAGAAGTTCCACAGCTTCCCGGCCGTCAACACGCTGTTCAACGCGATGGCCAACCACGCCGACTTCGGCACGGTGGACTGGAGCAGCCTGGTGATCTCGGTCGGCGGCGGCATGGCGGTGCAGAGCGCCACCGCCAAGCTGTGGCTCGAGAAGACCGGCTGCCCGATCGTCGAAGGCTACGGCCTGTCGGAGACCTCGCCGTCGGCGACCTGCAACCCGGTCGACAGCACCGCCTACAGCGGCAACATCGGCCTGCCGATGCCCAACACCGAGCTGACCCTGCTCGACGACGACGGCAACGAAGTGCCGCTGGGCCAGCCCGGCGAGATCGTGATCAAGGGTCCGCAGGTGATGGCCGGCTACTGGCAGCGCCCCGACGAGACCGCCAAGGTGATGACCGCCGACGGCTTCTTCCGCACCGGCGACATCGGTGTGGTCGACGAGCGCGGCTATTTCAAGATCGTCGACCGCAAGAAGGACATGATCCTGGTCAGCGGCTTCAACGTCTACCCGAACGAGGTCGAGGACGTGGTCACGCAGATGGACGGCATCCTCGAGTGCGCGGCCGTCGGCATCCCCGACGAGAAGGCCGGCGAGGCCGTCAAGCTGGTGATCGTCAAGAAGAACCCGGCCGTCACCGAGGCCGACGTGCGCTCGTACTGCGAGGCGCACCTGACCGGCTACAAGCGGCCCAAGGTGGTGGAGTTCCGCACCGAGCTGCCGAAGACGCCGGTGGGCAAGATCCTGCGCCGGGAGTTGCGAGGCAAGTAGTCGGCGATGACTCATGCGAGACTGAGCGCATGAGCCGTATCGCAGTCGTCAGTGCCATGCACCAGGAGCTGCGGGCGCTGCTGCCCGCACTCGACAAACCCCAGCGTGCCGAGTTCGCCGGCCGGACCTTCCACCTCGGCCAGATGGAAGGCCAGCCGGTGGTGATGGTGCTGTCGGGTATCGGCAAGGTGGCCGCGGCCACCACCGCCGCGCTGCTGCTCAACGAGATGGACGTGCAGCGCATCATCTTCACCGGCGCGGCCGGCGGCCTGGGCACCGGCGTGCGCGTCGGCGACGTGGTGGTGGCGCGCGAGCTGCTGCAGCACGACATGGACGCGTCGCCGCTGTTCCCGCGCTTCGAGGTGCCGCTGACCGGCCGCTCGCGCTTTCCCACCGACTGTGACCTGAGCGATTCGCTGGCGGCCGCCGCGCTGCACTGCCTGCACCACGCCAGCGAGCGCATCGGCGAAACCCACCTCGCCGACTTCGGCATCGACAGCCCGCTGCTGCACCAGGGCCTGGTGATCAGCGGCGACCGCTTCGTCGCCACCGCGGCCGAGAGCAACGCGCTTCGCAGCGCGCTGCCCGACGCGCTGGCGGTCGAGATGGAAGGCGCGGCGCTGGCCCAGGTCTGTGCCGACTTCGGCCGGCCCTTCGCGGTCATCCGCACCATCTCCGACCGCGCCGACGACAGCGCCCACGTCGACTTCAACCGCTTCATCGCCGAGGTGGCGAGCGTCTACACGCGCGAGATCCTGTCCACCTGGATGGCAGGCATCGTCGAATGAGTGTGTTGCGCGGCATCGCCCGCGCGCTGCGCGGCGTGCTGCTGGCGCTGGCGGCGCTGGTGCTGTTCATCGAGGAGTGGGGCTGGCGGCCGCTGACCGCCTGGGCTGCGCGGCTGGCGCTGTGGCCGCCGCTGGCCCGCCTGGAAGCACGCATCCAGCGGCTGCCGCCACGCGCAGCGCTGGCGCTCTTCCTGGTGCCGGCAGTGGCGCTGCTCCCGGTCAAGCTGCTGGCGCTGTGGGCCATCCAGCAGGGCCACACGCTGCTGGGCGTGGCGGTGATCGTGGCGGCCAAGCTGCTCGGCACGGCGCTGGTCGGCCGGCTGTTCATCCTC
Source organism: Chitinophaga pinensis (assembly GCA_943370595.1). Taxonomy (GTDB): domain Bacteria; phylum Pseudomonadota; class Gammaproteobacteria; order Burkholderiales; family Burkholderiaceae_C; genus Piscinibacter. Next base: position 21,802 of record CALRRO020000021.1, read on the forward strand.
ACCGAGGCGCAGCTGACCCACTTCGCCTGGTTCGCGGCGTCGCTGGCCTGGTGGCGGCGCACCAAGGCGCGCATCAAGGCGGCCGTGCATGCGCTGCCGCTGTGGCAGGCGCTGCGCGCGGCCGTTCGCCGCTGGCGGCTGTGGTGGCGGCGCGCAGGCCGCTGAGCCGGGGCACGCGCTGCGGCACACTGGCGACCCGCCTGCCCCCGATCACTGCCCGTGCCGCCACGCCTTCACGTTCCCCTGTCGCTGACCGGCGGCGCCGAGCTCGATCTGCCGGAAGGCGCGGCGCGCCATGTGCAGGTGCTGCGCCTGCAACCGGGCGCGCCGCTGACGCTGTTCGACGGGCGCGGCGGCGAATGGCACGCGCAGGTGCTGCAGATGGGGCGGCGCGAGGTCTCGGTGCGGATCGGAGATTTCCACGATGTCTCGCGCGAGCTGCCGCTGGCCGTCACGATCGCCGTCGGCATGCCTGCCAACGAGCGCATGGACACGCTGGTCGAGAAGGCCTGCGAGCTTGGCGTTGCCGCGATCCAGCCGCTGCTGTGCGAGCGCTCGGTGCTGCGCCTGTCCGGCGAGCGGGCCGACAAGAAGGTGCAGCACTGGCAGGCGGTGGCGGTGTCGGCCTGCGAGCAGAGCGGCCGCACGCGCGTGCCCGTCGTCGCGCCGGTGCGCAGCCTGGGCGACTGGCTCGGCGGCCTCGCGCTGCCGGCCGCGCCCCCGCGCCTGCTGCTGAGCCTGCGCGATGCCGAGGCGCTGCCCGTCGTGGACGCCGCTGGTGAACTGCTGTCGCTCAGCGGCCCCGAGGGCGGGCTCAGCGACGCCGAGGAAGAAGCGGCGCGTCGTCGTGGCTTCGTCCCGGTGTCGCTGGGCGCGCGCACCTTGCGTGCCGACACCGCGCCGCTGGCGCTGCTGGCGCACCTCGCGCTGACCCTCGAAGGACGCGCGTGAACGTCCAGCTACTGCTGCTGACCCTGTGCCAGGGCCTGTTCCTCACCAACAACGTTACCTTCATCGCGATCAACGGCCTGGTCGGCCTGGCGCTCGCGCCGGTGCCGTGGATGGCCACCTTGCCGGTGGCCGGCTACGTGGCCGGTGGCGCGCTGTGCGCGCCGCTGGTGGCACGCCACCAGCGGCGCTTCGGGCGCAGGCGCGCGTTCCAGCTGGGCCTGGCGGTGGCAATGCTCTCGACCGCGCTGTGCGCCTGGGCGGCCTCGTCGCACAACTTCTGGCTGCTCGTCGCCGCCACGATGGTGGCCGGCTACTACAACGCCAATGCGGGCCTGTACCGCTTCGCCGCCACCGAGCTGGTCGCTCCGGCCTTCAAGGAACGGGCGATCTCCTGGGTGCTGGCCGGCGGCATCCTCGGCGCGGTGGTCGGCCCCAACCTGGCCAGCGCGACGCGCGACCTGCTGCCGGTCGCCTTCGCCGGTGCCTACGCCGCACTCGTCGGGGTGGCGCTGCTGTCGCTGCTGACCATGGGCTTCATCCGCTTCCCGCCACTGCCGCAGCCCGACCCGGCCCATCCCGGCCGGCCGCTGGCCGAGATCGCACGCCAGCCGGTGTTCATCGTCGCGGTGGCCGGCTGCGCGCTCGGCTACGGCGTGATGAACCTGCTGATGGCGGCCACGCCGATCGCGATGTCGCAGTGCGCGCACCCGTTCTCAAGCGCCGCGCTGGTGCTGGAGTGGCACGTGCTGGGCATGTTCGTGCCCAGCTTCTTCACCGGCTCGCTGATCCGGCGTGTCGGCGTGTTGCCGGTGATGGCCGCGGGTGTCGTGCTCAACGTGCTGTGCATCGCCGTGGCGCTGGCCGGTGTCGACCTGATGAACTTCATCGTGGCGCTGCTCGCGCTGGGCGTCGGCTGGAACTTCCTCTACGTTGGCGGCACCACGCTGCTGACGCAGGCCTACCGCCCCGAGGAGAAGACCACCGCGCAGGCCGCGATGGACGGCACCGTGATGGCGACCATGACGCTCACCGCGCTGGGCTCGGGCGCGCTGGTCACCACCCAGGGCTGGGCCTGGCTCAACCTCGGCTCCATCGTGCCGGTGGCGCTGGCGGGCGCCGCGATCGCCTGGCTGGCCTGGCGCCGTCGTGGGATGGCCGCGGCCTGAGCGCATCGGCCAGAATCCAGGCCTCTTTCACGCAGGAGCATCCCATGGGACTTCTCGACTCCGTCATCGGTGCCCTCGGCCAGGGTTCGGGCGGCGGCAACCAGGCCGCGCTGCTGCAGGCCGTGGTCGCAATGCTCGCGCAAGGTGGCCAGGGCGGTGCCGGCGGCGGCCTGGCCGACATCGTCTCGCGCCTTCAGCAGGGCGGGCTCGGCGACGTCGTCGGCTCCTGGGTGGGCACCGGGCAGAACCTGCCGGTCTCGCCCGAGCAGCTCGGCGGTGCGCTCGGCGACGATGTGCTGGCCGGCCTGGCGCAGCGCAGCGGCATTGACGCAGGCGAGCTGCTCGGGCCGCTGTCGCAACTGCTGCCGCAGGTGGTGGACCAGCTCACGCCCGGCGGCGAGCTGCCGCAGGGTGGCATGGACATGGGCGCCGTACTCGGCCAGCTGCTGGGTCGATGACCGGCCCCCGCATCTGGGCCGCCGGCGGACTGGCCGGCGCGCTGCTGGCGCTCGCCCTGGGCAGCGCCGTCGCGGCCGAACCGGCGCATCCGTGGCTGACGCTGCCCGCGCCGCTGCCGCAGCCCACCACCTACTTCACCAACCTGAAGGACGGCGACCGCATCGAGACGCCCTTCGTGCTGAAGTTCGGCCTGTCGCGCTCGGGCCTGGCCGCGATCACCAAGGACGTGCGCGACACCGGCCACCACCACCTGCTGGTCAACCGCGACCTGCCGCTGGACTTCACCCAGCCGCTGCCCTTCAACGACCAGTACCGCCACTTCGGCAAGGGCCAGATGGAGGCGGTGCTCGACTTCAAGCCCGGCACCTACACGCTGCGCCTGCTGCTGGCCGACCACAAGCACATCCCCTTCTTCATCTACAGCAAGCCGATGACGGTGACCGTCACGGCGAAGAACGAGAACATCGATCCGAAGTCGCTGGTCAAGCCGGGGGTCGCGCTGCTGGCGCCGCGCGCTGGCGAGACGCTGAACACGCCGTTCCGCGTGCAGTTCCACGCCTCGGGCCTCAATGTCAGCCACACCGCCATCACCGACGCCGGCGTCGGGCACTTCCGCCTCGTCGCCCAGTCGCGCAGCGGGGCGATCGAGCGCATCGCCTTCGGCAACGGCGCCACCGAAGGCTGGCTGAAGCCGCCGCCGGGCGACTACACGCTGACGCTGGAACTGGTGGCGAATGCGCCGGGCGGCGCGGTGATGGCGACCAGCGCGCCGGTGACGATCAAGGTCGCCCGCTGAGTCAGGTGCCGGTGTCGGCCTTCGGCGCCCGCGCCGAACCGGCGACCAGGTCGAAGCGGTAGAGCCGGCATTCGATCGGCCCGTTCCACATCGGGATGCGGCGACTCTCCTTCAGCCGCATCGCCGAGGCGAGTTTCATGTCGGGGCTGAGCACCCAGGCAGTCCAGCCGGCCGCGTGGCGGGTGTAGGCCTGCTTCCAGTGCGAGGCGAGGCGGGCGAAGAAGTCCGAAGGCGTGTCGCGGTCCTGCGCCGAGGCCCGCGCCGCCTTGCCGCCGACCTCGATGCGCTCGCCGTAGGGCGGGTTGAGCATCACCGTGCCCGGCAGGCCTGCCGGCAACGCCGGTGCCGGCCGCTCCAGCGCATCGCCGCCGTTGAAGGTGATGGCCGCCTCCACGCCGGCGCGCTGCGCGTTGCGCCGCGCGAAGTCGACCATGCGGAAGGAGACGTCGCTGGCGTGGATGGGCACCGCGCTCGCATGGATGCGCGCCTTGGCCTCGGCCTTGAGCTGCTGCCACAACGCACGTTGTTCGGCCCCGGTGAAGGGCAGCAGGTGCTCGAAGGCGAAGCGGCGCTGCAGGCCCGGCGCGATGCCGCAGGCGATCTGCGCCGCCTCGATGGCGATGGTGCCCGAGCCGCAGCAGGGGTCGTGCAGTGCACCGCCGGCCTCGGGCGTGCCGCGCCAGCCGGCGGCGGCGAGCATCGCGGCGGCCAGCGTCTCCTTCAGCGGTGCGTCGCCCTTGTCCTCGCGCCAGCCGCGTTTGAACAGCGGTTCGCCCGAGCTGTCGACATAGATCGACGCGCGTTCGGGGCCCAGGTGCAGCAGCAGCGGCAGGTCCGGGTGCCGCGTGTCGACGCTGCTGCGCTCGTCGTGCGTCTCGCGCTGCTGGTCGCACACGCCGTCCTTGATGCGCAGCGCGGCGAAGTTCAGGCTCTTCAGCGGGCACTTGGTCGCCGTGGTGTCCACACGCAGCGTCTCCCGCGGCGTGATCCATTGCGACCAGTCGACCGTGCGCGCCAGTTCGTAGAGGTCGTCCTCGTGGTGGTACGGGCCTTCGGCCACCTCGATCAGCACGCGCTGCGTCAGGCGCGACTCGAGGTTGAGGACCATCACCTCGCGCGGATCGCCCTCCAGCGCGACACCGCCGCGCCGCGTGTGCAGGCGCACGCCCGGCAGCACCCGGGCGATCTCTTCGGCGAGCCAGTCTTCGACGCCGGCGGCGCAGGGCAGGAACAGCGGCAGCGGCATCGTCGTCGAACCGGAACCTACATGGCCTTGCGCAGGTTCGCCGGCGCGATCTTCAGCGCTTCGCGGTACTTGGCAACGGTGCGCCGCGCGACCTGGATGCCCTGCTCCTCGAGCATCAGCGAGATCTGGCTGTCCGACAGCGGCTTGTTCACGTCCTCGGCCGCCACCAGCTGCTTGATCAGCGCGCGCACCGCGGTGCTCGAGGCGTTGCCGCCGGCGTCGGTGTTCAGCGAGGAGCCGAAGAAGTACTTCAGCTCGAAGGTGCCGAAGGGCGTGGACATGTACTTGGCCGTCGTCACGCGCGAGATGGTCGACTCGTGCAGGCCGAGCTCGTCGGCGATCTCGCGCAGCACCAGCGGCTTCATCGCGATCTCGCCGTGCGTGAAGAAACTCTTCTGACGCTCGACGATGGCCTGTGAGACACGCTGGATTGTGTCGAAGCGCTGCAGGATGTTCTTCATGAACCAGCGCGCTTCCTGCAGCCGCGCGTTCAACCCGGGGCCGGCACCGTTCAGGCCCGCGCCGCTGCTGCCGCGGCCCTGGCGGATCGCGTTGGCGTAGAGGTCGTTGATGCGCAGCTTGGGCATCACGTCGGGGTTGAGCGTGACCTTCCAGTTGCGGCCCGACTTCTGCACGATCACGTCGGGCACGATGATGTTCGCCTCGGCACGCGCGAACGGCCGGCCCGGCTTGGGTTCGCAGGCGACGATCAGCGCCTGCGCCTGCTTGAGCAGGTCTTCGTCGGCGCCGGTGGCGGCGACCAGCTTCTTCAGGTCGCGCCGCGCCAGCAGGTCGAGGTGGCTCTTGCAGACGATGATGGCCACCAGCTGCGCCTCGCTGCGCGGCAGCGTGCGCAGCTGCAGCATCAGGCATTCCGACAGGTTGGCCGCGCCGACGCCGGTGGGCTCCATGCTCTGCAGGAAGCGCAGCCCGCAGCGCAGACGGTCGACCAGGGCGTCGAGCGATTCTTCGTCGGCGTCTTCGCCGAGCAGCTGCGCGGCGATCTCCTCGATCGGGTCGGCCAGGTAGCCGTCGTCGGTCAGCGATTCGATCAGCACCATCACCGAGGCGGCGTCCTCGGCCGACAGGCGCATGCCCGAGAGCTGCTCGCGCAGGTGGTCCTGCAGCGTCGGCAGCGCGGCGTCGCGCTCGGCGCCGTCGAAGTCGTCGCTCTCGCCCTGGCCGGCCGACTTGCTCGGTGTCTCGCCGATGCCGTCGAAGTCGTCACGCTCGGTGCCGTTCTCCCAGTCGTCGCGCTCGGTGGTGCCGAGCTCGGCGCTGTCCAGCCCGGGCGCCTCGTCGCCGCCTTCGCTGGCCGGCTCGGCGGCACGCTCGGTTTCGCGTTCACCGGCACGCTCGGCCGCACTGGTGCGCTCGGCCAGCGGCTCGAAGGCCGAGGGCGCGTCGTCGTCGGGCTCGAGGAAAGGGTTCTGCTCAAGCATCTGCTCGACTTCCTGGTGGAGTTCGAGCGTGGACAGCTGCAGCAGGCGGATCGACTGCTGCAGCTGCGGCGTCAGCGCCAGATGCTGCGAGAGCCGGACTTGCAATGAAGGCTTCATTGCGGGATCACATTCTGAAGTGCTCGCCGAGATAGACCTTGCGGACGTCCGCGTTCTCGACGATCTCGGACGGCGTGCCTTCGGCCAGCACGGCGCCTTCGCTGATGATGTACGCGCGGTCGCAGATGCCCAGCGTCTCGCGCACGTTGTGGTCGGTGATCAGCACGCCGATGCCGCGTGCCTTGAGGAAGCTGATGATGCGCTGGATCTCCAGCACCGCGATCGGGTCGACGCCGGCAAAGGGCTCGTCGAGCAGGATGAAGCGCGGCTGCGTGGCCAGCGCACGGGCGATCTCGACACGCCGCCGCTCGCCGCCGGACAGCGCCGGTGCCGGCACGCTGCGCAGCTTCTCGATCGACAGGTCGTGCAGCAAGCCGTCGAGCATCTGCTCGATCTGCGCGTCGCGCAGCGGCTTGCCGTCGGGGCCGAGCTGCAGCTCGAGCACAGCGCGGATGTTCTCCTCCACCGTCAGCTTGCGGAAGATCGAGGCCTCCTGCGGCAGGTACGACAGCCCCAGCCGCGAGCGCAGGTGGATGGGCAGCCGCTCGACGCGCTGGCCCTCGATGCTGATCTCGCCGGCGTCGGCGCGCACCAGGCCGACGATCATGTAGAAGCTGGTCGTCTTGCCCGCGCCGTTGGGCCCGAGCAGGCCGACCACCTCGCCGCTGTCCACCGCCAGGCGTACGTCCTTGACGACCTTGCGCACGCCGTAGGACTTCTGCAGTCCCAGCGCTTCGAGGCGGTGCACGCGCGGCGCCGCGGCCGCAGCCGCGCCGCTCACTTGCTGCCCCCGAGCGACGGGCTGAGCTTGAGCGCCGGCGCCGGCTGCGAGGCAGCCGCAGCGGCTTCGGCCGCGGCAGCGCTGCCTTCGCGCGGCGTCAGCACGGCGCGCACGCGGCCGCCCGGGTTGGTCGGCGTGGCCGCGGCGCCGCCGGAGACGCTGAACACCTCGGCGATGCTGTCGTAGCTGACCACGTTGCCGGCGATCTCGTCGGCCACCGTGCTGCCGCGCAGCCGGCGCACAGCGGCGTTGGTGACGAAGCGGATGCTGTCGGTCTTGCCGTCGTACTCGAGCCGCTCGGCCTCGCCCTCGATCCACTCGTCGACACCATCGCGCTTCTGGCGGAAGGTGGCCGGCTTGCCGGCGGTGCCGAGCGCCACCGCGCTGTGGTAGCCGTCGGGCGTCTCGCGCACCTCGATGCGGCCGGCGCGGATCGCCATCGTGCCCTTGGTGACGACCACGTTGCCGTTGAAGACGACGTGCTGGTTGAGCAGGTCGATGCGGCCGGGCTGGTCGGCCTCGACGTTCAAGGGCTTGAAGCGGTCAGCCTTCTCGGCGAAGGCCGGGCCGCTGGCCACGACGGCGGCCAGTGCGGCGGCCAGTGCCAGCCGCTGGACGCGTCGGAGGGAGATCGAAGGAGTGTTCATCAAGGGCACGAAACTTGCAGACCATTCTAGCCACAAGCCGTGCCCCTGCGCCGCGTCACGCGGCAGGAATGCGCAGACTTCGGATCAGACCTTGCGCGAGGCCTGGATCAGGAAGTCGGCGACGACCAGCATCTTGTCCTGGCCGCCGGCCAGGCTGCCGGACGTGTAGAAGCGGCCCTGGATGCCCAGCGCCGGCACGCCGTCGATCTTGTACGACTCGGCCAGCTGCTTCGCCTGGCGCGCCTTGGTCTGCACGCCGAAGGAGTTCATCACCTCGACGAACTTGGCGCCATCCACACCATTCTTGGTCATGAAGGCACCGATGTCGGCCGGCTTGTCGAGCTTCATGCGGTCGTTGTGGATCGCGTAGAAGACCTTGCGGTGCATCGCCTCGAGCTGGCCCATCGACTCGAGCGCGTAGTAGATGCGCTGGTGGATGCCGAACGGCTCTTCGCGGAACTGCACCGGCACGCGGCGGAAGGCGACGAACTCGGGCAGCTTCTTGACCCAGGCTTCCAGCGCAGGTTCGAAGGCGTTGCAGTGCGGGCAGCCGTACCAGAAGAACTCGACCACCTCGACCTTGCCCGCGGCAGCCGTGACCGGCAGCGGCTGGCCCAGGCGCACATAGTGGGTGCCTTCCTGCAGGCCGCCCTGCGCGGCAGCGGGAAGACCCAGCGACAGGGCACCGGCGCCCAGCAGGGCGGTGGAAAACTCTCGACGTTGCATCTTCTGGATCCGTTTCTAGGCTTCGATCGGGTGATCGATTCTGTCGGCAGAGTCGCGATCGTGCAGGAAAGTTCAGCAACGGCCTTTGGCCGTGCTCACTTCTGCACGCGAACCAGTGCCGATTCGACACCGGCGCTGGCCAGCTTGTCCTTCGCGCCGTCGGCCGCGTCCTTGGCCGGGAAGGGGCCGATGCGCACGCGGTAGACGGTGCGGCCGGACTGCTCGCGCTCGGTGACCTTGGCCTCGTAGCCCATGATGGCCAGCTTGGCGCGCTGCTGCTCGGCGTCTTCCGGCTTGGCGAAGGCGCCGGCCTGCACGAAATAATTGAACGGATCGGCCGCCGCCGTCGGCTTGACTGTGCTGCCTTCGCGGGCGGCGAGGATCGCCGCCGGGTCGCGCGCGGTCGCGGCCGAGGCCTTGGGAGCGGCCGCAACCGGCGGCGCGACGGGTGTGGCCGGCGCTGCCGTGACCGGCGCACTGGCCGCCGGCGCCGGGGGCTTCTGGCCCGGCTTGTGGCCGAGGCCGGCGTTCGGATCCCAGTTCTTGTTCTTCTCCGTCTCCGCCGCGTCCTGCTCGGCGGTGCGCTGCGGCACCTTGTTGACGAAGGGCACCGGCACCTTGGTGACGTACAGGGCCACGGCCAGCGCGAGCGCCAGGCCGATCAGCAGGCCGACGATCAGGCCCATGGCGAATCCGCCGCGTTGCGATTTCATGCGGTCTCCAGCGCAGGTTGTTCCCGGTCCATGCGTTGCGGGGCCGAGACGCCCAGCACCGCCAGCGCGTTGCGCAGCACCTGGCGCGTGGCTGCCAGCAGCGCGATGCGCGCCCGCGCCAGCGCCACGTCGTCGACCAGGAAACGTTCGTTGGCGTAGTAGCTGTGGAAGGCGCCGGCCACGTCGCGCAGGTAGAAGGCGACGTCGTGCGGCGCGAAGTCGGCCGCGGCACCGGCCAGCACCTCGGGGAAGCGGGCCAGCACGAGCATCAGCGCGGCCTCGCTGGGCGCGGTCAGCAGCGACAGGTCGGCGCTGTGCAGTGCCGAGATGTCGCCGCCCTTGTCGACGTACTGCTGCACCACCGAGCAGATGCGTGCGTGCGCGTACTGCACGTAGAAGACCGGGTTCTCGTCGTTGCGCTTGAGCGCCAGGTCGACGTCGAAGACGAACTCGGTGTCGGCCTTGCGGCTGAGCATGAAGAAGCGCACCGCGTCGCGGCCGGTCCAGTCGACCAGGTCGCGCAGCGTCACGTAGCTGCCGGCCCGCTTGGAGATCTTCACCTCCTCGCCGCCCTTCATCACCGTGACCATCTTGTGCAGCACGTAGTCGGGGTAGCCGCCGGGCACGCCCATGCCGGCGGCCTGGATGCCGGCGCGCACGCGCGCGGTGGTGCCGTGGTGGTCACCGCCCTGGATGTTGATCGCGCGCGTGAAGCCGCGCTCGAACTTGGCCAGGTGGTAGGCCACGTCGGGCACGAAGTAGGTGTAGCTGCCATCGGACTTGCGCATCACGCGGTCCTTGTCGTCGCCGTATTCGGTGCTGCGCAGCCACAGCGCGCCGCCGTCCTCGTAGGTCTTGCCGGCAGTGACCAGGCGCTTCACCGTGTCCTCGACGCGGCCGTTGGCGTACAGGCTGCTCTCGAGGAAGTAGTGGTCGAAGCGCACGCCCAGCGCCTTCAGGTCCAGGTCCTGCTCGTGGCGCAGGTAGGCGACGGCGAACTGGCGGATGCTGTCGAGGTCGTCGGACAGGCCGGAGCCGGTGAACTCGCGGTCGTCGGCATGCACGGTCTTCTTCGCGGCGAAATCGGCGGCGACGTCGGCGATGTAGTCGCCGTTGTAGGCCGTCTCCGGCCAGCCCGGGTCGCCGGGCTTCAGGCCCTTCAGGCGCGCCTGCACCGAGGCGGCCAGCGTGGCGATCTGCACGCCCGCATCGTTGTAGTAGAACTCGCGCGTCACCTGCCAGCCCTGCCAGTCGAGCAGGTTGCAGATGGCGTCGCCGAGGCAGGCCTGGCGCGTGTGGCCTGTGTGCAGCGGGCCGGTCGGGTTGGCCGAGACGAACTCCACCAGCACCGGCTGGCCGTTGGGTGCCGCGCGGCCGAAGGCGTCGCCGGCGTGCAGCACCTCGGCCACCACGGCTTGGCGCGCGGCATCGCGCAGCCGGAAGTTGACGAAGCCGGGGCCGGCGATCTCCATCGCAGCCACCCAGCGCTGCACGGCCGGCTGGCGGTTCAGCGCATCGACCAGCGCGGCTGCCACCTCACGCGGGTTCTTCTTCAGCGGCCGCGCCAGTTGCAGCGCGGCGGTGCAGGCGAGGTCGCCATGCGCGGCCTGCTTGGGCGACTCGAAGGCCGCGGCCACGCCCGCGCCAGGGCTGAACTCGGCGATTGCCGCGCCCAGCGCGCCCAGCAACTCCTGTTTGGCTTGGATCATGCACAGATTCTATGGTGGTGCCCCCGGGCGCACCGGGCGCGCGCCCGCGGACACAAGCAGTTGCAACGATCGCCGGCACGGCGCAGGATTGGATGGATTTCTGCGCCAGATCGGGGCAGCTCGTGCCACGAGGGTGTGGAATGATCGCCATGCCCTCGGCACGTGCCATGTCCTCGACCTCCATCACCCACCCTGCGGGGCTGGCGCCCGCTGCGCCGGACCTGCCGCTGCTGATCGGCAAGTACCGCGTGCTGCGCAAGCTCGGCGAGGGTGCGACCAGCGAAGTCTTCCTCTGCCACGACGACTTCCAGGACATCGACGTCGCCATCAAGCGCGTGCGCCCGGTGGTGATGGGCGACGCCCACGACAGCCGCTACTTCGAGCGTTTTTTCGCCGCCGAGGCCGCTCTGGTCGGCCGGCTCAAGCACCCGAACGTGGTGCAGATCTACGACGCGGTGCCCGACCCGGTCGAGCCCTATCTGGTGATGGAGTACGTCGCCGGCAGCACGCTGCGGCCCTTCTGCCGCGCCGACCAGCTGCTGTCGCTCGAGCTGATCGTCGAACTCGGCTTCAAGTGCGCGATGGCGCTGGGCTACGTGTACCGCCAGGGCCTGATCCACCGCGACGTCAAGCCGGCCAACCTGCTGGTGACGCAGAACAACGGCACCATCACCGACGTCAAGATCACCGACTTCGGCAGCGTGCTCAACCTGGCCTCCGACGTGACGCAGGTCTACCGTGTCGGATCGCTCGCCTACATGTCGCCCGAGCAGCTCGACGGCGCGGCGCTCGACTGCCGGGCCGACATCTACTCGCTCGGCGCGGTGCTGTACCACCTGATCGCCGGGCGGCCGCCCTTCGACGCGCAGGTGCAGTCGGCCATGATGCACCAGATCTATCACCAGACGCCGCCGCCGCTGTCGCAGCTGCGCACCGGCGTCGCGCCGACGGTGGACGCGGTGATCCAGCGTGCGCTGGCCAAGGACCCGGGGCACCGCTACCGCGACTGGGACGAGTTCGCGCAGGCGCTGTCGGGCCTGATCACCCACCAGCATGTGCCGCGTGGTCAGCTGCAGGGCGTGCTCGACTCGGAGCGCTTCACGCTGCTGCGCTCGCTGGACTTCTTCGCTGCCTTCGGCGACGTCGAGTTGTGGGAAGTGGTGCACCGCGCCCGCTGGCAGCGACACGACTTCGGCCACGCGCTGTACCGCCGCGGCGAGGAGGGCAACGACTTCCACATCATCGCCAAGGGCGAGCTGGAAGTGTTCCGCGACGGCCAGAAGGTCGCGCAGCTCGGCGCCGGCACCAGCGTCGGCGAGATGGCCTACCTCGCGCCCAGCCCCGACCTGCGCCGCCACAGCACCGACGTGATCGTCACCGAGACGGCCACCACCATCTCGTTCACGCCCGACACCCTGGCCCAGCTCAGCCCGGGCTGCCGGCACCTGTTCGACGAAGGTTTCATCCGCGTGCTGGTGCGGCGGCTGCATGCCGCGCACGAGGCGCTGGCCCATCCCAGACGGATTCTTTGAAGTCCGTCACGGCGTCGTGTACGCGGAGATACACGCTGGTGCGTTGCTTCCATTGCCGGCGGCCGGGCAGGGTGCTCCAATCCGCAGCGGCAATCACGCCCCAGGAGAAGGAGAAACCATGAAGAAGATGATCACGCTCGTCGCGCTGGCCCTGTCCGCATTCACCGCCTCGTCGTTCGCGGCCGATGCCGCCAGCGCCCCCAAGGCCAGCGCGCAGCAGACCAAGATGGGCACCTGCAACAAGGAAGCCGGCGACATGAAGGGCGACGAACGCAAGGCCTTCATGAAGACCTGCCTGTCGGCCAAGAAGCCGACCCAGCAGAGCAAGATGACCAGCTGCAACAAGGATGCTGGCGACAAGAAGGGCGACGAGCGCAAGGCCTTCATGAAGGAATGCCTGAGCAAGTGATCGTGCCGCGCTGAAGCGCGACGACCACGAGCCCGGCCGCGTGCCGGGCTCGTCCGCTTTCAGGCGGCCGGTGCCCGGCGCCAGTAGTCCGCATCGCCGTAGCTGTGCTTGAGGAAGTCGATCCACAGGCGCACGCGCAGCGGCAGGTGCTTGGCGTGCGGGAACACCGCGTAGATGCCGTTGGGCGGGGCCGCGAAATCGTCGAGCACGCTGACGAGCCGGCCGCTGCTGACTTCCTGCTCGACCTCCCAGGTCGAGCGCCACGCGAGCCCCAGCCCGGCAAGGCACCAGTCGTGCAGCACCTGGCCGTCGCTGCAGTCGAGCCGGCCGCTCGGGCGCAGGTGCGTCACCGCGCCGTCGACCACGAAGGCCCAGCCGCGCGTCTGGCTGGCGTCGGAGCTCAACGTCAGGCACTGGTGGCGCAGCAGCTCGTTCGGGTGCTTCGGCGTGCCGGCACGCTTCAGGTAGGCCGGCGTGGCGACACACAGCCGCCGGTTGTCGGCCATGCGCACGCTGATCAGGCTGGAGTCGGGCAGGTCGCCGACGCGCACCGCGCAGTCGTAGCTCTCGTTGACGATGTCGACCACGCGGTCGCTCAGGTTCAGCGAGACGTTGACGTCCGGGTGCTGCTCGATGAATCGCGGCACCAGCGGCGCCACGTGGCGGCGGCCGAAGCCCGCCGGCGCCGTGACACGTAAGTAACCACTGGCTTTCACGCCGCCGGCACTGACGCTCGCCTCGGCGTTGGCCAGGTCGGCCAGCAGGCGCTGGCAGTCCTCCAGGAAGGCGCTGCCCTCGTGGGTCAGGCTGATCTTGCGGGTGGTGCGCACCAGCAGCTTGACGCCCAGCCGCTCCTCCAGTGCATCGATGCGCCGGCCGATCACCGCCGGCGCAACGCCCTCGGCGTTGGCCGCCGCCGTCAGGCTGCCGCGAGCCGCCACGGAGACGAAGGATTCGATCTGCTTGAGCCGGTCCATGGGCAGAAATTATGCCCGGCAGGCCGTTGATTACGCTGCTGGCGTCACAAATCCAACACTTTCGGCGCCATTAATGTTGTTGCCGGCATGGAATAGATTTCAGCCATGGAGTCCCGGCCAGGCAATCCCCCGTCCGCGCCACGCGCCGTGCTGTTCGACGCGTACGGCACGCTGTTCGACGTCTACAGCGTCGGGTTGTTGGCCGAGCAGCTCTTTCCGGGCCAGGGCGAGAAGCTCGCCGTGCTGTGGCGCGACAAGCAGATCGAGTACACGCGGCTGTGCTCGATGAGCGGCCAGTACCGGCCGTTCTGGGACCTGACGCGGGCCGGTCTGCGTTTCGCCGCGCAGCGCCTGGGCCTGGCGATGGACCGCACGGCCGAAGACCGGCTGATGAACCAGTACCGCCACCTCAGCGCCTTCCCGGAGAACCTCGAGGTGCTGCGCGCACTCAAGGCGCGGGGTGTCACGGCGGGCATCCTCTCCAACGGCGACCCGGAGATGCTCGGCGTGGCGGTGAAGAGCGCCGGCTTCAGCGGCCTGCTCGACCATGTGCTCAGCGTGCATGCGCTGCGCAAGTACAAGACCGACCCCGCGGCCTACGCGCTCGGGCCGCAGGCGCTGGGCCTGCCCGCGCGCGACATCCTGTTCGTCTCCAGCAATGGCTGGGACGCCATCGGCGCCACCTGGTACGGCTACACCACGCTGTGGGTGAACCGTGCCGGCCTGCCCGCCGAGCAGCTCGACACCGCACCGACGCGCATCGGCAGCAGCCTGCGCGAGGTGCTCGACTTCTTTCCGAACCCTTGACGCATCGAGGACTGCCATGACCGATCGCACCACCTGCCACCGCCTGCACGTCGCCACGCCGCTGTACCGCTTCATCGAAGACCGCGTGCTGCCCGGCACCGGTGTCACCAGCGAGGCCTTCTGGGCCGGCTTCGACGCCATCGTCGCCGACCTGGCACCGAAGAACGCCGCGCTGCTGGCCGAGCGCGACCGGCTGCAGGCCGAACTCGACGCCTGGCACCGGGCGAACCCCGGCCCGATCAGCGCGCCGAAGAAGTACCGCGCCTTCCTCGAGAAGATCGGCTACCTGGTGCCCGAGCCCGGCAAACTGAAGGTGACGACCAAGAACGTCGACGCCGAACTCGCGCTGCAGGCCGGCCCGCAGTTGGTCGTGCCGATCACCAACGCACGCTACGCGCTGAACGCCGCCAACGCGCGCTGGGGCTCGCTCTACGACGCGCTGTACGGCACCGACGTGATCGCCGAGGCCGACGGCTGCGAGAAGGGCACTGGCTACAACGCGAAGCGCGGCGCCAAGGTCATCGAGTACGCGCGCTACGTTCTCGACCGCTGCGTGCCGCTCAAGAAGGGCTCGCACATCGACTCGACCGGCTACCGCGTGATCGACAACCAACTGGCCGTGACGCTGAAGAACGGCACCACGGTGGGCCTGAAGAACCCGGCGCAGTTCGTCGGCTTCCAGGGCGAGATGGACGCGCCGGGCTCGGTGCTGCTGTCGCACCACGGGCTGCACCTGGACATCCGAATCGATCCGAAGCACCCGATCGGCGCCACCGATGCGGCCGGCGTCGCCGACCTGGTGCTGGAGTCGGCGCTGTCCACCATCCTCGACCTCGAGGACTCGGTGGCGGTGGTCGACGCCGACGACAAGGTGCAGGCCTACGGCAACTGGCTGGGCATCATCGAGGGCACGCTGACCGAGGAGGTCAGCAAGGGCGGCAAGACCTTCACCCGCGGCCTCAACCCCGACCGGCGCTACACCGGCCCGCGCGGCGAGGACGTGGCGCTGCACGGCCGCTCGCTGCTGTTCGTGCGCAACGTCGGCCACCTGATGTGCAACCCGGCGATCCTGTGCGGCGATGAGCAGAAGGAGATCCCGGAAGGGATCATGGACGCGGTGATCACCACTACGATCGCGCTGCACGACCTGCAGCGCCACGGCCGCAACGGCATCGTCAACTCGCGCACCGGTTCGGTCTACATCGTCAAGCCGAAGATGCACGGCCCGGCCGAGGTGGCCTTTGCCAGCGAGCTGTTCGCCCGCGTCGAGCAGATGCTCGGCCTGCCCGACAGCACGGTGAAGCTGGGCATCATGGACGAGGAGCGCCGCACCAGCGTCAACCTGAAGGCCTGCATTGCCGCGGCGGCCTCGCGCGTGGCCTTCATCAACACCGGCTTCCTCGACCGCACCGGCGACGAGATGCACACCGCCATGCTCGCCGGCCCGATGCTGCGCAAGGGCGACATGAAGACCAGCGCCTGGATCCAGGCCTACGAGCGCAACAACGTGCTGGTCGGCCTGGCCTGCGGCCTGCGCGGCAAGGCGCAGATCGGCAAGGGCATGTGGGCCATGCCCGACCTGATGGCGGCCATGCTGCAGCAGAAGATCGCGCACCCGAAGGCCGGCGCCAACACCGCCTGGGTGCCGAGCCCGACGGCGGCCACGCTGCACGCACTGCACTACCACCAGGTCGACGTCTTCAAGGTGCAGAAGGACCTGGAGAAGGTCGATGCCGCGGCGGAGCGCGAGACCTTGCTGGCCGGCCTGCTGACCGTGCCGGTGGTGAAGAAGCCGAACTGGAGCGACGAGCAGAAGCAGCAGGAGCTGGACAACAACGCCCAGGGCATCCTCGGCTACGTGGTGCGCTGGGTCGACCAGGGCGTCGGATGCTCGAAGGTGCCCGACATCCACGACGTCGGCCTGATGGAAGACCGTGCGACGCTGCGCATCAGCAGCCAGCACATCGCCAACTGGCTGCAGCACGGCGTGGTCACCAAGGCGCAGGTCAACGCGACCTTCCGCCGCATGGCCAAGGTGGTCGACAAGCAGAACGCTGGCGACGCGCTGTACCAGCCGATGGCCGGGCACTGGGACAGCAGCCGCGCCTACCGCGCGGCGCTGGACCTGGTGTTCAAGGGCAAGGAACAGCCCAGCGGCTACACCGAGCCGCTGCTGCACGCGGCCCGGCTGGAGGTCAAGTCGGCGACGCCGGAGGCCACCGTCTCGGTGGCCTGAGGGGGCGTTACAGCCCCCGGTCGCGGCCTGCCGCGACCACCCCCCGCGGGGGTCGGCCGGCCGCTTGGGAGCGGCCCTGCGCTGGCCGGCCGCTGCTTCAAGCGACGTGATGGGATTCAGGTCGGCGTCGGCGTGCCGGCCATGCGGTCGTACTTCAGGAAGTACTTGCGCGCCAGTGCGACCAGCTGCGCCTCGCTCGGATGGTCGACGGTCTCGTAGCCGACGATCTGCTTCGCCGTCTCGGCGCGGTGCTTGTCGGCGTAGTGCTTGAAGTCGGCGGTGGCGGTGTGCGAACCCGTCACCAGCACTTCGGTGATCCCCTTCAGCGCATTGCAGACCTCGCCGAAGAACTCGTGCTCGCTGCGCACCGCGCTGCCATGCTGCGCCGTGTGGTGCGTGTGCGCCTTGACCTTCTGCGCCTGAACGTGCTCGGCGTCGAACTGAAGGACCTGTGCTTTCTGGTGATCGATCCAGACCACGGCGTGGAAAAGACTCATGCGATGTCCTCGGGTTGATGTGTCTGCAGGCATGGTGGCGCCGAACGGCGATACGGGCCTTGAGCGCCGTCAACGCGCACAATGCCGGCCATGGCTGCAGCGACCCGATTCGCCCGCTTCCCGACGGCGATCGGCGAGTGCGCGATCGTCTGGGGCGAGGCCGGCATCCGTGGCCTGATGCTGCCCGGTGTCGAGCCGGCGCACATGCTGTCCAGTCTGCGCCGGCGCCATCCGCAGGCGCGCGAGGCCGAACCGACGGCCGCCATCGCCGACGCCCTGCGGCGCGTGCAGGCGCTGCTGGTCGGCGAGGCGGATCACCTGCAGGACATCTGTCTCGACATGGACGGCGTGCCCGCATTCCACCGCCGCGTGTACGACGCGGCACGGCGCATCGGCCCGGGCCGCACCTGCAGCTATGGCGAACTGGCCGAGGCGCTGGGCGAGCCGGGCGCAGCGCGATCGGTCGGTCAGGCGCTGGGCGCCAATCCGTTCGCGCTGATCGTGCCCTGCCATCGTGTGCTCGCGGCCCGCGGCGCGAGCGGCGGATTCTCGGCGCCGGGCGGTGTCGAGACGAAGCGTCGCCTGCTCGAGATCGAGCGGGCGCGCATCGGCGACCAGCCGCAGCTCTTCTAGCCCGCGCTTCTCGGGCGGCGCGCAGGGCGCTGCCTAGAATGCGCGATCCAACATCACGGCGCATGAACCTCTCGATCGACCACCTTCCCGAACGCTGCGACGTGCTCGTCGTCGGCGCCGGCCCGGCCGGTTCGGCGGCGGCCATCGCGCTGGCGCGGGCCGGCGTCGACGTCGTGCTGGTCGACCAGCACGCTTTCCCGCGCGACAAGGTGTGCGGCGACGGGCTGATCCCGGATGCCCACCACGCGCTGCATCGCCTGGGCGTGCTCGACGAGGTGATGGCGCAGGCGCAGCCGGTCACGCATGCCGGGCTGATCTCGCCGCGCGGCATTCGCGTCGACGTGCCGGGCACCCTGGCCGTGCTGCCGCGGCGCCAGCTCGACGAGATCGTCTGCCGCGCGGCGGTGCGTGCCGGCGCGCGCATGGTCGCGCCGGTGCGCTTCGTCGCGCCGCTCGAGGAAGGCGGCACCGTGGTCGGCGCGCGGCTCGTGCAGGGCGAGGCCGAGCGCACGCTGCGCTGCCGCTGGCTGCTGCTGGCCAGCGGGGCGGTTCCGCAGGCGCTGATCGCCGCAGGCATGGCCCTGCGCCAGGGGCCGAGCGGCGTCGCCCTGCGCGGCTACCTGAAGAACGAGGCCATGCAGGGCCGCATCGACAAGCTCGAGGTGGTCTGGCACCGCGCCGTCGCGCCGGGCTATGGTTGGATCTTCCCGGCCCGCGACGGCGTCTTCAACGTTGGCGTCGGCGTCTTCACGGGTCAGGACGTCAACCTGCGCGGGCTGTTCGAGGCCTTCACCCACATCTACCCGGCGGCGCGCGACCTGGTCGCCGGGGGCCACTGGCTGGCACCGCTGAAGGGGGCGCCGCTGCGCACCTCGCTGACCGGTGCGCGCTTCTCGCGGCCCGGCCTGCTGGTCACCGGCGAGGCCGCCGGCAGCACCTACGCGTTCACCGGCGAAGGCATCGGCAAGGCGCTGGAGACCGGCATGCTGGCCGCCGACGCCGTGATCGCCGGCCGCCGCGCCAGCCGCGACGACGCGCAGGTGCGCGCCGACTACGAGGCCCGGCTCGCCGCGCTGAAGCCGCGCTTCACGCTGTACGAGCGTGCCAACTGGGTCAACCGCCATCCCTGGCTGGCCGACCTGGTGCTGTGGCGCGGCCAGCGCAGCCCGCGGGTGCTCGAGCGCATGTGCGGCGTGCTCGACGAGAGCAGCAACCCCGGCCAGCTGCTCACCGCCAAGGGCTTCTACCGCCTCTTCACAGAATGAGTACTGTCCTGCGCGCGACGCGGCCGGCGCCGGGCCGCCCCAAGGCGGCCGCGACACCCGCCTGGCGGGTGGTGACGGTACCCCGGAACCGGGTGCACCCATGTGCCAGCTGCTCGGACTGAACGCCAACACGCCGACCGACGTGATGTTCAGCTTCACCGGCTTCTCGACCCGTGCCGAGGAGCACAAGGACGGCTTCGGCATCGCCTTCTTCGAAGGGCCGGGCGCGCGTGTGTTCGTCGATGCGCAGAGTGCGCGGCTGTCGCCGGTGGCCGAGATGGTGCGGCGCTACCCCATCAAGAGCCGCAACGTCATCGCACACATCCGCAAGGCGACGCAGGGCCGGGTGGCGTTGCAGAACACGCACCCGTTCCAGCGCGAGCTGTGGGGGCGCTACTGGGTGTTCGCCCACAACGGCGACCTGAAGGACTACGCGCCGCGCCTGCATGCCGGCTTCCGCCCGGTCGGCGACACCGACAGCGAGCGCGCCTTCTGCTGGCTGATGCAGGAGCTGGCCAAGGCACACGCGAGCCTGCCGCCGATCGAGGAGCTCAGCGCGACGCTGCGCGAGCTGGTGCCGCAGGTCGCCGCGCACGGCAGCTTCAACTTCATGCTCAGCAACGGCCAGGCGCTGTGGGCGCACTGCTCGACGAAGCTGAGCTGGCTGGTGCGCGAACATCCGTTCCGCGCCGCGCGCCTGGCCGATGAAGACCTCAGTGTCGACTTCGCTGACGTGACCACGCCGGAAGACCGGGTCGCGGTGGTCGTCACCGAGCCACTGACCCGCGACGAACCCTGGACCGCGCTGCAGCCCGGAGAACTCGCCGTGTTCCGCGACGGCGCCCGCCTCGACCTGCCCCGAACCTGTTCACCCCTTCGCCCATGACCCTGCCCGCCACGCCGACCCCGCGCTTCGACACCTTCTACAAGTACGACGCCCTGACCCGGCTGCTGTTCGACTATGCCGATGCCCACCCGCAGCTGGTGAGTGTGGAGGCCATCGGCAAGAGCCACGAGGGCCGCGACATCTGGGTGGTCACGCTCACCAACACGGCCACCGGGCCGGCCGCCGACAAGCCGGCGTTCTGGGCCGACGGCAACATCCACGCGGCCGAGCTGACCGCCAGCACCGCGGTGCTGTACTACCTGCACCGCCTGGTCACCGGCTACGGTGCCGACAGCGACGAAGGCCGGCAGATCACGCAGCTGCTCGACACGCGTGCCATCTACCTGTGCCCGCGCCTGAACCCGGACGGCGCCGAGCTGGCGCTGGCCGACCGGCCGCGCCACATCCGCTCGTCGACGCGGCGCTACCCGTTCGACGAGGCGCCGGTCGAGGGCCTGACGATGGAGGACGTCGACGGCGATGGCCGGATCCTGACCATGCGCATCCCCGACCCGCACGGCGCGTACAAGAAGAGCGCGCAGGACCCGCGCCTGATGGTGCCGCGCGAGCCGGGTGAGTTCGGTGGCGAGTACTACCGGCTGATCCCCGAGGGCACGCTCACGAACTGGGACGGCCTGACCGTCAAGGTCAACAAGGACCCGGAGGGCCTGGACCTGAACCGCAACTTCCCGGCCTTCTGGCGGCAGGAGTTCGAGCAGGTCGGCGCAGGCCCGTACCCGACCAGCGAGCCCGAGGTGCGCGCGATGGTCGACTTCGTGATCAGGCACCCGAACATCGGCGCCGGCATCAGTTACCACACGCACAGCGGCGTGATCCTGCGGCCGATGGGCACCTGCAGCGACGACGACATGATCCCCGAGGACCTGTGGTCCTACAAACGCTTCAGCGAGCTCGGCCACAAGCTGACGGGCTACCCGGCGGTGAGCATCTGGCACGAGTTCAAGTACCACCCGAAGGAGACCATCGGCGGCACGCAGGACTGGCTGTACGAGCACCTCGGCGCGCTGTTCTGGGTGGTCGAGATCTGGTCGCCCAACCAGGCGGCGGAGATCAAGGACTACAAGTGGATCGACTGGTTCCGCGAGCACCCGGTCGAGGACGACCTCAAGCTGCTGAAGTGGAGCGACGAGCAGTGCGGTGGCCAGGCGCACGTCGACTGGAAGCCCTTCATGCACCCGCAGCTCGGCGCGGTGGAGGTCGGCGGCTGGGACAAGATGAACTTCTGGCGCAACCCGCCGCCGCACCTGCGCGAGCGCGAGGCGGCACGTTTCCCGTCATGGATGACGCAGGTGGCGCTGAGCCTGCCCAAGCTCGAACTGCTGCGCACCGAGGTGCGCGCGCTGGGCCCCGACAGTTGGCGCGTGCGCATGGCGGTGGCCAACAGCGGCTGGCTGCCGGCCTACGTCAGCCAGCGCGCGCTGCAGCGCAAGGTGGTGCGCGGCGTGATGTTCGAGATCGTGCTGCCGCCGGGCGACCCGACCGTGTCGCTGATCAGCGGCAAGGAGCGCATGGAGGGCCCGCAGCTCGAGGGCCACGCGCCGAAGAACTCGCAGATCGCCTTCCTGCCCAGCCGCGAAGTGACGGCCGATCGTGCCGTCGCGGAGTGGGTGGTGCGAGCGCCCAAGGGCACACGCCTGGCACTGGTCGCGCGGGCCGATCGGGCGGGGACCGTGCGCACCGAAGTCAGTCTTGACTGACTGCTAAATGGGTAGAAGTGCCGCTTGATCGGGCGGCCCCTGGTGCCGTCCGCGAATTACTTCCGACACCGATCACTTCGTGTTCCCTAGGATGACGTCCAAGAAACAGTTGGATACGCAACGTATCCGCTGAAGGACGTCAACGAGGGCAGGCCCATGTCGCCTGCGGGAGCTGAAGATGATCAAGGAAGTACTGCCGTTCATCGTGATCATCGAGCGCAGGCTGCGCGACGCGAAGACATGGCTGGCGCTGGCCTGGCTGCTCCTGCTGGCTACCGTGCTGGCGCTGCCGATGGCGGCGCAGGCCCAGCCGGTGTCCGAACGCGTGCGCGCCAAGATCGCCCGCGACATGGACGGCGAGCTGCGTACCGACCGCAAGCCGCGCGAACGCTGGGCGCGCGACGTGCGCGGCCAGCGGCACGTGCAGGTGATCGTCGTCAGCGACTCCACCGACCCCGAACTGCGCGAGCTGCGCGCCGCCGTGCTCCAGATGGGTGGCTCGGTGCACGCCTTCCACCGCTCGATGAGCGCGCTGACGGTGCAGGTGCCGGCGCAGAAGGTGCACGTGCTGGCGCAGCGCGACGACGTGGCCAGCGTGACCCCCAACCGCAGCGTGCAGCGCACGCTGAGCACGCTGGAGTACGTCTCCGGCGCGCTGACCGCGCGCGGCCGCAGCTACTCGAGCCCGACCGCCTACAGCGGTGTCGACGGCAGCGGCATCGGCATCGCGGTGCTCGACTCCGGCGTGATGAGGTCGCACCGGGCCTTCGACGGCGCCTGGGCCGATCGCGTCAAGCGCAGCGTCACCATGCTCAACACCTCGCTGGCCAGCTGGACCACCGGTGTGGACAGCAGCGTCTCGCTGGCCCCGGGCAGCCTGGCGCTGAGCAACTATGAAGCGGCGGTCAATAACGACTACGCGGCCACGCACGACGCCTTCGGCCACGGCACGCACGTCGCCTCGGTCGCGGCCGGCCGCGGCTTCGGCTTTTACGCCGCGCCCGACAACACCGGCGTCGCCCCCGGTGCCGACATCTACGACGTCAAGGTGCTCAACGACCAGGGCCTGGGCACGATCAGCGATGCAATCGAAGGCATCCAGTGGGTGATCTACCACGCCCGGGAATACAACATCCGCGTCATCAACCTGAGCCTGGCCGCGCAGTCGACGCAGAGCTGGTTCTTCGACCCGCTGTGCGTCGCCGCGCGCAGTGCCACCGCTGCCGGCATCACCGTGGTGGTGGCGGCCGGCAACTTCGGCAAGTCCGCGGCGGGCAAGGAAGTCTTCGGCACGGTCAGCTCGCCGGGCAACGACCCGTCGGTGATCACCGTCGGTGCGGCCAACTTCAAGGGCACGAACGGGCGTGGCGACGACACCGTGACGACCTTCAGCTCGCGTGGCCCGACCCGCGGCAGCTACGTCGACGCCAGCGGCACCCGCCGCATCGACAACCTGATCAAGCCGGACCTGGTCGCGCCGGGCAACCGCGTGCTCGGTGCCGCGTCGACGACGGCCGCTGGCAACTGGAATCAGCTTGCCTCCAACAACTACAACGAGCTGGTGGTGCCGGCCAACAGCGGCCAGTACTACTACGAGACGGTGATGGTGATGAGCGGCACCTCGATCGCCGCGCCGGCCGTCGCCGGTGCCGCGGCGCTGCTGCTGCAGGCCAACCCGGGCCTGACGCCGCCGCTGGTCAAGGCCATCCTGCAGTACTCCGCACAGCCGCTGGCCGGCCAGAGCCTGGTGCACCAGGGCGCCGGCCTGCTGAACATCGACGGCGCGCTCGCCCTGGCCCGCGCGCTGCGCACCGACATCTCCACCGCCGTGGCCAACGGCACGATCAGCCCCGGCGCCAACCTGCTGGCCGCGGGCCAGACGTTGCCGGCGCGCTCGTCGACGGTCAACGGCAGCAGCTTCAACTGGTCGCGCATCGTCTTCGCCGGCGGCAACCGCGTGCTCAGCGGCGACGCGCTGTTCACCAGGTACCAGCCGATCTGGGACCCGCGCATCACCTGGGCCAGCGGGCGCGTGCGCCTGCGCCAGCCGAGCTACTGGGGGGCGACGCTGTTCACCCCGGGCAACACCTTCGTCAGGTCGTTCAGCGACGTCGTGCCGGCCAACCAGAGCCTGGTCACGTCGGGCGTGGTCAACGCTACTTCGCTGGTGGGGACCACATCGTCGATCGGCAAGACCGGTCTGTTCATCCCCACGCCGACGCTGGCGAGCTGGCTGGCCAGCGGCAGCGGCACGACGCTCGGTTCGGGCATCGTGATCAGCGAGGGCCTGGTGATCAGCGAGGGCCTGGTGATCAGCGAAGGCCTCGTCATCAGCGAGGGCCTGGTGATCAGCGAAGGCCTCGTCATCAGCGAAGGCCTGGTGATCAGCGAGGGTCTGGTGATCAGCGAGACCGGCGTGCCGGTCATCAACTACGACCTGCGCACGGCCACCACCGGCGAGAACTGAGCACCATGAGCAGCACCGCGACCTCGCTGGCGAGCACCCCCTGGCAGCGCCTGCACGGCGCGCTGATGCCCGACTACAACCGCAAGGCCACGGTCTACTGGTGGACCATGGTCACCATCGGCCTGATGGTGCTGCTGCACTGCGCCGGCCAGGTCGCCGTGCTGCCGCGCGAGGCGCTGCTGCAGATCATCGCCGGCGCCGCGATCGCGACGCTGGCGGGCTTCTTCCCGGTGCGCATCCCGCGCTCGACCAACTCCTTCGCCGCCGGCGAGATCTTCATCTTCCTCGTCCTGCTGCTGCACGGCCCGGCCGCCGCGTCGCTGGCGGCCGCCGGCGAGGCGCTGGTCGGCTCCTGGCGCACCTCGAAGCGCTGGACCAGCCGCATCGCCAGCCCGGCGATGGCGATCGTCTCGATGTTCATCGCCGGCACCATGCTCGACGCCGCGCTGACCATGCTGCGCTCGCGCGGCTGGTACAGCGACGGCCTGCTGATGACCGCCGCGATGGTCTTCTCGATCGTCTACTTCGTGCTCAACACGGTGCTGGCGACGATGGTCATCCACCTCAAGCGCAACCAGCCGCTGCTGCTGCGCGAGATGCTGTCCAACTTCGGCTGGGTGGCGATCGCCTACGCCGGCAGCGCCTCGGTGGCCGGCCTGCTGTTCCTGACCGTGGTGCAGTCGGGCCCGGGCGTGCTGATGGCGGTGGTGCCGATCGTCGGCATGCTGCTGGCCACGCTGCACTTCTTCTTCCGCCAGCAGGAGGCCGACGAGGCGATGCGGCGCAGCCGCGTCGAGGCCGCCGAGCGCGAGGCCGCGCAGTCGGCGCTGCACGTCAAGGCGCTGGAGATGAGCGAGCAGCGCTTCCACGCCGCCTTCACGCACGCGTCGATCGGCATGGCGCTGGTCGGCACCGATGGTGCCATCCGCCAGGTCAACCGCGCGATGACCTCGCTGTTCGGCGCCGACGACGAGTCGCTGATCGGCCAGCCGCTGGCTTCGCTGATCCACGAGGGCGATGCCGAGGCCTTCACCACGCTGCTGGGCCGCGTCAACCGCCGCGAGGCCGACGCGATCAATCTCGAACTGCGCTGCCGCCACCGCGACGGCAGCGACGTCTGGGTGGCGCTGGACGGCAGCTTCTTCGACGACGCTGGCGGCGAGGCTGCCAGCCTGATCGTGCAGATGCAGGACATCACCGCGCGGCGCAGCGCCGAGGCCCGCCTGCAGCACATCGCCTTCCACGACGGGCTGACCGGGCTGCCGAACCGCTCGCGCTTCCACGAACACCTGGCGCAGGCCATCGAGCATGCGGCGCAGGACCCGGAGCGCCGCTTCGCGGTGATGTTCCTCGACTTCGACCGCTTCAAGCTGATCAACGACAGCATGGGCCACAGCGCCGGCGACGCCTTCCTGATTCAGGTGGCACGGCGCATCCGCGAAAACGTGCGCCCGGGCGACGTGGTCGCGCGGCTCGGCGGCGACGAGTTCGCCGTGCTGTGCGCGGACATCGAGCGCGAGGCCCATGCCGTCACGCTGGCCGAGCGGCTGCAGCTGGTGCTGGCCGAGCCGCTGCAGATCGGCGGCACCGAGATCGCCACCAGCGCCAGCATCGGCATCACCTTCAGCGCCATCGGCTACAAGTTGCCCGAAGAGGTGCTGCGCGACGCCGACATTGCGATGTACCGGGCCAAGGCGGCCGGCAAGGCGCGCCACGCCCTCTTCGACGCCAGCCTGCACCAGCAGGTGACCGACCGCGTGCGGCTCGAGGGCGACCTGCGCCGCGCGATCGAGAACGGCCAGCTGACGGTGGCCTACCAACCGCTGTTCAACCTCGGCAGCGGCCGGCTCACCGGCTTCGAGGCGCTGGCGCGCTGGCAGCACCCGGTGCAGGGGCTGATCAGCCCGGCCACCTTCATCCCGATCGCCGAGGAGTCGGCGCTGATCGGCCCGCTGACCGACTTCGTGCTCGACACCGCCTGCCGCCAGCTCAAGCTCTGGCAGGCGCGCAGTGAGTCCTTCAACGGCCTGACGATGCAGGTGAACGTCTCCGGCAACGACATCGCGCACAGCGGCTTCGCGCAGCGCGTCACCCGCGCCATCGTGGCCGCGCGGCTGAGCCCGAGCCAGCTGACGCTGGAGCTGACCGAGAACGTGCTGATGGACAGCGTCGACGGTGCCGTCGACACGCTGACGCGCCTGCGCGAGCTCGGCGTCGGCCTGTCGATCGACGACTTCGGCACCGGCTACTCGTCGCTGAGCTACCTCTCTTCCCTGCCGATCGACAGCCTGAAGATCGACGCCTCGTTCGTGCGCGGCATGCGCAGCGGCTCGAAGGAGGCGGAGGTGGTGCGCGCCATCCTGACGCTCGGCGCTTCACTGGGCAAGTCGGTGATCGCCGAAGGCATCGAGACCGAATCGCAGTACGACCAGCTGCGCGGCATGGGCTGCGAGTCCGGCCAGGGCTTTCACCTGTCGCGCCCGCTGGTGGCCGAGAACGTCGAGCTGCTGCTCGACCGGCTGGAGACCGAGCGCTGGACCGGCCAGCACGGCCAGATCAGCCGCCCGATGCTGCATCACTAGACCCCCCCGGAGCGCTCCCGCGCTCCCCCCAGGGGGCGCCGCCAGCGGACCGGCGGAGCCGGATCCGCGGCGACTGCTTGGGGGTGGTCCTCAGCGATTCAGGTCTTTGCTGCTTGCCGGCTCCGACTTCACCGGCGCGGCCTCGAAGGCCGCGCGCCAGGTGCGCGCCGGCAGGAAGGTGCGCAGCTGGTCGATGGCCTTCTCGATCAGGCGCGGGTCGAGCTCGTGGCCGATGTCGGGCAGCACGTCGGCGGTGACGTCGGCGCCCAGCGCGACCAGCTGGCGTGCCGCCTCCACCGAGGCGGCGTAAGGCATCACCTTGTCGTCCAGGCCGTGCAGCAGGTGCACGCAGGTGTCGCGCGGCGCGTGGTCGGGCAGTTGCGCATAGCGGCCCGAGAAGGCGAGCACGCGACCGGCGAGCTCGGACTCGGCCTGCGCCGCCTCCAGCGCCATGATCGCCCCTTGCGAGAAGCCGAACAGCGCGGTGCGCGGCCAGTCGATGCCGAAGCGCAGCTGCAGCGCGCGCACGGTGGCGATGAAGCGTGGCAGCGCCGCATCGACGCGCGCCTGCCGGTTTTCCTCGGTGATGCCCTGGACCGAGAACCACTGCTTGCCGCCGCCGCCGGGTGCGGCGTCGAACTCGTCGGGTGCGTCGATGCACAGCACCGCCGCCTGCGGGTACTCCTGGGCCAGACGCTGAGCGAGCACGGCCATGTGCTCGGCGTTCGCACCCACGCCGTGGAAGAGCAGGAACAGCAGGTCGGGGTCGCCGGTTTCGGGCAGGCGGGCCAGAACGGTGGTCATGCATGCCAGTGTGCCGCAGGCCCGGCTGGCGATCGAGCGAGCGCTCTGAACGCAGCGCTCGTCCGGGCCGAACGATGCGGCGGCTAGAATCCTGCTCGCGCTCTCACTGTCATTGGGGAGTAGCCGCCCCACGACAACGTCGCGGGGGCTGGCGTCAACACACTTGGCCCGCAGGCCATGGCGTCCGCAACCTCCGGGTTTGGCAAGACCTTTGACCACACAGCCTCCGCCCGCGGCCGGGGAGGCCGTGCGGTCATCCGTCTCGTCCTCCGGCCCGGAGAATCCTCGTGGAAGCCTTCCTCGTCTCGACCGGAATCGTCGCCCTCGGTGAAATGGGCGACAAGACACAGCTGCTCGCCTTGCTGCTGGCGGCCAAGTTCCGCCGCCCCATCCCGATCGTTCTGGGCATCCTGGTGGCCACGCTGGTCAACCATGCGCTGGCCGGCGTGGTCGGCGACTGGATCGCGCGCGCGCTCGGCCCCGACGTGCTGCGCTGGGTGATCGGCCTGTCCTTCCTGGCCATGGCTGCCTGGATGCTGGTGCCCGACAAGATCGACGAGACCGAGGGCGGTACGCAGCGCTTCGGCGTGTTCGGCACCACGGTGATCGCCTTCTTCCTCGCCGAGATGGGCGACAAGACGCAGATCGCTACCGTCGCGCTGGCCGCGCGCTATGCCGACCTGGTCGCGGTGGTCGCAGGCACCACGCTGGGCATGATGATCGCCAACGTGCCGGCGGTGCTGCTCGGCGACGTGGTGGCGAAGAAGGTCTCGATGACGCTGGTGCACGGCATCGCCGCGCTGATCTTCGCGGTGCTGGGCGTGCTGACCCTGCTCAACGTCGGCCGGCTGTTCTGAGCCGCCGCGCGCTGCCGCACAATCGGCAGCGCACTCCCGCTGCCCGCCCATGCAACTGATCATCAACGGCACGCCCCGCGACCTGCCCGACGACGCGGTCGATCCCGACATGCCCTTGCTGTGGGCGCTGCGCGACGTGCTCCAGCTGACCGGCACCAAGTTCGGCTGCGGCGTCGCGGCTTGCGGCGCCTGCACCGTGCACGTCGATGGTCAGCCGCAGCGCTCCTGCGTCACGCCGCTGTCTTCGGTGGTGGGCAAGCCGGTGCGCACGATCGAGGGCCTGGCCGTGGCGGGCCAGCTGCACGTGCTGCAGAAGGCCTGGGTGGCGCGCCAGGTGCCGCAATGCGGTTACTGCCAGAGCGGCATGCTGATGGCGGCGGCGGCGCTGCTGCAACGCCAGCCCGCGCCCACCGATGCCGACATCGATGCGGCGATCACCAACCTGTGCCGCTGCGGCACCTACCCGCGCGTGCGCGCTGCGATCCACGCGGCGGCCGAGGAGTTGCGGGGGGCCAAGGGATGAAGCGGCGCAGCCTGCTGCTGGCCGGCACCGGACTGGCCGGCGCGCTGCTGATCGGCTGGGGCTTGATGCCGCCGCGCAGCCGCCTAGGCCGCCCAGACACGCTGGCCGACGCCGAGGGTCGCATCGCGCTGAACGGCTGGATCCGCATCGCGCCGGACGGCCACGTGGTGCTGGCGATGAACCGCAGCGAGATGGGCCAGGGCGTGCACACCGCGCTGGCCATGCTGGTCGCCGACGAGCTCGACCTGCCGCTGGCGCGCATCGCGCTGGTGGATGCCGGTGCCGATTCGATCTACGGCAACGTCGCGGTGCTGGTCGCCAGCCTGCCGGAGCACCCGAGCGATGCCGAACCCGGCCAGGAAACGCGCAGCGTGCGGCTCGGCCGCTGGATCGTCGGCAAGGTCGCACGAGAACTCGGCCTCAGCGTCACCGGAGGCTCGAGCAGCGTGGCCGACGCCTGGGAGCCGCTGCGTCTGGCCGCGGCCACCGCGCGCGCGCAGCTGCTCGGCGCGGCCTCGCTGACCTGGAAGCTGCCGGTCGACGAGCTGATGGTGGCTGACGGCATCGTCTCCCACGCCGGCAGCGGCCAGCGTGCGCACTACGGTGAACTGGTGCGCGTCGCGGCGGCCACGCCACCGGGCGATGTGAAGCTCAAGCCGCGCGAGGACTGGAAGCTGATCGGCCGCGACGTGCCGCGCACCGACCTGCCGGCCAAGGTGACCGGCGCGGCCCGCTTCGGCCTCGACCAGCGCCTGCCCGGGATGGTCTACGCGGTGGTCCGCCACTGCCCGATGCTCGGCGGCGGGCCGGGCGCGGTCGACGTCGCGCCGGCGATGAAGCTGCCGGGCGTCGAGCGTGTCGTGCGACTCGGGCCCTACGCGGGTTCGACGCCGGCGCTGGCGGTGGTCGGCCGCAGCACCTGGCATGCACGGCGTGGCGCTGCGGCGCTGGTGATCGACTGGCAGCCACCACCGGCCGGCACGCTGGACAGCGCGCGCATCGCCGACACGCTCGCGGCAACCGCGCGCGAGGCTGCCGCGCAGCACGAAGGTTTCGCCTTCCACGCCCAGGGCGATGCCGACACCGCGCTGGCCGGTGCGGCGAAGCGGATCGAGGCGCTGTACCGCGCGCCCTACCTGGCCCACGCCACGATGGAGCCGCCCAACTGCACCGCACGCGTGGCCGACGGCCGCGTCGAGCTGTGGGCGCCGACGCAGGTGCCGAGCTTCGCGCGCGCCATCGCGGCGCGGGTGGCCGGCGTGCCGGAGGCCAACGTCGATCTGCACGTCACCTACCTCGGCGGCGGCTTCGGGCGCCGGCTGGAGGTCGACGTCATCGGTCAGGCGGTGCGCATCGCGCTGGAAACGGGCGGCCGGCCGGTGCAGCTGGTGTGGCCGCGCGAGGAGGACATCGGCCACGACTTCTACCGCCCGGCCGGTGCCGCCTTCCTGCAGGCCGGGCTCGATGCCGACGGTCGCCTGCAGGCGCTGAAGATCACCAGCGCCGGCGACGCCATCACGCCGCGCTTCATGGAGCGCAACGCGCCGGCGCTGGCCGGGCCGGTCGAGCTGCCCGACAAGACCACCAGCGAAGGCCTGTTCGACCTGCCCTACGCGGTGCCGGACCAGCGCATCGCTCACGTGGCCACGCACAGCGGCGTGCCGGTCGGCAACTGGCGCTCGGTCGGCCATTCGCACAACGCCTTCTTCAGCGAGAGCTTCATCGATGAACTGGCCCACGCGGCGGCGCGCGACCCGGTGGCCTTCCGCCTGTCGCTGCTGGCCGGCATGCCGCGCCACGCCGCGGTGCTGAAGCTGGCCGCCGAGAAGGCCGGCTGGGGCACGCCGCTGCCGGCCGGCATGGCGCGCGGGGTGGCGCTGCACGAGAGCTTCGGCAGCATCGTCGCGCAGGTGGTCGAGCTCACGCTGGCCGACGGCAAACCGCGGGTGCTGCGCGTGGTCTGCGCCGCCGACGTGGGCACCGTGGTGCACCCGGGCATCGTCGCGCAGCAGATGGAGAGTGCGATCGTCTTCGGCCTGTCGGCGGCACTGTACGGCCGCCTGGACATCGTCGGCAGCGTGGTGCAGCAGAGCAACTTCCCGAACCACCCGATCCTGACGCTGGCCCAGACCCCGCGCATCGAGACGCACCTGATCGCCAGCACGAACCCGCCGGGCGGGGTCGGTGAGCCCGGCACGCCGCCGCTGGCACCGGCGCTGGCCAATGCGCTGTTCGCGCTGACCGGAAAGCGTTCGCGCGAATTGCCGATGCTGGCATGAAGGCACCGGCTCCCCTGCCGGCGCTCGATGGTCTGCGCGGCGTGGCCATCCTGGTGGTGATGGTGCACAACCTGCTGTTCATCGCGCCGGGAGGTGACCTGTTCGGCCGGGTCCTCGTGGCCATCGCCGACCGCGGCTGGATCGGCGTGCAGCTGTTCTTCGCGCTCAGCGGTTTCCTGATCACGCGCATCCTGATCGCCAGCCGCGAGGCGACGAACTACTTCTCGTCGTTCTACGCGCGCCGCACGCTGCGCATCTTCCCGCTGTACTACGCGACGCTGCTGGTGATCTTCGTGCTGCTGCCCGCACTGGACGCGTTGCCCGAGGGCTTCATTCGCCACCCGCAGCGCGAGCTGGCGATGTGGCTGTACCTGACCAACTGGGTGCAGCCTTTCCATCCCGGTCAGGGATCGATCCCGCACCTGTGGTCACTGGCCGTGGAGGAACAGTTCTACCTGCTGTGGCCGCTGATGGTGCGCTGGCTGTCGACGCCGGCGCTGCTGCGCAGCTGCATCGTGCTGGCGCTGGGCAGCCTGCTGTTCCGCGTGGTGCTGCAGTGGCAGGGTGCCGACTTCGAGATGATCTACGAGTTCACGCCCAGCCGCATCGATGCGCTGGTGCTCGGCGCCGCCGTGGCCTGCCTGCGGTTGACGCCCGAAGCAACGCGCCCCGCGCGAGGCACGACTGTCGCCGGCTGGGTGTCGCTGGCGGTGTTCGTCGGCGGCGCACTGGCCACGCGCGGCTATGCCGCCCACCTGCCGCTGACCCAGACGCTGGGCTACAGCGCGCTGTCGGTCTCGGCTGCCTGCGCGCTGTGGGCGATCGCCGGGCGCGCGCCGGGCCGGCCGGCGCTGCCGCTGCTGGAGTCGCGCGGGCTGCGCGCGATGGGGCGCTACAGCTACGGCCTGTACCTGCTGCACGTGCCGCTGCACGTGCTGGTCGGCGTGCCCTGGCTCGGTCCCACCGCCGGCTGGGCCTGGCCGCAGGCGCTGGCCTACCTCGCGGCGATGCTGGCCCTGAGCCTCGTGGCCGCGTGGGCCAGCTACCACGGCTTCGAGCGCTGGTTCCTCGACGCCAAGCGGTACTTCGAGCCGCGGGCCGGTCAGGCGGCGGTGGTGCGCCGCAGGTAGCGCGCCAGGGTGGCCCGCAGGCGGCCGACGTCGATCGGCTTGGTGAGGAAGTCGTTCATGCCGGCGGCCAGCGCCTCGTCGCGCTCGGAGGTCAGCGCGGCGGCGGTCAGCGCGACCACCGGCAGCGCCTCGGCGTCGAAGCGCGTGCGCAGTTGGCGCACGGCGGCGTGGCCGCTCATCACCGGCATGTGCACGTCCATCAGCACCAGGTCGAACGGGCGGCCGGCCGCCGTAGCAGCGTCGACGGCCGCGATCGCGCCGACGCCGTCGGTGGCCTGTTCCACGTCCAGCCCCCACTGCTCGAGCATCGCCACCGCGATCAGCATGTTCACCGGGTTGTCCTCGGCGATCAGCACGCGGCCGTGTGGCAGCGGTGCGAGCGAGTCGGCCGCCGCGTCCAGGCGTGCCGGGCTGCACGCCGGCAGCGGCAGGTCGGCCCAGAAGGCGCTGCCGTAGCCGGGGGCGCTGTTGACGCCCACGCTGCCGCCCATCAGCTGCGCCAGCTCGCGGCAGATCGACAGGCCCAGGCCGGTGCCGCCGTAGCGCCGCGTGGTCGAGTCGTCGGCCTGCGAGAAGGGCACGAACAGGCGCGCTTGAGTCTCGGCATCGATGCCCGGGCCGGTGTCGTGCACGGCCAGGCGGACCATCTCGCCGCGCACCGTGGCCTCGATGCGCACGCTGCCACGCTCGGTGAACTTGATCGCGTTGGCGACCAGGTTGGTGAGGATCTGCCGCACGCGCAGCGGGTCGCCGCGCACCGTGGCCGGCACCGCGTCGGCGATCGACAGTACCAGCGCCAGGCTCTTGCCCTCGGCCAGCGACAGATAGGCGTGGTGCACCGCGGCCAGCGTGTCGCGCAGCCCGAAGGGCACATCTTCCAGCGTGATGCGGCCGGCCTCGACCTTGGACAGGTCGAGGATGTCCGAGATGATGCCGGCCAGGCTCTGCGTGCTGTCGATCATCTGGCCGAGGTACTGCTGGCGGCGCTGCTCGGTCAGGCCGGGCTGCATCGCCAGCCGCGCCAGGCCGAGCAGGCCGTTCAGCGGTGTGCGGATCTCGTGGCTGGTGTTGGCCAGGAAGGCGCTCTTCGCGCGGCTGGCGGCCTCGGCGGCGTCGCGCGCGTCGGCCAGCGCCTGCTGGGTCTGGCGGCGCTCGGTGATGTCCTCGGCCGACCAGATCGTGCCGCCGCCGATCGGGTTGCTCGGGTCGACCGACTGCGCCTGCAGCCGGCACCAGAACAGGCTGCCGTCGCGCCGCTTGAGCTGCGTCTCGCATTCGTAGCCGTGCTTGTGGCGCAGCTTCGTGACCGCCTGGCGGCGCATGCGCTGGAACTCGGCCGGGTCTGGCCACAGCACGCTGAGCGTGTTGCTGCGCAGGTCGTCCTCGCTCCAGCCGAACATCTCGCGGTGGCGCGCGTTGATGCGCACGATGCGCTGCTCGCGCACGAAGGCGATCGCCAGCGACACGCTGTTGAGGATCGCCTCGACCTCCAGCCGCGTCTGCTCGCTGGCGCTGACGTCGCGCGCCGCCAGCACCAGGAAGCGCTGGCCGTCGAAGTCGAAGCGCGCGCCCGAGACCAGCATCGGGATGCGCCGCCCGTCGCGGTTGTGGAAGCTGATCGGCATGCCCTGCACGCCGCCGTGGCGGCGGATCGCGTCGATGAAGCGGCTGCGCTCGCCGGCATCGCGCCACACGCCCAGCTCGGTCGCGGTGCGGCCGATCACCTCGTCGCGCGCGAAGCCGGCCACCTGCAGGAAGCAGTCGTTGACCAGCGCGTAGCGGCCGCTGTCGAGCTCGCTGAGCGTCAGGCAGTCGGGGCTGGTGGCGAACAGGTGCGACAGCAGCGCCTCGGAGCGGCGCAGCGCCGCCTCGGCGGCCTTGCGCGCGGTGATGTCGACGTAGATCGTCAGCAGCGCCGGGCCGGCCACGCTGTCCACGCACACCGCGGTGGCCTGCACCGCGAACGGCCGGCCATCGAGCGCCTGCATCTGCAGGTCTTCGACAGCCATCGCCTCGCCGACCGCCATGCGCTCGGATTGCGCGATGCGCTCGCGCACCGCCTGGCGCTGGTCCGAGGCACCGAAGTGGTCGAGCAGGTGGCCGCCCTTCATCGCCTCGGCGTCGCGGTAGCCGAACAGCTTCGCGGCGGCCTCGTTGGCGTCCAGCACGGTGCCGCGGCGGTGCAGCACCAGCGGCGAGGGCGAACGCGCGAACAGCGTGCGGTAGCGCATCTCGCTGGCCGCCACCGCCTGTTGCGCGCGCACCTGCGCCGTCACGTCGCGGCCCACGCCCCAGTAGCCCTGGAACACGCCGGCAGCGTCGAACTTGGGCTCGCCGCTGAGCGCGAGGTGGCGCAGCCGGCCCTGCACGTCGACGGTCGTCGTCGCCAGGTTGCTGAACGGGCGGTGCGCTTCCAGGTCGGCGCGGTGCGCGTCGAGCTGCTCGTCGTCCAGCCCCAGGCCGGTGTGTTCCCACGGCGTGCGGCCCAGCGCCCGCTGCGGCGACAGCGCACTCGCGCCGGCGCGGCTCTCGGTGACGCGGGTGAAGCGGAACTCCTGGTCCTGCTCCCAGTACCAGTCGACCGCGATGCCCAGCAGGCCGCGGAAGCGCCGCTCGCGCTCGGCGCTCTCGGCCAGGTAGTGGTTGATGACGCGCGCGATCAGCGAGCCCCCGACCGCGCCGCAGCCGATGACCAGACTGTGGAAGGCCAGCAGCAGGGCCGGGCTGTGTCGCTCTGCGCCCGCGCCGACCAGCCCGCCGGCCTGCGCCCAGGCGAGGCCGATCACCGACGCGGCGCAGCACGCCGCCAGCCACAGCCCGAGGCGCAGCCCGGCGACCGCGCAGAGCATGCACACCATCAGGCCGTAGAAGCCGAGCGCCGGGTTGCGAAGGCCGTCGCCGAGCAGCGCCGAAGACACGGTGATCAGCGCCACCGCCAGCGTCGCCACGCCGAACAGCACGGCGTTCACCGGGAAGCCTGCGGCCTCGCTGCGACGCAGCGCCCAGCCGTTGAGCAGGGCGAAGGCGACGAACGCGGCGGGCAGCAGCATGTCGGCCGGAGCCGGCAGCGGCGACGCCATCAGGGCCAGCACCAGCGCGGCGGCAATGCCGGTCGCGCCGCCGGTGCCGAAGTACAGGCGGCCGACCAGCCGCCTCACCGCAGTGGGGGGCTCCGCCTGGGCCGCTCGGGGTCGTTGGCTCATCCGGCAAGGCCCGTCGCCGGGCCGGCAGGGGTGGACAGGGCCGGCCTGCGTCCACGGAGCGCGAGCCGGCGAAGCGCCCGATGTTACGACGCGGCGGGGCCGCCGATGCGTGAGTTCAGCGCGAATGCCGCAAGGTCGTGGCCAGCGTGTCGTGCAGCTTCTGCGGGTCGATCGGCTTGGTCAGGAAGCCGTCCATGCCGCAGGCGAGCGCCTGCTCTCGCTCGGAGGTCAGCGCGGCGGCGGTCAGTGCGATGATCGGCAGCGACTGCCCGGCCGGCAGGCCGCGCAGCAGCTGGGTCGCCTCGTAGCCGCTCATCACGGGCATCTGCACGTCCATCAGCACCACGTCCAGTGGCTGGCCGGCGTCCGCGCAGCGCTGCACCTCGGCGATGGCCTGTGCGCCGTCGGCCGCCTGCAGCACCCGCATGCCCCATTGCTCGAGCATGGCAACGGCGATCGTCATGTTGACCGGGTTGTCCTCGACCATCAGCACATGCGCGCCCGCCAGCGGCGAGACGTCGAGGCTGCCGAAGCCGGACTCGTGCGCCGGTGCGTCGGTGGCCGGCAGCGGCAGCTCGGCCCAGAAGCGGCTGCCGCGGCCGGGCTCGCTGTCGACGCCGACCCGGCCGCCCATCAGGTCGGCCAGCTCGCGGCAGATCGACAGCCCGAGGCCGCTGCCGCCGTAGCGGCGCGTGGTCGACTGGTCGGCCTGGGTGAAGGGCACGAACAGCCGTTCGCGCACCTCGCGCGCGATGCCCGGGCCGGTGTCCCGCACCTCGAAGCGCAGCAGCCGGCCCGATGGCGACATCGCGCGCAGCGCCACCGAGCCCTGGGCGGTGAACTTCAGCGCGTTGTTCAGGTAGTTGCCCAGCACCTGGCGCACGCGCACCGGGTCGCCCCACACCCACTGCGGCACGCCGGCGCCGACCTCCACCGAGAAGCCCAGCCCGCGTGCCTCGGCAAGCATGCCGTAGGCCTGGCGCAGCGACTCCAGCAGCGCATGCAGGTCGAAGGCGAGCAGCTCGATGTCGAGCTTGCCGGCCTCGATCTTCGACAGGTCGAGCACGTCGGAGATCAGCGCCGCCAGTGTCTCGGCGCTGTCGCCGATCTGCTCGAGGTACTGGCGGCGGCGGGTCTCGTCGACGTCGGGGCGGCGCGCCAGCCGCGCCAGCCCGACCAGCCCGTTCAGCGGCGTGCGGATCTCGTGGCTGGTGTTGGCCAGGAAGGCGCTCTTGGCGCGACTCGCTGCCTCGGCATCGTCACGCGCCTTGGCCAGGGCCTGCTCGGTGCGGCGGCGCTCGGAGATGTCCTCGACGATCCAGATCGTGCCGCCGGCCATCGGGTGGCGCGGGTCCACCGCCTTGGCGACCATGCGGCACCAGAAGCTGCTGCCGTCGCGGCGGTGCATCTCGCGCACGAAATCGACCGATTCGCCGACCGACAGCAGCGGGCCGATCAGTGCGCCGATCTCGGCGTACTCGACATCGCTGGCCCAGACCACGCGGCCGCTCTGGCCGCGCAGCGAGCCCGGCGCGAAATTGAACATGTTCTCCAGCGCCGGGTTGGCCTGCACGAAGCGGCCCTCGCGGGTGAACGCGATGCCCAGCGATGCGTTGTCGAGCACCGCCTCGTGGGCCAGCCGGGTGCGCTCGCTGGCGGTGACATCGCGGCCGTTGAGGACGAGGTAGCGGCCGCCCTCGAGGTCGAAGCTGGCCGCCGAGACGAGCAGCGAGAAGTGGCCGCCGGTTTTCGACAGGAAGGTCATCGGCAGGTCCTTCACCGCGCCGTCTTCGCGGATGCGGCGCACGAAGTCCTCGCGCGTCGCGGCGTCGCCCCACACGCCAAGCTCCAGCGAGGTGCGGCCGACGGCCTCGGCAGCAGCGTGGCCGGAGTAGCGCGTGAAGGTCTCGTTGACCATCACGTAGCGGCCGGTGGACAGGTCGGTCAGCGTGATCAGGTCCGGGCTGCTGCCCACCAGATGCGACAGCATCGCCTCCGATCGCCGCAGCGCCTCCGACTCCGCGACGCGGTCGCTGACGTCGCGCGAGACGCCCCAGTGGCCGAGGAAACGGCCGGCGGCATCGAAGCGGGGTTCACCGCTGACCAGCTCGTGCCGCAGGCTGCCATCGGGCTGACGCCGGCGCACGGCCAGGTCGCGGAAAGGCCGGCGCGACAGCAGGTCGGCGCGATGCTGCTCGAGCACACCAGGGTCGAACACCAGGTCCGCATGCTCCCACGGTGCCTTCATCGGCGGCTCGATGGCACCGAATCGGTTGTCCTCCTGACGCTGCCAGAGGCCGATGATCCTGCCGCGCTCGTCCGTTTCCCAGTAGGCGTCGGCGGCAATGCCCAGCAGGCCGCGAAAGCGCAACTCGCGATCCTGGCTGGCACCGAGGTAGTGGCTGAACACGCGGCTGGCCAGCTGGCCGGCCAGCCAGCCCACGCCGATCAGCAGCAGCAGGTTGGCCAGCCGGCGCGGCAGCGATATCGTGCCCAGTGCCTCGGCCCCGCGTATCCAGCCGGCGTATTCGGCGCCGGCCAGCGCGAGCAGCATCAGCGTGCTTGCGCCACCCATCACCAGGCCGAGGCGGGCATTGACCGTCGCGCCCATCAGGAAGGTGGTGACGCACAGGAAGCCCAAGCTCGGGCTGCTCAGGCCCCAGCCTGCCGCGAAGGACGACACGCCTACCAGCAGCACGGTGCCGATGGAGATCAGCAGCATGCTGTGGTCGCTGCGCATGCGCGGCATGCGCCACGCTGCGAGGCTGAACAGCGTGAAGGCCAGGAAACCCAGGCCGATGCCGATGCGCCAGGGGTCCGGGATCGCGCGGTTGGTGGCGATCAGCACGCAACCGATGGCGCCGACGCCTGCCGACGTGCCGAACAGATAGCGGCGGATGAACTCGCGCGCGTCGTGGCTGGGGTCGGAGAGCAGGTTGGGGTTCAAGACAGCTGCTGTCGGCGGCACCGACGGCGCTCAGTCTGCCCTAAGGGCCGGGGCCCCGGGCCGAGGTTTAACCCGCTGCCAGGCGCCCGGATGCCAAGGATGCACGGGTGGCCAGAGCCGCCTCCCGCGCCGCGGCCGCAAACTCGTTGCCGCGGCTGGAATAGAGGATGGCGCGCGAGGAGTTCACCACCACCGCCCCGGTGGTGTGGCCGTCGTGCGTGCGCCAGCCGGCGCGCACCGTCGCAACCGCGTCGCCACCTTGCGCGCCGACACCCGGGATCAGCAGTGGCAGCGTCGGCGCCAGTTCGCGCACGCGCTCGATCTCGGCCGGGAAGGTGGCGCCGACCACCAGGCCGATCTGCCCGGTGCGGTTCCACGGTCCCTGGGCGAGGCGGGCGATGTGTTCGAAGAGCAGGTCGCCGGTGACCAGGCGCTGCGCCTGCAGGTCCGACCCACCAGGGTTGGAGGTGCGGCACAGCAGGAAGAGGCCCTTGTCCTCGTACTTCAGCCAGGGCTCGACCGAGTCGAAGCCCATGAAGGGCGACAGCGTCACCGCGTCGGCCTGGTAGCGTTCGAAGGCCTCGAGCGCGTACTGCTCGGCCGTGCTGCCGATGTCGCCGCGCTTGGCGTCGAGGATCACCGGCACGCCCGGTGCCACCTTGCGGATGTGGGCCATCAGCCGCTCGAGCTGGTCTTCGGCGCGCTGTGCGGCGAAGTAGGCCACCTGCGGCTTGTAGGCAAGCACCAGGTCCTTCGTCGCGTCGACGATGGTGGCGCAGAAGTCGAAGATGCGCGAGGCGTCGTGCTGCCAGGCGCCGGGGAACTTCGACGGCTCCGGGTCGAGGCCGACGCAAAGCAGCGAGTCGTTGGCGCGTTCGGCAGCGGCGAGCTTGTCGGTGAACTTCATCTGGTGGCCTCCGGCCTCAGCGCCCCAGCCGCTTCGCCAGCGCGGCGGCTGCGCCGGTGTAGCTGCCCGGCGTCATCGCCTTCAGGCGGGTCTTCTCGGCCTCGGGCAGCTCCAGCGTGTCGATGAAGCGGCTCATCGCCTCGCCGGTGATCGCCTTGCCGCGCGTCAATTCCTTCAAGCGCTCGTAGGGGTTGGGCAGGCCGTAGCGGCGCATCACTGTCTGGATCGGCTCGGCCAGCACTTCCCAGGCGGCGTCGAGGTCGGCGGCGAGCGCCTCCTCGTTGATCTCGAGCTTGTCCAGGCCGCGCAGCAGCGAGTCGTAGCCGAGAACCGCGTAGCCCAGTGCCACGCCCATGTTGCGCAGCACCGTGCTGTCGGTCAGGTCGCGCTGCCAGCGGCTGATCGGCAGCTTCTGGCTCAGGTGCGTCAGCAGCGCATTGGCCAGGCCGAAGTTGCCCTCGGCGTTCTCGAAGTCGATCGGGTTGACCTTGTGCGGCATGGTCGACGAACCGATCTCGCCGGCCTTGGTGCGCTGCTTGAAATAGCCCAGGCTGACGTAGCCCCAGACGTCACGCGACCAGTCGATCAGGATGGTGTTGGTGCGGGTGACGGCGTCGAACAGCTCGGCCATCCAGTCGTGCGGCTCGATCTGGATCGTGTACGGGTTGAAGCTGAGGCCGAGTGGCTGCTCGACCACCTTGCGGCTGAAGTCTTCCCAGTCGAACTCGGGCCACGCTGCCAGGTGCGCGTTGTAGTTGCCCACCGCGCCGTTCATCTTGGCCAGCAGCTTCACCTCGGCGATGCGCTCGCGCGAGTGCATCAGGCGCGCGACGACGTTGGCGATCTCCTTGCCGACGGTGGTCGGGCTCGCCGTCTGGCCGTGGGTGCGGCTGAGCATCGGCACCGCGGCCAGCGCATGCGCCATCTCGGTCAGCTTGGCGGTGATGCGGTCGAGCGCGGGCAGCAGCACCTCGGTGCGCGCCGCCTTGATCATCAGCGCGTGGCTGGTGTTGTTGATGTCCTCGCTGGTGCAGGCGAAGTGCACGAACTCGCTGGCCGCCTTCAGCTCGGCGCTGTTCTCGAAGCGGCCCTTCAGCCAGTACTCGACCGCCTTGACGTCGTGGTTGGTGGTGCGCTCGATGTCCTTGATCGCCTGCGCGTCGGCTTCGGAGAAGCGCAGTACCAGCCCGCGCAGCAGCCCGCGCGAGGCTTCGGACAGCGGCTTGAACTCGGCGAAGCCGGCATCCGACAGCGCGATGAACCACTCCACCTCGACCTGCACGCGACGGTGCATCAGGCCGAACTCGGAAAGCAGCGGGCGCAGCGGCGCGACCTTGGCGGCGTAGCGGCCGTCCAGCGGCGACAGGGCGGTGAGGGCGGACAGGGTCATCACGGGAGGCGCTTCAGGGCGCCGTCAGGGGCGGGCAAACCCGGATTCTAGGTGGCCCGCCTGACGACACCGCAGCGCACGGGTTGTCTTCGCGCGGAGATCGGCGCATCGCGGAAGGCACTGCCCGCTGGGGGCTCATGCGGCCGCGGTCGGCGCTGCGCACCGACTGCACTGCGGCCCTGGCGCTGCGCTTCTCGTCGCCGCCCAAATCGCCCCCAACAGGCAGCGCCTGTCGCGAAGTCCACCACTGGTTCTTCTCGTGGCGTGCCAACACGGTTCAGCAAAGGCGCGTGCGGGCAGGCTGGAGCGCGCCTGTTCGGCGCTGAGCAGCGCAGGGCTTGCGGCAGGCGCGCGTCAGCGCGCTTCGTGAACTGACTTGCCGCCGGCTGTCTGAGCGCAGCGAACGCAGTGAGCGAAGCGAGTTGGGCGGCCTGCCGCGAGACCGAGCAGCGCAAGGGAGTCGGCCCCGCGGGCCGACCGCCGAAGCGGCGAGCGCCAGCCTGCCCGCACGCGCCTTTGCCGCGCCAGACTCAACTCAACTCAACTCCGCTCAGCGGCAGGCGTTGGCCACCGTGTAGTCGATCACCGTCAACCGGCTGGCGACGATGTCCGCGCGCGCCGCGTCGACACGCTGCTTCATCGCGGGCGTCACCAGCTTCGCGTTGTGCTCGTCCATCGCCACGTCGAGCGCACCTTCCTTCAGGCCCAGCGTGGTGATGCCCGGCTGCACGCCGCCGAAGGCCTGCTGCACCGCGCGGTCGACGCGCTTGACCAGCGACGTCAGGACGAAGCCGGGGTGCAGGTGGTTCTGGTTGCTGTCCACGCCGATCGACAGCTTGCCGGCGTCGCGTGCGGCCTGCATGACGCCCAGGCCGGTGGTGCCGGCGGCGGCGAACACCACGTCGACGCCTTGCGCGAGCTGGGTCTTCGTCAGTTCGGCGCCGCGGGCCGGGTCGGTCCAGGCGGCGCCGGTCGTTCCGGTCATCGCCGACAGCACCTCCACCTTGGGGTTGGCGAACTTCGCGCCCTGCTCGTAGCCGCACAGGAACTTGCGCACCAGAGGAATGTCCTGCGCGCCGACGAAGCC
Organism: Chitinophaga pinensis; assembly: GCA_943370595.1. Classification (GTDB taxonomy): domain Bacteria; phylum Pseudomonadota; class Gammaproteobacteria; order Burkholderiales; family Burkholderiaceae_C; genus Piscinibacter. Next base: position 63,691 of record CALRRO020000021.1, read on the forward strand.
GACCTTGCCCGACTTGCTCGCCATCGCCGCCATGATGCCGACCAGGAACGCGCCCTCGTGCTCGCGGTACAGGAAGCTCTGCACGTTGGGCTGGGCCACTGCAGCGTCGATGATCGCGAAGCGGGTCTTCGGGAACTCGCGCGCTACCTTGTCGATGCTGGAGGCCTGCGGGAAGCCGATACCCACCACCGGGTTGGCGCCGCGCTCGGCAAAGCGCCGCGCGGCCATCTCGCGCTGCGCGGCGTTGGCGATCTCGAACTCGAGGTAGGGCTGGCCGGTCTGGCGCTTCCAGGCTTCGGCGCCTTCTGAAGCGGCCTGGTTGAAGGAGCGGTCGGCCTTGCCGCCGAGCTCGTAGATGACCGCCGGCTGGGCGAGCGCCGCAGTGCAGGCCAGACCGGCGGCCAGCCAGCAGGCCAGCCCGATCAGGCTAGAACGAAGCACGGAACTGCGCGCCCCACATGCGCGGCTCGTTGATGAAGCCGGTCAGGTTGTCGAAGTCGATGCCGCCGACGATGCGGATCTGGTTGGTGATGTTGCGGCCGAACAGCGCCGCCTCGTACTTGCCGTTGCCCCAGATGTAGCCGAGGCGCACGCCGCCTTCGGTCAGCGGCTTGCCGGTGAACTCGGTCGACTCGTAGAGGAAGAAGTTGATCTTGCTGCGGTAGGTCCAGTCGGTCAGCGCGTAGAACTCGCCGCTGGCCACCGGCTGCGAATACTTCAGCGTGAAGTTCAGCGTCGTCTTCGGCGCCTGTGGCAGCGGGTTGCCGTCGATCAGTGCCTTGCCGTTGGCGTCGACCGGGTCGAGCACCGTGCAGTTCGGCCGCGGCGCGCCGGGCTGGCCGAACACGTACTGCGTGGTGCCGCAGGGCGAGACGGCCAGCTTGCCGTCCTTGATCTTGGTGTCGTTGTAGCCCAGGCCGACGCTGGCCATCCAGTTGTCGGACAGCAGCGCCTGCGCGTCGAGCTCGAAGCCCTGGCCCACCGCCTTGTCGGCATTGAGCAGGATGTTGGCATTGCCGGCGCCGCCCACGGCGGTCAGCTGCAGGTCCTTCACCGTGTAGCGGAAGACGCCGAAGTTGACGCGCGCGCGGCCGCCGAGCAGATCGGTCTTCACGCCGGCCTCGAACGAGGTGTTGCTCTCCGGCGCGGCGACCGACTGGTCGTTGAACTGGCCGGCGCCCTGCACGCTGGAGCCACGGAAGCCGGTGGCGATGCGTGCATACAGCTTCGTGCCCGGAGCGACCGCGTAGGTGCCGCTCACGTCCCAGTTGAACTTGCCGTCGCTGGGCGAGGCACTCAGCGGGCCGAACGAGCCCAGCTCGGCCAGCGTGGTGCGCGGGCCGGCCGGGTTGGTGGTGGTGTTGCAGTTGAAGGTCGTGCAGGTGTAGTCGGTGACCTCGAACTTCTTCTTGTCGCGGGTGTAGCGCGCGCCGGCGCGCAGCTGCGCCTGCGGCGAGAGCTCGTAGCTGATCGCGCCGAACAGCGCCCAGGCGTTGTTGCGCTGCTTCACCTTCTGGTAGGCGTCCTGCGGGTTGCCGGTGGCGCTCGAGTTGTACGAGAAGCTCTCGATGTCGTAGTCCTCGTGGAAGAGGTAGGCGCCGGCCTGCCAGCCGAGCGCCGCCTTGGTGGTCGACTCGAGGCGGAACTCCTGCGTGATCTGGCGGTGCTTCGGGATGCCGTCGGCCGTCTCCGACAGGAACGGGATCGAGCCGGCCCCGCCGCTGAACACGTAGGGCGGCGCGCCGCCGTCGATGTCGCCGCGGCTGAAGGTCTTGACCTGCTCGAAGCCGGTGATCGAGTGCAGCGCCATGTCGCCCAGCCCCAGCTTCACGCGCAGGTTGGCGCCGACGTTCTTCAGCTCCGACTGGTTGACGCCGTCGTACTCGACCACGTGCTCGTTGAAGCCGGGCACGAAGTCGTTGGTGCCGGGCTGGATGATGTTGGCGCGGAAGACCCGGGCCGAGCCGTCGAAGTCGCGCACGTGCAGGTTGGCCAGCGCGCTGAAGTCCTTGTCGCGCTGCCACAGGTACTGGGCGCGGAAGGCGCTGTCGCGGTAGCCCTCGAGGTCCTGCGTGGGGCCGGCGTCGAAGTTGTTCTTCACCCAGTCGTCGCGCGTCTGGTTGAGCACCGACAGGCGCAGCGCCGTGGTCTCGCCGGTCGGCAGGTTGAGCGCGCCTTCGGCGTTGATGGTCTTCATCGTGCCGACCGACAGGCTGCCGTAGCCTTCGAACTTGTTGGTCGGCCGGGCCGACTCGAACTTGACCACGCCGGCCGGCGTGTTGCGGCCGAAGAGCGTGCCCTGCGGGCCGCGCAGCACCTCGATGCGGTCGAGGTCGAAGGCCGGGAAACCCTTCAGGATCGGGTTCTCCTGCACCACCTCGTCGTAGACCAGCGAGACCGGCTGCGAGGCGTTCAGGCGGAAGTCGGTGTTGCCGTAGCCGCGGATGTAGAAGCGCGGGAAGGCGCGGCCGAACGACGACTCGATGTTCAGGCTCGGCACCCGGCCGGACAGGCCGCGCAGGTCCTGGCCGCCGGTGTTGATGGCGTCGAGGTACTCGCCGCGGATCGTGCTGATCGAGCTCGGCACGTCCTGGATGTTCTCGTTTCGGCGCTCGGCGGTGACAGTCACCGCCTCCAGCGTCTGCTGCTGCTGCGCCGCGGCCAGCCCCGACACCAGGGCCAGCGTCGCGGCGGCGACCGGGCGCAGCCGGACTGACAGGGAACGGGCCTGCAGGGTCTGACACGGAACTGTCATGGTCTCTCCTCGTGGGTGTCGGTTGGGGGCCGGGGCGCGACGCAAACGGCGTGCCATGGTGCGAAGATGGCGCAGGTCATCGAGCCGCACGACACCATGTTGACAGCCGAACAGCAGCGCCGCTACCGCGATACGGGTTTCCTCGTGATCGAGGGCTTCAAGCCCGCCGCCGAGCGGGCGGCGTTGCGCCAGCGGGCGCTGCAGATCGTCGACGCCTTCGAGCCGGCCGAAGGCGCCGGCGTCTTCACCACGCACGACCAGCAGCGCACCGCCGATGCCTGGTTCCTCGGCTCGGCGGGCGCGGTGCGCTGCTTCTTCGAGGAGGAGGCCTTCGACGCCGCCGGTCGCCTGAAGCAGCCCAAGGCGCTGTCGATCAACAAGATCGGCCACGCGCTGCACGACCTCGACCCGGTGTTCGACCGCTTCTCGCGCGACCCGCGCCTGGCCGCGCTGGCGCAGGGCCTCGGTCTGCCCGATGCGCGGCTATGGCAGTCGATGTACATCTTCAAGCAGCCGGGCATCGGCGGCGAGGTGCGCTGGCACCAGGACGCGACCTTCCTGCACGCCGAGCCCGGGCCGGTGCTCGGCGTCTGGTTCGCGCTGGAAGACGCCACGCGCGACAACGGCTGCCTGTGGGTGCAGCCCGGCGGCCACCGTGGCCCGCTGCGCGAGCGTTTCGTGCGCGAGGGCGACGGGGTGCGCATGCAGCCGCTCGATGCGACGCCCTGGCCCTCGAGCGACGAGGCGCTCGCGCTGGAAGTGCCGGCCGGCACGCTGGTCTGCTTCGACGGGCTGTTGCCGCACTACAGTGCGCCGAACCGCTCGGCGGCATCCCGCCACGCCTACACGCTGCACCTGGCCGATGCGCACTCGCGCTGGCTGCCGAGCAACTGGCTGCAGCGGCCGCCCGGCCTGCTGGTGCGGGGCTTCTGAGCCAGGCGGAGCGGGCCGCCGCGCGGTAAAGCTTCGTGAAGGACCCTTCGCGGCGGCCGCTGTCGACCACAGAATCCGCGCCATGCGTGATGACCTGTCCCCGACGACCCTCGGTCCGTCCTGGCGCATCCGGCTCGCGGCCGGACTCGTGGCAGTGGCCAGCACGGCAGGCGGCCTGGTGGCCTGCGGGGGTGGCGGCGGCACGGCCGCCCCCGCTCCGGCGCCCGGGCCGACGCCGATCGTCGTGCCCGACCGCAGCTGGAGCTTCGTCCCGATCGACGGCGCGCGCTGCGCCAACGGCAGCGCCACCGGCATCGGGCTGCGCCCGGCCTCGGGCGCGCGGCAGCTGCTGATCTACTTCGAGGGCGGCGGCGGCTGCGCCGATGGCGACACCTGCTGGGGCAACGCGCCGGGCGGTGCCTCCAACCTGAATGGCTACGGCGCCGCCGACTTCGCAGCCGAGCCGAAGCTCACCCAGTTCCCCTACTTCGACGCCTCGGCCAACAGCCCCAACCCGTTCGCCGGAATGCACATGGCGATGCTGCCGTACTGCACCGGCGACATCCACGGCGGCACGCAGGTGCGCACGCTGCCCGTCACCGGCAGCACGCCACGCGAGACGCACTTCGTCGGCGCGCTCAACGCCGAGAAGGCGCTGGCCCGGCTCGCCGCCACCTATCCCGAACTCGATGCGGTGTGGGTGCTCGGCACCAGCGCCGGCGGCGGCGGCGCGACGCTGCACTACGACCGCGTCCGACGCGCGTTCGGCACGCGCGTGCACCTGATCGTCGACTCCGCGCCCGGCTTTCCCGATGGCGACGAGGCGCAGAAGTGGTCCGTCTGGGGTCTGCAGACGCCATGCGCGGGCTGCGCCAGCGCGGCCGACGTGCGCCGCTGGAACCGCACCCTCGACGCAGGCGCGCGACAGGCCTTCCTCTCGTTCCGCTACGACCCGACCACCGCCAACGGGCTGTCGCTGCAGGACTTCGACCTGGCGATGACCGCGCTGCTGGCGGAGTGGCAGGCGCATCCGAACAGCCGCACCTTCGTTGCCGACAACAGCACCATCGGCTATGGCCCGCCGACGCTGCACGTGGTGACGACCAAACGATCGCCGGCCTCGCTGGCCGCCGCCCACCTCGGCTTCGTCGGCGCGATGGTCTCCGGCATCGGCTGGGCCAACACGAGCTTCACGCTGCCGTGACGCACTGAACGCCTCCGGCTCGCGCTGTGCGTGGCCCGGCGCTATGCTGGGGTCTTCTTCGCCCGAAGGATTCGCATGGTCCACGACGCCACCGGCCCCACCGCCGCGCGCCACATCCGCCTGACCTCGCACCCCGGCCAGCAGGGCGCCAGCGGCGCGCCGGCCATCCACTGGGGCGCGGCCGACGCGCTGGAGCGCGGGCCCATCGTCGGCACCACCACCAGCCGCGCGCAGCGCAACGTGGTGGGCACGCACAGCGGCAGCTACGGCGTCTACCGCGCACTGGCGGTGGCCGCGGGCAACCTCGTCAAGGGCCACCGCGCCGACCTGACCAACACCGCACCGACCGACCCCATCGGCCCGCACGAGCAGTGGGGCGATCCGGAGAAGATCGTCTCGATCGACCCCTGGGGTGCCTCGGTGCAGTCGGTCTTCGCCGACTACCTGGAGCAGGGCTACGACATCCGCCCGACCATCGCCGTCACCAAGGCGCACATCCACCTTCCGGAGATCAAGCAGGCGCTGGCCTTCCAGCGGCTGCAGGTCGACGGCAAGGTGCTGCTCGAGGACAGCTCGGCCACCGTCACCAAGATCGCCATCGAGCCGGTGTGGTGGCTGCCCGGCGTGGCGAAGCGCTTCAAGGTCAGTGAAGCCGACCTGCGCCGCGCCCTCTTCGAGGAGACCGGCGGCATGTACCCCGAGCTGGTCACACGCAGCGACATCGAGGTCTTCCTGCCGCCGATCGGCGGGCAGACGCTGTACGTGTTCGGCGACGTGCGCGACCTGGCCGATCCGAACGTGACGCTGACCGCGCGCGTGCACGACGAGTGCAACGGCTCCGACGTGTTCGGCTCCGACATCTGCACCTGCCGGCCGTACCTGACGCATGCGATCGAAGAGTGCATCCAGGGCGCACAGCAAGGCGGCGTCGGCCTGATCGCCTACAGCCGCAAGGAAGGACGCGCGCTGGGCGAAGTCACCAAGTTCCTCGTCTACAACGCGCGCAAGCGCCAGGAGGGCGGTGACCGCGCCGACAAGTACTTCCTGCGCACCGAATGTGTGGCCGGCGTGCAGGACATGCGCTTCCAGGAGCTGATGCCCGACGTGCTGCACTGGCTGGGCATCCGCAAGATCCACCGGCTCGTCTCGATGAGCAACGACAAGTACGATGCCATCACCGGCAGCGGCATCGAGGTCGGCGAGCGGGTCAAGATCCCGGACGAGCTGGTGCCGGCCGACGCCAAGGTCGAGATCGAGGCCAAGATCGCCGCCGGTTACTTCACCGACGGCGAGGTGCCCGACGAGGCGAAGCTCGCGAGCGTGAAGGGGCGCGCCCTTGAGTGAGGTGGATGCGGCCGTCCGCACGCTGCGCGACCCGGCGACGATCCGCTCGCGCTGCGCGGCGATCGCCGCGTTCGTCGATGCGGGGCACTCCGAGCACTTCACGCTCGACCGAACCAAACTCGATGCGGTGGCCGAGCGCATCGCCACGCTGACGCGCGCGCGCTTCCCCGACCTGAAGATCCCGTACCACAGCCGCTGGCGGCACTTCGAAGCCGGTGGTGTCGACCGCAAGGGCGAGCTCGACGCGAAGCTCGCCGGCCGCAGCGCCATCGCCGTGGCGCGCGCGCGCATCGACCTGACGCTCGTCAGCGTGCTGCTCGACGCCGGCGCCGGGCCCGACTGGCGCTTCCACGAGGCCGGGAGCGGCCAGTCCTTCGGCCGCAGCGAGGGCCTGGGCGTGGCCAGCTTCCGCGCCTTCCTGGCCGGGCGCTTCTCGTCGGACGCGGGCGATCCGTACCGTGTCGACGCAGCGGCGCTGCTCAAGCTCGATGCGAAGGCGCTTGCCGAGGTCTTCCAGGTGCGCGCCGACAACCCGCTGGTCGGCCTCGACGGCCGCGCCGCGCTGATGAACCGCCTCGGCGAGGCCTTGCGCGCACAGCCGCAGACCTTCACCTCGATCGGCCAGCCCGGCCACTTGTTCGACGCGCTGACGCACCACCCGCACGCGCCGCGCCTGCACCACCACCATCCGCAGCCGGCGCCGCTGCACCACCACGTGCAGGCCGCCCGCATCCTCGGCGCGCTGCTCGAGGCCTTCAGCGGCATCTGGCCGAGCGGGCAGGTGTTCCAGGGCATCCCCGTCGGCGACGCCTGGCCGCATCCCGCCGCCGCCGGCGAGGGGCCGAGTGCCGGCTGGGTACCGTTCCACAAGCTCAGCCAGTGGCTCAGCTACTCGCTGCTCGAGCCCTTCGAGTGGGCCGGCATCACCGTCGAGGGGCTGGACGCGCTCACCGGCCTGCCCGAGTACCGCAACGGTGGCCTGCTGCTCGATGCCGGCGTGGTTCTGCCGCGCGCCCCGGGTTTCGCCGCCCGGCCGCGCCGGCCCGATGAAGCCTGGGTGATCGAGTGGCGTGCGCTCACCGTGGCGCTGCTCGACGAGCTGGCGCCGCGGGTGCGCGCCGCGCTCGGCGCACCCGCGCTGCCGCTGGCCTGCATCCTGGAAGGCGGCAGCTGGGCCGCCGGCCGGCAGATCGCGGCCGAGCGCCGGCCCGGCGGTGCGCCGCCGGTCGCGATCGACAGCGACGGCACGGTGTTCTGACCCGGCGCGGTGCGCGGCGCGTCGCCTTGGTGCGCGCGCACGGGCATGGCGCTTGCACCAAGCTGGGCACCATGAGCTCCCTGCTGTCGCCCGAACAAGGCCGCGTCGCCGACGTCTGGCGAGACCGCCTGGCGTTGCTGCTCGAATCCACCGGCGAAGGCATCTTCGGCATCGACATGGCCGGCGGCTGCGTGTTCGTCAATCGCAGCGCCGCGCAGCAGCTTGGCTGGCCGGCCGATCGCATCCTCGGCCGCAACATGCACGCGCTGATCCACCACACGCATGCCGACGGCCGCCACTACCCGGAGTGCGACTGCCCGATCTTCAATGCCTTCCGCCGCGGCCTGCCCTGCCGCATCGACGACGAGGTGCTGTGGCGCGCCGACGGCACGTCCTTCTACGCCGAGTACTCCAGCCACCCGATCATCGAGAACGGCCAGGTGCAGGGTGCGGTGGTCACCTTCATCGACATCACCGAGCGCCGACGCGCGCAGGAGCTGTCGCGGGTGCGCGAGCTGGCGCGCCACCAGGAGTCGGTGCGCGAGGCCGAGCGCACGCGCATCGCGCGCGAGATCCACGACGAGCTGGGCTCGCTGCTGGTGGCGCTGAAGATGGACGTGAACTGGCTGGGCAAGCGTGTGGCCGACCGGAGCGAACTCGGCACCAAGTGCCAGGGCATGGGCCGCATGATCGACACCGCGGTGGACAACGTCGGCCGCATCATCACCGACCTGCGGCCGAGCATCCTCGACCACCAGGGCCTGTGGGCGGCGCTGGAGTGGCAGGCCCAGGAGTTCATCGACACCACCGAACTGGCCAGCGAGCTGCAGGTGCACGTCGCCGCCGGCGTGCCCTCGCCCGAAGGCGCGCGGGCGATCGCGGTGTTCCGCATCTTCCAGGAGGTGCTGTCGAACATCGCGCGGCATGCGAAGGCGCAGCGCGTGCAGATCCGCATCGCGGTGGACGACCCGCCGCAGCCGGTGCTCTACCTCGACGTGCGCGACGACGGCGTCGGTGCGCCGGCCCAGGCGCTCGACGACCCGCGCAGCTACGGCGTGATGGGCATGCGCGAACGCGCGGCGCAGTTCGGTGGCACCCTTTCCATCGACAGTGCGCCGGGGCTGGGCACGCGCGTGCGCCTGGTCATGCCGCTGCCTGAAAGGGTCGAGGAATGATCAGGGTCTTGATCTGCGACGACCACCAGATCGTTCGCCAGGGCATCAAGCAGATGCTGGCCGATGCGGGCGACCTGGCGCTGGCCGGCGAGGCGTCCAGCGGGCCGGAGGCGGTCTCGCGCGTGCGCGAAGGCGGCATCGACGTCGTGCTGATGGACATCGCGATGCCGCAGCGCGACGGGCTGGACGTGCTCAAGCAGCTGCGCAGCGAGCATCCGAAGCTGCCGGTGCTGATGCTCTCCACCTACCCCGACCGCCAGTACGCGGTGCGCAGCCTCAAGCTCGGCGCTGCCGGCTACCTGAACAAGAGCGCCGACTCCGAGCAGATGATCGAGGCGATCCGCCGCGTCGCGGCCGGCCGCCGCTTCATCACGCCGAACGTGGCCGAGCAGCTCGCCAGCGCGGTGGGCGCCGGCCGCGAGGACGACGCGCCGCTGCACGAGCGGCTGTCGCACCGCGAGTACCAGGTGTTCCGCCTGCTCAGCGGCGGCGCCAGCGTCGGCGAGATCGCCACGCAGCTGGTTCTGTCGCCGAACACCGTGAGCACCTACCGCGCCCGCATCCTCGAGAAGGCCGGTGTGCGCAACGACGTCGAGCTGGCGCTGTACGCCATGCGCCACGGCGACCTGCAGGCCTGACGCTCAGGCCGGGCCGGCCAGCACGGCGCGCAGCGCGGCCAGGCGGAACGGCTTGCCCAGCACGCCGGCGGTGGCCAGGCCCAGCTGGCGCGCTTCCGCGAGCGCGGCATCGAGCTCCTCGCGCCCCGAGCCGCTGCAGACGATGATTCGCGCGTGGCTGCCCGAGCGGGCCACCTCCCGAATCACCTCCACGCCCGAGCTGCCGGGCAGCGTCAGGTCGATCGCCAGGTGCGTCGGCGCCCAGTCGGTCAGCGCGGCCAGGAAGGCCGGCACGGTCTCGCACAGGCGCGCCTCGAAGCCCGAGACCTGCGCGCCCGTGACGAGGATCTGACCGACCGTGACGTCGTCGTCCAGCACCAGCAGCCTGCCTTCGCTCATGCCCGCTCCCGCCGCGCCCGAGCCTGGGGCGTGGCGCTTATGATGGCCCAAACCGCCGGGCGGCCTGGGGGTGACGCGGCCCGGTCTCCGTCGAGAAGTCACGAGAGGGAGTGCCCCGTCCATGAGCATTCGTGCTCGGCTGCTGTGGATCGCATTGGTCGCCACGCTGGTGCCGGCACTGCTGGTGCTGTGGCACTCGATCGAGGATCGCGAGGCGATCATCGCCAGCGACACCCAGCGCCTGGCCACGCTGGCGCAGGACAAGGCCGACGACCTTCGCGAACGCATCCGCGGTACGGCGCAGCTGCACTTCGGGCTGGCGCGCGCGCGAGACCTCGACTCCGACGACCGACCTGCCTGCTCGGCCTTCCTGTCCGAGGTGCGCGAGGCCTACCCGCAGTACACCGGCATCCTGACCATCCGCCCCGACGGCCGGCTGTTCTGCGACTCGCTGCGCAGCGGCCGCGATCTCGACCTCAACAACCGCGACTACTTCCGCCGCGCGCTGACCACCCGCGGCGAGGTGGTGCTGGAGCCGACCTTCGGCCGGCTGACCGGCCGCGCCGTGATGCAGGTGGCCTACCCGGCGCGCAATGCGCAGGGCGAGCTGCGCTTCGTGCTGCTCGCCTCGCTCGACCTCGACACCCTGGTCGGCTTCGGCGGCCAGAGCGTACCGGGCGCGCGGCTGCTGATCGTCGACGACAAGGGGCTGGTGCTCGCCGCGGCGCCGGCGCAGGCCGCCGGCTTCAAGCCCGGCGAGTCGGTGGCCGGCACGCCGCTGTGGCGCTTCGCGGAGCCGGCGCAGGGCGCGGCCGAAGCCGAGATTGCCATGCCCGGCGGCGAGCTGATCCGCTGGGCGCGCGCCGACACCGGCGGGATCACCGGCGCACGCGTCCACGTGCTGGCCGGGGCGCCGCACGATGCCATCGTGGCACCGGCCAATGGCCGGCATGCGCAGGACATCGCCGCACTGGCCCTGGTGGCGATCGGCATGTTCCTGGCCGTGTGGCTGCTCGCGGAGCTGGCGATCCGCCGGCCGATCTCGCGCATGACGACCATGGCGCGCCAGCTCGCCGACGGCGATCTGTCCGCCCGCATCGGGCCACCGCTGCCGCGCGGCGAACTGGGCGCGCTGATGTCGGCGATGGACCAGGCCGCGCAGGCGCTGCAGACGCAGCACGAAGACATCGCGAGGCTCAACGCACGGCTGATGCAGTCGCAGCGCATGGAGGCGATCGGCCAGCTCACCGGTGGTGTCGCCCACGACTTCAACAACCTGCTGACCGTGGTGCTGGGCAACGCCGACCTGCTGGCCGAGCTGAGCGCCGACGACCCGGCGCGCCGCCAGCTTGCCGAGATGATCGTCGACGCGGCGCAGCGCGGCGCCGCGCTGACCCAGCAGCTGCTCGCCTTCGCGCGCAAGCAGCCGCTGGACCCGAGCGTGGTCGACGTCAACCAGCGTGTCGCCGCCCTCGACCCGATGCTGCGCCGCACGCTCGGCGAGCACATCGAGATCGAGCTGGTGCGTGCGGCCGGCCTGTGGCCGGCGATGGTCGATGCGGCGCAGCTCGAGAACGCGCTGCTCAACCTGTGCCTGAACGCGCGGGACGCCATGCCCACCGGCGGCAAGCTGACGCTGGAGACGGCCAATGCCGCGCTCGACCAGCGCTACGCCGACCAGCACCCCGACATCGTGCCCGGGCAGTACGTGATGCTGGCAGTCTCGGACACCGGCAGCGGCATCTCGGCGGAGAACCTGGCGCGGGTGTTCGAGCCCTTCTTCACCACCAAGGAGAAGGGCCGCGGCACCGGGCTCGGGCTGGCGATGGTCTACGGCTTCGCCCGGCAGTCGGCCGGCCATGTGAGCATCTACTCCGAGCCCGGGCACGGCACCACCGTCAAGCTCTACCTGCCGCGCGCGACCACGGCCAAGGCGGCCAGCCCGTCGGTGGCCGGTGCGGAGCCGGCGGTGCGCGGCGGCGCCGAGACCGTGCTGGTGGTGGAGGACGACGAGCCGGTGCGCCAGCTCGCCTGCCACGAGCTGCGCGCACTGGGTTACCACGTGCTCGAGGCCGACAGCGGCCTCGCGGCGATGCGCATCGTCGACAGCGGCGAACAGATCGACCTGCTGTTCACCGACGTGGTGATGCCCGGCGGCATGTCCGGTCGGCAGCTGGCCGACGCGGCCCGCGCCGCGCGGCCTGGCCTGCGCGTGCTCTACACCTCGGGCTATACCGAGAACGCGATCGTGCACCACGGCCGGCTCGACGCCGGCGTGATGCTGCTGCCCAAGCCCTACCGCCGCGCCGACCTGGCGCGCGCCATCCGCAGCGCGCTGGGCGCCTGAAGGGCCAGCCCTGCCGCCCCCCGGGCGGCGGGTTCCGCCGGCCGCCCCGCGTGTAGTGCCAGCCCTACAGCGCAATCGCGCTGGCCTCGATGTTGCGTCGGCCCGCTCGTTCCTAGCATTCCACCATGCCAAGACGAGAGGCTGCACCATGAGCGAGCACTTCGATCCCTACGACGCCGACCGCCCCTTGATGATGGGCTGCAGCTGCGGCCAGCACCGCAGCGCGGCCGAACATGCCGCGGCCGAGGCCGTGACGACGCTGCGTGAGCGCAGCGAGACCACCGCGTTCGAGCAGTACTCGAATCAGTTCGTCGAGGCCTCGCTCGTGAAGGCGCTGTTCCCGCAGGACGCGGTGCGCCGCCAGTTCCTGCGCGCCGTCGGCCGCCGTTCGGCGATGGCCGCCATCGCCAGCGTGCTGCCGGTGGCCAGCCTGCAGGCGATGGCGCAGGAGAAGGGTGGCGCGATCGAGAAGAAGGACCTGAAGATCGGCTTCATCCCGATCACCTGCGCCACGCCGCTGATCATGGCGCACCCGCTGGGCTTCTATTCGAAGCAGGGCCTGAACGTCGAGGTGGTCAAGACCGCCGGCTGGGCGCTGATACGCGACAAGATGCTCAACAAGGAGTACGACGCCACGCACTTCCTGAGCCCGATGCCGCTGGCCATCTCGCTGGGCCTGGGCGCCACCGCCACGCCGATGAACGTGGCGACCATCCAGAACACCAACGGCCAGGCGATCACGCTCTCGGTCAAGCACAAGGACAAGCGCGACCCGAAGGACTGGAAGGGCTTCAAGTTCGCCGTGCCCTTCGAGTACTCGATGCACAACTTCCTGCTGCGCTACTACGTGGCGGAAGCCGGGCTCGACCCGGACCGCGACATCCAGATCCGCGTGGTGCCGCCGCCGGAGATGGTGGCCAACCTGCGCGCCGGCAACATCGACGGCTTCCTCGGCCCCGACCCGTTCAACCAGCGCGCGGTGTTTGAGGAAGTCGGCTTCATCCACCTGCTCACCAAGGAGCTGTGGGACGGTCACCCCTGCTGCGCCTTCGGCACCAGCACCGAGTTCATCCAGAAGAACCCGAACACCTTCGCGGCGCTGTACCGCGCGGTGCTGACCTCCGCGGCGATGGCGCGCGAGGCGAAGAACCGCGAGCTGATCGCCAAGGTGATCGCGCCGCAGCAGTACCTCAACCAGCCGGAGACGGTGATCGCGCAGGTGCTGACCGGCAAGTTCGCCGACGGGCTGGGCAACGTGAAGAACGTGCCCGACCGCGCCGACTTCGACCCGATGCCGTGGCAGAGCATGGCGGTGTGGATGCTCACGCAGATGAAGCGCTGGGGCTACCTGAAGGGCGACGTCAACTACAAGCAGATCGCCGAGAAGGTGTTCCTGCTGACCGACGCGAAGAAGACCATGAAGTCTCTGGACATGAAGGTGCCGGACGGGGCGTACCCGAAGTTCACCATCATGGGCAAGGTTTTCGACCCGGAGAAGGCCGACGCCTACGCCGGCAGCTTCGCCATCAAGCGCAGCTGAGCTGGAGTCCGCCATGGGTTTCACGCGCAGCCTGGGGTTCCGGGCGGGCCTGCTGTCGGCGCTGATCCTGCTCGTCGTGCTGGCGATCTGGCATGTGGCGACGTTGCAGTCTGCGCCGGTGGCCGCTGCCGCGCCGGCGCTGACGCCGGAGCAGATCGAGTACGCCAAGTTGATGGGCAAGGACCCGGCCGCGCTGGCCTCGCCGGCGGCGGCGCCGGCCAAGTCGGGCTTCCCGACGCTGGCCCAGATGGCCGAGGTCATCGCGAAGAATCTCGCCAGCCCCTTCTACGACAACGGCCCGAACGACAAGGGCATCGGCCTGCAACTGGCCTACTCGCTCGGCCGGGTTGGCCTGGGTTACCTGCTGGCGGCGCTGGTGGCGATCCCGCTGGGCTTCGTGATCGGCATGAGCCCGCTGGTCTACCGCGCGCTCGACCCGTTCATCCAGGTGCTCAAGCCGATCTCGCCGCTGGCCTGGATGCCGCTGGCCCTCTACACGATCAAGGACAGCAGCATCTCCGGCATCTTCGTGATCTTCATCTGCTCGGTGTGGCCGATGCTGATCAACACCGCCTTCGGCGTGGCGAGCGTCCGGCGCGAGTGGCTCAACGTGGCGAAGACGCTGGAGGTCTCGCCGATTCGCAAGGCCTTCGAGGTGATCCTGCCCGCCGCGGCGCCGACCATCCTCACCGGCATGCGCATCAGCATGGGCATCGCCTGGCTGGTGATCGTGGCGGCCGAGATGCTGGTGGGCGGCACCGGCATCGGCTACTTCGTCTGGAACGAGTGGAACAACCTGTCGCTGCCGAACGTGATCTTCGCGATCCTGGTCATCGGCATCGTCGGCATGCTGCTCGATCTGATGTTCGCGCGGCTGCAGAAGGCGGTGACCTATGTCGACTGATGCGTTCCTCAAGGTCGAAGGCCTGACCAAGCGCTACGGCGACAGCATCGTCTTCGACAGCGTCAACTTCGGCATCCGGCAAGGCGAGTTCGTCTGCATCATCGGCCACAGCGGCTGCGGAAAGACGACCATCCTGAACGTGCTGGCCGGGCTGGAGAGCGCCAGCGACGGCCACGTGTTCATGGACAACCGCGAGATCGCCGGGCCGAGCCTGGACCGCGGCGTGGTGTTCCAGGGCCATGCGCTGATGCCCTGGCTGACGGTGCGCAAGAACATCGCCTTCGCGGTGCGCAGCAAGTGGCCCGCGTGGAGCGCGGCGCAGATCAACGAGCATGTCGAGCGCTACGTGGCGCTCGTCGGCCTCGCGCCGGCGATCGACAAGAAGCCGAGCCAGCTCTCCGGCGGCATGAAGCAGCGCGTGGGCATCGCGCGCGCCTTCGCCATCCAGCCGCGCATGCTGCTGCTCGACGAGCCCTTCGGCGCGCTCGATGCACTGACGCGCGGCACCATCCAGGACGAGCTGCTGCGCATCTGCGCCGAGACGCACCAGACGGTGTTCATGATCACGCACGATGTCGACGAGGCCATCCTGCTCGCCGACCGCATCCTGCTGATGAGCAACGGCCCGCAGGCGCGCGTCGCCGAGATCGTGAAGAACACGATGCCGCGTACCGGGGAAAACGCGCGCCAGCGCGCCACGCTGCACCACGACCCGCAGTACTACCGCATCCGCAACCACCTGGTCGACTTCCTCGTCGCGCGCAGCAAGGAGCTGTCGCACGGCCGCGCGCCGGCGCAGCCCACGGAAGTCAGCCCGGGGCTCGACCCCGAGCCCCAGCCCGACACGCAACACCCCACCCATAACGGCACCACCCTGAGGAGAATCGCATGAGCCGACTGGACGTCACCGAGAAGATCATCGCCACCAAGGTGGCCAAGGGCATCAAGTGGTCCGACGTGGCCACCAAGGTCGGCCTGAGCAAGGAGTGGGTCACCGCCGCCTGCCTCGGCCAGATGACGCTGGACAAGAAGCAGGCCGACGCGGTCGGCAAGATCTTCGGGCTGAGCTCCGAAGAGAAGAAGTGGCTGATGGTCGTGCCTTACAAGGGTTCGCTGCCGACCTCGGTGCCCACCGATCCGCTGATCTACCGCTTCTACGAACTGGTGAGCGTGTACGGCACGACCTTCAAGGAACTCATCCACGAGGAGTTCGGCGACGGGATCATGTCGGCGATCGACTTCAAGATGGACCTGCAGCGTGAGCCCGATCCGAAGGGTGATCGGGTGTCGATCACGATGAGCGGCAAGTTCCTCCCGTACAAGACCTACTGAGCCGGACACGCTCTCGCGTGCCGTCTCAGTTCTCCTCGTTGGAACGGCACGCCAAGGGCGTGCCGTTCAACTCGTCGCTTGCACTGGCACGCCCCTCGCTAGGCAGAGTCATTCACCACCATCCCCTGGAGTTCGCATGAATGCAGTCTCTCGTCGCTCCGCTCTGAAGGCCGGGCTTGCCGGCGCCGCGCTGGCCGCACCGGCGGTCGCTTCCGCGCAGCAGACCTTCAACTGGAAGATGACCTCGGCCTACGGCAAGGGCGCGCCCTTCTACATGGACGGGCCGGGCTCGGCCACCGATCTGGCCAAGCGCATCGCCGACATGTCGGGCGGGCGGCTCAAGATCCAGGTGTTCGGTGCCGGCGAGCTGGTGCCGGCCTTTGAAGGTTTCGATGCGGTGCGTGCCGGCACCGTCGAGATGAACCACGCCAACTCGTACTTCTGGACCGGCAAGACCGCAGCCGCGCAGTACTTCACTGCCGTCCCCTTCGGCATGAACTTCCAGGGCATGAACGGCTGGCTCTACGACGGTGGCGGCCTCGAACTCTGGAACGAGGTCTACGCGCCGTTCGGCATGGTCGCCATGCCCTGCGGCAACACCGGCGTGCAGATGACCGGCTGGTTCAAGAAGGAGATCAACTCCGTCGCCGACCTCAAGGGCCTGAAGATGCGCATCCCGGGCCTGGCCGGCAAGGTGTACGCGAGCCTGGGTGTCGACGTGAAGGTCCTGCCCGGCGGCGAGATCTTCCCGGCGCTCGAGCGCGGCGTCATCGACGCGGCCGAGTTCGTCGGCCCCTTCCAGGACCGGCGCCTGGGCCTGCACAAGGCCGCCAAGTTCTACTACACGACCGGCTGGCACGAGTCGGCCACCGTCTCCGAGCTGCTGATCAACAAGGCCGCCTGGGACAAGCTGCCCGCCGACCTGAAGGCCATCGTCAGCAACGCCGCGGCGGCCTGCAACGTCATCAGCGAAGCCTGGTGCCAGAAGCACAACTCCGAGGCGATGGACGACCTGATCAAGAACCAGGGCGTGATCGCCAAGCCGCTGCCCGACGCCGTCATCAAGGCGCTGCGCACCGAGACCGACAAGGTGCTCGCCGAGGCCGTCGCCAAGGACCCGATGACCAAGAAGGTGCACGAGTCCTACATGGCCTTCAAGACCAAGTACGACCGCTGGTCGGAGGTCAGCGAAGAGGCATACCACCTCAAGGTTCGCGGCTGAGCAGGCGTCCCCCATGTCCGACGCGACGCCGGTCGCGGTCCGCCGCATCGAGGCCCTGATCGATGCGGTGGGCCACGCCACCCTCTACCTGACGCTGTTCATGATCGGCCTGGTGGCCGTCAACGTGGTGCTGCGCTACACGCTGAGCTTCGGCTCGGTGTGGTCGCAGGAACTGGAATGGCACCTGCTGGCCGCCGTGATCCTGTTCGGCATGAGCTACGCGCTGCAGCGCGGCGACAACGTGCGCGTCGACGTCTTCTACGCCGGCTTCGGGCCCCGCGCGAAGTTCGTCGTCAACCTCGTCTCGGGCCTGCTGCAGCTGCTGATCGCGCTGCTGTTCATCAAGCTGTCCCTGTCCTACGTCGGGCAGTCTTACGCCATCAACGAGACCTCGCCCGACCCCGGCGGCATCCCGATGCGCTGGGCCGTCAAGGGCCTGATCCCGTTGGGCTTCGGTCTGCTGGCGCTGCAGACCGTGGGCGCGCTGCTGCGCCTGGTCGTGCTCGAGAAGCACCGCGTGGAGGCCGGCCGTGTTTGAGCCGCAGACCTATGCGGTGCTGATGCTGATCGGCTTCTTCGTGATGCTGATGATCGGCGTGCCGGTGGCCATCTCGCTGGCCACGGTCGGCTTCCTGTTCGGCTGGCTGGGCTTCGGCGACGTGCTCTTCAACCTGCTGCCGGCGCGCATCTACGGCGTCGTCGCCGGCTACCAGTGGATGGCGATCCCGCTTTTCGTCTTCATGGGCGTGATGCTGGAGAAGTCGCGCCTGGCCGACGACCTGCTCGACGTGATGGGCCACATCGCCGGCGGCGTGCGCGGCGGCATGGGCGTGGGCATCATCCTGTTCGGCGTGCTGATGGGCGCGACCACCGGCATCGTCGGCGCCACCATCATCACGCTGGGCCTGCTGACGCTGCCCACGCTGATCCGCCGCGGCTACGACAAGTCGATCGCCTGCGGCGCGATCTGCGCCTCGGGCACGCTGGGCCAGATCATCCCGCCCAGCCTGATCCTGATCCTGCTGTCGGACATCATGCAGCTGTCGGTGGGCACGCTGTTCGCAGCCGCGGTCGGCCCCGGGCTGCTGCTGTCGGGCGTGTACATCGTGTTCCTGCTGGTGCTGGGCATGCTCAAGCCCGACCTGATGCCGCCCATCCCGCAGTCCGAGCGCGATGCGGTCAGCCGCCGCGAACTGTGGATCCGATTCTGGAAGGTGGTGGTGCCGCCCATCATGCTGGTGGTGGCGGTGCTCGGCTCGATCGTCGGTGGCGTCGCCGCGCCGACCGAGGCGGCGTCGATGGGCGCGGTGGGCGCGATCCTGATCACCATCGGTGCCGGCCGCTTCAAGTGGCAGGTGCTCAAGGACGTGGCGCTGGAAACCAGCAAGATCACCGCCATCATGATGTTCATCCTGATGATGGCGCAGGTCTTCGCGCTGGCCTTCCGCGGCCTGCACGGCGAAGACCTGATCGTGCGCATGTTCGAGTGGCTGCCCGGCGGCGTGAACAGCGACATCTGGTTCATGATGGCGCTGATCTTCGTGCTCGGCTTCTTCATCGAATGGATCGAGATCAGCTACATCGCCGTGCCGCTGTTCCTGCCGGTGCTGATCGCGCAGGGCGTGGACCCGGTGTGGCTGGCGATGCTGATCACCGTGAACCTGCAGTCCTCGTTCCTGACGCCGCCGTTCGGCTGGGCGCTGTTCTACCTGAAGGGCGTCGCGCCGCCGGAAGTGACCATCAAGGACATCTACAAGGGGGTCGTGCCCTTCATCGCGATGCAGGCGGTGACGCTGGCCCTGGTGTTCTTCTACCCGCAGATCGCGCTGTGGCTGCCCAAGGCGATCGGCTGGTGACCGGAGATCGATGATGGAAACCCGTCCGCCCGTTCCGCCCTTCACCGAAGGGACCGCCATCAGGAAGGTGCGCGGTGCCGAAGACGCGTGGAACACCCGCGATCCCGAGGTCTGCGCGCGGGTCTACACGGAAGACACACGCTGGCGCAACCGCGCCGAGTTCCCGGTCGGGCGTGAGGAGGTCAAGGCCTTCCTGCGCCGCAAGTGGGCGCGCGAACTCGACTACCGGCTCATCAAGGAGCTCTGGGCCTTCACCGACAACCGCATCGCGGTGCGCTTCGCCTACGAGTGGCACGATGACTCCGGCCACTGGTACCGCAGCTACGGCAACGAGAACTGGGAATTCAACGAGCAGGGCTTCATGGTGCGGCGCTTTGCCAGCATCAACGACCTGCCCATCGCCGAGGCCGAGCGCAAGTTCCACTGGCCGCTCGGCCGGCGGCCCGACGATCATCCGGGGCTGTCCGAGCTCGGTCTCTGACCGTATGCTGCGCCATGCCCGGCGCAGCGCGTTACCGAGCCTTCATCTCGTACAGCCACGGCCGCGACCAGCCGCTCGCCGCGGCGCTGGCCCATGCGCTCGCACGCTTCGCACGGCCCTGGTGGAAGTTGCGTGCGATGCGCGTCTTCGTCGACCAGCACGGCCTCGGCGCCAATCCGGCGCTGTGGTCGACGATCGAGCGGGCGCTGTCGTCGTCCGAATGGCTGCTGCTGCTGGCCAGCCCGCAGGCCGCCGGCTCGCCCTGGGTGAGCAAGGAAGTCGCATGGTGGCTGGCGAATCGCCGGCCCGAGCGCATCGTGATCGTGCAGACGGCCGGCCACATCGCCTGGCAGGGCAACGACTTCGATTGGGCCCGCAGCGATGCGCTGCCGCCGCCGCTGCGCGGGGCCTTCGCCCAGGAGCCGACCTGGGTCGACTTCACCGGCGCCGCCAGCTGGCCGCGCATGACGACGCACGATGCCGACTTCCGCGCCGCCTTCCTGCGCATCGCGGCGCCGCTGCACGGGCTGGCCAGCCCGGAGGACCTGTGGAGCGAGCACCTCGCACGCTGGCGGCAGATGTTCGCGGCGGTGGCCGGCGCGGCCGCGCTGCTGGCACTGGCGCTGTGGGGCGCGTGGCGCATGGACCAGGTCGCCGCCGAGCGCGACGAGAACCTCGACTCCGTCAAGCTCGGCGCGCTGGCTCTGCACCTGCAGCGTGACGACCCGCTGCTGGCGGCGCAGATCGCCCTCGCCGGCGTGGCCCGGCGGCCCAGCGGCACGGCCGCGGCCGCACTGCGCAGTGCGCTGGCCGAGCTGAGCGGCGACGTGCCGCCGCAGCGTGGCGTCGAGGTGCCGGGCGCGGTCGACCTGGCCTTCACGCCGGACGCGCAGCGCCTGGCCGTGCTCGTTCAGGATGGCCGCGTGGCCGAGGTCGGCGTGGCCGACGGCACGCTGAAGGTGTTGCCGGCCGCCGCGATGGCGGGCCCGGCGCGCGCCCTTGCCATCGCGCGCGACGGCACGCTCGCCGTGGCCGGCACTGACGGCCTGTGGCTGTGGCGCCCGGGGGCGGCGTCGCGTCGGGTCGTGCTGCCGGCACTGCGCCGCCTCGCATTCTCGCCCGACGGTACGCGGCTGGCCGTGGCCGAGGACACGGGTGCTTGGCGTGTGCTGAACCTCGCTGACGAGCGCACGCTGGCGCAAGGCGGTGGTGACGACGGACCGCTCGACGCACTCGCGTTCTCGCACGATGGCGCGCGCCTGGCCACCGGCGGCACCCGCGTGCGCTTGTGGGACTGGGCCGCGGCGCGCCCGCTGGCCGAATGGCCGGCGCCCGGCGGCACGGCGGCGCTCGACTTCAACCGCGACGGCGAGACGGCACTGGCCAAGTGGATGCTCGTGATCGCGCCGCGAGAGGCGCCGCTCACAGTCGTCGACCCCGACCAGCCGGCGCGCAGCATCGCGCTGGGCGGCCCGGCGTCGGCGGCCGGCTTCGTGGCCAGCGGGCGTTGCCTGGCGCGGGCCGGTGGCGACGGCCGTGTCGACGTGGTCAGCGGCTTCGGCTTCGTGCGCCTGTTCGGCCTGGCCGGCGGCGCGGGTACGGTTCGTGCGATGGCCCTGGGTGCGACCGGACGTTTTGCGCTGCTGCGTGGCGACGCGCGCATCGAGCTGTACGAGCAGCCGCTGTGCGGCGATGCCGAAGCGCTGTGCCGGTTCGCGGCGCCGCGGCTGACGCCGATCGGCGCCGCGCAGCGGCTGCGTCATCTGCCGGCGGCAGCGCAGGCGCCGGTCTCGCAACCGCCCGGCCCGGCTTGCCAGGCGCTCATTGAGCGCGTGCTGCCGGGCTGGCGTTGATATCCTCGCAGCGACAAGGAGCGCGCGCCATGACTGCCGAAGTCCATCACGTCACCCACCCGCTGATCCAGCACAAGCTGACGCTGATGCGGCAGAAGGATCGCAGCACCAACAGCTTCCGGCGGCTGCTCAACGAGATCAGCATGCTGATGGCCTACGAGGTCACGCGCGACATGCCGACGCAGCTGATCGAGATCGAGACGCCGCTGGAGACCATGCAGGCGCCGGTGATCGACGGCAAGAAGACGGTGTTCGTCTCGATCATGCGCGCCGGCGCCGGTTTCCTCGACGGCATGCTCAACGTGGTGCCGGGCGCGCGCATCGGCCACATCGGGCTGTACCGCGACCCGAAGACGCTGATCGCCGTCGAGTACTACTTCAAGATGCCGCACGACATGCACGAGCGCGACGCGATCGTGCTCGACCCGATGCTGGCCACCGGCAACTCGGCGGTGGCGGCGGTGGACCGGCTCAAGGAGACCAGGCCGAAGTCGATCCGCTTCGTCTGCCTGCTCGCCGCGCCCGAGGGCCTGGCGAACTTCCACGCGAACCATCCGGACGTGCCGGTCTACACCGCGGCGATCGACCGCCAGCTGGACGAGCACGGCTACATCGTGCCGGGGCTGGGCGATGCGGGCGACCGCATTTTCGGCACGAAGTAGGACGTTGCGCTCCGTACGAACTTCGTTTCGATCGAGCGGTTGAACGTCGCTTCTCGGCTCGTTGCTGAAGTTCGACGACTGCTTTGCGCGTTGAGGTCGGAGCGGCAAAGGCGCGTGCGGGCAGGCTGGCGCGCGCCGCTTCGGCGGTCGGCCCGCTGGGCCGACTGCCTTGCGCTGCTCGGTCTCACGGCAGGCCGCCCAACTCGCTTCGCTCACTGCGTTCGCTGCGCTCAGACAGCCGGCGGCAAGTCAGTCTACGAAGCGCGCTGACGCGCGCCTGCCGCAAGCCCTGCGCTGCTCAGCGCCGAACAGGCGCGCGCCAGCCCGCCCGCACGCGCCTTTGCTGAACCGTGGTGGCATGTCAGTC
>CALRRO020000022.1:0-71156 GCA_943370595.1 Chitinophaga pinensis
GTCGACGCGCTGGTGCGCTCCGGTTCGGTCGACCTAGTCGTCATCGACTCGGTGGCCGCGCTCACGCCCAAGGCGGAAATCGAAGGCGAGATGGGCGATTCGCTGCCTGGCCTGCAGGCCCGCCTGATGAGCCAGGCGCTGCGCAAGCTGACCGCCACGATCAAGAAGACCAACACCATGGTCATCTTCATCAACCAGATCCGCATGAAGATCGGCGTGATGTTCGGTTCACCCGAGACCACCACCGGCGGCAATGCGCTCAAGTTCTACGCCTCGGTGCGCCTGGACATCCGCCGCATCGGCAGCATCAAGAAGGGCGAAGAGGTCATCGGCAACGAGACTAAGGTCAAGGTCGTCAAGAACAAGGTCTCGCCGCCGTTCAAGACGGCCGAATTCGACATCCTCTACGGCCAGGGCATCAGCCGCGAGGGCGAGATCATCGACATGGGGGTCAACAACAAGATCCTCGAGAAGAGCGGCGCCTGGTACGCCTACAACGGCGAGAAGATCGGCCAGGGCAAGGACAACGCCCGCGAGTTCCTGAAAGAGAACCCCGAGATCGCCCGCGAGATCGAGAACAAGGTGCGTGATGCCGTGGGTATCCCGCAGCTTCCCGCCGACGCTGCCGCGGAGTGAAGCGCCCGCCGCCCTCGCTGAAAGCGCGGGCGCTGCAGTGGCTGGCCCAGCGCGAGCACAGCCGTGCGGAAATGCAGCGAAAGCTGCTGCCGCATGCGCGGGCGCTGGCGGCGCAGGCGCTGGCCGCTGATGCGGCGGTCGAGCCGCCAGACGCTGCAGCGGCGCCTGAACCCGGCGCCGTGATGGCGAAGGTCACCGAGGTGCTCGACTGGCTGGAGGCCCACAACTACCTCTCCCAGCAGCGCTTCACCGAATCGCGCATTCACGTGCGTGCGGCGAGGCACGGCAACCTCCGCATCCGCCAGGAACTCGCGCAGCACGGTATCACGCTGGACGGCGAATCGGCCGAGGCGCTCAAGGCCAGCGAGTTCAGCCGCGCCCGGGAGGTCTGGGGCCGCAAGTTCGACACGCCCGCGGCCGACGCCGCCGGGCGCGCAAGGCAGGCACGCTTCCTCACCAGCCGGGGCTTCTCGCCCGAAACGGTGCGCCGCGTTCTGCGCAGCGCGGGCATCCCCACCGACGACGACTGACCCGCTGCGGCATGGCTTCCGTCCGTGCCAGCCAGCCGTCAGCTTTGGTGCAACGCAGCATGCTACATTGCGCGGCGTTTGGCCGGTTACGGGGGAGTGACAGCCCCTTTCTGTGCCGCGCCCGACAGTCACAGAAGACCTCCACCGTCCCGCTTCCATGGCCCTGCCGCCCGCCGCGCCCGAGCGATTGCTCAAGCATCGCCGCAGCATCGACGTGCATGTCTATGCGCGCGGCAACGGTCTGTGGGAAGTCGATGCCGAGATCCGCGACGTCAAGACGCGCGACGCGAAGCTTGCCGGCGGACTGCGCCGCGCGGGTGACCCGATCCACGACATGCTGCTGCGGCTGGTCGTCGACGAGCAGCTCAACATCGTCGAGGCCGGATCCGAAACCCGCTGGATGCCCTATCCCGGCCAATGCGACGATCACGGCGACGCCTATGCGGCGCTGGTCGGCCTGAACCTGCTCAAGGGCTTCCGCCAGGCGGTGAAGGAGCGGCTCGGTGGCGTCGCCGGCTGCACCCACCTCACCGAACTGACGCAGGTGCTGCCCACCGCCGTCATCCAGGCCTTTGCCGGCGAAGTGCTCGACACCCGCGAGGACAGCGAGCACCGGCCGTTCCAGATCGACCGCTGCCACGCCTTGCGCGCCGACGGTGCGGCCGTGAAACAGTTCTACCCGCGCTGGTACCGGGGCGCCGTCGACCCCGCCGCCGCTTCCCTCCCCACTGAAACCCGAGCAAGCGAGACACTCCCATGAAGATCCACGAGTACCAGGGCAAGGAAATCCTGCGCCAGTTTTCTGTGCCGGTACCGCGCGGCTACCCCGCGTTCAGCGTGCTGGAAGCCACCGAGGCGGCGCAAAAGCTCGGCGGCCCGGTCTGGGTGGTCAAGGCGCAGATCCACGCCGGCGGCCGCGGCAAGGGGGGCGGTGTGAAGGTGGCCAAGAACCTGGACGACCTGAAGACGCTGTCCGGCCAGATCCTCGGCATGCAGCTGAAGACCCACCAGACCGGCCCCGAAGGCCAGAAAGTGCGACGCCTGTACATAGAGGAAGGCGCCGACATCAAGAAGGAGTACTACGTCTCGCTGGTCACCGACCGCGCGACGCAGAAGGTCGCCTTCATCGCTTCCAGCGAAGGCGGCATGGACATCGAGGAAGTCGCCCACAGCACGCCCGAGAAGATCATCACCGAGGTGATCGACCCGTTGACCGGCCTGGGTGACGCGCAGGCGAAGAAGATCGCCGCCGCGATCGGCCTGCCGGAGGGCTCGCACGCCCAGGCCATCACGCTGTTCCAAAACCTGTACCGCTGCTACATGGAGACGGACGCCTCGCTGGTCGAGATCAACCCGTTGAACTGCGACAGCAAGGGCAACCTGATCGCCCTGGACGCGAAGTTCAACTTCGACGCCAACGCGCTGTTCCGCCACCCCGAAATCGTCGCCTACCGCGACCTCGACGAGGAAGACCCGGCCGAGATCGAGGCCAGCAAGTTCGACCTCGCCTACATCCAGCTCGACGGCAACATCGGCTGCCTGGTCAACGGCGCGGGCCTGGCGATGGCGACGATGGACACCATCAAGCTGTTCGGCGGCGAGCCGGCCAACTTCCTCGACGTCGGCGGCGGCGCCACGGCGGAGAAGGTCACCGAGGCCTTCAAGATCATGCTGAGCAGCCCCAAGGTGAAGGCCATCCTGGTCAACATCTTCGGCGGCATCATGCGCTGCGACACCATCGCCGAGGGCGTGATCGCCGCCTGCAAGGCAGTCAACCTCAAGGTGCCGCTGGTCGTGCGCATGAAGGGCACCAACGAGGAACTGGGCAAGAAGATGCTCCAGGACTCCGGCCTGCCCATCATCAGTGCCGACACCATGGCCGAAGCCGCGACGAAGATCGTCGCCGCCGTCAAGTAACCCGCCCGCACGAGAGAACCGACATGAGCATCCTCATCAACAAGGACACCAAGGTCATCACCCAGGGCATCACGGGCAAGACCGGCCAGTTCCACACCAAGGGCTGCCAGGCCTACGCCAACGGCAAGAACTGCTTCGTCGCCGGCGTGAACCCGAAGAAGGCGGGCGAGAGCTTCGAGGGCATTCCCATCCACGCCAGCGTGAAGGACGCCAAGGCCGCCACCGGCGCCACCGTCAGCGTGATCTACGTGCCGCCCGCGGGCGCGGCCGACGCGATCTGGGAAGCCGTCGAGGCCGACCTCGACCTGGTGATCTGCATCACCGAAGGCATTCCGATCAAGGACATGCTGATCGTGCGCAACAAGATGAAGGCCAAGGAAGCGGCCGGCGGCAAGAAGACGCTGCTGCTCGGGCCGAACTGCCCCGGCCTGATCACGCCCGACGAGATCAAGATCGGCATCATGCCCGGCCACATCCACCGCAAGGGCCGCATCGGCGTGGTCTCGCGCTCGGGCACGCTGACCTACGAGGCGGTCGCGCAGCTCACGGAGATCGGCCTGGGCCAGTCCAGCGCGGTCGGCATCGGCGGCGACCCGATCAACGGCCTGAAGCACATCGACGTGATGAAGGCCTTCAACGACGACCCGGACACCGACGCCGTGATCATGATCGGCGAGATCGGCGGCCCCGACGAAGCCGACGCAGCACGCTGGTGCAAGGCCAACATGAAGAAGCCGATCGTCGGCTTCATCGCCGGCGTCACCGCGCCCCCGGGCAAGCGCATGGGCCACGCCGGCGCGCTGATCAGCGGCGGCGCCGACACGGCCGATGCCAAGCTCGCCATCATGGAAGAGTGCGGCTTCACCGTGACGCGCAATCCGTCGGAGATGGGCCGGCTGCTCAAGGGTCTGCTCTGAGCTGAACCCTGCACCCGCGCTGCCACAGGGGCCGCCGCGTGCGGCCCTTGTCCATGGTGGCTTGCGTAATTCCACGCACCCGGCCCGGGCGGCCACCCGCCTACACTCCCGACTCCGCCCGATCTCAGCACGCCCCGAGGACCACGATCTCCATGGAACAGTTCATGACCGCCGACTTCTGGGTCGCCGTCGGCCAGATCATCATGATCGACATCCTGCTCGGTGGCGACAACGCGGTGGTGATCGCACTGGCCTGTCGCAAGCTGCCTGCCAAGCAGCGCACGCAGGGGATCCTGTGGGGCACCGCCGGTGCCATCCTGCTGCGTGTCATCCTGATCTTCTTCGCGCTGACGCTGCTGGCGATCCCGTACCTGAAGATAGTCGGCGCGCTGCTGCTGGTGTGGATCGGCGTCAAGCTGCTGGCGCCGGATGACGACGATGCCCACGGCGACATCCAGGCCAGCGACAAGCTGTGGGCCGCCGTCAAGACGGTGATCGTGGCCGACCTGGTGATGAGTGTCGACAACGTCATCGCCATCGCCGGCGCTGCCGAAGGCGCCGGCGGCGACCACAAGATGCCGCTGGTGGTCTTCGGCCTGCTGGTGAGCATCCCGATCATCGTCTGGGGCAGCCAGCTGGTCATCAAGCTGATGGACC
Source organism: Chitinophaga pinensis (assembly GCA_943370595.1). Taxonomy (GTDB): domain Bacteria; phylum Pseudomonadota; class Gammaproteobacteria; order Burkholderiales; family Burkholderiaceae_C; genus Piscinibacter. The sequence goes on from CALRRO020000022.1 coordinate 4,658, forward strand.
GCTTCCCGGCCATCATCACCATCGGCGGCATGCTGCTCGGCTGGATCGCCGGCACCATGGCCGTCACCGACCCGGCCGTGCTGGGCTGGGTGCCGACGCAGGCTGCAGCCAAAGCCGGTGCCGCGCCCGAGGTGGTCGATGCAGTGCGCTACGGCGCCGGCGTCGTCGGTGCGCTGCTCGTGCTCGCGCTGGGCAAGATGATCGCTGCGCGGCGCCCGCGCGCCGAGCCGCAGGGCTGAAGCCCGGGCGCGCCGAAGCGAGAGCCGAGCGCCGGGGTACTGCGATGGAGCGAATCGTCGCCTTCGTCAACGATGCGGAACACGCGCTCGAGCAAATCCAGCCGCTGCTGGACGAAGGCGGCGGACCGAAACTCTGGATCGTGGTTGCCACCGCGCCGCGGCTGACCCGACACATCGGGCGCTGGGTCTCCCACTCTGCGCGCCAGCAGCAGCTCGAGCGATGGAGCAACGACCTCTTCACCCGGATTGAACGGGCGCTGCGTCGTCAGGCCGGCAACCAGGTTCAGACCATGCTGGTCAAGCGCCCCCTGGTCGAGGTGAGCGAGCAGCTGAAGCAACGCCATGGCAGTGTCAGGTTGCTGGACGCCCGCAAGCCGGGCCTGGGTCGCGCCGACGAACCGATCAGTGCGGAGGCGCCGCCCGCCGACAAGGGGCCTTCGATGGGCATGATCGCAGCGACCGCGGGCCTCGGCGCCATGCTGGCACTGGCCGATTGATCGTCGCGACGGGCATGCAAGAGATCGGCCTGCTGCTCTCCCTGATCGCGGCAGCGGTCCACGTCGGCCTGCTCGTTCCTCGCCTGCCTCCCGCACGCTCGTTGTGGCTGTCTGCCGCGCTGCTGCTGGGAGGTGCCATTGTCGTGGGCCTGACCGCCGCGGTATGGCTGCTCCCGGCGATGACCGGCGTGCTCTTCGGCCACGCCGGACACGCGCTGGGTCTGCGCCACCGCTCTTCGGCAACGGTCGATGGTGTTCGGCCGGCCGCAACCCCGCGCCCCGCACCGACGGCGTCGGGCGCGGTGGCGGCGGCAGGCGCAGGGGCCGCCGCCAGGTCGTTGCCCGCCACGCTGGGGCGTTACCGAGTCGACAGCGAGATCGGCCGCGGCTCGATGGGCGCGGTCTACCTGGGTCGGGACCCGCAGATCGGCCGCCAGGTGGCGATCAAGACCCTGGCGCTGAGCCGCGAGTTCGAGGGTGACCAACTCGCTGAAGCCCGGGCACGCTTCTTCCGCGAGGCGGAAACGGCCGGCCGCCTGCAGCACCCGGACATCGTGACCATCTTCGACGCTGGCGAGGCGCAGGACCTAGCCTGGATTGCGATGGAGTACATCAAGGGCGAGGACCTGCAGCGCTACACCGCGCCGGGCCGGCTGTTGCCGGTGCCGCAGCTGCTGATGGTGGTCGCGCGGGTCGCCGAGGCGCTGTCCTACGCGCACTCCCAGGGCGTGGTGCATCGCGACATCAAGCCCGCCAACGTGATGATCGACCCTGCCGGAACGCTGGTGAAGGTGATGGACTTCGGGGTCGCGCGCATGGACGACACCAGCCGCACCCGCACGGGCCTGGTGCTGGGAACGCCGTCGTTCATGTCGCCCGAACAGATGGCCGGACGCCTGGCCGACGGGCGCAGCGATCTCTACTCGCTCGGCGTCGCCCTTTTCCAGCTGCTCACGGGCCATCTGCCGCACGAGGGCGCCTCGATGGCCGAGCTGATGCGGCAGATCGTCAACGAGCCTGCGGCGGACGTGCGCACGCTGCGGCCGGAACTGCCCGAGGCGCTGGCCGACCTGGTCGCCCTGGCCCTGGAGAAGCGCCCCGAGGTGCGCTACGCCGATGGCCTGCAGATGGCTCAGGACCTGCGGACCGTGGCCGCGGCCATGCTCGCGCCGACCCCACCGGAACCGGTGCCGGGCGAAGAGTTCGAGAAAACCGTGACATTCACCCGCGTCGAACCGAGGCACAATTCCGAATCGTGAGATCCTGCGCCGGGCGCAGAACACCGGCCAAAGCGACCCATGCCATTGCCCGATTCAGAACCGACCATGACCCTGGAGTTCTTCAGCGCGACCGACACGGGCCGGGCACGCAACAACAACGAAGACTCGGTCGCCGTGGACGAGGCCTCCGCGCTGATCGTGCTGGCCGACGGCATGGGCGGCTACAACGCCGGCGAGGTGGCCAGCGGCATGGCCACGTCCTTCATCAAGAGCGAGCTCGGCCGCTGGCTGTCCGAGGCCTCGGACAACGCGTCCGACACCGATGTGCGCCGCGCGATGGACATCTGCGTCGACAACGCCAATCGCGCCATCTTCAATGCCGCCAACTCCAACCCGCAGTACGCCGGCATGGGCACGACGCTGGTCGTCGGCGTGTTCCGGGAGGGGCGGCTGCTGATGGGCCACGTCGGCGATTCGCGTGGCTACCGGCTGCGCGGCGGCCGCCTGGCGCAGATCACGCACGACCATTCCCTGCTGCAGGAGCAGATCGACTCGGGGCTGATCACCGCCGAGCAGGCGGCGTTTTCGTCGAACAAGAACCTGGTGACGCGCGCCGTCGGCGTCGAGGACACGGTGCTGCTCGAGACCCATCTGCACGACGTGCTGCCGGGCGACATGTACCTGCTGTGCTCGGACGGCTTGTCCGACATGCTCGACGACGAGAGCATCTCGCAGCTGTTGCAGACCAGCGACGTCCTCGGGGAAGTCGCGGCGGCGCTGGTGGATGCCGCCAATGACGCAGGCGGAAAGGATAATATCTCCGTCGTACTGGCGAGGGTGCGCGGACCGGCTGGCCCAGCGCGATCGTGGTGGCCGTTCCGGCGCTGATGGCGTATCGCCGACGGACCTAGAACACAGAAGACAGAAATCACGAGGACACGAGCATGGGCAAGCTGGTCGTTTCGCTGGACGGTGTGGTGATCAAGGAAGTCCAGATCACCAAGGACAAGACGACCCTGGGTCGGCGCCCGTACAACGACATCGTGATCGACAACCTCGCCGTCAGCGGCGAGCACGCCGTGCTGCAGATGGTCGGTGCCGACGTCTTCATCGAAGACCTCAACAGCACCAACGGCACCTACATCAACGGCAAGGCCGTCAAGAAGCAGCTGCTCAGCCACAACGACACGGTCGAGATCGGCAAGTACAAGATCAAGTACCTGGTCGAGGACGGCACCGACTACGAAAAGACCATGATCATGAAGCCCGGTGCCGCGCCGACGGCGGCGTCGGCGCCGGCCTACGCGCCGACCGGGGGCTTCGGTGCCTCGGGCTTCGGCTCACTGGGTGGCGGTTCGGGCCCGGCCTCGATCAAGGTGCTCAACGGCGCGGCGGCCGGCCGTGAGGTCATGCTCACCAAGGTCGTCACCACCGTCGGCAAGCCCGGCGTGCAGGTGGCGTCGATCACCAAGCGCCCCGGTGGCTACGTGCTCGCCCACGTCGAGGGCGCCTTACGGCCGACGGTCAATGGCAGCCCGGTCACCGGCGAGACGGTGCAGCTGAAGAACGGCGACGTGGTCGAGCTCGCCGGCACGCAGATGCAGTTCGTCCAGGCCTGATCCGCCAGGCGCGCACGGGATACCGCTGCGCATGAGGCCCGGCGCGCTGCGCTTGCTGCGCTGGGTTCTTCTCGTCTTCGCCCTCGCGCTGTCGCTGCTTCACGCCAGTGGCGTGCTGCCGCTGCGCGTGCTTCACCAGCTCGACCTGGCGATCGACGACGCGCGCCTGCGTGCCGCCATGCCGCGCACGCACGATGCGCGCATCGTCATCGTCGACATCGACGACGCCAGCCTCGCCCGGGTAGGCCGATGGCCCTGGCCGCGCGAGCGCATCGCGGCGCTGGCCGACGAGCTCTTCGTGCGCCAGAAGGCGGCCGTGGTCGGCTTCGACATGGTGTTCGCCGAGCCCGACCCCGGTGACGCCGCGCTGGCCCGTGCGCTGGCCGGAAAGAGCGCCGTGCTGGGCTACTTTCTGACGGACGGCCCGGGCGCACAGCGCACCGGCGTGCTGCCGCAGCCGCTGTTCGATGCCGCCGCCCTGGGCGGGCGCAGTCTCGCGACGACGCGCTGGCGCGGGCATGCTGCAAACGTGGCGCCACTGGCCGCCGCGGCGCCGGCCGCCGGCTTCTTCAACGCGCTGCCCGACGACGACGGCGTGCTGCGCAGCCTGCCGCTGCTGGCCGAGGTCGCCGGCGCCTACCGGGAGTCGCTGGCGCTGGCCATGTTCCGCTTGTACGGCGGCTCGCCGACCGCGCGGCCGGTGTTGCCGGCTGCGGCGGGTGCCGACGGCCGGTCCGTGCTGGCGGCCGTCGAGCTGCTGCAGGGCACGCAGGTGCTGCGCATCCCGGTCGACGCACGTGCGGCCGTGCGGGTGCCCTACCGCGGCCCGGGCGGGCCGGCCGGCGGCTCGTTCGCGTACGTCTCGGCGGGCGAGCTGCTCGACGGCCGCGTGGCCGCCGGCACGCTGGCCGGCAAGCTGGTGCTGGTGGGCTCCAGTGCACCGGGTGTGTTCGACCTGCGCAGCACGCCGGTGGCGGCCGTGTACCCCGGTGTCGAGGTGCATGCGAACCTGCTCGCCGGCCTGCTCGACGGGCGTGGCCCGCTGGCCCCGGACTGGTTGCGCGGCTACGAGGTCGCGCAGTTGCTGGTCGTCGCGGCGCTGCTCGCGCTGGCGCTGCCGCGGCTGCGCGCGCTGGCCGCGGTCGGGCTGACGCTGGCGCTGGGCCTCGCGCTCGTCGCCCTCGACCAGTACCTGTACCGCCACCACGGTCTGGCGCTGCCGCTGGCCTCGGCGCTGCTGCTCACGGCACTGGTCTACCTCGGCATCACCGGCTGGGGCTATGTGACCGAAGGCGCACGGCGGCGCTCGCTGGCACGATTGTTCGGCACCTATGTCCCGCCCGAGCTGGTGGTGCAGATGGCGCGCGACCCGCAGCGCTACGGCATGCAGGCTGAGAACCGCGTGCTGACCGTGATGTTCTGCGACATGCGCAACTTCACGCGCGTCTCCGAAGCGCTGCCGCCCGAGGAACTGCGCGCGCTGGTCAACCGCTTCTTCACCGCGATGACTCAGGAGATCCGCGCCCATCGGGGCACGCTCGACAAGTACATCGGCGACGCGATCATGGCCTTCTGGGGCGCGCCGGTGGCCGACCCCGACCATGCGCTGCACGCGGCACAGGCCGCGCTCGCGATGACGGCGCGCCTGGTCGACCTCAACCGCGACCTGCGCTCGCGCGGCCTGCCGGAGATCGGCCTGGGCATCGGCATCAACAGCGGGCTGGTCTGCGTGGGCGACATGGGCTCGGACATCCGGCGCAGCTACACCGTGATGGGCGATGCGGTGAACCTCGCCTCGCGCATCGAGTCGCTGACGCGGCTCTACGGCATCGACATCGTGCTGGGCGAGAGCACGCGCGACGCCATCGGCGACCGGCTCCTGCTGGTCGAGGTCGACCGCGTTCGCGTCAAGGGCAAACAGCAGGCCGTGACGCTTTTCACGCCGCTCCCGGCAGATCTGCCACGCAGCGAGCGGATTGCCGAGGAAATGCGACTTTGGCAGCTTGCGCTCGCCCACTACCGCCAGCAAGATGCCGAGCAGGCGCTGACTTCGCTCGAAGCATTGAGAAACAGCTTCGGCGGATCTCCGCTCAGCGCTCTGTACAGTCAACTGGGCGAGCGCATCGCCCGTTGGTCCAGCCACCCCGAGCCGCCGGGCTGGGACGGCACCCGCACCTTCGACAGCAAATGAATTTCACCGTCCTCGGCTGTTCCGGCGCCATCGCTGCCGGCTGCAGGACCACGGCCTTTCTCTGCGACGACGATGTTCTCATCGATGCCGGCACCGGCGTCGGCGACCTGCCGCTCGAGGCGCTGGCGCGCATCGAGCACATCCTGATCAGCCACTCGCACCTGGACCACGTGCTGGCCATCGGGCTGCTGGCCGACAGCGTGATGCGTGCGCGTCGCGCCGCTGGCCGCGGGCCGATACAGGTGCACGCGTTGCCCGAGACGCTGGCGGCGCTGCGCGCGCACATCTTCAACGGCGTGATCTGGCCCGACTTCACCCGCCTGCCCAGCGCCGAGCACCCGGTGCTGCAGCTGGTGCCGTTCGCCATCGGCGACGTGCTGAAGATCGCCGGCAAACGCATCGAAGTCATCAGCGCCTCGCACACCGTGCCCGCCTGCGGCTTCGCGGTCGACGGCGGCGAGGCCGGCTGGTGGGTCTACACCGGCGACACCGGCCCCAACCCCACGCTGTGGATGCGCCTGCGCCACATGAAGATCACGCACCTGGTGATCGAGACGGCATTCAGCGACGAGGAGCGCCAGCTCGCCTACATCAGCCGCCATCTCTGCCCGGCGGCGCTGGGCCACGAGCTGGCACAGCTGCCCGGCAGCGTCGAGGTTCACATCACGCACATCAAGCCCGGCGAGATGGAGGCCGTGATGAGCGAAGTCGGCAAGCTGGCCAGCAGCCACCGCATCCGCGCCCTTGCCGCCGGGCAGACCATGGCCCTCGGCCCGGCGTGACAAGCTTGGCAGGCGACGAGAAATGCGGGCCTTCGGGCCCGTTTTTCGTTGGAGCGAAGCCGACTGGATCGGGTGACCATTTGCGTCAGTCGTGACCCGGTCCGTCTGCCGCCGGCCGGGGCCTGTGACTGTTTGCGTCAGCCTTCAGGCTGCATTTCACGGATTTTCAAGCCGATCCCGGTGGCACGCCCTTCGCATCTGAGAAGCCGTGTCCTCTCCCAACCCTCAGGAGTCATCAATGAAGCGTCGTATCCAGCAAGGTTTTACCCTCATCGAACTGATGATCGTCGTGGCGATCATCGGCATTCTGGCCGCCGTCGCGCTGCCGGCCTACCAGGACTACACCATCCGTGCGAAGGTCACGGAAGGTCTGTCGCTGGCCTCCGCCATCAAGGCTGACCTGTCGAGCAGCTTCGCCGCTGACGGCATGCCTGGCGTCGCCGCCTACGCCGCGCAAGTCGCGCTGCAGCCGCCGCGTTCGAAGTACGTCGGTACCGCCGCCCAGGCCGGTATCGTGGTCACCGGTGGCACCGGCATGATCGAAATCTTCTACAACCCGGCGAACGTTGGCCAATCGATCGGCGCAGGTACCCCGTCGCTGACCCTGACCCCGTATCTGGTGACGCAAGCCGCAGGTGCTGTGCTGCTGGCTGCCGCCCCGGCTGGCGCGACCGGCTCGGTGGACTGGGCTTGTGCCTCGACCCTGCACGTGGCTGCCACCAACCGCGGTCTGCCGAATCCCCCGGTGGTCGGCACGCTGAACCCGCGCTTCGCCCCGGCCGAGTGCAAGTAAGCTGAGCAACATCGCCGGCCCGTCCGGCGACTGGTTGGTGAACACCGGCGTGCGGGCTCCGCACGCCGGTTTTCCTTTTGGGGCCTCCGTATCATCCGTTTCGATCCGATTCCCGCTTCGCCATGACGATCTCCGACATCCAGCGCGCCCGCCTGAGAGCTGCGGGCATCCATGTCCTCGTCTCCAGCTTGATCGCTGCCTGTGTCGCACTGGTCACGCTGCGCTTCTGGTACCCCGGTCAGATCGGCGCCATTGCCGGTGGCACGAAGCTGTTCCTGCTGATCCTCGGCGTCGATGTCGTAATGGGGCCGCTGCTGACGCTCATCGTCTTCAACGTCCGCAAGCCGCGCGCCGAATTGGTCCGTGACCTGGCTGTGATCGGCGTCCTGCAGCTCGCCGCGCTCGGCTACGGGCTGTACACCCTGCACGCCGCACGGCCGGTGGCGGTGGTGCTCGAGCCGGGACGATTCCGCGTCGTCAGCGCCCAGGAAGTCCGGTTGGAGGAGCTGCCCGAGGCGCGACCCGAGTACCGTGCGCTGTCGTTGAGCGGTCCACTGTTGCTCGGCGCGCGTGCGTCGCGTACCGGCGAAGAGCGACTCAAATCGCTCGACCTGGCGCTTTCGGGCTATGACATCGGTCAGCGTCCCAGCCTGTGGCAGCCGTATGCCGAATCGCGCGCGGATGCGTGGTCGCAGGCCCAGCCGCTGGAGGCGCTGGCAAGGCGTCACTCCGAGCGCCGCGAAGAACTGGTCAGGGCGCTCGCGACGATGGGCGTCACGCTCGAGCAGGGCCGCTACCTGCCCGTGGTCGCCCGCGGCGACTGGGTCGCCGTGCTCAAGGACGGCGGCGACATCGCCGGCTACGCGCCTTTCGACGGCTTCTGAGCGCCCCTGCGCTTGCGCGGGAGCCGTGGCGGCGCCGGCCCGCCGCGCGGCGACAATGCCGCGCATCGCACCACCGCGCCCGCACCGTTTCGACGATGTCCTCTGTCCTGCGCGACACGCCCGCGTCCGCGTCCCACGAACTGCACCTTGCCGTGGCGGCCGCCGCGCTCGCCGCGCCGGCGCTGATCGCGTTCAACGTCCCGCCTTCGGCCACCTTCCTCAACCAGGCGGCGTCGCTGATCGGTTGGGGAATGTGGCTGTCGCTGCTCGCACTGCAGCCGCCGCCGCGCGCGCTGGCCGGGCTGGACCGAGGCGCCTCGGCGCTGTTCGCGGCGCTGGCGCTGCTCACGCTGTCGGCACTGGGCTCGTCGCTGTGGACCGGCCTGCCCTCGACCCTGTCGGTGCCTGCGGCCGGACTGATCGCCGCCGCCCTGCTGACCGCCGCGGTGGCCGTGGCACTGCAGCGAACGGGCCTTGGCGAGCAGGCCTTCGCGGCGTTCTGCGTCGCGCTGCTGGTGGCCGGCGTCGCCAGCGCGCTGATCGGCCTGGTGCAGGTCTACCTGCCGGCCTGGGCCGACGGCGACTGGATCGCGGTCAGCTCGCTGGGTGACCGTGCGGTCGGCAACCTGCGCCAGCCCAACCACCTGTGCAGCCTGTTGCTGTGGGCGATGATCGCCACGCTGTGGCTGGCCGAGAGCGCGCGCATGCCGCGCCTGGCCGCGAGCGCGGTGCTGTTGCTGCTGCTGGCCGGCGTGGTGCTGACGGCATCGCGCACCGGCATGCTGGGCGCGGCGCTGCTGGCGCTGTGGGGCATCGTCGACCGGCGCCTCTCGCGCGGCGCGCGGCTGCAGCTGTGGCTCGCGCCGCTGGCCTATGCGGCAATCTACCTGGCCATCACCGCCATCGCGCACCAGCAGAACGCGGTGTTCGGGGGCGAGGTGCAACTGCAGAAGTCGGACATCTCCAGCTCGCGCTTCGGCATCTGGTCCAACACGCTGGCGCTGATCGCCGCGCACCCGTGGGCCGGCGTCGGCTTCGGCGAGTTCAACTTCGCCTGGTCGCTCAATGCCTTCCCGGGCCGGCCGACCGCGTTCTTCGACCACACCCACAACCTGCCGCTGCATCTGGCCGTCGAGCTCGGCCTGCCGCTGGCCACGCTGGTGATCGTGCTGCTGCTCGTCGCGCTGTGGCGTGCCTGGCGGCTGGCTGGCGACGGTGACGAGGCGGATCTGCGCGCGCGCCGCGCTGCGCTGGTGATGGTGCTGATGATCTCGCTGCACAGCCTGCTGGAGTACCCGTTGTGGTACGCCTACTTCCTGCTGCCGGCGGTGTTCGCGTTCGGCATTGCGCTCGGCGGTGCTGCGGCACGTACCGATGCCGGCGTGTCCGCCATGCCGGCGCGGGGCAGCGTCTGGCTGGTCGCCGCGCTGGCGCTGCTGCTGGCCGGTGCGGCCTCGCTCTACGACTTCCGCCGCGTGGTGGTGATCTTCGCGCCGCCGCTCGATGCCACGCCGCTCGCCCAGCGCATCGAGGAAGGCCGACGCAGCTGGTTCTTCGGCCACCATGCCGACTATGCGGCGGCCACCACCGCCGAGCATCCATCGACCGAGATGGCCTCGTTCGCACGTGCGCCGCACTACCTGCTGGACACGCGCATCATGATCGCCTGGGCCACCGCGCTCGACGAGACCGGCCAGACCGACAAGGCGCGCCACCTGGCGGCGCGGCTGCGCGAGTTCCGCAACCCACTGGCCGAAGAGTTCTTCGCCGCCTGCGCGAAGCCGGCACCGACGGACGGCAAGCCGCCGTTCCAGTGCGAGGCGCCGCAGCGCAGCTACGACTACACCGACTTCCGCTGAACGCGGGGCGGGCTTCGGGTCAGGGCGTGGCGACCCAGTCGCCGCTCTTGCCGCCGTGCTTCTCGAGCACGCGGATGCCGTCCATCACCATGCCGCGGTCAGCGGCCTTGCACATGTCGTAGACGGTCAGCAGGCCCACCTGCACGGCAGTCAGCGCCTCCATCTCGACGCCGGTGCGGCCCAGCGTCTCGACCTGCGCGGTGCAGCGCACGCTGCTGGCCGTCTCGTCGAGTTCGAACTCCACCGCCACGCGCGTGATCGGCAACGGGTGGCACAGCGGTATCAGCTCCGACGTGCGCTTGGCCGCCTGGATCGCCGCGATGCGGGCGATGCCGATCACGTCACCCTTCTTCGCGGTGCCCGAGGCGATCAGCGCGAAGGTGGCCGGCTGCATGCGGATCACGCCGGTGGCGCGTGCGATGCGGTGCGTCTCGCTCTTGGCCGACACGTCGACCATGTGCGCTTGGCCCTGGCCGTCGAAGTGGGTGAGCGGGGATGTCATCGGAGGAAACATGCCGGAAACGATTCGGGGGCATGATAGCGACGCTCCGCGCACCGCTGCGGCGGATGCCCTCACCGACGTGCCGAACACGACCCCCCGCTCCCGCCGATGGCTGGCCGCCCTGTGCGCCGCGAGCCTGCTGCTGCCCGCTGCGCCCGTGACGGCGCAGAACAACCTGCCCGCGCTCGGCGACGCCGCGACCGAGGATTTCGGTGTCGCCACCGAACGCCGCATCGGCGAGCAGATCATGCGCGAGATCCGCCGCGATCCCGACTACCTCGACGACCCGCTGCTGCTCGAGTACCTGCAGTCGCTGTGGTCGCCGCTGGTCTCGCAGTCGCGCCGCGAAGGCCACATCACGCCCGACATCGACGGCCGCTTCGCCTGGGAAGCTTTCCTCGTGCGCGACCGCAGCGTCAACGCCTTCGCGCTGCCCGGCGGCTACATCGGCGTGCACCTCGGGCTGATCGCGATCACCGGCACGCGCGACGAGCTGGCCTCGGTGCTCGCCCACGAACTGACGCACGTCACGCAGCGGCACATCGCACGCGGCGTGAGCAACAGCAAGAAGCAGTCGCTGATCGGTCTGGCGGCGATGATCATCGGCGTGATCGCGGCCAGCCGGGCAGGCAGCACCGACGCCGCCAGCGCGGCCATCGCCGGCGGCCAGGCGGCCTCGATCCAGGGCCAGCTGAACTTCTCGCGCGACATGGAACGCGAGGCCGACCGCATCGGCTTCCAGCTGCTCACCGGCGCGGGTTTCTCGGCCGCCGGCATGGCCAGCATGTTCGAGAAGCTCGACCAGGCCTCGCGGCTGAACGACAACGGCAGCTACCCCTACCTGCGCAGCCACCCGCTGACCACCGAGCGCATCGGCGAGGCGCGCTCGCGCCTGGGCACCGATCAGGCGCGGCCGGCGCCGGGGCCGAACGGCGCCAGCTTCGAGCATGTGCTGGCGCAGGCGCGTTCGCGGGTGCTGATGGACACGCGCGTCGATGCGCTGCGCCGCTGGCAGGCGCTCGATGCGCCGCGCAGCGACCTGGCCGCACCGCAGCGCCTGGCCGATGCCTACAGCAGTGCGCTCGCCTCGCTGCTGCTGCGCGACACCGCGCGCGCCGATGGCGCCATCGCGCGCGCGCAGACCCTGCTGGCCGACGCCGCGCGGCCCGAACCACGCGCTGCACGCTGGCTGGCGATGCTCAAGGCGCAGGCGCTGCTGGCGCGCAGCGACGCCGCCGGCGCCGAGGCGGCGCTGCAACCGCTGGCCGGTGACGGCAGCCGCCCGGTCACGATGATGCTCGCCGAGGTCGCCCTGGCCGGCGGTGGCGGCGAGGCGGCCCTGCGCCGCAGCGCGGAAGACCTGCAGACGCGCGTGGCCACGCAGCCCGGCGATGCGCTGGCCTGGTCATGGCTCGCGCGGCTGTGGACCCGCATCGGCCAGCCGCTGCGCGCGCTGCGCGCCGAGGGCGAGGCCGCCTATGCCATCGGCGACCTGCGCGGCGCGGTCGACCGGCTGCGTGCCGGCCAGCGCCTGGTGCGCAGCGGCAATGCGTCGGACTTCATCGAGGCCTCGGTGATCGATTCACGCCTGCGCGACATCCAGGCACAGCAACGTGCACTGGCCGCCGAGGAACGCGAAAACCGCTGACCCTTCCGCGTAGACTGCCCCGCAACAAAACAAGGGCAGGGGGCGGGATGAAGGTGGCTTGCTTGTATCGCGCTGCGGCACTCGTGCTGTCGATGGCGGCCGCAGCGGCCGCACAGGCGGCCAGCATCAGCGGCGTCAGCCCGCGCGGCGAAGTGGCGCAGGTGCGCCAGGTCACGGTGCGGTTCAGCGAGGCGGTGGTGCCGTTCGGTGACCTGCGCCAGCCCGATCCGATGCTGCTGGCCTGCGAAGGCAGCGTGCCCACCGGCAGCGGCCGTTGGGCCACCGACCGCACCTGGCTGTACGACTTCGCCGCGCCACTGCCGCCGGGCGCGCGCTGCACGCTGAAAGTGAAGCCAGGCTGGAAGCCGCTGAACGGCGCATTGACCGGCACCACCGAGTTCAGCTTCGGCACCGGCGGCCCGGCGGTGCTGACGATGCAGCCCTGGCAGGGCAGCACGATCGAGGAAGACCAGTATTTCCTCGCCCAGCTCAGCGGTGCCGCAACGACGCCCAGCGTGGCCGCGAACGCGTGGTGCGAGATCGAGGGCATCGGCGAACGGGTGCCGCTGCGCAGCGTGACCGGCGCCGAGCGCGACGCGGTGCTGAAGGCGCGCCGGCTCGACAAGCTGGCCGAGCGCACGTTGCTGCTGACCTGCCAGCGCCCGCTGCCCACCGAGGCACGCGTGCGCATCGTCTGGGGTCGCGGCATCGCCGCGGCGGCCAATCCCGCGGTGAGCACCAGCGTCGAGCAGCGCTTCGACTACCGCGTGCGGCCGGCCTTCACCGCTGAGTTCAGCTGCGAGCGCGAACGGGCCGAGGCGCCGTGCCTGCCGATCCGGCCGATGACCCTCGGCTTCTCGGCGCCCGTGCCGCGCGCGCTGGCGGCCCAGGTGCGGCTGAAGACCGCCGAGGGCAAGGCGATCGCACCGACCTTCGACAAGGACGACAAGGCCGAGGAACTGTCGTCGCTCCAGTTCCCGATCCCGCTGCCAGAGACCACCACGTTCACCATCGAGCTGCCGGCCGGGTTGAAGGACAACATCGGCCGCGCGCTGTCGAACGCCGCCAGCTTCCCGCTCAAGGTCGCCACCGGCGACGCGCCGCCGATCGCCAAGTTCGCCGCCGCGCCGTTCGGCATCGTCGAACGCGAGGGTCTTCGCGACGGTGCCACCGCCGTGCTGCCGCTGACGCTGCGCCATGTGCAGGGCGACCTGCGCCCCGACGCGACCGGCGGCCAGGTGCGCGTGCGGCGCCTGGGCACCGATGCCGAGGTGCTGGCCTGGTACGCCAAGGTGCGCCGTCTCCACGAGACGCAGCTCACTGCCAAGGAACTCGGCCGTCCCGAGCGCGAATGGTTCGACAGCGTCGAGGAACGTGACGCCAAGGGCCGCACGGTCAAGCGCAAGGTCGAGCGGCTGATCGCCACCCGCGAGGTGGCGCTGCTGGCCGGCGATGCACAGGCGAAGCGGCTCGAGCTGCCGCAGCTCGCCGGCGGCGACCCGCGGCCCTTCGAGGTGATCGGCATCCCGCTGGCCGAGCCGGGCTTCCACGTCGTCGAGATCGAGTCGCAGCGCCTCGGCGCCTCGTTGCTCGACAAGAAGGCGCCGATGTACGTGCGCACGGGCGTGCTGGCCACCAACCTCGGTGTGCACGTCAAGATCGGCCGCGAGAACGCACTGGTCTGGGTGACTTCGCTGGACCGCGGCAAGCCGGTGGCCGATGCCGAGGTCGCGGTGAACGACTGCCGCGGCCAGTCGCTGTGGCGCGGCCGCACCGATGCGAGCGGCCTGGCGCGCATCGCGCAGCCGCTGTCGGCCGCAAGTGGTGACTGCCCTGCGGACGATGGCTTCTTCGTCACCGCGCGAAAGACTGACACCGCCGAAGCCGGTGGCGCCACCGACATGGCCTTCGTGTTCAGCAGCTGGCAGAAGGGCATCGAGCCGTGGCGCTTCGACCACCCGATCGCCAGCGACACCTCGCCCGACGTGCGCGCCCACAGCGTGCTCGACCGCACGCTGCTGCGCGCCGGCGAGACGGTGTCGATGAAGCACTTCCTGCGCGCCGAGACCTCGGCCGGGCTGGCCATGCTCGCCGCCGGCGCGCTGCCCGACCAGCTGAAGCTCGTGCACGAGGGCAGCGGCCAGGAGTTCACCCAGCCGCTGCAGTGGAGCGGCACTCGCAGCGCGGTGTCGAGTTGGAACATCCCGGCCGCGGCCAAGCTGGGCAGCTACCGCATCGTGCTCGAACGGACGAAGGGCGACGAGCAGCAGCGGCGCGGCTGGGACAGCGGCGAGTTCCGCGTCGAGGAGTTCCGCCTGCCGCTGGTCGATGCGCGCTTGTCCGGGCCGAAGCAGATCCCGTTCGCGCCGACCGAACTGCCACTATCGGCGCAGCTGAACTTCTTCTCCGGCGGCGCGATGGGCAATGCGCCGATCAAGGTCAACGCGCTGCTGCGCGAGCGCGCGGCCTTCTTCGAGGGTTTCGACAGCTTCAGCTTCGCGCCCCCGCGCGACCTGGCGCGCGCCGAGACCGGCGACGAGACCGATGCCTCGCGCGGTGACGGCAAGCTGGTCGCCGACAAGCTGGCGTTGACCACCGATAAGCAGGGCGCCGCCACCGTCACGCTGAAGAACCTGCCAGCCATCCAGCGGCCCAGCGATCTGCTGGCCGAGATGACCTATGCCGACCCGAACGGCGAGATGCAAACGGTGGCGACCACGCTGCGCCTGTGGCCGGCCGCCGTGGTGCCGGGCCTTCGTGCGGCGTCGTGGGCCAGCGTGCGCGGCAAGATGGCGTTGACCGCGCTGGCGCTGGACACCGCCGGCAAGCCGATCAAGGGCCAGGCGCTGGAGGTGAAGGCGCGCCTCGCGCAGACCATCAGCACGCGCAAGCGCATCGTCGGCGGCTTCTACGCCTACGACAACCGCACCGAGCTGAAGGACCTCGGCACGCTGTGCAGCGGCACGAGCGACGAGCGCGGCCAGCTCGCCTGCGAGGCGACGCTGGACACGGCCGGGCAGGTCGAGCTGATCGTCACGGCGAAGGACTCCGCCGGCCGCAGCGCGCAGGCCGCCACCGGCGTGTGGGTGACGAGGCAGGGCGAACTCTGGTTCGCGCAGGACAACGACGACCGCATCGACCTGCTGCCCGAGAAGAAACGCTACGAGCCCGGCGAGACCGCGAAACTGCAGCTGCGCATGCCGTTCCGCGAAGCGACCGCGCTGCTGGCCATCGAGCGCGAGGGCATCGTCGAGAGCCGCGTGGTCACCGTGCGCGGCGACGACCCGACCATCAGCCTGAAGATCGACAAGGCCTGGGCGCCGAACGTCTACGTCAGCGTGCTGGCGCTGCGTGGGCGCATCCGCGAGGTGCCGTGGTACTCGCTGTTCCAGTGGGGCTGGAAGCAGCCGCTGGTGTGGTGGCGCGCCTTCCGCGACGAGGGGCCCGAGTACCAGGCGCCGACCGCGATGGTCGACCTCGCCAAGCCGGCCTTCAAGCTCGGCGTGGCGGCGCTGCAGGTGGGCCTGGCGGCACACGAGCTGAAGGTCAGCGTGGCGGCCGACCAGCCGCAGTACGCGGTGCGCCAGACCGCCAAGGCGCGCATCAAGGTGCTGCACGACGGCCAGCCGCTGGCCGGTACCGAGGTGGCGTTCGCGGCGGTCGACGAAGGCCTGCTCGCGCTGCGCGGCAACGACTCGTGGGACCTGCTGAACCAGATGCTGCGCCAGCGCGCCTGGGGCGTGAGCACGTCCACCGGGCAGAGCGAGATCATCGGCCGGCGCCACTATGGTCGCAAGGCGGTGGCCGCCGGTGGCGGCGGCGGGCAGGGTGGTGCGCGCGAGCTGTTCGACACGCTGCTGGTGTGGAAGCCGCGCGTGGCGCTCGACGCCAACGGCGAGGCGGTGGTCGACGTGCCGCTGAACGACTCGCTGACCAGCTTCCGCCTCGTCGCGATTGCCGACGAGGGCGTGCAGCGTTTCGGCAGCGGCAGCACCAGCATCCGCGTCACGCAGGACCTGCAGGTGCTCTCCGGCCTGCCGCCGCTGGTGCGCGAGGGCGACCGCTTCGCCGCGATGCTGACGCTGCGCAACACGACGACACGCACGATGAAGCTGCGCGCGACCTTGACGGGCACCGCGAACAGCGGTGGCGCGGGTGAGATCGTGCGCACGCCGCTGAACCTGCCTCCGCAGGAGATCACGCTGGCGGCTGGTGCGGCACAGGAGATCAGTTGGCCGATCGACGTGCCGGCCGAGGCCTTCAGCATTGCCTGGGAAGCGGCGGTCGACGAGCAGGGCGGGGCGGCGAAGGACCGGTTGAAGGTGACGCAACTCGTTAGCGCCGCGGTGCCGGTGCGTGTGCTGCAGGCCACGCTGGCGCACCTCGATGGCGCGTACACGCTGCCGATCGCTGCGCCCGCCGATGCGCTGCCAGCCACGGGAGTCAAACGCGGCGGTGTCGCGGTCGCACTGCAGCCCAGGCTCACCGGCGCGCTGCCCGGCCTGCGCCGCTATTTCGAGACCTACCCGTTCGTCTGCCTGGAGCAGAAGGTGTCGAAGGCGGTGGGCTTGCGCGATGCGGCGCTGTGGACCGAGGTGAGCAACGTGCTGCCGACCTACCTCGACAGCGATGGCCTGGCGAACTACTTCCCGCCGCGAGCGGAGGATGGTGCGCGTGGCAGCGACCGCCTGACCGCCTACCTGATCGCCGCGACGCACGAGGCCGGCTTCAACCTGCCACCGACGGCACGCGATGCGATGCTCACGGGTCTTGCGGCCTTCGTCGAAGGCCGCATCGAGCGCAAGTTCTGGTCGCCGAAGGCGGACCTGGATGTGCGCAAGATCGCTGCCATCGAAGCACTGTCGCGCCATGGGCGTGCACAGCCGAAGATGCTCGGCTCGGTCAATCTCACGCCCAACCTGTGGCCGACGGCGGCGGTGATCGACTGGCTCGGCGTCCTCAAGCGGGTCGATGGCATTCCCGACCGCGCGAAGCGCATCGAGGAGGCGCAGCAGATCCTGCGCGCAAGGCTGACCTACGCCGGCACCACGCTGCGCTTCTCCACCGAGGACGAGGACTTCTGGTGGTGGCTGATGGACAGCGCCGACGCGAATGCGGCGAAGCTGATCCTCGCCACGCTCGACGAGCCGGGGTGGAAGGACGATCTGCCGCGCCTGGTGGTCGGCAGCCTGGCACGGCAGAAGCGCGGCGCCTGGCTGACGACGACCGCCAACCTGTGGGGTTCGCTCGCGCTCGACAAGTTCGCCGCGAAGTTCGAGGCCGACAAGGTGGCCGGCCGCAGCACCGCCACGACCGGTGCTGCCGGTGCCGCGCCGCAGGCCATCGACTGGTCACGCAGTGCCGACGGTGGCCGGGTGCTGCTGCCCTGGCCCGACGCCACCGGCACGCTGGCCGTGAAGCACGAAGGCAGCGGCAAGCCCTGGCTGACGGTGCAGAGCCTGGCGGCGATTCCGCTGAAGGCGCCGCTGCGCGCGGGTTATGCGATCACGCGCAGCATCAGCGCCGTCGAGCAGAAGGAGAAGGGCCGCTGGTCGCGCGGCGACGTGATGCGCGTGCGGCTGGAGATCGACGCGCAGTCCGACATGACCTGGGTGGTGGTGAGCGACCCGGTGCCCGGCGGCGCCACGCAGCTGGGCTCGGGCCTCGGCCGCGACTCGGCGATCGCCACCCGCAGCGAAAGGCGCGAAGGCACCGCCTGGGCTGCCTACGAGGAGCGCAGCTTCGAGGCCTTCCGCAGCTACTACGAGTACTTGCCGCGCGGCAAGCACGTGGTCGAGTACAGCGTGCGGCTGAACAATCCCGGCCGCTTCGCGTTGCCGCCGACGCGTGTCGAGGCGATGTACTCGCCGGAGAGCTTCGGCGAGCTGCCGAACGCGGTGGTGGAGGTCGCGCCGTGAAGCGTGTGTGGCTCGGCCTGCTGCTCGCGCTGCCGCTGGCGGCGCAGGCGGTGCCGAGCTTCGAGGCGGTGCGCGCCGCGCACCGGCCCAGCGACATCGTGCTGACCGACCGCCACGGCGTGCCGCTGCAGACCTTGCGCATCGACGACCGGGTGCGCCGCCTGCCGTGGCTGCCGCTGGAGGCCACCTCGCCGGCGCTGCTGCGCGCGCTGCTGCTCAGCGAGGACAAGCGCTTCCACGAGCACAGCGGCGTCGACTGGCGCTCGGTGGCGGCCAGCGCCTGGGGCAACCTGTGGAACACGCGCACGCGCGGCGCCTCGACGCTGACCATGCAGCTCGCCGGGCTGATCGACGACGGCCTGGCGCGGCCCGAGGGCGGGCGCAGCGTGGTGCAGAAGATCGGCCAGGCGATCACCGCGACGCAGCTCGAGCGCAGATGGACCAAGAGCCAGATCCTCGAGGCCTACCTCAACTCGGTTCCGCTGCGCGGCGAGATGGTCGGCATCAGCGCCTTGTCGCAGACGCTGTTCGCCAAGCATGCGAGTGGACTCGACGACACCGAGGCGGCGATCGCAGCGGCACTGGTGCGTGCGCCGAACGCGCCGGCCGAGCGCGTGGCGCAGCGGGCCTGCGAACTGCTGCAGCAGCAGAAGCTGGGCTGCGACGGCCTGCCGGTGATCACCGCGGCGGCACTCGCACGCCGCGGCGGCATGCCGCTGGGCGAGCAGCTCGCGCCGCACTTTGCGCGCCAGGTGATCGATGCGCGCGGCCCGGCGGTGCAGCGCAGCACGCTGGACGCCGGCATCCAGCGCCTGGCCATCGCGACGCTGCGCCGCCAGCTCGCCGAACTCTCGGGCCGCAATGTCGAGGATGGCGCCATCGTCGTGCTCGACAACACCAGCGGCGAAGTGCTCGCCTGGGTCGGCGCGAACGGCGCCAGCTCGGCGGCAGCGCAGGTCGACGGCGTGCTCGCGCGACGCCAGCCGGGCTCGACGATCAAGCCCTTCGTCTACCAGCTCGCCTTCGAACGCAGGCTGCTGACGCCGGCCAGCCTGCTCGACGACTCACCGGCGCAGATCGCCACCGCCGCGGGCCTGTACCTGCCGCAGAACTACGACCGCGAGTTCAAGGGCTGGGTCAGCGTGCGCACGGCCCTGGGCAACAGCCTGAACGTGCCGGCGGTGCGCGCCGGCGCGATGCTCGGCCCGGACGCGCTGTTCGCGCGTCTCGGGGCTTTCGGCCTGGCGCTGTCGGAGTCCGGCGGCTACCACGGCCATGCGCTGGCGCTGGGCAGTGCCGACGTGACGCTGCTCGCGTTGAGCAACGCCTACCGCGCGCTTGCCAACGGCGGGCTCTACAGCACGCCGACGCTGCGTGGCGAGAAGGCTACGCAGCGGCGCATCGCCGATGCCGCAGCCACGCACCTGGTGGTCGACATCCTCGCCGACGATGCGGCCCGCGCCCGCACCTTCGGCCTGGGCAGCTCGCTGGCCACGCGCGGCTTCGCCGCAGTGAAGACCGGTACCAGCAAGGACCTGCGCGACAACTGGTGCATCGGCTTCAGCGACCGCTACACCGTCGGCGTGTGGGTCGGCAACGCCAGCGGCGCGCCGATGCACGCGGTGTCCGGCGTCAGCGGCGCGGCGCCGATCTGGCAGGTGCTGATGTCCCGGCTGCACGAGGGCCGGCCGGCGCGCGCCCCGGCGCGGCCGGCGGGGGTGGTGGCGCAGCGGGTGGCCTTCGAGGCGGATCGCGAGGCGGCGCGCGACGAGCTGTTCCTCGCCGGCACCGAGCAGGCCATGCTGCGGGCCAGCGCACAGCTCGCGCCGGCGCGTCCCTTCGGCATCGCCAGCCCGCGCGACGGCAGCCGCTTCGCGCTCGACCCGGACATCCCGCCGCAGGCGCAGCAGATGATCTTCGAGGGCGAGGCGGGCACCTGGGTGCTCGACGGCCGTCGCATCGGCCAGGGCACGAGCCTGCGCTGGGCGCCCTGGCCCGGCCGGCACGAGCTTCAGCTGCTCGATGCACGCGGGCGCGCGCTGCAGACGGTGCGTTTCGAGGTGCGTGGCGCCACGCTGAAGAGCGCCGCGGCCGCGGGCCGGGCCGGGAGCTGACTCAGTCGGCCGTTCGTGTGCTGGAGAACAGGCGCTCCATCGCCACGTCGATCACCATGCCGATCAGGCTGTAGATCAGCGAGCCGATCAGCGCGGCGGCGAAGCCGGCGACCGCGAAGCCGTCGAGCACCTGCGCCGCGGCCCAGAACATCAGCGCGTTGATGACGAACAGGAACAGGCCCAGCGTCAGCAGCGTGACCGGCAGCGTCAGCAGCACCAGCAGCGGGCGCAGCAGCGTGTTGAACACGCCGATCACGAAGGCCGCGATCATCGCCGAGCCGAAGCTCGTGACGGTGACGCCTGGGTAGAGGTAGGCCACCAGCAGCAGGGCGGCGGCCAGCAACAGCCAGCGGACGATGGTCTTCATGCCGTGAAGAATACCGCCAATCCCCCAGACTTCCAGGGGAATGCGGGCCGCGGCGAGAATCGCGCCCGCTGAAGGGGGAGTAGCGAACGGCGCAAGGTCGTCGCGCAGCCCGTCAATACGTCGGTGGCCAGCAGGCTGCCGTCCGGGCTCGCAGCCCGATGCGGTGGAAACCACCGGTCGGGCCCCCGCAAGACTCTTCGGCACCCTTCCCGGCGGAAACGTTCGCCGTCGGATCGTGTGTCGAAATCAAGGAGTCTTGCCATGAATACCGTGGCCCCGGATTGGTTGTGGGCGTTCTTCATCGTGTCGGTGCTGGTGGCACTGTTCGTCGACTTCGTCGTGCTCAAGAAGCAGGGTGCGCACGAGGTGACCGTGCCCGAGGCGGTCAAGTGGTCGATCATCTGGGTGGTCCTCAGCCTCGCCTTCAACGCCCTCTTCTGGTGGGCACTGAAGACGCATGACGACCCCGCGGTCGCCGCCGAGGCGAACACGCGCGCCGTCGAGTTCCTCACCGGCTACCTGATCGAGAAGTCGCTGGCGGTCGACAACATCTTCGTGTTCCTGATGATCTTCACCTACTTCGCGGTGCCGCCGGCATTCCAGAAGCGGGTGCTGATGATCGGCATCGTCGGCGCGATCGTGCTGCGCACGGTGATGATCCTGGTCGGCGGCCTGCTGATCGCCAAGTTCCACTGGATCCTCTATGTCTTCGGCGCCTTCCTGCTGCTGACGGGCATCAAGATGTGGTGGGCGGCCGGCAAGGAGCAGGACCTCGAGGCCAACCCGGCGCTCAAGCTGCTGCGCCGCGTGATGCCGGTGTCGAAGAACTTCGACGGCGAGAAGTTCTGGACCGTCGAGAACGGCAAGCGCATCGCCACGCCGCTGCTGATGGTGGTGGCGCTGGTGGGCATCACCGACGTGATCTTCGCCGTCGACTCGATCCCGGCGATCTTCGCGATCACCGACGACCCGTTCATCGTGCTGACCTCGAACATCTTCGCCATCCTCGGCCTGCGCGCGATGTTCTTCCTGCTCGCCGCGATGGCCGCGAAGTTCCACCTGCTCAGCTACGGCCTGGCGGTGATCCTGGTCTTCATCGGCACCAAGATGCTGCTGATCGACATCTACAAGATCCCGGTGCTGGTGTCGCTCGGCGTGGTGGTGGGCATCCTGGCGATCACGATGGTGTGGAGCGTGCGCACCGCACCGCGCCTGCCGGAGTCGAAGCCGGAGCAGCTGCCGGCGAACTGACCGCTGTCTCGCCTGCATCGCAAGGGCCCGCTTCGGCGGGCCCTTGTCGTTTCCGCGTCCCGTCGGTCGTCGCGTCGATCTCGCAATCATGAGCACAAATGAGAATGATTCGTGTTAACCTAATGGTGTCCAACGTGAACGACCGTGAACCGAATCGCCTCTTCGTCCCTCTCAGCGCCGCACTCGCGCGACGACCTGCCGCCGGCGCTGCGGCGCATTGCGGTGGCGCTCATCCTCGCGCTGCACGGCGCTGCGGCCTGGGGACTGCTGCATATCGATGCGGTCCGCGAGGCCGTCGGCGATGCCGTGCCGCTGTTCGTCGAGCTCATCGCGCCGCCGGCGCCCGAGCAGCCCTGGCCGCCTGAACCGCCCGCGCCGCCTCCGCCGCGGCCGCTGCCGAAGACACCGCCGCCCCCTGCGCCGGTGATTGCCGCCACACCACTGCCTGCAACGGCCACCCCCGCCTTCGTCGCATCCGAACCGCCGCGCGAACCGGCACCGGCGGAAGCGGTGGCGATCACCGCCGAACCGGCGCCGCCGGCCCCGCCGCCACCGCCGCCGGCACGCGAGCTGCCCGCGTCGGCGATCCAGTACCTCGAGCCGCCCGCACCGGTCTACCCGCGGGCTTCTCGCCGCCTCGGAGAGAGCGGCCTCGTGATCGTGCGTGTGTTCGTCGATGCCGACGGACTGCCTCGCCAGCTGCAGATCGCCCAGTCCAGCGGCTTCGCGCGCCTGGACGAGGCCGCGCTCGACGGCGTGCGCCGAGCCCGTTTCAAGCCGCCCACCGAGAACGGCCGCCCGACGGCGGGCTGGGCGCGCATCCCGATCCCCTTCGAACTGGAGAAATGAACGTGAACGCTGAATCCACCCTCGGCTTCGGCCACTTCATCGCGCAAAGCGATGCGGTGGGCAAGACGCTGCTGGCCGTGCTGGTGGCGATGTCGGTCCTGTCGTGGATCATCATCGCCATCAAGGGCCTGACGCTGGCGGTGCGCAGGAAGCGCAGTGCGTCGTTCCTGAACTTCTTCTGGAACGCGACCTCGCTGGACGCGGTGGCGCACGAGATCGCCACCCACGGTGCGCACGATCCGTTCTCGCACCTGGCCAGCCATGCGATGCAGGCGCAGACGCACCATGCGCGCTACGGCGCGGCCAAGCTCGAGGAGGCTGGCAGCGCCAGCGACTTCGTCACCCGCACCATCAAGAAGGTGCTCGACGAAGAGACCACGCGGCTGGAGAACGGCCTCGCGGTGCTGGCCACCGTCGGCGCGACCGCGCCTTTCGTCGGCCTGTTCGGCACGGTCTGGGGCGTGTACCACGCGCTGGTGGCCATCGGCATGAGCGGCGCCGGCACGCTGGACAAGGTGGCCGGCCCGGTGGGCGAGGCGCTGATCATGACCGGCCTGGGTCTCGCGGTCGCGATCCCTGCGGTGGTCGGCTACAACTGGCTGACGCGCAGCAACCGCGTCGTGCTCTCGCGCCTCGATGCCTTCGCCTACGAGGTGCACACCTTCGTCGCGATGGGCCAGCCACTGGCCGCGGCGGACGCGCCGCCTGCCAACGTGCGCGCGCTGACGCCGCGCCCGGCGGCCTGAGCGGAGCGCCACCATGGCCTTCGCCAGCTTCGATTCGCAGCGCGCCAGCGCGCCGATGTCCGACATCAACATGGTGCCGCTCATCGACGTGATGCTGGTGCTGCTGGTGATCTTCATCGTCACCGCACCGCTGCTCACCCACGCCGTCAAGCTCGAACTGCCGCGCGCCAGCGCGCAGGTCAACCAGGCGAAGGCCGAGAAGATCGAGTTCGCGATCGACGCCGCCGGCGGCCTGTTCTGGAACGGCGAGTCCGTCACGCGCGAAGACACGATCGCGCGCTTCGCCGCCGCCGGGCAGCAGACGCCGCAACCCGAGGTCCACCTGCGCGCCGACCAGGCGGTGCCCTATCGCTTCGTCGCCCGCACGCTGGCCGACGCCTCGCGCGCCGGCCTGGCCAAGGTCGGCTTCATCAGCGAACCCGAGACCCCCTGAATCCCCACGAACCCTATCGCCCCGAGGACGACATGACGACGAAGAAGAAACGACCCACCGCCCCCGCACCCGCCCTGCTGCCGCTGGGCGCACTCGCCGCCGGCTTCGGCCTGGCACTGGGCTCCGCCCAGGCGCAGACCGCCGAGCCACTGAACAAGGACACCACGCTGGCGCCGATCAAGGTGAAGGCGCAGGCCGAGAACACCAGCAAGGACGCCTACCAGGCCACCGAGACGCGCATCGGCAAGGGCGTGCAGGAGCTGCGCGATGTGCCGCAGTCGATCACCGTGGTGACCGAGAAGCTGATCGACGACCGCAACCTCGACACGCTGAAGGACGCGCTGAAGAACACCGCCGGCATCAGCTTCCAGGCGGCCGAAGGCGGCGAGGAGGACATCCGCCTGCGCGGCTTCTCGCTGCAGAGCACCGGCGACATCTTCATCGACGGCATGCGCGACCCGGCCTTCTACGACCGCGACAGCTTCAACTGGGACCGCCTCGAGGTGCTGCGCGGCTCGGCCTCGATGCTGTTCGGCCGAGGCTCGACCGGCGGCGCCGTCAACCAGGTCAGCAAGCAGCCGATGCTGATCAACCAGAACGAACTGGCGATCACGATCGGCAACGGCGAGTACGCGCGCATCACCGGCGACTTCAACCTGAAGACCGGCGAGAACGCGGCGCTGCGCCTGAACGTGATGAACACTGCCGCCGAGCAGTGGGGCAACCAGATCGACAAGCAGGGCATCGCGCCGACGCTGCGATGGGGCATCGGCACCGCCGACGAGTTCTCGGTCGGCCTCTACCACCTGCGCAACGACAACGGCGTGCACTACGGCCTGCCCTGGCTGGCGCCCGGTGCCGGCGGTGGCGACTTCCTGTGGAACACCGACCCGAAGAACTACTACGGCCTGAAGAGCGACTACGCGCGCAGCGGCACGACGCAGGGCAACTTCAGCCACATCCACCGCTTCGGCGGCAGCAGCCAGGGCGAGCTGCGCACGGCCTTGCGCACCGCGCGCTATGACCGCGACCAACGCGCCAGCGCGATCCGCTTCTGCACAGTGAACAACGACCCGAGCTGCCCGGCCGAGGTGACGAAGGACAACTTCGGCCCCGACACCGTGCTGCGCCGCTCCGGTGACAACGGCGTGCAGGCCAAGGTGATGGACATGAACACCCGCTACCTGCAGAGCGACTACAGCGGCCGCTTCGGGTGGGGCGGCCTGAAGCACAGCGTGCAGGCCGGTGCCGACCTGGCGCGCGAGGACTTCGACAACTTCGCTGTCGCGCAGACCAGCCCGCAGTTGACCAAGCCACGGACCACGGTGGGCACGCCGAATGACGGGGCGAGCGTCAACGAGGCAGCGAGGCAGCTGGAACGCAGCCGCACCTTCAACGCCAAGGCGCTCGGCATGTACGCGCAGGATCTCGTGCAGGTCGCGCCGGCCTGGAAGCTGCTCGCCGGGTTGCGCTTGGACCGCCTCGAGGGCAAGTACCAGGCGATCACGGCGCAGGGGCAGCCCACCACCGGCAATCCGCCGGTACCGAACCCTTGCTTCACCCCCGCGGGTACGAGCTACGAGCGTTCCGATTCGCTGTGGAGCAAGCGCTTCGGCGTGCTGTACCAGCCGAGCGAGCTGCAGTCCTACCACCTGTCCTACGGCACTTCGTTCAACACCTCGGGTGATACCTACCAGTACGACGCCGGCACCTCGCAGACCGCGCCGGAGTCCAGCCGCAACATCGAGCTGGGCGCGAAGATCGACTCGGCCGGCGGCAACCTGAGCACGCGGGTCGCGCTGTTCCACTCGACCAAGTACAACGAACGCAACCGCGACAGCGAGTCGGTCGACGCCTGCAACTACGTGCTGTCGGGCGAGCGCCACGCGGCCGGTGTCGAGCTCGATCTCAGCGGCCGCATCACGCCGGCCTGGGAGATCTACGGCTCCTATGCGTTCATCCCGGTCGCCAAGGTCGACTCGTCCAGCGGCGCGCAGGGCACCGATGCGCAAGGCAAGCGCCCCGGCCTGACGCCCAAGCACACCGGCACGCTGTGGACGACCTACAAGGTCACTTCGAAGTGGCGTGTCGGCGCGGGACTCAATGCCCGCAGCGGCGACAAGCCCGCCGGCCTGGCGGCCGACTCGAAGGTGCGCGCCTCGAAGTTCATCACGGCCGACGCGATGGCCGAGTACAGCGACGGCCCGGTCAGCTTCAAGCTCAACGTCACCAACCTGGCCGACGAGCACTATGCCGACCAGCTCTACCGCGGCCACTACATCCCGGGCAAGCCGCGCACGGTGCAGCTGACCACGGCGCTGAAGTTCTGAGCGGGCCGGCGCGATGCTGCTGCACATTCCGGAGGTGCTGAGCGGCGCGCCGCTGGCGCGCGCCCGCGCGCTGCTCGCTTCAGCGCGCTGGAGCGACGGCCGCGCCACCGCCGGCGCACAGGCGGCCAAGGTGAAGAACAACGAGCAGATCGCCGCCGGCAGCGCCGAGCTGGCCGAGCTGCAGTCCATCGTGCTGGGCGCGCTGGAGCGCCATGCGCTGTTCTTCTCGGCGGCGCTGCCCAAGCGGGTGCTGCCGCCGCAGTTCAACCGCTACGGCGGCAGCGCCAACACCTACGGCGCGCATGTCGACCAGGCGATCCGCTACCACCCGGACGGCGTGCAGCGAGTGCGCACCGACCTGTCGTGCACGCTGTTCCTCGCCGACCCGGCCGAGTATGACGGTGGCGAACTGGTCATCCAGGACACCTTCGGCTCGCCGCGCATCAAGCTGCCGGCTGGCGACCTGGTGCTCTACCCGGGCACCAGCGTGCACCGCGTCGAGCCGGTCACGCGCGGCTTCCGCCTGGCCAGCTTCTTCTGGACTGAGAGCCTGGTGCGCAGCGATGAGCAACGCCGCCTGCTGCACGACATGGACATGGCGCTGGTGCGGCTGCGCGCCCGCCATGGCGAGAGCGACGAGGCGGTGGCGCTGACCGGCACGTACCACAACCTCCTGCGGCAATGGGCCGACACATGAGCGACATGAGCGACGTCAAGGGCGGAGAGACCGCCGGCATCGTCAACCTCGACGACTTCGAGCTGCGTGCGCGCGAGCGGCTCGACGCGAATGCCTGGGCCTACCTGGCCGGTGGCGCAGGCGACGAACGCACGCTGCGCGCCAACCGCGATGCCTGGGCCGCGCCCTGGCTGCAGCCGCGCGTGCTGCGCCGGCTGGTGCAGGGCCACACCCGCCTCGAACTGCTCGGCCGCACGCTGGCGCACCCGGTGCTGGTGGCGCCGGTCGCCTACCAGCGCCTCGCGCACGACAGCGGCGAGATCGGCACCGCACTGGCCGCCGCGGCGCAGGGCGCCGGCCTGGTGCTCAGCGCGCAGTCGAGCACGCCGCTGGAAGACGTGGCGCGGGTGGTGCGGCCCGAGCCGCAACGCGGGCCGCTGTGGTTCCAGCTCTACCTGCAGGGCGACCGCGGCTTCGACCTCGAGCTGGTGCGCCGCGCCGAGGCCGCGGGCTTCGAGGCGCTGGTGCTGACCGTCGATGCGCCGGTGCACGGCGCGCGCGACCGCGAACGCCGCGCAGGCTTCAGGCTGCCGGCCGGCATCTCGGCGGTGAACCTCGCCGGCGCGCCGCGCCCGCCGCTCGGCGGAGAACTCTGCGGCGGGCTGCTCGCGGCCGCGCCGAGCTGGGAGGACGTCGCCTGGCTGCGCGCCAGCACGAAGCTGCCGCTGCTGCTCAAGGGCGTGCTGCACCCGGACGACGCGCGGCTGGCGAAGCAGCACGGCGCCGACGCGCTGATCGTCTCGAACCATGGCGGCCGCACGCTCGACGGCGCGCTGCCCACCGCGTGGGCGTTGCCGCGCATCGCCGATGCGTTGGACGGCGCGCTGCCGCTGCTCGTCGACGGCGGCATCCGCCGCGGTACCGATGTGCTGAAGGCGATCGCACTGGGTGCGCGCGCGGTGCTGGTCGGCCGCCCGATCGTGCACGCGCTGGCCGTCGCCGGAGCGCATGGCGTCGCGCTCGCCCTGCGTCTGCTGCGCGATGAACTCGAGATCGCGATGGCCTTGTGCGGTGTCGAGACGCTCGTCGATGTGCCTCGTTCGTTGCTCGCCGACGCGTCGAAAACCGCCCTCGGCGCTCCCTGGGAGCGCCCTAGGTGACGCGCAAGCGCGACAAAAGCGCGTTTTGCCTCGACAAGATCAACGTTCTCCGAGTGAAAACTGCTTCTCAATGCAGCAGTGAAGCTATACCATTCGCTCCGCACGGTGCTATGGAGAAATGAGGTTCCACGCGAGCCTCGCCCATCCCGGGCACATCAACAGAACTTTGATGGAGAGAATCAACATGGCAACTGCGAAGAAGGCTCCCGCCAAGAAGGCGGCAGCGAAGAAGGCCCCGGCCAAGAAGGCGGCTCCGGCGAAGAAGGCTCCCGCCAAGAAGGCGGCCCCGGCCAAGAAGGCGGCTCCCGCCAAGAAGGCTGCTCCGGCGAAGAAGGCCAAGGCCCCTGCCAAGAAGCGCACCCCGAACGCGGCGTTCCTGAAGCCGATGACGCCGAGCGCTGCGCTCGCCGCGATCATCGGCGACAAGCCGCTGCCGCGTACCGAGGTGACGAAGAAGGTCTGGGAGTACATCAAGAAGCACGGCCTGCAGGACAAGGTCAAGCGCACGCTGATCAACGCCGACGCCAAGCTGAAGGAAGTCGTGAAGCAGGCTCAGGTCTCGATGTTCGAGCTGACGAAGTACGTCAACGCCCACCTCAAGTGAGCGTGCCTGCCGCGGCGCCCTTCACCGGGTGACCGTCGCGCAGACTGGAAGCCGGCCCCCGTGGCCGGCTTTTTCATGTCCGATTCGCCCCGCCTCCGAGCAGCTGGCCGAGGCCGGCCAGCACCTGCGCCACGTCGATCGGCTTGGTCCAGTAGTCGTCGAAGCCGGCGGCCAGCGCGGTGTCGATCTGCTCGGCCATCACGTCGGCCGACAGCGCGATGCAGCGCAGCGCACGCGTGCGTGAGTCTGCGCGCAGGCGGCGCACGACCTCGGCGCCGTTCATATCCGGCAGGTTCATGTCGATCAGCACCGCATCGGGCTGCAGCTCGGCGGCGCGCGCCAGACCCAGCTGCCCGCTGCCGACCACCTGCAGCGACCAGGCGGGCCGCAGCCGGAACACCTCCTGCATCAGCAGGGCGTTGAGCGGCTCGTCCTCGATGTAGAGCACGGCGCGCGGTGCCGTCCACGCCGCCGCCGGATCGACCGCAGGGCTTGCCGCCATCGCCTCCGCTCCGGCCGCCGCCTCGCTGGCCGCCAGCACGATGGCAAAGGTGGAGCCTTCGCCAGGCGTGCTCTGCACCTGCAGCTCGGCACCCATGCCGCGCGCCAGCTCGCGCGAGATGACCAGACCGAGCCCGCTGCCCGGCACGTCGCTGGCCTCGGCGCCGAGCCGCTCGAAGTGCTGGAACAGGCGTGCCTGCTGCTGCGCATCCAGGCCCGCACCCTCGTCGCGCACGGCGATGCGCACGCGCTCGCCCTGCGGCTCGATCTGCACGTGCACGGCGCCGCCGCGGCGGTTGTACTTGATCGCGTTGGACAGCAGGTTCATCAGCACCTGCTCGAGCGCACGGCGCTCGGCGCGCACCCAGAAGGCGTGCACGCAGGCCTGCGGCAGGCGCACGCCGGTCTGGTCGGCCAGCGGCGCGATCAGTGCGAGGCAGCGCGACAGCACGGCCGCGGCGTCGACCGGCTCCAGCGCCAGCGAGCCCGCGCCGTGTTCGATGCGCGCCAGGTCGAGCACATCGTTGATCAGGTCGAGCAGATGCGCGCCGGCCTGCACCACGCTGTCGAGCCGGCGCTGCTGGTCCGGCGCCAGCGGCGCCTGGCGGTCCAGCGCCATCAGTTGCGCGAAGCCGAGGATGCCGTTCAGCGGCGTGCGCAGTTCGTGGCTCATGCGCGAGAGGAACTCGCTCTTCGCGCGGTTCGACTGCTCGGCGCTGTCCTTGTCCTGGCGCAGCCGTTCGGTCTCGGCCTGCTCGGTCACGTCGCGGCAGGTGGCGAGGATGCCGGTGGGCGCGCCATGCTCGTCGACCAGGGTCTGGCCGACGAACTCCAGCGTGCGCACGCTGCCGTCGGGCCGGCAGACCCGCGCGCGGTCGTTCAGTGCGCCGCGGCTGTCGATGGCGCGCCGGACGGAAGCCGCGGCGCGCTCGCGGTCCTCGGGGTGCATCGCGCCGACCCAGTCGTCCAGCGTGAAGCCGGGTGACGGGAAGGGCAGGCCGTGGTTGAAGCAGGCGCGTTCGTCGAAGTCCAGCCGGCCAGTGGCGAGGTGGAGTTCCGCCAGCCCCAGGCCGGTCGTGCGCGCGGCCATCTCCCAGCGCGCTTCGACGCGGCGCAGCGTCTGCTCGGTCTGCTGGCGCTCGGTCACGTCGGCGCTGAAGGCATGCCAGAGCGTCGCGCCATCGGTCAGCCGCTCGGGCGAGGCGCGGGTCTCGATCCAGCGCGAGCGACCATCGGCCAGCGTGACGCGATAGGTGTCCTGCCACAGGCTCAGCGTCCGGGCCGATCTTGCGATGCCGTCGAGGACCCGCTCGCGATCGTCCGCATGCACGATCTCGAAGGCATGGTCGGGGTTCGCCATCACCGCGTCGGCCGGCACGCCGAACACCGTCTCGACGCCGCGGCTCAGGTAGGGAAAGCCGATGCGGCCGTCCGGATGGCGCACGAACTGGAAAATCATGCCCGGGATCTGCGAGGACAGCTTGCGCAGCAGCTCGTCGTGCCGCGCCGCGCTGGTCTGCGCATCGACCTGCGCCGTCACGTCGCGTGCGGTGCCGCGCCAGCCGCGCAGTTGTCCGTCCTCGTCGACGATCGGCAGCGCGCTGCGCGACACCAGCAGGTGGCCGCGCGGCGTGCGCTTGGCGGTGACGACACGGCTGAAAGGCTGGCCGCGGCGCAGCAGATCGACGAGGCCGCGGGCCGGCTGCAGCGGTCGGCCCTGAGGGTCGAGCAACGGGGTGTCCTCGATGGCCCGGCCGAGCAGGGCCTCCGGCGGCATGCCGGTGATCGGCTCGAACAACCCCGAGATCCAGCGGTAGCGCAGCTCGGCGTCGAGCTCCCACATCCAGTCGCCGGAGGCGCGTGCGAGGTCGTGCAGCCGCGTGCGTTCCTCGTGCAGTGCGCGCAGGCGGCGCCGGCTGCGCAGCAGCTCCACGCCGATGCCGGCCAGGTCGATCAGGGCCTGCCGCTGCCGTTCGTCGAACTGGCGCGGTGCGACATCCATGACGGCCAGCGTGCCGAGCTTGCGGCCGTCGATGGCCAGCGGCATACCGGCGTAGAAGCGGATGCCGTCGTCCGCGACCACGTAGGGGTTGTCGCAGAAGCGGCTGTCGGCGCGCGTGTCGGGGATCACCAGCGGCCCGTCGCCAAGGATGGCGTGGGCGCAGAAGCTGTGCTCGCGCGGCACCTCGCGCAAGGCGAGGCCGTGTGCGGCCTTGAACCACTGCCGCGTCGAGTCGATCAGCGAGAACGAGCCGAATGCGCATCCGGTGGCCGCGGCTGCGGCGGCCGCCAGCGCGTCGTAGGCAGGCTCGTGGGGTGTGTCCAGCAGGCCCAGCTCGCGCAGCACGGCCAGGCGCGAAGACTCGTCGACGGGCAGCGGGAAGTCGGGCATGGACGGCGCGAGAGGCTCGCGGCCATTGTGGCCCAGCCGCCTTCAGCGCGGCGCGGCGATCGTCGGCAATCCGAACAGTCTTGCGCCATTTTCCCAGGCGATGCGCTTCGCCGCAGGCTCGGGCAGGTCGGCCAGCCAGCGCCGTGCATCGCCCATCAGGCCCTCGTAGCCGGCCCATCGCGCGTTGACCCAGGTGTCCGAGCCGA
Source organism: Chitinophaga pinensis (assembly GCA_943370595.1). GTDB lineage: Bacteria > Pseudomonadota > Gammaproteobacteria > Burkholderiales > Burkholderiaceae_C > Piscinibacter. The sequence goes on from CALRRO020000022.1 coordinate 36,439, forward strand.
CCAGGAAGCGGTCGCTGTGCGTGCTCAGCAGCGCCTTCCATTCGGCGCTCAGCCCGCCGCCGCCCTCGGTGAGGCCGGGCCGGTACGACAGCTCGCCCATCAGCTTCGGGTACTTCGCCAGCAGGGCTCGCACCCGCTCGGCCGGCGCGCCGCCGATGCCGGTGTGGGCCCAGATCAGCCGCGCATTCGGCGCGTGCGCCATCAGCAGGTCGATCGCGCTGTCGTCCACGTGCGCGAGCACTGCCAGGTCCTTCGCCTCTGCCAGCTGCATCAGCTTGCGTGCCACCGGGCCGTTGGCATTGGCGCTGTCGTAGAGGTGGAACTCGCCGAGGCCGCGGTAGGGGCCGGCCGCGGTGCCGGCGGCGAGTTCCTTCAGCACCATCTCGTGGATGCTCTCGTCGCGGAACCAGTTCGAGTAGTCGTCGCGGTTGCGGTAGAGGCGAATGAAGGGCACCACCGTCACGCCGGCCGCCGCCGTCTTCTCGCGCGCGCTGGCCAGCGACTTGGTGCCGTCGTTGGGCCGGCTGTTGGCGATGATGGCGCGCACGCCGCTGCGCTGCATGCGGCCCAGCGCGTCGTCGACCGGATGCGCCGACATCCAGGCCTCGTCGTTGTAGTGCAGGTGGGCGTCGAAGATCGGGCCCGTGTAGGACTGGGCCTGCGCCGCGGCGGCGGCCGCCCACACGATGGCCGTCAGCAGGGCGCGGCGCATTCCGATCAGGCCTTCGCGAGGCGGCGCTGCAGGAAGTCGAGCCGGTCCTGGCCCCAGAACAGCTCGCCCTCGACCACGTAGCTCGGCGCGCCGAACACGCCGGCATCGATGGCGCGCTGGGTGTCGCGTTCGTAGCGCACGTGCACGGCCTGGCTCATCGAGTCGTCCAGCCGGCGCGCCGGCAGGCCTTCTTCCGCGACGATGGTGGCCAGGTCGCGCGCGTCGGCGATGTTGCGCTCGTCGACCCACACGCCACGCAGGATGCGCGCGGCGATGCGCATCGCCGCGTCGCTGCCGTCGTGCATGTCGACCGCGATGATCAGCTTGGCGGCATCGTCGGCATTGACCGGGAAGTACTTCGGCTGCAGCACGATCGGCTGGCCGAGGAACTCGCTGAAGCGCTTCAGCTCGACGAGCCGGTAGGCCTGGCGCTGCGGCGCACGCTTGGCCAGCGGCAGCCCGCCGGAGACCGGGAAGACCTTGCCGCCCAGGTCCACCGGCAGCACGTTGATGCTGGCGCCCGCCGCCTTGGCGATCTGTGCGAAGCGCTCGTGGCCGAGGTAGGTCCACGGCGAGTTGGGGGCGAAGTAGTAGTCCACCGTCAGCGCCATCGCGGTCTCCTCCGGGTTGTCGTGAGGGCGCAGTCTAGCCACGCCGGGGAAGACCCTGCGCCAGCCCCGGTCAGAACGAGGTCATTCGGCCAGCAGCGGCGCCAGGTAGCGCCCGGTGTGGCTGGCCGGGTTCGCGGCCACGTCTTCCGGCGTGCCCTGCGCCACCACCGTGCCGCCGCCGGCGCCGCCCTCCGGGCCCATGTCGATCAGCCAGTCGGCGGTCTTGATGACGTCGAGGTTGTGCTCGATCACGACGATGGTGTTGCCGGCGTCGCGCAGCTGGTGCAGCACGCGCAGCAGCAGGTCGATGTCGGCGAAGTGCAGCCCCGTGGTCGGCTCGTCGAGGATGTAGAGCGTGCGGCCGGTGTCGCGCTTGGACAGCTCCAGCGCCAGCTTCACGCGCTGCGCCTCGCCGCCGGACAGCGTGGTCGCGCTCTGGCCGAGGCGGATGTAGCCCAGGCCCACGTCGAGCAGCGTCTGCAGCTTGCGCGCGATGTTGGGCACGGCGTTGAAGTAGCCCAGCGCGTCTTCCACCGTCAGGTTCAGCACCTCGGTGATGTTCTTGCCCTTGTAGAGCACCTCCAGCGTCTCGCGGTTGTAGCGCCGGCCGTGGCAGACGTCGCAGGGCACGTAGACGTCGGGCAGGAAGTGCATCTCGACCTTGATCACGCCGTCGCCCTGGCAGGCCTCGCAGCGCCCGCCGGCGACGTTGAAGGAAAAGCGCCCCGGCCCATAGCCGCGTTCGCGCGCCGCCGGCACCTCGGCGAACAGTTCGCGGATCGGCGTGAACAGGCCGGTGTAGGTGGCCGGGTTGGAGCGCGGCGTGCGGCCGATCGGGCTCTGGTCGACGTTGATCACCTTGTCGAAGGCGTCCAGCCCCTCGATCGCATCGTGCGGCTCGGCCTCGGTGTGCGCGTTGTAGAGCTTGCGCGCCACCGCGGCGTAGAGCGTGTCGTTGACCAGCGTGCTCTTGCCGGAGCCGGACACGCCGGTCACGCAGGTGAACAGCCCGACCGGGATCTCGACGTCGACGCGCTTGAGGTTGTTGCCGCGTGCGCCGCTGATCTTCAGCACCTGCGGGTCGGTGGTGTCGGACAGTTGGCGGCGCTTGCCCGGCACGGCGATCCTCAGCACCCGGCCGAGGTAGCGGCCGGTCAGCGAGTCGGGGTTGGCCGCCACCTCGTCGGCCGTGCCCTGCGCGATGATGCGGCCGCCGTGCACGCCGGCGCCGGGGCCGAGGTCGATGACGTGGTCGGCAGCGCGGATCGCGTCCTCGTCGTGCTCGACGACCAGCACGCTGTTGCCCAGGTCGCGCAGGTGGCGCAGCGTGGCGATCAGGCGCTCGTTGTCGCGCTGATGCAGGCCGATGCTCGGTTCGTCGAGCACGTACATCACGCCGGTCAGGCCGGAACCGATCTGCGAGGCCAGGCGGATGCGCTGCGCTTCGCCGCCCGAGAGGCTGTCTGCACTGCGGTCCAGGCTCAGGTAGTTGAGGCCGACGTCGTTGAGGAACTTCAGTCGCGAGCGGATCTCGCGCACCACCTTGTCGGCGATCTCGGCCTTGGCGCCGACCAGTTGCAGCGACTCGAAGTACGCCAGGCACTCGCGCAACGTGAAGTGCTCGACGCGGTAGATCGGCTCCTTCGGCGCGTCCTTGGTCTCCGCGCCGCTGACCAGGAACACGTTGCGGGCCTCACGGCGCAGCCGGGTGCCTTCGCACTCGGGGCAGGGCTTGGCGCTCTGGTAGCGCACCAAATCCTCGCGCACCGCGGCCGAGTCGGTCTCGCGGAAGCGCCGCGCGAAGTTCGGCAGGATGCCCTCGAACGCATGCCAGCGCTTGACGACGCGCTGCTTGCCCTTCGCGCCCTCGGCCTGGTAGACGAACTCGACCTCCTCCGTGCCCGAGCCGTGCAGCAGCACCTGCTGGGCTTTCTTCGGAAGATCTTCGAACGCGGTGTCGATGTCGAAGCCGTAGTGCCGCGCCACGCTTTCGAGCAGCGAGAAGGTGTAGGCGTTGCGCCGGTCCCAGCCCTTGACCGCGCCGCTGGCCATCGACAGCGACGGGAAGGCGACCACGCGCTCGGGGTCGAACACCGTGACCTGGCCGAGGCCGTCGCAGCTCGGGCAGGCGCCCACCGGCGAGTTGAACGAGAACAGGCGCGGCTCGAGTTCCGACAGCGAGTAGCTGCACACCGGGCAGGCGAACTTGCTGGAGAAGAGATGCTCGGTGCCGGCGTCCATCTCCAGCGCGATCGCACGGCCCTCGGCGATGCGCATCGCCGCCTCGAAGCTCTCGGCCAGGCGTTGTTGCAGGCCGGGCTGCACCTTGACGCGGTCGATCACCACGTCGATGTCGTGCTTCTCGGCCTTCTTGAGTTTCGGCACCTCGGCGGCTTCATAGGCTGCGCCGTCGACGCGGAAGCGCACGTAGCCCTGCGCCTGCATGTCGGCGAACAGCTCGGCGAACTCGCCCTTGCGGTCGCGCACCACCGGCGCCAGCACCATCAGCTTGGTGCCCTCGGGCAGCGCCAGCGCGGCGTCGACCATCTGGCTGACGCTCTGCGCGCGCAGCGGCAGTTGGTGGTCCGGGCAGAAGGGCGTGCCGGCGCGGGCGTAGAGCAAGCGCAGGTAGTCGTGGATCTCGGTGACGGTGCCGACGGTCGAGCGCGGGTTGTGCGAGGTCGCCTTCTGCTCGATGCTGATCGCCGGCGACAGGCCTTCGATCACGTCGACGTCGGGCTTGTCCATCAGCTGCAGGAACTGCCGTGCATAGGCCGACAGGCTCTCGACGTAGCGGCGCTGGCCCTCGGCGTACAGCGTGTCGAAGGCGAGGCTCGACTTGCCCGAGCCCGACAGCCCGGTGATCACCACCAGTCGGTGGCGCGGGATGTCGAGGTCGATGTTCTTGAGGTTGTGCGTGCGCGCACCCCGGACCCGGATGACGGGCGATTCCGGAATGGGAGACGCGGGAGGGTTCGGCATCGACGGCGCTGGCGGCAAACCGCCCATGATAGCGACGCGCGCTGTCGCGAGCTGTCAGGGCCCCAGCGCGTCGAGCGAACCCTGCAGCGTGGACACGGCCCCGCGCGAGAGTTCGGCCGACTCGGTCTTGCCGCCGCGCGTCAGCCGCATGCCGTTTGGGCCGATGCGCAGCACCGCGCGCACTACACCGCCGCGGGTGAAGCGCAGCGTGGTGGTGGCGTTGTCCGGCCCGACGGCGCCGGGCAGCCAGACGGTGCGCGAGGCGCGGTCGGCCTGCGCGATCCAGTTCTCCATGGCCGCGTCCATCGGGCGGGCATCGCCGTCGTCGCGCTGCCAGGTCCAGGCGTCGGCCTGGCGGCGGATCTCGAAGCGCAGGTTGCTCAGGCTGGGAGTCTCGATGTACGACGAGGCAGCAGCAGACGGCGGCAGCGCGGCAGCGGTCATGCGGGCTGCGGCGGTGTCGCGGCGCTCCGCGGTCGCTTCGCGTTCGCGCGCGGCGCTGTCGGCCGCGATGCCGGGTGCGGGCGCCTGGGCGATTGCCGCAGCGGGCGCGGCCGGTGCCGGCGTCGCAGGGGCTGCGGCCACCATGGGCGGCGGCGCCTCGGCTTTCGCGGCCGCCGGTGGCGCGGCGCCGGTTGCAGATCTGAGCTTGTTCTGGTCCGTCTCGGCCAGCACCGGTGCAGCGGCCCGCTTTGCAGCGTCGGGCAGGCCGGCCGGTGCCGGTGCCGCCGCCTCTGCCGGCGTGGCCGTGGCGCTCGGGGCGGGTGCGGTCGCCACCGACGTGTCTTCCCGTGGCGGCAGCGCCTCCTCGATCGGGCGGTCCCACCACATCACGCCGACCACGGTGGCCACCATCAGGCCGGCGAAACCCGCCGCCACTGGCGGCCGGGCGAGCCACGACCACCACGCCGCGAGTGTCTGCCCGAAGCCGCCCGACGCGGGCGCCGACGGCAAGGGCACCGCCGGCGACGGCTTGCGCTCTGCGCGCGGCGCCACCGCGGCACGGCCCATGCGCAGGATGGTCTCGTTCAGCTTGGGCGGCGGGCTGGCCTCCGCGTCGGGTGCATGGCGCAGTGCCTCGCGCAGCCAGGCGTCGCGCGGCAAGTCGTCGCCGCTGTCGTGTTCGCTCATCGCGAGGACTCCGGCGCGAGGTAGGCGCCCATGCAGGCGCGCAGCTTGGCCATCGCATAGCGCAGCCGCGTCTTCGCGGTCTCGAAGCCGACCTCCAGCGCATGCGCCACGTCGGCCAGCGGCAGGCCGTCGTCGTGGTGCAGCAGGAAGGCGCTGCGCTGCGCCAGCGGCAACTCGTCCAGGCAGGCCAGCAGTTTCTCGCCGGCGCGGCGCCAGAAGGCGAGTTCATCGCCCTGCAGCGTCGACGAGGCCGGCGCGGGCCAGTGCTGCCAGGCGGTGGCGTCGGGTTGCCAGGGCTCGCCGTCCTCGCCCTCGTGGGCATCGATCGCCACCTCGCGGCCGCTCTTGCGCAACAGGTCGATGGCACGGTGGTGGGCCAGCGTGAACAGCCAGGTGCGGAAGCTCGCGCCCTGCGGCTGCCAGCGTGCGCGTGCCTGCACCACGCGCAGCCAGGTGTCCTGGAACACCTCGTCGGCCTGCGCCGCATTCGCCGTGCCGAGCAGCCGGCGCACGAAGCGGTACAGCGCCAGGCGGTGGCGCTCGTAGAGCTGCTCGAACGCGGCCGCCTCGCCGCGCACGTAGGCAGCCATCAGCGTGTCGTCGTCGTCGGGCGTGGCGCTCATCGGGGTGGGAGTCTGCCTCATCCGCTGCTGATACGGCCGGCAGGCCGCCGTGGGGTGATCTCCATTTGTAGTGCCGGCGCCACCCTGCACCTTCGCGCCGCGGTCACCCCGTTTCCGCATCCGGCCCGTATCAGCCCTCGCCCCTTTCCAACACCTTCAGGAGAACCCGATGGGAGCGAACCGATTGATTCCGATCCGAACGCTGGCTGCCCCGCTGACGGCGGCGCTGGCCCTGCTGGCCGCCTGCGCGATGGTCGAGTCGCCCACTGCCCACGCGGCAACGTCCGGCGCCTGGCCGCCGCCGTGGTCCGAGACGCCGCCTTCGGCGCAGGACTTCATGCAACCCGTGTTCGACGCCCCCAGCGCCAGCCACTGCCGCCGCCTGCCGACCACCCGCGAGGTGCCCGGCGGCAGCGGCCAGCACGGACTCCGCAGCCGCGGCGCCGAGCGAGACGACCTGGCCTCCGCGCCGGCCGACGCGCGCCTGATGCACCGCGCCGAATCGGCCAAGAGCGCCGCGCCCAGCGCACCGGGCCTGGCCGCCGCGCCGGCCGCGCGCGAAGCGTCCACCGACGCCGCGCCCGTGCAGTCCGCGCCAGCGCCGGAGTCACGACGTCCGATCCTGCCGCGCAACGAGACCGTCACCGCCGGCATGGTCGACGACAACGCCGACTTCGGCGAGTACCTCGCCTACCGCCAGCGCAACGCCGGGCTGCCGGTGCGTGATCGCGACGTGGCCGAGCGCTACCTGCTCGAGGTGACCGACAGTGCCGGCCGCCCGGTGCACGACGCCGAGGTCGCAGTGCAGCGCGCGGGCCGCCACGCGCCGCTGATGTGGGCCCGCACCGACACCGCCGGGCGCGTCTGGCTGCACCCGCGTGCCTTCCTCGCGCCCGACGTGTCCGACCGCACGCTGGGCATCGCGGTGCGCAAGGGCGCGGCCTGGTCGCGCACGACGCTGGTCCGCGGCGAGCGTGCCGCGCTGCAGGTGAAGCTCGGCCAGGCCAGCGTGGTGCAGCGGCCGCGCCTGGACCTGGTGTTCCTGATCGACGCCACCGGCTCGATGGGCGACGAGATCGCCAAGCTGAAGGCGTCGATGCGCGCCATGTCGCAGCAGATCTCGCAGCTGCCCGGCCAGCCGGACATCTGCTACGGCCTGGTGGCCTACCGCGACCGCGGCGACGCCTTCCTGACCCGCACGCACGATTTCACCGATGACCTCGGCGCCTTCCAGGGCGTGCTGGCGCGCGTGCAGGCCGGCGGCGGCGGCGACAAGCCCGAGGCGCTCAACGAGGCGCTGCACGAGACGGTGCATGGCCTGAGCTGGCGCAGCGACGCGGCCCGCATGGTGGTGCTGGTGGCGGATGCCGCGCCGCACCTCGACTACGCGGGCCCGCAGTACGACGTCGACATGCAGGCCGCACTGGCCAAGGGCATCAAGCTGTTCGCCGTCGGCGCCAGCGGGCTGGAGCCAGAGGGCGAGTACATCTACCGGCAGATGGCGCAGTACACCGCCGGGCGCTTCGTCTTCCTGACCTACAAGGACGCCGCCGACCCCGGCAGCGGCCCGGGCACGAAGACCGTGCACGACGTGCAGAACTACTCGGTGCAGACGCTCGACAGGCTGGTGGTCAAGCTGGTCGGTGACGAACTGGCACGCCTGCCGCGCGGCTGATGCGTACCATCGCGGCATGAAGCGCCTCGCCGCCGCCTTGACGCTGGTCACCCCGCTGCTGCTCGCCGGCTGCGGCGGCGGGCTGTACATCGGCTGGGGCGGCGGTGACGACGATGGCGACCCCTCGGTCAGCATCACCAGCGCGCAGGCGAGCGTCGCTGCCGGTGGCGTGCTGCGCGTCGCGGCGGCGGCGTCGGACGACAGCGGCATCGACAGCGTCGCGTTCTACCGTCTCGATGGAGACATCGCGACGCGGCTGGGCAGCGACGGCGGCGAACCCTACCAGTGGGACATCGCCGTGCCGGCCGATGGCCGCAGCGCGGTCAGCGTGTTTGCGCGGGCGCGCGACAACTGGGGCAACGAAGCCGACAGCGCGCTGCTGACGGTGCCGGTGGTCCGCTAAGCCCCGGTCAGGCCGCTTCGTCGAGCACGCGCAGGATCTCGCGGCCGTAGGCCTCGAGCTTCTTCGCGCCGACGCCGCTGATGCCGCCGAGTTCGTCGAGCGAGCCGGGGTGCGCTCGTGCCATCTCGGCCAGCGTGGCGTCGTGGAAGACGACGTAGGCCGGCAGGTTGTGCTCGCGCGCCACCTCGGCACGCCAGGCCTTCAGTGCGGCATAGCGGCGCTGGCCGTCGTCGTCCAGCGCGATCGGCGCGGCCTTCTCGCGGCCGCCGCCGGCCTTGGTGACACGGCCACTGCGGCCGCGCTTCGGCGCCTCGCTCGGTACCCGCAGCAGCAGCGGCACCTTGCCCTGCAGCACCTCGCGCGCGCTCGGCGTCAGCTCCAGCGTGTTGTACTCGCCTTCGGTGCGCAGGTGGCCCAGCGCGATCAGCTGGCGCAGCACGCCGCGCCACTGCGTCTCGGACAGGTCGGCGCCGATCCCGAAGGTGGACAGCTGCGCATGGCCGTACTGCGTCGCCTTGTCGGTGGCCTTGCCGCGCAGCACGTCGATCAGGTGGCCGGCGCCGAAACGCTGGCCGCGGTTCTGGTGGAAGCGGTAGATGCAACTCAGCGCCTTGCGCGAGGCCTCGGTCGCGTCCCACGTCGCCGGCGGGTTCAGGCAGTTGTCGCAGTTGCCGCAGGGTGAGCTCTCCTCGCCGAAGTAGGCGAGCAGGCGCACACGCCGGCAGTCGTGGGCCTCGGCCAGCGCCAGCAGCGCGTCGAGCTTCGCGCGCTGGCCGCGCTTGAACTCTTCCTCGGCCGGGCTGTCGTCGATCATGCGGCGCTGGTTGACCACGTCGGCCAGGCCGTAGGCCATCCAGGCGTCGGCGGGCTGGCCGTCGCGGCCGGCGCGGCCGGTCTCCTGGTAGTAGCTTTCGATGTTCTTCGGCAGGTCGAGGTGGGCGACGAAACGCACGTCGGGCTTGTCGATGCCCATGCCGAAGGCGATGGTGGCGACCATCACCACGCCGTCCTCGCGCAGGAAGCGGTCCTGGTGGCGCTTGCGCACGTCGGCATCCAGCCCGGCGTGGTAGGGCAGCGCGGTGAGACCCTCCTCGTTCAGCCAGGACGCCGTCTCCTCGACCTTCTTGCGGCTCTGGCAGTAGACGATGCCGGCGTCGCCTTCGTGCTCGTCGCGCACGAAGCGCAGCAGCTGGCGGCGCGCATCGTCCTTCTCGACGATCGAATAGCGGATGTTCGGCCGGTCGAAGCTGCTGATGAACACCTTCGCCGTCTGCAGCTGCAGCCGCTCGATGATGTCGGCGCGTGTCAGGTCGTCGGCGGTGGCGGTCAGCGCGATGCGCGGCACGTCGGGCCAGCGCTCGTGCAACACGTTCAGGCCCAGGTAGTCTTCGCGGAAGTCGTGGCCCCACTGGCTGACGCAGTGCGCCTCGTCGATCGCGAACAGGCTGAGCAGGCCGCGCTCGTGCAGCGAATCGAGCTGCGCCAGCATGCGCGGCGTGGTGATGCGCTCGGGCGCGGCGTACAGCAGCACCAGGCGGCCGGACATCATCTCGCGCTCGATGCGCTGGGTTTCCTCCAGCGTCAGCGTCGAGTTCAGGAAGGCGGCGTGCACGCCGGCCTCTTCGAGCGCACCGACCTGGTCGTGCATCAGCGCGATCAGCGGGCTGACGACGATCGCCACACCCTGCTCGCGGCGGTGCCGCACGATCGCCGGCACCTGGTAGCACAGGCTCTTGCCGCCGCCGGTGGGCATCAGCACCAGCGCGTCGCCGCTGCCGCTGACGTGTTCGATGATCGCCTGCTGCTGGCCGCGGAAGGCGGGGTAGCCGAACACCTCGTTCAGGACGGCGAGCGGGGCGAGGGCGGGAGCGGGCACGGCGGGAGGCAGCAGGGGCGCGAAGCGCGGACGCCCGATGTTACGGGAGCGGGCTGCGGCCCCCGCGCCGCCCGACTCCCGGCAGCGCGGGGGCTACTTCGCGGCCGAGGCCGCTGCCGCCGGTGCGCCCGGCGCTTCGGTGGCCGGCGTCGGCTGGCCACTCTTCTCGGCCGTGCGATCGAACACCAGCGTCTTGCCGAACACCAGCTGCACCCAGGTCGGGTAGGTGTAGGCGGTGCCCTTGCTGTGGTCGATGATGGCGCCGATGCCGCCACCGAGGATGATGTTGCCGAACATGCCGGCGTTGGCGCGCGAGATCGCGCGGGCGTTCGCGTCCGGGTTCTCCGGGTGCTTGCAGACGATGTCCAGGTCCTTGTTCGAGCGGCGGATCTGCGCCGTGTCGCCCGACTTCATCGACGTGGCGCCGTAGTCGTTGGTCAGCTTGCAATCGGCGCCGGTGACGGTCTGGCCGGCTTCGGTGCGGGTTTCCAGCTTGACCGGGTGGGTAGAGTCGTTGACGACCGAGGCGCAGCCGGTGAAGGCCAGCGACAGGGAGACCAGGGCGAGGGCACGGACCATGAAGTGGATCCTGAGAGTGTTTCGGCCCTCCAGTCTAGGGGCGCGACCCGCGCCGCCCGACGAGGGCTACCCCCCAGGATGAGCGCAGCGTCTCGCCGGCGCCACGTCGGCGAGACGCCGCGCGGTCCGGGCTCAGCCGGCCTCGCCCGCCAGCGCCACCGTCGAGAACGTCCAGGTGCGGTCGATGTCGCCGTCGTTGCCCCAGTCAGCCTGCACCGTCAGCGTGCCCGGCACCACGCCGACCAGCAGGCGGTTGTTCGGCAGCGTGATCATCCAGCTGCCCTGCGTCGGCACGCCGTTGGCGTCGTAGCTCACGCCGCCCTGCGTCGCGGTGGTGATGGACCAGGTCGCATTGGGCAGCGTCGCGCGCATCGTGTGCGTGCCGTTCACGCTGCTCGCGGTGATCACGCCGTTCGTGGCCGTCACCGTGCGCGTGATGTCGACCGCACTGAGCGTGTAGGTGCTGGTGCCCGCGCTTCGCACGCTGGTCAGGTCGATCTGCGACGACGTCCAGCGGCTGGTGGTCGTGGTCGTCGCGCCGCTGGTGACCACCGTGCGCGACAGCGTCGAGGCACCGTCCAGCGTCAGCGTGCGCAGCGGCAGCGCGACGGTGATGCCTTGCGTGTCGGTGGCCACCTCGGTGCTGCCGTTGCCGGCGCTGAGCACCGTCAACGTCGCTGCACCGTTCACGGTGGCAGCACCGGCGCTGCCGCGGCAGTCGGTGAAGCTGACGTTGTATACCTCGCCGGTGTCGAGCTGGCCGTTGATCACGCTCGACAGGCTGCCGCCGCTGATCGTGAAGGTCGCGCTGCCGCCGCCGGCGCAGTTGTAGGTCTGGCTGGCGGTGCCGCCGGCGACCACGGCCTGCGTGGTGACGAGCACGGTCGAGGCCGCCTCGGTCGACTCGCTGGGCACGACGGCGCTGTTCGCGCTCATCGCCGACGCGGTGCCTTCGCTGACCGAGTTCATCGGCGCGCCGGCGTCCTCGCCGCCGCCGCCGCAGGCAGCGAGCAGCGTGGCCGCAGCCGCGGCGAGGAGGTGGTGTCGAGGGGACTTGAGGTTCATGGTGGACTCCCTTGTGTAGAAGTGGGTGGGTGCTAGAACGACCAGCGCACGCTGGCCGAGACGGTGTTGGAGGCGCTGTTCCTGCCCTCGCTGCGCGATGCAGCCCGGTAGGCATCGCTCGTGGCGCTGCTGCCACTGGCCTGCAGGCCCCATTGCAGTGCGCCGCTGGCCAGGTTCAGCCCGACGCGCCAGTCGGTGTAGCTCAAGGTCTCGAAATGCGGCACTTTCAGGCGGCCGATGCCGGCACTCAAGGTCACGCGCTCTCCGATGGGCCAGGCGGTGTCGAGGGCGAGGTACTGGGTGCCGGTCGACTCGAGCAGGGTCTGGCGCAGATTCTGGCCGCTGGTCTCGCTCTCGATCGCGCTGACGCCGAGGTAGTCTGTGAGCGATCGTGACCAGGACAGCGTGAACCATCGCCAGCCCAGCGACAGCCCGAGCTCGGCGGTGCCGTAGTCGCTCTCCTCGAGCTGGAGGGTGCGCGACGGCAGGCGCGGCGACAGGCTGCCGTACCAGCGGCCTCGGGCGCCCGGGAAGAGCTGGCCGCGCAACAGCATGCCGGCCGTCCAGTGCGGATCGATGTCGTGTTGCCAGCCGATCTCGGGCGTCAGCTTGTAGCCGGCACTTCCGGAGAACTGCGCGTCGCTGACCGAGGCGATGCCCAGGCTCCCGTAGGCGCCGCTGCGGTGCGACCACCCGAGCGCCGCGGCCAGCCCGGCCCGGTGGTCCGACTGCGAAACGCCACGCTCGATCTGGTCGCTGCGCAGCTCGACATGGCCGAACCAGTCTGCCCGCGCGGCCGGGCTGATGCTGGCCACTGCAAGCGCGGCCGTGACGGCGTGAAGGAGGTTCATGCGTGTTCGCCGGTGGTGGGGATGGCGCTGGGCGGTGCCGCCCGCGGCGGGCCGACGAGGATCCGCAGACGTTCGCGCAGCCCGCCGGCGGCGCGCAGGTCGCGGCAGAGCTCGATCCAGCCGTGCAGTGCAATGCGCAACGGGTTGTAGGAGTGCAGCGGCGTGCTCAGTCCGTATCGCGGCGGTTCGGCGTCTCGCTCGGCGACGAAGCTGCCGAACAGCCGGTCGAAGACGATCAGCACGCCGCCATAGTTGCAGTCCAGGTACGCGGGGTTGCGGGCGTGATGCACCCGGTGGTGCGAGGGCGTGTTCAGCAGCCACTCGAGCGGGCCGAGTCGGGGGATCCAGGTCGCGTGCAGCCAGAACTGGTACAGCAGGTTCAGCGCCACCGCGGCGGCCACGGCCAGGGGGTGGAAGCCCAGCCAGATCAGTGGCACGAAGAACACGGCCGCCCCGCTGAGCTTGCCCGTCCAACCCAGGCGCAGTGCCGAGGCCAGCGTCAGTTCGTTGGGCGAATGGTGCACGCAGTGAGACGCCCAGAACCAGCGTACGCGGTGCGCGGCCCGGTGCTGCCAGTAGTAGCAGAACTCCTGGCCGACGAAGAGCAGGGCGATGTTGGCGAGGCTGTCGAGTTCCAGCGTCGCCAGCCGGTTCTGCCAGGCCAGCATCAGCAGCGGCGCGGCCAGCGACAGGCCGAACGCGTCGAAGAGGCGGCGGCCGGCGATGATGCCCAGCGTCGCCGCGAAGGCGCGCCAGTCGTAGCCGTTGCGATGCCGCAGGGAACGCAGCACGCCTTCGGCGAGTGCGGCGCCCAGCGCCATCAGCAGCAAGCCCGACAGCCAGGGCAGCCACTCGGGCGAGATCGACTGGCGCAGCGCTTCGCGGTTCATCGTGCGTCCTCAGCGGCCGCCGGCCGCGCTGCGGCACTCGGGGCTCAACTTCGCAGCGTTGTCGCGCAGGCAGGAGCGCCGCTCGCGTTGGCCGCCGGCGCCGCCGCACAGGGCCTCCACCTCGGTGGCGCAGCGCTGCATCACCGGCAGTGCGGAGCGGCAGGCCTCGGAGAGCTGGCCTTCGTGCGCCTTCAGGCAGGCGGCGATGCGCCCGCCGCCGGGCTCCACCTGGCTGCACAGAGAGCGTGCGTCGCTGCGGCAGGCCGCCGGGCCCGGTGCGTCGGCGGCACGCGCGCTGCCGACGCACAGCAGCGCCGCGACGAAGGCGCCCACCACGGGCGCGAAGCGAAGGAGATGGCTGTTCATGGCAGGGCCTTCGGGCGTGCGCGTCGTTCAGGGCGTGACGGTGGTCGTACGCGTCGCGGTCTGACCGTTCGGGCCCGTCACCGAGGCGGTGGTGCCGTCGGCCGTGCGGGTGACGCTGCGCGTGGCGGTCTGGCCATTCGGCCCGGTCACGGTGCTGTTGGCCTGGCCGCCGCCGTGGGTGGCATTGCGCGTCACGGTCTGGCCGTTCGGGCCGGTGACGGTGGCGCTGGTCGTGCCGTCGGCGTTGCGGTCGACGCTGCGGGAGCGGGTGTTGCCGTTCGGGCCGGTGGTGCTGGACTGCACGTCGCCGCCGGCGCGCTGCACCTGGCGCGTGGCGGTCTTGCCGTTGGCGCCGGTGATCGTGGTCTGGCGTTCGCGTGCTTCGGCGGCGGTGGCGAGCAGGGCGGTGCCGGCGATCGCGGCGGCCAGGGTCAGCAGGGTCAGGTTCTTCATGGTCGGGTCCTTTCGGGGTTCGTTGGAGGGCGCAGCGGCTGCTTCGCCGTGCCCTCATTGAACGCGCCGTGAACCCAGGCGGCGCCGACGCCGCACGACGAATTGCGACAGTTCTGCAATGCAGCGGAACAGGATGTTTCCGACCCCTACACTGCCGTCGCATGAACGCGAAACCGCTGGTGCTGATCGTCGACGACGACGCCGAACTCTCGGCGATGGTGGTCGAGCTGTTCGGCCGTGAAGGCTGGTCGGTGCACGGCGTGCTGACCGGTGGCGACGGCGAGCGCGCGCTGGCCGATCTGCGCCCCGACGCGGTGCTGCTCGACGTGATGCTCCCCGACGCCAACGGCTACGAGCTGTGCCGCCGCTGGCGTGCAGCGCACCCAGGTCTGGGCCTCGTGATGTTCACCGCCCGTGGCGACCCGATGGACCGGGTGCTCGGCCTGGAGATCGGCGCCGACGACTACCTCGCCAAGCCCTTCGAACCGCGCGAGCTGGTGGCCCGCGTGCGCGCGCTGCTGCGGCGTCAGGCGCCCGGTCGCACCGAGTCGGCGCTGCTGCGCTTCGACGGGCTGACCAGCGACCTGCTCACGCGCGAGGTGCAGGCCGAAACCGCCGGCGTGGCCTTGACCAGCGTCGAGTACAAGCTTCTGGTGGCGCTGGCCCGCGCTCCGGGGCAGGCGCTGTCGCGCGAGGCACTGAGCGACGCCGTGCAGGCCGGCAGTTACAAGCCGCAGGACCGCACCGTCGACGTGCAGGTGGCCCGGCTGCGCCGCAAGCTGCGCGAGGCCAGCCCCGGCAAGGAGTGGATCGACACCGTGCGTGGCGAAGGCTACGTGTTCGTGCCGCGATGAACGGCTTGACGCGCATGCTGAACCGGCTGCGCCCCGACAGCCTGTTCGCCCGCCTGCTGCTGCTGCAGGTGATCGTCGCCTTCGCGCTGATCGCCGTCTTCGGCCTCGTGGTCTACGTCGATCGCAACGTCGCCATCGCGCGGCTGGTGGGCGAGCGCTGGGCGCCGGCGCTTCGCGAGGCCAGCGGCCTGCCGCCGGACGGTTCGCCGCCGGCGACCGGGCGCTCGCTGCTGCGCAGCGAGCAGCGCCCACCCGGGGCTTGGCGGCCGCCGCTGGCCGCACCGCGCATGGTCGCGCTCGACGACGAGCTGCAGCGCCACGGGCTGGACGTGCGGGATGCGCTGATCTCGCGTGGCGGCACCGGCCCGGTGCTGTGGCTGCAACTGCGCCGCGCCGACGGCACGCCGGCATGGTTCGGCATCGCCGACGTCGCCTTGCTGCCGCGCCTGCCTGGCCGGCTGGCGCTGGCGTTGCTCATCGGCGCGGCACTGCTGGTCGGCGTCAGCTGGTACTTCACGCGCCGGCTGACGCGGCCGCTGGAGGCGCTGCGCTCGCGCATGGAGTCGCAGCGACCCGGCGAGCCCACGCGCAGCCGCGAGGCCCTGGCAGGCGCCACCCCCGAGGTGGCGGCCATCGAGACCGCCTACGACGAGCTGCTCGACCGCTTCGAGCGCCACGAGCGCGAGCGCTCGCTGCTGCTCGCCGGCGTGTCGCACGACCTGCGCAGCCCGCTGGCGCGCATCCGCATGGCCGCGGGGCTGCTGCGCGACGACACGGCCGACGCGCGCTGGCGCGAGGCCATCGTGCGCAACACCGAGGTGGCCGACCGGCTGGTCGGCAGCTTCCTCGACCATGTGCGCGCCGGCGAGCTCTCGCTCGACCAGCCGGCCGATCTGGCCGAGGCGGCGCGGGCCGCCGCGGCCGCCTGCGGCCATGGCGGCGACGAACTGCAGCTCGACGTGCCGGCGAGCCTGCCGCTGCCGCGCAGCCACCCGCTGCTGCTCGAGCGGCTGGTGGCCAACCTGCTCGACAACGCCTTCAAGCACGGCCGCGCGCCCGTGCGGCTGGCGGTGCGCGCCGAAGGCCAGCAGGCCATCGTCGAGGTCAGCGATGCCGGCGTCGGCGTGCCCGAGGCGCAGCGCGAGGCGCTGACCCAGGCCTTCGCGCGCGGCGACGCGGCCCGCGGCACACCCGGCACCGGGCTGGGCCTGGCGATCGTCTCGCGGGTGGCGGCCCGCATGCGCGGCACGCTCGCCTTCGATCGCGTCGATGGGCGCCACGTGGTGCGCGTCACGCTGCCGCGGCTCCCCTGAACGGGGGCACCCGCCGGCCACCGCGCCGGAGGGAAGCGGCAGAAGCGGCGGCCGGCGGATAATCGTCGCATTCCCCATCCGACCACCCGAATCCAGCGGAGAGCGCCATGGCCTCGTTGAACAAAGTCCAGATCATCGGCAACCTCGGCCGCGACCCCGAAGTGCGCTACACGCCCAACGGCAACGCGGTCTGCAATGTCAGCGTGGCCACCACGCGGCAGTGGAAGAACAAGGATTCCGGCGAGAAGCAGGAAGAGACCGAATGGCACCGCGTGGTCTTCTACGACCGCCTGGCCGAGATCGCCGGCGAGTACCTGAAGAAGGGCCGCTCGGTCTACGTCGAAGGCCGCCTGAAGACCCGCAAGTGGCAGGACAAGGAAGGCAAGGACCAGTACACCACCGAGGTCATCGCCACCGAGATGCAGATGCTCGGCGGCCGCGAGGGCATGGGCGGTGGCGCCGGCGACGACCGTGGCGGCGAGGAGTCCTACGCCGAGCGCCCGCAGCGCAGCGCGCCAGCGGCCCGCCCGGCGGCCAGCAAGCCCGCCTCGAAGCCGGCCACCGGCTTCGACAACATGGACGACGACATCCCGTTCTGACGGGGCGCCGCCAGCGGCCCGGCGGAGTCGGTTCCGCGGCGGCCGCTTGATCTCTCAAGTTCTGCGCGGTGCGTCCGATAGCTCCCGGATGAGCAGCCCTGCCCGCGCCCGCGTTGCCACCATCGAGCAAGAGCTTGACGCCGCCCGCCGCAACGGGCCGCTTCGCCAGATCGTCGTGCCGCCCTGCCCCGAGCTGCTGACGCGGCTGCAGCAGGCACTGGCCGTGGCGGAGCCCGACCTCAACGAGGTGGCACGCATCGCCAACGCCGATGTGGCGATGGCCGCCACGCTGATCCGCAACGCCAACGGCGCGCTGTTCGCATCGGCGCCGCCGGTGGTGTCCGTCGGCCAGGCGATGAACCGCCTCGGCCTGACGCAGACCGCGGCGCTGATGACCGCCTTCCTGGCCCGCCACGCACTGCCGGTGAACAGCGCGCAACTCGCCGGCTTCTGGGACCAGTCGGCACTGCGGGCCCAGGCCCTGGCCTGGATCGCCGGCCAGCTGCCCGGCTTGTCGGTCGACCTGGCTCACAGCTACGGCCTGTTCAGCCATGTCGGCCTGCCGGTGCTGATGCAGAGCGTGCGCGGTTATGCCGGCACCATGGTGGAGGCGCGGGCGCGCAAGGACCGCAGCTTCGTCGAGACCGAGAATGCCAACCATCGCACCGACCATGCGGTGGTGGGGGCGCTCACCGCGCGCGCCTGGAAGCTGGCGCCCTCTGTGATGGCGGCGATCCGCCTGCACCACAGCCTGGAATCGCTGGGCAGCGGCGACGCCGAGCCCGAGGTTCACACACTGGTGGCCGCGGGCCTGGTGGCCGACTACCTGCTGGCCCGGCAGGCCGGCCTGTCGCCGGACCCGGAATGGGAGCCGTTCGGCGCCACGGCCTGCCAGTGGCTGGGCCTCAGCGCCGACGACCTGCAGCACTGGCGCGAGACCTTCGGCGAGGCCGACACGCTCGCTGCGGTGTGAACCGGCCCTAGGGCCCGGCCGCGCGCACCGCCTGGGCCATCGCCTCGGCCGCGCCGCCTTCGGCAGCCAGTGTGCGCGCCACGCCCTCGCGGTCCGCCGCGCTACGGTTCTGGCTGACCTTCCACTTGCCGGTGATGGCCTCGATCTCGACCTCGATGCCGACGATGGCGCCGAGCATCTTGTCGATGTAGTCCGTCGGCGCGTCGCCCACCTGCCACGGCGCCGGTCGGTTCGCCTCGTGGTGGTCGGTCAGCCGCGAGACCAAGGCATGCAGCCAGGCCGGGTCCTCGATTGCACGCAGCCGGCCGCGCGCCTGCACCATGATGTAGTTCCAGGTCGGCACCACCTTGCCGTGCTCGGCCTTGCTCGGGTAGGCGCTCGGGCTGATGTAGGCCTGCGGGCCCTGGAAGACCACCAGCACCTTCGTGTCGGCAGCCTCGCGCCACAGCGTATTGGCGCGCGCCACATGGGCCACCAGCGTGCCGTGCGCGCCGCGCTGCGCGTCGAGCATGAAGGGGATGCTGTCGGCCCGCAGCTCGCCGCCCGGCTGCGTGACCAGCAGCCCGAGCGGATGAGCGCGCAGCAGCGCGTGCAGGACCTCGGTGCGGGTTTCCTCGAAGTGCTTGGGCAGATACACGGTCAGACCTCCACGATCACCGGCTCGCAGCGCACCTCGCTGCGCACCGAGTTGGCAATGAAACATTCCTCATGGGCGGCGTGGTGCAGCCGGGCGATCTCGGCGGCGTCTGGGCGCTTGTCGCCGCCGAAGCGCACCGCTGGGCGCAGCGTCACCACGGTGATCGCCATGCGGCCGCGATCGTCCTTCGCCATGGCGCCGACCGCGTCGTCGCGGTAGTCGTCGACGACCCAGCCAGCGCGACAGGCGAGGTCGAGGAACCACAGCAGGTGGCAGCTCGACAGCGCGGCGACGAAGGCTTCTTCCGGATCGACCGCGGCCGGGTCGGAGAAGGGCACCCGCACCGAATGCGGCGACGACGAGCCCGGCACCACCGCGCCCCCATCGAAGTGCAGTTCGTGGCGGCGGCTGTAGCGGCGGTCGCTGAACGGCTGGTCGCCGCGTTGCCAGTGCACGCTGGCGAGGTGGTCGGACATGGCGGGCTCCGTGGGGCGGGAGCCCGGATTGTCGCCGCGCGCCGCTCGGGCGTTCAGTGCAGCAGCGCGGCGCCGGCGGCGCGGCCCGGCAGCCCGCGCGCCTCCACCCAGCGCGCCGACCAGGGCCGGAACTCGGCCGACGGCATCGGCTTGCCCATGTGGTAACCCTGGGCCTGGTCGCAGCGCAGGTCGCGCAGCAGGTCCCAGATGCGCGCGTTCTCGACGCCTTCGGCGACCACCGTGAGATCGAGGTTGTGCGCCAGCTCGACGATCGAGCGAACGATCTTCACGTCGACCGGGTCCTTGTCGAGGTTGCGGATGAAGGCCATGTCGATCTTCAACTCGTCCACCGGCAGGCGCTTCAGGTACCCGTACGACGACTGGCCCGAGCCGAAGTCGTCGATCGACAGCTTGAAGCCCATCGCGGCCAGTCGGTTCAGCGTGCCGAGCGCACGCTCGGGGTCGTCCATGATCGCGCTCTCGGTGATCTCGAGGCAGAAGGCCTCGGCCGGCACGCGGTGCCGAACGAGCAGCCCCTCCAGCTTCGACGGCAGGTCCTGGTCCATCAGGTCACGCACCGACAGGTTGACGGACAGCACCAGCACCGTGCCGTCGGCCTGCAGCTCGCGCCAGGCCTGCGCGGCGGCTTCGAAGATCCAGATCGTCAGCGCTCGGATGAAGCCGGTCTGCTCGGCGAACGGGATGAACTGGATCGGCGGCACCAGGCCGCGCGTCGGGTGCTGCCAGCGCACCAGCGCCTCGGCGCCGACCACCGCGCCGGTGGCCAGTGCCAGCTTGGGCTGCAGGTACAGGCGCAGCTCGCCATGTTCGATGGCCTGGCGCAGGTCGCTGAGCAGAGACAGCGTCTGCGCGCTGCCGGCGTCCAGCGCGGGCTCGTACATCAGCGCGCCCTGGTGGCGCTGCTTGGCGGCGTACATCGCCACCTCGGCGCGGTTGATCAGCGTGTCGGCATCGCCGGCGTCCTGCGGCCAGCAGGCGATGCCAATGCCGGCGCCCATGTCGACCTTGTGTTCGTCCAGCGTCAGCGGCTGCTCGAAGGCGCGCGCCACGCGCTGCGCCACCGACGCGGCCAGCGCCGGATCGCCGACGCGCAGCAGGATCGCGAACTCGTCACCCGACAGCCGCGCCACCAAATCGCCCTCGCGCATCACCTGGCGCGACAGTCGCTCGGCCACGCCCTGCAGCAGCTTGTCGCCGAAGGCGTAGCCGAGCACGTCGTTGACATGCTTGAAGCGGTCGAGGTCGAGCATCAGCACGGCCACCGGAGCGCGGGCCTCGCCGGACTCGGCGATGGCCGAGATCACCGCGTCGCGGAACTGCGCCCGGTTGGGCAGGCCCGTCAGCGCGTCCCAGTAGGCCAGGCGCAGGATCTGCGCCTGCTTCTCGGCCACGCTGACGCGCATGCTCTCGAAGGACTGGGCAAGTTCACCGATCTCGTCGCTGCGATGCAGGCCGCGCACCGGCGTCGTGTAGTCGCCCGAGCCGAGGCGCTCGGCCGCGCGCGCCAGCTTGCGCAAGGGTTTGGTGACAAGCCCGGCGGTGTAGAGACTGCCGATGGCGAAGATCGCCGACGCGATCAGCGTGATGGCCAGCAGGCCGAGCTGCAGTTCGCGCGGGGTGCGCGTGGCAGCGTCGATCGACAGCGAGACCAGCGCCAGCACCGCCGCGCCCGGCTCGCCGGCCGCGCCCGTCGAGGAGAGCCAGCGGCCGCGCACGCCGAGCTCCTCGTCGGACACGCTCACCGAGGCCATCCTGGCCGGCTTGGCCGGCCAGGCCTGCGCCGCCAGCCGTGCGGTGGCCGGGGCGTCGAGTGTGCTCAGCACGCTGCGCCACGGCGCATCGGCGCGTTCGCGGGCCAGCACGGTCAGGTTCATCGAGGCGAGCTGCTGCAGGTCCTGGCCGAGACGCGGGTCGATCGGGAAGCCCATCGCCACCCAGCCCTTCAGATCGGGGGCCTTCATCGGCACCAGCACCAGCTGGTGCGGTGCACCGCCGACCATCACCAGGCCGCTGGCACTGCCTTTGCCGGCGGCGCCGGCGGCCAGCGCCGCTGCGGCCGGGCCGATCTGCGCCTGCGTCATGCCGCTGCCGGCCTCGGCGCGCAGGCGGAAGCCGGCGTCCAGCCAGGCGGCTTCGGTGGCGCCGATGCGCTCGCCGTGGTTCTCCAGCACCGAGCCGATCGTCGCGACGTCCCCGGACAGCACGGCCTCGCGGAAGCCGTAGTCGGCCGCCATCAGGCGGGCCGCTTCGGTCAGCGTCTGCGCACGCTGGTCGAGCAGCGACTGCAGCACGCGCTCGCCCTGGTCGAGTTCGCCGGGCAGCGTGCCGTGGGCATGGCGGTTCAGGCCGACGCCGATGGCGCTGAAGCTGGCGATCTGCACCAGCGCCAGCAGCGCCAGGAACAGCGCGACCACACGTGCGCCGAAGGAGCCGTGGAACCAGGCCAGCGCCGGGTTCGCCGGCGCGCGCGATTCGCTCACGGCGCGGGCTCCACGGGCAGCTTCAGGGCCTCGCGGGTTTCGCCGGTGCCGATCGACAAGGTCTTCGTCACTGCTGGCGTGTTGGCGGGCAGCGCCGGGTGCCATGCGCTCAGCCGGTAGGCGCCGGCCGGTGCGTCGGCGATGCCGGCGCTGCCGTCGTTGCCGCTGCGCGCGTACCAGGGGGTGTCGGCCACCACCACCCACGCCGCCATGCGGTCATGGATGTTGCAGCCGAGCACGGCCACGCCGGGCTTGTCGAACACGATCGGCGTGGCCGGCACGCCGGCGTACAACTTCAGCTCGAAGGTCTTCGCCGCCGAGAAGGAATAGACGTGGTGGCGCACCGTGTCGAAGTTCGGGAACGACACCCTGGTGCCGACCGTGATCACCGTCACGCGCGGGCTGAACTGGCGCTTGGCCTGAGAGATCTCCGCATCGGGCAGCGGCTTGACCGGTGCCTTGCCCGCCACTGGTTCGAGCAGTACCACCGCGTCGGGCAGCGGCTTGCCGGCAGCGTCGGTGACCGACACGACGAGCGCACCGGCCCGAGCCGCGAACGGCGCGGCAACGAGGATCAGGCAGGCAAGGCGCATCGGGATCATGGGTGGACGGGAAACGCCGGCGCCCGATAGCGGGGCGGCCGGTCATGATGCCTTTCGGACTCCTGCGCAGGGACTTGAGTGCCCGTGACAAGCGTGGCGCAAGTCACGTGAAGCAGCGCACTGCTTGCGGCATTTACGGTTCCTCACCGGCAGAGGACCCGTGGACGGCTACGCTGCGCGCCCATGTCGACCTTCGTGAAACTTCGGACCCTGAGCGTGGTGTGGATGGCGGCCTCGCTGGCCGGCTGCGGCGGAGGCGGCGGCGACTCGGCCACTGCCGCCGCGCCCACGCCTTCACCCGCGCCGGCACCCGCACCGGCACCTGCACCAGCACCCGCACCCGCACCAGCACCAGCACCAGCACCAGCACCAGCACCAGCACCAGCACCAGCACCCGCGCCAGCGCCAGCGCCAGCGCCAGCGCCAGCGCCGAGCCCAGCCTCCGCCAGCACCTGCGGTCTGAGCGACTTCGAGGCCAGCCTGCTCGCCCGCGTGAACCAGGTGCGTGCCGCCGGCGCGAGCTGCGGTACCCGCGGCAGCTTTGCACCCACCGGCGCATTGACGTGGAGTGCCCCGCTGACGCAGGCCGCCGCCGTGCACTCGCAGGACATGGTGACGAACAACTTCTTCTCGCACACCGGCTCGAGCGGCAGCACGCTGTCGGCGCGGGTCGAGGCGGCGGGCTACGCCTGGGGTGCCGTCGGCGAGAACATCGCTGCCGGCTACCCCAGCGTCACCGCGGTGATGGACGGCTGGATGGCCAGTGACGGCCACTGCGCGAACATCATGAACCCGGCGTTCACGCAGATCGGCGTGGCCTGCATCCGCGGCACCACGTCGAACAGCTATGGCCTCTACTGGACGATGGACCTGGCCCGGCCGCGCTGAAGCTCAGGCCGCCGCTGCGGCGATGACGCCGCCGCCCCGGCAGACCTCGCCGTCGTAAAGCACCGCCGACTGGCCCGGCGTGACCGCCCATTGCGGCGTATCGAAGTGCAGCGCAAAGGCGCCTTCTGCCGCCTCGAACCGGCACAGGGCGTCGCCCTGGCGGTAGCGGGTCTTCGCGCCGTAGCCGCCGGCCGCGGGTGCCGCACCGGCGACCCAGCTCACATCGCCGGCGCGCAGCGCGTGCGAGAGCAGCCACGGGTGCTCGTGGCCCTGCACGGCGTAGAGCGTGTTCGTCGCCATGTCCTTGCGTGCGACGAACCAGGGCTCGTGCTCGCTGCCGCCCTTGACCGCGCCACGCTCCTTCAACCCGCCGATGCCGATGCCCTTGCGCTGGCCCAGCGTGTAGAAGCTCAGGCCGACGTGCTCGCCGATCGTGCGGCCGCGGTCGTCCTTGATCGGCCCGGGCTGGTTGGCCAGGTAGCGGTTGAGGAACTCGCGAAACGGCCGCTCGCCGATGAAGCAGATGCCGGTGGAGTCCTTCTTCTTCGCGTTCGGCAGGCCGATCTCCTCGGCGATGCGCCGCACCTCGGTCTTGGGCAACTCTCCGACCGGGAACAGCGTCTTGCCGAGCTGCGCCTGGTTCAGCCGATGCAGGAAGTAACTCTGGTCCTTCAGCGGGTCCAGGCCCTTGAGCAGTTCGAAGTGCCCGTCGCGCTCGCGCACGCGGGCGTAGTGGCCGGTCGCGATCTTCTGCGCACCCAGCCGCATCGCATGGTCGAGGAAGGCCTTGAACTTGATCTCGGCATTGCACAGCACGTCGGGGTTGGGCGTGCGGCCGGCCTGGTACTCGCGCAGGAACTCGGCGAAGACGCGGTCCTTGTAGTCGGCGGCGAAGTTGACGTGCTCGATCTCGATGCCGATCACGTCGGCCACCGCGGCGGCGTCGACGAAGTCGACGTTGCTCGAGCAGTACTCGGAGTTGTCGTCATCCTCCCAGTTCTTCATGAAGATGCCGACCACCTCGTAGCCCTGCTGCTTGAGCAGCCACGCGCTCACGGCGGAGTCGACCCCGCCGGACAGACCGACGACGACCCGTTCCCTCTTGCCCATGGGCCGGATTATCCGGCGCGCTTGATTTCCGGGTCGTGCACGCTGGCGTCGGTGGTGATCGCCTCCAGCGGCAGGCGCCGCCCGGCCGCATGGTCCTCGATGCAGCGCAGGACCAGGCCGCTGCGGTGGCGGTCGCGGCTGTCGCGCACTTCGTCCAGCGTCATCCACAGCGTGCGCACGATGCCGTCGTCGAGCGTGCGCGCCGGGTCGCTCTCGCCGACCGTGCCGCCGAAGGCGAAGCGCACGTAGGTGACGTCCTCGCCCGTTGCGGGCCGCTGGAAGCGCGACAGGTAGACGCCCACCAGCCGGTCGGGCGTGAACACGCAGGCGGTCTCTTCCAGCGCCTCGCGCTCGACGCCCTGCTGCGGGCTTTCCCCAGGGTCCAGATGGCCGGCCGGGTTGTTGAGCTTCAGGCCCTCAGGCGTGTGCTCCTCCACCAGCAGGTAGCGGCCGTCACGCTCGATGATGGCGGCCACGGTGACGCTCGGTTTCCAGCGCTCTGACATCGACTCCCCCCGTTGCGCCTGCGGCGCTCCCCCCAGGGGGCGCCGCCAGCGGCCCGGCGGAGCCGGTTCCGCGGCGACCGCTTGGCTTCCGTGGAGAATGCCAGAATTCGCACATAACAATGCCCGAGGAGCACCCCATGCTGATTGGCGTTCCGCTGGAGACAGCGGCTGGAGAGAAGCGCGTCGCGACTGTGCCCGACGTGGTCGAGAAGCTGGTCAAGCTGGGGTTCTCGGTGGCCGTGCAAAGCGGTGCCGGCGTGGCGGCGAACTTCGCCGACGAGGCCTACGAGGCGGTCGGCGCCAAGGTCGTGCCCAGCGCCGCCGAGCTCTGGGCCGGCAGCGACATCGTCTTCAAGGTGCGCCCGCCGAGCCTCGACGAGGTGGGCCTGATGCGCGAAGGCGGTGCGCTGATCGGCTTCGTCTGGCCGGCGCAGAACCCCGAGCTGATGCAGGCACTGGCGGCCAAGCGCGCCACCGTGCTGGCCATCGACTGCCTGCCGCGCCAGCTGTCGCGCGCGCAGAAGATGGATGCGCTGACCTCGATGGCCGGCGTCAGCGGCTACCGCGCGGTGATCGAGGCGGCCAACGCCTTCGGCCGCTACTTCAACGGCCAGATCACCGCCGCCGGCAAGATCCCGCCGGCCAAGGTGTTCATCGCTGGCGCCGGTGTGGCGGGCCTGGCCGCGATCGGTACCGCCGCCGGCCTGGGCGCCATCGTGCGTGCCAACGACACGCGTGCCGAGGTGGCCGACCAGGTCGTCTCGCTGGGCGGCGAGTTCGTCAAGGTCGACTACGAGGAAGAAGGTTCGGGCGGTGGCGGCTACGCCAAGGTGATGAGCGAGGGCTTCCAGGCGGCGCAGCGCGAGATGTACGCGAAGCAGGCCAAGGAGTGCGACATCATCATCACCACCGCGCTGATCCCGGGCAAGCCGGCGCCCAAGCTGATCACCGCCGAGATGGTGAAGACCATGAAGCCCGGCAGCGTGATCGTCGACATGGCGGCCGAGCAGGGCGGCAATTGCGAGCTCACCGAGCCCGGCCAGGCCGTCGTCAAGCACGGCGTCACCCTCATCGGCTACACCGACCTGGCCAGCCGCCTGGCGCGCCAGTCGTCGACGCTGTATTCGACCAACCTGCTGCGCCTGACCGAGGAGCTGTGCAAGACCAAGGACGGCGTGATCAACGTCAACATGGAAGACGACGCGATCCGCGGCCTCACGGTGATCAAGGACGGCGCCGTCACCTGGCCCGCGCCGCCGCTGAAGCTGCCGGCACCCGCGCCCAAGCCCGCGGCCGTCGCGGCCCCGGCACCGAAGGGCCACGGCCATGGCGCCAGCGAGCCGATGTCGGCCAAGTCGCTCGCGATCACCTTCGGCATCGGCGCGCTCGCGCTGCTCGTCGTCGGCCTGTTCGCGCCGGCCTCGTTCCTGTCGCACTTCACCGTCTTCGTGCTGGCCTGCTTCATCGGCTACATGGTGATCTGGAACGTGACGCCTTCGCTGCACACGCCGCTGATGAGCGTGACCAACGCGATCTCCTCGATCATCGCTATTGGCGCGCTGATCCAGATCGCGCCGCCGCTGACCGGTGCGGGCGCGGACCGGCCGAACGCCCTGATCCTCGGCATGGCGGTGGTGGCGCTGGTGCTCACCGCCATCAACATGTTCGGCGGCTTCGCGGTGACGCGTCGCATGCTGGCGATGTTCCGCAAGTAAGGACAAGAAGAACATGACCGAAAGTCTTGCGACCGTCGCCTACATCGGCGCCACCGTCCTCTTCATCCTCAGCCTCGGCGGCCTCGCCAACCCCGAGACCGCGCGCCGCGGCAACCTGTTCGGCATGATCGGCATGACGATCGCGGTGCTGGCCACCGTGCTCGGCCCGCGTGTCACCGCCGCCGGCGTGCCGTGGATCGTCGGCTCGCTCGTCGTCGGCGGGGCCATCGGCCTGTACGCCGCGAAGAAGGTGCAGATGACGCAGATGCCCGAGCTGGTCGCGCTGATGCACAGCCTGGTGGGCCTGGCGGCCTGCCTGGTCGGCTTCGCCAGCTACGTCGACACCTCGATCGTCTTTGCCACGCCGGCCGAGAAGGCCATTCACGAAGGCGAGGTCTACATCGGCATCCTGATCGGTGCGGTGACCTTCTCCGGCTCGGTGATCGCCTTCGGCAAGCTGTCCGGCAAGATCGGCGGCAAGCCGCTGCTGCTGCCGGGTCGGCACTGGCTCAACCTGGCCGCGCTGCTGGTGGTGATCTGGTTCGGCCGTGCCTTCCTGAACGCGCACGACGTGGCCTCCGGCATGACGCCGCTGCTGGTGATGACGGTGATCGCGCTGCTGTTCGGCATCCACATGGTCATGGCCATCGGCGGCGCCGACATGCCGGTGGTCGTCTCGATGCTCAACAGCTACTCGGGCTGGGCCGCGGCGGCCACTGGCTTCATGCTCGGCAACGACCTGCTGATCGTCATCGGCGCGCTGGTCGGCTCGTCGGGTGCGATCCTGTCGTACATCATGTGCCGCGCGATGAACCGCAACTTCATCAGCGTGATCGCCGGCGGCTTCGGGGGCGGTGCCCCCGCGCCGGCGGCCGCGGGCGGCGCCGCGCAGCCGCAAGGCGAGGTGACGCCGATCAGCGCGGTCGAGACCGCCGAGCTGCTCAAGGAAGCCAAGAACGTCGTCATCGTGCCGGGCTACGGCATGGCGGTGGCGCAGGCCCAGCACGTGGTCTGCGAGATCACCAAGATCCTGCGCGCCAAGGGCGTCAACGTGCGCTTCGGCATCCATCCGGTGGCCGGCCGCATGCCGGGCCACATGAACGTGCTGCTGGCCGAGGCCAAGGTGCCCTACGACATCGTGCTCGAGATGGACGAGATCAACGAGGACTTCCCGGAGACCGATGTCTCAATGGTCATCGGCGCCAACGACATCGTGAACCCGGCCGCGCAGGAGGATCCGTCGAGCCCGATCGCCGGCATGCCGGTGCTCGAGGTCTGGAAGGCCAAGACCTCGATCGTGATGAAGCGCAGCATGGCCTCGGGCTATGCCGGCGTCGACAACCCGTTGTTCTACAAAGAGAACAACCGGATGCTGTTCGGCGACGCGAAGAAGATGCTCGACGAAGTGCAGGCGGCACTGAACGGCTGAGCGAGGGCGCGCCGCGGGCGCGGCGTGCGCCTCACTCCGCAGGCGTCACTTCACGGGCGTCAGCCCGTGGTCCCACCGGGTGTCGACCCACGTCTCGCCACGCCACACCTCGCGGCGGCCGCCGCTGCCGTCGGTGCGGATCACCACGCGCCACTTCTCGCAGCCGGACATCGGCACCTCGGGCTCGATGGTGATCTCGGCGTCGGTGCGCGTGACCTGCGCGGGCAGCTCGGCGCGCCGGCACGCATCCATCGAGCCGGCGATGGTGGTGAGCGTGGCCTTGCCCTCCTTCTCTTCGAGCTTGATCGATCCGGTGACGAAGTTCTCCTTGCTGTACTGGCCGCCGAGCGACCGCTTGTAGGACTTGTACTCCCAGGTCTGTGCGGCCGCGCTGCCGGCGGCGATGAGCATGAGGCCGGCCAGCGCCAGCTTGAGGGTCGGTCGTGTGTTCATCAGGGGCTCCTGGTTGGAAAGGGGGTCACGCGGGCAAGGTGATGGTCACGGTGCAGGTGCCTTCGCTGATCGGGCCGCCGAAGCCGATCCACACCGCCCAGAACGACGCCGCCTCGCGCGCAGAGAACGGGTGGTAGCTGATCGGGAAGTTGCAGCCGCCGCCGTCGCCGACCTCGCTGATCCAGCTGACCGAGCGGTTGCAGGGCCCGTAGCCGAAGCCGCTGAAGACGGCCCGGTAGCCCAGCGCGCCGGGGATGCGCGGAACGATGAAGGCGGTGTAGTCGGTCACGCCGCAGGTCGGCCCGCAGGGGAACACACCGCCGGGTGCCACCATCGTGATCTCGCGCGTGCCCTTCCTGACGCGCAGCGAGCGGGTCAGCGGCAGCGGCCGGAAGGTGGCGCCACCGGGCAGCGTGATGACCGCCTGCACGGTGACCGTCATCGACCCTTCGGCGGAGCCGGTGGCCAGCGAGGCCTGGCTCGAGGGCGCAGTGCCGGTGCCCGGCGTCAGCGTGCCGACGCCGCTGTGCGACCAGGTCCACTTGACCGTCGAGCCGGCCGGCGGCTGCTGCTCGAAGCTGGCCAGCATCGGCAGCGTCAGGCCGCTGGCCACGTCGCAGTCGCCGGGGCTGAGCAGCAGGTTGTACTGCTGCTTGATGTAGACCTCGGCGCTGGCCTCGCCGAGCACCTTGCGCCCGCCGCCGGGCTCGGGGGTGAAGGCCACCACCTTGATGCTCTCCCAGGTGCCGCCCTCGTTGTCGCTGCGGCCGGTGTAGCTGGCGCTGGCCAGCGTGCCGACGAAGCTGGGTGCCGCCGCGCTGCTGGTGTGGCCGTCGGAGGCCAGGCTGCCGTAGCTGCTGGCGCAGGTCCATTCGTAGCGCAGCGTGGCCGGGTCCGCCGGCGCGGGCTCGACCGTGACGCTGAAGGCCTGTGTGCCGCCGGTGCGGGCCATGCGCGACTCGGCCGGCGAGAGCGACACGCTGGTCTGGTCGACCTCGATGGCCGCGGTCGCCTTGCCGACGGACTCGCGAGTGCCGTCGCGAACCAGAAAGGCCTCGACGGTGATCTCGATCGTGCCCTGCGTCGACGGCGTGGTGGCAAGCGTCACCGCCTCGTCCTCGCTCTCGAAGCTGCGGCCGACGTGTCCGGAGGCATCGCGCAGGTTGGCCAGGTCGCTTCCGCTCATCGACCAGGCGAACACCAGCGACAGTTGCTGCGCACCGGTCACCCGGGCCGTCAGCACCTGCTCGCCACCGCGCTGCACGCGGCCGGTGGACGGGCTGATCTGCACTTTGGGTGCCACCAGCGTCGAGGTGACGAGATGGCCCGACTCGCCTTCATGCAGGTCGCGGTACTGCGCGGCGGTGTCGGCCACGCCGGCGACCACGGCAACTCCGAGCAGCCAGCGCATCGCGGTGCGGAACGCCGCCAGCCGGTTCGCCGAGAGGTTGGCCTGGGCGATGTTCCTGGCCAGCTGCGCATCGGCCTGCTCGACCACGGTGGCCACGCCAACCCGGTAGGCGCCGCTGACGATGGCGTTGCCGGTCGAGACGTTGATCAGCCAGCGGCGCCAGCCGGCCAGCAGGGCCTTTCCGGCACCGGCCTGCTCGAGCAGGCCGATCACGTCGGGCGTGCCGCTGGCGCCGGCGCGGATCGCGGCGATCGCAGAGTCGAGCAGCGAGCCGCCGATCTGCCGGACGCCCACGCCCAGCGCCTCGAGAATGGCGCCGAACATCAGCTCCATCTGCGATGCGGTGTACAGCGCCTGCAGCTCCTCGCGCCACTTGCTGCGCGCGAGGCTGTAGCGCACATCGAGGAAGAAGGCCGGCTCGGGTCGGTCCCATACCGGCGTGAGGTAGACGGTCTCGTAGACCGTCTCCTCGGCCCCGGCGTGCATCGTCAGGCCGTAGCGTGCGGTCTCCACCGGCGCCCACGGCACGGCACCGCCGGCGAGCTCGCCGATCGCGCTGAAGATCGACAGCGACTGCGTCGAGGGCACATCGATGTGCTCGTACTTCAGCTTCGCGAGGCCGAGCGCGATCTTCTCGCCGTCCACCGGCGTGTAGGCGGTCTCGTAGACATGGGCGATGCCGCTGCGGCGCTTGGTGTTCTGCAGCTTGATGCCCGGGGCCTTGTCGCTGCCTTCGGCCTGCAGCACGGTGACGCCGGAGACCTCGTTGGACGGTTCGATGCGCTGCAGCGGCTCGATCGCCTGCGCCGTCTTGCGCCGCGCCGAGGCAGGCCCGCGCAACGTCGCGGCACGGCCGCGCAGGCCGTCGACTGCGGCCATCACCGCCTGCACGATCGGCGCGTCGGCGCCGTCGAGCGCGAAGGGCACTGTCTTCCAGCGCGCCTCGATGACGGCGGCCAGCGGGCCGACGCTGGCGTCGGCCTGCACGAGATCGAGCAGTCGCGTGCGCGCCGCGGCGTCGAGCTGGGTGCCGCCGAGGGCGAGGAACAGCAACGCCTCGGCGCTCGATCGCGCACCGAGCGTCTGGCCGCTGGCGCCGGCGCGCGGCAGGCCCAGTGCCACCACGCGAGCGCTCGAGTGCACTGCCGACACCAGGGCCGGTGCGCTGTCCTTCATCGTCAGGCTGACGCTGCCGCTGCCGGCCGGTTGCTCGCTGCCCGCACCGATGAGGGTGACGTCCTTCGGCGCAATGCTGGCCGGCAGCGCCAGCGTGATCTCCGCGCTCGGCGCTGCGGCGTCCTCGCCGCCACCGCCGCAGCCGACCAGGGCCAGCGGCGAGGCGAGCAGGGCGCCGCTGGGCATGGCCAGCAGCAGCCGGCGGCGTGCCGGCTGGGCCGGCGGCAGTGGATGGCGGATCTTCATGGTGTTCTCCCTGTCGGTCGTGAAACGGGTTCAGCGGCGTGCCTGCAGCGGGTACCACCAGCCGTCGCTGCCGAGCACGTGGTACTGGCCGCTGGCGTCGACGCGGTAGGTCTGGCCCTGGAGGTGGTGCTGCGTGTTCGGCTGCCAGGTGTGCGGCAGCACCACGCTCGTGCCGTTGGGCGCGAGGTAGCTGCTCTGGCCCATCAGCCCGCGGCCGGCTTCCTGCTGGTGGGCGGCGTACTGGTCGCGCTGCTGCTGCTGGGCCTGGCCGCGGCGGGCTTCTGCGTCGCGCAGCTCCCGCACCTTGGCCTGCTCGGCGCGGGCGATGCCGGCCTCGTTGGCGCGGGCATGGGCGATGCCCTGGGCCGAGAAGCCCGCGGTGTAGATCCACTGGTAGGTGTAGCTGGCGTAGTCCATCGCCGGCCGACCGGCGGCCTGCATCTGCGCGAGGTACTGGCGGTAGGAGGCCTGCACCTGCGGATCCGCCATGCGCTGGCGAACGACCTGATCGACCATCTGCTGGCCGCGCGCGATGTTCGCGTTCATCGCATTCATCTGCTGCTGGACCATCGCGCCGTAGTCCTGCGCAGCAGCCGGTGCAGCCAGCAGCGCAACCGCGGTGGCGGCAAGGATCGAAGTGAAGCGTCGGGTGTTCATGGGTGGCCTCCTTCCCTGCAAAGGCGCACCCGCGGCGGAAAACGGATCAGTCCGGCACGAACTTTTTTGTAACAGCGACGGACCACTGGGCTAGAGTCGTTCGCAGCCATGAGCGCCGAACCCGCCGTCACCGAACTGCTGCAGCGCGCCGCCGGCGGCGACGCCGCTGCGCGCGACGCGCTGCTGGGCGCCGTCTACCAGGAGCTGCGCCGGCTGGCGCGCCACCTGCTCGCCGGCGACCGCATGCGCGCTCAGCTCGCGCCGACCGAGCTGGTGCACGGCGCGGCGCTCAAGCTGATGGGGCAGGCCCAGGTGTCGGCGCGCGACCGCGCCCACTTCCTTGCCTATGCCGGCCAGGTGATGCGCCAGGTGCTGATCGACCACGTGCGCCGCGAGCGCGCCGCCAAGCGCGACGCCGGCACGCGCGTGACCCTGGTCTCCAGCCTGCCCGACGAGCCACGCAGCGATGTCGACGTCGAGGCGCTGCACGAGGCGCTGGAGCGGCTGGCCACCGTGTCGCCCGGGCTCGCCACGCTGGTCGAGCGGCGCTACTTCGCGGGGCTCACCGTCGAGCAGATCGCCGAGCTCGACGGCAGCTCGACTGCGACGGTCAAGCGCCAGTGGCGCAGTGCGCGCGCCTGGCTGCACGATGCCCTGAAGGGCAGTGCCGCGGGCTGATCAGCGCGGGCAGCGGCGCGAGGCCTCGGCTTCCTTCTCGGCGTTCTGCCGGCGATCGAGCTCGGTCAGCCCCCAGCGCTGCTCGTAGGCGGCCCAGGCGGCCGCCGCACGCCGCGCCGCCGCGCAGCCGGCGGCCAGGTCGCCGCGGCGCCAGTGCATCTCGGCCAGCGAGTGCATCGGCACCACCGCATCACGGGCCGGCTCGGAGATGTCCGGCGCGCGCTCGGCCCGCGCCGCGCGTTCGCGCAGGTTCGCTTCGGCCAGCACGATCGCCTCGTCGAGGCGACCGACGCGGCCGAGCAGGCGCGCCCGGTCGCTCTGCAGGATCACCATCATGCGCTGCGCATTGCGGTTCGACGGGTCCAGCGCGAGCAGGCGGCTGGCGCTGTCCAGCGCCTGGCCGATGTCGGCCAGCGCCTCCTCCTGCCGTCCGATCTCGGTCAGCGACAGCGCCGAGCCCCACAGCGCCACCGCCGTCGCGTCGAGCAGCTTGCGGTGGTTGGGCGCCGTCTGCAGCGCCAGCGCGTAGTGCAGCTGGGCGCGGCGGTAGGCGTCGAAAGCCTCGGCGAATCGCTCCAGGTAGAACTGCGACTCGGCCAGCTTCGCGGCGGTGTGGCCGAGCCGGTCCTCGAACTCCATCTCGCGGCGCACCGGCTCGGGCAGCGCGAGCAGGCGGGCCTCCTCGTCGCGGGCCAGCGCTGCGGCCTGGGTGCCCTGGTCGATCCAGTCCATCGCGAAGGACTGCGACAGGCGCGCGGCGTTGAGCAGCGTCTGCAGCTCGCCGAGCTCGCGCGTTGCGGCGCCGCCGGGCTCGGCCAGCGCGAGCGCGCGGCGCAACTGCGTCTCCGCCTGCTGCGCCTGCTCGAGCTGGCGGCGTGCGTCGTTGTCCACGCCGCCGTAGAAGTCGGCCATGCGTTGCTGAACGCGGCCGAGTTCGCGGCGCATGCGCCAGTCGTCCGGCTGGCGTGCCACCAGCGTGCCGAGCATGGCCTGCGCGCGCTCGAAGTTGGCGCGTGCAGCTGCCGGCTCGCCGACGTTGGGCATCGCCCAGCCGCCCTGCACCTCGGCCAGGCGGCCGAGGCCGACCGCGATCTCGCGGGCCAGCGAGGTGTCGCCGCCGGCCGTGCGGGCCAGCGCGTCGAGGTAATGCTGGCTGCGCTCGACCAGCTCGCGGCGCAGCGCCGTCGTGCCCGGCGTCGTCTCGAGCTGGCGGTCGAGCTCGAAGAGCATGTAGCTGGACAGGGAGCGCACCTCGGAGAAGCGCTGCTCGGCCTCGCGCCGCGCCGCGTCGGCACGGGCATAGAGCAGGGTGATCACCGCCAGCGAAACCAGCACGCCGCCCGCGGCGAGCGCGCCGGCGGCCACGCGCCACGGGTGCCGCTGCAGCAGCTTGCGCGCGCGGTAGCGCCAGTGCGGCGGCAGTGCGGTGACTGGCCGCCGCTCGCGCCAGCGGCGCAGGTCGTCGGCGAAGGCGTCCACGCTGCCGTACCGCCGTGCGGGGTCGGCGTCGAGCGCGCGGCGGGCGATGGCAGCGAGCTCGTCGTCCAGGCCGTCGCCGGCACGCAGGTCGTCGGCGTCTGCCGGCAGCCGGCCGCTGGCCAGCTCGGCGAGCAGCTTGCCCAGTGCATAGACCTCGTCGGCCACCGTCGGCGGCTCGCCGGCCAGCCGCTGCGGGCTGGCATAGCCGCGCGTGAAGCCATGCGGCAAGGCGGGGTCGATCACGTCGCGCAGCCGGGCGATGCCGAAGTCGATCAGCTTCGCGCGGCCATCCTCGCCGACCAGGATGTTGGCCGGCTTGATGTCGCAGTGAAGCACCAGGTGACGGTGCGCGTCGGCCAGCGCCGCGCAGACCTCGATCAGCAGCGCCACGCGGCCGTCGACCGCCAGCGAATTCGCACTGGCGTGCTCGTCGATCGGTACGCCGTCGACGAACTCCATCACCAGGTAGTGCAGGCCATCGGCCGTGTTGCCGCCGTCGAGGATGCGCGCGATGCCCGGGTGCTGCATGCGCGCGAGCAACCGGCGCTCCGCGTCGATCAGCGCGGCGACGCCGCCGCCGGCGATCGGCCGCACGAACTTGACGGCGACCGTCTGCTCGAACAGGCCGTCGTTGCGGCGGGCGCGGTAGACGGCGCCCATGCCGCCGCTGCCGATCAGGCCGTCGAGCCGGTACGGGCCGACCTGCGCAGGCGGGCACAGCGCCGCGGCAGGCCGTCCATGTCGCCGACCACCTGGATGACCTGCGCGCCTGTCCAGTTGCCGCGAGCCACCGCCGTC
>CALRRO020000023.1:0-35838 GCA_943370595.1 Chitinophaga pinensis
CGCTGTCGTGGTGGCACTCATGGCATCTTCTCCTTGTGCTTTCAGCGCGCGAAACTGCGCGACAAGGGCGACGCCGGTGCGTTCGTGCCCATCATT
Organism: Chitinophaga pinensis; assembly: GCA_943370595.1. Taxonomy (GTDB): domain Bacteria; phylum Pseudomonadota; class Gammaproteobacteria; order Burkholderiales; family Burkholderiaceae_C; genus Piscinibacter. The sequence continues at coordinate 97 of CALRRO020000023.1, forward strand.
TCGGTCTTGCGCACTTCGGTCCAGTACATCCAGATCAGCGAGACCCAGACCACGCCGTACATCAACATGAAGGCGCTGGAGCGGATGCCGGTGAGGTCCATCAGCGCGCCGAACATGATCGGCAGCACGAAGCCGCCCAGGCCGCCGGCCAGGCCGACGATGCCGCTGACCGTGCCGATGTTGTCGGGGTAGTCGTTGCCGATGTACTTGAAGACACTGGCCTTGCCGAAGGCCCAGGCGATGCCCAGGATGAACATCAGCGCCGTGAAGAGGTAGACGTTCAGGCCGACGTGAAACGTGCGGGGACCGTTGACGGTCACCACCGTGAAGTCGGTCTGCGGGTAACTCAGCAGGAACAGGCACACCCAGCTGACCCACAGCACCCACCAGGTGACCTGGTGCGCGCCGTACTTGTCAGACAAGATGCCGCCGAATGCGCGCAGCACGCCGCCGGGCAGGCTGAAGCATGCGGCCAGCAGCGCGGCAGTCTGGATCGACAGGCCGAACTCGCCCACGTAGTACTGGACCATCCACAGCGCCAGCGCCACGTAGCCGCCGAAGACGATGCTGTAGTACTGGCAGTACTTCAGAACCTTGGGGTCCTTCAGCATCTTCAGCTGGTCGCTGAACTTCACGTTCGACGGCACCAGGTGCTTCGGGTCGCTGCTGCTGCCGAACCAGAACAGGATGACCGTGCCCAGCATCACCGCGGCATACACCTGCGGCACCAGCGTCCAGCCGCCGATGGCCAGCAGCACCGGTGCGGCGAACTTGTTGACCGCTGAGCCGGAGTTGCCCGCGCCGTACACGCCCATCGCCATGCCCTGGCGGCTCTTGGGGAACCAGCGCGCCACGTAGGGTGTGCCGACCGAGAACGAACCCCCGGCAAGGCCCACGAAAAGGCCGATGACCAGGAAGTGCCAGTAAGCCGAGGCGTAGCTCATCAGCCAGATCGCCGGCACGGTGATGGCCATCAGCAGTGTCATCACGATGCGGCCGCCGTAGCGGTCGGTCCAGATGCCAAGGGGCACGCGGATGAGCGAGCCAGTCAGTACCGGCGTGGCAGTCAACAGACCGAACTCCGTGGCGTTCAGTCCCAGCGTCTTCTTCAGCGGAATGCCGATGACGCCGAACATCATCCACACCATGAAGCACACGGTGAAGGCGATGGTGCTGACGATGAGCACGGACCACGCCTGGCGTGGGATGGGAGTTGTGGTGGTAGCCATGGATCGGACTCGTCTTGGGTTTGACGAGACTGTCCGCCGGCACGGCCCCGGTGAACATCAGCACGGTGGCTACGCGCACCGCGGCAGAGGAACGATGGCGCGCGGCCTGGACATAGTTCTGAAGAACTACGCCGGGGCCCTTTGGTTCAGAACTTGACCTGGGACAACGTCAACGGCTTGCGCCCTCGGCCAGACTGAGCCGGAATAGCCAGCCTCCACCCTCCATGTCCCCAGAAGCCACCCGGCCGGTCAGTGCCCTGATCGACCGCATCCAGATTCGGTTCCACGAAGGCCACCGCCGGGCACTGCCCGAGCTACTGGCCATGGCCGCGACGGTTAAGGCGCGCGGCGTCGACGACGGCCTCGCCGATGAACTGCCCGAGATCGGCAACGCGCTCGAACAGCACATGTTCAAGGAGGAGATACACAACGACTTTTCAGTGTTCCGGGTACCGCAACTGGATTGACCCGGGATCCACACAGATCAACCCACTGTCGGCTATTCGGCCATCAGACGGATGACGGGTTGTGGCCGAGAGCAACCGCTCAGGACGATGTGCCATACAGACCGCAACAGCTGCAAGCCCGCAGTTCTAGACACAGAAGACAGTTCTAGAACAAGAGTGCGCCCTCGGCAGTACCTCAGATCCGTCAGCCCACATCATTTGGCCGGTCAAGCCACCGTCGTGCACGCAATCCGGCGCCTGGCGCAGCGCTGTCCCGTCACGAAGTCGTCCAACTAGGCCGGTGCGACACTGTCCACGGGCCAGAGGCGACCAACCACGATGTGAGCGCAGTGGATGACATAGGCCAGAGGCTGACCAGCCAACGAGCTGGAGATGTCGATCACAAGCGCCAGGGCGTGCTGGGTCTGGTCAGGGATCTTCTCTTTCGGCACGTCAGGCACCTGTACGCGCACGAACACATCGACTGTGGAGTCCGATCCTTCGACCGAACCAGCTCGCAGCGACCAGAGGCGCACACCGGTGGACTAGGCGCAGGAAAACGGTCTAGGCCATCTGATACCACCCGGGTTGAGCGCTCAATCGCGTAGGTAGCCAGCTCATGGCATGAGCGATCCGTATGCCAGCATCTGTGCCGATTGGCTATGTTCTAGATGTGTACGAATGGAGCGACTCATGGCAGCGAGCCCGGCCCGCCTGGTAGCGGCAGCAAAGCACCTTCTGCGCATGCAGGCCCATCGGCAGCGGGAGCTCGACGAAGGCGTTCCGTGCCATCAACGGCTTAGCGCGCACGAGCTGGTAGAACAGACTAGCGATCCGGCGGACAGGCTCTTCTCGAGCCTGCTGCTCAATCGGGAGTTCCTGTCGGAGAACCCGGATCTGTCGGAGAGCATCGCCGATCGCGCTATCGGCAAAGCTATGCGGGGAGACGCCTCATGCTGACGCAGAGATATGCCGATGCTCTTCAGCTCGCCTGGAAGCTGCACGATGGGCAACTCCGCAAGGGAACGAAGATTCCCTACGTATCCCACTTGATCGCCGTGTCCAGCCTCGCGCTCGAACACGGGGCGAACGAGGACGAAGCCATCGCGGCCTTGCTGCACGATGCGGTCGAAGATGCTGGCGGAGCGCCGACACTCGACCTCATCCGCGCACAGTTCGGGGAGGTCGTGGCCGACATCGTCGAAGGTTGTACCGATTCCTACGAGGAGCGCAAGCCGGCGTGGAGGCCACGCAAGGAGGCCTACTTGGCGCATCTGGCTCAGGCGTCGCGGTCAGTACGGCTCGTGTCTGCCTGCGACAAGCTGCACAACGCTCGATCAATCCTCTTTGACCTGCGTTTGCTCGGGCCATCGCTGTGGACGCGCTTCACTGCGGGCAAAGAAGGCTCGCTGTGGTACTACCGCTCGCTGGTTCATGCCTTCGCATCCCACGGTCGCACGGCACTGGTGGACGAACTCGATAGAACTATCAGTGCGATCGAAGAACTGGCCTGATGCCTGGCGAAGCTGCCCTCTCCGAGCGCGGGCATCCGCAAGAGACCATAAGTCTGTCGCCCAATTCTGGCCCATTGATCAATGAATAAGCTGCACATTGCCACCTGGAATCTGGATGGATACGGCTCGGGTGCTGCAAAGCGGCTACCCTTCCAGATCGAGACACTCTTCGCACTGCGAGCCGATGTCCTTGTGCTGACCGAAGTTCGGGACACCACAAGGCTTCCTGGAATGCAGTTCTGGTGGTCAGCCGAAGGAACAGGAACCTATGCCTCACGAGATCGCGCGGTAGGCATCGCATCGACCTGGGAGGGGTACAGCCTGGATGTTGCCGACTCGCGTCTATCGGTTTGTGTCTCCTTGGATCTACCGCCTCCATTGGGTCGAGTTGTCGTGTACGGCACAGTCATCCCATACGCCATGGATGGCGTTCGGCAGGGGGTTGCCACCCCCTGGGAGCGTCATCGCAATGCAGTCGCAGACATCGTGGGCGATCTTGCCCGATTGCGGTCCGATCCTGCCCTCAGCGGCGCAAGCTTCGTACTTGCGGGCGACTTCAATACGTGCCTTGATGGTAGCGGCTGGTACGGTGAGCCGAAAGCGAGGCTGTCACTGGTCGAAGGGCTTGAACGCGCCGGCATGCATTGCCATACGTTGGAGAACATTCGGCAAACCAGGGGTGCGACGCGAGCACTTGTGGACCACGTCTGGGCAAGCGGCAACTTGAGCCTTTTGGAACCGCTGCAAATCTGGTGCGATCGCGACGAACCCGGAAGACTCTCCGATCACAACGGTGTTGCGCTACGTCTGGGCGTTGCAGAGTGAACTAGGTCCAAGAGCTTCGAGACGATAGGCAACTGCCGTTGGTTCTCAAGCCAAGCGAGATTCGATCCGTACGTGTGAACCGCGTGTTGCACTCCGACGGTGTCGCAGCGATTGCGGACAACGTTCGCGGCCGGTGCTGTGTATCCATTCCATGGTTACGGGCGCGTCCGCAAAGTCGTGGGGCGAACGTCTTGCGACGCATCAAGTATGAACTGACTACCGCCAAGTTCTCGCCTTCACTACCGGTGCAGACACAGCCGAAAGCGCGTGTCATCTATGTCATAGAGAGACAGCCTGCGCGGGAGGTGCGGGCTGCCCGCCTCGCTCGCACTCTCTTTCAGGCGCTATCGCCGCGCCCATCCGTCAGCTTCGCGGGGGCCGGCACCGCGGCACATGCGAGAAGGCCATCACCGGCCATCGGCGCCAACGGGCAACTGCTTGACGGAGGACACTCGACACAGCCGAAAGCCGAAGTTGCCGCCGCGGAAGTCAGCCCCATAGTGGAGACGAACCGAGGCGCGCGCATCCGACGGGACGTTGAGCCAGGAACCGCCCCGCCGCACGCGGGCAACGGGTGCCGATGGCCCTGCTTTCGCGTCACCGTCTCGGTAGGCAGAACTGGTCCACTCCCAGACGTTCCCAACCGTGTCATAGAGACCGAAGGGATTGGGCTTGTAACTGCCCACCGGCGCTGAACGGCCTCCACGGGCAGGATCGCAACCAAAGCAATTGGCCTTCGCGCCGACGGGCGGGGCCTCATCGCCCCACCAGTACGGACCATCCCTGCTCTCTGCCTTGCTGACATGCACAGCGCGTGCGGCGTACTCCCATTCCACCTCGGTGGGCAAGCGCCAGGACTGGCCAGTGAACTCAGAGAGCCACTCGGCGTAGGCCAGCGCCTCAAGGTAGCTGACATCAACCACCGGGTGGCGCCCGCGGTCCATGTCAACGCCCAGCGCGGGGTAGCGCGGGCCATTCGCGGCGTCGACTTGCCGCCGCGTCCAGACGTAGTAGTCGTACTGTTCGAAGGTGACTTCGTGCGCGGCAAAGGCCGTGCAGGGCTGGGGCAAGTCGCGCATGTCGACCTCGCGCCGGAGTTTGTCGTCTGGGCAGGCTCTTCCAGCAGGTACGTCGCGGCCTTGAACGCAGCCGTAGACGAAAGGGCCCAGCGGAATCTCCACCGCCTGCGGCAAGGGCGGAGAAATGCCTTCGCGCCACGTGAACCTGGCGACAAAATCTCGCCAAGCCTCGGTGTGCAAGAGATCCAGCGCCAGCCGATAGCCAGGCTGCAACACGAAGAGCCAGCAAAGCGTGGCGCCGCCCAGAGCCATCGCAGATACCGACGCAGTAGCGGGCAGCCGCGACGACTTCAGATACTGCCGTTCCGAGTCGCTAGTCAGGTACTTCAAGACCTTAAAGCGCCGCAGATCGAACCAACTGGCGGCGTGGCGCCAGCGCCAAGCCGATGGGGCATCGGCCCACTCCTCGGCCTGACGCCGCAGGTTCTGGCGAAGCAGGTCGCGGCCCTTGTGCAGCTCCAGGTAGTCAACCAGAGTTGGCCAGTATGGCTTTGGCTTGGCGTCGGGGGCGGCTGAGGGGTCGGTGTACGAGCGCAGCAACGCTTCATGGATGAGGTCAACGCGCGCCGATGCGCGTTCACCGCTGACGGTGATCAGGCGCAGTCCTACGGGCACGACGGCGTCGGCATCACGGTGACCGCTGAGCGCGCGCAGCACCTCGTCGCCCCGGGCTTCGTCGCCAAGGCCGGCCTGGCGCCGGGCGGCTTGCAGTGGCAACTGCTGGCGCGTGTGGCGCCGGTCGGGATGGTGTCGGCTCAGGGCCAGCAGTAGCTCCAGCGCGCCCTCGCGGTGGGCGATAGAGCGCTGCGCCAAGCGCGCCAGTACCGCATCGGCTTCACGGCCCAGCATGCCGGCCAAACGCCCGGCGGCTTCATAGGCTGCCAGCGTGAGGCGAGGCCGCGCACCAAAGGTCTGCCGGCTTCGCCACAGGCTGGCCAGGGCATGCTCCACCAGTGGCAGCGCGCCGGCCATGTCGTCCCGAGCGTCGTCGACCAGGGCTTGGGTTAGTTCGGTCACATCCAGCCCTGCCAACAGGGCTGGCTGCTCGATGGCACGTCGCAGGCCGGCCTCGCCGACGTGTGCCAGGGTGTAGGGCAGGCTCAGTTCGTTGTAACGGTGGCCCAGCACCGGCAGGTCATCGGCTATACGGTGCTGGTAGTCGCTGCGCATGGTGGTCAGCAGATGCAGCCGGCTGCCGTTGGCGGCAAGGGCGGCGGCGACCAAAGCATCGAAGCGCAACCGCGTCGCGTGGGGCGCGAGCGTGAACAGCTCTTCAAACTGGTCCACGACCAGCAACAGAGCGCGGTCGGCCGGCCAGTCATGCGTGCGGTCGTGCAGCCAGTCGGCCAGCGCGCTGTCGTCGCCGCTGCGCAACCGCTGTGCTAGCGCGGCGGAGTCGCGGCGAGGTTCGGGAAGTACTCCGGCGTCGATGGCTCGCGCCAACTCCTTCACCGGATCGTCGCCGGGCATCATGGGGCCGGCAATGCACCAATGCGCATACCCTGTGCGCGGCCACAGCGCACCCGCTTCCACCAGAGGCAGTAAGCCGGCCCTTACGAGTGAAGACTTGCCAGCACCGCTACCGCCAACAATGGACAACCACCGCAGGTAGCCGCTGCCTCGCGGCCAGGCGCTGACGTCCTCAGGATTACGTGGGTACGGGTCGCCCAGGCGGGCTAAGGCGGCCAGCGTGTCGCGCTCGCGGCCGAAGAAGAGCGCGGCGTCTTCGCGCTGAAACGGCGCTAGGCCCAGATAGGGGCAACGCTCGAGTGACGGCGGCTGGGGAGCCACACTGTCCTGGCCTGCCAGCACGTCCAGCAAGGCGGTGGGCACACCGTCTTCAGACGCCCAGCGAAGGCACTGAAACAAGCCCAGCAAGGGAGGAATGGCAAGGTCCGCTGCGCCTTCCATCAGCACCGGCACGATCTGCGGCCTGTGGGCATCGGCATGGGCGCCAAAGTGACGATTGAGCGCGACGCCAGTTTCTGCACCGACCCAGCGTGTGAGGCCCTCAGGGCCGATCAAGACCACGAAGCGCTTGCAGGAGCCGACTGCATCGCCCAGGCGTTCGAGCCAGCGGTCACCGCCGCGCAGTTCGGCAGTGTCCTTGAACACGCTCAGACCACGTGCGGTTAGCGCCAAGCGCAACTGCTCGGCCTGCCTCGGGCCGCTGGCGTGGCTGTAGCTGATGAAGACGTCCCAGCCCTTCGCGGGCGGACGGCTCTCAGCGGCACTGGTCGATCCCTTGGACACTTGGTGACCCCGAGAAAGTCAAGCGAATGTAGATCCGATAGTAGAGGGAATGCCGGAGTGCCTGCATCTGCAGTGGTGCGGAGCAGCGTCGCTGTTCTTTAGCCCACCGTGGACGTCCGGTTGTCGGGACCAACGCCGCAGTGTTCGCTAAGAGTGACTCAACTGTTTGCAGACTATCGCAGCCGTCTGCTCATGGGAGGCAATAGTCCTGAAGAACTATTGCAGGAAGCCAACTTGGGTGGTCGCGGCGATCTGATGCGACGCTCGGCAGCCGCGCTTCACACTCGCCGCGGCATGCCAGCCAGTTCCGATCATTGGTCAGCGGCAGGTTCCAGATTCCTCACCTCAACACGCGAGGCCGCAGCCGCTCTCCGGGCTTGGCGTGCCGTCCGATTCGTGACAAGGCTCGACGCCTTCACCATGCGACACGATCCCGCCGGGAGCATCACCGGCAAGCGGGCAAGGTCGGCCCAGAGTCGGTGCATGTGCGCAGCCCCTATCAATCAGGAGTGCGAGATTCTCGACATCGTGGCAGTATTTTCCCGGCAGCTCGACATGCTGGGCCCGATGCTGCCGGTCAGTCGCCAGCTGCGCTCCGCCAACGGACACCGTGCTTGCCTGCAGGTGGCGCAAGCCATGCGCTGGCTGCGGAGAGTTTGCGACGAATCCGGTGTTCGCAGCGTGCGCAAGCACTCTAAGCAAGCGACCGAGTCGGGCGCCGCTACGTCGCCGGTGAGGCGTCGATCGGGAGGCTGGTGACGGTTGGGTCGCACATCGAGAAAGCGATCGAGGCCCTTCTTCTAGTGACTCCGAACATTGGGGAAGCGACATGACAGGCAGGAGCTTGATCGTAGCCATCCGAGGCTGGACAAATACAGGGGATGCGCTGCTCTTAGGTGAACCAGGTGGAGAGATCCCCGCTTCGATGCTGGAGGCGCTTCGTCAGGATCTGCCGGGAGCGGAAGTCTGGGCTCCGGAGTTCAGCCTTTCAATGTTCGAGATGCGTTCGCCCGAGGAGGTGACGAGTGAAGTCTTTGGCTTAGTCGACGCCAAGATTGCACAAGCGGGCCATTTCGATTCCATCGTGTTGCTCGGATACAGCGCGGGCTCGATCTTGGCGAGACGCGTCTTCTGTGCTGCTCATGGGGCTGGCGCGGACGGATCGATCGACCCGACCCGCGCAGCTCCCTGGGCCAACCGGATCCATCGGTTGGTGGTCATGTCGGGCATCACGCGCGGCTGGCAGCACTCGACGGCTTCGCCTGCCCATGTGCGGTTCCTTTCGCCTGTCCTGTTTGCCTTGGCACGCGCCATTGGCTGGTGGAAGGGATTCAGTCTCGCCGGCACCAATCGCCAACCCTTCATTTGGCAGCTCAAGCGGGGCGCACCGTATGTCATTTCAACCCGCCTGCAGTACGTCGAAGTGTTGAAGCAGTTGAGGGATCGTGTCATCGGCGACACACACCCCTTGCGTGCAGATGGTCTACCCAGCACGGTGTTCCTGCTAGGGGCGAAGGATGAATACATCTCTCCTGCCGACTGCACCGAACTAGGCCCACGCGCCGAATTTGCCTTCATTGAGCTCAAGGGCAGCAACCACGCGCGAGTTCTAAAGCTTGTTCGCGAACGAGGCATGGAGGACGAGTCACCGGAGATCACGGCCGAGCGACGAAATCGGGTGGTCGCCGCGCTGTCGTGTGACTTTGCAGCGTTGCAAACGGAAGATTGGGCGCTACCACCCGGTGACATAGACGACTACCTCGACCCGATGGACCTGACCGAGGTTGGCGAACAAGGCGCGAGTGGCAGTGACCGGGTGCAGGATGCGGTCATGGTGGTTCATGGCATCCGCGACAACGGATTCTGGACCAAGCGCGTGGCGCGCGAGGTCAAGACCCGAGCGCGCCGCTCTGGCAGGCTGGTGCGGGCGCCGAGCCCGAGCTATGGCTTCTTCTCGATGTGGGACTTCGTCCGGCCAGGGGGAAGGCAAGCTGCCACGTATTGGTTCATGGAGCGCTATGCCGACGTGCGCAGCCACTTTCCGAATGCCGACATCAGCTTTGTTGGACACAGCAATGGGACCTACATCGCCGCGAATGCCATGAAGATCTGCCCGGCGATCCGCTTCAAGCGCGTTGTCTTTGCAGGTAGCGTGGTCCGCCGGGACTATCCATGGGCAAGTCGCATTCAACAGGTGAAGTCCGGCGTGCTGAACTACGTCGGCAGCGCCGATGGTGTAGTCGCCTTCTTGCCAGCGGTCTTCGAGTTTCTTCGGCTGCGCTTCATGGATGTGGGCGGCGCTGGCGCCTTTGGCTTTCATGATGCGCAGGTGCCCGAGGTCTCAGGTCCATTGGGCTTGACTGAAGTGCGGTTCGTCGACGGTGGGCACAGCGCAGCCATCGACGAGGAGTTCTGGCCCGAGATCGCGGAGTTCGTACTGTCGGGCAAGGTGCCGGTACGCGACCGAGCTGAACGAACTCGGACCGTGCGTGCCTTGTTCGCTTGCGCGCCAGTGTTGACAACACTGGGTTTCGTCATCGCGCTAGCGCTCCTTGCTTTACCACTGATCGCCGCCGCAGGTGTCGGCTGGGTGGCGCAGGTTGGCATTGAGCATGCGCGGGCGGGCACGATTGACCCATGGTTGCCGCCCGCAATGGCGGATTCGCCGCTACTACTGGCTCTGGGAGCTGTGGCAGTCGTTGGGAGCAGCATCGCGATCTCCTGGATCGCTGGCCGATTCTTGCGAGCCTGGTAGCACTAGGCCTGGCTTTGGTAGATGGCCGGAAAGTACCGCTCCATGAGTGACGCCGGCCTAGCGGGAGAAGCAAAGCCGAACTGCGCATAGAGGCCGTGAGCGTCACTCGTGGCGAGCATGAAGCGCCTGAGGCCCTGCAACTCTGGATGTGACATGACCGCCTGGATGACCACCTTGCTGTAGCCGCGTCCTCGGTGGGCCGGCAGAACGAAGACATCCACGAGGTTTGCAAACGTGGCGTAGTCGGAGATGACTCTGGCAAACGCCACCTGTGTCTCACCAATGAAGCCGCCGAAGCAAAGGGAGTTCTCGATGGCGCGCTCAACCAAGGGGCGCGGGATCCCCCTGGCCCACGTGGACTGCTCTGCGAGGAATTCGTGAACCAACGTGATGTTGAGTTCCGCTTTGTTGGTGGTGACGCGAAGCACTGCGGTACGCCCATTTGTGACCCGGACATCAGCGTAACAATGCGGATGAGGCAGAAGTGAACTGAATGTTGGTCTCGAGTCGACGGTTTGATACGGTCAAGGCGTGGCCGATGAGTGACCTCTACGCGACCACCTGAGGGAAAGTCCACTCGCGCTGCCGCGAGCAGAGTTAAAGCCACAAGCCAGAGCTCTTCTACTTTCGATGTGTGCGGCCACAACAGATAGTTGAACTGACGCCAGAGTATCGCCGCACTGCTTGCCGCGTGGTGTATGAAGTCAGCTGACGCAATTGGAGCCGAGTGCCATGTCGGCGTAGGTCGTGGCGCAAACGCGGAGCATGACTACTCTGGCATGTGCCCACATAGTGCAGGTTGGATCTCAGTATGGATGAATCCAGTTGGCATGTTCGCGATAGCTTCCCAAAGGTAGTAGGCAGCGGACGGCCGATCTCCTGCAGTCTCCCGTGCACCCAAGGTGCCCTTCCCCCTATCGGCAGGCAGCAATAACCCTTGACTGGATCAACCTCCACGCCTCGAGCTGCAGTACTCTTGCAAAACTCGAGAGAGCGCCAATCGCGAACGGAGAGCCATGTCGATGACAATGCCGGAGACCACTGATGCTGCTGAAAGCACCGACTCGCCGGCGGGCGTAAGCATCGAGATCGAGTCTGACGCCACCCTCGGTTATGCATCCATCCAGAACTCTGTACCTGTGGTCCGCTCCCTGCGGATCACGAACCACACGGACATCGCGCTAGAGAACCTGCAGGTTCTCGTGACCTGCAGCCCCATGTTCGCGCGAGGGACCAAGCTGCGCTTCGAAAGGCTGGCACCAAGCGAGAGTCGTCGGATTTCACCTATCGATCTGCCGCCAGACCACGCCTTTCTGGCGGACCTGAGCGAGTCCACTAGAGCGGCGATCAAGGTGTCAGTACTCAGCGGCACCGAGGACCTCGCGCACAAGTCACAGCCCCTGGAGGTGCTGGCGTACGACCAATGGGCCGGTACTAGAGCGCTGCCGGAGTTGTTGGCTGCCTTCTGCATGCCCAACGCCCCTGCGGTGGACTCCCTGATTTCAGCTGCATCGAAACTTCTGCGCTCGCAGTATCCAGACCTGTCGATGAACGGCTATCAGTCCAAGAGCCGAGACATCGTCTGGAAGCAGGTTTCGGCGCTGTACAGCACGATCTGCGCGCAAGCACTGCAGTATGTGGAACCTCCTGCGTCCTTTGGTGCAGATGGTCAGAAGATCCGCACGCCGGATCGAATCGTCGAGACTCGCGTGGCAACGTGCCTAGATCTTGCAATGCTGTTCGCATCTTGCCTTGAGCAAGCCGGTCTGCGACCGGTCGTTCTGATGCAGCAAGGGCACGCCTGGGTCGGAGTATGGCTTCACGCAGCCTGTTTCCCAGACCCATTGACCGATGACATTCAGGCAGTACGCAAACGGGTCGACAGCGGCGAGTTCCTGACCTTCGAGACAACGGGAGTTGCCCAGCACCATAGCCGACGGCCGTCGCTTCGAATAGCCGTCGAACACGGTCACGCTCACCTGCTCGAAGAGGAGTCATTCATCTACGCGGTTGACATCCACCGAGCGCGCGAGGTCCAGATCAAGCCCTTGCCTTCCCGGGGTTCTCTGACGAAGCAGGAACACGCCAGCACGCAAGAGGAATCCGCGACCATTGAGCCAACACCCACCCTTCCCGACCTCGACCCCGAGATCTTGACACCACTTGATCTCCCGAGCGAAGACACGCCACAGGGTCGGCTCGCGAAGTGGAAGTCGAAGCTTTTGGACCTGACGCTTCGCAATCGGCTTCTCAACTTCAAGCCGACAAAGTCAACGCTCCAACTCATCGCGCCCGACCTGGCTGGCCTCGAAGACGCGCTCGCCGACGGCGCCGAGTTCCGGGTGCGGCCACTGCCATCACTCATGGAGGGCAGCGACCCTCGCATGGCTCAGGTGCACTCGGACCGTACTGGACGCACGCCGGTCGACGCAATGGCGCTCGAGGCCCTTGCCAACAAGGAACTATTGGCAAAGGTGCCACAGGAAGCACTCGATGCCAACCTGCTGGCGATCTACAGCGCAGCCCGGACCGGGCTGGAAGAAGGCGGTGCCAACACGCTGTATCTTGCAATCGGGTTGCTACGCTGGACCGAGGCAGAGAACGCCGAGTCGGTACATCTGGCGCCGATACTGCTCATTCCAGTATCGCTCCAGCGGCAGTCTGTACGCAGCGGCTTTCGTCTGTCTCGGCACGATGACGAGGCTATCGTCAACCCCACCCTGCTCCAACTCCTAAAGACGAGCTTCGAGATTCGCACCTCAAGTCTCGAGGTCGTGGCCACTGACGACAAGGGCGTGGATGTCGCCAAGATCCTCCAAGCATTCCGACTGGCTGTGAGAGAGATCCCGCGATGGGAGGTGCTTGAGCAAGCTCATCTGGGCATCTTCTCGTTCACCAAGTACCTGATGTGGAAGGACCTGCAGGACCGCACGGAGCAGCTCAAGACCAACCGCGTCGTCCAGCATCTCATTGACAACCCCGGCCAAGCCTTTGCTGCGCAAGCAAGCCCCGAGAAGTTCGAACGGCTGGATGAGTTCTATCGCCCTCAGGACATCCTTGCTCCATTGCTGTCGGACTCATCTCAGCTCAAGGCGATCTGCGTCGCTGATGCTGGTCAAGACTTGGTACTGGAGGGCCCACCGGGAACCGGCAAGAGCCAAACCATCACGAACCTGATTGCCCATACCTTGGCTCAAGGCCAGACCGTGCTCTTCGTGTCCGAGAAGCTCGCTGCGCTTGAGGTCGTACACAGGCGCCTGGTCGACATTAGCCTGGGCCCATTCTGCCTTGAGCTCCACTCATCCAAGGCACGCAAGACCGAGGTGGTGCAGCAACTCGGAAGAGCTCTTGATGTTGGCAGCCAGCGTACCGCTGCGGAATGGGATCGAGAGGCTGAGAAGCTTGCGCAGCTTCGATCTGAGCTCAACTCTCTCGTGGCGTCACTTCATCGGGTTCACCCCAACGGACTGACAGTCTTCGATGCCCTTGGCAGCTGCATTGAACACGCGGGAGAGCCTGCATCGTCGATGCCATGGGCCGACCCGTTGTCTCATTCGCGTGTTGAGCTTGACCAACTCAGGGAGATCTCAAGGCGCATGGCCACTTTGGCCGGCGCCCTGGGAGCAATCCAAAGTCATCCGTTGACACTGATTGGCAAGACGGACTGGTCCCCCTCCTGGCAGGACGACCTCTTGGCCGCTGTTCAGGAGTCAAACGTTGCGATAAACAACTTCAAGTCTCGCGCGGAAGCCATCGGACGGATTCTTGGATTCCCTACGGCCGGCTTGAGCCTCAACACGTATGCCGCCATTGATCTGCTCCTTGACGTGTTAATGCTCGCGCCTAAGGTCCCGCTCGGTCTGGCGAGGCAAGCCCACGAGCCGGCGGTCCGCGCCAGAGTCCACTCATTGGTCAAACACGGCAAGCTGCGCTCGTCTCACTGGGAAAGAATCGGACCTGATTGGAAGCAAGATCTCGCCAAGCTCAACGCCACCGAACTCAAAGCGGCTTGGTCAGGGGCGACGGCGTCGTGGTGGCCGAAGTCCTGGCTAGATAAGCGAGCCCTTAAGAATCGTCTCGCCGCCTTCCGTAGCGACGGGAAGCCGCCAGAAGATGCAGCGTTGCCCGGAGTCTTCGACGCATTGGCTGAGGTCAACGAGGAAGACCAGTTCCTTCGTGCCATGCACGCGGAGGCCGAAGCGCTCCTCCAGGACAGCTACGCTGGCGTGAAGACAAACTGGGCCGGTGTTGCCGAGCACGAACTGTGGGCAAGTCGATTCTCGGACGCAGTCGTCGGTTTGGCAGGAACTGATGAACAGCTCGGTTCCACGCTGCGCCAGCGTCTGCAACCGCTGGTCACCGACAGTCGAGCGCTGCTAGCCCCAAACGCACAGGTCGGGCAGGCAATCCTGGCTTACCGAGACGCCTGGAGAGCTGTCAGGCAACGGCTCGACGTATTGGACGCGGCAGTATTGCCCACCTCAGCTCTTGCCGGCTCTGCAGACGCGGACGGCGCTCTTGAGCGCATCCAAGGAGTCGCCACCGGATGGGTCAGCGCGAACAGGCTGCTCAAGCCTTGGTGTCTTTGGCGCAGTGTGCGCGACCAGTCAATCGCCCAGGGCCTGCAAGGACTGGTCTCCAGCATTGAGCTGGGCAAAGTCGCACTGTCAGACGTCCCGGAGCACTTTGAGTACAGCTACCGCAACTGGTGGGTGAAGAAGACCATCGACAATGATCCGGTACTGCGCAGCTTCTCAAGTGCGGACCATGAACGAAAGATCCGCGAGTTCAGACTGGCCGATGCGAACTTTCAGAAGCTCACGCAGAAGTACATCGCGGCCAAGCTCTCCGGACGGATCCCGACTGCTGCTGGAGTAGCAGTTGGCCCCGATTCAGAGCTCGGCAAGCTGCGGCGTGAGCTGCAAAGGCAACGTGGCCATATGCCAGTACGCCAGCTTGTGCGAGGGCTTCCGACACTGCTGCCCAAGCTCAAGCCCTGCCTTCTGATGTCACCGCTTTCGGTGGCGCAGTACCTGGACGCAGGACATTCGCAGTTCGACCTCGTGGTCTTCGACGAGGCTTCGCAGATCCCGGTGTGGGACGCCGTCGGCGCGATTGCCAGAGGCAAGCAGTTGGTCGTCGTCGGCGATCCCAAGCAACTTCCGCCGACCAACTTCTTCCACAAGTCTAACGACGCCGAAGGTAGCGAAGCGTCGGACGAACAGGTCGAGGACCTCGAGAGCATCCTTGACGAGTGCTTGGGCGCGGGTATGAACCGCCTGAGCCTGCAGTGGCACTACCGGAGCAAGCACGAAAGTCTCATCACCTTCTCGAACGTCCACTACTACGAGTCCCGGCTAGTTACTTTCCCGTCTCCGGTGACCGACGACGTCGCCGTTCGATTCGAGCGCATACACGGTGTCTACGATCGAGGTGCGACTAGAACCAACCGCGCTGAGGCGGACGCCGTGGTCGCCGGCATCGAGAAGCACTATCTGGAGAAGGCGACCAACGGGTTGACACTTGGAGTCGTGACGTTCAACCAGCCGCAGCAGTCGCTCATTGAGACCCTGCTGGATGCTCGCCGGCGAATCAACCCTGCCCTGGACCGCGCATTGGCTGCAGGGTTAAGCGAGCCGCTATTCATCAAGAACCTGGAGAACGTCCAAGGCGACGAGCGGGACGTCATCTTCTTCTCGATCACCTACGGCCCGGATGCGGCTGGCCGAACCACGATGAACTTCGGCCCGCTCAATGGCGAGGGTGGTCATCGCAGACTCAACGTGGCGATATCTCGTGCACGAGAAGCGGTTGTCATCTTCTCGGCACTGTTGCCTGAGCAGATTGACCTGGCCCGCGTCCGCGCGGCTGGTGTCAGAGATCTCAAGCACTATCTTGAGTTCGCACTCAAGGGGCCAAGAGCGCTCGCTGAGCAGTCCTCTCCAACCGGTCTCGAGCCCGACAGCCCCTTTGAGGTCGCTGTACTCAGGATGCTTAGAGATCGCGACTGGACGGTGCATCCTCAGGTCGGATGTTCTGGCTATCGGGTCGACATCGGAGTGGTTGATCCGAGAGCACCCGGGCGGTACCTTGTTGGCATCGAGTGCGATGGAGCCACGTACCACTCAGGAGCCACTGCCAGGGACCGTGATCGCCTGCGTCAACACGTACTCGAAGGCTTAGGGTGGCGCATTCACCGAATCTGGTCCACGGACTGGTGGATGAACCCCGAGCGCGAGATGGCCGCCCTAACTGCCAAGCTTCATGCATTGCTTGAGTCCGAAGAGGAGTCAGGCCCCGAAGAGCCCCCTACGGCGATCAGCGATATCGAACTGGAGGCGGTGCAGTCCACCCCACCCGAGCAAACTCTCGCCCAGCGTGGACACGCAGGTGATCCTGAGCCGAGGAATCTTTCGCTTCGTGTGTTCGCGCCCGCCAAGTTGCCCGGTGGGGACTCGGCCAGCTTCTACGAACACAACTCCTCTTCGGCGCTCGCTGATCAACTGCGGCTGGCCATAGACACAGAGGGGCCGCTTCCGGAGATGACGCTTTTCAGGCGAGTCACTCGCGCATGGGGCCTAGAGCGAACTGGTTCTCGGATCGTCGAGCGACTGCGAGAGCTCATTCCCAAAGGCGCCGTGAGCACACAGGAAGGCTCCACGGTCTTCTACTGGCCCACGGGCTCAGAGCCGGATTCATGGAATGAAGTGAGGACTTGCGATACGGATCCCATGTCGCGTCGCCATATCGACGACGTCTGTCTCCAGGAGATCGGCAGCCTGGCGATGCATGTACTGAACACTGCGGGCGCTTCGCCTCGGGCGGACCTTGCGCGCTCAGTTTGCCGTCTAATTGGGATGGCTCGAACTACGGCGGAGTCCGAGGCGCGCGTAGACCATGCGATAGATCGGCTTGTTGGACATGGGCGTGCCGCCGAGGCCGGAGACCGGATTAGGGCTATCGACTCCTAGCAAGACCTGGCGAATAGTACGGTCCGAGCGATCCGAGCACTTGGAACCAAAGGTGCGCGTTAAGGGCCATCGCAACTCGGTCGCACCGAGCACGTAGTGCTACACGCACGCTCCCGCGACGGAGTTGATGCCATGCACGCATCCAGCGACGGCGCTCTGCGCCTGAGCTTAGAGATGCGAGTAGGAATGGCGCCTGGCCCGACGAGGCGGTCGAAAGGCCAGCACGCCCTGCGGGCCAAGTGCCATGCCGGTGGAGGCCCCTGGCTCGAGCGAAGGGCTAGGCCTCAATGGCGAGGCGACTGGAGGCGCTTGAGTGCAGTTGAGAGAGGGTACATATCCAGGAAAGCCATCTGCGCTCGCATTCCGGCGATATAGTCTCTCTCGCTCTCGGCGGCGGCAGAGTGATCGTCCCTCAGCAGTTCTTCGAACTCTGCGCACAACTTCGAGACGCTCTCGATCTGCTCTGCGTAGGGGTGCGTGGGAAACCAACCGATTGCGCGAGCCATGATGTCCGCAACTTCGCGGTGGTGAACGGAGCCCATCCGGAGTTGGTCTTGAAGCATTAGTAGCACTGCCTGCAACTCGAAGTGAAGTGCCGTAGCCCAACGAATTTCTTCGTCTTCGTCTTGCAGCACTCGAAGCAAGCGAGGATCGAGTGGAGCCTTCTGGAAGTGATAGACCGCATTTCGGCAACGACGCAACAAGTCCTTGTGTTCGAGATAGGCACCAAGAAGCGTCGATACACGCACGCTCTGCAGGCCCAGTTCGATCCATCCCTCTAGCGCAACGTACTCCGCTGCCAGCCAGTGCGCCACTGCCCCAAGTCGCTCGCTTTCGTCCGTTGACTCGGAACAGGAGCGAAAGCGCTCAAGCTGGAGTTGCGCCCAATGAAGGTATTGCCCCCAGGCTACAAGGTGCTCGAAAGGCGCTGGTAGCAACTGCATCGACCGGCTTGTGAGGCCTAACGTTTGAGCTGAGCCGACCGTGGAGGCAAGGTCCACAGGCCGACCAGATCAACATGGTATTGGGCTCTGGGCGGCCAGTGGGCCTTGCCGAAGCGCGTCGGCCCGAGTGAGGAGTTTGGCTTCACTCTGCTACCTACGCCTTACTTTCTTGAGCAACTCATCGGTTGTATCCTCAACCCATGAGCCAATGTTCGCAACTAGGTCTGCAAAGAGCTGCCCCATCTCCGAAGCCAAATCTAGAACTGGCTTTGCTAGCTTTTGCCTTTCGTCCTCGCTCTTGGCAGACTTTGCTGTTGCAATTAGATCGCCTTGTCGCTTCTCAAGCGCTTTCCACTCGTGCGACCAATTGACGTGCCTTGCTCGTAGTTTTTCGTTCGCTTCATCGACCTCCTCTTCCTTCAGGGAGAAGATTGCATTTGTGAGAATGTAGTGAGATTGCATCTCGGGCAATACTTCGTCAATCGCGGCTTGCAACTTTCGATAAATAGCCTTCGCCTTCTCCCAGGCCTTATCGTCTAGTTTAGCCGTTTCAACCCAATAATCCCATAGTTCTTGTATTACTACGTCGAGCTCGCGCGATGCAGCCTCCAGCTTCGCGACAAGCTTGCTTGCTTCCCGATGGAAGTCTCTTAAGATCTCGAGTTGCCTAAAGAAGGTCTCTGATTCGTACTGCCAACTGCGCTGCAAGAACGCCGGGACAATAGTAGATGCAAGAGTAGCCACCGCTCCAAGGCCAAAGAAGGCAAAATCTCTTCTGGAGGTAGTCGATCCGGTGATTCCGCGACTCGTCCGTGAATGCGAAGTAGCAGCGCGATTTCCTCGCGTGTGGAGCCTTCTGACTTTCATGTGACGCGATCGGCAGATGTCTGAGATTGAGGCCTAGCGTTTGAACTGAGGGGTCGGAAGCGAGAAGGCGCTTAGCCCGCGCGACGGATGATGAACCACAACGGCGCGCGGGCCAAGTGCCATGCAGGTGGAGGTCTGCCTTGAGCGAATGGTTAGGGCGCGCTTTGCAGGCCGAGAGTTATAGACAGGACTCCTGCAACAAACCCCAACAGCGATTTGGCAAGTCCAGTAATCGCCGGCTCGGTCTCGTCCTGCTTTCTGTAGTAGAACCAAAGTGCAAGTATCAGGGAGAAGATATAGGCAGCAGCTGA
This sequence comes from Chitinophaga pinensis, assembly GCA_943370595.1. GTDB lineage: Bacteria > Pseudomonadota > Gammaproteobacteria > Burkholderiales > Burkholderiaceae_C > Piscinibacter. The sequence continues at coordinate 19,291 of CALRRO020000023.1, forward strand.
AAGCACTCTCAAATCATCGAAGCCCGCTGTGTTTGAAATCTGTTCGAGGATACCAGTAGCGGTGCTATCAGCCGAATTCGGAACCACCCCCTGCGAGTTGGAGGCGATGCTCGGAGGCATGTGGCCGGTGCCCTTGACTCCGATAACGAAGCCAACGTAAGTTGCCAACGAGACACTGATCGTTGTGATGCTCAGCGCCTGAAACTGCCGAAAACCATTTGGAGTCTGATCCTTAGGCGTTGGTTTGAGACCGAGATGGAGAAGACACAGGTAGTACCAGACTAAACCGATGATCGATATGGTGCGTATCAGAAGCGTTTGTAGATCCATGTCGCAATCCTCTCGCCTATGGAGGTGGTGTTCTAACGTATTGCGTTCAACTGCGCCTCAATCGCTGTGTGGACGACTGACTGCCCGCTCGCCCCAACGCTTGTTGGGTCACTGACACCGGGATGGCGCTTGGCCCGGGAGGCGCACACCAGCACTGAGCGCTTCGCGGTTCCGGTGCCGCGCCGGTGGAGGTCCTTGGCTCAAGCAAAGGGTTAGGCCGCACTTGGAGCTCCGATCACGCGAATGTTCGTGGTTTGCGGGTTTCGTGCGACTTCCAGGTTGTGAACCTTGCAGTTGAAGAACGCGGTGATGTAGAGAGTTGCGTAGTTTGCGGTCTTGCTCTGGACCAACACCGAGGCGACTTGCTTCGAGGTGAGTGCACTCTCAACCTTTATCAGTTCTTCGGATGCGGGTTTGAGGGTTATCCTACGCAGTGAGCTGAACTCGCCGATCACAGCGCCGTACGAAACTTGAACCAAGATGCGATCAAGTTCAATCGTAAACGGCGATAGGTTGGTGATCTGAAGCCAAACTTGGATGTTCGGCAAGTCGCTCGCGTAGAAGTTGAGCGCCTCACCCTCACCAGTCGGGCGAATCTTGATGTCCCTATCGATTCTGCCCGGCTTGTAGAACCAGCCAAGAATAACTGGCACGGCTGCGCCGAGGGCTTTGAGTAAGAGATCGCGGATGGCTTCGAGCATGTGGGCGTGACGTGAAGACGCGGCTGGGTCAGCGGCCTAAGGTTTGAGCTACGGGGCCGACGCCGGAATGTCGCTTGGCCCGCGAGGCGGATGATGACAGCGAGCGCTTCGCGGGCCAAGTGCCACGCCGGTGGAGGTCCCGCTCGAGTGAAAGGTTAGGCGTCGCAACGCGGACGGTTACTCTGTGACGCGCCGAAGAACTAGGTTAGCAAGTTCGTGAGCCTTCATGTCCTTCGCGTCGAGATAGCCATCAATACTCAAGAGACCCTCGATCGGAGACTCGTCAAGTCGAACCAGCATGACACGATCAGACTGGCGGACCTTGATGAGCTCACGGACAACTCGCCACTCAAGACCACACCAATCGCGGGTGGCGTATTGCTCCGAGAGGAAGACTACAAGCAAGTCACTCTGATTCCGATAGACACCCTGCAACAGCAGGTCCATGTTGGGTCGAGCAAGTTGCGCCTTGTGATCCTGGTCGTAGAACACGGCCTCCGCTCCGAGGTGCTGCTGCAGCGTCCGGGCGACGCTGGCTACGAGCAGCCGATGGTCACCGGAGAATGAGAGCGCAATCCGAAACCGATGATCGGAGAAGCTCCTAGTAGCCGGCTCCATCTTTGAAACGGTCGATGTTGACTGCAATCGTTCCAGCGCAAGCAAGGACAAGGTAAATGGGTCCGGATCGATGCGCTTTGACTGCTCTCTACCTGGATTCGTCTGAGAAAGGTGATAGACAAGGTAGTTCAACCAAATGGCTAGCGGATTGCTGTTGGTCGTAGTTACCACCTTTCGCCCTGGCTCCATGGCTTGAGCAGCTTCGGTAAGTTCCGAGCTGAGCCGAAGCTTTATGTCCGAAGCTTCCTGTTCGTCAAAGAGCGAACCGGCTCGAAGAGCCATTCGAACGAACAGATCGAAGCCCTCGCCCTCAATGATTCCCATGCACGTGAGCTGGGCCCCCGGCAGCCCCAGAATCAGGTGACCAGACGTGGCCGCTTCTGCGAGTTGGGCTGCATCTTGCTCGCCGTCCAAGGTGCCGTAGAACTGCCAGAGCATGATCCCGTGATGCTTCTTGGGCTCGATAGCACGAGAGAACGTAAAGCTGGGTGGCGCCAGGTACTCAAGCGAGAAGACTGTGGGATAGAACTTCTGTGCTTCCGCCTCAAACGCTGCTATGAGGCGGGAGAGCTCGGAGTGCTTTTCGGAGATGGGCATGCCGTGAACTTGGTTTGCGACGCCTAACGTTTGAGCTGAGGGGCCGGGGCCGGGAAGGCGCTTGGCCCGCGCGACAGATGATGACACTTGCTGGCGCGCGGGCCAAGCGGCTTGCCGGTGGAGGTCCCGGGCTCGAGCGAAGGGTTAGGCGTCACTCTGGGACTACTGCGACGAGCCGTACTTAGCTGCGAACTCGTTGGACAACTTCTCTCCCAACGCTAGCTCGGCCGGAGACAGGCGCTGTCTCAAGTCGGCCGCCGCCTCTGTCGAGCCGCCCGCGACCCACCAGGCATAGCCCTCGCTGAGATTGCGAACTTCGGTCGGCGCTCGTGGATCGGTGAGGAATCTACCCAACGCACTGCGAGCAATCGCATTGCCCTGTCGTGCTGCTCTTCTGAGCCAGTCAATGGATTCCTTGTAGCGCGCCTCACGACCATGACCGCTCCATAGGACCAAGCCATAGCCGAGCTGCGAGTCGGCGTCCCCGGCTTCAGCTTGAGCAGCGCATGTCTTCAAGCTGGCTGACGCAGTAGTGTCGTTATAGGCCTCTCTGCATGCTTCGCTTCCCAGCGCGAGGGACGTGGTGAGAGAAGACAGGAGGAGGGAAACTGGTCGTCGCATGTGACGCCTAACGTTTGAGCTGAGAGGCCGGAACCGGAATGGCGCTTGGCCCGCGAGGCGGAGCATAGACCTGCAGCGCCTCGCGGGCCAAGTGCCAGGCTGGTGGAGCCCCCCGCTCGAGCGAAGGGTAGGCCACTTACTCATAGACGCTGCCACGAGGCGCGAATCCAAGCACCACAACGGTTCTGGCTGCTTGGCGTGGTTCGTACACGAGCCGAAAGTCACCGACTCGATAGCGCCAAAGCCCCTTCAATTTACCGCTCAACGGCTTCACTGTGTCTCCATGTGGAGTCGTTGGCGATTCGGATAGCTCATAGAGCGCTGTCAGGACACGACCCTGAGTGCTTCTGTCTGCTCCAGAAACTGACTTCTTGAAGGACGGAGTGAATGCGATAGACCACTGTGTTGGCGCCTCAATCTCCAACTGCAGCGACCTGTCTCCGACAAGCCCATCAGAGAAGAAGGACTGAGAGTACTTGACAACGACTGGGGGCTCGTCCGGCCAGAGCTGGTCGAGTACCGCGGTGTACTCTGACCTGAACCGAAATGCCTCAACGTTTCCGCGAGCAGCTTCGGCGATGCTGTCCTCAAGTAGGGTCAAATGACCTCCCGGAAGTGGCCTAACGTTTGAGCTGATGGGCCGGAACCGGCGTGGTGCTTGGCCCGCGAGGCGGACGATAGACCAGAGCGCCTCGCGGGCCAAGTGCCATGCCGGTGGAGGTCCCTGGCTCGAGCGAAGGGTTAGCCCGCACTGTCGGCATGAGCCAGTCTCATTGCGGCGACAACGGGCTTGATGAAGAACATGGTCCCAGGCTCCCGCCCAATGTCTGTCGAACCGAGCGCAACCAGCTCAGGCTTACCGTCAGCTGTTGTTCGACTAATGGTCCATGTGGCGAATTGCACCCCGCCACTTGCATCAGCTCCCACAACGTTTAGTTGCTCTCCAACAATGGGAAGCTCCTCGATCGGTCGGTTCTGATGGTCCTCTAGATCGCGAAGCCAGGTCTCGCTGGTCCATACGAGCGCATAGGCTTTCAGATAGAAGGCTCGATCAGCAACGTTTCTCCAGAAGATGTACTTTTCAGACTGGTCGGCGAGCGCGGTCGACATGAAGTCGACTTGGTTCCAATGCTTGTCAAATAAAGCCAGCATTGGGACATGATTGCCATACTCCTCGAAGGTGATCTTCGCCATTTTGGCTCTTACTGCTACGACGTCCGAAAGACAGGAAGGCTTTGGTCCTGCATCAATCTCTGACTTGAGCGCCAGCAGGGCTGGTGATGGTTTGAAGTTCGGGTCAGACTTGATTCTGACAGTGCTGTGTCGACCGACTCCCGGTTTACTGATTTTCAGAAACCTAACCTTCGCCACATCGCTCTGATTGGGATCCAGCGAAGTCGGGTGCGGGATGGATGAATCCAGCTCTGACCCGAGGTGTTCGGCGAGAGCAGTGCAGACGTGGTGCAGTCGGGAGTACGTATACGTGAGGGCGAAGATTAGCTCGCGGTCAGGAAGTGTGTTCGCAACCCATCGGCGCTGAATCTTCAGCACGGCCACATCTATGAGTCCACGGGGAAGTACGCGGATCGCCGTCTTCAGCAGTTGATCTACGCTCGCTTGAAGCAGTTCAGTGCGGCCGACTTCTAGGACCAAGTCCTCATCGGTGTCGTACGAATACAGGATTGCTGCTCGAAGCGTGCTATAGAGATCCAGGTCGCCTTCCTTCTCTATAAAGTTTCTAGCTTCCTTCGCCCATGTCATTACCGGATCCACTGCCCAGGGCTGAAGCACGTTCGCTTTGTACCAAGACGAGAAGTCGGGTATCGCGTCTTTGCTCTTCTGTATGAGGAACGTTACGGTGCGAGAAGTTTGAAGAAACTGATTCGTGTTTTGACGAAACAGATCCGGCGAGAAGTACGTCTCGCCACAACTACGTAGCAAGTGGGACAGATCGCGAAGGCGGCGCTCCCAAGGATGCATGCAGAGGTCCAGTGGTGGTTGGCGACGGGCGGTTGCCTGTGCGGGCTAACGTTTGAGCTGAGGGGCCGGATCCGGAATGGCGCTTGGCCCGCGAGGCCGATGATAAGAACGACGGGCTCGCGGGCCAAGTGACAGGCCCGTGGAGGTCCCGGCTCGAGTGAAGGGCTAGGCCGCACCTGGAGCCGACGGAAATGCTTGGTAGCCGCGGTGCGTAGATGAGGGAAGCGTTGTTCGCTAGGGCATGGGCTCCGTGCTACCCGTGGAATGTGCGTCGTGGTGGAAGCCGCATCGCGGACAAGTGGAAACGGTGTACAGCCAGTCGCCCCAGCTTTGCAACGACTGCTTGGAGATGGCGTGAAAGAAGAGGGCCAAGCCGCACTTGGGGCAACGGATGGAAAGACTCAACCATGCCAGCCCGAGAATGGACAAGGAGACGGCTGCCAAGACGATAGGGCCTCTTGAGAGACCCAGAGCGCTTGCAGCAGGCTCATTGAACAGGTAGCCCGCTACTGCCAAGAATAGAGCTGGAATCGCAGCTCTGAATTTCCAGATCTGAGGAGTAAGCAGCGGGGTTGGCATGTGCGGCCTAACGTTTGAGCTTAGGGGCCGGAACCGGGATGGTGCTTGGCCCGCGAGGCGGACGATAGACCAGAGCGCCTCGCGGGCCAAGTGCCATGCCGGTGGAGGTCCCTGGCTCGAGCGAAGGGTTAGGCGTCACTGCGCCGCCTCTCCTCACCCCTAGAACCTGCAGCCGGCCCGCGACTACTGACTCAGCGATTGACTGAGCCGCTCTCGGTGGCTAGCCTAAAGACGACCACTGTCGGTCATGCCTCTATAGGGAGTTGCGATGCTGAAAGTCCTGAGCGTTGGAGGAGAGAAGCCAGTTGACTCGTACGAGCAAAGAGAAGCCTCGAATGGTGATGGCTTGAAGTGCGAGCCGCGGCCGCTGGATCCGGCGGAACTGGTTGCAGTGTCAGGCGGAGTGTGGGTCGCGTACACGGACGACGGCAGGACCGTCACACCATAACGAAGGAGCAGCTTCTGATCGCGCCCGCGTTCGGCGCTGCTCCAGCGTTACTCTAGTCTTGTCGAGGCGGGTTGCGCGAAGCAACATCCTCTACGAACTGACAGACCCGGACGAGGTGCCACCCGTCGTCTGTGTGATGCCTAACGTTTGGGCTGAGGGGCCGGAGCCGGGAAGGCGCTTGGCCCGCGCGACGGATGATGACATTGGCTGGCGCGCGGGCCAAGCGGCTTGCCGGTGGAGGTCCCTGGCTCGAGCGAAGGGTTAGGCCTCGGCGAGCTACCCTGGCTTGAGCGAGAGGCTTGGCGTGCAACTGGCTGGGCTCGCCGCCGACTAGACTTCACGCGCCACTAGCTTTGCAGGCGATCTGTGGAGGCTTGGTGATAAGGCGGCATGCCTTTCTGCAGACCTCGATAGAGCCACCAGAGGAGAGGACATCGGAGCAGGACCTGGAGCGCAGCGGCAGCAACCAAGCCACGGACGAAAGCTTGCTGTGCCAATGCGGCGGATAGTGCTCCATCTAGGGGAAAGAGGATGCCCAAGGTGCCAGGTGCTGTAATGGCCTGTATGCCGAGCAGAGACAGGAAAGCGAAGGCCAGAAACAGATACGGTCTTGTGACCCTGCGCCACGCAAGCAGCGTGGCCACTCCCGCCAAGATGGCTGGTGTGGCGATCAAGAGGGAAAACACGATCTCTGGCATTTCCGTACCTGCCTGGCGAGTCACCGCAGTGGCGCAAAGGGAACTGTGAGGCCTAACGTTCGAGTTAACCGGCCCGCGGAGGCGGGCTCCGTAAGGCCGGGCTGAGATGATGCAATGTGCCTCAGCCCGGCCTTACGCTGCCTGCCGTAGCGGGCCCGGTTAAACGAGGGGTTAGGCTCCCGATGCCGGTGTCGAGACAGCGATATCCGTTGATATCGTGATGACTTTCAGCGTTTTGCCAACTGATGTTGAGATTTCCAACTCCGCCACAACCAGCGTCTTCCCGACCGACTTTGCGTGCCAACTGGCGACCTTGATTGGAACTACGGAGGGGGATGGCGGCACTCCAAGCAGCCTCGGTGGAACGCGGTGAGTAGCAGACATCTCGGCGAGCCCAGCGAACTGCGAACTGGCCGTTAGAACACGGATCACGCGTATAACTGCCGGCAGAAGAGAGAAGTTTCGCACGGTAAGCACGACGTCGCCGGAGTCGCCGTCTCGCGAAGAATCCAGCGAGAGCACTGCTGGCGTAGCGGACAGAGCTAACCTCAGTCCGGCAGCCATGTCTTGTGAGTAACTAGGTGATCGGTCAGGCGGGGCTGATCGCGATACAGTGGCCGTGATCCCCATGCCCTTGAGGAGGCTCCCAAAGGCCTTTGCGAAGTGGCGTCCGTTGCGAAAGTCGGCGTACAGTTTGTCTTGGAGATAGTCCGGCACCGGACAATCTTCAATCAAGACCGGTAGAACAGAAATGCGTTGGCCATGTATCTCATGCGTCAGTGCCAATTGAAGCTCCCTCCGCACCCAGGGTGACTCACAGGATGCGGCTGAAAGGACAGCTACCACGAAATCTCTAGTCTTGATTGCGTGTCCAATTCGCTCGATAATAGGTTCACCTACCCTTAGTTCAATTTCGTCTAACCAGGTGTCGACGCCCGCATCCTGGAGCCGAGTGACTAGCTTACGAACAAAGGGCTTGTCCCGGGAACTGTGACTGACAAACGCGGTTGGCATAGGTCTTTCGGGAGCCTAACGTTTGAGGTGAGGGGCTGACGCCGGAATGGCGCTTGGCCCACGAGGCCGATGATAAGAACCGCGGCCTTGCGGGCCAAGTGCCATGCCGGTGGAGGTCCCTGGCTCGAGCGAAGGGTTAGGCCGCACTGTCACAGTGCACCGCTGCACGCCAGGTAGAGACGTGACGGCGGCCGGGGAAGGCTAGCAATGAGAAGTGCTTCGCGAGGTGGGCCGCCAGCAGGGCCAAGGTGGCCGAACTCAGCCAGCACCTCTCCGGATGGTGCTTGGTAGACGCTGTAGCCCGAGTTCGTGGTCTCGTATCGCAGCACGCGTAGAAGGTAGTAGGACCCAGCGCGCGAAGACAAGAGATTCGATGACTCCACAAGCTCGCCAAGTTGGGCTGCCGTGAGAGGAATGTACTCGTGCGCGTTGAGCAAGCCCTGGGCAGTGTGTAGCTTGTCTGCTGCGACCTCCCGCAGTGAGGCTCGGTCGACCGTATGCGTGCGGAAGTGCATGTTTGAATCTTCCGGGGGCAAAGACTTCCACTCTCTTGGGTCGCACGCGAGAGAGTAGCTGCACGTGAGTGCGAGAAGTAAAGGTACGAGGATGCGCACGAGAATCCCCTTGTGCGGCCTAACATTTGAGTTGAGGGGCCGGAACTGGCGTGGTGCTCGGCCCGCGAGGCGGACGATAGACCAGAGCGTCTCGCGGGCCAAGTGCCATGCCGGTGGAGGTCCCTGGCTCCAGAGAAGGGTTAGGCAACAGCCCCCTACTTGGCCTTGGGAAGGACAGCGTCGTAGGCTGTGGCTGAGAAGCCAGAGACACGCTGTCCGTTGGCGACCAAGAGCGGTACACCCGATCTGCCGCCTGCTTGGGAGTATGCGGCAAGGCCCTGCTTGGTGTCGATGTCGAACTCGCGATAAGCGACCTGCTTGCTCGCCAAGTAGTTCTTTGCCTGCTTGCAGTACCCGCACCACACTGCAGAGAACAGTACGACGTCACCATGAGGGAGCGCAGAAGCCCGTTGGTCCGCGGACTTCTGAAGTTGCTCCAGGTAGGCCAAAGTCTCTGCGGACAACGGACTTGCGGGCAGGTTCTCGAAGGTCAGAGTCCTTGAGTCGCGTGCGCGCGGGTCCGGGCGATCGCTGTAGATGACCTTACCGTCTGGCCCCACCGACTTGTACAAGGTGGTTGTCGTTTGCGCAGCTACGGTGGCCGCTAGGGTAAGAGCAGACAGGGCAGTAAGCAGTCGGGCCATCTGTTGCCTAACGTTTGAGCTGAGGCGGCGAGCGCCGGTATGGTGCTTGGCCCGCGAGGCGGATGCTAAGCCTGGACGCCTCGCGGGCCAAGTGTCATGCCGGTGCGAGTCCGCTCGAACGAAGGGTTAGGCCTCACGGTCGTTTGCGGTCTCGATGTGGCCAGCTCTCGCGAAGGCAATGCGCCACCAGAAGGCAGTCAAGCACGAAAGAATCGCGAGGTTGACTACGAAGCCCAGGCCAAAGGCTGTAAGTGGATTCTGCTGTGAAGAAGCGAACTCCACCTCCATGGACTGCAACTGCAGGCCAGCACCCAATGCAATTGCCGTGCCCAGAGCGAGCAAGATCCAAAGCTTCAAGCCCCCGAGCGAGCGGAGGACTAAGGTTACGGCAAGGTACGCGCCAGCAACTACAAGATGGGCGACAAAGACTACGAGGCTGGTGATCCAAAGGAACTGCGTTGCGTCTGACGATGGAGGGAGGTCAGAAAGGGCAAGCACTCCTGCAGCGAGCAGGAGCGGAACTACAAGGATCAAAGGGGCTAGCAACGATGCTCTTGCCATCGCACTCAGGCTCGGTTGTTGGTGCATGAGTACTCGATCCAACTGAACGGCCGGCTCGCCAGCCTGCTCACCAGACTCCTGTGAGGCCTAACGTTTGAGCTGAGGCGCGAGCGCCGGTGTGGCGCTTGGCCCGCCGAATGGATGATGTACCACTCCAGGAGGCGGGCCAAGTGCCATGCCGGTGCGAGTCGGCTCGAGCGAAGGGTTAGGCGTCAGTGTTAGCGGTGCTTCGCTTCGCAAGGTATGGCCAACCGAGCCCAAGTAGCCGCCAATGCACCGAATGTGGCGGCGCGACTGGCCTTCGCGACCTACGCCCTACCTCCGAATGGAGTCTCTTCTTGCTATTCGACTAGATTGAGTATGGGTCAGCGCGATCACAAGCAGGGAAATCATGGCCGCAATCGAACTGATCGTGATCAGCACAACCTTTGCATCGTGCATAGCACCGTCTGGCATACCTGGAGTGTCAGGAGTAGGAAAGAGGACCTCGCGCCAAACAGCGATCGCGAGCGAGACGGCACTGAACGTGAAGTGGATCCCGGCTTGCGCCCAGTCTCTGAGCTGCCGAGCCGAGACGATCTCTTCGTCGCGGAAGTATGGCCAAGTACTCTTTGGGCGTGTACCGGCTTCGTCAACAAGAGCTCGCTGAAATGCGAGAAGATGCGCCATCATCAATTCGTGGTGTCGACTCAGTACGCTTGACGCTAACGAGAGAAAACCGACCCCAACTGCAGCAAAGGCTAAACCCTTCTGCGACGCCGAAACTCCCAGCAATGTACTTGCGACAGCGATGAACGCTAGAACGATTCGGTTCCGAGCCTGAAGCCGACCGACATACTCATCGTTTGCCGCTTTGTACAGATCGCCGCCAGTTAGGGCGCAATTGTATTCGGGGGTGTTTGAACTCATTTTGTACTCCCTCCATGTGCGGACTAATTTGCTTGGCCTTTGGACTGCGCTACAGAGTCACTCTCGATGGTGTGCTGACGCCTAACGTTTGAGCTGAGGGGCCGAAACCGGCGTGGTGCTTGGCCCGCGAAGCGGATGATAAGAACCAACGCTTCGCGGGCCAAGTGCCATGCCGGTGGAAGTCCCTGGCTCGAGCGAAGGGTTAGGCAGCACTGCGCTCGCCGGCCAACCACTCGCGTGCGAGCAACCCATAGAGTGCTGAGTCTGACACCTCAGTGCCCACGATCCAACGCTCTCGGAGCAGACCTTCTCTGGTGAAGCCAAGCTTCTCCAAGCTCGCAGCTGAAGCGACGTTCCGAGGATCGATGTCCGCCTCGAGGCGGTTGAGCGCGAGTTCTCCAAAGGCATATGCAATGAGTGTTGCGACGCCTTCGGACATGTAGCCTCGGCGCCAGTGCGTGCTCGCAATCCCGTAGCCTAGCTCCGCTCGGCGGCACTGCTCGTTGATGTTGAACAGCGAACACGTTCCCAGTAACGTACCTAGCTCGTTCAAGAAGATGCCGAGGCGAAGGTGTTCTCCTAAGGCCAGTTCCTTGACATCACGCTCAATCAGGCTTTGGGCCTGTGCCAATGAGGACCAAGGCTGAGAGCTCCAGTAGCGCATGAAATCAGGATCGGAGTAGATGCGAAACAGCGGCTCAGCATCCGTGGGCTGCAGCGGACGCAGATGGAGGCGCGGTGTCTGCAAGAAGACGTTGGTGAACGAACGCACGTGGTTCCTGTGCTGCCTAACGTTTGAGCTGAGGGGCCGGAGCCGGAATGGCGCTTGGCCCGCGAGGCGGATGATGACCTGAAGAGCCTCGCGGGCCAAGTGCCAGGCCGGCGGAGGTCCCTGCTCGAGCGAAGGGTTAGCCAGCGCTTCTGGTGGCGGACAGCGCTGCGGCCAAGCCGAAGCTACCTGGCAGACGAGACGCTCGAGCATTGGTTGCTGGAGCGCCAGAGCGGCGAGCTGAACCAGCGCCTCCTGGCAACCCCGACCACGAGCACTGAGCGCAGCTACGAACTGTCGCCGACTGGCGGCCCAACTGACTGGCTTGAAGCTGTTGAGGTCGAATGACAGAGCCTCGCCGCTGCGAAGCGCTGCCCAGGTACTGGTGCCTAGGCGCGCTCGCCGTGGAGCCTGAGCGACGCAGCCCGGTCTGTCCCGAGTGACCACGAGCCTTGGCTTCAGCGGCGGTTGGTCTTTGGCGGCGACTGCCGCCTCAGCGGCGATGGCGAGCATCTCAGCTGCCGCATGCGCTGGCTAACGTTTGAGCTGAGGGGCCGGAACCGGAATGGCGCTTGGCCCGCGAAGTGGATGATAGGCAGAGAGCGCTTCGCGGGCCAAGTGCCATGCCGGTGGAGGTCCCTGGCTCGAGCGAAGGGTTAGGCCGCATCGAGGTGCTCGGGCGGTGCAGCGAATGCTTGACCTATGGGCTATTGCTGCGCTCTCCTAAGGCAGGAGGCGAGGGCACATTGACGCCGCAGTGTGGACACGTGACTCTACCGGTCGCTATTGCGCGCTGAGGCCAGATCTGCTCGCGGAACTGAGGCCAACTAGGCTTGGTGTGCACGTTTGTGGTGATGTGCAGGCGCTTGTTGCAGTTCGGGCACATGTTCGCTCAGGCCAGTGCGATGGCTGCCACCCAAAGACCAGCCGCGAGGGGCAAGCCCCAAAGCAGTACCTTCGGTGCCTGAAAGGCGAGGAAGCTTACAAGCCAAGCCAAGGATACCCAGCTGGCAACTGCGATGAGAACGGACACTACTACGGAGCGTGAGAGTGCTCGGGACATCGTGCTATGCGGCCTAACGTTTGAGCTGAGGAGTCGGAGCCGGAGCCGGGATGGCGCTTGGCCCGCGAGGCGGATGATGACCTGAACTGCTTCGCGGGCCAGGTGCTAAGCCGGAGCGCCTCCACTCGAGCGAAGGGTTAGCCGTCACCGCCAAGCTCCCAGAGATAGATTTCGAAAACTCTCTCTCTGAACCACGGCTTGCGTACTAGGGTCATTAGCTGATCGTCAGCCGGGGTATCCCCCGGCAAGAACGCTCGAACCTTGGGTAGCTGGTTGACTGCATCGAGTACGGCCTGCTTGTTCTGCTTGTAGGCCCGCTTCCAGGAGGCGCAATAGGCCTCATAGTCCTTTCGATCTGCCTTGTGACCGAACTCCTCTACAAGAGCGGTAAAGGCACGCGAGTCATAGATGATCGGCTTACGAGAGGAGAGCCACAGCAGCTTCGAAGCGGCAGAGATGTTGTACTGAAACTCAGCTTCTTTGAATAATGTGGCGAGCAACTCAACCTGTTGCACGGTAGCCAGGTCCTTTCTTGCCCGGACCTCTAGCAACTTGTCCCGCACGACCTGGGCTCTGGGGTCGTGTTTGAGTCCCCTAAAGTTGCGCGCCACCTGAAAGTAGCGGAGGGACTTTCGGAGATGAGGAAGCTCAGGATCAGTGGCTCGCATGTGCGAATGCAGAGCTGCCTCCTTGCGCTGCCACTGAAGAAAGTAGCGCAATGCGCAGAATTCGAATGGAAACTTGACGCCAGTTGGTTCCATGACGGCTAACGTTTGAGCTGAGCCGACCGTGGAGGCAAGGCCCACTGGCCGACCGGAGCAACATAGTACTGGGCTCTGGGCGGCCAGTGAGCCTTGCCGGAGCGGGTCGGCTCGAGCGAAGGGTTAGGCCTCAACCGCGCGATCGAGCCAGTGTGACCAGTGCGAGAACCTCGGCGCTCGGCAGTTCTGGAGGAGTACGTGTCGCTGGCATGCGACGGAATGTGCGCTCGAAGTCGCTGACAAACAGCGCCGGGGGATCGCGTAGCTCCACGAACAGTGGGGTGCAGTGCACGAATCGTCCGATGCGTTTCGCTCGTTTCCGATACTCCCCGTCCCACCAGCGAAGTCGGACCGCTTCAGGGTGATCTCGATAGGCTCTTTCGCTGCGGCCAATTGTTTCGGCGTATGGCTTTGGCTCGCTTCCGGCGACCATACAGTTGCTGGGGATTGGAAGTGCTCGCTCGAGATACCAAGTAGCCGCCTCGTCGTGGCTCTCTGACAGGTGCACCACACGTAGATGCGCTACGAGTCGGTAATGTGGTTCTACTCGTGCACCGAAGGTTGACTTCACCGTGATGTACACGACATCGTCGTCGACCTTGAGGCGGGGAGCAAACATGTTGGCGCGGCAAAGCGCGGTTATGGAAGGCTGCGCCGATTCAAAGTCTGGCTCTCGCCGACAAGATCCATCTATGTAAAGCGGAAGATCGTGCTGCTCCGCCGCATGACGGCCTCGTGCCGAGATGGCGAGTGGTCTGTAAGAAGCGAGAAATGACGCCATTGAGGCCTAACGTTTGAGCTGAGGGGCCGGAACCGGGAAGGCGCTTGGCCCGCGAGGCGAATGATGACAGTGAGCGCCTCGCGGGCCAAGCGGCTTGCCGGTGGAGGTCCCTGGCTCGAGCGAAGGGTTAGGCCGCACTGTCACAGCGCACCGCTGCATGCCAGGTAGAGACGTGACGGCGGCCGGGGTAGGCTGGCAATGAGAAGTGCCTCGCGTGGTGGACCGCCGGCAGGCCCGAGGTGGCCGAACTCAGCCAGCACCTCTCCGGATGGTGCCTGGTAGACGCTGTAGCCCGAGTTCGTGGTCTCGTAACGCAGCACGCGCAGAAGGTAGTAGGACCCAGCGGCCGAAGACAAGCGATTCGATGACTCCACGAGCTCGCCAAGTTGGGCCGGAGTGAGAGGAACGAACTCGTGCGTGCTGAGCAAGCCTCGCGCAGTCTGTAGCTTCTCTGCTGCAACCTCCCGAAGCGAGGCACGGTCGACCGAGTGGGCGCGGAAGCGCGTGTATGAATCTTCCGGAGGCAAAGACCTCCACTCTCGTGGATCGCATGCGAGAGCCTTGCTGCACGTCAGTGCGAGAAGTAGAGGTACGAGGATGTGCACCGAACTCCCTTTGTGCGGCCTAACGTTTGAGCTGAGGGGCCGGAGCCGGAATGGCGCCCTGGCCGCGAGGCCGATGATAAGCAGCACGGGCTCGCGGCCAGAGTGCCATGCCGGTGGAGGTCCCGCTCGAGTGAAGGGTTAGGCGTCATTGCTGCTGGCTCAGCAACTGCACGCCTCTGGCAAACACAAGAAGATGAGATGCGCTTGTAGCAGGTATGCCGCGACAACCGGCGCAGCAGTGAGAGTCAGAGCCAGTAAGGCATACATTGCGGCGGTGAGTCGTGCGATTCGGCCAGTATGGACCTTTGTGCGCGACCAGACCCAGGCGCTTGGAAGCGGCGTTTGGCCAGACCTAAAGGTGAGCACCGATGTTCTGGCAAGAAGCAGTGCGAGTAGCCAGAACGCTAGGAGGAACGTAACCAGGATCCCGCGCAACCATGGCAAGCCATCGCAAAGTGGCAGGGAGCGCACGTAGTTCATGAACGGATGCCACCATTGGTCCATGGCTAAGCTGGCCAATACGCCCGCCAGAACCAGTGAGCCGAACTTGATGCGACTGGCAAGCGTTGGTTCGATGTACTCGTGGGCCATGACGCCTAACGTTTGAGCTGAGGGGCCGGAACCGGTGTGGTGCTTGGCCCGCGAGGCCGATGATAAGAACCACGGGCGCGCGGGCCAAGCGCTATGCCGGTGGAGGTCCCTGGCTCGAGCGAAGGGTTAGGCGTCATTGGGGCGACAGCTATGCCGCTGCTCCTTGCCAGAGTGGACTGCGGCAAAGACTACCGTTCGTATGGTCGTGTGCTGATGCAACCGTTGTCCTTCCAGCCATGGTTCTCCAGGACTGACCAGCAGAGGCGCTCATCAGCGCGAAAGTAGGAGACCCGTTCGACCGGAGTCGCGCCAGACCTTCGCTCCCAATGAATGGCTTCCGTACCAAGTAGCTGGCTGCCACTGCGCGAAGGGCCCTCGAAAACGAGCAAGTTCAAACCCAAGGCGTCGGCGGCGTCTATCGCAACGTCTTTCGCGTAGTCTGGCGCTTGCCAGTACCGAAGCATGGCTAGCGCCGTGGCAAACGCCAGCAATGCGATTGCGGCAATAGTGACGGAGCGGCGCATGGTTGTTGATGACGCCTAACGTTTGAGCTGAGGGGCCGGAAGCGGCGTGGTGCTTGGCCCGCGAAGCGGATGCTAAGCCTGAGAGCTTCGCGGGCCAAGTGCCATGCCGGTGGAGGTCCCTGGCTCGAGCGAAGGGTTAGGCGTCACTGCTTCTACGGGCTGGACGCTTGGCGGATGCGCTCTTGAGACGAGCAGACTTCGCTGCCGCTTTGGCTGCATTGGACTTGACACGCGCTTGCACAGCCGCGGCGATGAGTTCGAGCGGCATTGGCTGGCTGAACGGGAACTGCAAGTTGCCCTTTGGCCCCGCGTACTGAGCGACCTGGTGAAGAAGATCCGGATCTTCCACTGGTGGGAACAAGCCAAGGTGGTTCTTGAAGGCGCCGAAGTAGACGACTACCCCGTTCTGGAAGAGTGCTGGCATGCGATAGCTGATCCGCTCTTCGGCCTGAGGCGCCGCCTGTTGAACTGCGGCACGCACTGCGCGAAGCACGGCCCGGATGTCTGGCGGGAAGCTCTTGATGTACTCATCGACCGTGGCAGGAAGGGCGTTCATTCGATCCCCGTTTGCAGCAAAGCTCGGTCTTGGGCGACGAACGAGCATGCTGGAGTTCGACCTGAAGCAACAGCGGAATCTGGCACGTAGTTGCTTGTGACGCCTAACGTTTGAGCTGAGGGGCCGGAGCCGGCGTGGTGCTTGGCCCGCGAAGCGGATGATAGGAACCAGCGCTTCGCGGGCCAAGTGCCATGCCGGTGGAGGTCCCTGGCTCGAGCGAAGGGTTAGGCGTCATTCGCAGGACGCTGAAGCAAGCGCGGGACCGCGAACGATGCAATTGCTGGCGTGAGCCAAAGTGGAAGCCACAGTGCAAGCACGGCCGCGAGAAGCGCGCCTTCGCGAAGAGAACGCAGGGCGATGGAAAGGACCACGGCCAGTACGAGGAACAGCAGGGCAGCGACTTTGAGATAGGTGCTGGCTAGGGCAACCAAGCATGCCAAGGCAAACCTACGGAGCGTGACGTTCCGTGGCACGCGAAGGTGCCCCCGGCGCACAAGCAGTACTAGGAGCGCCACACTGGCTACTGCAGCGACTACGGCATAGAGCCAAATGGGTGGCTCGCGTTGCTGCTCGGGCAGGAAGTC
>CALRRO020000024.1:0-24311 GCA_943370595.1 Chitinophaga pinensis
GCTTCTCGTCGCCGCCCAAATCGCCCCCAGCGGGCAGCGCCTGCCGCGAAGTCCACCACTGGAGTTCCGCGACCGGCATGCCACCGCTGGTTCAGCAAAGGCGCGTGCGGGCGGGCTGGAGCGCGCCTGTTCGGCGCTGAGCAGCGCAGTGCTTGCGGCAGGCGCGCGGCAGCGCGCTACGTAGACTGACTTGCCGCCGGCTGTCTGAGCGCAGCGAACGCAGTGAGCGAAGCGAGTTGGGCGGCCTGCCGTGAGACCGAGCAGCGCAAGGGAGTCGGCCCAGCGGGCCGACCGCCGAAGCGGCGCGCGCCAGCCTGCCCGCACGCGCCTTTGCCGCTCCAACCGAAACGCGCAAAGCAGACGGCAATCGCTCATTGCCCCGGCAGCGAGCCGACCACGCCGGCGGCCAGCCAGTTCATGCCGGCGATGGCTGCGTCGTCGGCCACCGCGCCGCGGGCGATGCGCTCGCGGCCGATGTTGTCGGCCAGCGGGCCGGCAAAGGGCCGGAACCGGCCGTCGACGATGGCGCGGCGCTTGGCCTCCAGCTCGGTCCGCAGCGCCGCCGGCAGCGAGGCATCGACCGCGCTGAGCTGCACCAGGCCGTCCTTCATGCCGGCCCACACGGGCTCGGGCTTCCAGCGCCCCTCGAGCACCGCGCGCGCCACCTGGGTGTAGTAGCCACCCCAGTGGTGCGTCACCGCCGCGAGCTGGGCGTCCGGGGCGAAGGCCTTCATGTCGCTCTGGTAGGCGATCACGCGCACGCCCTTGTCCTTGAACGCGGCCTGCGCGGCCTGCGGCACCGCGGGCGAGCCGCTGTGGTTGGTCAGCACGTCGGCGCCCTGGTTGATCAGCGTCTGCGCGGCCTCGCGCTCGCGTGCCGGGTCGAACCAGGCGTTGAGCCACAGCACGCGCAGCTGCGCTTTCGGATTGGCCTCGCGCAGGCCGATCGCGAAGGCGTTGATGCCCTGCACCACCTCGGGCACCGGGAAGCCGGCGACATAGCCGGCGATGCCGCTCTTGCTGGTCTTGCCAGCCAGCCAGCCGGCCAGGTAGCGCGCCTCGTAGTAGCGCGCGTTGTAGGTGTTCAGGTTGGCGGCGGTCTTGTAGCCGCCGGCGTGTTCGAACTTCACCCGCGGGAACTCGGCCGCCACGCGCAGCGCGGGTTCCAGGTAGCCGAAGCTGGTGGCGAAGATGAGCTGGTGGCCCTGGGCGGCCAGGTCGCGCATCACGCGTTCGGAGTCGGCGCCCTCGGCGACGGCTTCCACCACGGTGGCCTTGACCCGGGCGCCGAGCGCACGCTCCATCTCGCGGCGGCCGAGGTCGTGCTGGTAGCTCCAGCCGGCCTCGCCGACCGGGCTGACGTAGACGAAGCCGACCTTCAGCGGCGCGGTCGTCTGGGCGGGAAGGTGGAAGGGACTCAGCAACGCAGCGGCGAGCGCGGCCGCGCGGGCGAGGTTTTTGTACATGGTGGTCCTCTACATGGCTCCGGATGAAAAGCACGAAGCGGCAGGGAGCACTGCCGCTTCGCAGGCGCGATTGTCGCAGCCCGCCCCTTCGACACCTTCGGCAACCAGGTCTAATTGCGAACGCTTCTCATTTGCGACAGAATGGGCTCGTCCCGACCAGGAGATGCCCCATGAGCACGATCCTCCCGAACCAACGCCCGCTCGACGAAGAGCACGAACTGCCCAGCGTGGAAGCCGTGCTGGCCGGCACGCTGGCGCTGATGACCGGCTACGCGCAGGCGCTGCAGGCCGACCTGCACCCCGAGCAGCGCCTGCTGATGGGCGCCAAGATCGGCCGCAACCTGGAGCTGCTGGCCGGCCACGTCGCCGTCAGCGAGCCCTTCCAGCGCATCGCGCTGGGCCTGCGCGCCCGCTGGCAGCTGATGAGTGCCTGCACTGCACAGTCGGCGCCCTGCAGCTGCGCGCCGAGCGCGGTGCTTCACTGAGCCGTGGCGGCCGCCTCGAAGGCCAGGTCGAGCTGGTTGATCCAGTGCGACTTGGCGCCGGCATCGGCGAAGCTCGCCTCGAAGCTGTTGCGCGCCAGCGTGTAGGCCTCGCGCGCGCCGAGCTGCGGCAGCGCGGCGAAGGTCTCGGCGAAGTTCTGGTTGATGTAGCCGCCGAAGTAGGCCGGGTCGTCGGAGTTGACAGTCGCCTTCAGGCCCGCGGCCAGCAGCGCCGGCAGCTGATGTTCGGCCATGGTCTTGTAGACGCACAGCTTGACGTTGGACAGCGGGCAGACCGTCAGCGGCATGGCCATCGCGGCCAGGCGTTGCATCAGCGCCGGGTCTTCGATGGAGCGCACGCCATGGTCGATGCGCTCGACCTCGAGCACGTCGAGCGCGCTCTTGACGTACTCCGGCGGCCCCTCCTCGCCGGCATGGGCGACGACGTGCAGGCCAGCCGCACGCGCACGGTCGAACACCCGTGCAAACTTCTCCGGCGGGTGGCCGCGCTCGCTGCTGTCCAGCCCGACGCCGATGAAGTGGTGGCGGTACGGCATCGCCGCCTCCAGGGTCGCCATCGCCTCCTCTTCGCTGAGGTGGCGCAGGAAGCACAGGATCAGCTTGGCGCTGATGCGCAGCTCCTGGTGGGCGCGGTGGCAGGCATGGTCCAGGCCCTTGATCACCGTGCCGATGTCGACACCGCGCGCGGTGTGGCTCTGCGGGTCGAAGAAGATCTCGGCGTGCAGCACGTTGTCGGCCGCGGCACGCTGCAGGTAGGCCCAGGCCATGTCGAAGAAGTCGGCCTCCTTCAGCAGCACGCTGGCGCCGGCGTAGTAGATGTCGAGGAAGCTCTGCAGGTCGGTGAAGGCGTAGGCCGCACGCAGCGCCTCGACGCTGGCATAGGGCAGCGCCACGCCGTTGCGCTGCGCCAGCGCGAAGATCAGCTCGGGCTCGAGCGAGCCCTCGATGTGGATGTGCAGCTCGGCCTTGGGCATGCTGCGCAGCAGGCCGGGCAGGTGCTCGCGTGGGATGGCGTCGAAGGGGATCGGGGCGGTCATGGTCAGCAGACTCCGAAGGTGATGCCGCGTTCGTGCAGGAAGCGGCGGTAGGCGGCCGAGCTACGGTCGGCCGCGCAGTGGACTTCGCCGCCGGAGACCGGCAGCCGCTTGGGCCGCTGCGACTCGAGCACCGGCTGGTCCTGCGTGAAGATGGTGTGCTGGAAGGCGCGGATCTGCTCGTCGCTCGAGTCGAAGTCGGTCAGCGCCATGCGGAACCAGACGCGACTGGACTCGTGGTCCGCGGGGCAGACGAACAGCGCGATCTCGTCGCGGTAGCCGTCCTGCGCCTGCGGCAGCTTGGTCAGCACCGCAGCGAAGGGCGCTACCAGTTCGTAGCGGTAGTCGACCCAGCAGCCTTCGGTCGCGAGGCGATTGCTCTGCGGCTGCCAGGCGCGGCAGCCGCTGGCCACGAAGCCTTCGGCCGTGGGCTCGACGCGGTAGTCCTGCAGCGCCGCGTGGCTGCGCGCGCCGAGCCAGCCTTCGTGCACGTAGCCGAAGTGGGCGAGGTCGAGGAAGTTCTCGACGATGCGCGGCGCACTGGTTGCCACCTCGTAAGGGCCGACGTTGAGCTTGCGCAGCTTCTGATCGGGCTCGCCGTCGAAGCGCGGCAGCCGGGGCGCGGCGCCGTCCGGCTGCAGCCAGAGCAGCCCGCAGGATTCGACCAGCGCCACGGTGTGCAGCCCGTGGCTGTTCGGCGGCGTGAAGTCGGGCAGCGCGGGGATCGCCGTGCAACGGCCGTCGCCCGCGAAGCGCCAGCCGTGGTACGGGCACTCCAGCTCGCCCGCGCAGACGCGGCCGAGCGACAGCCGCGTGCCGCGGTGGGGGCAGCGGTCCGGCGCAGCCCGCGGGGAGCCGCCGGCGTCGCGCCAGAGCACCCAGTCCGCGCCGAGCAGGCGGATGGCGACCGGCGCGTCGCCCAGCGCTGCGGCGTCGAGCACAGGGTGGGCGAGGCAGTCTTCTGTCGTGGTCATCGTCGCAAGGCCGGAAGCAGGAAGCGCGCCGCCCGGCGCGCTGCGCGGCTCAGCGGCGCGGCGGCAGGGAGGGTTCCATCGCCTTGAGCTCCTGCAGCGGCGGGATCGTCTCGTACATCACCGGATCGAGCAGCTCCCAGACGATGCCGCAGGTCGGCTTGTGCGGGTCGCGCACCTCGATGGTACGCGTGGGCGTGAAGATCGCGTCGACGACGGTGTCGAAGATCTCCGGATAGAGCGTCTCCTGCAGCAGCTGGCAGTCGTGCACCACCGCGGCGGCCGGCGTCGTCACGTCGATCTTGCCGATGCGGTAGAGCATGCCCCACTCGGCGTCGAAGAAGCCGTGGCCCTTGCCGAAGCGCACACCGGCCTCGTTGATCGCGCCGGTGCCGGTGACCATGTAGTCGACCGAGGGCAGTTCGTCGCGGATCTGCGCGAGCGTCAGCGGCGTGCCGTGGCGCTCCATGCCGTCGAGCGTGGCGGCGTAGAGCCAGCGCTCGCGCGGGATGGTCGCCGGGTCGAGCATCCAGAAGCCGCGCTTGATCGAATACGTGGTCAGCAGCACGCGCTTGCCGTCCTGCAGCGCACGCCAGCGCAGCATCTCCAGGCAGTTGTCGGGCGTGATGAACAGGCACTGCGCCTGCTGGTAGTAGCGGTGCGCGATCAGGCGCGCGAGTGCTTCGTCGCTGCCGCGGAAGTCGGCGATGAACTCGCCGAAGTCGTAGTGGAAGCGGCTGTCGGGGTAGGCGACCTCGCGCAACTGCGCGAAGACCCGTTCGCGCACCGAGCTCTTGTGGTCCATGGGGGTTCTCCGTCGAAGGGCGCCCGCTCAGGCCGGCGCGAGGGCGAAACGGCGCAACAGCCGCCGCTCGGCCGCCGCGGCCAGCGCATGGAGCGCCACCGCGACTATCACCGAGACGACCGTGACGCTCCAGATCATTCCGTAGTCCAGCTGGCCGCGCGACTCGTTCAGCAGGTTGCCGACGCCGGTGCCGGTGGCCAGCCACTCGGCGATCATCACGCCGAGGAAGGCGCGCGGCGCAGCCAGCCGTGCAGCGGCGCAGAGGTAGGGCAGAGCCCAGGGCAAGGCAACGCGGCGCAGCCAGGCGCCCTGCCCGCCGCCGCTGGCGCGCACCAGGTCGGCCAGCGTCGCGGGCACGAGCGCGAGGCCCTGGGCGATCGTCACGAACGCCGGGAAGAAGGTCACCGAGACGGTGATCGCGAGAATGCCCGCGGCATCGCGGCCGAACACCAGCACGATCAGCGGCGCGAGCGCGACCAGCGGCATCGACTGCGTGACCAGCGACAGCGGCAGCAGCGTGTCGCCGAGGCCGCGCCACAGCGTCGAGACCACCGCCAGCGCGAACGCGAACGCCAGGCCGAGCGCCATACCGGCGAGCGCGAAAGGCAGCGTCTGCGCGAGCGCCGCCGCCAGGGTGCGCAGCGAGTCGCCAGCCTCGTCGGCGAGGAACAGGTGCTCGATCACGCCCGGCGGATCGCGCAGCACGACCTCCGAGACGCCGAGCGCGCGCATCGCGAGCACGAAGGCCCACCACAGCGCTACCGGCATCGCCGCAGCGGCGAGCGCCAGCACGATCTCGCGCCCGGGCCGCGAAGCCGGCATGGCGCCGCTGCGGCCCAGCGGCGTGGTGGCCGGCAGGGTGTCGCCGGCGATCGCCTTCGCGAGCGCGCCGACCGCGAAGTAGGCCACCGCGCTGATGGCCGTGGCGATCAGGCCGATGCCCCACAGCCGCGGCGGATCGGCCCGGCCGAGCGAGCCGATCAGATAGGTGCCGAGGCCGGCACTGCCACCGCTGCCGAACTCGGCGAGCAGCGAGCCCAGCACGGCCGCCGGTGCGGCCACGCGCAGGCCGGCGAGCAACGTGGGCAGCCCGCTGCGCCAGCGCACGAAGCGCATCACCGCGGCCTCGCCGCCGCCGTAGACGCGCACGAGGTCCGCCAGGCGCGGGTCGACCTGCGTCATGCCGAGCACCGTCGCCACCATCGTCGGGTAGTAGACCGACAGCGCCGCAAGCACCACGCGCGGCGCATCGCCCTGCAGCGCGATCACCAGGATGGGCACCAGCGCGATCGTCGGCATCGCGAACACCGTGACGTTGACGCCGGCCATGAAGCGCTCGGCCAGCCGCCAGCGCACGAAGACCAGGCCGCACGCGACCGCTATCAGATTGCCGATCAGGAAGCCGGCGATCGAGGTGCGCAGCGTGCCCAGGATGTGGGCCGGATAGTCGCCACGGTCGGCCCAGGCCTGGACCAGCACGGCGCTCGGCGCGGGCAGCGCGCCGTCGGCCACCCAGCGCAGGCGGCCGGCGAGCTCCCACAGCACGAGCAGCAGCACGAGCCCCCCCCACGAGCTTCGGCGCGAGGCGTGCGCGGCGGCCACCTAACCGGCCTCCGCGCCGTGGCGGTAGAGCACCTCGGCCACGCGGTCTTCGAGCGCGCGGAACGTCGCATCGGCAAACAGCTCGGGATGGCGCGGGCGCGGCAAGGGCACCTCGATCACCTCGGCGATCCGCCCGGGGTTGCCATGCATCACGACGACGCGGTCGGCCAGGAAGATCGCCTCGTCGATGCCGTGGGTCACCAGCACCGTCGTCGTCGGCCGGCCGAGCCAGATGCGCTGCAGTTCGAAGTTCATCGTGCGACGCAGGATCTGGTCGAGCGCGCCGAAGGGCTCGTCGAGCAGCAGCACGTCCGGCTGCATGACCAGCGAGCGCGCGATCGCGACGCGCTGCCGCATGCCGCCGGACAGCTGCGCCGGCAGCGACCGCTCGAAGCCCTTCAGCCCGACCAGCTCGACGAGCGCCGCGATGCGCGCCGCGTCGTCCGCGCCGCGACGGCCGGTGATGTCCAGCGGCAGGCGGATGTTCTCGACCACCGAGCGCCAGGGCAGCAGTGCCGCATCCTGGAAGGCGATGCCCAGGCGGCCGGCGCGCTGCAGCGCCTCGGGCGCCGCGCCGCCGACGCGCAAGCTGCCGCCGTCCGGCGCATCGAGCCCGGCGATCAGCCGCAGCAGCGTCGACTTGCCGCAGCCCGACGGCCCGATCAGCGCGGTGAACGAGCCCTGCGGGCAGGCGAGCGAGACATCGTGCAGCGCGACGAGGTCCGGCTCGCCGGGCCGCGCGAACACGCGCCGCACCTGCTCGATCGCGATGTCGGACGCCGACATCCGGGCTTCAGATCTCTTTCAGCAGCGACGTGTCGAAGTGCGACTTGGCCGCCTTCACGCCCACCGCATTGAGCGCGCCGATGCAGGCGCCGATCGCCTCGTCGGTCATCGCGAACACGCCGTTCGGGTGCTGGATCAGCGGCTTCTGCGCGTTGTTGAAGTAGACCTCGTTGTCGATCGTGCGGCCGGTGCCCTTGAACCAGCTGTCCTTGAACTTCGGCGGCCAGCCGCTCGGGTCCTTGAAGTTCTCGTCCCAGCCCTTGCGGCTCGCGCGCAGGAAGCCGACGAGCTCCTTGCGCTTCTTCTTCAGCGTGTCCTGCGTGACCACGACCACGTCGTTGAACAGCGGCAGCTTGTGGTCGGCGAGCAGGAAGCTGACCGCCTCGGCGCCCTTGGTCTTGATCGTGTAGGGCACGTTGGTGGTGAAGTCGAGCGAGGCGTCGATCTCGCCCTTGAGCAGCGGCGTCGGGTCGTAGGCGTAGGGCACGATGCGCACCTTGGCCTTGTCGATGCCGTTGAGCTTGAGCATCGCCTCGACGGTCAGGCGGTTGACCGGCGGCACGGCGATCGTCTTGCCGACGAGGTCGGCCGGCGTCTTGATCGGCTTGCTCGCGAGGCTGACGATGCCGACCGGGTTCTTCTGGTACTGCGCGCCGATGATCACCAGCGGCGCCTTCTGCGTCGTGATGGCCTTGATCGCGGTCTCGACCGTGGTCAGCGCGACGTCGGCCTTGCCCGACAGCACCGAGGCCTCGGGAATCACGTCCGGCCCGCCTGACAGGTACTTCAGCTCCAGGCCCTCGGCCTTGTACAGGCCGGTCTCCATGGCGATGAAGTAGCCCATGAACTCGGCGTCGTTGACCCAGGCGGCCTGGAGGGTCAGTGGCGCGAGCGCCTGCGCGCGGGCGGCGAGCGGCAAGCCGAAGCCGGCGGCGGCGGCACTGGCGAGAAGGTGGCGGCGGGTGAGGGACATCCGGTACTCCTGTGGGGGGGTGGGTGGAAGAAGGCGGTGCGGGATCAGCCGAGGCCGTGCGCGCGCCTGAGCTCGGCCAGCGCGGGCGTGGCGTTCACCTGCGCGTCGTCGATGCGCGACCAGTCGATCCGGCGCGGGCGCGGCTGCCCGCGCTCGACACGCAGCGTGCGCGTCGGCGTGCAGATCAGGTCGACGAGGATGTCGTCCGCGCTCGGGAACAGCGGCTGCTCGAGCAGCTGCACGTCGTGCACGACGGTGGCGATGGTCGTCGCGTCGTCGACCAGGCCGAGTTCGCCGAACAGTCGCCATTCGATGTCGAACCAGCCGTGGCCGCGGCCGTAGCGCACGCCGGAGCTCGCGACCGCCGCCGCGCCGGTGACGACCGCATCGAAGCGGCCCAGCGCGGCGAGCTGCGCCAGCGTCAGCGGCACACCGAAGTGTTCGAGGCCGTCGAGCCAGGCGGCGTAGCGCTCGTGGCCCGGCGGAACGCTGCGCGGCGGCAGGTGCAGGAAGCCGCGCGACATGTTGTAGCTCGACACCACGAGCCCGCAGCCCGCCGCGAGCCAGAGCTCGCGCAGGCCGACGAGGCTGTTGTCGGGCGTGACGAACACGTGCCGGGGCCGGCGCAGGCCCGGCTGCGCCAGCAGCCGGTCGATGGCGGCGTCGGAGCCGGCGAAGTCGGGAATGAACTCCGAGAAGCGCAGGTGGAAGCGCGAGTCCGGCCGGGCCACCGCGACGAGGTCGTCCCAGACGCCGCGGCGCAGGCTCGGTGCCGGGGGCGTCGGAGGCGGGAGGCTGCGGCGGGCGGCGGGCATCGGCGGCATTGGCACAAGCGTTTCAGTATTCTAAGCACAGGAAACGAACGTTTCAAAGCCGTGCGGCATCGGCTATGCTCGCGCGCCGATGAGCACCCGCCTGACCCTCGCGATCCAGGAGCACTGGGAGAGCCTGAGCCCCAGCGAGCGCAAGCTCGCCGCGCTGCTGCTCGAGCGCGCCGACGACCTGCTGGCCTACTCCGCCTCGGAGATGGCCGGCATGGCCGGCGTCTCCAAGGCGACCGCGGCACGGCTGTTCCGCAGCCTCGGCTATGCCGACTTCAACGAGGTCAGGCTGCAGGCGCGGCAGGAGCGCAACCTCGCGCCTGCCTTCCGCCCGAGCACGCCGCGGGCGGCGGGGGGCGGTGCACGCGGCACGCCGTCGATTGCCGCGCACCTGCAGGGCGAGACCGACAGCCTCGCCCGGACCTTCGAGTCGCTGCGCGGCGACCTGCTGCGCACGGCGGCCTCGGCACTGGCGAAGGCGCCACGGCTGTGGCTGCTCGGGCTCGGACAGGACGATGGCCTGGTGCGCTTCGTCGCGCCGCAGTTCGCGCGCGTGCGGCCGGAGGTGTCGGTGCTCGACGGCGCCGGCGGGCTGTGGGCCGAGGCGGTCGCCAACTGCGCGCCGAAGGATGCGCTGCTGCTCGTACAGACACAGCCGCGCTCGCCGCTGGCCGACACGCTGATGGCCCACGCGGCGGCAACGCGGGTCGCGACGGTCGCAGTGGTCGACGTGCGCAATGCCGCCTGGGCGCGGCGCGTGGCCGGGGTGGTGCTGCCCTGCCACTGCGCAAGCGCGGAGCACGCCTATTCGGCGATGGCGGCGGCGAGCATGCTGCATCTGCTGGTGCAGCAGGTCGCGCAGACGCTGGGCGAGCGTGCGACACAGCGGCTCGGCGTGATCGCCGACCTGCGGCGCGAGCTCGAGGAAGAGTGAGCGCGCCATGAAGAAGGCCGCCCGCAGGCGGCCTTCCGGTTGCGGCTCAGCGCACGGCGATCACTTGTCGCCCGGCACCTTGCCTTCGACGCCCTTGACGTAGAACTTGATGCCACCGAGGAACTTGTCGTCGGCGACCACGTCCTTGGCGAGGATCTCCTTGCCGTCCTGGCCGACGATCGGGCCCTTCCAGATCGAGAAGCTGCCGTCCTTCAGGCCGGCCTTGACGGTCTCGACCTTGGTCTTGATCTCGGCGGGCACCTTGTCGGAGATCGACACGATATCGATCGTGCCTTCCTTGACGCCCCACCACGAGGCTTCGTTGCCCTTCCAGGTGCCTTCCAGCGCGTCCTTGGTCGCCTTGATGTAGTACGGGCCCCAGTTGATGATCGCCGAGGCCAGGTGCGCTTCCGGCGAATACGCGCTCATGTCGCTGTCCCAGCCGAAGGCGTATTTCTTGGCCTTGCCGGCCGTCTGCAGCACGGCCGAGGAGTCGGTGTTCTGGAACAGCACGTCGGCGCCGCCGTTGAGCAGCGACTGCGCGGCTTCCGTTTCCTTGGGCGGGTTGAACCACTCGTTGACCCAGACCACCTTGGTCTTGACCTTCGGGTTCACCGACTGCGCACCCAGCGTGAAGCTGTTGATGTTGCGGATCACCTCGGGGATGGGGATCGAGCCGACCACGCCGAGCGTGTTCGACTTCGTCATCGCGCCGGCGATGACGCCGGCCATGTAGGCGCCCTCGTAGGTGCGGCTGTCATAGGTGCGCATGTTCTCGGCCTGCTTGTAGCCGGTGGCATGCTCGAACTTGACATCCTTCATGTCGGCCGCGACCTTGAGCATCGGCTCCATGTAGCCGAAGGTGGTGCCGAAGATCAGCTTGTTGCCCTGGCCGGCCATGTCGCGGAACACGCGCTCGGCGTCGGCCGCCTCGGGCACCTTCTCGACGAAGCTGGTGATCACCTTGTCGCCGAACTCCTTCTCGACCGCCTTGCGGCCGTTGTCGTGCGCAAAGGTCCAGCCGCCGTCGCCCACGGGGCCGACGTAGGCGAAGGCGATCTTCAGCGGCTCGGGCTTGGGCGCCGGCGCGGAAGCAGCAGCCACCGGCGAGGCGGCGGGCGCGGCGGCTGCCGGGGCTTCTTCCTTCTTGCCGCAGCCGGCCAGTGCCGCGAGCGCGGCGACCGAGCTCCAGCCGGCCAGTTTGATCAGGGAACGCTTGCTGTTGGACGTCATGTCGTCTCCAGGTTGGGTGCGAGTCGGAGAGGTGGGGGATGGAAGCGCGAAATTATGGGTCAGCTCACGATCCGGGGAAGAACGGCTTGCCGATCGAGGCCGGCATGTTGACCTTGATGAAGCTGGCGTTGCGCGATATCAGCACCAGCACGACGATCGTTGCCACGTAGGGCAGCATGGTGAGGAACTGACTCGGGATCTGCACGCCTTCTCCTTGCAGGTGGAACTGCAGCATGGTCACGCCGCCGAACAGGTAGGCACCGAGCAAGACACGTGCCGGTCGCCAGGTGGCGAAGGTGGTGAGCGCCAGCGCGATCCAGCCCTTGCCGGCGATCATGCCTTCCACCCACAGCGGCGTGTAGATCACCGAGATGTACGCGCCCGACACGCCGCACAGCGCGCCGCCGACGACCACCGCGAGCAGGCGGATGCGCCGCACCGGGTAGCCCAGCGCATGGGCCGACTCGGGCGACTCGCCGACCGCACGAAGCACCAGGCCGGCACGCGAGCGGTAGAGGAACCAGGCCAGCGCGATGGTGAACAGCACCGCGAGGTAGACCATCGGGTGCTGCCTGAACACCGCCGGCCCGATGAACGGGATGTCGGACAGGAAGGGCACGTCGAAGTGCGCGCGCTCGGCGAGCTTCTCCTGCGTGTACTTGATGCCGGCGAAGGCCGAGAAGCCGGTGCCGAACAGGCTCAGCGCCAAGCCGGTGGCGTACTGGTTGGTGTTCAGCCAGATGACCAGCACGCCGAAGGCCGCCGCCATCAGGGCACCGGCCCCGGCGCCGGCGGCAAAGGCCAGCCAGTCGTTGCCGGTGTGCACCGCGGTGGCGAAGCCGGCGATGGCCGCCACCAGCATCATGCCCTCGGCACCGAGGTTGACGATGCCGGCACGTTCGTTGATGAGCAGGCCGAGCGCGGCGATGGCCAGCACGGTGCCGGCGTTGAAGGTCGCGGCCAGCAGGAGAGCGAACGATTCCATCTCAGGCCTCCTTGGGCTGCTGCGTGGCGACCGGCTTGGCGGCCTTGGGCAGCGCCGGCTTCCAGCGCACGCGGTAGTGGATCAGCGTGTCGCAGGCCAGCAGCGTGAACAGCAGCAGGCCCTGGAACACACCGGTCAGCGATTTCGGCAGGCCGAGGCGCGACTGCGCCAGCTCGCCACCGATGTAGAACATGCTCATCAGGATGGCCGCGAAGATCGCGCCCACCGGGTGCAGCCGGCCGACGAAGGCGACGATGATGGCCGCGAAGCCGTAGCCGGCCGGCACGTGCGGTGTCAGCTGGCCGAGCGGCCCGGCAGCTTCCAGGGCACCGGCCAGGCCGGCCATGCCGCCGGAGATCAGCAACGCCATCCACAGCGCCTTGCGCGACGAGAAGCCGGCATAACGCGCGGCCGCAGGTGCCAGGCCGCCGACCTGCAGCTGGAAGCCGGCGTAGGTGCGAAACAGCAGCACCCAGAAGGCCAGCACCGCGGCCAGTGCGATCAACAAGCCGATGTTGACGCGCGAGCCGTCGAACAGGCGCGGCACCTGCGTGCTCTTCAGGAAGGTGATGGTCTGCGGGAAGTTGTAGCCGGCCGGGTCCTTCCAGGGGCCGTAGACCAGGTAGCTCAACACCATGTCGGCGATGTAGACCATCATCAGGCTGACCAGGATCTCGCTGGCGTTGAAGCGGTCGCGCAGCAGGGCGACGATACCGGCCCAGACCATGCCGCCCAGCACACCGGCCAGCAGCACCAGGATCACGATCCAGCGGCCGGTCTCCGGCGTGGCCTGCATCGCCACGCCGCTGGCGAAGATGGCGCCGACGACGAACTGGCCCTCGGCACCGATGTTCCACACGTTGGAGCGGAAGCACACCGCCAGGCCGAGCGCGATGAGCAGCAGCGGCGTGGCCTTCATCGCCAGCTCCGACAGCGCGTAGGCACTCTTCACCGGCTCGACGAAGAACACCTGCAGGCCACGCAGCGGGTCCTTGCCCAGCGCCAGGAACAGCAGCGTGCCGATGACCACGGTGATCGCCAGCGCCAGCAGCGGCGAGGCCACCGACATGAACTTCGACGCCTCGGGGCGTGCTTCAAGCTTGAGCATGATCGACCTCCTTCGCGGTCGCCTTGTCCCACAGGCCGCTCATCCACTCGCCGATCATCTCGATCGTCGCCTTCGAGGTGTCGATGCTCGGCGAGACGCGCCCCTGTGCGATCACCACCAGGCGGTCGCAGATCTCGAACAGTTCGTCGAGCTCCTCGCTGACGACCAGCAGCGCACAGCCCTTGTCGCGCAAGGCGAGCAGTTCGCCGCGGATCTGCGCCGCCGCACCGACGTCCACGCCCCAGGTCGGCTGCGAAACGATCAGCAGCTTGGGGTCGGCGTCGATCTCGCGGCCGACGATGAACTTCTGCAGGTTGCCGCCCGAGAGGCTCTTGGCCGCCGCCTCCGGGCCGCCGGCCTTGACGTTGAAGCGCTTGATCAGGTCCGTGGCGAGCTTCGTCACGTCGCCGGTGCGGATCCAGCCGGAGCGCTCGACCGCGCCGGTGCGCGTGAGCAGCGTGTTCTGCGCCAGCGACAGCGTCGGCACCGCGCCGCGGCCGAGCCGCTCCTCGGGCACGAAATGCAGGCCTTCCTTGCGGCGCTTGCGCGGCGAGTCGTGGGCGATGTCCTGGCCGAACAGCCGGACCGACCCCGCGGGCACGCGCAGGTCCTCGCCGGACAGCGCCGCCATCAGCTCCTGCTGGCCGTTGCCGGACACACCGGCGATGCCGACGATCTCGCCGGCGCGCACCGTGAAGCCGATGTCGGACAGCGCGGTGGCGAACGGGTCGGCCTTGGGCACCGACAGGCCCTTCACTTCCAGCACCGTGCCGCCCAGCTTCGCCTGGATGTGCTGCAGCTGCGGCGGCTCGGCACCGATCATCAGGCGCGACAGGCTGGCGTTGGTCTCCTTCGTCGGGTCGACCTCGCCGGTGACCTTGCCGCCACGCAGCACGGTGCAGTGATGGCAGAGGGCACGGATCTCGTCGAGCTTGTGGCTGATGTAGAGGATGGAGCAGCCCTCGTCGGCCAGCTTGCGCAGCGTGACGAACAATCGCTCGACCGCCTGCGGCGTCAGCACCGAGGTCGGCTCGTCGAGGATCAGCAGCTTCGGATTCGTCAGCAGCGCGCGCACGATCTCGACACGCTGGCGCTCGCCGACCGACAGCGTGTGCACCGGGCGCAGCGGGTCGACGTCCAGGCCGTAGCTGGTGGCGACCTGGTTGATGCGCGCGGTCACGTCGGCGAGCGCAAGGCTCTTGTCCAGACCCAGCCAGACGTTCTCGGCCGCGGTCAGCGTGTCGAACAGGCTGAAGTGCTGGTAGACCATGCTGATGCCGAGCGCTCGCGCCTGCGCGGGCGAAGCGATCTGCACGGCCTCGCCGTTCCAGCGGATCTCGCCCTCGTCGGGGCGGACCGCGCCGTAGATCATCTTCATCATGGTCGACTTGCCCGCGCCGTTCTCGCCGAGCACGGCGTGGATCTCGCCGGGCTTGACGCGCAGGCTCACGCGGTCGTTGGCCTTGACGGCCGGGTACTGCTTGCTGATGTTGCTCAGTTCGAGGCGCAGCATGTCTCCTCCTTGTGCGGTCCGCCTGCGGCCTAGCCGGCCGCAGGTCGGCCGTGGGTCCCAGGCCTCAGAAGTGGTATTCGGCGCGCAGCATCGGCGTCTTCGCCGTCGCGCCCGGGCCTGCTCCGGCGCCGACCGCCGTGGTCTTGTTGCCGAACTTGTTCTTCCAGTACTGGTACTCGAGGCCGACCTTGAAGGTGCCCTTCGGGCCGCCGGTCACCGCGCCGACGTCGAGCATGAGCTGCATGTCGATGTTGGTCTCGGCGGCGGTGTCGCCGCCGAACTCGTTCTTGCCCTTGGAGGCGATGAAGTTGGCGAAGCCTTCGAAGGAGATCGGGATGTCCTTGGACAGCGGGATGCCCCAGGCGGCCGTCAGCATCGGGTGCGTCTTGTAGCTGTAGCGCGGCGTGCTGGTGTTGGTGAAGGTGTTGTACGGCGCGTTGCTCTCCTTCAGGATCAGCAGGCTGACGTTGAGGAAGCCCGGCACGTCCATGAACAGCGTCGGGCCGAACACGTACATGCGCTTCTTCGAGTTGTAGCCGGCATCGGTCTTCGCGTTGGCGTCGAAGCCGAGGGTGATGCCCATGCCGCGCACCGGGCCGAACTTGATCGCCGCACCGGCCGCCTTCTCCAGGTCGATGGTGTTGCGGTAGACGATGTAGACCTCGTGCGCCCCGTTGGTCGAGCCGGCGCCAGCCGGGTCCTTGTCGTCGGACAGCAGCAGGTCGGCATTGAAGAAGTTGGTGCCGTACTTGTAGCCGCTGACGTGGTTCAGGTTGACGATCTTCTTGCTGATGTCCTCGGTGTTGAAGGGCTCGGCGAACTTGCTGCCGAAGCGAAAGCCGATGGAGGTGTCGCTCCAGTCGGCAGCATGGCTGGCGGTGGCGGCGAGCAGGATCAGCGCGGCAACGGAAATCTGGGTGGGAGCGTTCATGGTTGTCCTGTGTGTTGTGGGTTGGATCGGGAACGGCACGATGCCGGGGGGCGCTTGCGCAAGTTCCGTGCCTCAACCTCCACCCGTCGCGCGACGCCCGGCCACGTAGGTGGCGACGAGGTTGCGCTCGTCGCCCAGCGTCATCCACGCGAACAGCCTCTCGTGCAGGCCGCCGGCCACCGCCATGCGGCGCTGTGCGACCGGCCCGACGGCCAGGTCCCAGACCGCCAGGTCGGCCAGGCGACCGGGCTCCAGCGTGCCGATCTCGTGGTCGAGCGAGAGCGCGCGGGCCGCACCGCGCGTGGCCGCATGCAAGGCCTTCCAGGCCGTGAGCCGCTCGCCGGCCAGCGCCTGCACCTTATAGGCATCGGCCAGCGTGCGCAGCATCGACAGGCTGGTGCCGCCGCCGACGTCGCTGGCCATCGTCACCGCAGCACCGCTGTCCTCGGCCGCGCGCCAGCCGAACAGGCCGCTGCCGAGGAACAGGTTCGACGACGGGCTGTGCGCGATCTGCGCGCCGGCTTCGCGCAGCACCGCACGGTCGGTGTCGTCGAGCCAGATGCCGTGGGCCAGCACGCTGCGCCGGTGCAGCAGGCCGGCGCGCGCGTAGACGTCGAGGTAGCTGCGCGCCTCGGGGAACAGCTCGCGCACCCAGCGCACCTCGTCGCGGTTCTCGGCGACGTGGGTCTGCATGTACAGCGTCGGGTCCTCGGCACACAACCGGCCGGCCATCGCCAGCTGCTCGGGCGTGCTGGTCGGCGCGAAGCGCACGGTCACGGCAAACGCCAGGCGCTCGCGGCCATGCCAGCGTGCGATCAGCTCGCGGCAGTCGGCCTCCGCCTGGTCGACGTCGTCGCGCAGGCCGTCGGGCGCGTGGCGGTCCATCAGCACCTTGCCGGCAATCAGCCGCATGCCGCGCTCGGCGGCGGCGGCGAACAGCGCGTCGGCCGAGACCTTGTGCACCGTCGGGAAGACGACTGCAGCGGTGGTGCCGTGCGCAAGCAGCGCATCGAGGAACAGCGCCGCGCCGGCCTCGGCCACGGCTGGGTCGGCATAGCGCCGCTCGGCCGGGAAGGTGTAGGTGTTCAGCCAGTCGAGCAGCTCGGTGCCGTAGCTCGCGATCACGTCGAGCTGCGGGCTGTGCACATGGGTGTCGATGAAGCCGGGCAGGATCAGCCGGCCGGCATGGTCGATGCGCGTCCAGCTCGCATCCGGTGCATGGGTCTGCACCGCAGCGATGCGCCCGTCCTCGACCAGCAGCCAGTGCGCCGGCCGCCAGCGCACCGCGGCGGAGTCGACTTCGCCCCAGACGGGCTCGGCCGTGAAGTCGAGCAGGTCGCCGTGGAGGGCCAGCCTTGTCGTCATGACCGGTCTCAGTTCACCGGCGCGGCGCGGCCACGCTGCGGCAGGCCATGGCTGGCCAGGTTGCGGGCCACGTCGCGCACCTGCTCGCGCAGCCAGCGGTTGGCCGCCGAGGTGTGCGTCAGCTCGTGCCAGAGCTGGTAGTAGGTCAGCGGCGGGAAGGCCACCGGGCAGCGCACGATGCGCACCGGCAGGCTGTCGACGTAGCGCGAGCAGAACAGCCGGCCGGTGGTCAGCACCAGCAGGCTCTGCGCCACCATCAGCGGGATCAGGCTGAAGTGCGCGCTGCGCACCACGATGTCGCGCGTGACGCCCAGCGAAGCCAGGTGCT
The DNA here is from genome assembly GCA_943370595.1 of Chitinophaga pinensis. GTDB lineage: Bacteria > Pseudomonadota > Gammaproteobacteria > Burkholderiales > Burkholderiaceae_C > Piscinibacter. The sequence goes on from CALRRO020000024.1 coordinate 17,359, forward strand.
CGTCGATCACGCCCGGCGCGCCGCCGCCCTGGTTGGCGTGCAGCGGCGTCGGTGCCACGTGCTCGCAGGCCAGGTAGCGCTCGGCCGTCCAGCTGCGCGCCGACAGCCGCGCGGCCGGGTGGTCCTCGGCGACCAGGCAGACGATTTCGTCGGACATCAAGCGGCCCAGGTGCAGCTCGCCCGGCGGTTCCAGCCAGTTGCCGATGACCAGGTCGACCTGACCCTGCGCCAGGCTGCGGCGGTAGTCGAAGGCGCCGGACAGCGGCAGCAGCTCGAGCCGAACGCGCGGAGCGGCCTGCTTGAGCTGTGCCACCAGCTCGGGCAGGAACAGCGGGTCGAGGTAGTCGCTGGCGGCGATGCGGAAGGTCAGCGTGCTCTCGGCAGGCTCGAAGCTGCGCGTCCGGGCGCGCGGGCTGAACAGCCGGTCGGCGTCATGCCGTTGCCGGCGCGCACCAGAAGCGGATCCCCGGTGAGCGCGCGCAGCCGCTTGAGCTGGGCACTCACCGCCGGCTGCGTGCTGCGCAGGCGCATGGCGGCACGGGAGACGCTGCGTTCGGTGATCAAGGTCTGCAACACCCGGATGAGATGAAGCTCGATCTTGTCGAAATCGGCGCGCTCCGTCATATTGCCAGCATGATACGAGTTATGCGTAGCAACGTATACCAGCAGCGACGGATCGGCGTAAGTTGCGCACTGCATCCGCCCGACACCCGCCACAGCATCCGATGACCACCCGACCCATCCGCTTCTTCCACCGCGGCCAGATCGTCGACGTGAGCGATGCCGCGTCGACGACCAGCGTGCTCGACTGGCTGCGCGACGGCGCGCACTGCCACGGCACCAAGGAAGGCTGCAACGAAGGCGACTGCGGCGCCTGCACCGTCGTCGTGGGCACACTCGCGGCACCCGGCGATACGGACGCGGTGCGCGGCCTGTCGCTGCGCACGGTCAACGCCTGCATCCAGTTCCTGCCCACGCTGGACGGCAAGGCGCTGTTCACCGTCGAGGACCTGAAGGCCATGTCGCCCGCCGGCGCCCTGCACCCGGCCCAGCAGGCGATGGTCGACTGCCACGGCTCGCAATGCGGCTTCTGCACGCCGGGCTTCGTGATGAGCCTGTGGTCCAGCTACGAACATCACGGCGCGCAGGGATGCACGCCGACGCGGCAGGCGCTGGCCGACGAACTGTCGGGCAACCTGTGCCGCTGCACCGGCTACCGGCCCATCCTCGACGCCGGGCAGCGCATGTTCGAGCTGCCGGTGGTGGCGCTGGACACCGCGCCGGTGGTGGCCGCGCTGCAGGGTCTGGCCTCGGCCGAGACCGAAACCGAGACCTTCACGCACGAGCGCGGCACGCCCTTCCACGCGCCGAAGACGCTGGAGGCGCTGGCCACCCTGCGCGAGGCGAAGCCCGACGCGCGCCTGCTCGCCGGCTCGACCGACATCGGCCTGTGGGTCAACAAGCAGTTCCGCGAACTGGGCGAGATCATCTACCTCGGCGAGGTGAAGGCGTTGCAGCGGATCGAAGATCGCGACGGCGGCTTGTGGATCGGCGCCGGCGCCTCGCTGGAGGACGCCTGGCAGGCACTGGCGCAGCGCTGGCCGGCGCTGACCGAAGTCTGGCTGCGCTTCGCCTCACCGCCGATCCGCCATGCCGGCACGATGGGCGGCAACGTCGCCAACGGCTCGCCGATCGGCGACAGCGCGCCGGTGCTGATGGCGCTCGATGCCCAGATCGAACTGCGCCGAGGGGCCACGGTGCGCCGCCTCTCGCTGACCGAGTTCTACGTCGACTACATGAAGAACCGCCTCGAACGCGGCGAGTTCGTGCAGGCCGTCGTGCTGCCCGCCCTGCCCGCGCGCCGCCAGGTGCGCGCCTACAAGATCAGCAAGCGTTTCGACTGCGACATCTCGGCACTGTGCGCAGGCCTGTCCATCGAACTCGACGGCGACACCGTCGCGGCCGCGCGCCTGGCCTTCGGCGGCCTGGCCGGCATCGTCAAGCGTGCGACCGCGGCCGAAGCGGCGCTGGTCGGCCAGCCTTGGAACGCGGCCAGCGTCGCCGCGGCACAGGCCGCGCTGGCCGAAGACTTCACGCCGCTGTCCGACATGCGCGCCAGCGCCGGCTACCGGCACCAGGTGGCCGCCAACCTGCTGCAGCGCTTCTGGCTGGAGACGCGCCCGCAGGACCCGCTGCCCGCCCAGGCCACCAGCGTGTTCGCGAGGGAGGCCTGAGATGAACAAGCCCATCGCCCCGACGCTGCTCGCGCCCGCGGCGCAGGTCGGTGTCGGCCGGCCGCATGAGTCGGCCCACCTGCACGTGGCCGGCGAGGCCGCCTACATCGACGACCTGCCCGAACTCGCCGGCACGCTGCACTGCGCGCTCGGGCTCTCGCCCGTCGCCAACGGCCGGCTCACCGGCCTGTCGCTGGACGGTCTGCGCAACCTGCCCGGCGTGGTCGCCATCCTGACCGCGGCCGACATTCCCGGCGTCAATGACTGCGGCTCGATCGTGCACGACGACCCCATCCTGGCCGAGGGCGAGTTGCGCTACCTCGGCCAACCGGTGTTCGCGGTGGTCGCGACCACGCGCGACGTCGCCCGCCGCGTGGCTGCGAAGGCGAAGGAGGTGCTGCAGATCGAGCCACTGCCAGCCGTCATCGCCCACCAGGAGGCGCATGCGAAGGGGCAGTACGTGCTGCCACCGATGCACCTCGCCCGTGGCGACGCGCGCGCGGCCATCGACGCGGCACCGCACCGCCTGAAGGCCACGTTCGACGTCGGCGGCCAGGAACAGTTCTACCTCGAGGGGCAGATCAGCTACGCGATCCCGAAGGAGGATCAGGGCATGCTGGTGCACTGCTCGACGCAGCACCCGAGCGAGATGCAGCACCTCGTCGCGCACGCGCTCGGCCTGCAGGCGCACCACGTGCAGGTGGAGTGCCGGCGCATGGGCGGCGGCTTCGGCGGCAAGGAATCGCAGTCGGCGCCGTTCGCCTGCATCGCAGCGGTCGCCGCGAGGAAGCTGAACCGGCCCGTCAAGCTGCGCCTGGACCGCGACGACGACTTCCTGATCACCGGCCGGCGCCATTGCTTCTGGTACGAGTACGAGGTCGGCTACGACGACGCCGGACGCGTGCTCGGTGCCGAGGTGACGATGGTCTCGCGCGCCGGCCATTCGGCCGACCTGTCCGGCCCGGTGATGACACGCGCGCTGTGCCACTTCGACAACGCCTACTGGCTGGGCGACGTGGCGATGCACGGCTTCGCGGCGAAGACGAACACTCAGAGCAACACCGCCTTCCGCGGCTTCGGCGGCCCGCAGGGCGCGATCGCGATCGAGAACATCCTCGACTCGATCGCGCGCGCGCTCGGCAAGGATCCGCTGGATGTGCGCCGGCTCAACTTCTACGGCCAGGGGCAGAGCACGCCCGAACGCGGGAACGGCGTTGTCACACCGTACGGCCAGAAGGTCGAGGACAACGTCATCCACGCGCTGGTCGCCGAACTCGAGACGACCAGCGACTACCGCGCCCGCCGCGAAGCCGTCGCCGCCTTCAACGCCGGCAGCCCGCTGCTCAAGCGCGGCCTGGCGCTGACGCCGCTGAAGTTCGGCATCTCGTTCAACGTCAAGCACTTCAACCAGGCCGGTGCGCTGGTGCACGTCTACAGTGACGGTTCCATCCTGGTGAACCACGGTGGCACCGAGATGGGCCAGGGCCTGAACACCAAGGTGGCGCAGGTGGTGGCCCACGAACTGGGCGTGCCCTTCGCCTCGGTGCGCGTGACCGCCACCGACACGCAGAAGATCGCCAACACCTCGGCCACCGCGGCGTCCACTGGCAGCGACCTGAACGGCAAGGCGGCGCAGGATGCGGCGCGGCAGATCCGCGAACGACTGGCAGTCTGCGCGGCAGCGAAGTTCGGCGGCGAGGCGTCGACCGTGCGCTTCTCGAACGGCGAGGTCAGCGCCGGCGGCCAGACGCTGCCTTTCGCGAAGCTGGTCACGCTGGCCTACCAGGAGCGCGTGCAGCTCTGGTCCGACGGCTTCTACGCCACGCCCGGACTGAGCTGGGACCGCGAGAAGCTGCAGGGCCGGCCGTTCTATTACTTCGCCTATGGCGCGGCGGTCAGCGAGGTGCTGGTCGACACGCTGACCGGTGAGTGGAAGCTGCTGCGCGCCGACGTGCTGCACGACGTCGGCCGCTCGCTGAACCCGGCCATCGACATCGGCCAGGTCGAAGGTGCCTTCATCCAGGGCATGGGCTGGCTGACCATGGAGGAGCTGGTCTGGCACCCGCAGACCGGCAAGCTGACGACGCACGCGCCGAGCACCTACAAGATCCCGACGGCCAACGACTGCCCGGCCGACTTCCGCGTGCGCCTGTTCGAGAACGCCAACGCCGAGGACAGTATCCACCGCAGCAAGGCTGTCGGCGAGCCGCCGCTGCTGCTGCCCTTCTCGGTGTTCTATGCGATCCGCGATGCGGTCTCGGCGGTGGGCGGCCACCGTGTCGATCCGCCGCTGTCGGCACCGGCGACCAGCGAGTCCATCCTGCGCGCCGTCACGGCGGTGCGCCAGGGCGCCTGAGATGAGCAGCCTGCGCGACACCGCCATCGCCTGGCTGGCGAGTGGAACCCCGGCCGTGCTGGTCGAGGTGACCGAGGCGCGCGGCTCGGCACCGCGCGAAGCCGGCACGCGCATGCTGGTCAGCGCGCAGCGCTGCGAGGGCACGATCGGCGGCGGCCACCTCGAGCTGAAGGCGATCGAACGCGCGCGGCGCATGCTGGCGGCGGGCGAGCGCGGTCCGCAGTCGGCCCACTACCCGCTCGGCCCGGCGCTCGGCCAATGCTGCGGCGGCGCGGTGACGCTGGGCTTCTCGGTGCTCGACGCCACAGCGGTGGCAGCCTGGCCGCTCGCCGCGCCGCGCTTTCACCTGCAGCTTCACGGTGCCGGCCATGTCGGCCGCGCGATCGTGCGCGCACTGGCGCCGCTGAACGTGCGTATCGACTGGATCGACGAGCGCGACGAGGAATTCCCGCCCGATGCCGACCTGCCGGCGCACACCCGCAAGGTCGCGGTGGATGCGGTCGAGGCCGAGGTGCGCGCGGCCCCGCGTGGCGCGTTCTACCTGGTGCTGACGCACCGACACGACCTCGACCTGCGCATCGCCGAGGCCATCCTGCGACGCGGCGACTTCGGCTTCTTCGGCCTGATCGGTTCGGCGACCAAGCGCGCGCGCTTCATCCACCGCTTCGAGGCGATGGGCATCGCGCCCGAGGTGATCGCGCGCATGACCTGCCCGATCGGCCTGCCGGGCATCGCGGGCAAGGAGCCCGAGGTGATTGCCGCCGGCGCGGCGGCGCAGCTGCTGCAGGCCAGCAGCGCCGACCTGCCCCCGCAGCGTCAGTCGGCAGCCAGCGTGCGCAGCGCAGCGACGTCGAGCACCTTCACGGTGTAGCCCGACACGAAGATCAGCCCCTTGCGGCTGAGCTGGCGCAGCAGCCGCGACAGCGTCTCCGGCGTGATCGCGAGCTGCGAGGCGATGTCTCGCTTGCGCTCGTTCAGCGACACGGTGACCGAGCCGTCACTGGCCGTCTCGCTGGCACAGCGCTGCAGCAGCCACGCGGCGAACCGTCCCTCTGCATCCTTGTGCATCAGGTCGTGCGTGGCCAGGGTCAGCGACTGCACCTGGCGCGCCAGCGTGATCACCATGCGGCGGCCGAGATCGGGATGCTGCTGCAGCAGGGTCTGCAGGTCGGTGCGCGGCAGCAGCACCACCTGGACGTCGGACAAGGCCACCGCATCCTGCGCCGGATTGCTGCCCAGCCAGGCGCTGCTGGCGTCCAGCCAGCCGGGGCCCTGCACGCTGCGCTCGGGCTGGAAGGTGCCGTCGGGCGAGGCACTGCCGAGCGCGGCATCGCCACGTGCCAGCAGGCACAGGTCGCGCGCCGGTTCGCGGGTGGAGACGAGCAGGCTGCCCGCGGGCAGTTCGCGCACCTGCGCGATGTCCTGCAAGGCGACCACCGCCTCGGTGGTCAGCGCCGGCGGGCCGAGCACGGCCGTCCAGAACGCCGCCCCGCCCGCCGCAGGTACCGACGACAGACCCTGTGCAATGCGTCGCGGCCGAAGCGGTCGCACGGGCCGCACATTGGCGTTGTCGCTGGTGGTGTGGGTGTCCAAAGCGATGTCCCCGGAGGTGGTTTTCGACGAACACAATGTGTCCGACCCCCCTGGGTATCGTCTTGCGGTGGATCAAACCCACCCGGAAGCCCGCCGCGCAGGGCGACGGGACTTGAGCCACCTCAGTCCCGACGGCGCAGAAGTGTTCAGGCCACCTCGTGCTTCGCGAGGATCTCCAGCGCCCGCACCAGCGCCGAGTGGTCGCTGTCGCCGAGGCCGTGCGCCGCGCAGGCCTGCATAAGCTGCGCGGCGTTGGCCGTGCCCGGCAGGCTTACCCCCAGCGCCTTCGCCCCCTGCAGCGCCAGGTTCAGGTCCTTCTGGTGCAGCCCGATGCGAAAGCCTGGCGCGAAGGTCCGCTTGATCATGCGCTCGCCGTGCACCTCCAGGATGCGGCTGGCCGCGAAGCCACCCATCAGCGCCTGCCTGACCTTGGCCGGGTCGGCGCCTGCCTTGCTCGCGAACACCAACGCCTCGCCCACCGCCGCGATGTTCAGCGCCACGATGATCTGGTTGGCCACCTTGGTGGTCTGCCCGTCGCCGTTGCCGCCGACGAGCGTGATGTTCTTGCCCATCAACTGGAACAGCGGCAGCACCCGCTCGAACGCCGCCTGCGGGCCACCCACCATGATGGTCAGGCTGGCCGCCTTGGCACCCACCTCGCCGCCGGACACCGGTGCATCCAGGTAGTCGCAGCCCAGTTCGTTGATGCGCTTCGCAAAGGCCTTGGTCTCGATCGGCGAGATGGAGCTCATGTCCACCACCGTCTTGCC
>CALRRO020000025.1:0-22438 GCA_943370595.1 Chitinophaga pinensis
GCCTTGGCACCCACCTCGCCGCCGGACACCGGTGCATCCAGGTAGTCGCAGCCCAGTTCGTTGATGCGCTTCGCAAAGGCCTTGGTCTCGATCGGCGAGATGGAGCTCATGTCCACCACCGTCTTGCCCTTGCCCAGACCGGCGGCCACACCGTTGTCCGCGAACAGCACCTTCTCCACGTCCGGCGTGTCCGGCACCATCGTGAAGACGATGTCCGCGCGTTCGGCCGCGTCCTTCGGCGAGGCGCAGGCGACCGCACCCGCATCGATGAGCACCTGAGGAACCTGGCTGCGCGTGTGGACAAAGAGTTCATGGCCCGCCGCGCGTAGATGGCCCGCCATTGGCGCGCCCATGATTCCCAATCCGACAAATCCGATCTTCATAACCTGATCCTCATCCGTGTGTTGCCAAGCAGCCGCCGCGGAACCGGCTCCGCCGGGCCGCTGGCGGCGCCCCCTGGGGGGAGCGGCGAAGCCGCTTCGGGGGGGTCAATTCCGGCGCATCTCGCCCAGCAGTTGTTGCGATCCGGCCGCGAGCAGCCGCGCGTCGGAGCCCACCGTCACGAAGCGGAAGCCACGGGCGATGCGCGCCTTGGCCACGTCCGAGCGGCCGTTGTGGATGCCGGCCTGGATGCCATGTGCCTTCGCCCGCGTGACGATGTGGTCGATGGCCTGCGCCACCTTCGGGTCGACGTCGTCGAAGGTCGGCTTGCAGCCGAGCGCCAGCGACAGATCCGACGGGCCGATGTAGATCGCGTCCAGCCCTTCGACCGACAGGATGGCGTCGAGGTTGTCCAGCGCCTGCGCGGTCTCGATCATCGCGAAGCGAACGATGGTGTGGTTGGCCTCGCTCGGGTAGTCGGCGCCGCCGTACAGCAGCGCACGTACCGGGCCGAAGCTGCGCGTGCCCATCGGCGCATAGCTCGTGTAGGCGACGAAGCGCTGCGCCTCCTCGCGGGTGTTGACCATCGGGCAGATCACGCCGTAGGCGCCGGCATCCAGCGTCTTCATGATGATGCCGGGCTCCAGCCAGGGCACGCGCACGATGGGCACCGTCGCCGTGGTCGAGATGGCCTGCAGCATGCCCACCATGGCCTGGTAGTCGATCACGCCGTGCTGCAGGTCGATGGTCAGCGTGTCCCAACCCTGATGGGCCATGGTCTCGGCGGAGAAGCTGTTGGCGATCGCCAGCCAGCCATTGACCGCGGCCTGGTCGTTCTTCCACAGCGTGCGCAGGCGGTTCTCTCTCATCGGGGTGTCCTCAGGGCAGGGGCGCCGGCGAGACCATGCGGCCCTCGCTCAGGAAGCCCTGCAGGTTGTCGAAAGTGCGATCGGCCATGGCCTGGCGCGTCTCCTCGGTGCCGCTGGCGATGTGCGGCAGCAGCACCACGTTGTCGAGCTCGAACAGCGCCGCAGGCACGTGCGGCTCGTTCTCGAACACGTCGAGCCCCGCACCGGCGATGCGCCGCGCCTGCAGGGCACGCACCAGCGCGGCCTCGTCGATCACCGAGCCGCGCGCCACGTTGACCAGGAAGCCGCGCGGGCCCAGCGCCTCGAGCACCGCCTCGTTGACCAGGTGCTTCGTGCCCGCACCACCGGCGGTGATGACGATCAGGTAGTCGCACCAGCGCGCCAGCTCGACCAGCGAGGGTTCGTGCCGCCACACCGCGCCCTCGACGGGCCGGCGGCTGTGGTAGCGGATGTCCATCTCGAAACCGGTGGCGCGCCGGGCGATGGTCTGCCCGATGCGACCGAGGCCGACGATGCCCAGCTTCGCGCCGCTGACCTTGCGCGCCAGCGGAAAGCTCTTCGCACCCGGCGTGACCCAGTCACCGCGACGCACGAAACGATCGGCCTCGCTGACACGGCGGCCGATGTCCAGCATCAAGGCCATCGCCAGATCGGCCACGCAGTCGTTCAGCACGTCGGGTGTGTAGCCGACGGCGATGCCGCGCGCCTTGGCCGCGGCCAGGTCGAGCTTGTCCAGGCCGACGCCGAAGCTGGAGATCACGCGCAGGTTCGTCAGCGTCGCCAGCGTGTCGGCCGTGTAGCCGACGCCGGCCGAGGTGACGAAACCTTCGAACTCGCCGCCGTGGGCAGCGAGGAAGGCCTTCGGGTCGCTCTGCTCGGCCAGCAGCAAATGCTCGTATTCGGCGGCCAGGCGCGCCTCGAGCGAGGGCAACAGCCGGCCGGCCTGCAGGATGCGGTGCTTCTTGTTCAATCGGAGTCCTTCAATCGATCTTCACGCCACCCGCCGCGACGACGGACGCCCAATTCTTGCGCTCCCGCTCGAAGAAGGTGGCGAACTCCGCCGGCGTCATGGTGTAGACCTCGGCGCCTTGCGACACCAGGCGCTCGCGCACCTCGGGCGAACGGATGATGCGCGTCAGCTCGGCATTGACCCGGGCGAGCACGGCTGGTGGCGTGGAGGCCGGCATCAGCGCGCCTTGCCAGGTGCCGGACTCGAAGCCCTTCACGCCCTGCTCCGCGATGGTCGGCACGTGGGCCAGCAGCGGCACGCGCGTCGCCTTGGACACGCCCAGCACCTTCAGCTTGCCCGACTGCACCATCGGCAGCGTGGCCAGCATGCCGTTCATCAGCACCTGGGTCTGGCCGGCGACGGTGTCGCCGATCGCCTGCGAGCCGCCCTTATAGGGGATGTAGGTCCACTCCGCCTTGGTCGCCTTCTCCACCGCCACGCCGGCCAGGTGCGGCGCACTGCCGATCGCCGTCACCGCGAAGTTGAGCTTCTCCTGGTGCGACAGCGCCACCAGCTCGGCCAGGTTGTTCGCCTTCACCGAGGGGTGCACCACCAGCAGGTGCGGCGAGTAGGCCAGCATGGTGACGCCGCGCAGGTCCTTGCCGGGATCGAACGGCAGCTGCTTGTAGACCGAGGCGGTGATGGCCAGCGCGCCGACGTCGCACAGCAGCAGCGTGTGGCCGTCGGTGGACTTGGCGACGAAGTCGGTGCCGGTGTTGCCGTTGGCGCCGGGCTTGTTCTCGACGATCACCGTCTGCTTCAGCGCATCGGACAGCGGCTGCGAGATCGCGCGGGCGATGATGTCCGACGAGCCGCCGGGCGGATAGGGCACGACGATGCGCAGCGGCTTGGTGGGCCAGGTCTGTGCAGTGGCCTGCAGGGCCACGCCGGCGAGTGCGGCGCAGATCAGCTTCTTCATCGGTTCTCCTCGGGGGTCAGCGGACCATGCAGGGCCGCTTGGGGTCGAAAGTCCAGTTCGGGATCAGGTACTGCATCGCCACCGCGTCGTCGCGGGCGCCCAGGCCGTGCTGCTGGTAGAGCTGGTGGGCCCGGGCGACCTCGGCCATGTCGAGCTCGATGCCCAGGCCCGGCTTCTTCGGTACCTGCACGTGACCGCCGACAATCTGCAGCGGCTCTTTCGTCAGGCGCTGGCCGTCCTGCCAGATCCAGTGGGTGTCGATCGCGGTGACCTTGCCCGGCGCCGCCGCGCCGACGTGGGTGAACATCGCCAGCGAGACGTCGAAGTGGTTGTTCGAGTGCGAACCCCAGGTCAGCCCCCAGTCGCGGCAGGTCTGCGCGACGCGCACCGAGCCGGCCATGGTCCAGAAGTGCGGGTCGGCCAGCGGGATGTCGACCGACTGCAGCGCCAGCGCGTGGGCCAGCTGCCGCCAGTCGGTGGCGACCATGTTGGTGGCGGTGGGCAGGCCGGTGGCGCGGCGGAACTCGGCCATCACCTCGCGGCCGCTGAAGCCCTGCTCGGCGCCGCAGGGGTCCTCCGCATAGGCCACCACGCCGCGCATGCGCTGACCGAGGCGGATCGCGTCCTTCAGCAGCCAGCCGCCGTTCGGGTCCAGCGTCACGCGCGAGCGCGGGAAGCGCTCGTGCAGCGCGATCACAGCATCCACTTCCGCATCGCCGGCCAGCACGCCGCCCTTGAGCTTGAAGTCGTTGAAGCCGTAGCGCTCGCGCGCCGCTTCGGCCAGGCGGACCACCGCCTCGGGCGTCATCGCTTCCTCGTGGCGCAGGCGGAACCAGTCGTTGTCGGCGCCCGGCGCCTCGTCGTAGGGCAGGTTCGTCTTGCGGCGATCACCGATGAAGAACAGGTAGCCCAGCATCTCCACCGCGTCGCGCTGCTGGCCTTCACCGAGCAGCGCCGCCACCGGCAGGTCGAGGTGCTGGCCGAGCAGGTCCAGCATCGCCGACTCGACGGCGGTGACCGCATGGATGGTGGTGCGCAGGTCGAAGGTCTGCAGGCCGCGGCCGCCGCTGTCGCGGTCGGCGAAGCGGCGCTGCATCGCCTGCATCGCCGCCTGCACGTTGGCGATGGGCTGGCCGATCACCAGCTCGCGCGCGTCCTCCAGCGTCTGGCGGATCTTCTCGCCGCCAGGCACTTCACCGACGCCGCTGTTCCCGGCGCTGTCGGTCAGGACCAGCAGGTTGCGGGTGAAGAAGGGGCCGTGGGCGCCGCTCAGGTTGAGCAGCATGCTGTCGCGGCCGGCGACGGGAATCGCCTGCAGTGACTGGATGACGGGGGTTGCGGACATCGGGTCGGGGCGCACCACCGGCGCATCCTGGGATCGTCTAGTTGTAGGTCATCGTACAACTTGAGCGCCGACTGTCAAGCCGGAACGACCCGCATGGGACCCGCTCAGCGGCTGTCGGCGAACGCCCGGCGGCGCCGCTCGCGGCTGTTCGCCAGGTGCGTGCGCATCGCCGCGCGCGCCGCCTCGGCATCCTGCGCGGCGATGGCGTCGCAGATGCTCTCGTGCTCGGCATTGACACGCCGCAGGTAGGCCTGGCGCTGCGGGTCGATGGCACCGGCAGGCTCGAGCCGTGCACGCGGGATGATCTGTGCGCCCAGCGTGGCCATCAGGCCGGCGAAGTGCTCGTTCTGCGTCGCCCGGGCGATCTCGCTGTGGAACTGGAAGTCGGCAGCGACCGCATCGCGCCCCTCTTCCACCGCGGCGGCGAAGGCATCGACGGCAGCGCGCATCGCCGCCAGGTTGGCCTCGCTGCGCCGCATCGCGGCCAGGCCGGCGGCTTCGCTCTCGATGCCGATGCGCAGCTCGAGCACCGCGATCACGTCGCGCAGCGTGCCGAGCTGCTGCGGCTCGATGCGGAAGGCCGAGCCGTCGCCGATGCCGACCACGAAGGTGCCGATGCCGTGGCGGGTCTCGACCAGCCCGCCGGCCTGCAGCTTCGAGATGGCCTCGCGCACCACGGTGCGGCTGACGCCGAACTCGGCCATCACCGCCGCCTCGGTGGGCAGCTTGTCGCCGGGGGCCAGACGGCCGTCGCGGATGCGCTCGCCGAGCGCCTCGACGAGCCCAAGGGCGAGCGTGCGCGGCCGCCGGCCGGCGAGAACTTCCTGATTCACGGCACCTCCGGACAAACCCCGAACCGCCGACCTTGACACTGCCTCGGTCGCATCCAAGAATGGACCAAGTTATACGACAACTGATGTCTTACCTCAAGCGGCATGGCTGAACTGTAGCAAGCCGCCGGCAAGACGCCGACACCCGATGAGCCCCGTCCACCCGTCCTCGCTGCGTTTTCCCCGCCTGCTGCTGACCGGCGCTGCCGGCGGCCTGGGGCGCGTGCTGCGGCCGCGGCTGAAGACAAGCTGCGACGTGCTGCGCGTGTCGGACATCGCCGATCTCGGCGCCGCCGCCGAGGGCGAGGAACTGCGCCCCTGCCGGCTGGAAGACCGCGAGGGCATGCGCGCGTTGCTGGCCGGTGTCGATGCCGTGGTGCACCTGGGCGGCGTCTCCACCGAGCAGCCCTTCGACCTGATCCTGCAGGCCAACATCGTCGGCGCGGCCAACCTGTACGAGGCGGCCCGCATCCACGGCGTCAAGCGCATCGTCTTCGCCAGTTCGAACCACGTCACCGGCTTCTACCGCCAGGACGAGGTGATCGACGCGCGCATGCCGGTGCGGCCCGACGGCCACTACGGCCTGTCGAAGGCCTATGGCGAGAACCTGGCGCAGTTCTACTGGGACCGGCATCGCATCGAGACGGTGAGCCTGCGTATCGGCTCGTCCTTTCCCGAGCCGAAGGACCGCCGCATGCTCGCCACGTGGCTGAGCTACGACGACCTGGAGCACCTGGTAGTGGCGTCGCTGACGGCACCGGTGGTCGGCCACAGCATCGTCTATGGCATGTCGGCCAATGCCACGACCTGGTGGGATAACACGCCGGCGCGCCACATCGGCTACCAGCCGCAGGACAGCTCCGAGCCCTTCCGCGCCGCGGCCGAGGCGCGCCAGCCGGTGATCGACCGCGACGACCCGGCCTCGATCTACCAGGGCGGCGCCTTCGTGCGCACCGGCCCGTTCGAGTGACAACGACAACAGGAGACATGCCCCGATGACACATTCCGCACGCACCCTGGCCCTGCTGCTGGCCGGTGCCTCCGCCGTCGCGCAGGCCGCCGAGTTCCGCTCGTCCGACATCCACCCCGACGACTACCCGACCGTGCAGGCCGTGCGCCACATGGGCGAGACGCTGGCCAAGGCCACCAACGGCAGGCACACGATCAAGGTGTTCGCCAAGTCGGCACTCGGCAACGAGAAGGACACGATCGAGCAGACCAAGCTCGGCGCGCTGGCGATGACGCGCGTGAACGTGGCGCCGATGAACAACATCTGCCCGGCGACCATGGTGCCGACCATGCCCTTCCTGTTTCGCTCCACCGAGCACATGCGCAAGGTGCTCGACGGTGCGATCGGCGACGAGATCCTGAAGGACTGCGAATCGCAGGGCTTCATCGGCCTGGCCTTCTACGACAGCGGCTCGCGCTCGATCTACTCGGTGAAGAAGCCGGTGAAGACGCTGGCCGACACCAAGGGCATGAAGATTCGCGTGCAGCAGAGCGACCTGTGGGTGGCGCTGATGGAGGCGATGGGCGCCAACGCCACGCCGATGCCCTTCGGCGAGGTCTACACCGCGTTGAAGACCGGCCTGGTCGACGCCGCCGAGAACAACTACCCGAGCTACGAGAGCACGCGCCACTTCGAGGTGGCGAAGTACTACAACAAGACCGAGCACTCGATGGCGCCGGAGATCCTGCTGTTCAGCAAGAAGGTGTGGGACGGCCTGACGCCGGAGGACCAGAAGGCGATCCGCGCCGCGGCGAAGGAGTCGGTCGGCCACATGCGCAAGCTGTGGGACGAGCGCGAGGCGAAGTCGCTGGAGACGGTGAAGGCCGGCGGCGCGCAGATCGTCGAGGTCGACAAGGCCAGCTTCCAGGCCACGATGAAGCCGGTCTACGACAAGTTCCTGAAGGACCCGAAGCTGCAGGACCTGGTCAAGCGCATCGGCGACGTCAAGTAGGCAGGACGCATGTTCACCCGTGTGTGCGCCGCGATCGCGCGCGGCTGCCTCATGCTCGGCGTCGCCGGCCTGGTGCTGCTGATCGCCGCGGTCAGCTACCAGGTGGTCGGCCGCTACGTGTTCAACGACACGCCGACCTGGGCCGAGAGCGGCGCCGTGCTGCTGGTGCTGTACGTCACCATGCTCGGCATGGCGGTGGGCGTGCGCGATGCCGGCCACATCGGGCTCGAGTCGCTGCTGGTGATGGCGCCCGAGAAGTTGCGCCTGAAGATGGAACTGCTGATCCACGCGCTGGTGCTGCTGTTCGGCGCGGTGATGGCCTGGCAGTGCACGCTGCTGGCGCTGAGCGTGGCCGGCTACAAGATCCCGACGCTGGGCGTGTCCGAGGCGTTCAAGTACGCGCCGCCGGCAGTTGCGGGCGCGCTCGTTGCGCTGTTCTCTCTGGAGCACATCCTGGCCCTGCTTCGCGGCGACGAGGTGGCACCGGCATGGCACTGACGATCCTCTGCGCCAGCTTCACGCTGCTGCTGCTGCTCGGCGTGCCCGTCGCGTTCTCGATCGGCCTGTCGTCGCTGGCCACCATCCTCTACGAGGGGCTGCCGCTGGCGGTCGGCTTCCAGCAGATGATTTCCGGGATGAACCCGTTCTCGTTCCTGGCGATCCCGTTCTTCATCTTCGCTGGCGAGATCATGCTGTACGGCGGCGTGGCGGACCGCATCATCGCCTTCGCCAAGGCCGTGGCCGGCCATGTGCGCGGCGGGTTGGGCATGACCAACGTGCTCGCCTGCACGCTGTTCGGCGGCGTCAGCGGCTCGCCGGTGGCCGATGTCTCGGCGATGGGCGCGGTGCTGATCCCGCAGATGAAGAAGGAGGGCTACCACGCCGACTACGCCGTCAACGTGACGACGCACGCCTCGCTGGTCGGCGCGCTGATGCCGACCTCGCACAACCTGATCATCTTCACGCTGGCGGCCAGCGGCAAGGTCAGCATCGCGGCGCTGATCCTCGCCGGCATCGTGCCGGCGATCCTGCTGACGGTCTGCAACCTCGCCGCCGCCTACCTCGTGGCGGTCAAGCGCGGCTATCCGAAGGGCACGTTCCCCGGCTGGGCGATCGTCGGCCAGTCGTTCGCGGCCTCGCTGCCCGGGCTGCTGGTAGTGGTGATCATCATCGCCGGCATCCTCTCCGGCGCCTTCACCGCCACCGAGTCGGCCGCCGTCGCGGTGCTGTGGGCGATGTTCCTCTCGGCCGTGGTCTACCGCCGGCTGACGCGCGAGCAGTTCCTCAAGGCGGCCGCCAAGGCGGTCAAGACCACCGGAACGGTGCTGCTGCTGATCGGCATCAGCTCGATGTTCGGCTACCTGATCGGCCTGTACGGCGTGGCCGAGCTGACCGGCAAGGCGCTGGCCGCGACGAGCAGCGCGCCCTGGGTGATCTTCCTGTGGGTCAACGTGATCCTCTTCGTGCTCGGCACCTTCCTCGACATGGCGGCGACCATCCTGATCTGCACGCCGATCTTCCTGCCGATCTGCCAGCAGTACGGCATGAGCACCGAGCAGTTCGGCATCGTGATGCTGCTGAACTGCGCGCTCGGCCTGAACACGCCGCCGGTGGGCACGACGCAGTTCGTCGGCTGCACGATCGGCGAGATCTCGGTGGGTGAGGTGATGAAGACGATCTGGCCGTTCTACGGCGCGCTCGTCGTCGCGTTGATGCTGGTCACCTACGTGCCCGGCTTCGCGATGTGGCTGCCGAACCTGGTGCTGAAGTAGGCCATGGCCAGCACCGTCGTCTACGTCAGCAACGCCGACAGCGCGGAGATCTCCGTTCTTGCGCTCGACGAAGCCAGCGGCGCGCTGACGACGCTGCAGACGCTGCCCTGCGGCGGCATGGTGATGCCGCTGGCGCTGGCGCCGTCGCACGCGGTGCTCTACGCCGGCATCCGCAGCGAGCCCTGGCGCGTGCTGGCGCTGCGCATAGCTCCGGCCGACGGCACGCTCGCCGTGCTGGGTGAAGCGCCGCTGCTGGCCAGCATGGCACACCTGTCGGTGGACGGCAGCGGCCGCTGGCTGTTCGCGGCCTCCTACCACGGCGACCTGCTGTCGCTGGCCGCCCTCGACGCCGCGGGCCGGCCCGGCGCGAGCATCCGCACCTGGCCGACCGGGCGCCATGCGCATGCGATGCGCGCGTCGCTGGACAGGCGCTTCGTCTTCGCCACGGTCCTCGGCGCCGGCCAGGTGCTGCAGTTCAGCGTAGATCCCGCCCGTGGCGAACTCGTGCCGAACGATCCGCCGGCGCTGAAGATCCGCGACGGCGCCGGGCCGCGCCACCTCGCCTTCCACCCGGCAGGGCGTATCGTCTACCTGCTCAACGAGCTCGATGCCAGCATCGACGTGCTCGCGCTCGATGCGCAGCGCGGCACGCTGTCGCCATTGCAGAGCGTCTCGATGCTGCCGCCGGGCTTCGCCGGCGAACCCTGGGGCGCCGAGCTGCGGCTTACACCGGACGCCCGCTTCCTCTACGCCAGCGAGCGGCGTTCGAGCACGCTGGCCGGCTTCGCGATCGACGGCGCGACCGGCAACCTGCGCGCCCTCGGCCACTGGCCGACGCAGGCCCAGCCGCGCGGCTTCGCCATCACGCCCTCGGGCCGCTGGCTGATCGCCGCCGGCCAGTTGTCGCACACCGTCGGCGTGCATCGAATCGATGCCGAGACCGGCACCCTGGACCTGCGGCACACGCATGCCGTCGGCCGCAACCCCAACTGGGTCGAGGCGATCACGCTGCCCTGACCCGGCCATTCACGCTCCCGGAGACCTTCATGACTCTCGCACGCCGTCCCGTTCTCGCCGCGCTCGCGCTGGCCGCCCTGCTACCCGCCACCGGCTTTGCCCAGGAGTGGCCCGGCAAGCAGCCGGTCCGCATCGTCGTGCCCTTCGCTGCCGGCGGCACCAGCGACATCCTCGCCCGCACGCTGGGCGAGAAGCTGCAGGCCTCGCTGAAGCAGACGGTGGTGATCGAGAACAAGGCTGGTGCCGGCGGCGTGATCGGCGCCGACAGCGTCGCCAAGTCCGCACCCGACGGCTACACCTTCCTTCTCGGCACCATCGCCAGCCACGCCATCAACCCGGCGCTGCAGACGAAGATGCCGTACGACGCGAGCAAGGATTTCGCGCCGGTGATCCTGCTCGGCAGCATCTCCAACGTGCTGCTGGTCGGCGGCACGCAGCCCTACAAGACGGTGGCGGACGTGGTCGCCGCCGCGAAGAAGGAGCCGCTGCCCTTCGCCTCGGCCGGCCAGGGCAGCTCGCAGCACATGTCGGGCGAGATGTTCAAGCTGCTCGCCGGCGCGCCGCTGACCCACGTGCCCTACAAGGGCAGCGCCCCGGCGGTGCAGGACGTCATCGGCGGCCAGATCCCGATGAGCTTCGAGACCGCCACCGTCGCGCTGCCGCACGTGCAGTCGGGCAAGGTGCGCGCGCTGGCGGTCACCTCCGCGAAGCGCAGCAAGGTGCTGCCCGACGTGCCGACGCTGCAGGAGGCCGGCATCGCCGGCTTCGACGTCGCCAGCTGGCAGGCCATCTACGCGCCGGCCGGCACGCCGGCGGCGGTGGTGCAGCGCATGAACTCGGAGATCGAGAAGATCCTGGCCACGCCCGAGATGAAGGCCAAGATGGACGGCCTGGGCCTGGACCACGTGGCCAACACACCCGAGCAGTTCACCACGTTCGGCCGCAGCGAACTGGCCAAGTGGCAGAAGGTGGTCAAGGACGGCAACGTGAAGCCCGAGTGATGGATCCGCTGGTCATCCGGATGGCCGATCGCGACAACGTCGCGATCGTCGCCAACGACGGCGGCCTGCCGCCCGGCACGGTGCTGCCCGGCGGCCTGGTGCTGAAGGACCGGGTGCCGCAGGGGCACAAGGTGGCGCTGGTCGATCTGAAGGCCGGCGACGAGGTCCTGCGCTACGGCGTGCGCATCGGCAGCGCGCTGCGCGACATCGAGGCCGGCCGCTGGGTGCACGAGCGCCTGCTCGAGATGCCCGAGGCCCGCGGCCTGGCCGGCCTGCCGATGGCCTCGGCGAAGGCGCCGGCGCTGCCGCCGCTGGAGGGGCACAGCTTCCAGGGCTACCGAAATGCCGACGGCTCGGTGGGCACGCGCAACCTGCTCGCGATCACGACCACGGTGCAGTGCGTCGCCGGAGTCGTGGCGCACGCGGTCGAGCGCATCCGCCGCGAGCTGCTGCCACTGTACCCGCATGTGGACGACGTGGTCGGCCTGGAGCACGGCTACGGCTGCGGCGTGGCGATCGACGCGCCGGATGCGGTGATCCCGATCCGCACGCTTCGCCACATCAGCCTGAACCCGAACTTCGGCGGCGAGCTGATGGTGGTGAGCCTGGGCTGCGAGAAGCTGCAGCCGGAGCGACTGCTGCCACCGGGCAGCATCGGCATCGGCGCCGATGCCTCCGCGCCGCTGGACGTGGTCTGCCTGCAGGACGAGGCGCACGTCGGCTTCGGCTCGATGATCGAGTCCATCCTGCGCCAGGCGCGTGTGCACCTCGAGCGGCTGAACGCCCGCCGGCGCGAGACCGTGCCGGCCTCCGAACTGGTCGTCGGCGTGCAGTGCGGCGGCAGCGACGCCTTCTCCGGCGTCACCGCCAACCCGGCGGTCGGCTACATGAGCGACCTGCTGGTGCGCGCCGGGGCGACGGTGATGTTCAGCGAGACCACCGAGGTGCGCGATGCGGTCGAACAACTGACCTCGCGCGCGGCCACGCCGGAGATCGCGGAGGCCGTGGTGCGCGAGATGGCCTGGTACGACGCCTACCTGCAGCGCGGCAGCGTCGACCGCAGCGCTAACACCACGCCGGGCAACAAGCAGGGCGGCCTGTCGAACATCGTCGAGAAGGCGATGGGCTCGATCATCAAGAGCGGCACCGCGCCGATCAACGGCGTGCTGTCACCGGGCGAGAAACTCGCAGGCGGCCAGCGCGGCCTGATCTACGCCGCCACGCCGGCCAGCGACTTCATCTGCGGCACGCTGCAGCTGGCCGCCGGCATGAACCTGCACGTCTTCACCACCGGCCGCGGCACGCCCTACGGCCTGGCCGAGTGCCCGGTGGTCAAGGTCGCGACGCGCAGCGAGCTGGCGCGGCGCTGGCACGACCTGATGGACGTCGACGCCGGCCGCATCGCCACCGGCGAGAAGAGCATCGAAGAGATGGGCTGGGAACTGTTCCATCGCCTGCTCGCGGTGGCCAGCGGCGAGCGCACCTGGGCCGAACGCCATCGCCTGCACAACGCCCTGGTGCTGTTCAACCCGGCGCCGGTGACCTGAGCGCCCGCCTTCGCCTGCGCCTCGATCAAACGAACGAGACCGTCAGAGCCTGCCGGCCAGGCCCAGGCTCATGCGACCCATGGCGTGTCGGACGGCCTGCTTGAGCACCCTGGCCTTCAGGTCCAGCCGGTCGATGCACTGGCCGTTCATCACGCCCGCCAGGCCATGTACCGCCGACCAGATGTACAGCGCATCGAGCTCCACGAGTTCCCGCACCTCGGGTGAATCTCCATGCATGCGGCGGAGCACGCCGCGCAGCACGTCGAAGGCATGGGTGGCATCGCCCACCAGGTCGGCCTGGTCGGCCGATGCGGGCCAGGTGGTGCTGAACATCAGCCGGTACTCCAGCGGGTGCTCGCGGGCATAGGCGAGGTACTGCAGGCCCAGCGATTCCAGGTCCTGCTCGGGATCGTCGTGACGGGGCCGCGCATCCAGATGCGCGGCAAAGCGCTGGAAGCAACGGCGCATCACCTCGGCGAGCAGGTGGTCGCGACTCGGATAGTGCTTGTAGGGCGCCTGGTGAGACACACCCAACTTGCGCGCCACCTCGCGCAGACTCAGGTTCTCGATGCCGTGCTCGGCGATCACTTCCTGTGCCGCCACGATGCAGGCGTCGCGCAGTTCGAGCGGTGGCGCGGGGTGGATCTTCTTGGCGGGCATGCGAAGTCGGGGCCATGCGGTGGGCGCGGCCAAAGCTACCACAGGCGCTGCGCCGGCCTGACGCCGCCTGCGGTCGCGCCGCTCATGCGGTTCGGCGCTGGGCGGGCCGGGGCTGGTGGGCCGTCATGCCCTTCATCACCTGCGCGATCACCATCACCTGGGCCCAGCGCGGCAGCAGAGCCAGCGACCAGCCCAGCAGCTTGGACAGCCAGCCCGGCCGCACGGTGGTGCGGCGGCCGAGCGTCTGCATCGTGACCCGCGCCACCACCTCGGCGGGAAGCGCCTGGGCCATCTGCATGTTGGCGCGGGCTGCGAACCCGGTGCTGATCGGTCCGGGCGCCGACGCGATGACGTCCACGCCCAGCGGCGCCCACTCTGCGCGCAGGCCTTCGGCCAGCGTCTGCACGTAGGCCTTGGTCGCTGCGTAGTGGGCCGCACGCGGCGTACCGTGAAATGCCAGCAGCGAGCTCATGAACACCACGCCACCGCGGCCCCGTTGGGCGAAGCGGGCACCGAAGTGCCAGGCCTGGGCCAGCACCGAGGTGCAGTTCAGATCGGCCATCTCGGTCTCGACGCCCAGTTCGGCGTCGAGCAGCGGGCCCGACGTACCGAAACCTGCGGCAGCCACCAGCAGGCCCACATCCAGATCGGCCGTGCTGTCGGCAAGCCGGTGCACGGCTTCCAGATCGGCAAGATCAGCGGGCACCACGCGGCACTGCACGCCATGCTGGCCCTGCAGTTCGGCGGCGAGTTCTCGCAGCAGCGGCTCGCGCCGCGCGACGAGCACCAGGTTCAAGCCGCCAGCTGCCAGGTGGCGTGCGAATGCGCGGCCGATGCCGTCGCTGGCGCCGGTGACCACCGCCCAGGGACCGTAGCGGTGAGCTACTCGACCATCGGTGCCGCTCATGTCGCCAACTCGATGTCGCGGACCACTGCCTCGGCGCCGGCCAGTGACAGGACGCGGGTGTCGGAGCAATCGACGGCAGCATGGCCGAGCGGGTGGGCGCGAGATGGCGGCATGAGCTTCTCCAGGGTGGTGATCGCCTGCAATGAAGATCGAGCGACAGGTTGACAGTGTCTACAACTGTAGGAACAATGGTAGACAGTGTCAACACACAAGTCCCGACCGGATCCCATCCGGCATGAAGGTGCGCCGACGTGGCTCGATGACGGATCGGCGCTCGACATGACGAACAGCACCCTTTCCTTGCTGGCGGTGCTCGCCACGGGTGTGCAGGCGCTCCTCGGTCAACCATTCAGGGCGGAGTGACAGATGATGGAACAGGCCTCCTCCAGAGCACGGCAGCCACAGGGTTACACGTCGTCCTGGATGGCGAGCATCGGTGCCGTCATCGGCCTGAGTTTGCTGAGCGCCTGCCTGGCTGGCTGCGCCTCCTTCAACTACTCCGCTGCCGACAGTCCCCTGGCCCGGACCACGCTGCAGGCGATGGAGCCACGGCCGCGCGTGGCCCTGGTGCTCAGCAGCGGCGGCCCGCGCGGCTACGCCCACATCGGCGTGATGCGTGTGCTGGAAGAAGCCGGCGTCGAGATCGACCTGGTGGTGGGCACCAGCGTGGGGTCCCTGCTCGGCGCGTTCTGGGCCGACGGGCGCAGTGCGGCCGAGATCGATGCCTTGTCGAAGGAAGGCGGGCCGCTCACGCTGTTCGACCTGTCGCCTTTCGCCGACCGAGGCTGGATCCACGGCCAGCGCCTGCAGGACTACGTCGACACCCGCCTCGTCCACCGCAGCATCGAACAGATGCCGCGACGGCTGGTGGTGGGCGCCACACGGCGAGACGACAAGGCGCCGGTGTTCTTCACCAGCGGCAACGCCGGCGTGGCCGTTCGCGCATCGAGCGCCGTGCCGGGCATCCTCTCGCCGGTGGGCATCGAGGGCACCGAGTACGAAGATGGTGACGAGTCGCTGCCGCTGGCCGTGCGCGCAGCCCGCCAGGCGGGGGCGCGGTTCGTCATCGCCGTCGACGTCACGCCGCGCCCGGAGACCGCGCCGGCAGGCACGTCACAGGCGCAGCGCGAACGCGTGGCCCGGCGGGCCGCCCGCATCGCGCCCGAGGCCGCGCAGGCCGACTACCTGATCCATGCCGATCTCGAATTCGGGGCCTCGCCGCTGCCCGGCTACTTCGAGTACGCACGCGCCGCCGGCGAGCGCCGCGCGCGGGCCCACCTGCCACAGTTGCTGGCGAGTCTGGACCGGGCGGGTCTGCCGCCGCCGGGCCCCGCCGCCAGCACCCAGCCATCCGCCGGCGCCTCGGGCGGCCGGTGATCACCGGCCAAAGGCTACCTGCCGGTCACAGAACCGTGGCCGCTTCCGTCAAAGGATAG
Organism: Chitinophaga pinensis; assembly: GCA_943370595.1. Lineage (GTDB taxonomy): Bacteria > Pseudomonadota > Gammaproteobacteria > Burkholderiales > Burkholderiaceae_C > Piscinibacter. Next base: position 15,655 of record CALRRO020000025.1, read on the forward strand.
GCAGGCGGGCCATTCCGGTGCCGCGCAGACCCGGTGACTCCTCATGATCTTCTCGTGGAAAAGACCTGCGCGATCGGCCGCATGCCTGTTGCTGGGCGCCCTCGCCGCCCCGGCAACGCACGCACAACCCATCGGCGGCGCCGGCATGGACAGCAGCTCCGCCGTCGCGGCGGTGGTCAAGGTGCCCAAGCCCTGGTATGCGCCCAGCGCGCTCGTGATCAGTCGCATGCGAGACACGATCCCGCAGTACCAGGCCGTGCCGGGCCTGGCCTACAAGGCCTACTCGCTGGCCCAGGCCGATGGCCGGTACGGCGGCCTCTACCTCTGGAAGGACGAAGCTTCGGCGCGCGCGTTCTTCGGCCCGGGTTGGTTCGAACGGGTGGAGAAGGAGCGCGGGGTCTCGGGGCAGGTTCAGTTCTACGAGGTGCCGGTGGCCATCGACAACACGATGGGAACTGCACCCGACGACGGCAACGCGGTGGGCACCGTGGTCACGGTGACCCGGCCCCCGACCATCAACAAGGCGCAACTCGTGCAGGAGTTCCGCAACGCGATCCCGGTCTACCAGAAGGTGCCCGGGCTGCTGCGCAAATACTTCATCGTCACCGAAGATGGCCGCTTCGGAGGCATCTACCTGTGGAAGGATGCCGCCAGTGCGCAGCAATGGTTCAGCGAAGCCTGGAAAGAGCGTGTCGTGAAGACATACGGTTCGGCTGCGTCCATCGAGTGGTTCGACACCCCCATCCTGCTGCCCAGCAGCATGGCCGGCAACCAGCCAGCCATCCCGGGTCTTTGAATGCCGGGCGCCGCATGAAGATCGAGGAACCCGCACCCGAGCTGCTGCAGGCCGCCACCCGGGGCGACCTGGGCGCGCTCGACACCCTGCTGGCCGCCGTCCAGCCAGGCCTCTACAACCTCGCCGTGCGCATGCTCGGCAACCGCGACGACGCGGCCGAGGCGACGCAGGAGATCCTGCTCAAGCTCGTCACGCACCTGGGCAGCTTCCGCGGCGAGTCGGCCTTCGCCACCTGGGCCTGGCGCGTGGCGCGCAACCACCTGCTGACGGCCCGCACGCGCAGCGCCGAGTGCCCCGAGGTCTCGCTCGACGCCATGGCCGAACGCCTGGAGGCCGGTCTTGACTTCGCCGCCTCGCTGGCCCAGCGCCATGGCGAGCCGCCGCCGCTGACGCCGCAGGACAAGCTCGAGGCCCGCCAGGTGGCACTGGCCTGCACGCAGAACATGCTGATGACGCTGAACCGCGAGCAGCGGCTGGCGGTCGTGCTCGACACGGTGTTCGACCTGCCGTCGAAGGAGGCCGCTGCGGTGGTGGGGGTGACCCCCGAGGCCTATCGCCAGCGCCTGTCTCGTGCCCGCAGCCTGCTCGACCGCTTCACCGGGCAGACCTGCGGCCTGGCCAATCCCCAGGCGGCCTGCCACTGCGAACGCCAGCTGCCCGCACTTCGCAGGCTGCAAGGCGGCGGGCCGCGCAAGGCGATCGGCCTGGTGGCGCTGAACCGCCCGGAACGCGACGAGGCCGAACGCAACTTCACGGCCTTTACCCGCGTCAGCGATGCGGCGGCGCTGTTCCGCGCGCACCCGGCCTACCAGGCGCCGGAGTCCATGCGCGCGGCGATCCGTGCAGTGTTGACGCAGGAGGGCTTTCTCGATCCGGGGCCGCTGCAATGAGCGGCGCAGCCGAACCCCAGGCGCAGGCACTGCACTTCGCCGCAGCCGACGGAACGCCCCTGGCAGGCACGCTGTTCGAACCCCGGGGCGAGCCGAAGTCCAGCGTGCTGGTGGCCGGTGGCCTGGGCATCGCGCAGCGCTTCTACGCGCCGTTCGCGGGCTTCCTGGTCGCGCAGGGGCACCGGGTGCTGACCTTCGATCTGCGCGGCATGGGCGCGTCGCGCCTGCCCGAGCATCGCCACTCGCTGCGTGGTCTGCAGGCCGACATGCTGACCTGGGCGCGCCATGACTTCGCGGCGGCGGTTGACCTGCTGGCCGCGAAGTCAGCGGACGGGCGGGTCGACCTCATCGGGCACAGCCTGGGCATGCACCACGCCGCCATGACGGTGGAGCCCGCCCAGGCGCGCATCGCGGTGGCGGTGTCGGTGGCCGCGGGTTCGGGCTACTGGCGCGACTGGGCGCCGCCATCGCGGCGCAAGGCACCGCTGATGCTGCACCTGGCCGCACCGCTGCTGACGCCCCTGTGGGGCTACTTTCCAGGCAAGCGGCTGCGCATGGTCGGCGACTTGCCGGGGCCGGCGATGCGGCAGTGGAGCCGCTGGTGCCGGCACCCGGAGTTCGCCTGGGGCGCTGAACCCGAGCTCGTGCTGCCCAGCCTGCGCTCCGCGCGCTACCCCATCCACGCCTTCAGCTTCACCGACGACGAAGCGATGACGCAGCGCTGCACCCGCCAGCTGCTGGCGGCGATGCCGCATGCGCCTTCCCACCTGCACATCGTCTCGCCGCGCGATCTCGGCCTGGCGGCGATCGGGCATGTCGGCGCGTTCAGGCCGACGGCCGCGGCAACGCTCTGGCCCTTGATCGCGTCACACCTCAGCGCAGGTCCGCGCCCAGCGAGTTGACCGACACCACCCGGTCGCGCCCCGCCGCCTTGGCGGCGTAGAGCGCGCGGTCGGCTTCCGCCCAGCTGCGCTCCCAGGCGGTGAGGTCGGCGCAGCGGCGCGAGATGCCGATGCTGACCGTGCAGTGCACCGGCACCTTCACGCCGGGCAGACGCACGTCGAGCTTGCGCACGCCGGTGAGCAGGCGATCGGCCAGCGCACGGGCGACGCCGTCGTCGGCAGCGACGCAGCCGACCAGGAACTCCTCGCCGCCGACGCGGGCGATGAAGTCGCTGGCTCGCACATGGCTGGCCAGCGACGCCGCGACCTCGCGCAGCACGCGGTCGCCCGCGGCATGGCCATGGCTGTCGTTGATGCGCTTGAAGTGGTCGATGTCGACCTGCAGCAGCGTGATCGAGCGTGCATCGCGCGCGGCAAAGTGCCGCATCACCAGCTCGTCCAGGCCATTGCGGTTGAGCAGCCGGGTCAGCGCATCGCGCGATGCCAGCTCGACGAGCTGCGAGTTCAGCCGCACGAACACCAGCCAGATCAGGTTCAGCGCCAGCATCACGGCGGCCAGCGAGGCATAGCCGTAGTAGACCTGCGCGAACACGCCTGCGTAGAGCACGTCCAGGCCTTGCCAGGCGATGTTCGCCGCGCGGCCGAGCGTCATCAGGGCCAGCAGCCCCATCAGCACCGGCAGCACGAACAGCGGCGATCGCAGCCGCTCGCTTTGCTGCGGCCGGGCACGGATGGACTCCACCACCAGCCCCAGGTAGACCAGGCCCAGCGTGCCGTTGAGCAGCACGTGGCGGCCGATGCCGCCCCACTGCAGCGTGACGACCAGGTGCAGCATCGCGTAGGCACCCACCGCCGCGGCCAGCAGCGGCCAGCGCCCCGGCGAGCGGCCGAGGAACTGTCGCAACCCGGCCACGAACAGCAGCACCGCGAGCACCATGGCCGAGTCCATCACCACGGTCCAGGGCGCGGCGATGCGCTTCTCGGCGAACAGGCGGGCAATGTAGGCCGAGCCGAACAGCAGCCCGCCGACCGCCCAGTACATCAGCCCGCTGCGCGGCGGCATGTCGCGGCTGATCAGGTAGTACAGCCCCCCCGAGCAGATCAGGTGGGTGGCGAGAATGATGATGACGGTGCTGGGGTCCATGGCACGCTGACGAGCCCGGACCATGATAGAGGCATCGGGTTAGTACCCCCCCGATTCGAGTGGGTGATGCCGGATTGCCCCCCGCATGCGCCCTTCCTACGATGACCGCGCAGCGCGCAATCTTCGGGAGGTGCTCCGATGCTTGGTACGTTCGTCTCCGCGACGCTTCACGAGTCGCTGGTCCAGGCAGCGCGCCACTCGGCTTCGCCGTGGCTGAACTTCGACCCGCTCACGGTGGCGCAGAAGTACAACCGGCTGCCCTTCCTGCTGCAGCACCGACTGCAGGAACATCCGGACTTCGAACTCGAACCGCTGTTCGCCCTGTGCCGGCGGCTGCCACCCTCGGAGGTGAAGTACCGCATCGGCGTCGTTCCGGCGGATGCGCACTTCGATTCGTCGCTGTCGCAGTACCGGCGCGACCTGACGCTGGACGACGCGATCGACAACCTCGAGGCACGCCAGGCCTACATCGCGATCTACAACCCCGAGCAGGACGACCGCTACCGCCCGATCATCGAGACCCTGATCGGCGAGATCGGGCTGGCAGTGGAGGGACAGGAGCACTGCATCAACTGGTACTCGACCTACATCTTCATCTCTGCACGCGACTCGCTGACCCCTTATCACATGGACCGGGAGATGAACTTCCTGCTGCAGATCCGCGGCCGCAAGACTGCCCAGCTCTGGGATCCGAACGACGACGAGGTGATGAGCCCCGCCGAGCGCGACCACCTGTTCTCGCACGGTGAGGACGCACGCCCCGCGTACCGACACTCGCTCGAGTCGCTGGCGATGACCTTCGAGCTCGAGCCCGGCCTGGGGGTGCACCACCCGTTCATCGCCCCGCACCTGGTGCGCACCGGGCCGGAACTGTCGGTGTCGCTCGCCGTGACCTTCCGGACGCCGCGCTCGGACGAGTGGAGCGACGCGCACCGCTTCAACGAACGTGTGCTGCGCCGGCTCGGCCTGCCCGCCGGGCGGGTCGGCTCCGCGGCGCCGTGGGCCAATGGGGCCAAGGCCGCCACGATCCGGGCCCTGCGCAGGGGCAAGACACTCGTCGTGCAGCGCTGACCGCTCTGACCGCGTCGACGCGGCACCGCCCTCAGGTCACCAGCAGCGCACGAAAGTCGTTCACGTTGGTGAAAGTCGGCCCGGGCACCACCAGGTCGCCCAGCGGCGCGAAGAAGCCGTAGGCGTCGTTCGCATCGAGGAAGGCCTGCGCCTTCATGCCCAGCGCGAGGCCGCGTGCCAGCGTGTCGGGCGTGACGATCGCGCCGGCGTTGTCCTCGATGCCGTCGATGCCGTCGGTGTCGGCCGCCAGCACGTGCACCCCCGGCTGACCCTGCAGTGCGATCGCGCAGCCGAGCAGGAACTCGGTGGCGCGGCCGCCGCGGCCGCCCTTGGACTTCACCGTCACGGTGGTTTCACCGCCGCTGAGGATCACGCAGGGCTTCGCGAACGGCGTGCCCGCATGCGCCACCGAGCGCGCCAGCGCCGCATGCACCTTGCCGACCTCGCGCGACTCGCCTTCCATCTCGTCGCTGAGGATGTAGGGCGTGATGCCGGCGGCGCGGGCCACGGCGGCCGCAGCCTCCAGGCTCTGCCGCGGCGTGGCGATCATGTGCACCTGGTGGCCGGCAAAGCGCGGGTCGCCGGGCTTCGGCGACTCGAAGGCGCCGCTCTCCAGCCCGGCGCGCGCGGCCGCAGGAATCTCGATGCCATAGCGGTTCAGGATCGCCACCGCGTCGGCGCAGGTCGTGCTGTCGGGGACGGTCGGGCCGCTGGCGATGACCTCGGGCGCATCGCCCGGCACGTCGCTGATCAGGAGCGTCACCACGCGCGCCGGGGCGCAGTTCGTCGCCAGCCGCCCGCCCTTGATCGCCGAGAGGTGCTTGCGCACGCAGTTCATCTCGTCGATCGCCGCGCCGCTCTTGAGCAGCGCCTTGTTGATCGCCTGCTTCTCTTCCAGCGTGAGGCCGGGCGCGGGCAGCGAGAGCAGCGCCGAGCCGCCGCCGGAGATCAGGCACAGCACCAGGTCATCGGCCGTCAGCCCTTGCGCCAGCTGCGCGATGCGCTCAGCGGCACGCTTGCCGGCTTCATCGGGCACCGGGTGCGCGGCCTCGACCACCTCGATGCGCCCGGGCTTGGACTTGTAGGCCGGCGGCACATGGTCGTAGCGCGTGACGACGAGGCCAGACAGCGGGGCGTCCTTCGGCCACAGCGCATCGACCGCGGCCGCCATGGCGCCGCCCGCCTTGCCGGCACCGATGACCACTGTGCGGCCCTTCGGCGGCTTCGGCAACCAGGGCGAGGTGGTTTCAGCCGGCAGCGCGCGGGCCACCGCAGCGTCGTACAAGGCGCGCAGGAAGCCGCGCGGATCGGTGTGGGGCGAAGGCGTGCTCATGCGCCCGGATTATCCGGCGCTCGGATCCTTCAGCTCGTGCTTCGCGAGGATCTCCAGCGCCCGCACCAGCGCCGAGTGGTCGCTGTCGCCGAAGCCGTGCGCCGCGCAGGCCTGCATAAGCTGCGCGGCGTTGGCCGTGCCGGGCAGGCTCACGCCCAACGCCTTCGCTCCCTGCAGCGCCAGGTTCAGGTCCTTCTGGTGCAGCCCGATGCGAAAGCCCGGCGCAAAGGTGCGCTTGATCATGCGCTCGCCGTGCACCTCCAGGATGCGGCTGGCCGCGAAGCCGCCCATCAGGGCCTGCCTGACCTTGGCCGGGTCGGCGCCTGCCTTGCTCGCGAACACCAGCGCCTCGCCCACCGCCGCGATGTTCAGCGCCACGATGATCTGGTTGGCCACCTTGGTGGTCTGCCCATCGCCGTTGCCGCCGACGAGCGTGATGTTCTTGCCCATCAACTGGAACAGCGGCAGCACCCGCTCGAACGCCGCCTGCGGGCCGCCGACCATGATGGTCAGGCTGGCCGCCTTGGCACCCACCTCGCCGCCGGACACCGGTGCATCCAGGTAGTCGCAGCCCAGTTCGTTGATGCGCTTCGCAAAGGCCTTGGTCTCGATCGGCGAGATGGAGCTCATGTCCACCACCGTCTTGCC
>CALRRO020000026.1:0-18377 GCA_943370595.1 Chitinophaga pinensis
GTCATCTCGCCGTGGTGGTACTGGCGGTGGATGGGCTCGCGCGCCATGTACTGCAGCGTGTCGTGCATCCAGCCCATGTTCCACTTGTAGTGGAAGCCCAGGCCACCCAGGTAGGTCGGCCGGCTGACCGCGGGGAAGGCGGTGGATTCTTCGGCCAGCGTGATCGCCTGCGGCCGCTCCGAGCCGACCACCTCGTTCATGCGCTTGAGGAAGGCGATCGCCTCCAGGTTCTCTCGCCCGCCGTGCACGTTGGGCACCCATTCGCCCGCCTTGCGGCTGTAGTCGCGGTAGAGCATCGAGGCGACCGCGTCGACGCGCAGCCCGTCCACGCCGAAGCGCTCCAGCCAGTACAGCGCGTTGCCGACCAGGAAGTTCATCACCTCGGTGCGGCCGAGGTTGTAGATCAGCGTGTTCCAGTCCTGGTGGAAGCCTTCGCGCGGGTCGGCGTACTCGTACAGGTGGGTGCCGTCGAAGCGTGCCAGGCCGTGCGCGTCGGTGGGGAAGTGCGCCGGCACCCAGTCGAGGATCAGCCCGATGCCCTCGGCATGGCAGCGTTCGACGAAGCGGCGGAAGCCGGCCCCGAGGCCGCGGCCAGCGGCCTCGTCGTCAGGAACGCCGAAGCGCGAGGTCGGCGCGTACAACCCGATCGGCTGGTAACCCCAGGAGCCGTCGAAGGGGTGCTCGGAGACCGGCATCAGCTCCAGGTGGGTGAAGCCCATCTCGCGGGTGTAGGGCACCAGCGTCGAGGCGAGTTCGTCCCAGTTCAGCCAGCGGTTGCCGTCCTCCGGCTTGCGCCGCCAGGAGCCGAGGTGGACTTCGTAGATGCTGACCGGCGCGTCCAGCGCGTTGGCCTTCTGGCGGGCCTCGGAGCGCGGCAGCGCCTCGGGCAGCCGGGCGACGATACTGGCGGTGGCCGGGCGCAGCTCGCTCTGCAGCGCGTACGGGTCGGCCTTCTGCGGCAGCAGTTCGCCCTCGCGCGAGACGAGCTCGAACTTGTAGCGCACGCCGGCCGACAAGCCCGGCAGGAAGATCTCCCAGACGCCGCACTCGCGGCGCAGGCGCATCGGGTGGCGGCGGCCGTCCCAGACGTTGAAGTCGCCGACCACCGACACGCGCGAGGCGTTGGGCGCCCAGACGGCGAAGGCGACACCGGAGACACCCAGCATCTCGCGCTGCGTCGCGCCCAGCACCTCGAAGGGCCGCAGGTGCGTGCCTTCGCCCATCAGCCACACGTCCAGGTCGCCCAGCACCGGCGGGAAACGGTACGGGTCGTCCAGCACCGAGGTGTTGCCGTCGGACCAGGTGACCTGCAGGCGGTAGTCGGTCGAGGCGTTGGCGGGGTACGGGCCTTCGAAGAAGCCACCGCCGTGGCGCTCGCTCAGCAGCGTGAGCTGGCGGCTGCCGTCGACCGTCCAGGCCTCGACCTGCGCGGCGCCGGGCTGGAAGCTGCGCAGCCAGCGCCGGCCGTCCTCGTCGGTGTGCATGCCCAGCACGGAGAACGCATCGCCGTGGCGGCCGGCCACGACGGCGGCGATGGCATCGAGATCGAGCATGCGCGTCAGGCCGGCAGTTCGACGGTGCGGCGGAAGGCCTTGCCGGCACCGTCGAACAGGTGGCACTGCTCGGGCATCAGCCGCAGCGTGATCGGCGCGCCGGGTGACTGCGTGGCGTGGCCCTCGATGCGCAGCGTGACCAGCGGTGCTTCGGGCGCGATGTCTAGGTAGAGCAGCGACTCGTCGCCGAGCCGCTCCAGCTGGCGCAGCTTGACGTGCAGCTGGCAGCCCTCGCCGCTGTCGCCGTGCAGCAGGTGCTCGGGCCGGATGCCGATCGATACCGGTGCGCCGGCGGCCGTGCCGCGCGCATCTACCGCCGCGGTGATCTGCTGGCCATGCACTTCCACCACCGCGTGGTTCTCCTCGGCACGCACCAGCTTGCCGGGCATCACGTTCATCTTCGGGCTGCCGATGAACTCGGCGACGAAGAGGTTCTGCGGCCGGTGGTACAGGTCCATCGGCGTACCGAACTGCGCCACGCTGCCTTCGTCCTGCACGCCCTGGCCGGCGCGCAGCAGCACGATCTTGTCGGCCAGCGTCATCGCCTCGACCTGGTCGTGCGTCACGTAGATCATGCTGGCGCGGCCGATGTCGTGATGCAGCTTGGCGATCTCGAGCCGCGTCTGCACGCGCAGCGCGGCGTCGAGGTTGGACAGCGGTTCGTCGAACAGGAACACGTCGGGTTCCTTGACGATCGCGCGGCCGATCGCCACACGCTGGCGCTGGCCGCCGGAGAGCTGCTTGGGCAGGCGCTCGAGCAGCGGCGTGAGCTGCAGGATGTCGGCCGCCTTCTTCACCTTGCGCTCGATCTCGGCCTTGTCCGAGCCCATCACCTGCAGGCCGAAGGCCATGTTCTGCGCCACCGTCATGTGCGGGTACAGCGCGTAGCTCTGGAACACCATCGCGACGCCGCGCTTGGCCGGCGGCAGCTTGTTCATGGGCTTGTCGCCGATCAGCAGCTCGCCCTCGGTGATGCTCTCCAGGCCGGCGACCATGCGCAGCAGCGTCGACTTGCCGCAGCCCGAGGGGCCGACGAAGACGCAGAACTCGCCGCGGCCGATGCTCAGGTTGGCGTTGTTGATCGTCCAGGGCAGCCCCGGGGCGTATCGCTTGCAGATGTTCTTGAAGTCGATGCGGGACATGGCGGGCTCGTGGTGGAATGGGTGGGTCAGGCCAGTCGGGCGAACAGCACGCCCCAGGGCGAGAAGTCGATCGTGCTGCCGCGCACGCTGGCGCCGGCGGCGCCGCTGTCGGCCAGCGGCTGCGGCGTGCCGAGCGTGGCCGGCACTTCCAGCGTGGACGCACGCTCGCTGAGGTTGAAGGCGCACAGCACCCGCTGGCCCTCGTGCGAGCGCACGTGGGCGAGCACCTGGTCGTGCACCGGCAGCAGATCCATCTCGCCGTGGAGCAGCGCCGGCTGCGTGCGCCGCCACGCGAGCAGGCGGCGGTAGTGCTGCATCAGCGAGCCGGCATCGGCCTCCTGGCGGTCGACGGCCAGTGCGCGATGGCTCTCGGCCACCGGCAGCCAGGGCTTGCCGCTGCCGAAGCCGAGCTTCGCATCGCTGGACGACCAGGGCATCGGCGTGCGGCAGCCGTCGCGGCCCTTGAACTCCGGCCACATCGTGATGCCATAGGGGTCCTGCAGGTCCTCGAACTTGATCTCGGCCTCGGGCAGGCCCAGCTCGTCGCCCTGGTAGATGCAGGCGCTGCCGCGCAGGCTGAGCTGCAGCGCGGCGGCCGCGCGCAGCAGGCCGGCCGGCGGGTTCGATCCGCCCCAGCGGGTGGCCACGCGCGGGATGTCGTGGTTGGTGATCGCCCAGCACGGCCAGCCGCTGCCGACCACCTGCGCGAAGCGGCTGAAGACGCGGTGCAGGTAGGGCGCGTCGTGCGGCGTGCCGAGCAGGTCGAAGCAGTAGGCCATGTGCAGCTTGTCGCCACCCGCGGTGTACTCAGCGACACGCGCCAGCCCGTCGTCGTCGCCGATCTCGCCGACCATGGTCGTGTCCGGGTACTGGTCGACCAGTGCGCGCAGCGTCTGCAGGAAGGCGAGGTTCTCCGCCTGGCTCTTGTCGAAGCGGTGCCATTGCCAGCCGTAGGGGTTGGCGGCGGGCACGGCCGGGTCGCTGCCGTCGGGCGCGCCGCGGGCCGGGTTGCTGCGCAGCTTCGGATCGTGGAAGTAGAAGTTGACGACGTCGAGCCGGTAGCCGTCGACGCCGAAGTCGAGCCAGAACTTCACGCAGTCGAGCACCGCCTCCTGCACTGCGGGGCAGTGGAAGTTCAGGTCCGGCTGGCTGGTCAGGAAGTTGTGCAGGTAGTACTGGCGGCGCCGCGTGTCCCACTGCCAGGCGCTGCCGCCGAAGATCGACAGCCAGTTGTTCGGCGGCGTGCCATCGGGCATCGGGTCGGCCCAGACGTACCAGTCGGTCTTCGGGTTGTCGCGGCTGGACCGGCTCTCGACGAACCAGGGGTGCTGGTCGGCGGTGTGCGAATACACCTGGTCGATCATCACCTTCAGGCCGAGCTGGTGCGCGCGGTCGACCAGGGTGCGGAAGTCACCGAGCGTGCCGAACATCGGGTCGACATCGCGGAAGTCGCTGATGTCGTAGCCGAAGTCCTTCATCGGGCTCTTGAAGAAGGGCGACAGCCAGACCGCGTCGGCGCCGAGCTTCGCGACATGCTCGAGCCGGCGCGTGATGCCCGGCAGGTCGCCGATGCCGTCGCCGTTGCTGTCCTGGAAGCTGCGCGGGTAGATCTGGTAGATCACGCCGCCGCGCCACCAGCCACTGTTCGGAGCCTTCTTGACTGCGGCCACGATCAGCCTTTCACCGCGCCCGCGGTCAGGCCGGAGACGATCTTGCGCTGGAACAGCAGCACCAGGATCACCAACGGCACGGTGACGATCACCGACGCCGCCATGATCGAACCCCAGGGCACCTCGTAGGCCGTCGCGCCGGTGATCAGCGAGATGCTGACCGGCACGGTGCGCTCGGTGTCCTCGTTGACGAAGGTCAGCGCGAACAGGAACTCGTTCCAGGCGCCGATGAAGGCGAGCAGGCCGGTGGACACCAGCGCCGGCCAGAGCAGCGGCATGAAGACCTGGAAGATGATGCGCAGCGGCCCGCAGCCGTCCATGATGGCCGCCTCCTCCAGCTCCTTGGGCAGGCCGCGCATGAAGGTGGTCAGCACCCAGACGGTGAAGGGCAGCGTGAAGATGGTGTACGGCACGACGAGGCCGATCGCCTTGTTGTACAGGCCCATCGCCTGCATCAGCTCGAACATGCCCGACAGCACCGCCACCTGCGGGAACATCGACACCGCCAGGATGGTCAGCAGCAGCGCGGCCTTGCCCTTGAACTGGATTCGCCCGAGTGCGTAGGACGCGGTGATCGCCATCAGCAGCGCGATGGCCACCGTGACCGTGGCCACCATCACCGAGTTCAGCAGGTGGCGGCCGAACGGCTGGCGGCCCTCGAACAGCTGCACGTAGTTGCGCACCGTCGGTTCCTTCGGCCACAGGCTGGTGTCGAACAGCGCGGTGCCGGTCTTGAACGAGGTGGCGATGGTGTAGAGGAACGGGTAGACGGAGATGATCACCACGATCGCCGCCAGGGCGTACAGCACGATGCTGCCCCACAGCGGGCGGTCGGTCTCGCTGTTCGGCATGCTCACGATGACTCCTCCGACAGCTTGACCCGTGCGGCACGCAGGAACAGCACCGCCGAGATGAAGATGATCAGCGTCAGCGAGGTCGAGGCCGCCGAGCCGAAGCCGAGGTTGCCGTTGTCGACCATCTCGCGGCGCACGAAGCCGGACATGCTGATCGTGCTGCTGCTGTTGCTGGTCAGCACGAAGATCAGGTCGAAGATGCGCAGCGCGTCGAGCAGGCGGAACACCACGGCCACCATCAGCGGGCCCTTGATCAGCGGCAGCGTGACCTTGAGGAAGACGCGCAGCGGGTGCACGCCGTCGACGCGCGCCGCCTCGTAGCAGTCCTTGGGCAGTGTCTGCAGCGCGGCGAGGATGAGCAGCGCCATGAACGGCGTGGTCTTCCACACGTCCACCGCGACCACCGTCCACAGCGCGTAGGCCGGGTCGGCCGTCCAGGCGATCTTCTGTGCGATGAAACCCCAGTCGACCAGCAGCTGGTTGATCAGGCCGAACTGGTCATGGAGCATCCAGCCCCACATCTTGGCCGAAACGATGGTGGGGATCGCCCAGGGGATCAGCACCGCGGTGCGCACCAGCATGCGGCCCCTGAACTCCTGGTTCAGCAGCATCGCCACGCCCAGGCCGCACAGCGTCTCGAGCACCACCGAGACGATCGAGAACTTGAAGGTGTTGGCGATCGAGGTGCCCCAGTCGCTGGACCAGAAGCCGTCGGTGTAGTTGGGGTTGAAGAACAGGCCGAACTCGCCGACGTAGTTCGACAGGCCGACGAAGCGGCTGGCCGAGATGTCGTTGATGTTCGTCTCGGTCAGGCTGAACCAGATCGACCGTGCCAGCGGCCAGCCGGCGACCAGCGCCATCAGCAGCAGCATCGGGACGAGAAAGGCCCAGGCAACACGGGTTCGGTCGTTCATCGTGGCCTCGTGCAGGAGAAGGGAACGGCGGGCAGCGCGCGAGCCGGGCGGCGGCGCGCTGCCGGGTGGATCAGCAGATCACCACTTGTCGCGCTTGACCTGCTTGAGCTTGCCTTCGAGCTTCTTCAGCGCGTCGGCGCCATTGCTCTTCTTGGACAGCACCTCGTGGGTGGCGTCCCAGAACGCGCGGCTGACCTCGGGGTACTTCAGGCCGGTGACCGTGGCCGGCCGCGCCACCGCGCCGGTGAACACCGGCAGCAGGTCGCCCATGAACTGGTTGGCCTTGACGATCTCGGCGTCCTTGTAGAGGTCGACGATGGTCGGGTTGTAGGAGCCGCCGATCGCACGCTTCTTCTGGATGTCGGCGCTGGTCATGTGCATCACCAGGTCGGCCGCGGCGTCGACGTTTTTCGAGTACTTGTTGACCGCCAGCTGCCAGCCGCCCAGCGTGGCCGACTTCTTGCCGCCCGGGCCGGCCGGCAGCGCCGCGACACCGACCTTGCCCTTGATCGGGCTGTCCGGCGCCTGCGCCAGCGACCAGGCATACGGCCAGTTGCGCATGAACAGCGCCTTGCCGTTCTGGAACACGCCGCGTGCGTCTTCCTCGCCGTAGTTCAGCACGCCGCCCGGCGCGATGGTGCCGATCCAGGTGGCGGCGGTGTCCAGCGCCTTGGCGGCATTGGCGTTGTTGATGGTGATGTTGCCGGCCTTGTCGATGATCTCGCCGCCGCCGAAGCTGGCGACCCACTCGAGCGCGTCGCAGGTCAGGCCCTCGTAGGCCTTGGCCTGGAAGACGAAGCCCTGGAAGTCGGCCGAGCCGGCCTTGCGTTCGCCGTCGATGACCTTCTTCGCCGTGGCGGCCAGGTCGTCCCAGGTCTCGGGCACCTTGGCGCCGTACTTCTCGAGCAGGTCCTTGCGGTAGAACAGCAGGCCGGCGTCGGTGAAGAAGGGCATGCCCAGCAGCTTGCCGTCGACGGTGTTGTTGGCGACGATGGCCGGGAAGTGCTTGGCCTCGGCGCCCTTGCTGTACTTCTTCAGGTCGACCAGGTGGTCCTTGATCACGCCGGGCCAGACGACGTCGATCATCAGCACGTCGATGTCGGCCGACTTGGCGGCGAACTGCTGGCGCAGCAGCGCCAGGTTGTCGGTGGTGCTGGCCGGCGGGGTGTACATCTTCACCGTGTGGCCGGCCTTCTTGCCCCACTCTTCGGCGTACTTGCCGCACCACTCCAGGTCGGCGGCGTTCGAGCCGCAGGAGATGGTGATGGTGGCGGCCAGCGCGCCGGGCAGCGCGCCGAGGGTGAGCGCCGCGGCGGCGACGAGCTGGGTGAGGGTTGCTTTCATTCCGTGTCTCCGATCAGGGTCAATCTGGCCGTCGCCGGGTGCGGCCTGCGGTGGGCCGCGGGGCGTCGGTCGGGGGGTGTCGAGCACGTTCTGGAATGCGTGCTTCATGTCACAGTGTTCTATCCCGAAAGCGATTTGGATGCTATCCAAACCGCTTTGAGAGTCACCCCGTATTTTCCCGGTTGGCGTCGGACGGGCCCGGCGTCAGGGTGCCGGAAGCGGGGCGATTCAGCCCGGCGGCGGGCCGATCGAGTTGCCGCCGGAGAACTCCGGCTGGCGCAGCACCTGGACCTGCTCGAGCGGCTTGCGCTCGGCCAGCGCAAGGGCCATCTCGCCGAGCGTCTGGCCCGACCGGTAGGGCGTGGGCTGGCGCACGGCGGCCACCGTCAGGCCGGCGAACAAGGTGTCTTCGGGAACGCCTTCGTTGACGATCACCGACATCTCGCGGCCGACGGCCACGCCATGGTCGAGCAGCGCGCGGATCAGCCCGACCCCGCCGAGGTTGTTGTCGACGATCACCGCCGTCGGCCGCTGCGGCAGGGCCAGCAACTGCTGCGCGGCGGCGTAGCCGGCGCGGCGGTCCATGCTGCCGCCGAGCACCAGCGTCGGGTCGGCCGCAATGCCGGCTTCGGCCAGTGCCGCAAGAAAGCCGACATGCCGCTGGTGCGCGAAGTTGTAGTCCAGCGGCACGTGCACGTAGGCGATGCGCCGGTGGCCGAGGGCGACCAGCCGCTGCACCGCCATGCGCGAGCCGAGTTCGTTGTCGAAGTCCAGCCAGGGAAAGCCATCGGGATGCTCGGTGCGGCCGTAGGCCACGAACGGGAAGCCCGCTTCCTGAAGGTAGGCGATGCGCGGGTCCTCGCGCAGCGTGTGCGCGACGATCAGCGCGTCGACGCGCCGGCCGCGCACCATGCGGTCGTAGACGCGCAACTCGTTCTGGCGTGGTGCGGCGGCCAGCAGCAGGTCGCATTCGCGCTGCTCGAGCACGTGGGCCAGGCCTTCCAGCGTCTCGCGGAACGACGGGTTGCCGAGGAACTCGCTGGCAGGCGGGTAGACAATGCCCACCGCATCGGCCCGGCCCAGCGCCACCTGCCGCGCTGCGCGGTTGGGCTGGTAGCCGAGTTCGCGTGCCACCTGCTGCACACGTTCGCGCGTGGCCGGGCTGACGTCGCTGTAGCCGCTGAGGGCGCGGCTGACCGTGGTCGGCGACAGGCCGAGCTTGGCGGACAGCGCCTTGAGGTTGATGGACATGGGCGGAAGGCGCGCATGTTAACGCCGCGGCATCACCAGGTGATCTGCAGCCACAACATCTGGTAGGGCGCGAGCAACAGAGCGCCGCGCAAGGGCACGCGCATGCCCGACACGCAGTCGGCTGCGACCTCGGGCAGGGCCGACAGCACCTCGGCGCTCACCGTCTGCGCGTGCTCGCTGAAGTTGGCCAGCACCAGCACGTCGCCCTCGCGATGCGGGCGGGTGAAGCCGAGCACGCTGGGGTTCTTGGTGCGGAAACCGATCAGGTGGCCGCCGGCGAAGGCCGGCGTCGCCGCGCGCTGCACGATCAGCCGCCGCAGGCCCAGATGAATGCGACCCGCATCGGTGCTCGGGTCGTCGCGCTGCGCGTGGCGCGCGGCCGAGCGCGGCGGGCGGTGTACCCAGCGGCTGTCGCCGGCCTTGCCGGAGTCGGCCAGGTAGCCCATGTCGTTGAGCGCGCCGATCTCGTCGCCCAGGTAGATGAGCGGGATGCCGCCTGCGGACAGCACGATGCCGTACAGCAGCAGGATGCGCGCGACGGCGTGCGGGTCGCCCTGTTCCAGCCCGCACAGCGAGGCGCAGGTGCCGCTGATGCGGCAGTCGCCGGTGGCCGGGTTGTCCTGGAAGGGCACACCGCGCGCGAAGCTGCCGGGAAAGCGGTTGACGTAGAAGCGGTTGAGGAACTGGCGGTGGTCGAAGCCGTTGATGCCGAACTGCGCGGCGTCCTCGTCGGCGAAGGTCCAGCCGATGTCGTCGTGGCTGCGCACGTAGTTGACCCAGGCGGTGCCGGCCGGCAGTGCGTGTCGGTTCTCCAGCGCCTGCTGCAGCAGGTTCACTTCGCGCGTGGCCAGCGTGTTCCACAGCAGCGCCATCTGCAGCGGGTTGTAGGAGACCTGGCACTCGGCCGGCGCGATGTACTTGACCACGTCGTCCGGGTGCACGATGGCTTCGCTCTTAAACAGCAGCGAGGGTGCAGCGATACGCGCCAGCGCGTTGTAGGCGCGCAGCAGGGTGTGTGCCTCGGGCAGGTTCTCGCAGCCGGTGCCCAGGCGCTTCCAGATGAAGGCCACCGCGTCCATGCGCAGGAACTCGACGCCGAGGTTGGCGATGAACAGCATCTCGCCGGCCATCGCGGCGAACACCGCCGGGTTAGCGTAGTTCAGGTCCCACTGGTAGGAGTGGAAGGTGGTCCAGACCCAGCGGCCGTCCGGCAGTTGCGAGAACGCGCCGGGGTGCTCGTCGGGGAAGATCTCGCGCAGCGTGCGCTCGTAGCGGTCGGGCTCGGTGCGGTCGGGGAAGATGAAGAAGAAGTCGCGATAGCCCGGGTCGCCCGCCGCGGCGGCGACGGCCCACGCGTGCTCGTCGGCCGTGTGGTTGAAGACGAAGTCGAGCACCAGCGAGATGCCGGCCTCGCGCAGCTTGTCCGCGAGCCGGCGCAGTTCGTCGATCGAGCCCAGCTTCGGCTGCGTCTGCCGGTAGCTGCTGACCGCGTAGCCGCCATCGCTGTGCGGCTCGGGGCACAGGAAGGGCGGCATCAGGTGCAGGTAGCTCAGGCCCAGTTCCTGGAAGTACGGAATGCTCGCCTCGATGCCGGCGAAGTTGCCGGCGAACAGGTCGACGTAGCAGACGCCGCCGAGCATGCGGTTCGACTGGAACCAGTCGGGTGCGTGCTCGCGCCGTTCGTCCAGGGCCTTCAGCGCCGGGCCTCGCGACTGCCAGGCCGCGAAACACTGGCCGAGCAGCTCAACCAGGAAGGGCTCGAAGTCATGGCGCTCGCCGTAGAGCTTCGCCAGTTCGTCGCGCAGCGTGCCGACATGCACACGCAGGCGCTGGTCGAAGGCTCGCCAATCGGGCGACGCGGCATGGCGCTGCTGCAGGGCCAGCCACAGCCGGGCGAGCTGGGCGTCGCCCGGCAGCCAGGGCACCGGCACGGGCGTTTCGGCTGTCTGCGGCATCGGAGTGATCAGGCTTCAAAGCGGTTTGGTGATTCTTCAAAACGCTTTGGGATGCGGATACTAGGGAATGCTCGGGTCGCCTCGCGCCTTCGGGCTGAAACCGGTTCTCGGAGCTGAGCGGGCGGGTCGGTTTCATTCATGCCGAGATCGGAGAGGCAGCGCGGTGGCCGGGCCCGTGTGCTCCGGCCCACGCTCGCGGGCGACCACTGAGTACGGCCGCCTGAGCCTCATCAACACCCTGTCTTCATGCCTGCGCCTGGGCGACCGCGAATGGGGCCTGCGCCCCCGGGCCCAACCACCCCCCTGCCGCCGCGCTCGTGGAACGTGTCGATGAAGTGCTCGGTGTGGGTCGGGGTGGGTGGTTCGGGTGTGCGAGCGCAGGCCCCATTCGCGGTCGCCCATGCGGTGATGCGAAGACGCGGTGTTGATGAGGTGAGCTCTGCAGGCCTCGGTGGCCGCCCGCGAGCGTGGGCCGGAGAGCGCACACCCGGACCACCCGCCGCGCGCCAACGGTGGCGCAGAGCAGAACCGAACCGACCGCTCAGCCGACCCGCCGTGCACCCAGCGCGAGCGCGACCATCGCCACCACCACCAGCGACAGCGCCGCCGTCAGCGAGACGGCCTGCGCGACGCTGCCGATCAGCGGCGGGCCGACCAGGAAGCCGCTGTAGCCGATCGACGAGACCGAAGCGATCGCCGCAGCGCGGCTCACGCCCGGGACGCGCGTGGCAGCGTTGAAGAGGATGGGCACGACCAGCGCCAGGCCCACGCCCACGAAGGCATAGCCGACCAGCGCCACCCAGGGGTGGCCGATCAGCAGCAGTGCGGCCATGGCCACGCCCGCGACCAGCGCGCCGCCGCGCAGCAGCGCCGGCTCGGGCAGGCGGGCGCGCAGCGCGTCGCCGCCGAAGCGGGCCGCCGCCATCGCCGCCGAGAACACCGCGAAGCCGATGCCGGCCTGCGCCTGCGCCATGCCGAGCTCCTGCTTCAGGTACAGCACGCTCCAGTCGTACATCACGCCTTCGGCCGTCATGCCTGCGAAGATCAGCAGGCCGATGACCAGCAGCCGGCCGCGGGGCCAGGCGAAGTGGGCCTGGCCTTCGGCCTGGTCGTCCTGCGGGTGCGCATCGAGCATGAAGCGCGCGGCGAACAGCACCACCGCCACCACCGCCGCAGAGATCGCGCCCAGCTGCACCGCCGGCGAGATCTCCAGCCGCAGCAGCAGCGCGGCGAGCGCCGCGCCGGCCATGCCGCCCACGCTGAACATGCCGTGCAGGTTGCCCATGATCGCGCGGCCGCTGACGCTCTCCAGCGCCGTGCCTTCGGCATTCAGCGCAACGTCGTACAGGCTCATCGCGGCGCCGAACAGAATCATGCTGGGCAGCAGCCAGGGCAGGCTGGGCCAGTGCAGCACGGCGGCGAGCGAGGCCGCCATGACCAGCGCGCCGAGCACCAGCGCGCGGCGCACGCCGAAGCGGCCGATGGTGCGGCCGGCGAAGAACAGCGACAGCACGGCCCCGCAGGCCGCCGCGAACAGCACCAGCGACAGCGAGCCCTCGCCCAGGCCGTACTGCGCCTTCACCGACGGGATGTGCACGCCCCAGGCGCCACCCATGACGCCGAGCGCAGCGAAATGCGCGCGGCTGGCACGCCGGGCCTGCGACAGGCGTCGCGGTGCAGGGTGTGCGTCGGGCACGGCGCCCACACGCGCCAGATCGGCAGGTTCCAGCATGCTCACGGAATCACAGGCTCACCGGTGCGCCACTCGCCGCGCTGGCATAGATCGCATCGAGGATCTCCATCACCCGCAGGCCTTCGTCGGCGCCGGCCGGGTGCGGCGTGTCCGTCAGGATGGCCTGCGCGAAGTCGTGCATCGCCGAGGGCGCGGTGGTGGTGTTCGGATGCACGCGCAGGTCCATCGTCGTGCCGTGCTGGTCGGTGAAGATCTGCGCGTCGAAGCGGTAGCCCTCGTCGAGGTTCTTCTGCAGCAGCCCGGCGCGCGTGCCGAGCAGGCGCGTCTCCATCAGCTCGGCCTCGCCGATGTGCGCGGCCCACGACGCTTCCAGCACCAGGCTCGCGCCGTTGTCGAAGCGGATGAAGGCCGCGGCCAGGTCCTCGACGTCGAAGACCTTGCCGGCCTGCGCCGCAGCGGCGCGGGCGATCGGGTCGTAGGTGCTGCCCATCACCCAGGTCGGCTTGGGGTAGCCCATCAGCCACAGCGCCAGGTCGAGCCGATGCACGCCCAGGTCGATCAGCGGCCCGCCACCGGCCAGCGCCTTGCTGCCGAACCAGCCACCGAAGCCGGGCATGCCGCGCCGGCGGTGCCACACGCTGCGGCCGAAGTAGAACTCGCCGAACACGCCGACGTCGACCTGCGCCTTCAGCGCGCGCGACTGTGCCGAGAAGCGGTAGGAGAAGTTGATCATCAGCCGGCGCTCGGCGCGCTGCGCGGCCTCCAGCATCTCGCGGCCCTCGGCGGCGTTCATCGCCATCGGCTTCTCGCACAGCACGTGGCAGCCGCGACCCAGCGCCAGCAGGGTCAGCTCGCGGTGGAACTTGTTCGGCGTACAGATGCTGACCGCGTCCAGCGTGTGCGCCTCCAGCATCGCGGCGGCGCTGGTGTGGCGGCCGGCGATGCCGAACTGATCGCCGACCTGCGCGAGCCGCTGCGCATCGGCATCGGCGATCGCCACCACCTCGACCTGCGGGTGCTCGCGCCAGCCCTCGATGTGCATGCGGCCGATGCCCAGGCCGACCACGCCGACCTGCAGCTTGCGCGCGCCCCTTGTCGTTGCCGTCGCGCTCATTCGATGTCTCCCTTGCCCTGCACGATGCCGACGCGCGCGAAGCCGCCGCCCTGGGTGGCGAGCTTCGCCGCGATCGGCTCCAGCGGCGGCGACATCGGGCAGCTGTCGACGATGTTCACCCGCGGTGCCGCCCAGCGCACCGCGTTGGCCAGCACCCGCTGCACGTTGGCGTCGTGGTAGGTCGGGTAGGCCTCGTGGCCGGGGCGGAAGTAGAAGATGCGGCCATGGCCGCGCTCCCAGCAGCAGCCCGAGCGGAACACCTCGCCGCCCTCGAACCAGGAGATGAACACCGTGCTCTCCGGCTTGGGGATGTCGAAACGCTCGCCGTACATCTCCTCGGCGGGCAGCTCGAAATGTTCGCCGAGGCCGGCAGCGATCGGGTGCGAGGGCTCGACCACCCAGACCCGTTCACGCTCGTCGGCCTCGCGCCACTTCAGCGAGCAGTTGGTGCCCATCAAACGACGGAAGATCTTCGAGAAGTGGCCCGAGTGCAGCACGATCAGGCCCATGCCCTCGAGCACGCGGCGCTGTACGCGCTCGACCACCGCGTCGTCGACCTGGTCGTGCGCCTTGTGGCCCCACCAGACCAGCACGTCGCAGGCCGCGAGGCGCGCTTCCGACAGGCCGTGCTCGGGCTCGCCGAGCGTCGCGGTGCCCACCTCCAGCGTCGCCATCCCAGTCGCCGGCAGCGCCGGCGTGCGCCGCAGGGCGCTCGCGATGGTCTGGTGCAGGCCCTCGGGATAGATCGCGCCGACGGCAGGGTTCTCGCGTTCGTGCTGGAATTCGTTCCAGACGATGACAGAAATATGGGTCTTCATGGCGGCGAGAGGTTAGGCCTGCGCCCAGCAGCAGCCAAGTGGCTGCGATGACAGAAATCCGGTATCGATGACACAAATCCCGGCTGCCGAGCTTCATGCTGCGCTGCTGGCGTTCCAGGACGCCGCCAGCCGCGGCGTGCTGCCGCTGCACCTGCCGGCAGCGGCCAGCGCGCCGACGGGACGCGGCGAGGGCCACTTCCACCTCGCGCCCGAACTGTTCCTGCAGGTCGCCGGCTGGACCGACTTCCGCTTCCCCGATGCGGCCTGCCGCCTGCGCGCCGGTGAAGCGCTGCTGGTGCCGCCGCAGCTGCGCCATTGCGAGACGGTGGGCGACGACGGCCGGGCACGCGCGCAGCGCTTCCGCAACCTGGTGCTGTTCTCCGAGGGCACGCAACTGCGCTGCCACATGGCGCGGGAGCGCGAGCCCGGGCGGCCCGGCATCGCCCACCTCGAGGTGCGCCAGCACAGCCAGGCCCGCCCCGTGCACGACTGGCTGTGCGATGCCGCGCGCCTGGGCTCGGGCAGCGAGCGCGGTCAGGCGCAGGCGCGTGCCCTGGTTGCCGCCGCGGTGACCGGTGTGCTGCGCGCGCTGGAGGAGGGCGACGATGCCGGCGCGCCGGCCGAGCCGCCGCTGATCGCCCGCCTGCGCGTGCTGGTGCAGAACCAGCTCGGCGACCCGGAGCTGAGCGTGCAGCGCCTCGCGCAGCAGTCGGGCTGCAGCGCCGACCACCTCGCGCAGCAGTTCCGCGCGGTCAGCGGCGAGCCGCTGCTCTCGCGCATCAACCGGCTGCGCATCGAACGTGCGCAGCGCCTGCTCGCCGAGACGCAGCTGGCGGTGAAGGAGATCGCCTGGGCCTGCGGCTACGCGTCGCCCGGCTACTTCATCCGCGTGTTCCGCCAGCACTGCGGCATCACGCCGCAGGCCTGGCGGGCGGAGCGGTCCGGGGCTTGAGTCATCGGTATATCGTTAGCTATACTAACGACTAGCCTGGTTCGAGGTGATGCCTCGACCTGCCGTCGCTCCTCCTTCCACCGGTCGTTCCCATGCCCGCATCCCCCGACTCCGCGTCGTCCCCCCTGATCCTGCAGCAGCTCGAGGGCCATGCCGCCATCCTCGAACTGAACCGCCCGGACAAGCGCAACGCCATCAGCCTGGCGCTGGTGCGCGAGCTCGATCGCTGCATCGCCGCATTGCCGGACGAGGTCAAGGTGATCATCCTGTGCGCACGCGGTGAGCACTTCAGTGCCGGGCTGGATCTGGCCGAGATCCCGGAGATGAGCGCGGCGCAGGGTGTGCACCACTCGCATGCCTGGTACCAGGTGTTCGACCGCCTGCAGTTCGGCCGCGTGCCGGTGATCTGCGTGATGCAGGGCGCGGTGGTCGGCGGCGGGCTCGAGCTCGCCTCGTGTGCGCATGTGCGCATCGCCGACGAGACCGCCTACTTCGGCCTGCCGGAAGGGCAGCGCGGCATCTTCCTCGGCGGTGGCGGCTCGGTGCGGGTCTCCAAGCTGATCGGCTTCTCGCGCGTGACCGAGATGATGCTGACCGGCCGCGTCTACAGTGCGGCCGAGGCCTTCCAGACCGGGCTGACCCATCACACCGTGGCACCCGGCGCCGGCATGGCCAGGGCGCGCGAGCTGGCCGAGCGCATCGCCGGCAATGCCGAGATGTCGAACTACGCGATCATGCGTGCGCTGCCCCTGATCGCCGAGCAGCCGATGAGCCATGGCCTGATGACCGAATCGCTGATGGCAGCGATCACGCAGTCCGAACCCGAGGCCAAGCAGCGGGTCGAGGCCTTTCTCGCCAAGCGGGCCGCGAAGGTGCAGCGTGCCTGAGGCGCCCTACCGCGAGGTCGCCTTCGGCCGCTACGAGGCGCGCATCACGACGCTCGCCGACGGCAGCGTCCGGCTGGTCTCGCCCGAGCCGCTGGGGCCGCACCCGCTGCGCTTCACCGAACACCTGCTGCGCTGGGCCGCCGAGCGCCCCGCACAGCCTTTTTTGGCACAGCGCGCGCCGGCCGGCACGCCGGGCCGGCCCTGGCGATCGATCAGCTACGCGCAGACGCTGGCGCAGGTGCTGCCGCTCGCGCAGGCGCTGCTCGACCTCGGGCTGTCGGCGCAACGGCCGCTGCTGCTGCTGTCCGGCAACGACCTGGAGCATGCGCTGCTGATGCTGGCGGCGATGCACGTCGGCGTACCGGCGGCGCCGGTGTCGCCGTCCTACGCCTTGCTCGATCCGTCGGCCGAACGGGTCGCCCATGCGGTGCGCCTGCTCACGCCCGGGCTGGTGTTCGCCGCCGATGCCGACGCCTTCGCGAATGCGATCGGGCGAGCGGTGCCTGCCGATGTGCCGCTGGTGTTCACGCGCGGCTCGCTGCCCGGCCGCAGCAGCCAGTCCTTCGAGTCCTTGCTGCGCACCGAGCCCGGCGCCGAGGTCGAGGCGGCGCACCGGCGTGTCGGCGCCCACACCATCGCCAAGTTCCTCTTCACGTCCGGGTCCACGCAGGCGCCCAAGGCAGTGATCAACACCCATCGCATGCTGTGTGCCAACCAGCAGATGTACGCGCAGTGCTACCCCTTCCTCGAGCAGGAGCCGCCGGTGCTGGTCGACTGGCTGCCGTGGCACCACACTGCCGGTGGCAACTCCAACCTCGGCCTGGTGCTGCGCAACGGCGGCACGATGTACATCGACGAAGGCAAGCCGACCGAGGACGGCATCGCCGAGACGGTGGCCAACCTGCGCGAGGTGTCGCCCACCGCAATCTACACCGTGCCCAAGGGGCTGGAGATGCTGGCGCAGCGCATGGAGGGCGATGCGCCGCTGCGCGACGCGGTGTTCCGCCGCCTGCGGCTGATCTTCGCCGCCGGCGCGGCGATGCCGCAGAGCGTGATCGAGCGCATTGACACGCTGGCGCTGCAGGCCATCGGCTGCCGCGTGCCGATGACCATGGGACTGGGCATGACCGAGACGGCGCCGTTCGCGGTCTCGCACCACCGCCCAGGCTGGCAGCAGGGCGTGATCGGACTGCCGGCGCCAGGGCTGGAGCTCAAGCTCGCGCCGGTGGGCGACAAGCGCGAGGTGCGCTACCGCGGGCCGAGCGTGACGCCGGGCTACTGGCGCCGTGACGACCTGCATGCCGACGCCTTCGACGAGGAGGGCTTCCTGCGCAGCGGCGACGCGGCCGAGTTCATCGACCCGGCGAACCCCGGGCTGGGCTTGCGCTTCGACGGCCGCATCGCCGAGGACTTCAAGCTGATCAGCGGCACCTGGGTGAACGTGGCGGCGCTGCGCGCCCGGGCCATGGCCACCGCACTGCCGCATGTGCACGACGTGGTCGTCACCGGCGACGGGCGCGACAGCATCGGCCTGCTGGTGTTCCTGGCGCCGGCGGCGGGGCAACTCGCTCAGCAGCCGGGTGTGCCGCTCGTCGACGACCCGGGCGTGCGGGCCTGGGCACAGCGCTGGCTCGATGCGCTGGCTGCCGGCGGGACCGGCAGTTCCAACCGCATCGTGCGCGCGATGCTGATGGCGCAGCCGCCTTCGGCCGCGCACGGCGAATTGACCGACAAGGGCTCGCTCAACCAGCGTGCGGTGCTGAAGCTGCGGGCGGAGCTCGTCGATGTGCTCTACGCGGATGATCGCGACGCGCGAGTGCTGCGCGCTGTGTTATGAGTTGGCAGTTGGCCCTTTGCTGTCGTTCTATGCCTGCTTTGCGCGTTGAGGTCGGAGCGGCAAAGGCGCGTGCGGGCAGGCTGGCGCACGCCGCTTCGGCGGTCGGCCCGTCGGGCCGACTCCCTTGCGCTGCTCGGCCTCGCGGCAGGCCGCCCAACTCGCTTCGCTCACTGCGTTCGCTGCGCTCAGACAGCCGGCGGCAAGTCAGTCTACGAAGCGCGCCTTCGCGCGCCTGCCGCAAGCCCTGCGCTGCTCAGCGCCGAACAGGCGCGCTCCAGCCCGCCCGCACGCGCCTTTGCTGAACCAGCGGTGGCATGCCGGTCGCGGAACTCCAGTGGTGGACTTCGCGGCAGGCGCTGCCCGCTGGGGGCGATTTGGGCGGCGACGAGAAGC
>CALRRO020000027.1:0-17412 GCA_943370595.1 Chitinophaga pinensis
TTGTCGCCTTCCATGGCGAGCTTGGCCGAGCCCTTGACGATCGGGGTGTCGTCGCCGGGGAAGTCGTACTTGCTGAGCAGTTCGCGAACTTCCATCTCGACGAGCTCGAGCAGCTCGGCGTCGTCGACCATGTCGCACTTGTTCATGAACACGATGATGTACGGCACACCAACCTGGCGGGCCAGCAGGATGTGCTCGCGGGTCTGCGGCATCGGGCCGTCAGCGGCCGACACCACCAGGATCGCGCCGTCCATCTGCGCCGCACCGGTGATCATGTTCTTCACGTAGTCGGCGTGCCCGGGGCAGTCGACGTGCGCGTAGTGGCGGTTCGCGGTCTCGTACTCGACGTGCGCGGTGTTGATCGTGATGCCACGTGCCTTCTCTTCCGGCGCCGCGTCGATCTGGTCGTAGGCCTTGGCCTCGCCACCGAACTTGCTCGACAGCACCGTCGTGATCGCCGCCGTCAGCGTCGTCTTCCCATGGTCCACGTGACCAATCGTCCCCACGTTCACGTGCGGCTTGGTCCGCTCGAATTTGCCTTTTGCCATTTTCAGAACTCCGTATTCAAAGAGCGTTGTCCAGTGTGCGGTTTAAGGTCTCCGGCGGCTCGCTGTGTCGCCTGCCACTGGCAGCAGGCGGCGGCACGCCGAAGACCGGCTTGATGAATTACTTCGCGCGAGCGGTGACGATCGCGTCGGCGACGTTCTTCGGAGCTTCGGCGTAGTGCTTGAACTCCATCGTGTACGTCGCGCGACCCTGCGACATCGAGCGCAGCGTGGTCGAGTAGCCGAACATTTCCGACAGCGGCACCTCGGCCTTGATGACCTTGCCGCCGCCGGGCATGTCGTCCATGCCCTGCACCATGCCACGGCGGGACGACAGGTCGCCCATCACCGAGCCGGCGTAGTCTTCCGGCGTCTCGACTTCCACGGCCATCATCGGCTCGAGGATCACCGGGCTGGCCTTGCGGCAGGCGTCCTTGAAGCCCATCGACGCGGCCATCTTGAACGCGTTTTCGTTCGAATCGACCTCGTGGTACGAACCGAAGGTCAGCGTGACCTTCACGTCGACCACCGGGTAGCCGGCCAGCACGCCGTTCGGCAGCGTGTCGACGACACCCTTCTCGACCGCCGGGATGAACTCGCGCGGCACCACGCCGCCCTTGATGGCGTCGACGAACTGGAAGCCCTTGCCCGGCTCCTGCGGCTCGACCGTGAAGACGACGTGGCCGTACTGGCCCTTGCCGCCCGACTGGCGCACGAACTTGCCTTCGACGTCGGTCGCGGTCTTGCGGATCGTCTCGCGGTAGGCCACCTGCGGCTTGCCGACGTTGGCTTCCACGCCGAACTCGCGCTTCATGCGGTCGACGATGATTTCCAGGTGCAGCTCGCCCATGCCGGAGATGATGGTCTGGCCGGACTCTTCGTCGGTGCGCAGGCGGAACGACGGATCCTCGGCGGCCAGGCGCGACAGGGCGATGCCCATCTTCTCCTGGTCGGCCTTGGTCTTCGGCTCCACTGCCTGCGAGATCACCGGCTCCGGGAAGATCATCTTCTCGAGCGTGATCACGTGTTCCGGATCGCACAGCGTCTCGCCGGTGGTCACGTCCTTCAGGCCCACGCACGCAGCGATGTCGCCAGCCAGGATCTCCTTGATTTCTTCACGCTGGTTGGCGTGCATCTGCAGGATCCGGCCGATGCGCTCCTTCTTGCCGCGGATCGGGTTGTAGACGGAGTCGCCCGACTTCAGCACGCCCGAGTAGACGCGAACGAAGGTCAGCTGGCCGACGTACGGGTCGGTCATCAGCTTGAAGGCCAGCGCGGCGAACTTCTCGCTGTCGTCGGCCTTGCGCACCACTTCCTTGTCGTCCTCGTCGGTGCCCGGCACCGGCGGGATGTCGATCGGCGAGGGCAGGAAGTCGATGACGGCGTCGAGCATGCGCTGCACGCCCTTGTTCTTGAAGGCGGTGCCGCACAGCATCGGCTGGATCTCGGTGGCGATCGTGCGCGTGCGGATGCCGAGCTTGATCTCTTCCTCGGTCAGCTCGCCGCTCTCGAGGTACTTGTTCATCAGCTCCTCGGACGCCTCGGCAGCGGCCTCGACCATGTTGTCGCGCCACTTCTGGGCCTCTTCGCGCAGGTTCGCCGGGATGTCCTCGTAGTTGAACTTCATGCCCTGCGAGGCCTCGTCCCAGATGATCGCCTTCATCTTGAACAGGTCGATCACGCCGACGAAGTTCTCCTCCGCGCCGATGGGCACGACGATGGGCACCGGGTTGGCCTTCAGGCGCACCTTCATCTGGTCGAAGACCTTGAAGAAGTTCGCACCGGTGCGGTCCATCTTGTTGACGAACGCAAGGCGCGGCACCTTGTACTTGTTGGCCTGGCGCCAGACGGTCTCGGACTGCGGCTGCACGCCGCCCACGGCGCAGTACACCATGCAGGCGCCGTCGAGCACGCGCATCGAACGCTC
The DNA here is from genome assembly GCA_943370595.1 of Chitinophaga pinensis. Taxonomy (GTDB): domain Bacteria; phylum Pseudomonadota; class Gammaproteobacteria; order Burkholderiales; family Burkholderiaceae_C; genus Piscinibacter. Next base: position 2,473 of record CALRRO020000027.1, read on the forward strand.
CACCTCGATGGTGAAGTCGACGTGCCCCGGGGTGTCGATGATGTTGAAGCGGTGCTCCGGATAGGACAGGTCCATGCCCTTCCAGAAGCAGGTCGTCGCGGCCGACGTGATCGTGATGCCGCGCTCCTGCTCCTGTTCCATCCAGTCCATCGTGGCAGCGCCGTCATGCACTTCACCGATCTTGTGGTTCACACCGGTGTAGAACAGGATGCGCTCGGTCGTCGTCGTCTTGCCGGCGTCGATGTGCGCCGAGATGCCGATGTTGCGATAGCGCTCGATGGGGGTCTTGCGGGCCATGGTTCACTCCAAATACTTGGGCCGCCAGCGGGTCAGGGTTGACCCGTAAGGCGGCCGACAGATTGCTGCGTGCAGGTCGGGGTCAGAAGCGGAAGTGCGAGAAGGCCTTGTTGGCTTCGGCCATGCGGTGCACTTCGTCGCGCTTCTTCATCGCGCCGCCTCGGCCTTCGACGGCCTCCAGCAGCTCGTTGGCCAGACGCTGGGCCATCGACTTCTCGCCACGCTTGCGCGCCGATTCCTTCAGCCAGCGCATGGCCAGGGCCACACGGCGGACGGGACGAACTTCCACGGGAACTTGGTAGTTCGCACCGCCGACGCGGCGTGACTTCACTTCGACCATCGGCTTGATGTTGTTCAGCGCGACGTTGAAGATCTCCAGCGGATCCTTGCCGGACTTCTTCTCGACCTGGTCGAGCGCGCCATAGATGATGCGCTCGGCGATGGCCTTCTTGCCGGACTCCATGATCACGTTCATGAACTTGGAGAGTTCGACCGAACCGAACTTCGGATCGGGCAGGATCTCGCGCTTGGGTACTTCGCGACGACGTGGCATTTCTTTCTTCCTTCTGCTTCAGTTGGCCAGGGCTTCCGCCCGAGCCGCGAGGGGCCAGCAGACCCCTCACTTACTTTGCCGATCCACCGGACCGGCGACGACGACCCGAGGGTCGAGATTCTCTTAGGCCTTCTTCGGGCGCTTGGCGCCGTACTTCGAGCGGGACTGCTTGCGGTCCTTGACGCCCTGGAGGTCCAGGGAGCCGCGCACGATGTGGTAGCGCACGCCCGGCAGATCCTTCACGCGGCCGCCGCGCACGAGCACGACGCTGTGCTCCTGCAGGTTGTGGCCTTCACCGCCGATGTACGAGATGATCTCGAACCCGTTGGTCAGGCGCACCTTGGCGACCTTCCGCAGCGCGGAGTTCGGCTTCTTCGGCGTCGTGGTGTACACGCGCGTGCAGACGCCGCGGCGCTGCGGGCTGTTCTGCATCGCAGGCGACTTGGACTTCGTGACCTCGACCTGACGGCCGTGGCGCACGAGCTGGTTGATGGTTGGCATGGCTTGACTTGTTCCCGTGTGAAGTCAGATTCGTTTCATTCCGGGAGAAGCCGAGCGCTCCGCTTGTGGAGACCAGCCCGAGGCCGCAGCGGTGGTTGCCACGGTGAGCCGCCCGACAAAGAGCGCAGCAGAATCTGCCGAAAAGCCTGCGATTATATTCGGGCGAACCCGGGCCTGCAAGGCGGCCCTTCTGAGCAATGCCCAACACCTCTTCAGCCCGGCCGCTGGTCCTGGACACCAACGTGGTGCTGGACTGGCTGGTCTTCAGGGACCCCTGCGCAAACATGCTCGCATCACAGCTTGCCAGCCGACTATGGCAGTGGCATGTCACGGCAGAGATGCGCCTCGAGCTTGAGCATGTGCTCACTTATAAATCGCTGAGCGCATGGGAGCCGGACCGCGGCGCCGTGCTCTCGTCCTGGGAATCCTTCGCGCGCCAGACCGCAGCGCCAGCGCTCGCACTGGCGCCGCGACTGCGCTGCACCGATCCTGACGACCAGAAGTTCATCGACCTGGCACTGGCCTTGCCCAGTGCCACGCTGCTCAGCCGCGACCGCGCGGTGCTCAAGCTCGCCCGCCGCGCGCGGCCGCTCGGCCTGACCATCGCCACGCCGCAGGCTTGGTCAGCCGCCATCGCGGGCGAAAGCGGCGAGCAGATGACTAGCGGTTGAGAGGTTGGTGGCGCAGGGCACGTTGTGCACGTCGCAGGCACGCACCAGCGCATTGATGTCGGGCTCGTGCGGCTGCGGTGTCATCGGGTCGCGCAGGAAGATCACCCCGTCGACCTCGCCCTGCGACAGGCGCGCGCCGATCTGCAGGTCGCCGCCCAGCGGCCCGCTGAGCAGGCACTCCACCGTCAAGCCGACCTCTCGCACCAGCCGGCCGCCGGTCGTGCCGGTGGCCATCAGCGCGCAGGTCTTCAGGAAAGCATCATGGGTGCGGGCCAGCGCCACCATGTCGTCTTTCTTGCGATCGTGGGCGATCAGCGCCAGTCTCATCATCTCGTCTCCCGGATGAGGAAATGAAAAGGGGCGGCACACGGCCGCCCCAGTGGTTCAGCCCGCGAGGGCCGATCGTCGCTCCGTTACTCCGTCGCGTCGCCCGCCGCTGCAGCCGAGGCCGCATCGACCTGCGCCATCTGCACGGCGGCGAGTTCCTCCGCCTCCTGCATGGCGATGGCACGGCGCTCGGCGTCGTCCATGGCTTCCTTGGTCTTGCGTGCGTCGTGGAAGGCCATGCCGGTGCCGGCCGGGATCAGTCGGCCGACGATGACGTTCTCCTTCAGACCACGGAGCTCGTCGCGCTTGCCCATGATCGCGGCTTCGGTCAGCACACGGGTCGTCTCCTGGAAGGACGCCGCCGAGATGAAGCTGTCGGTCGACAGCGACGCCTTGGTGATGCCCAGCAGAACGTCGGCGTGCGTGGCCGGGAGCTTCCCCTCGGCCAGCATGCGGTCGTTCGTGTCCAGCAGTTCTGAGCGCTCGACCTGCTCGCCGGCGATGTAGGTCGTGTCACCCGGGTTGACGATCTGCACGCGGCGCAGCATCTGGCGAACGATCACCTCGATGTGCTTGTCGTTGATCTTCACACCCTGCAGGCGGTAGACGTCCTGCACCTCGTCGACGATGTAGCGCGCCAGTTCCTCGATGCCCAGCAGGCGCAGGATGTCCTGCGGATCGGCCGGACCGTCGACGATCGACTCGCCCTTGTTGACCACCTGGCCTTCGTGCACCAGGATGTTCTTCTCCTTCGGCACGAGTTCCTCGTACACCTTGCCGTCCGGGTCGGTGATCTGCAGGCGGACCTTGCCCTTGGTCTCCTTGCCGAACGACACCGTACCGGTCTGCTCGGCCAGCGTGCCCTTGTCCTTCGGCGAACGCGCCTCGAACAGCTCGGCCACGCGCGGCAGACCGCCGGTGATGTCGCGGGTCTTCTGGCCTTCGACCGGGATGCGCGCCAGCACCTCGCCCGGGGCGAGATCCTGGCCGTCGCGGATCTGGATCAGCGAGCCGACCTGGAAGCCGATCGTCACCGAGTGGTCGGTGCCGGGGATCTTCACCTCGTTGCCGGCGGCATCCAGCAGCTTGACCTGCGGGCGCACCACCTTCGCGGCGCCGCGGCGCTTCGGGTCGATCACCACCAGCGTCGACAGGCCGGTGACCTCGTCGAGCTGCTTGGCCACCGTCACGCCTTCCTCGACGTTCTCGAACTTCGCCTTGCCGGCGAACTCGGTGATGATCGGGCGGGTCAGCGGGTCCCAGTTGGCCAGCACCGTGCCGGCCTTGATCTGCTGGTCGGGCTTGACCGACAGCAGCGCGCCGTACGGCACCTTGTGGCGCTCGCGCTCGCGACCGTGCTGGTCGGAGATGATGATCTCGCCGGAACGCGAGATCACCACCAGCTCGCCCTTGCCGTTGGTCACGTAGCGCATCGTGGCGTTGAAGCCGATCAGGCCGTCGCTCTTCGCGTCGACGCTGGAGGCCACCGCCGCACGCGAGGCCGCGCCACCGATGTGGAACGTCCGCATCGTCAGCTGCGTGCCCGGCTCGCCGATCGACTGCGCCGCGATCACGCCGATCGCCTCGCCGCGATTGACGACGCCGCCGCGGCCCAGGTCGCGGCCGTAGCACTTGGCGCACAGGCCGAAGCGCGTGCCGCACGTGAGCGCGGTACGAACCTTGACCTCGTCGACGCCAGCCGCCTCGAGCACGTCCAGCGTGTCTTCGTCGAGCATGGTGCCCGCGCCGACCAGCTGTTCCTGCGTCTCCGGATGCTGCACCTCGATGGCCGTCACGCGGCCGAGGATGCGGTCGCGCAGCGACTCGATCACCTCGCCGCCTTCGACCAGCGCGCGCATGTTCATGCCGTTCTGCGTGCCGCAGTCGTCTTCGGTGATCACCAGATCCTGCGTCACGTCGACAAGGCGGCGCGTCAGGTAGCCGGAGTTCGCGGTCTTCAGCGCCGTGTCCGCCAGGCCCTTTCGGGCGCCGTGGGTGGAGATGAAGTACTGCAGAACGTTCAGGCCTTCGCGGAAGTTCGCGGTGATCGGCGTCTCGATGATCGAGCCGTCCGGCTTGGCCATCAGGCCGCGCATGCCCGCCAGCTGGCGGATCTGCGCTGCAGAGCCGCGCGCACCGGAGTCGGCCATCATGTAGATGGAGTTGAACGACTCCTGGTCGACTTCCTTGCCGTGGCGGTCCAGCACCTTCTGCTTGGCGAGCTGGGCCATCATGACCTTGCCCACCTCGTCACCGGTCTTGCCCCAGATGTCGACGACCTTGTTGTAGCGCTCGCCGGCGGTCACGAGACCCGAGACGTACTGCTGCTCGATCTCCTTGACTTCCTTCTCGGCACGCTCGATCAGGCCCGGCTTCTCCTTCGGCACCAGCATGTCGTCGATGGCGATCGAGATGCCGGCGCGCGTGGCCAGCCGGAAGCCGCTTTGCAGCAGCTTGTCGGCGAACACGACCGTATCCTTCAGGCCGCACTTGCGGAAGCTGGTGTTGATCAGGCGCGAGATCTCCTTCTTCTTCAGCGCCTTGTTGATGTTCGAGAACGGCAGGCCACGCGGCAGGATCTCGGACAGCAGCGCACGGCCGACGGTGGTGTCGACGAGCTTGGTCTCCGACGTGAACTCGCCGGTTTCCTTGTTCTTGACCCACTCGGTCAGGCGCACGCTGATCTTGGCGGTGATCTCGACCTGGTTGTTGTCGAGCGCGCGCTGCACTTCCTGCACGTCGGAGAAGATGATCCCTTCGCCGCGGCCGTTGGTGCGTTCGCGCGTCGCGTAGTACAGGCCCAGCACCACGTCCTGCGACGGCACGATCGACGGTTCGCCGTTGGCCGGGAACAGCACGTTGTTGGTCGCCAGCATCAGCGTGCGGGCTTCCATCTGCGCTTCGATCGACAGCGGCACGTGGACGGCCATCTGGTCACCGTCGAAGTCGGCGTTGAACGCCGAGCAGACCAGCGGGTGCAGCTGGATCGCCTTGCCTTCGATCAGCACCGGCTCGAACGCCTGGATGCCCAGGCGGTGCAGCGTCGGCGCGCGGTTCAGCAGGACCGGGTGCTCCTTGATGACTTCTTCAAGGATGTCCCAGACCACCGGCGTGCCGGATTCGACTTCCTTCTTCGCCGCCTTGATGGTGGTGGCGATACCCATCGCCTCCAGGCGCGAGAAGATGAAGGGCTTGAACAGCTCGAGCGCCATCAGCTTGGGCAAGCCGCATTGGTGCAGCTTGAGCGTCGGGCCGACCACGATGACCGAACGGCCCGAGTAGTCGACGCGCTTGCCCAGCAGGTTCTGGCGGAAGCGGCCGCTCTTGCCCTTGATCATGTCGGCCAGCGACTTCAGCGCGCGCTTGTTCGCGCCCGTCATCGCCTTGCCTCGACGGCCGTTGTCCAGCAGCGAGTCAACAGCTTCCTGCAGCATGCGCTTCTCGTTGCGCACGATGATTTCGGGAGCCTTCAGCTCGAGCAGACGCGCCAACCGGTTGTTCCGGTTGATGACGCGGCGGTACAGGTCGTTCAGGTCGGACGTGGCGAAGCGGCCGCCATCCAGCGGCACCAGCGGACGCAGGTCCGGTGGCAGCACTGGCAGCACCTCCATCACCATCCAGCTCGGCTTGATGCCCGACTTCTTGAAGGCCTCCATCACCTTCAGGCGCTTGGAGTTCTTCTTGACCTTCAGCTCGCTGCCGGTCATGTCGTTGCGCAGCTTGTCGATCTCGACGTCGAGGTCGATCTCTTCGAGCAGCTTCTTGACGCCCTCGGCGCCCATCAGCGCGATGAACTCGTCACCGAACTCGGTGCGCTTCGCGTCGTAGTCGTCCTCGGACATGATGCTGAACTTCTTCAGCGGGGTCATGCCGGGGTCGACGACCACGTAGGCTTCGAAGTACAGCACGCGCTCGATGTCGCGCAGCGTCATGTCGAGCACCAGGCCCAGACGGCTCGGCAGGCTCTTCAGGAACCAGATGTGCGCGCAGGGCGCCGCCAGGTCGATGTGGCCCATGCGCTCGCGGCGCACCTTGGTCTGGGTCACTTCGACGCCGCACTTCTCGCAGATCACGCCACGGTGCTTCAGGCGCTTGTACTTGCCGCACAGGCACTCGTAGTCCTTGATCGGGCCGAAGATCTTGGCGCAGAACAGACCATCGCGTTCCGGCTTGAAGGTCCGGTAGTTGATGGTCTCCGGCTTCTTCACCTCGCCGAACGACCAGGAACGAATCTTCTCGGGGGAGGCCAGTCCGATCTTGATGGCATCGAAATGCTCATCAGGGGTGAACTGGCGGAACAGATCAAGCAAACCCTTCATGTTCTGTTTCCTTCCTTCTTAGTTGCGCTCGAGCTCGATGTCGATGCCGAGCGAACGGATTTCCTTGACCAGCACGTTGAACGACTCCGGCATGCCGGCCTCGATCGAGTGCTCACCCTTGACGATGCTCTCGTACACCTTGGTGCGGCCGTTCACGTCGTCCGACTTGACCGTCAGCATTTCCTGCAGGATGTACGACGCGCCGTAGGCTTCCAGCGCCCAGACTTCCATCTCGCCGAAGCGCTGGCCGCCGAACTGCGCCTTGCCGCCCAGCGGCTGCTGCGTGACCAGGCTGTACGGGCCGGTCGAGCGGGCGTGCATCTTGTCGTCCACCAGGTGGTGCAGCTTCAGCACGTGCATGTAGCCCACGGTGACGGGGCGCTCGAACGCCTCGCCGGTGCGGCCGTCGTGCAGCGTGGCCTGCGTGCGAGTCGCGGTGAGGCCCTTGGCCTTGGCGATGTCGTCCGGGTAGGCGAGCTTGAGCATGCCGCGGATCTCTTCTTCCGCCGCACCGTCGAACACCGGCGTCGCGAACGGCACGCCCTTGCTCAGGTTGCCGGCCATCTCGAGGATGTCGGCGTCGGACAGGTTGTCCAGCTTCTCGGTCTTGCCGCCCGACTTGTTGTACAGCTCGTCGAGGAACTTGCGCAGGTCGGCCACCTTGGCCTGCTCCTGCAGCATGTTGCCGATGCGCTGGCCGATGCCCTTGCCGGCCCAGCCCAGGTGCACTTCCAGCACCTGGCCCACGTTCATGCGCGAAGGCACGCCCAGCGGGTTGAGCACGATGTCGCACGGCGTGCCGTCGGTCATGTAGGGCATGTCCTCGACCGGAACGACCTTGGACACCACACCCTTGTTGCCGTGGCGGCCGGCCATCTTGTCGCCCGGCTGCAGGCGGCGCTTGACGGCCAGGTAGACCTTGACCATCTTCAGCACGCCGGCCGGCAGCTCGTCGCCCTGCGTCAGCTTCTTGCGCTTCTCTTCGAAGGCGAGGTCGAAGCTGTGGCGCGTCTGCTCGAGCGAGTTCTTGATCGACTCGAGCTGACCCGCCACGTCTTCATCGGCCGGGCGGATGTCGAACCAGTGGTACTTCTCGACCGAGGCCAGGTAGGCCTTGTCGATGGTCGTGCCCTTGGCGATCTTCTGCGGGCCGCCGTTGGCGACCTTGCCGGCCAGCAGCTTCTCGATCCGGTCGAACGCGTCGGCCTCGACGATGCGCAGCTGGTCGTTCAGGTCCAGGCGGTAGCGCTTGAGCTCGTCGTCGATGATCTGCTGGGCGCGCTTGTCGCGCGGGATGCCTTCGCGGGTGAACACCTGCACGTCGATGACCGTGCCGCTCGTCCCTTGATCCACGCGCAGCGAGGTGTCCTTCACGTCGGACGCCTTCTCGCCGAAGATCGCGCGCAGCAGCTTCTCTTCCGGCGTCAGCGTGGTCTCGCCCTTGGGCGTGACCTTGCCGACCAGCGTGTCGCCGGGGCCGACTTCGGCGCCGACGTACACGATGCCCGACTCGTCCAGGCGGGCCAGTTGCTGCTCGCTCAGGTTCGGGATGTCGCGGGTGATTTCCTCGGCGCCCAGCTTGGTGTCGCGCGCCATCACCACCAGCTCCTCGATGTGGATCGAGGTGTAGCGGTCTTCGGCGATCACACGTTCGCTGATGAGGATCGAGTCCTCGAAGTTGTAGCCGTTCCAGGGCATGAACGCGACCAGCATGTTCTGGCCCAGGGCCAGCTCGCCGATGTCGGTGGAGGCACCGTCGGCGATGATGTCCTCGGCCGCCACCACGTCACCGCGCTTGACGATCGGGCGCTGGTGGATGTTGGTGTTCTGGTTGGAACGCTGGTACTTGATCAGGTTGTAGATGTCGACGCCGACTTCGCCGGCCACCGTCTCGTTGTCGTTGACGCGGATGACGATGCGGTTGGTGTCGACGTAGTCCACGACGCCGCCGCGGCGGGCCGCCACGACCGTGCCCGAGTCCTTCGCGGCCACGCGCTCGACGCCCGTGCCCACCAGCGCCTTTTCGGGGCGCAGGGTCGGAACGGCCTGGCGCTGCATGTTGGCGCCCATCAGCGCGCGGTTCGCATCGTCGTGCTCGAGGAAGGGCACCAGCGAGGCGGCCACCGAGACGATCTGCGTCGGCGCCACGTCCATGTACTGGATGCGCTCCGGCGAAGTCAGGATCGATTCGCCGTTGTCGCGCGCGGAGACCAGCTCGTCGATCAGCTTGCCTTCCTTGTCGAGCGTGGCGTTGGCCTGCGCGATGACGTACTTGCCTTCTTCGATGGCCGACAGGTAGTCGATCTGGTTGGTCACCTTGCCGTCGGCCACGCGGCGGTACGGCGTCTCGAGGAAGCCGTACTCGTTGAGCTGCGCGTACAGGGCCAGCGAGTTGATCAGGCCGATGTTCGGGCCTTCCGGCGTCTCGATCGGGCAGACGCGGCCGTAGTGGGTGACGTGCACGTCACGCACTTCGAAGCCGGCACGCTCGCGGGTCAGGCCGCCCGGGCCGAGGGCGGAGACACGACGCTTGTGCGTGATCTCCGACAACGGGTTGGTCTGGTCCATGAACTGCGACAGCTGGCTCGCCCCGAAGAACTCCTTCAGCGCCGCGGAGATCGGCTTGGAGTTGATCAGGTCGTGCGGCATCAGCGCCTCGGTCTCGGCTTGACCCAGGCGTTCCTTCACGGCCTTCTCGATGCGGGCGAGGCCCGAGCGGTACTGGTTCTCGGCCAGTTCGCCCACGCAGCGCACGCGGCGGTTGCCCAGGTGGTCGATGTCGTCGACCTGGCCGCGGCCGTTGCGCAGCTCGACGAGGATCTTCACCACGTCGAGGATGTCCTCGTTGGACAGCGTCATCGCGCCTTCCGGCGTGTCGCGGCCGACGCGGGCGTTGAACTTCATGCGGCCCACGCGCGACAGGTCGTAGGTGTCTGCCGAGTAGAACAGGCGATGGAACAGCGCCTCGACGGCGTCTTCCGTCGGCGGCTCGCCGGGGCGCATCATGCGGTAGATGGCCACGCGGGCCGCCAGCTGGTCGGCGGTTTCATCCGAGGCCAGCGTCTGGCTGATGTAGGCGCCTTCGTCCAGCTCGTTGGTGTACAGGCAAGGGATCTCCTTGATGCCTGCAGCACGCAGTTTCTTCAGCAGCGCTTCGGTCAGCTCGTCGTTGGCCTTGGCGATGATCTCGCCGGTGTCGGCGTCGACGACGTTGCGCGCCAGCACGCGGGCGAGCAGGAAGTCTTCCGGCACGCTGATGAACTGCGTCTCGCTCTGCTCGAGCGTGCGCACGTGGCGGGCGGTGATGCGCTTGTCCTTTTCGACGACGACGTTGCCGTTCTTGTCGGTGATGTCGAAGCGGGCCACTTCACCACGGATGCGGTCGGCGACGAACTCCATCTGCGCGCCCGAGTCCATCAGGCGGAAGTTGTCGAAGACGAAGAAGTGCGCCAGGATCTGCTCGGGGTTCAGGCCGATGGCCTTGAGCAGGATGGTGACCGGCATCTTGCGGCGGCGGTCGACGCGGAAGTACAGCACGTCCTTCGGGTCGAACTCGAAATCCAGCCAGGAACCACGGTACGGGATGATCCGGGCCGAGAACAGCAGCTTGCCGCTGGAGTGCGTCTTGCCCTTGTCGTGTTCGAAGAACACGCCGGGCGAACGGTGCAGCTGCGAGACGATCACGCGCTCGGTGCCGTTGACGATGAACGAGCCGTAGTCGGTCATGAGCGGAACCTCGCCCATGTAGACCTCCTGCTCCTTGATCTCCTTGACGGTCTTCGCCTGCGGCGACTCCCGGTCGTAGATGATCATCTGCAGCTTGGCGCGCACGGCGGCGGCGTAGGTCAGGCCACGCTGCTGGCACTCCCGCGTGTCGAACGCGGGCTTGGCCATGTTGAACTCGATGAACTTCATCTCCACGAACCCGTTGTGCGACACGATCGGGAACGCGGACAGGAACGCGGCTTGCAGCCCCTCGGGCTTGCGCTTCTGCGGAGGCACGTCCTTCTGGAGGAAGGCGACGTACGACTCCTTCTGCATGGTCAGCAGATAGGGAACGTTGAGGACACTCTCGCGCTTGCCGAAGCTCTTGCGGATCCGCTTGCGCTCGGTGTAGCTGTAGGGGGTGGTTTGCTGCGCCATAAACACTCCGTCTCAGGAACCTCCGCCCGGCCGTTGGCAGAGGTATTCCATCGGCGACTGCCTTTCGAACCTTGCGTTCGAAGCTTGGTGGCAGGCCACTACCTGCCGCTGGCGGACAACCCCGGCGTTGCACCGGAGTCCGACCAAACCCGTTCTCTGCAGTCGGATCAGAGAACTTTCGAGATCACTTGAGAGGGCCCCGATTGTCGGGCGAGACCCTTTCAAGTGCTCTCCGAGGGTCTTGCCGGGCAAGACCCTGGAAGTGCAAGAGGCTGGGAGCCGTTTCCGGCACCCAGCCCCGCCAAACCGGACTCGACTTACTTGAGTTCGGCCTTGGCGCCGGCTTCCACCAGCTTCTTGACCGCGGCTTCGGCGTCGGCCTTGGCAATGGCTTCCTTGACGGGCTTCGGCGCGCCGTCGACCAGGTCCTTGGCTTCCTTCAGGCCCAGGCCCGTCAGTTCGCGCACGGCCTTGATGACCGACACCTTGTTCGCGCCGGCTTCGAGCAGCACGACGTTGAATTCGGTCTTCTCTTCCACCGCAGCGGCGGCAGCACCACCACCACCGGCGGCCGGGGCGGCCATCGAAGCGGCGGACACGCCGAACTTCTCTTCGATCGCCTTGACCAGGTCGTTGAGTTCCATCACCGACATGCTGTCGAGGGCGGTCAGGAATGCGTCTTTGTCGAATGCCATTTGTGGCTCCTAGATATCTGTTGGATTCGGTTCAGTGGAAAGATCGTCTTCAGGCAGCAGGCGCTTCGGCAGCGGCAGCCGGGGCACCGCGCTTCTCGGCCAGCGCAGCCACCACGGCAGCCATGCGCTGCACCGGCGACTTCAGCAGGCCGGCGATCTGGCTGAGCAGGACTTCCTTGCTCGGCACGGACGCCAGTGCCTTGACGCCGTCGGCGTCCAGGGCCTTGCCGGCATAGGCGCCGGCCTTGACGATCAGCTTGTCGTTGCCCTTGGCAAAGTCAGCGATGACTTTGGCCGCGGCGACAGCGTCTTCGGAAAAGCCGTAGATCAGCGGACCGACCATGGCACCCTGGGCGACCTCGAACGGCGTGCCGGCGACGGCGCGACGAGCAAGGGTGTTCTTCAGCACGTGAAGGTACACGCCCTTTTCGCGCGCCTGCTTGCGCAGTGCGTTCAGGTGTTCCACGGTGAGGCCACGGTACTCGGCCAGCGCGAGCGTCTGCGAACGGGCCACTTGCGCGGCGACGTCCGTGACAACGGCTGCTTTCTCGTTGCGGTTGAGACTCAAGGTCTGCTCCTCACAAACACGTGCGGTTCGGTCCTTCGACCTCCCCGCACACCGGGTTTCAGCGACCTACCGATTCCGGAACCGAAATTCCATCCCGGCGGGACCGCCATCTGCGCTGGCCATTAAGCGGAGGAGTTGACTCCGCACCAGCGGTCTTCGATGGCCTGCGCTCCGGTTGCCCGCCGCGCAGCCCACCAAACTCTGTTCCGCCCGCAGTCCTCGGACTGCGGGCTCTACTGCCTTACGCCTGCACCGGGGCGGCGTTGATCGTTGTCAGGTCGACGCGGGCGCCCACGCCCATGGTCGACGACACCGCCACCTTGCGCAGGTAGATGCCCTTGCTCGACGCCGGCTTGGCCTTGTTCAGGGCCTCGACCAGCGCGCGCAGGTTGCCGGCCAGCTTGTCCGACTCGAACGAGCGACGACCGATCGTGGCGTGCACGATGCCGGCCTTGTCGACACGGAACTGCACCTGGCCGGCCTTGGCGTTCTTCACCGCGGTGGCGACGTCGGGCGTCACGGTGCCGACCTTCGGGTTCGGCATCAGGCCGCGCGGGCCGAGCACCTGGCCCAGCGTACCGACGATGCGCATCGTGTCCGGCGAGGCGATCACGACGTCGAAGTCCATCTTGCCCGCCTTGATCTCGGCGGCCAGGTCGTCCATGCCGACGATGTCGGCACCGGCGGCCTTGGCTTCCTCGGCCTTGGCGCCCTGGGCGAACACGGCGACGCGCTTGGTCTTGCCGGTGCCGTTGGGCAGCACGACGGCGCCACGCACGACCTGGTCGGACTTCTTCGCGTCGATGCCGAGCTGCACGGCCACGTCGATGGATTCATCGAACTTGGCGGTGGCGTGCTCCTTGACGATCGTCAGGGCGTTGTCCAGCGGGTACAGCTTGTTGCTGTCGACCTTGCCGACGAGCGCCTTCTGCTTCTTGGTCAGCTTGGCCATGATCAGACTCCTTCCACGGTGACGCCCATCGAACGGGCGGAACCGGCAATCGTGCGAACCGCGGCGTCCAGGTCGGCGGCCGTCAGGTCCTTCAGCTTGGTCTTGGCGATTTCCTCGACCTGGGCGCGCGTCAGCTTCGCCACCTTGTCGGTGTGCGGACGGGCAGAGCCCTTGTCGAGCTTGGCGGCCTTCTTGATCAGCACGGTGGCCGGCGGGGTCTTCAGAACGAAGGTGAACGACTTGTCCGCGAACGCGGTGATCACCACCGGCAGCACGAGGCCGGGTTCCATCGACTGGGTCTGCGCGTTGAACGCCTTGCAGAACTCCATGATGTTCAGACCGCGCTGACCCAGCGCCGGGCCGATCGGGGGCGAGGGGTTGGCCTTGCCGGCCGGGATCTGCAGCTTGATGAAGCCGACGATCTTCTTTGCCATGAATGGCTCCTTTCGAGTTCAAGCGCTTCCACCGCAATCGCGGCTTCGGCTCCTCGTCAATTCGACCCTGCTGATGTCGGCGCGACCCGGGGTCGGGACGGGTCGCGCCCTGAAACTCAAATCTTCGTCAGACCTTCTCGACCTGCGAGAAGTCAAGCTCGACCGGTGTCGCACGGCCGAAGATGGTGACCGACACGCGCACCTTGGACTTGTCGTAGTTGACGTCCTCGATCGCGCCGTTGAAGTCGGTGAACGGGCCTTCCTTGACGCGCACCAGCTCGCCGACCGACCACTCGACCTTCGGGCGCGGCTTCTCCACGCCTTCCTGCATCTGGTGGACGATCTTCAGCACCTCGGCTTCCGAGATCGGCGCCGGGCGGTTCTTCGCGCCGCCGACGAAGCCGGTGACCTTGCTGGTGTGCTTGACCAGGTGCCAGGTCTCGTCGGCCATCTCCATCTCGACCAGCACGTAGCCCGGGAAGAAGCGACGCTCGGTGACCGACTTCTTGCCGTTCTTGAGCTCGACGACCTCTTCCATCGGCACCAGGATGCGGCCGAACTTGTCCTGCAGGCCGGAACGGTCGATGCGCTCGCGCAGGTTGCGCTCCACCGCCTTCTCCATGCCGGAATAGGCGTGCACCACGTACCAGCGCTTGTTGGTCGCCGGCGCCACGGTCTCGGGCGTGATCACGGGAATTGCCTGGTCGGTCATCGTTCGTTCCTCAACGCTTCCAGCCAAGGATCAGGTCGTACAGCACCCACTCGAGCGTCTTGTCGGTCAGCCACAGGAACAGCGCCATCACGAAGACGAAGGCGAACACGTAGAAGGTCATCTGCATCGCCTCCTTGCGGGTGGGCCAGACGACCTTGCGCGTTTCCTTGATCGAATCCTGGCCGTAGGCGATCAGCTGCTTGCCGGCCTCGGCGGTGAAAAACACGCCGATCGCCGCGGCCATCAGCACCAGCAGCGCGACCACGCGCAGCCACAGGTCCTGCTTGCCCAGCGCGTAGAACGCCGCCACCGCACCGATGACCAGCACGCCGGCCACGGCCAGCTTGGCCTTGTCCGCGCCGGTGGAGACAGTTTCGACTTCAGGATTCGCCATTGTTCGCTTCACTTTGCGGCAGACCCGCCTTCGAAAAAGCAGGGCCACCTTTCAGCAGCAAAGCCCGCAGGGACTCTGGAGTCACCTCGCGGGCTGCTGCGGCCAGCCAGTGCGGCCCGTCAGGGCCTTCGTCTGGCAGGGGCAGAGGGTCTCGAACCCCCAACCTCCGGTTTTGGAGACCGGCGCTCTGCCAATTGAGCTATGCCCCTGTGGCTTTCTGTTTACTCCATGATCTTCGCGACGACGCCGGCGCCGACGGTGCGGCCGCCTTCGCGGATGGCGAAGCGCAGGCCCTCTTCCATCGCGATCGGGGCGATCAGCTTGACGGTGATGCTGACGTTGTCGCCAGGCATGACCATCTCCTTGTCCTTCGG
>CALRRO020000028.1:0-17376 GCA_943370595.1 Chitinophaga pinensis
GGCATTCGCTGTCGCCAACAGCAGCAGGATCGCGCCCAGCGGCAGGTTGCGCCGGTTGCCTGCTTTCAACAGCACCCGGATCAGCACGAAGGCCACCCAAGGCAGCAGCACCACGTCCAGAATGGCATAGACCGCGTACGGCGCCCCCACGGCTGAAAGCCGCGCTGCCAGCCACAGTCCCGCCATCGCAGCCAGCGTGGCGCCGCGCGGCGTGGCAAGACCCGTCCAGGCCTTGCCGGCCGTCAGCAGGAAGCCGACGATCACTGCCACGGCAAAGCCGTAGAGCATCTCGTGGGCGTGCCACAGCAGCGGCGGCATCGTCGAAGGCAGTGCCACCAGACCCAGGAGGCCCGCGATCCAGTACGGCACCGCGAACAGCGCGAACGCGGTCGCACCGAGGTAGAACGGCCGGAATCCGAGTCGAAACACCGGCCAGCCAGGCAAGGGGAACTGCGCGCTCGACGTGGCCGCCGCGGCGCCGTGCGGGGCGCCCCCGGCGACCAGGGGGATGGCGGGTATGGGCTTTGTCATGACCGTGCGCACCAACCATGGGGCCTGCAAACTGGGCTGTCGGACAAAAGATGCAGCATGCGTACATGTTAATGACTCGTCGCCTTTAAAGCAATACACTGCGTGCATCTTTAAGGATTGCCATGCGCCTGTCCGAATACACCGACTACACGCTGCGGGTGCTGATGTACTGCGCGGCGCACCGGGACCGCCTGGTGACGATCGGCGAACTGGCCGAGCACCACGGGCTGTCGAAGAACCACCTGATGAAGGTCGTCAACGACTTGGCCCGCCAGGGACTGCTCGAAACCACCCGGGGCCGCGGCGGTGGCCTGCGGCTGATGGCCGAGCCCGAGACCATCCGCATCGGCGACGTGGTGCGCGCCACCGAGACCGACTTCAGGCTGGTGGAGTGTTTTGACGCCGCCACCAACGCCTGCACGCTCACACCGAGCTGCCGGCTGAAGCACCTCTTCGACGACGCGCTGGCGGGCTATTTCAAGGCGCTTGATGGCGCCACGCTGGCGGACATGACGCAAGGCTTGTCGGCGGCTGGCGCCAAGTTCAACCGACAGCCAGCAGGCCGCAAGCTGCCTGCGGTGGTGGCCGCACCGACCCCGCGGCGCGCAACACGCCCGGGCCGCAACGCCTGAAGGCCAAAAGGAGCAATCTCACCATGGCCCTGACCCTGCCCGGCCACAGCGCTCCTGCTGTCGGCTTCGAAGTCCCGCTGGAAATGCTGGCAGCCTGCCACGGGCGCGTGCAGCACCAGTGCAAAACCCTGCTGCGTCTGGTCACCCACCTGCAGACCCATGGCGCGGACCGTCCTGCGCAAGAAGCCGCGAGTTCTGTCATGCGCTACTTCGATACAGCAGCGCGTCACCACCACGAGGACGAGGAGCAGGACCTGTTTCCCGCCCTGCTGGAGACCATGGCTGGCTCTGATGCGGTGTGCCTGCGGGAACTGACCGCGTCGCTATGCAGTGATCACCGCCTGCTCGAACAACGATGGGCCTCATTGCGCCAGCGGTTGTTGCAAGTCGCAGAGGGCGCCGCTTCAACGCTGGCCGATGCCGACATACCGGGCTTCGTCAGGTTGTACGAGCAGCACATTGCCCGCGAGGAAGCCGAGCTGCTGCCCATGGCCACCCGCTTGCTGAGTGATATCGAACTGGATCGCATCGGCCTGGCCATGCGCAACCGGCGCGGTGTTGTCGCGCTGACCGCAGCGATCGCACCTCAGCCCTGATCCATCCGCCAGCCGCTGATGACGGCTGATGCTTCGGCTCCAGCCTTCGGATGCGCCGCGCGGGCAGGACGGCCCGCGATGACCCAGTTGGCAAGCCGTTCTCCCGGCCCGCAGAACGCTGCGTGCACGGCCGGGTCGGATACCGAAGCGCCGCTCAGCGCCTTGGCACCAAAGCCCATCAGGTGCAGGGTGTTCATGAAGTTCATCAGAGCCGCGCCGACGCAAAGCCACTGCTCGTGCGGCGGGACATCGGGCACGTCGTCGCGCACGCGGGCGACCAGCGCAACGAGCCCGGGGCCGTTGAAAGCACGCGCCCGGGCGCGTTCGACTTCTTCGGCGGTCTGCCCACGTTGCTGTGCACCCGCTGCAAACAACCCGGCCAATGCAACGCGCTGGCTGTCACCAATCACGACAAACCGGAACGGGCGCAAACTGCCATGGTCGGGCGCACGCAAGGCCAGGTCCGCGGCGCGGGCCCACTGCTCTGCGCTCGGCCCCGGTGGCGTCAGGTACTTCGGCCCCATCGAGTAACGCAGCGCCAGCAGGTCCAGCAGTTCGTCCCCGGCGTTCACCCCTGACGCCCTGCCAGGTACACCGCCGCCTGCACACGCGAGCTGAGGTTCAGCTTGCGGAGAATGTGTTGCACGTGGATCTTCACGGTGGCTTCGGCGATGTTCAGCTCGCGCGCCAGTTCCTTGTTACTGGCGCCCTTGGCGATGAGGGCCAGGATCTCGCGCTCACGCGGCGACAGGCTGTGGATGGGGTCGGTGTCAACGGCCGGCGGCAGTGGCGCGGCGGTGCCCTGCCCAGTCTGGAAGGCATTGACCAGCTTGCTTGTCATCTCGGGGCTGACGACCGATTCTCCTGCCATCGTGCGTTGGATGGCCGAGGACAGCATCTCGCTGTCCATGGTCTTGAGCAGGTAGCCGCGGGCGCCGCCGCGCAAGGCGGCCGCCAGGTCTCGCTCGTCCTCGCTGACGGTCAGCATCAGCACCCGGGCCTGGGGCGCCGACGCCTTGAACCCGGCCAGCGCGTCGATACCGTTGACGCCGGGCATGTGGTTGTCCAGCAGGATCACGTCGGGCTGGGTTTGCGCGGCCCGCTGGTGCGCCTCGTTGGCGTCGCCGGCCTCGGCCACCACCTGGAAGCGGGCGTCGCCCGCCAGCAGCGAAATCAACCCGCGGCGGAACAGCGTGTGGTCGTCGACCACCAGCACGCGAATGGGCTGTGCGGCGATCATGCGGCCAGCCCCAAGCGTTCAGGCAGCTTCAGCACCACGCAGGTGCCCGACCCTGGCACCGAGGCCACCTCCACAGTCGCGCCGATGTTGTGCGCCCGCTCGCGCATGATGCGCAGCCCAACGTGGGTCTCGTCGGGGCCGGCGCCATCGGGATCGAAGCCACAGCCGTCGTCGCGCACCTCCACGCGCCACTGCGGCGTCTGCTGCACTTCCACCCACACCTCTCGCGCTTGCGCATGCTTGCGCACGTTGGAAAGAGCTTCCTGCACCACGTGCAGCACCTGCACCTGCACGTCGGCCGGCAGCGGCATGCCGTCGCCTTCGATGTCCAGATGGGTGGCCAGGCCGGTCTGGTGCTCGAACTTCTGCAACGTGGTCTTCAAGGCGGGCGCGATGTCTTCGCTGTTGGTACGGGTGCGGAAGTGCACCAGCAGTTCACGCACATCGCCGAGACTCTCGTGGACGCCGGCGTCCAGTTCGCCCAGGGTCCTGTCGATGCGTGCGGCATCCGTGCTCTTGATGTCACTGCGCAGCAGGCCCAATTGGATCTTCAGAAAGGCCAGGCTCTGGGCGATGGAATCGTGCAGTTCCCGCGCAATGAAGCTGCGCTCTTCGGCCACGGCGGTCTCGCGGTGCAGTGCTGCTGCACGCAGGCCCTCGATGGCACCCGCCAGGTGGCTGGCAATGGTTTCCAGCAAGGCGCGGTCGTCGTCGGACAAGGCCCTGGGTTCGCGGTAGAACAGGTTGAGCTCGCCAACCATGCGCTCGTGCAGCCTGACGGGCACGCTGATGACGGTCTGGAAGCCTTCTCGGGCGCAGTGTCCAAGGCGCGACGCGGGGCCGTCCGGCAGGATCGGGATCACCCGTGTCATGGCGCCGCCCTGGGGCTGACCGCACAGGCAGTCGCCCGTGGGAATACAAAGCTCCTCGTCGATGACAGCCTGAGGCAGGCAGTCAGACGCCAACAGCAGGTATTTGCGGTTGGCCTCGTCCGACCAACGCACGGCCGAAGCGTCGGCGCGGGCCACCTGGCGCACCTGCTTGGCAATGCCCTGCGCCAGCGTCTCCAAGGTTTCGGCACGCGCCACGAACGCGGCCGAGTTGTACAAAGCCGCCAGGCGCGCTCGCTGCGCCTCCAGATGCTCGGTCTTTTCCTGCACCTTGGACTCCAGGTTCTGGTACAGGCCCTGCAGGGTTTCGGCCATGCGGTTGAAGCCGGCCGCGAGCGCGCCGAATTCGTCGTTGGCGCCTGGGTCGACCCTCGCGCCCAGGTCGCCCGCCTCCACCCGGGCCAGCCCGGCCTGCAACCGGGACAGCGGGTTGAAGATGAACAGCCAGGCCGAATACAGCAAGGCAATCGCACTGCCGATGGTCAGTGCCACCATCACGAACTGCACAGCGTTCAGGACGGCCGTCAGTCGGGACAAGTGGTGCTCGATCGCCGAGACGAAGGTGTCGATACGGGCCACAAAGGCGTCGGCTTGCTGCGCAGATAGCTCTGCGCCCGGTCCAGGCGAGGCGGTCCACCTTGCCTTGAGCTCGAACCAATCGCGCTGGACGGCCGCAAAGGCTTGCTGCGATTCGCCGTCATGTGGAACCAGCAGCGGACGCGCCGGATCGCCCGTTCGCAGCACGCTCACGCTTTGGTCGAACTGCGCCACCTGCCCTGCAATCTGCTGCGCGTCCGCACGGGCCAGTGTTTGGGCCATGCGCCAGGTCTGCATGCGCATGCGGCCCGCCTCGTTGACTGCCGCCGCACCACCTTCCAGCTGCCAGGTTACCCAAAGCGTCAGCCCGATCGAGGCAAACGCCATCAGCAACAAGGCGCCCCCGATGGCACCAAGCTTGGCTGAAAGGCTCCATGACCGAGGCATCCGTGCACTGTACTGGAGGCCGGAAACGGACCGAGCCCGGTCAAGGCGTGGAGTGCCTTCAGCCGCCATGTGTCCACCATGGCTGCAAAAGCCCCAGTGCTTGGTGCGAAAGCGCCACCGAGGCCATGAACATGTAGACCATCAGGGCCCCGGCGTAGCAGGCGCGGCGCGCCGCCGGCGTCCTTGCCCGCTTGAGCGCCAGAGAGCCGAGCACGATGTACAGCACCAGCAGCAGCAGCTTGGCCCCCAGCCAGGGGCTGGCCACCGGGTTCAGCGACAGCAGAACCCAGAGCGAGACACCCGCAGCCAGCAACAAGGTGTCGATGCCGTAGCTGAGCATCCGCCAGGGCTTGGCCATCGCCCAGCTCTGCCCGGCCAGCACCAGCGCACCGCGCACTGCGAACAGTCCCCCACTGACCAGCACGAGACCGATATGGGCCGACTTGAGAGGCGAATACCAGACCGCGAACTCAGGCATGGTGATCGGTATGTGGGTGGAAGCGACTAAGCTCGGGGCCATGGAAATCAGTCACTTCAACGACCTGCTGGCGGCCGCTCGGCAGCAACCCGACGCGCAGCGTCTCTTGATGGTGTTTGCTGCGGCGAGCCTGCCCCCTGACGCCACGGCCGAACAGCGGGCACGCTTCGAGGCAGGTGAGTCCGGCGAGCTGGCACCGCTGATGTGCGTGGACAAGGACCCTGCCGACTTGAAGGACTTCGCCGCGTTGCAGGCGGAAGCCTTGTCCATGGGTCAGGACTGGGCCCTCGTCTTCGCTGCGGCCATGTCTGGCCAAGGAAGGCAGGCTCCCGCTTCGACGCAGGTGGAGGCCGCACTCACCCGCATGGTGGAGGCGGTGAAGTCCGGCAACCTGAGCGGCATGATTCCGTTCGACCGTCAGGGCGAGGCCGTCCAGCTGGGCTGACCGGACGGTCGCCCTTTCGCCCCTTTCACAAGCGGGTGGACTCATCATCCTGTAGCGCTTCGGGTTGGTGCGCCACGTACGGCCCGGTGCCCGCGTTGTCAGCCTGTGCCGCAGGCACGAAGCCGCCACGCTGAACGTCGAAGACATGGACTTCGCCGTCTTCGATCACGTAGTGCCAGCCGTGCAAGGCCAGTGTGCCGGCCTCCACGCGCTCGCGCACCATGGGGTAGTCCATCAGCCGCTCCAGTTGCAGCACCACTGCGCGTTGCTCGGTACGCCGCAGGACATCGGGGCCGGGCTCGGCCACGGGCAAGGCGGCTTCGCGCCCCAGTTCCAACCACTGCGACAGGTGCTTCGCCGCCTGTGAGACATCGCCATACAAGGCCCGGATCGCGCCACAGTGGCTGTGGCCACACACCACGATGCGCTTGACCGACAAGTTGAGGACGGCGAACTCGATGGCAGCCGCCGTGCCATGGAAACCCTGGCTCTGATCGTGCGGTGGCACGAAGGCACCGACGTTGCGCACCAGGAACAACTCACCCGGACCAGCGCCGGTCAGCAGGTAAGGCACCAGGCGCGAATCGCTGCAGCCGATGAACAGCGTCATCGGGTGCTGGCCGTCGTCGACCAGCAGCTTGAAGTGCGAGCGTTGCGCCGGGAAGGCGTCGGTCTGAAAGCGCTGCAGGCGCTGCAACAGTTCGTCGGGCATGGCTTGATGGGCCGTGGATGGGCTACTGAACCAGCGGCGACTCGGCCGCATCCAGGTCCACCCCTGTCAACGTGGCGCCGCCAGCCAGCAACTGCAGGTACTGCCGCAGCGCGGTGGCAAAGGCTTGCTGCCTGAGCCCTTGCGCCACAGCCGACTTCACGGCTTCAAAAGCAGGGTCCAGGCCCGGCTGCCGGGCCAGCACTTCCACCACGTGCAGCCCGAAACGGCTGTGCACCAGGCGCGGCAGCACGCCGACCTCGGGTTTGCCGAAGATCTCTCGCGCGAACTCGGGCGCGCAGTCGCCGGTGGTCAGCCAGCCCAAGGCGCCGCCATCCGCACCACTGGGGCAGTTGGACGTGGACGCCGCCGCCGCAGCGAAACGGTCTTCGCCTCCGGGCGACGCGCAGCGCACATCCAGCAGGCAGGCCTCGGCACGTTGGCGCAGTGCATTGACATCCACACCCGGTGTGACGGCAAACAGCACGTGGCGCAGCTGTACACGTTCACCCACGGCATAGCGGCCGCGCTGGGCCGCGTGGTGTCGGCGCAAAGCCTCATCTGACGGTTCGGGCATGTGCAGTTCCCGGTCCAGCAGGGCCTCGATGGCGGAGCTGGCGGCCTCGGTCATGGCCCCACCGAGGGGCAGTGGATCGTCGGCAGCCAGCAGGCCCGCCTCGATTGCGGCCTGGCGCAGCAACTCGGCACAGGCCCGCTGTCTGAGGGTCTCGGTCGTCAGCGCTTCGTTGGGATACGACAGCACGACGCCATTGACCTGGGGAAGAACAGAAGTGGACGTGTTCATGGTCTGAGCTTTCAGCAGGTGTGAGCAACGTTCAGGAGCAGCAGGTTCAACCGCCGCGACGGGGCAGGGTCTGATTGGCCGGCACGTTCAGGCGGCGGGTGCGCACCATCTGGTAAGGCCGCACAAGGTAGGCCAGCGTGCCGAAGCCGCTCCACACATGCACCAGGCGACTGAAGGGGAACAGCAGAAAGATGGTCATGCCGAGCAGCATGTGCGCCTGGAAGTGCCATTCGATGCCCGCCACCAGCGCCGCGTTGGGCTGCATCAGCACGATGCCTTGCAGGTACTCGGCCAGGCGCAGCATCGTGTTGGGCTCCGACACGTGGTGCAGCGACGAAGGCAGCGTCGACAGCCCGATGGCCAGTTGCACCCACAGGATGAGCAAGATGGCGATGTCGGTGCGGTGGCTGGTCAGACGGATGCGGTCGTCGAACAGGCGGCGGTGCAGCAGCAAGCTCAATCCGATGAAACACAAGACGCCAGCCACACCGCCAGCCACCACGGCCAGCAACTGCTTTTGCGGCGCGGTGACGAAGATCTCGTACAGCCAGTGCGGGGTCAGCTGCCCGAACAGGTGCCCGAAGAACAGGAACAGGATGCCGCCGTGGAACAGGTTGCTGCCCCAGCGCAACTGCCCTTTGCGCAGCAGCTGCGAGCTGTCGCTCTTCCAGGTGTACTGGTCTCGGTCGAAGCGGGCCAGGCTGCCCATGAAGAACACCGCCAGGCAGAGGTACGGGTAGATGTTGAAGGCGAAGTTGTGGAGGGTGTTCATGCGGACGCTCCCGGCGTGATGGGGGTGGCGGTGCGCGCAGGCGCGCGCACGATCTGGATCGGTTGCGGCTGCCCGGGCCGTGCCTGGCCCTGGGTGGAACAGCCGTCGAAGGCCATGGGCTCAGCCCAGCTCTCGTCCAGCTCAGGCTCGGGCGGTACGGCCACGGCCTGCGCCTTCTCGCCGGCCAGGTCCAGCAGCGCGGCCAGCACGCAGGCATGCGCTGCCTCACGGCGCAACAGCGCGCTGAAGATCACCTGCAGGATGTGTGCGATCTCGCCCAGGAAGGCCTTGGCCTGCACCGGGGGCTGGGTCGAGGCGTACTGCAGCACCACCGTCAGGTGGTCGGGCAGTTCGCCCGGCGCCAGGAAGAGACCCGCGGCCTCGTAGGTCTGGCACAGGTCCACCATCGCCGGGCCTCGGTCACGGCTGTCGCCGTGCACGTGCTCAAACAGGTGCAGCGCGGTGCCGCGGCCCCGGTCGAAGAGTTCGACGTGGTCGGCCTCCACGTCCAGCGGGCGGCGGCGGGAAAGCCGGGTGATCAGAGCGTCCAGTTCGGCCAGGCGCGCGCCGCTGAGCGCGCGCTCGTCGTGCAGGGCCGTCTGGAGTTCCGGCAGGTGCGCGCGCAGATCGGCGTCGGGGTAGCTCAGAAGGTGGGCCAGCACGCGCAGCGTCTTGGTGGCGCTCGTCGGTGAGGTGTTGAAGAAGCTCATCTCAAACTCCTGCCTTGATGGGGATGGTCCGCTTCTTCTCGCTGCCGAAGAGGCTCGTCTCGGTGGTGCCTTCGCTGCACCCATTGCCGAAGCTGAAGCCGCAGCCGCCGCGCACGTTGAAGGCGTTCTCGGCGTATTCGCGGTGCGTGGTCGGGATGACGAAGCGGTCTTCGTAGTTGGCAATCGCCATCACGCGGTACATCTCTTCCACCTCGTTCACGCTCATCTTCACCTGGTCGATCGCGGCGTGATTGGCCTCGCCGTCCACGTGCTTGCTGCGCTGGTAGGCACGCATGGCCAGCATGCGCTCCAGGGCACGGACCACCGGCGCGGTGTCACCGGCAGTGAGAAGGTTGGCCAGGTACTTGACGGGGATGCGCAGCTGGTTGACGTCCGGGATCTCGCCGTTGGTGCCGACATGGCCCGCATTGGCCGCGGCTGTGATGGGCGACAGCGGCGGCACGTACCAGACCATTGGCAGCGTGCGGTATTCGGGGTGCAGCGGCAGGGCCACCTTCCACTCCACCGCCATCTTGTAGACGGGGCTGTTGCGTGCCGCGTCCATCCAGTTGTCGGGAATGCCGTCCAGCCTCGCCTGGGCGATGACCTTGGGGTCGTTCGGGTCCAGGAAGATGTCGAGCTGCGCCTGGTAAAGGTCCTTGTCATACTCGACGCTGGCTGCCTCTTGAATGCGATCAGCGTCGTACAGCAGGACGCCCAAGTAGCGGATGCGACCGACGCAGGTCTCGCTGCACACCGTGGGCTGGCCGGCCTCAATGCGCGGGTAGCAGAAGATGCACTTCTCGGCCTTGCCGCTCTTCCAGTTGTAGTAGATCTTCTTGTAGGGGCAGCCGCTCACGCACATGCGCCAGCCGCGGCACTTGTCTTGGTCGATCAGGACGATGCCGTCTTCTTCGCGCTTGTAGATGGACCCTGACGGACAGCTCGCGACGCACGCCGGGTTCAGGCAGTGCTCGCACAGCCTGGGCAGGTACATCATGAAGGTGTTCTCGAACTGGCCGTAGATGTCCTTCTGGATGTCGTCGAAGTTCTTGTCCTTGCTGCGCTTGCTGAACTCGCCGCCCAGGATCTCTTCCCAGTTCGGGCCCCACTCGATCTTCTCCATGCGCTTGCCAGTGATCAGGCTGCGCGGCCGCGCGGTAGGCGCGTGCTGCATCTCTGGCGCCGACTGCAGGTGGTCGTAGTCGAAGGTGAAGGGCTCGTAGTAGTCGTCGATCTGCGGCAGGTTGGGGTTGGCAAAGATCTTCATCAGCAGCTGCCACTTGCCGCCCTGACGCGGCACGATGGACCCGTCGGCCTTGCGGATCCAGCCGCCGTTCCACTTGTCCTGGTTCTCCCATTCCTTGGGGTAACCGATGCCTGGCTTGGTCTCGACGTTGTTGAACCAGGCGTACTCGACGCCGGGGCGGCTGGTCCACACGTTCTTGCAGGTCACGCTGCAGGTGTGGCAGCCGATGCACTTGTCCAGGTTCAGGACCATGCCGACTTGTGCGCGGATCTTCATGCGCCTTCTCCTTGTGCTTGAACGATCTCGGCGCGTTCATCACCCAGCGGGGTGTCGAGCCAGTCGACCTTGGCCATCTTGCGGACCACCACGAACTCGTCGCGGTTGGTGCCGATGGTTCCGTAGTAGTTGAAGCCGTAGCTGAACTGCGCGTAGCCGCCGATCATGTGGGTGGGCTTGAGCACGATGCGCGTCACGCTGTTGTGGATGCCGCCGCGCACGCCGGTGATCTGCGAACCCGGCGTGTTGATGATCTTTTCCTGCGCGTGGTACATCAGCAGCATGCCGGGGTTCACGCGCTGGCTCACCACCGCGCGCGCCGCGATGGCGCCGTTGATGTTGAAGACCTCGACCCAGTCGTTGTCCTCGATGCCGCTGCGCTTGGCGTCGTCTTCGCTCAGCCACACCACCGGGCCGCCGCGGTTCAGCGTCAGCATCATCAGGTTGTCGCTGTAGGTGCTGTGGATGCCCCACTTCTGGTGCGGCGTGATGAAGTTGAGCAGGATCTCCTTGTTCCCGTTCGGCTTGATGTTGTGGATGCCGGCCGTGGTCTTCAGGTCCACCGGCGGGCGGTAGCTGCTGAAGCCCTCGCCGAAGGCGATCACCCACGGGTGGTCCAGGTAGAACTGCTGGCGGCCGGTCAACGTGCGCCAGGGGATGTACTCGTGCACGTTGGTGTAGCCGGCGTTGTACGAAACGGTCTCGCTCTCGATGCCGCTCCAGGTGGGGCTGCTGATGATCTTGCGCGGCTGCGCCTGCACGTCGCGGTAGCGGATCTTTTCGTCCTCGCGGTACAGCGCCAGGTGGGTGTGGTCGCGCCCGGTCTGCTTGCCCAGAGCCTGCCAGGCCTTCACCGCCACGTGGCCGTTGGTCTCCGGCGCCAGCTGCAGGATGACCTCGCAGGCGTCGATGTCGGTCACGATCTTCGGCATGCCCTTCGTCACGCCCTCGGTCAGCGTCTTTCCGTTCAGCTGGCCAAGCTGCTCGACCTCGGTGCCGGTCTTCCAGCCGATGCCCTTGCCACCATTGCCCAGCTTGTCCATCAAGGGTCCGAGGGCGGTGAAGCGCTTGAAGACGTTCGGGTAGTCGCGCTCCACCACCATGATCTGCGGGGCCGTCTTGCCGGGAATCAGCTCGCACTGGCCCTTCTTCCATTCCTTCACCTCGAAGGGCTGGGCCAGTTCACCGGCGGTGTCGTGCATGATCGGCGTCAGCACCACCTCTTTCTCGACACCCAGGTGGCCGACGCAGACCTCGCTGAAGGTCTTGGCGAAGCCCTTGTAGATCTCCCAGTCGCTGCGGCTCTGCCACACCGGGTCCACGGCCGCGCTCAGCGGGTGGATGAAGGGGTGCATGTCGCTGGTGTTGAGGTCGTTCTTCTCGTACCAGCTGGCGGTGGGCAACACGATGTCGGAGTACAGGCAGGTGGTGCTCATGCGGAAGTCGAGCGTGACCACCAGGTCGAGCTTGCCAACCGGCCCGTGCTCGTGCCACTTCACTTCCGTCGGCTTGGCGTCGTCCTGGCCCAGGTCCTTGCCCTGGATGCCGTTCTCGGTGCCCAGCAGATGCTTGCAGAAGTATTCGTGACCCTTGCCCGACGAGCCCAGCAGGTTGCTGCGCCAGACGAACAGCACCCGCGGCCAGTTCTGCGGTGCGTCCGGGTCTTCACAGCTCATCTGCAGCGTGCCGTCCTTCAGGGCCTTGACGACGTAGTCCTTGGCGTCCATGCCGGCAACGCTGGCGTCCTTCACCACCTGCATCGGGTTGGTCTTGAGCTGCGGCGCGCTGGGCAGCCAGCCCATGCGTTCGGCGCGCACGTTGTAGTCGATCATGCTTCCGGCATACAGTGCCTTGTCGGCCAGCGGTGACACGATCTCTTCCATGCCGAGCTTCTCGTAGCGCCACTGGTCGGTGTGGGCGTAGAAGAAGCTGGTGCTGTTCATCTGCCGCGGCGGGCGGATCCAGTCCAGCGCGAAGGCCAGCGCCGTCCAGCCGGTCTGCGGGCGCAGCTTCTCCTGGCCCACGTAATGCGCCCAGCCGCCACCGCTCTGGCCGATGCAGCCGCACATCATCAGCAGGTTGATGACGCCGCGGTAGTTCATGTCGGCGTGGTACCAGTGGTTCATCGCCGCGCCGATGATCACCATGCTCTTGCCATGCGTCTTGTGCGCGTTCTCGGCGAACTGGCGGGCAACCGTGATGATCTGGTCGCGCGGGGTGCCGGTGATGCTCTCGGCCCAGGCGGGCGTGTAGGCTGCGTCGTCGTCGTAGCTCTTCGCGCCACTGCCCAGGCCGCGGTCAATGCCGTACTGCGCCACCTGCAGGTCGAACACCGTGGCCACCAACGCTTCGCGGTGGTCGCCCTCCTTGCCCAGGCGCAAGCGCACCGCTGGAACCTTGACGAAGTTGACTTCGCCGTTCTGGGTGTTGGACTTGAAGTGCGGCGTGCTCACGCCGCCGAAGTACGGCAGGCCGATGTCCACCACCTCATGCGCTTGCTCGCCGTCTTCGATGACGGAGAGCTTCAGCGTCACCTCGGTGCCGTGGCGCGCTTCCTTGTTCTCGAGATTCCACTTGCCCTGGTCGACGCCGCCTTCCGGAGTCCAACGGAAGCCGATGCTGCCGTTGGGCAGCACCGCGCGGCCGCTCGTGTCGAAGGCCACCGTCTTCCACTCGGGGTTGTTCTCCTGGCCCAGCTTGCCGTTGAAGTCCGACGCGCGCAGGTAGCGGTCGGGCACCAGCGTCTTGCTGCCGTCAGGGAGCGTGTGCTCCTTGAGCATCACCAGCAACGGCAGGTCGGTGTAGCGGCGCGCGTAGTCGTCGAAGTACGGGCTGCGCTGCTTGAAATAGAACTCGTTGAGCGCGACGTGGCCCATCGCCATGGCCAGCGCTGCATCGGTGCCCTGCTTGGGGTGCAGCCAGATGTCGGCCAGCTTGGCCACCTCGCTGTAGTCGGGCGTGATGGCCACCGTCTTCGCGCCCTTGTAGCGCACCTCGGTGAAGAAGTGCGCGTCGGGCGTGCGGGTCTGCGGCACGTTGCTGCCCCAGGCCATGATGTAGGTGCTGTTGTACCAATCCGCACTTTCGGGCACGTCGGTCTGCTCACCCCACACCTGCGGGCTGGCCGGCGGCAGGTCGCAGTACCAGTCGTAGAAGCTCATGCAGACGCCGCCGATCAGGCTGAGGTAGCGGCTGCCGGCGGCGTAGCTGACCATGCTCAT
Organism: Chitinophaga pinensis; assembly: GCA_943370595.1. Classification (GTDB taxonomy): domain Bacteria; phylum Pseudomonadota; class Gammaproteobacteria; order Burkholderiales; family Burkholderiaceae_C; genus Piscinibacter. Next base: position 13,539 of record CALRRO020000028.1, read on the forward strand.
CGCCGGGATCGGGCTGAAGCCGATCACGCGGTCCGGGCCGTGCTTCTTGATCGTGTAGACGTTGGACGCCGCGATGATCTGGTTGACTTCGTCCCAGCTGCTGCGCACGAAGCCGCCCATACCTCGCACCTTCTGGTAGTCGCGGCGGGCAGCGTCGTCCTCGACGATCGTGGCCCAGGCATCGACGGGCGTCTTCGCCGTCTTCATCGCCGCGCGCCAGCGTTCCAGCAGGCGGCCCCGCACCATCGGGTACTTCACGCGGTTGGCGCTGTACAGGTACCAGCTGTAGCTGGCGCCGCGGGCGCAGCCGCGTGGCTCGTGGTTGGGCATGTCCCAGCGCGTGCGCGGGTAATCGGTCTGCTGCGTCTCCCAGGTGACGATGCCGCCCTTGACGTAGATCTTCCAGCTGCAGCTGCCGGTGCAGTTCACGCCGTGTGTGCTGCGCACGATCTTGTCGTGCGCCCAGCGGTTGCGGTAGGCGTCTTCCCAGGTGCGGTCTTCACCGGTGGTCAGGCCATGGTCGCCGGAGAAGGTCTCCTTGGGCTGCGAGAAGTGAGTGAGGCGGTCCAGAAAGTGGCTCATATGGTCGTCCTTGGAGAATGTCGTCTGCGTATCTGAATCAGCAGGGGTAGGGAGCGTTGCGGCGGCTGTACGCCCACCAGGTCAGCGCGATGCACGAGAGGTAGAACACGATGAACATGGCCATCGCAGCCGATGCGCTGCCCGTCATCTCCAGCGAAGAGCCCACGCTCTTGGGGATGAAGAAGCCGCCGTAGGCTCCGATGGCGCTTGCAAAGCCGAGGGCTGCAGCTGCTTCGACCGCGCCTTCCTTGGCCGCGAGCGCCTGGTCCGATGGCAGACCCCCGGCACGCTGTACCCGTTCGGCCACGAAGAGGCTGGAGATCATGCGAAACGTGCTGCCGTTGCCGATGCCCGATGCAGCGAAGAGCACACCGAAGGCAGCCAGGAAGCCGGGGAAATTGCCGCCCTGCCCAGGATGGCCAGTGGTGTCGGTCGCGGGCAGGCACAACAGCGCAGCTGAAGCGGCGAGCGCCATCGCCACGAAGATCCAGAAGGTCACGCGCCCGCCGCCCCAGTGGTCGGCCATCCAGCCACCCAGCGGGCGCAGCACAGCGCCGATCAGCGGGCCCAGCCACACCAGGTGCAGCGCATCGGCGCGTTGAAACTGGCTTTGCGCCAGCATCGGCAAGCTGGCAGCAAAGCCGATGAAGCTGCCGAAGGTGCCCAGGTACAGCCAGCACATCAGCCAGTTGTGCCTGCGCGTGAAGATCACGGCCTGCTCGGCCATGCCTGCGTGGGTGTCGGCCAGGTCGTCCATGCCGAACCAGGCCGCTGCTGTACTGGCCAGGATCAGTGGCACCCAGATGAAGCCCGCGTTCTGCAGCCACATCGGCCCCTGAGCCGTCTGCTGCGCAGGCCCGGCGAAAAGGCCGAAGACCCCGGCGCTGATGGCAAGTGGGACCAGCATCTGAACCAGCGCAACCCCCAGGTGCCCCAGCCCGGCGTTCAGGCCCAGCGCATAACCTTGGCGGGCACTCGGGAAGAAGAAGCTGATGTTGGCCATCGAGCTGGCGAAGTTGCCGCCGCCCAGGCCACACAGCAGAGCCAGCACGACCATCCACTCGAAAGGCGTGTTCGGGTCCTGTACCGCCAGGCCGATGCCGATCGCGGGCACCAACAGACTGGCCGTGGCCAGCGTGGTGAAGCGCCGCCCGCCGATCATCGGCACCGCAAACGCGTAGAAGATGCGCAGCGTGGCGCCACACAGGGCGGGCAGCGCCGTCAGCCAGAACAGCTGGTTGGTGCTGTAGCGAAAGCCCGCTGCCGGCAAGTGCACCACCACCACCGACCACAGCATCCACACCGCGAACGCCAGGGCCAGAGCAGGGACCGACACCCAGAGGTTGCGCCGGGCCACCGCGCGACCGGACAGGTCCCAGAACTTGCGGTCCTCGGGGTTCCAGTGCTGGATGATCGTCATGCTGGTCATGGCGTGAAGGGGTGCCGGCGTCAGGGTGCGTCGCCGTGACTCAAGGGTTCTTCACGTAGGCATTGCCACGCAGGTAGAACCACCAGTTCAGCACCAGACAGACGGCATAGAAGATCGCGAAACCGTACATCGCGTATTGCGGCGTACCAGCCTTGATCTGCGCACCGATGACCACCGGTGCGATGAAGGCACCGTAGGCGGCGATGGCCGATGTCCAGCCCAGCACCGGGCCGGCCTGCGTGCGGTCGAAGATGACGCCGATGGTGCGGAAGGTGCTGCCGTTGCCGATACCGCTGGCCAGGAACAGCAGCATGAACAGGCCCAGGAACATCGGGAAGTACTGTTCAGGCGTGGCCGAGCCGTAGGCCTGCATCATCACGTAGCCCACCGCCACGGAAGCTCCGGCCATCACCACCGAGATGATCTGCGTGACGATGGAGCCGCCCACCTTGTCGGAGATCCAGCCGCCCACGGGGCGGATGGCCGCGCCGATGAAGGGGCCCATCCAGGCATAGGTCAGGGCCGAGGGCGCATTCGGGTTCTTCAGCGCGTGCTGCATCACGCCGTTGGCGTCCGGAATGTGCTGGAAGCCGAAGATCACCGTGATGGCCAGCGGCAGCGCCATCGAGAAGCCGATGAACGAGCCGAAGGTGACGATGTACAGAGCGGTCAGCGACCAGGTGTGCTTGTTGCTGAAGATCGCAAACTGCTTCTTCACGCCCTCCTTCATCTCGCCGAAGGCGGCCAGCTTCATCACCAGCAGCGCCAGGATGACGTCCAACGGAATGGCCACCCACATGCTCAGCACGCCCAGGCCGGTGGGCTTGGGCAGGTACAGCCACAGCATGAAGATCGCGGGCACGAAGGCCAGCGTGTACAGGTAGGTGATCTTGGCGAACGCCACCAGCGGTGAGCCCGTGGCAGGCGACACCGTCTTCAGGTTGTTCATGCCCCACCAGCACAGGATGGACAGCGGCACCAGCGACAGCACCCAGGCGAAGCCGGCGTTCTGGATCCAGGTGGGGGTGCCGGCGGCGATCTTCCCGAAGATCCAGCCGCTGTCCTTGACCAGCACCATCGGCTCGCCCCCGAAGGCGCCGAACAGGCCCACCGTCATCACCAGCGGGATGACGATCTGCATCGTCGTCACGCCGAAGTTGCCCAGGCCGGCGTTCAGCCCGAGTGCCGTGCCCTGCAGCCGCTTCGGGAAGAAGGTGCTGATGTTGGACATCGAGCTGGCGAAGTTGCCGCCGCCCACACCCGACCACAGGGCCATCAGCTGGAAGGTCCACAAAGGCCAGTCCTTGTGCTGCAGCACGATGCCGGTGCCGATGGCCGGTGCCAGCAGCATGGCGGTGGTCAGAAAGATGGTGTTGCGCCCGCCGGCCAGGCGGATGAGGAAGGACGCCGGGATGCGCATCGTTGCGCCCGAGATGCCGGCGATGGCCGTCAGCGTGAACAACTCGGCCTGGGTGAAAGGAAAGCCCAGGTTGAGCATCTGCACGGTGATGATTCCCCACATGCCCCAGACCGCGAAGCCGCATAGCAGCGCGGGTACCGAGATCCAGAGGTTGCGGTAGGCGACCTTCTTGCCCGTGGCATTCCAGAAGGTGTCGTCTTCCGGACGCCAGTCGGCGATGTCGGGGCCGGGAGCCTGGTTGGGGGCGGACTTGGCACCCGCTGTCGTGGTGGCACTCATGGCATCTTCTCCTTGTGCTTTCAGCGCGCGAAACTGCGCGACAAGGGCGACGCCGGTGCGTTCGTGCCCATCATTTCGGTCTTGCGCACTTCGGTCCAGTACATCCAGATCAGCGAGACCCAGACCAC
>CALRRO020000029.1:0-16926 GCA_943370595.1 Chitinophaga pinensis
TTGTATGTGGCACCAGTGCGGCCTAACCCTTCGCTCGAGCCAGGGACCTCCACCGGCATGGCGCTTGGCCCGCGAGGCTCTTCAGGTCATCATCCGCCTCGCGGGCCAAGCACCATGCCGCTTCCGGCCCCTCAGCTCAAACGTTAGGCGTCGCAAGCATCCAGCGTGTGGGGAACGCGGAACTTGGATTCCAGCAAAACATGTGCATCTCAACGTTCAAGAGAATTGGCATAGGCACGCGAGTGATGTTTCAACGCGCACTGTTCTTATTCTTGAAACTAGCCTCTGGACTCGGCGGTGGGCTACTCGGCATTGGTGGCGCAGCTTACTTCGCCACGTCGTGGTTCGGCGCTCATCCCGCGTTTTGGCAGTTGCTGATCTACTGTGTCCTTTTGGCAGTCGGTGCGTTCATTGGCGGGGCCGGAGCCTTCTTCTTGATAGTGTTGCCCTTAGCGTTCCGCTTTCCTGAGGCCGATAGGCCTTTCTCATGGGAACGGAAGGAGCCGGCGCTCCTGTATCGCCTGTATCAATGGTATGGCGCAAGCTTGCAGGCCTACGCTGAGCGCCATAGCCGGAGCGACGCCTAACCCTTCGCTCGAGCCAGGGACCTCCACCGGCATGGCACTTGGCCCGCGAAGCGCTCGCTGTCATCATCCGCTTCGCGGGCCAAGCACCACGCCGGTTCCGGCCCCTCAGCTCAAACGTTAGGCCTCACACAACTCACCCAGCGACTCTCGAGGAGAGCATGACAAACGTTCTGGCCGTTCTGATCCTGGCGTCCGGGTTCTCCGTAGCCATTGAAACGAAGAGCGGTTTCATCGAGAAGTCCTTCGAGAACACGCCGTCTGGCGCCGAGAAGTTCTGGGAGTTTGCTGAACCGCTGATCCAGTCGGAAGGCAAGAGGGTCAAGGTTTGCACAGTCACACTGGCAAATGATCCGGGCCCGATCATGGACTGGCTTCTGGAAGAAGAATTTGGCCCCGCCTCGCTTTCGCGGAGTGTGTTTCTCGAGTACGCCGCAGCCAACAATGCGTCTCAAGAGTCAGCCACAACTGCAGCACACGCCTGCCTCAACGCATTCCCCTTCATTCGCCGCACGCAGTGAGGCCTAACCCTTCGCTCGAGCCAGGGACCTCCACCGGCAAGCCGCTTGGCCCGCGCGCCGGCCAGTGTCATCATCCGTCGCGCGGGCCAAGCGCCTTCCCGGTTCCGGCCCCTCAGCTCAAACGTTAGGCCTCACGCACCGCCAGCGGCAGAGTCCCCAACCGCTCGGTGTTGTGAGTTCGCCTTTGGTCTCTGCTTGCACTTCTGGGAGGAGTCATGGCAGTTGTGCGCTACATCGTCAACGATGTTGACCAGTCGTTGCCCTTCTACCGAGCCATCGGCTTCAGGCTCGCCGATCGATGGGGCCCTCTGTTTGCCGTCATCAAGGGTCACGGGTTGTCCGTTTGGCTTAGCGGCCCCGGAACATCGGCGCGAAAGCGCCTGAAGTCCGGCCAAGTACCCGAGCCGGGCGGCTGGAATCGCCTTGTCATCCCAGTCAAAGACATGGCCGCCACTGTGGCCAGGCTGGAAGGGCTAAGCGTCAAGTTCAGGGCCAGGCCAATCAAAGGCCCGGGCGGTCAACAGGCGCTCATTGAAGACCCGTCAGGCAACCTCATAGAGATCTTCCAGCCCCGCGAGCCCGAGTGAGGCCTAACCCTTCGCTCGAGCCAGGGACCTCCACCGGCATGGCACTTGGCCCGCGAGGCGCTCTAGCTTATCGTCCGCCTCGCGGGCCAAGCGCCATTCCGGTTCCGGCCCCTCAGCTCAAACGTTAGGGCGCACAACAAGGCATTCGCCCGCTCGTCAGCCAAGTTGAATCCTGGAGACCAAGTGAGTCCAGTCGAACCGGTGCAGCGTCAACTTGATGCCTACAACGCCCGAGACCTGGAGCGATTCGTCGCCCAGTACACGGAAGACATTCGCGTCTTCCGCCCGCCGTCTCCCGAGCCCGTGCTTGTTGGAAAGCAAGCCTTTGCCAAACACTACGCGGACAACCGGTTCACGCTACCCAACCTCCACGCAGAGGTAGTCAATCGTATGGTCGCAGGCAGCACCGTGGTCGATCATGAGCACATCACTGGCCTGCAAGAGAGCGTGGTTGAGGCGATAGCGGTCTACGCGGTAGCAGACGGCCTCATTCATACCGTCTGGTTCTACTGAGCCGGCCCAACCGCCCCTGCCGAGCGGTGCGCCCTAACCCTTCGCTCGAGCCAGGGACCTCCACCGGCATGGCACTTGGCCCGCGAAGCGCTCGCTGTCATCATCCGCTTCGCGGGCCAAGCGCCATGCCGGCTCCGGCCCCTCAGCTCAAACGTTAGGCAGCGGCGGGTAGCACTGCGCCACGCCATCGCCGCTCGCGGCCATGGGCCGCGAAGACATGGTTTCGAGAAGCGCTCGCTGCCAAGCTGCTTCGGAACAACTCGTTCGGTTCGTCCTAGCGCTTCGGGCTCTGCTCGGTGGACTCGGGTGGCTTGTCTTGGTCCGCACGGTCCGTTGGCGCTTCGCGTGGATCAATGTGCCACGCCAGCCGGGCTCTCCGTGCCATGCGCCGCGCTTCTGGTCTTTCGTCCCAGGCGCCGTGCCTAACTGGTCACTCGAGCGGGACCTCCACCGGGCTGGCACTTGGCCCGCGAAGCGTCCTAGGTCATCATCCGCTTCGCGGGCCAAGCGCCATCCCGGCTCCGGCCCCTCAGCTCAAACGTTAGCCGTCACACTCGTGGCGCCGAGCTTTGCACAGCTAGACTTTAAGCTGTACATCCACCCATCGACTTTGAACTGACATGAAGCAACTCTTCGCTAGCATCATCGGCCTAGCCATCACCTGCTCTGCAGCGCAGGCTGGTGAGATTCCGGACGCATTCGTCGAGAAGACTCTGGGCGTCTCGGGTGTCAAGCACACGTCAAAGACGCAGTCAAAGTACGGGATGACCTTCTCTGACGTCGAGTACAAGGACTCAAAGGGTCAGTCGCTGGTCACAGTTCGCCTCGGATCGGCAGACCAGTACGGCATGTGGAAGCAGACCGCCGGCCCGGATGCCGTGCCTGTATCGGGTCTTGGTGCTGAGGCGTTTCGCTACAAAACACTGAAGGCGGTTTGCGCCAAGTCGGAATCCTCTGCGGTGTGCGTGACACCAGACTTCCTGATCAAGACCCCGACGATCACCGATGCGCACTTGCAGGCGCTGGTGAAGGCAGCGCTGTAGTTCCAACTCGGTTGCCCCGCGCCAGCGACGGCTAACCCTTCGCTCGAGCCAGGGACCTCCACCGGCATGGCACTTGGCCCGCGAGGCTCTTCAGGTCATCATCCGCCTCGCGGGCCAAGCACCACGCCGGCTCCGGCCCCTCAGCTCAAACGTTAGGCCTCGCATTGGCCGCAAGTGCCACCTCAACCCATGTTCGATCACGTCGTCTTCGGAGTCAGTGACTACGCGGCCAGTAAAGCCTTCTTCCTCGCGGCACTCCAACCCCTCGGCGTAGCCGTTGTGTCTGAGGGCCCGCTTGGTATCGAACTCTGCCGCCCGAACGAAACGTCCTCGTTGTGCATTCGCCTTCAGCCAGAGCCACGGCCAGCACATCTTCACCTCGCTTTCCAAGCCGAGAATCGCGAGCAAGTCCAGGCTTTCTATCGCGCAGCTCTTGCAGCCGGTGGCAAGGACAACGGCGCTCCTGGCCTACGTCCGCAGTACCACGCCAACTACTACGCGGCGTTTGTCATCGGTCCGGACGGGCACAACATCGAAGCGGTTTGCCACAAGGCAGCAGCCTAGCAATCACTCGCTGTCCCACGGGCGGTGTACCGCGAGCGAGGCCTAACCCTTCGCTCGAGCCAGGGACCTCCGCCGGCATGGCACTTGGCCCGCGAGGCTCTCCAGGTCATCATCCGCCTCGCGGGCCAAGCGCCATCCCGGCTCCGGCCCCTCAGCTCAAACGTTAGGCGTCACAGTGGCAGCACCGAGTCCCAACCCGTTCGAGGAACACTACGTCGCCACCTCGCGCCGGCGTCGGCAAGCCTTAGACCTTGCCAATCACTCTCAGCCCGTCAGTGTTCGCTTCAGTCCTACGCTGGAAGCGGATCTAGTGAAATCGGAGAAGAGTGGCTACGTCTGTCTAGGTCTCGCAGACATTGTGTCCAAGGCCGATGAGATGGGCCTTTCAAAGCAATTGGAAGAACAGGCCGTTCGGGTGGGCGCACAGTTGGTCCTGTTCTGTGTCTGGCCAACGAAGCTGAGGTCAGTGCGCCGGGATGAACGCGGGGAGATTGACCTGGAGGCAGTGGTTGCGGATCCTCCCGCGAGCTTCTCGCCAAAGGGCTACGCGGTCACACGGGCATTCTTCTTGGCGCCGAACCGTCGCGCGGCCGCAGAGGGTGACGCCTAACCCTTCGCTCGAGCGGACTCACACCGGCATGGCACTTGGCCCGCGAGGCTCTCTGGCCTAGCATCCGCCTCGCGGGCCAAGCGCCATCCCGGCGCTCGCCCTCTCAGCTCAAACGTTAGGCCTCGCAGCGAGCAACCTGCCTCTCCTCCCGCGCTTCTGAATACAACGAAGATGCAGCACTGCTGAACGATATGCGACTGGCCTGCCAAGAGCACTATCCAAGCTGCATCGGCTCTAGCAATCGCTGGCAGCTGGCACCTGGATGTCGCTGCACGCTTGGGGTGATTGAATGAAGCTCTCCTGGACAGGCGGGCTATGGTTGCAGTACGTCATCCCGACCCTGTCTTCGGTAATGGCCACTGCACTCGCAGGCATTCCGTTTGCATTGGTGTGGCCACCAATGACCAAGTTGAGTGCATCGTTCTGCATAGCGGTTGGCCTCGGCTGGTTCGTGTACAGCTTTGTCGCACAACGCCGCAAGCTTCGCAGCGATGGACTGATCCCGCCTTTCCGAGGTTCGCCTTGAGCGGCTATATGGTCTCCAAGCGTTGGCGAGCGAGGCCTAACCCTTCGCTCGAGCCAGGGACCTCCACCGGCAAGCCGCTTGGCCCGCGCGCCAGCCAGTGTCATCATCCGTCGCGCGGGCCAAGCGCCTTCCCGGTTCCGGCCCCTCAGCTCAAACGTTAGGCGTCACCAAGATGCACCGCCTCCCTGAACCTGCCGATCGCCTGGTCGCTCTGTGCGAAGACGACTGGGTCGATCTCGCCACCGCGAGATCAGTCCTGGAATCCTGGTTCGAGAAGTCAATGAACTTATCGGAGCTTCAAGACCTCACCAACGGCCTGATCGCTGAGGGATATCTGTACTGCCGCAGAGGCGACAACAAGCTGACAAAGCTGCTGTTGCTGAACGTGAACGAACTAGACGCGATCGAGGTCAAGACCACATCCTCTGGGGATCGATACCTCTGGACGACACCTGGCACGCCTGCGGAATAGAACAGAATGAGACAAGCCAACGCGCTTGACAGCTCGTGCTTCTAGCAAGGCTCTCACAAGGCAAGCCCTTGAGCCGATTCGAATCTCACACGCCCCGCCAAGGCAGTGACGCCTAACCCTTCGCTCGAGGCGGACCTCCACCGGCATGGCACTTGGGCCGCGAGCCGCTCATGGTCTATGCTGCATCTCGCGGCCCAAGCGCCATCCCGGCTCCGGCCCGCTCAGCTCAAACGTTAGGCCTCACGGGCCACCTACCGAGACATACATGTTCAGAAAGTCCATCCTCGCCCCGCTCATCCTCATCATCCTGGGCCTCTTGTTCTTGCTGTCCAATCTCGGTTTGCTTCCGCACCTCGGACCGCTCTTCGCCAAATGGTGGCCACTCATCCTCGTGGCAGTCGGTGTATCGCTTCTCCTTCGTCGGCTTTGAGAGGCTGGCCCGGCGGGCAGTCCCGCTGGCGCCCGTCTTCTGCCCGCTCCAGCTTTCACACCTACAACATTTCCTCTCAGAGGCTTTACTGTGTAGGTCAAGCTTGGCAAAGGAATGAGTGCAACAAGCTCACCAAGCATCTAGAGGTCAAGAGCGATTCATCCGCTCTGCAACATCGCGATGAGGCCTAACCCTTCGCTCGAGCCAGGGACCTCCACCGGCATGGCACTTGGCCCGCGAGGCGCTCTGGTCTATCGTCCGCCTCGCGGGCCAAGCACCATGCCGGCTCCGGCCCCTCAGCTCAAACGTTAGGCCTCACACAAGCGCCATGCCCAGATCAACAGTCACGCTTCGCGTCTTTGGAGACGATCTGGAGCCAAACGAGGTCTCAACGCTGCTGGGCTGTGAGCCAAGCGGGAGCTATCGCAAGGGCGATCCGATCTCCCCAGGTAGAAGCGAGGCACAGCGCAGGTATGGAATGTGGCGCCTCAAGTCCGACGATGCCGAGCCCGAGGCGTATGACGTTCAGATCCAATCTCTATTGGCCAAGGTAACGGCCGACCTTCAAGTTTGGCTTGCGCTCGGAAAGCGGTACCAAGTCGACCTGTTCTGCGGCTACTTCATGGACGACAGCAATCAAGGTTTCACGCTCTCGTTAGCAACCTTGTCCGCGCTCGCAGCACGCGGCATTGAACCTGGCTTCGACCTCTACGCACCCGAGTCCGAAGGCGCATGCTCAGGTTCAGAGCAGTGAGGCCTAACCCTTCGCTCGAGCCAGGGACCTCCACCGGCAAGCCACTTGGCCCGCGCGCCGTTGTGGTCCATCATCCGTCGCGCGGGCCAAGCGCCTTCCCGGTTCCGGCCCCTCAGCTCAAACGTTAGGCCTCACAGCCCACACCGCGTCCACGTATGACGGTCTTGTTCACCGCCCGCCTACGCTTCGAGCCGCTCGACGAAAGTCATCTCGACGGACTTCACGTGATGAATTCGCGCCCGGAGGTAATGCGCTACATCACTGGCGAGCCCGAGACTCGCGAACAAACCGCAGCGATGATCACTCGGGTTCAGCGGTGCTGGGAGGCGTGGGGAACAAGTTGGTGGGCGCTGGTCGAGCTGCAAAGCGGGCGCATCGCTGGTGCGGGCGCGGTCCAATACTTGCGCCGCGAAGCAACGCCACCCACAGACTTGGATCTCCTTAGGTCCAACCCTTTGGAGCTTGGTTGGCGCCTTCATCCGGACTTCTGGCGCCGAGGCCTGGCTAGCGAAGCAGCGCAGCGCATGGCTGCGTTCGCATTCGACAACCTAGCAGCGCCCGAGCTCTTGGCCGTTCGTCACCCCGACAACATCGCCTCGGCGCGAGTCATGGACCGTCTGGGCATGCGCTTCCGAGCGCTCGAACCTTGGTATGGCAGGAGCCTGGCAACCCACTCGCTCACCAAGGCCGAGTGGCAAAGTCGGCAAGCGCAGCACGGTGAGGCCTAACCCTTCGCTCGAGCCAGGGACCTCCACCGGCATGGCACTTGGCCCGCGAAGCGCTCGCTGTCATCATTCGCTTCGCGGGCCAAGCACCATTCCGGCTCCGGCCCCTCAGCTCAAACGTTAGGCCTCGCAGCAAACAGCGGCGAGCCGCCCAGAATCGGCCCACAGCTTGCTTACCTGTCTCCAGACTTCACTCTGGGAGCTGGCAATGCACCAACAGCGCGTCTTTGACTCAGCCGACTACTTCCAGGGCGGATCGATCGAGCCGCCGCGCATCGTCATCAGCGAATCACCGAATGCAGCAGTCGTCTGTTGGCACGTCGAGCCAGGTCAGCGCATCGAGCGTCACCTGCATCCTTCCGGGCAGGACTCTTGGGTCATCCTTTCTGGTCAGGGTGAGTACTACTCGGACCGTTCAGCTACCTCGCTTCAACTCTACCCCGGCGTCGTAGCCGTAGCTCCCGCCGGAGCCATCCATGTCGCGCTGAATACCGGGACCACGCCGCTGCGGTTCGTCTCCGTCGTGTCTCCCGCGCTTTCGGGCTTCGAGCCGGTTGCGCCAACCGCGAGCGAGGCCTAACCCTTCGCTCGAGCCAGGGACCTCCACCGGCATGGCACTTGGCCCGCGAGGCGCTGCAGGTCTATGCTCCGCCTCGCGGGCCAAGCGCCATTCCGGCTCCGGCCCCTCAGCTCAAACGTTAGGCGTCGCAGTCCACCTCATGCTTCACCACCCCGCCGTTCGTCTTGCTTGGTGCTTGTTCGGCGCTGCTGTCGGCATTGGCTTGGCTCTCGCACTCGTCGGGCCGGGCCAAGCTCCGTTCCTTCTGGCGTCTCTTGGCGGAACGGCAGTGTTCTTGTTCGGCCTCACCCGCGCACCCGCGGCTCAGCCACGAGCTTTGTTCGGTGGTCATCTAGGTAGTGCGTTCATCGGCATCGCCTGCTACCAGCTGCTGGGTGATTCCTTGCCCACCTACGTCCTTGCTCTGGTCCTAGCGCTTGCGTTCATGTTGTTCACTCGCACAGTGCATCCGCCGGCCGGCGCGAACCCAATCCTCATGGTCTACGTCCATGCCGGTTGGTCAACGCTCTGGCATCCGGTTCTCTTAGGCGTCATGGTGCTGGTATTCGTCGCGGTGGTGTGGAGCCGGCTCTACCCTGGTCTCAGCCACTATCCAGTTGAACCTGCAGCCCCGTCACCGCCGAGCATCAACTGGGGTGGCTGGGGCAGCTAGCGAGAGCGACGCCTAACCCTTCGCTGGAGCGGGACCTCCACCGGCCTGGCACTTGGCCCGCGAAGCGCTCTGGTCTATCGTCCGCCTCGCGGGCCAAGCACCATGCCGCTTCCGGCCCCTCAGCTCAAACGTTAGGCCTCATGCCCACACGCACGCTACCCCTTGTCGCTCTCCTAGTGCTCGGAGTCACGCACTTGTCAGCGCGGTCTGCCTCCACCGCGGCTGTCTCCAACGAGGAAACCGTAGCGCTTGCTCTTCAGCAGCGAGTCAATCTCGCCGAGTCGAAGCTCAACGTTCATTTCGTAGGCTATCGAGACGATCGCTGCCCCTCTGACGTTCAGTGCGCTTGGGCAGGTGAGGCCCGTGCCTTCTTCTGGGTCAGCGGGGCCGGGCTCAAGCCTCAAGTCCTTACGCTATCGTGGGATGGTTCCGCTCAGCCAGAGAGGCACTCACAGCGCGTCGGCGCATTCCGGTTCTACCTGCGTTCGCTCGAACCCCGGCCGCTCCAGGCTGGCGGCGTCGTACCGACTGAATACAAGGCAGTCCTGCAAGTCAGTCGCTAGGTTGCAGAGCCAACAAGCCGCCAAACAATGAGGCCTAACCCTTCGCTCGAGCCAGGGACCTCCACCGGCATGGCACTTGGCCCGCGAGGCGCTCTGGTCTATCGTCCGCCTCGCGGGCCAAGCACCATGCCGGTTCCGGCCCCTCAGCTCAAACGTTAGGCAGCGGCGGGTAACTCTGCGGTACGCCACCGCCTCTCGCGGCCATGGGCCGCCAAGACACGGCTTCGAGTGGCGCTCGCTGCCAAGCCGCTTCGGATTCGCTGGTTCAGTTCGTTCTGGCGCGTTGGGTGCTGCACCGTTGCATCGGGGCGCTTGGTCTTGGTCCGCGCCGCTGGCTCGCGCTTCGCGCGGACCGATCTGACACGCCAGCCAAGCTCTCCGTGCCATGCGCGTCGCCTCTGGTCTTTCGTCCCAGGCTTCGTGCCTAACTGGTCACTCGAGCGGGACCTCCACCGGCATGGCGCTTGGCCCGCGAAGCGCTGCTGGTCTATGCTGCGCTTCGCGGGCCAAGCACCATCCCGGTTCCGGCCCCTCAGCTCGAACGTTAGGCAGCGGCGGGTAACTCTGCAGTACGCCACCGCCTCTCGCGGCCATGGGCCGCGAAGACACGGCTACGAGTAGCGCTCGCTGCAAAGCCGCTTCTGCAAGGCTGGTTCGGCTCGTTCTGGCCCCGCGGACTCTGCGCGCCGACCCTCAGCGCTTCTCTAAGGTCCGCGCCGTCTGGCTCGCGCTTCGCGTGGATCAATCTGCTATGCCAGCCAGGAGTGCCTTGCCATGCGCGGCGCCTCTGGCCTTTCGTCCCAGGCGCCGTGCCTAACTGGTCACTCGAGCGGGACCTCCACCGGCATGGCACTTGGCCCGCGCGCCGTTGTGGTCCATCATCCGTCGCGCGGGCCAAGCGCCATTCCGGCGTCGGCCCCTCAGCTCAAACGTTAGGCATCCCAGTACACATGCGCTCGTCTCAAGTTCTTCCTATGCCATTGGCGCTCGCCCTCTGCGCCTTCATCACCCCTGAGGCACACTCTGCCGAACCGAATGGTCGGAAGTTTCTTAGTCATGCGGAGCTCCGTGCGTGCGTTCAACGGGAGGAAGAACTCGGCAACCGGCAAGATGCATTGCGAAAGGCGCATGCAGCCCAGGAACTATCGGGCGCAAAGATTTCAGCCGAAGCAATGGAGCTCTCCAGGATCCTGCGTGCCACTGATCCAAATGACTCAGCAGCCGTCGATCTGTACAACCAGCGCAACGACGCGAGAAACGCTGAGGTTGAAGCTCACAACAAGCGTGCTGAGGCACTCAATGGAGTCATCGCCGATCTGCAGGAGGCGGAAGCCGACTACCTTGCCACTTGTGCCTCCAAGCTCTTCCTAAAGGCTGATGAGAACGCAGTGCTCAAGGAACTTGGCCTTAAGGAACGCCGCTACGAGCGCGAGAAGCGCCGGAATCCGACCCACTCTCCGGGCAAGCCTGGCGCATAGCCGGTTCGGGGACGCCTAACCCTTCGCTCGAGCCAGGGACCTCCACCGGCATGGCACTTAGCCCGCGAGGCGCTCTGCTCTATCGTCCGCCTCGCGGGCCAAGCACCACGCCGGTTCCGGCCCCTCAGCTCAAACGTTAGGCGTCACAACACATGGGCGTTGAACTCCACATCACTCGCGCAGAGCATTGGGCTGAGAACGAAGGAGCAGAGATATCGGCCGAAGATTGGATGAAGTACATCGAGTCTGATCCGGAGTTGGTCCTTGATGCCAAGAACGGACAGTACTTTGCTCTTTGGAAGGGACCCTCCAAGTACGAAGAGCCATGGCTCGACTGGTTCAACGGGAACATATCGACGAAGTGGCCCGACACCGCGCTCTACGAGAAGATGCTGAGAGTCGCTCAAGTGCTGGGCGCCAAGGTACAAGACGACGATGGCACTGACTACGTCAAGGCCGGCGACTGGGCCTACGACCCGACCGAAAGGGTTGAGGCTTACAAGAAGCAAGCGCGCGCCACATGGTGGCAAAGGTTCCTCTCGCGAAAGTGACGCCTAACCCTTCGCTCGAGCCAGGGACCTCCACCGGCATGGCACTTGGCCCGCGAGGCGCTCACTGTCATCATTCGCCTCGCGGGCCAAGCGCCATCCCGGTTCCGGCCCCTCAGCTCAAACGTTAGGCCGCACCCAACCACCGACGACTGTTGCCATGTCTACGGAGCTGCCCGCTGATGAGCTATGACCTTAGCTTCTGGAAGTACGAACCCGGCGTGCGACTCGACCATCAATACGTCTACCAGACCCTGTCCCAGGGAAAGCGTCTGCTCGGAGTTGCGAACCTACCCATCGAGCATCTACTTGCTCGAATTCGTGTCACGTTCTCCGAAGGCTGGACTCAGCTGGACGAAAGAACTTGGGAGTCTGACAAGGGCGCCTTTCAGCTCTTTGCCACAGAGCAGTTCCTTCGCGTTGACTGCTACGAACTTGCAGGAGAAGACATGAACCGCTTCATTGATATCGCAGCTGAGTTCGAGTGCTCTCTCTACGATCCGCAGGTCGGCAAGAGATTTGAAGGCTAATGTTGCAGCGGCTTCATGCAGCTACTTTCAGGAGCTGCCAGCTGAGCCCGAGTGCGGCCTAACCCTTCGCTGGAGTGGACCGCCACCGGCAAGCCGCTTGGCCCGCCAGCCGGTCTGGGTCATCATCCGTCTAGCGGGCCAAGCGCCTTCCCGGCGTCGGCCCCCTCAGCTCAAACGTTAGGGCGCTCCATGTCTCGATTGGTGCGGTACATCACTTCTGGGTTCGTGCTTCTACTAGTCGCGCTTGGCTCGTTCACGTTGGGAGCCAAGTCCGGCGTTACTCCGACGCCCCTCGACGTATTCAACGCCGAGTTGGCAGCCATTCAAACGAGCCTCGGGCACAACCACTTGGTTCGCTATCGCGAGTTGGAGTCCGAGCTCTCGCGAGGCTGCGTCGCCGAGGTTCAGGAGAAGCTTCGCATCTCGGTCGATCAGCAGATGCAGTTGCTCGCTTCCCTGAACAAGAGCCACCCAGACAACTGGGCAACCAAGGCAATCGCAGAGAGGGAGCCACAGCTGCCGGCCCAGTTGCAGAACTTCGTCAGCAAGTACGGCACTTCCTGGAGGGAACCTCAGTGCCCTCAACAAGCCCTATCCAGGTGAAGGCAGCTACACGCACCGTGTAGGAGAGAAGCGCCCTAACCCTTCGCTCGAGCCAGGGACCTCCACCGGCGTGGCACTTGGCCCGCGAGGCGCTCGTTCTTATCATCCGCCTCGCGGGCCAAGCACCACACCGGTTCCGGCCCCTCAGCTCAAACGTTAGGCAGCACACCTCCAACAGTGCAGCCCTTTGGCGGCTCTTGAAACTGAGCACTAGCTTCAAGGGAACCATCGTCGAAGCTCGAAGGAGAATGGCGATGCCTGCTACGGGAGCTGCACATGGCAATTGAATTGAATCGCGAGGCGAGGAGTCAAGCCGTTGCGTCTATCGAGCGCTACTTCACTGAAGAACTCGACCAACGTATCGGCAACATTGGCGCCGGTGCGCTACTGAGCTTCTTCCTTGAGGAAATCGGCCCGCTCATCTACAACCAGGCTGTCAGCCAGGTACAGGAGCGCCTGCATGAGCGAGTCCAGGAACTGGATATCGAGTTCAACGAAGAGGAGTTCCAGTACTGGCGTCGCCGCCAAGCGCCAGCCAAGCCTAAGCGGTAGGTCCGAAGCCCGTGCTGCCTAACCCCTCGCTCGAGCCAGGGACCTCCACCGGCATGGCACTTGGCCCGCGAGGCGTCCTGGGTCATCATCCGCCTCGCGGGCCAAGCACCACGCCGGTTCCGGCCCTCAGCTCAAACGTTAGGCAGCGGCGGGTAGCACTGAGCCACGCCGTCGCCGCTCGCGGCCATGGGCCGCGAAGACACGGCTTCGAGAAGCGCTCGCTGCCGACCCGCTTCGGAACTGTTCATTCGGTTCGTCCTGGCGCTTCGGGCTCTGCTCGGTGGACTCGGGTGGTTTGTCTTGGTCCGCGCCGTCCGCTGGCGCTTCGCGTGGATCAAGCTGCCACGCCAGCCAAGCGTTCCGTGCCATGCGCGGCGCCTCTGGCCTTTCGTCCCAGGCGCCGTGCCTAACTGGTCACTCGAGCGGGACCTCCACCGGGATGGCACTTGGCCCGCGCGCCGTTGTGGTTCATCATCCGTCGCGCGGGCCAAGCGCCATCCCGGCGTCGGCCCCTCAGCTCAAACGTTAGCCGTCACAGGTCACTTGTGTTGCCATTTGCCACGCTCAGAACAACCTGCCTAGCTGCAATCAGCTCGGCACTTGTCGGGTGCGCCATCGTTCCTCATTGCGCGTCAGGCCAGACAGCCGCAATTCAGGACCTCATCTACTTTGGAACGGACACGCCCGCTGGGCCGGTCTCACCTCAAGCTTGGGCGGAGTTCCTCGCCGAAACAGTCACACCGAGGTTCCCAGATGGGCTTACCGTTTGGCCAGCAACTGGCCAATGGCGGGCCGCTGTCGGCTCAATCACGAAGGAGTCAACCTTCGTTCTCAGCCTCGTTCACTCTGGCAACGGAGTGCCAGAGCAGTCAGTTCGTGAACTGATTCAGTCCTACAAGGGACGCTTTCAGCAAGAGGCAGTGCTTCGGGTTCGTTCGCCAGCTTGCTTCTCCCTCTAGCGGGCTCAGCGCGCAGGCAGTGACGGCTAACCCTTCGCTCGAGCCAGGGACCTCCACCGGCATGGCACTTGGCCCGCGAGCCCGTCGTTCTTATCATCGGCCTCGCGGGCCAAGCACCACGCCGGTTCCGGCCCCTCAGCTCAAACGTTAGGCCTCACATGCGCGGCTACAGCGACATTGACCGTTCAACCTCGCATTGCGTGACCTTCATCGACGAAGGTGACTTCGATTCCGATGACCAGGAACTCGTCAGCCGCGTCCGAACACTCGGCTATCGCGTTGCCTACATTGACTGTGCCGAGTACACGAACAAGTACTGGGAGATACCAACTGCCATCGGTCGGCAGATCGGAACAGATCATCCGCCGTATCACGACGGAACCGAAGCCAACTTCGCGCGCTGGCTAGACGATCTCATCTCACTTGCCTACTCAACTCCAGGGTTGGTTGTGGTCCTTGACAACGCCCACTTGCTCTGGTCGAGCCAACGGAAGTTCATGTCTGAGCTCATGGAAGCCTACTTGGTGCAGTTTCATCACTGGCTGGAGCAGAAGGCTCCCTGCCACTTGTGCTTCCAGATGGTTCCGTCCCCGTTGGTCCGCAAATGGTTCGGGCAGGAGCGGTGAGGCCTAACCCTTCGCTCGAGCCAGGGACCTCCACCGGCATGGCACTTGGCCCGCGAAGCGCTCGCTGTCATCATCCGCTTCGCGGGCCAAGCGCCATCCCGGCTCCGGCCCCTCAGCTCAAACGTTAGGCGTCAGCAATGAATCCCCGGCGAGCCGCCACCCCGCAAGAAGTCAACGCCTTACTGGCTGGTGCGCTTCGCAGCCTGACCGCAGCACACCGAGCGAAGTTCGATCAGATCCGCGTTCCGGTTAAGGCGGTGCCACTGGCTAGCGATCCAGGTAGCAATGTGTGCGTAGTCGCCGAGTTCGATCGCAAGGTTGTTTACTGGTCCGACATTGAGGAGGGCTGGGAACTCGCCGAGCTCGATGCGCTAGGTCGAGTCCCGGAGAGAAGTTCGAATCAGTACGAGCTTTCCCAACTTGCTGAGCAGCTTTGGGGCACTCGCTAGATTGGCATGCCAGGCGGAATCGCCAGTCTGGCGCTCGACTACTGGACCGATCAAGCTTCCCCCTCGGAGCGCCAAGGCACTGAGCCAGTGACGCCTAACCCTTCGCTCGAGCCAGGGACCTCCACCGGCATGGCACTTGGCCCGCGAGGCTCTTCAGGTCATCATCCGCCTCGCGGGCCAAGCACCACGCCGGCTCCGGCCCCTCAGCTCAAACGTTAGGCGTCACCAAGGAACCGATGAAGCCACTCTCCCTAGCCTCTCTATTCGCCGCAGCAGCCGTCCTGCTGTCACTGGCTCCAGTGGATGCCGAAGCACAGGCCACGTACAGCTTGAAGGCTGTTGAGACCAATCCGATACCGAAGGAGGAGCACTTCCGCTTGTGGAAAGAAGTAGCCCTCAAGGCCTGTTCGGAGTCCAGGACTCGCTTCAATCTAGGCGAATCAGAGTGCGTGGCAGTCATCGGACGGAGGGCCGATAGTTGCGCACTTCAACTTTCCAATCAGAGTCCATCGCTGATCTCCACCACAGCAGTCGCTCGGGATGTCGGGCGGAAGTATCTTCACTGCGCAACACCGTTCTACTTCTGCAACGGTGTGGAGGTCAAAAGCGAGGCCGAGGTACGAGCCAAGTGCCAGTGACGCCTAACCCTTCGCTCGAGCCAGGGACCTCCACCGGCAAGCCGCTTGGCCCGCGCGCCGGCCAGTGTCATCATCCGTCGCGCGGGCCAAGCGTCTTCCCAGTTCCGGCCCCTCAGCTCAAACGTTAGGCAGCGGCGGGTGGCACTAAGCCACGCCATCGCCGCTCGCGGCCATGGGCCGCGAAGACACGGCTTCGAGTGGCACTCCCTGCCAAGCCGCTTCGGAATCGCTGGTTCAGTTCGTTCTGGCGCGTTGGGCGCCGCGCCATTGCAACGGGGCGCTTGGTCTTGGTCCGCGCCGCTGGCTCGCGCTTCGCGTGACTCAAGGTGCCTCGTCAGCAGGCTCTCCGTGCCATGCGCAGCGCCTCTGGTTTCTCGTCCCAGGCTCCGTGCCTAACTGGTCACTCGAGCGGGACCTCCACCGGCATGGCACTTGGCCCGCGAGGCGGTTCAGGTCATCATCCGCCTCGCGGGCCAAGCGCCATCCCGGCTCCGGCCCCTCAGCTCAAACGTTAGGCAGCGGCGGGTAGCACTGAGCCACGCCATCGCCTCTCGCGGCCATGGGCCGCGAAGACACGGCTTCGAGAAGCGCTCACTGCCAAGCCGCTTCGGAACAACTCGTTCGGTTCGTACTGGCGCTTCGGGCTCTGCTCGATGGACTCGGGCGGTTTGTCTTGGTCCGCGCCGTCCGCTGGCGCTTCGCGTGGATCAAGCTGCCACGCTAACCAGGCTCTCCGTGCCATGCGCAACGCTTCTGGTCTCTCGCCCCAGGCGCCGTGCCTAACTGGTCACTCGAGCGGGACCTCCACCGGCAAGCCGCTTGGCCCGCGCGCCGTCCAGTGTCATCATCCGTCGCGCGGGCCAAGCGCCTTCCCGGCTCCGGCCCCTCAGCTCAAACGTTAGGCCGCACAGGTAGCGATAGCGACTAGTCCAACATGGGTCTTCTCATCCTTTCGGTAGCCGGGTCTGTCGTGTTCTGGCTCGTGCTCCACTTCACGCTCAATCGCGGCACCGATCGAGTTCAACTCACTACGGTTTGCCTCGCGTTCGCACTGCTTGGCTATGTGGGGCTGGCCTGGCATTTGCACGAGCGCGGCAGCAGTAGCCTAGTAGTCGCTCTTGTTGTCGCGGTAGCCGCTGCGCTCTACGTCGCCGTCGGGGCCTTCGCCATCTACTTTGCTCGTTGGGCCTGGCGTGTGTGCTTGGCCGCCTTGGCGCTGCACTTGGTCGGTTCGGCGGTGGGCTTGTTCTTCGCCTCCACTATGGGTCCCACGGCCATTCTTGGTGTAGCTCAGTGGCTTCTGCTTGGTGCTGTGGCACTTTGGGCCTGCCTGCATCCAGGTTCTCGCAGCCTGCTCGTCCCAGCCAGCACGGCGAGTGCGGCCTAACCCTTCGCTCGAGCCAGGGACCTCCACCGGCA
>CALRRO020000030.1:0-14354 GCA_943370595.1 Chitinophaga pinensis
TGCCAAGCCGCCTCGGAATCGCTGGTTCAGTTCGTTCTGGCGCGTTGGGCGTCGCGCCATTGCATCGGGGCGCTTGGTCTTGGTCCGCGCCGCTGGCTCGCGCTTCGCGTGACTCAAGGTGCCACGTCAGCAGGCTCTCCGTGCCATGCGCAGCGCTTCTGGTCTCTCGTCCCAGGCTCCGTGCCTAACTGGTCACTCGAGCGGGACCTCCACCGGCATGGCACTTGGCCCGCGCGCCGTTGTGGTCCATCATCCGTCGCGCGGGCCAAGCGCCATCCCGGCGTCGGCCCCTCAGCTCAAACGTTAGGCAGCACAACGCATCAGTGATGGTGCTCGCTACTGGCGCTGGGCGGCAGTCGCCGCCAAATGCAGAATGCAGTCGGCGCCAAGGCTCGTGGACACCCGGAACAGACGGGGTGGCATTGCTTAGACTCAACGGCTACTGCGCCAAGTGTCGCCACCTTCAATCGATCAAAGTGCCGAACGTCACCATCCCCAACGAACGCGTCCAGGCAAAGTACCTTGTCTGGGGTTTCGTGCTCTCTAGCCTTGTGTTCGGCGCGCTCGCCGCGCAGGCATGGCTTGCACCCCAGTTCCCGCCGATCACAGGCAAGTGGGCGGCAGTCAAGGAACTGCTTCACTCAGCCTTCGGGCGGCACGGCTTACCCGGCTTCTGGTTCGTGCTCGCAGTTCTGGACCTATTCATTGCTCGTTGGGTTTGGTTGCGAATGGCGGCCGCCAGGTCATAGGTTCCGGGCAATTCAGTGCTGCCTAACCCTTCGCTCGAGCCAGGGACCTCCACCGGCATGGCACTTGGCCCGCGAAGCGCTCGCTGTCATCATCCGCTTCGCGGGCCAAGCACCATGCCGCTTCCGGCCCCTCAGCTCAAACGTTAGGGCGCACGTGGAAACCGTCCTCGATCTCTACCAACAAGTCAGAGCAAAGTATGGCGAGATCAGCGCGTCGGCTGATCGGTTCTACGAGAAGCGCTGGGGCGACATGCTGGACGTTGGCGTCGAGTACGCTTGGTTCGAAGCTCTCGCGGAGGCACTCAACGAGGAGATGCGCAAGGAAGTGTCGTTCTCCGTCCACCGGCAGCTCTTTGAGTTCCTATCCGGCGCCTTCTCCAGCAGTCCAGAACCTGTGCGCAAGTGCATTGATGTGGCCTTCGTAGAGAACTTGTTCTGGAGCGTGCCCAGCGCAAAGGGTCAGCCGTACTGGAAGCAGTTGCCGTCACGGCTTAGCAGGCTCTACTTGGAGGTCCACCACCGGTCGCCATAGCGTCTTCGCCGTGCCGCGCGCAGCGGCTGGCCTCAGCTGCGAGAGATTGCGCCCTAACCCTTCGCTCGAGCCAGGGACCTCCACCGGCATGGCACTTGGCCCGCGAAGCGCTCGCTGTCATCATCCGCTTCGCGGGCCAAGCGCCATCCCGGCTCCGGCCCCTCAGCTCAAACGTTAGGCCTCAGAACCATGCTCCAACCGACTGACGCGGCCTCGCGAATGTCACTCGGCTTGAAGACCCGGCGCCCGGTAGGTTGAACCCATGGCTGAACTTCGTGTTCTCGTGAATCGCCCACTCGACGATGGAAGGATAGTCGTCACCAACGACGGTCCAACGCCAGTGCCGCTCGGCGCTTGGTTCACCGAGCTAGCCTCCGAAACGCTAAGTCTCTCCGAAGGCACAGCAACGAGGCAGCAACTCACCGCCCGAATCTCAGTGCGGCTGCAGGTGACCGAGATCGAGACTTGGCGACAGAAGCAGTATGAAGTCCCACGCGGACACAGCGCCGCTCTACGCTTTGAGGGTCAAGGGCTGGCCGAGTTGCACGGTCTTGTAGTTAACAAGGAGCGCTCGGTCTTCGCGCTTCTTCGGGGCGGTGCGACTGAGGCCTAACCCTTCGCTCGAGCCAGGGACCTCCGCCGGCATGGCACTTGGCCCGCGCGCCGTTGTGGTCCATCATCCGTCGCGCGGGCCAAGCGCCATCCCGGCTCCGGCCCCTCAGCTCAAACGTTAGGCAGCGGCGGGCAACTCTGCGGTACGCCCCCGCCTCTCGCGGCCATGGGCCGCGAAGACACGGCTTCGAGTGGCGCTCGCTGCCAAGCCGCTTCGGAATCGCTGGTTCGGTTCGTTCTGGCGCTCCGAGCTGTGCTCACTTTCGCTCGGACGGCATGGTCATGGTTCGCGCAGCCTGCTAGCGCTTCGCGTGGATCAGTTTCCCACGCAGCCAGGCTCTCCGTGCCGTGCGCTGCGCCTCTGGTTCTTCGTCCCAGGCTCCGTGCCTAACTGGTCACTCGAGCGGGACCTCCACCGGGCTGGCACTTGGCCCGCGCGCCGTTGTGGTCCATCATCCGTCGCGCGGGCCAAGCGCCATCCCGGCGTCGGCCCCTCAGCTCAAACGTTAGGCCGCACATCAAGCATGACTGCTTGGCAACGACTAGACAGCATTGGCGGACGGATCATTCTCGTCGCATTGACCGCTTGGCTTCTCTGGGCAAGCTTCCACTCGGCGTCGCCGATCGTGGAGGCCTATCGCGCGCGGACCTGGCCCACCGCAACAGGAATGATCACGAGTTCTCGCGTCGAGGTTGGTTGCGGCCGGGGAACGTCGCACTACCCAAAGGTCGAGTACAGATACGAGGCCAACGGGCGTGTACGTGTAGGCAACCGGATTGCCTTCGGCAACGTTGGCTGTGGCAGTCGCACTAGCGCGCAAGAAGTCGCGGAGAAGTACACGCCCGGCCACCAAGTGGTCGTCTACTACGACCCGAAGTTCCCAGAGCAGTCGGTTCTTCTGGTTGGTGCAGTCTTTGGCGGTACTTGGTTCATGGCAGCACTCTTCGGCGTGATTGCAGCCCTGTCTCTACATCGGACTCTGCGGCACGTTCGGTAGAAGGACTGCGGCCTAACCCATCGCTCGAGCCGGGGACCTCCACCGGCATGGCACTTGGCCCGCGAGGCGCTCTGGTCTATCGTCCGCCTCGCGGGCCAAGCACCATGCCGGCTCCGGCCCCTCAGCTCAAACGTTAGGCCGCACAAGCCACACTGCAGAGGCTTGTCACGCACCAGTTGCCCCGCCGTTGCGAGTTCTAGAACCGAATGCTCCTAGCAAGGCACGGCAGCCGCACAGTCTTCGGGAGGCAGTCAGTCAGTGTCAGAAGTGCAGACTCCGGGGAGCCGCCGGCTTATGTTGGCAGCATTCGCTCTTGTCTCAATCGCCGCAGCGTACGCAGGCTACCGCCAAACACAGAACGCTGGGGCCAGTCCATCGTACGAGGAGCAATGCGCCAGCTTGTGTAAGCCGCTCTCCTCTCGCGTCGAGAAGAAGTACGTTGACCCCATGTCACCGAAGAGCCAACGCAACATGCCACACGAGGTCTTGTGCATGTGCGGGAGCTCTGTCTTGGGCAAGCCGATGTTGTGAGTCGCTGCGCAGAGCTAGAGTGCGGCCTAACCCTTCGCTCGAGCCAGGGACCTCCACCGGCATGGCACTTGGCCCGCGAAGCGCTCAGGCTTAGCATGCGCCTCGCGGGCCAAGCGCCATTCCGGCTCCGGCCCCTCAGCTCAAACGTTAGGCCTCGCAGCCCACGCCTGAGCCTTCAGCACCAGCCTAGTCAGTACTCCCCCGAGCCGCGTTTGTCGATCTTGGCGTCATCTATTCGTCGTTCCAGTTCCACAGCAAGCCTGCTCGCGCACCCAAGCCAACTGGCGGGGTCATTCGTCTGGCCAAGCTATTCACGGCGTTCACTGAGGTCAACATGACAGCTCCAGACAAGGTCACCGGTCCGGCGTCCTACTTTCCCTCCATCGAGAAGAAGTACGGCAAACCCATTGAGCACTGGATGCAAGTCCTCAAGAAGGCTGGGCCACTCAAGCACATGGAACTGGTAAGCCTTCTCAAGTCTGAGCATCAGCTGGGCCACGGGCACGCCAATGCGCTAGTCGCCTCGTACATGGCCAAGAAGTAGCACTTCCGTTGCATCAGGTCCGCTACGGTGCCAGGAGCGAGGCCTAACCCTTCGCTCGAGCCAGGGACCTCCACCGGCATGGCACTCGGCCCGCGAAGCGCTCTGGTCTATCGTCCGCCTCGCGGGCCAAGCACCATCCCGGTTCCGGCCCCTCAGCTCAAACGTTAGGCCGCACAGGAAGCATCAGCGAGTGTCGGAAACCGAGTTCGAAACCGAGCGACTGCTGGTTCGTCGCTGGCGGGATTCCGATCTCTCCGCCCTGCTTACCGTCTATGGCGATGCCGAAGCCATGCGCTGGGTGGGTGACGGTCGAGCCATCACACACGAAGAGTGTGTGCAGTGGCTTGCAGTCACACGCGGCAACTACGAGAAGCGCGGGTACGGCATGTTCGCCATGGAGGAGCGTGCCTCGCCCGGCGTCATTGGCTTCTGCGGCATCGTCCACCCTGGCGGTCAGCCGGAGCCAGAGGTCAAGTACGCCTTGCTCCGCTCTCATTGGGGTCGAGGCTTTGCCACAGAGGCGGTGTCTGGCCTCATCGCTTTCGGCAGCAGCATCCACGGCTTCGCCTTCATCATTGCCACCACCGCGCCGCAGAACATCGCCTCGCACCGGGTTCTCCTCAAGGCTGGTATGCGGCGGGGTGAGCTAAGTGCCAACGACGATGGCACACACACCCAGTTGTTCCATTGGCGCGCCGTCGAGAGTGCGGCCTAACCCTTCGCTCGAGCCAGGGACCTCCACCGGCAAGCCACTTGGCCCGCGAAGCGCTGCTGGTCTATGCTGCGCCTCGCGGGCCAAGTGCCTTCCCGGTTCCGGCCCCTCAGCTCAAACGTTAGGCGCCGGCGCTAGTGCCGTGCATTGAGTTCAGCGCTTCACCGCCCCCGCGGCTTGCCCATGCCGGCGTTGGCTGCACCGAGCGCTCTGCCAACTAGCGTTCGCCGGCATCGGCAAGCAGCTCCTGTCGTGCCTCGCGGGGAGTTCATGCCACGGTAGGTTCGGGCGCGGCCCTTGTACGCCGGCTGCAGCCGTCAAAGCGTCTGCTCGCACCGTGCAGCCGGCCGGGCCGTGCCAGCCACCTTCGTGCACCGGGCTTCCCCTTGCCACCGCCGGCGCGAGCACCGGGCGTTCATGCCATCCGCCCTATGCCCTGGCTCGCTCCTGGTCCGTCTCTGCTCTGCCGCTGTTCACCGCCCCGCCTAACTGGTCGCTCGAGGCGGACCTCCACCGGCATGGCACTTGGGCCGCGAGGCTCCCAGGTTTATGCTGCGCCTCGCGGCCCAAGCGCCATCCCGGCGTCGGCCCGCTCAGCTAAAACGTTAGGCCTCACCAGCACCGAATGTGGACTGCGAAGGCCCCGAAACTGCCGGCAATCCCTAGCCGGGAAGGGGGACCAGACTTTCCCGTAGGTAGTCGCCCAAGGGTTCGCACCCCATTCGCTGCACCGCGCGTTAGAGTCAACGCATGCGTTCCAGTCATTCCGCTCACTGCCGTCACGTCTGCTGCTTTACATTGATGGCTAAATCACGTTAGGCAGCGGCGGGTAGCTCTGCGGTACGCCCTCGCCTCTCGCGGCCATGGGCCGCGAAGACACGGCTTCGAGTAGCGCTTGCTGCCAAGCCGCTTCGGAATCGCTGGTTCGGTTCGTTCTGGCGCTTTGGGCGGCGCGCAGTTGCATCGGAGCGCTTGGTGGTGGTCCGTTCAGCAGGCTCGCGCTGCGCGTCGATCAAGGTGCCACGCCAGCTAGGCTCCCGTGCCATGCGTAGCGCCTCTGGTCTTTCGTCCCAGGCTCCGTGCCTAACTGGTCACTCGAGCCGGACCTCCACCGGCATGGCACTTGGCCCGCGCACCGGCCAGTGTCATCATCCGCTGCGCGGGCCAAGCGCCATCCCGGCTCCGGCCCCTCAGCTCGAACGTTAGGTCTCAGACTGGGTACCAATCAGCTATGCGAAAGCTCCTCATTGTTGCCTTGACTGCGAACATGCTCATGTCAGGCTGTTCGACGTCACCGGTGGATCAAGTCCGCGAACTTCAAGCATCCACAAGGTGCTGCATCGAAGCTTCAGTCCTGTCATCCATTGCGATCACGACAGGCGGTCCTGTAGACGGGGTACTCGACAGATCCACGAGCTTGATAAGTCACGGGCAAGCTCGCGCGCCAGCGCTTGCCTACAGGCTTCCAACTGGGTCCGCAGGCTCAATCGTCGAAATCACTGCGTATCCCGACATGGGCGCGGTCACAAAGGCAAGGTCGCTCATCTTCGCGCCAGTCGCAATGGCATTCTTGGATGACACTGGCAAGTACATCCCTGGAACCGAGCAGACCGACTTCTTGCCAGCTTCCGGTGGTTCGATGTACTTGTTCTTGGTGACTCGGCAGGCAAAGATTCCACCAACTGCGGCGACGCTTGTGGTGATCTCCGATCCAAAGGAGTACGGGGCACAGCAGCACTTGAAACACCAAACTACCTCGTACTTGATGCCTGTCGCAGGCATCTTTGTTCCGATGGGAGGCGGGGATTCGGTAACGGCTATCTGGTCCCCTTATGGAAAGTTCAAGGTTGCACTCAGGCGCTGAGACCTAACCCTTCGCTCGAGCCAGGGACCTCCACCGGCATGGCACTTGGCCCGCGAGGCGCTGCAGGTCTATGCTCCGCCTCGCGGGCCAAGCGCCATCCCGGTTCCGGCCCCTCAGCTCAAACGTTAGGCCGCACAAGCACCACACGTCCACTCCATCCGCTCTATGGACAAACAGACGCTACTAATCCTGTTGGCGGCTGTTCTTGCGCTGGTCACAGTTGGAGCCGTCTACTTCGTCAAGGCGCCGATCGGCTCGTCCCTGGTGCGTCGGCTGGTGACATCAGCCTATGCGCCAACGATCGGAGTCATTTTCCTGTTGGTAGTTGGCACTTGGCCAGAGTCACACCGCTTCAACGACAAGGGAGTCAATTTGCTGTTGCAGCTTCAGTTGGTGCAGCTGTTGCTACTTTCTGCGTCACTCGGGTTGTACCAAGGCCCCAAGAAGCTGCACCTACTCTTGGTTCCGGTCAGCCTCTGCTTCTGGGTCTGGTTCTTCGCAATGTCATGGATACATGTACGTGGCATGTAGAGAAACGCGAACCCGCAACGCCCCACCCACGAGTGCGGCCTAACCCTTCGCTCGAGCCAGGGACCTCCACCGGCATGGCACTTGGCCCGCGAGGCGGTTCAGGTCATCATCCGCTTCGCGGGCCAAGCACCATCCCGGTTCCGGCCCCTCAGCTCAAACGTTAGGCCTCACTACAGGCACCACTGCTGCTTGCACGGAGTCAACATGAAGATCATCGTTTCAACAGTCGTTGCAGCCCCGATGCAAGAGGTCTGGCGCTCCTACACGACTCCGGAGGATATCAAGCTCTGGAATGCAGCCTCCCCTGATTGGCACACAACTGCTGCTTCGGTCGATCTTCGGCCTGGGGGAAAGTTTTCCTCGCGGATGGAAGCCAAAGATGGCTCCTTCGGGTTCGATTTCGAGGGCGAGTACACAAGAGTAGTGCCACACCAGCTGATTGAGTACGCCTTCGGCGATCGACTGGCAGTTGTCGAGTTCGCAGATGGACTCGAAGGGGTGACCGTGACGGTCACCTTCGATGGTGAGACAACACACTCCGAGGAACAACAACGCACCGGTTGGCAGGCGATCCTCGACAACTTTGCTCGCCATGCGAAGGGCAAGCTCGCGTCTGAGTAGTCTCCGGGCAAAGCCAAACCACTCGGTGAGGCCTAACCCTTCGCTCGAGCCAGGGACCTCCACCGGCATGGCACTTGGCCCGCGAAGCGCTCGCTGTCATCATCCGCTTCGCGGGCCAAGCGCCATTCCGGCTCCGGCCCCTCAGCTCAAACGTTAGGCAGCGGCGGGTAGCACTGAGCCACGCCATCGCCGCTCGCGGCCATGGGCCGCGAAGACACGGCTTCGAGAAGCGCTCACTGCCACGCCGCTTCGGAAAGGCTCGTTCGGTTCGTACTGGCGCTTCGGGCTCTGCTCGATGGACTCGGGCGGTTTGTCTTGGTCCGCGCCGTCCGCTGGCGCTTCGCGTGGATCAAGCTGCCACGCCAGCCTGGCTCTCCGTGCCATGCGCAACGCTTCTGGTCTCTCGTCCCAGGCGCCGTGCCTAACTGGTCACTCGAGCTGGACCTCCACCGGCAAGCCGCTTGGCCCGCGCGCCGTCCAGTGTCATCATCCGTCGCGCGAGCCAAGCGCCTTCCCGGCGTCGGCCCCTCAGCTCAAACGTTAGGCAGCGCGGCCAGCTCAAGTTCGAAGTGCAACACCTTCACTCACGTAAGGTGCTGCATGGGAACCCACTACTCACATCTGTCCGAAGTCGATCGCCTGTCGATCGAACACCTGCTCAAGCTCGGCCATAGTCGCCGCTCGATCGCCTCGACACTGGGCTTCAGCCCCTCCACCATCAGCCGGGAGATCCTGCGCGGTAGCGGCCAGCCGTTCGGCTATGAGGCACGCGTTGGCCAGTTCGTCGCACGTCGTCGACGGCGCCTGGCTGCCAGGCATCGCCGCAAGCTCGGCACCAACCTGCGCTCGCTGCGCTGGCGTGCCGTTCTGGCGGGCTTGCGCCGCGGCTGGTCTCCCCAACAGATTGCCGGCAGACTTCGCTTCATGCTTCCCGCGCACGACGAGCCTTCTCCCCTGAGCGTCTCTCACGAGACGATCTACTGCGCAATCTATGCCATGCCCCGCGGCACGCTTCGAACCGAACTCGTCAAGCTTCTTCGCAAGAGCCACTCGGGCCGCTTGCCTCGCGCTCGTGGCTCCAGCCGCTTCACCGGCATCCAGGGCATGACTCCCATCCAGCTTCGCCCTCCCGAGGTCGCAGCTCGCACCGTGCCAGGCCACTGGGAAGGCGATCTCATCAAAGGCGCCGGCAACCGCTCCAGCGTGGGCACCCTCGTGGAGCGCACCAGCCGCTACCTCATGCTCGTCCAACTCGACAGCAGTTCCTCGGCCAACGTGCTCGATGGCTTCACACGCAGGCTCAAGTCCATTCCACTCAGCCTGCGCAAGACCCTCACCTACGATCAAGGTACCGAGATGGCCCTGCACGACACCTTGGCTAAACGCCTTCACATCGACATCTTCTTCTGCGACCCACACAGCCCCTGGCAGCGTGGCTCCAACGAGAACGCCAATGGCCTCATCCGCGAGTACCTGCCAAAGGGCCTGGATCTGTCCTCCTTCACTCACACCCAACTCAGCCTCGTCGAACACGCCCTCAACCATCGCCCTCGCAAGATCCTCGGCTTCCGAACTCCTCACGAGGTGTTCACCGAACTCAAGATCGGCGATATTGCGGGTGTTGCGCTTCAAGCTTGAAACCGCCCAGAAACGCCTCTTGCAGCTGCACGCCAGATGTCGCACCAGTCGCCGGTCTGAGCACATGACTCAACTCTGGCCAGCAGGTGGCATCGCCGCAGGATCCATCCAAAGTGCAGCCCACATGTGGCCATCGGGGTCGGCGAGGTCGCGCGTATACATGAAACCCTGATCATCAACCGGGTTTACATCAGCCTGCCCGCCGTGGGATGCCGCAGCACTGTTCATTGCGTCCACGGCGTCTCGGCTGTCCAGCGCCAGCGAGAGCATGTGCCCGGCGGTCCCGGCCGCGGGAAACGGTCTCCGCGTGAAGGTGCGCCACTTCTCGTGTGTGATCAGCATGACGTAGATCGCCTCGCTCCAGACCATGCACGACCCAGACTCGTCGCTGAAATGCGGATTCCGCTCAAAACCCAGAGCCTTGTAGAAGGCGGTCGAAGCGTTGAGGTCAGTGATCGGCAGGCTTATGAAGATCATCTTTGCCATAGGGTTCTCCTAGCGCTTGTCTGAGGTGACTGTTCTCTACACAGGTAGAGCCCACCCCTACGACGATCCGCCACGTCCTGATTCGACAACACAAGGCAAGTCCAGTCAGGCCATCCTGCGCACAACATGCAGTTCACTCGCGCACGGTGCGCACTGATGCCTAACCCTTCGCTCGAGCCGGGACCTCCACCGGCATGGCACTTGGCCCGCGAGGCGCTGCAGGTCTATGCTCCACCCCGCGGGCCAAGCGCCATCCCGGCTCCGGCCCCTCAGCTCAAACGTTAGGCGTCACAGGCTACATCCTGCCTGTGGAATCACCGGAGACAGCATGATCAGTATCGAGTTCCTCGTCACCTCATTGGTCGTCGTCCTGATTCCCGGTACCGGGGTGATCTACACCGTGTCTACCGGTCTGGTGCAAGGCCGAGCAGCGAGCATCTACGCGAGCCTTGGCTGTACGGCAGGAATCGTCCCCCACCTGGCCGCCACCATCCTCGGCCTGGCCGCAGTCATGCACACAAGTGCTCTGGCCTTCCAGGTGCTCAAGTACGCTGGTGTCGCTTACCTCTTCTACGTGGCCTACGCGACATGGCGCGACAAGTCGGCTTTCTCGGTCGATGGCAGCGTCTCGCGAGCCACCGGGTCAAGCATCGTCGTCAAGGCGTTCCTGCTGAACATCCTCAACCCGAAGCTGACTATCTTCTTCTTGGCCTTCCTCCCCCAGTTCGTAGAGCCGGGTGCTGCGCAACCGCTGCTTCAGTTGCTCACGCTCAGTGCCATCTTCATGGCCATGACCTTCGCAGTCTTCGTGGTCTACGGCTTCGTGGCCCACGCGTTTCGCCGCCACGTCATTGAGTCCGCGTCTGTGCAACGCTGGCTTCGCTACAGCTTTGCCGCCGCCTTCGCTGGCCTCGGTGCCAAGCTGGCTGCCAGCGAGCGGTGACGCCTAACCCTTCGCTCGAGCCAGGGACCTCCACCGGCATGGCACTTGGCCCGCGACGCGCTCACTATCATCATTCGCCTCGCGGGCCAAGCACCACGCCGGTTCCGGCCCCTCAGCTCAAACGTTAGGCCTCACAGCACACGCCATATATGCCTGTCACGTGGACGAGCAGCCAAGACAACGTCGATTGGCTCGAAATGGAAGCGCTCTATCGCTTGGCGCCACTGGGCAACAAGAGCGCGGAGCACTTGCGAACCGTCTTCACCAATAGCAGGTTCAAGTTCTTCGCCTACGAGGACGGGAAGCTCGTGGCTGCAGGCCGAGCGCTTTCCGACGGAGCAGACTGTTCGTACATCTGCGACGTCGCGGTCATGCCCAGCCACCAAGGCTCTGGCGTGGGCCGAGAAATGGTCTCACGTCTTGTTGAAGCCTCTCGCGGGCACAAGAAGATCATCCTGTACTCGGTGCCTGGCAAGGAAGGCTTCTACCGCAAGCTCGGCTTCATGCGCCTACTCACAGCCATGGCCATTTTCGAGAATCAAGCAGCAGCCATCGAGCGCGGGCATCTGGGTGAGGCCTAACCCTTCGCTCGAGCCAGGGACCTCCACCGGCATGGCACTTGGCCCGCGAAGCGCTCGCTGTCATCATCCGCTTCGCGGGCCAAGCACCACGCCGGTTCCGGCCCCTCAGCTCAAACGTTAGCCAGCAGAACCATCGCCATGCCGTCCCGTAGCGTTCAACTCGGTGTCGGCGCGATCATCTTGCGCGGTAGCAAAGTCCTGCTGGGCCTACGCCAAGGCTCTCACGGCGCGGGCACTTGGGCGTTTCCCGGGGGACACCTCGAGTTTGGCGAATCGCCTGAGTCTTGCGCGGTCCGCGAAGCGCTTGAGGAGACCGGGCTGCAAGTCACTCCACTCCGCCACGCAGGGTTCACCAGCGACCTGTTCTCGGCTGAGGGCAAGCACTACGTCACCCTCTTCGTAGTCGCACGTTGCCCCGATGGTGAGCCGTCGGTTCGGGAACCGCATAAGTGTGTTCGGTGGGAGTGGTTTGCTTGGTCTGCGCTTCCCCAGCCGCTCTTTGCGCCAGTTGCCTCCCTCGTCGCTTCGGGCTTCAGCCCGGGGGCTGCTGGCTAACCCTTCGCTCGAGCGAGGGACCTCCACCGGCATGGCACTTGGCCCGCGAGGCGCTCACTGTCATCATTCGCCTCGCGGGCCAAGCACCACGCCGGTTCCGGCCCCTCAGCTCAAACGTTAGGCCGCACAATGAACCGCCTGCGCTTTGCCGGGCAATAGAAGGCTGCCTCACAAGGATCTCTCAGAATGCTGACGACGATAGTAACTTCAGTCCTCGGCGCACTTTGCATCGCTGCGATTTTCGCAGCCCTTAAGAGCCGCTGGCTCTACGTGATTGCGCCACGCCTCTATCTGAATACTCCGCTCAGTGACGGTCAGATCGTCTCGCTGACCATCACCAATGTTGGCCTATTGTCTGAAGAGGATGTGGCCCTGACCATGCGGCCAGGCTGCAAGTTTGAGCTCATTGCTACGTCAAAGAGCACGCTGGCAGTCAATGGCAAGACACTCTCCATTCCCAAGCTGGCACGAGCAGAGTCAGTGAATGTCTTGCTATTGATCGAGGGCAAGTCATTCGATCAAAGCGATATCGACAGCATCGAGTCCAAGGGAACAAAGGGCAAGGTGGTGGAGAGTAAGGAGAAGGCGACGGCCCTCTGGCAAAGCGTCATAGCGCTCCCTATCGGGTTAGCGATTCTGGCTGTTCCCTTTGTCTTCGGCACCTTTATCGGCAGCGAGATGCGAGTGTCCGCACTTCAGTATCTCAATGAGAAGCTAGAACTCTTTGGCCAAAGCAAGCAGCTCGCAGGCTACAAGAACGAACTCTCGGAGAAGTACGCTTCGGTAGCCGGGACACTTGCGGGAGCAACTCGAGATCATCGCCTTGGGATCGAGGTACAAGAGATCGTCCGGCGCGGGGATGTGCTCACCGTACAGATAAAGGTCGCCAATAACTCCAAGCAGGTTGTCGTGGCGGAAGCCAACTTGGAGGGCACGTCTGGCGGACGGGGACCACTCGACTGGACTGACTCTCGATCCGAGAGTTTCGCTCTAGCACCCGCAGAGTCAAAGACCCTTCGACTGAAGGTCTACATTCCTGAGCAGGACTCAGTGAAGATCATCCACGGGCGATACAACTTCAAGGTACCCGGAGGCGACGAGCTGACTGTCAGCCAGATGATTACCTTCTAGCGCGGCACACAGTGCGGCCTAACCCTTCGCTCGAGGCGGACCTCCACCGGCATGGCACTTGGGCCGCGAGGCTCTCCAAGCTTATGCTCCGCCTCGCGGCCCAAGCACCATGCCGGTTCCGGCCCGCTCAGCTCAAACGTTAGCCAGCACACGCCGCAGTAGAGGCGCTCGCCATCGCCGCTGTGGCGGCAGTCGCCGCTAAAGACCAAGTGCCGCTGAAGCCAAAGCTCGCGGTCACTCGAAGCAGACGGAGCGGCCTCGCTCTAGCTCCACGGTTGGAGCACCTGCGCGCAGTGTCCGAGCGGCGCTTTGCGGTCATGAACCTCTGCCCTTCGAGTCTCGGCGGTCCGAAGCCAGTCAGTTGGGCCGCCATTCGGCGGCTGGTTGTGCCTGCGTTGGCCGCTCGCTGTCAAGGCTGCACGAGACGCGCTGGTTCAAGTTCGCCGCAAAGCGCATCAGCAGCCACGGCTCCAAGCTCGAACCTAGGCTTCCAGCGGCTTGGTGCCGGCACTGTTCGCCACCAAGGGTGCTGGCTAACCCTTCGCTCGAGCCAGGGACCTCCACCGGCATGGCACTTGGCCCGCTTCCCGGAGTGGTACATCATCCGTCCAGCGGGCCAAGCACCATGCCGGTTCCGGCCCCTCAGCTCAAACGTTAGCCAGCACACGCCCCATTTGAGGCGCTCGCCAACGCCACTGGGGCGGCAGTCGCCGCCAAAGACCAAACCCCGCGTGAGCCAAGGCTCGCTGTCACTCGGAACAGGCGGCGTGGCGGTGCAGAGGCTCCACGGCCAGCGCACCTGAGCACCAGCACTTGGGAAGCGCTTCGCGGCGGCGAGTCTCTGGCACTCGAACCTCAACAGCTTCAAGCCAGTCAGTTGGGCCGCCATGCGGCGGCAGGTCGGGTCTGCGCTCAGCAACCGCGGTCGGTGCAACCAGGAGGCGCTGGTTCGCATTCGTCGCACTGGCTCTTTAGCAACCAATGCTCGAGCGTCTCTTCTGTTGTCTAGCAGCGGCTGGGTGGCAGCGCTGTCCGCCGCGGGGAGTGCTGGCTAACCCTTCGCTCGAGCTGGGACCTCCACCGGCATAGCACTTGGCCCGCGAGGCGCTCACTGTCATCATTCGCCTCGCGGGCCAAGCGCCATTCCGGCTCCGGCCCCTCAGCTCAAACGTTAGGTCGCACAGATGTACCGATTGTTCGCGTACGCCGATTGCTCCGATCTCGCCGCCCATGAGGAGACCTTGGTTCGTGCGTTCACGGAGTTCGTAGCCGAGTGGCAACTCCCGGATGTGCTTCTCACCAACAAGAAGGCACCTCTCACGGCTG
>CALRRO020000031.1:0-13497 GCA_943370595.1 Chitinophaga pinensis
TTGTCGCCTTCCATGGCGAGCTTGGCCGAGCCCTTGACGATCGGGGTGTCGTCGCCGGGGAAGTCGTACTTGCTGAGCAGTTCGCGAACTTCCATCTCGACGAGCTCGAGCAGCTCGGCGTCGTCGACCATGTCGCACTTGTTCATGAAGACGATGATGTACGGCACACCGACCTGGCGGGCCAGCAGGATGTGCTCGCGGGTCTGCGGCATCGGGCCGTCAGCGGCCGACACCACCAGAATCGCGCCGTCCATCTGCGCCGCACCGGTGATCATGTTCTTCACGTAGTCGGCGTGCCCGGGGCAGTCGACGTGCGCGTAGTGGCGGTTCGCGGTCTCGTACTCGACGTGCGCGGTGTTGATCGTGATGCCGCGCGCCTTCTCTTCCGGCGCCGCATCGATCTGGTCGTAGGCCTTCGCCTCTCCACCGAACTTGCTCGACAGCACCGTCGTGATCGCCGCCGTCAGCGTCGTCTTCCCATGGTCCACGTGACCAATCGTCCCCACGTTCACGTGCGGCTTGGTCCGCTCGAATTTGCCTTTTGCCATCGTTTCGCTCCTCGACAACGAGAATGAATATCAAGACTTGGTGCCCATGGCGCGGATCGAACGCGCGACCTCTCCCTTACCAAGGGAGTGCTCTACCACTGAGCCACATGGGCCGATCAACTGACCGTCGACACAGGCTTGAATCCGGGAGGGACACCAAGCCTCTGGCGACATGGAGCGGGAGACGGGAATCGAACCCGCGTCATCAGCTTGGAAGGCTGGGGTTCTACCATTGAACTACTCCCGCTCGGGAGACAACACGCTGTACTGGATCTTTGGTGGAGGAGGCTGGATTCGAACCAGCGTAGGCGTAAGCCAACAGATTTACAGTCTGCCCCCTTTAGCCACTCGGGCACCCCTCCACGCAGAGCCCGCGACTATAACACAGGCTCGAGCGCCCACCAGTCGATCAGCTCGGCCGTTTCCAGGAAGTGCCGGCCCTCGGCCATGAAGCGGCGCTGGAAGTCATTGGACGGGTGGCGGGTCACCAGCGTGCGCACCGATGACCCCTGCGGCTGCGCCTCGAGGAAGAACTGGCGCGCCTTGTCGCCCCAGAGCATGAAGATCGGCGGATTCGAAAGGCTGCACAGAACTTTGACAATATCGCCTGTGAGCGCTTGCCAACCACAATTCATGTGACTGCCGATGCGGCCCACCTCGATGGTCAGCGTCGGGTTGAGCATCAGCGCTCCCTGGCGGGCCCAGCCATCGAGTTTCCACACCGCCGGCGGCTTGAAACCGGGCCGGTCCTCGGCCAGCACCTGGAAGATGCGGCGCAGCGAGACCGGCTTGCCATGGCCGGCGGAGAACGCCAGACCATCGGCATGCCCCGGCTTCGGGTAGGGGTCCTGGCCGAAGACGACCACCTTGACCTGCTCGGGCTTAGCGAACCGCAGGGCGCGGAACGGGTCGGGCGGGCCGATCTCGAGCGTGCCGGAAACGGCACGCACCCGCGCGATCACCTCGGCGAAACGCTCGGGCGTCCACTGCGGCAAGGCCGCAGCCCAGGCCGGCGGCAGGCTCGCGCAGGCCGCCGGCAGGTCGTCCGCCGTCATCCGAACAGGCTCGCCAGCGCAGCGCCCGGGTCCGGCGCGCGCATGAAGGCCTCGCCGACCAGGAAGGCGTGCACGTCGGCGTCGCGCATGCGCTTCACGTCGCCCGGGCCGAGGATGCCGCTTTCAGTGACCAGCAGGCGGTCCTTCGGCACGCCCGGCAGCAGGCCGAGCGTGGTGTCCAGCGTGACCTCGAAGGTCCGCAGGTTGCGGTTGTTGATGCCGACCAGCGGCGTCTTCAGGCGCAGCGCGCGGTCGAGTTCGGCGCCGTCGTGCACCTCCACCAGCACCGCCATGCCCAGCGCCAGCGCCTGGGCTTCCAGGTCGGCCATCTGCGCGTCGTCGAGGCAGGCGGCGATCAGCAGGATGCAGTCGGCGCCCATCGCGCGCGCCTCGAACACCTGGTACGCATCGACCATGAAGTCCTTGCGCAGCACCGGCAGCGCGCAGGCTGCGCGTGCCTGTTGCAGGAACTCCGCCGAACCCTGGAAGAACTGCGCGTCAGTCAGCACGCTCAGGCAGGCCGCGCCGCCGCGTTCGTAGCTGGCGGCGATCTCGGGCGGAATGAAGTGCTCGCGCAGCACGCCCTTGCTCGGGCTCGCCTTCTTCACTTCGGCGATCACGCCGGCACGACCGGCGGCAATCTTCGTGCGCAGCGCGCCGACGAAGTCCCGCTGTCCACCGAGCGATTCCGCATCGCGGCGCAGCGAGACCGCATCGCGACGGCGCTTCGCCGCCGCGATCTCATCGCGCTTGACCGCGACGATCTTGTTCAGGATGTCGCTGCTCATGCCGCGGCCAGTTCCTTGGTGCGAGCGACGAACTGATGCATCTTCGCCAGCGCCTTGCCCGAGGCCAGTGCCTCGCGCGCCAGCGCCACGCCGTCGGCCATCGTGCCGGCCACGTTGGCGGCATACAGCGCCACGCCGGCGTTGAGGATGACGATGTCGCGCGCCGGGCCGGGTTCGTTGTCGAGCACCGCGCGCAGCATGATCTTGCTCTGCTCCGGCGTCTCGACCTTCAGCGTGCGGTTGCTGGCCATCGTCAGGCCGAAGTCCTCGGGGTGGATCTCGTACTCGCGGATGTCGCCGTCCTTGTACTCGCCGACCAGCGTGGCCGCGCCCAGCGACACCTCGTCCATGCCGTCGCGGCCGTAGACCACCAGCGCATGCTCGGCGCCCAGGCGCTGCAGCGCGCGCACCTGGATGCCGACCAGATCCGGATGGAACACGCCCATCAGGATGTTCGGCGCACCGGCCGGGTTGGTCAGCGGCCCGAGGATGTTGAAGATCGTGCGCACGCCCAGTTCCTTGCGCACCGGCGCGACGTTCTTCATCGCCGGATGGTGGTTGGGCGCGAACATGAAGCCGATGCCAGTGTCGGCGATGCAGCGCGAGATGTCGGCCGGCTTCAGCGCCAGGCTGACCCCCAGCGACTCCAGCACGTCGGCGCTGCCCGACTTGCTCGAGACGCTGCGATTGCCGTGCTTGCTGACGCGGGCGCCGCAGGCAGCGGCCACGAACATCGAGCAGGTCGAGATGTTGAAGGTGTGCGACCCATCGCCGCCGGTGCCGACGATGTCGACCAGGTGCGTGCGGTCGGTCACCTCGACCTTGGTCGAGAACTCGCGCATCACCTGCGCGGCGGCGGTGATTTCGCCGATGGTCTCCTTCTTGACGCGCAGGCCGATCAGCAGCGCCGCCATCATGACGGGTGACATCTCGCCGCCCATGATGCGGCGCATCAGCGCGAGCATCTCGTCGTGGAAGATCTCGCGGTGCTCGATCGTGCGGGTCAGGGCTTCGTTGTCGGTGATGGGCATGTCGGGCTCCTGAAGGGGCGCGGGGTCAGTGCAGCGCCTCGCGCAGCACGGCGATGGCGTGGTCGACGCCGGCGTCGTCGACGTCGAGGTGGGTGACCAGGCGCAGCTGGTACAGGCCGGTGGCCAGCACGCCGCGGGCGCGCAGTTCGGCCACGGCCGCGGCGGCGCGCTCGCGCGGCAGGTCGATGAAGACCATGTTGGTCTGCGGCGCCTGAATGGTCACGCCCTGCAGCCCCTGCAGACCTTCGGCCAGGCGCCGCGCCCGGGCGTGGTCGTCGGCGAGGCGTTCGATGTGGTGGTCCAGCGCGTGCAGCGCGGCCGCGGCCAGCACGCCGGCCTGGCGCATCGTGCCGCCGGCCATCTTGCGCACGCGCTTCGCCTTGGCGATCAGCTCCTTCGAGCCGACCAGCGCCGAGCCGACCGGCGCACCCAGGCCCTTGCTGAAGCAGACCGAGACCGAGTCGAACAGCTCGGCCATCGCACGGGCGTTGCCTCGCGCATCGCCGCCCATCGCCACCGCCGCATTGAACAGGCGCGCGCCGTCGAGGTGGGTCGCCAGGCCGTGCCGGCGGGCGAGGGCCGTCGCGTCGCGCAGGTAGTCCATCGGCATCAGCTTGCCGCCCAGCGTGTTCTCCAGGCTCAGCAGCCGCGTGCGCGCGAAGTGGGGGTCGTCGGGCTTGATGCTCGCTTCGATGTCGGCGAGCAGCAGCGTGCCATCGGCCTGGTGCGCGATCGGCTGCGGCTGGATGCTGCCGAGCACCGCGCCGCCGCCTGCCTCCCATCGGTAGGTGTGCGCCATCTGGCCGACGATGTATTCGTCGCCGCGCTGGCAGTGGCTCATCAGCGCGCACAGGTTGCTCTGCGTGCCGCTGGGCACATACAGCGCCGCTTCCTTGCCGAGCAGCGCCGCGATGCGATCCTGCAGCGCGTTGACGGTCGGGTCGTCGCCGAACACGTCGTCACCGACCTCGGCGCGGGCGATCGCCTCGCGCATCGCCGCTGTCGGTTTCGTCACCGTATCGCTGCGCAGGTCGACGATCATGGCTTGAGCTCCAGGAAGTTCTTCAGCATCGCGTGGCCATGCTCGGTGAGGATGGACTCGGGGTGGAACTGCACGCCTTCGAGCGGCGTCTTCGTGCCGGCCAGCTCGCGGTGGCGCACGCCCATGATCTCGCCGTCCTGCGAGCTCGAGGTGATCTCCAGCACCTCGGGCCGCGTCGCCTGCTCGATCACCAGCGAGTGGTAGCGGATCACGGTGAAGTCCTGCGGCAGGCCGGTGTAGACACCCCGGCCGTCGTGGTGCAGCACGTCGGTCTTGCCGTGCATCTGCGTCTTCGCGCGCACGATGCGCCCGCCCAGTGCCGCACCGATCGCCTGGTGGCCGAGGCACACGCCGAGGATGGGCATCTTGCCGATGAAAGCCTGGATGGCCGCGACACAGACGCCGGCCTCGGTCGGTGAACACGGCCCGGGCGACAACACCAGGTGGTCGGGCTTGAGGGCGGCGATGCCTTCGACGTCGATCTCGTCGTTGCGGAAGACGCGCACCTCCTCGCCCAGCTCGCCGAAGTACTGCACCAGGTTGAAGGTGAACGAGTCGTAGTTGTCGATCATGAGCAGCATGTCAGAAGCCCTCCTCGACGAGTTCGGCGGCTCTGATCAAGGCGCGTGCCTTGTGCTCGGTCTCTCTCCACTCCATCTCGGGCACCGAATCGGCGACCACGCCTGCGGCGGCCTGCACGTACAGCGTCTGGTCCTTGACGATGCCGGTGCGGATGGCGATCGCCACGTCCATGTCGCCGGCGAAGCTGAGGTAGCCGCAGGCGCCGCCGTAGATGCCGCGCTTGCTCGGTTCCAGCTCGTCGATGATCTCCATCGCGCGGATCTTCGGCGCACCGGTCAGCGTGCCCGCCGGGAAGGTGGCCTTGAGCACGTCGATGTTGGTCATGCCGTCCTTCAGCAGGCCCTCGACGTTGCTGACGATGTGCATCACGTGCGAATAGCGCTCGATCACGAAGGCCTCGGTGACCTTGACGCTGCCGGTCTTCGTGATGCGGCCGATGTCGTTGCGCGCCAGGTCGATCAGCATCACGTGCTCGGCGCGCTCCTTCGGGTCGGCCAGCAGCTCGGCCTCCAGCGCCTTGTCCTGCTCGGGCGAGGCGCCGCGCGGGCGCGTGCCGGCCAGCGGGCGGATGGTCACCTTCTCGCCCTCGGGCACATGCTCGTGTCGCACCAGGATCTCCGGGCTGGCGCTGACGATCTGGAAGTCGCCCATGTCGTAGAAGAACATGTAGGGCGAGGGGTTCAGCGAGCGCAGCGCGCGGTACAGCGACAGCGGGCTCTCGGTGTAGCGCTTGCGCAGCCGCTGGCCGATCTGCACCTGCATCATGTCGCCGGCGGCGATGTACTCCTTGCTCTTGTCGACCGCGGCCAGGTAGTCGGCCTTGGCGAACTCGCGCTCGACGCCATGCGCCGCCACGCGCTTGACCTGCGGCGCGGTGACGCTGTACTTCAGCTTGTCGCCCAGTTCCGCCAGGCGCCGCTTGGCCTTGAAGTAGGCCTCGGGCTCGGCGGGGTTGGCGTAGACGATCAGGTACAGGCGGCCGGACAGGTTGTCGATGACCGCCAGTTCCTCGCACTGCAGCAGCAGGATGTCCGGCGTGTCGATGCCGCCGTCCTTCCAGGTCTTGGCGAGCTTGGGCTCGATGTAGCGCACCGCGTCGTAGCCGAAGTAGCCGGCCAGGCCGCCGCAGAAGCGCGGCAGGCCGGGGCGCAGCGCCACCTTGAAGCGCTTCTGATACCGGTCGATGAAGTCAAGCGGGTTGCCGTCGTGCGTCTCGACCACCACGCCGTCGGTGACGACCTCGGTCCTGAAGCCGCTGGCGCGCAGCAGCGTGCGCGCCGGCAGGCCGATGAAGGAATAGCGTCCGAAACGCTCACCGCCGACGACGGATTCGAGCAGGAAGCTGTGCTTGCCGCCGCCGTTGCCGTAGGCGAGCTTCAAATAGAGAGACAGCGGCGTCTCGAGGTCGGCGAAGGCTTCGGTCAGCAGCGGGATGCGGTTGTAGCCCTGCGCGGCCAGGCTCTTGAATTCGAGTTCGGTGATCACGGGTCAGGGCCCTCCACGGCCCGGCGGACGGTGGATGCGTCCGCATGACGGTTCGATTCGGTGGTGCCGGCTGGATGAGCCAGCCGATGGAGCCGAAGGGCGCGCTTCATGGGTGAACGCGGCGCTCCGCGGCAGGCAAACGCGCCGGGTCAGCGCCCGGCGTGGCAGCAGGAGCGGCGCCAGGGCCAGGCTCCCCGGTCGTGCGACCCCTTGGTTTGCTTGCGCGTCGAAAACATGGGCGCCGAGTGTAGCAGCGCACACCTGCAGCCTGGGGAGGGCTCCCGAGTCGTGGATTTCGCCATGGACAGCCGCGCCGCCGGTTTGACACACTCCCGGGCTTCACGGCCTGAACATGGCCGGTTTACACATACTGGAGAGCGTCGTGATCCGTCGCACCATCGTCCTGTCCGCCACCCTGGCGGCCCTTCTCGCTATGCCGCTGGCGCAGGCCCAGACCACCGAGGTTGCCGGCGTCAAGTACGAACAGTCGACGCAGATCGGCAACACCCGGCTGCAGCTCAACGGAGCCGGCATCCGCTACAAGGCGGTGTTCAAGGTCTATACCGCCGGCCTCTACCTCGGCACCAAGGCGGCCACGACCGAGGCGGTGCTGGCCGCCCCCGGCCCCAAGCGCATGCACATCGTGATGCTGCGCGACATCGACGCCAACGAACTGGGCAAGCTGTTCACCCGCGGCATGCAGGACAACTCGCCGCGCGAGGAGTTCTCGAAGTCCATCGCCGGCACGCTGCGCATGAGCGAACTGTTCGCGGCCAAGAAGAAGCTGGTCGCCGGCGACTCGTTCTCGGTCGACTTCGTACCCGGCCAGGGCACGACCGTGCTGATCAACGGCAAGGCGAACATCGATCCGATCAAGGAACCGGAATTCTTCTCCGCGCTGATGCGCATCTGGCTGGGCAACTCGCCGGCGGACTCTCAATTGAAGGATGCGCTGCTCGGCAAGGCACCGCCCGCGCGCGACCCGTTCAACAACTGACCGTCGCTGCACGGCGTGACGGCGCCGGCGGTCGGCCGACGCCAATCTGATCCTGCCAACGATTTGACATTTATCAGTTTTACAAACATTTAGTCCATTTTTTCCTCAGGCTCTGCGCGCGGATGCCGAAAGTGCAGTCGAGACCGATCGACGTCACAGCCCTCCGCGCCCATGCCCACCACCTACCGCCCCGGCAACGGCCAACCCGGCCCGTTGCAGACCGTCGTGGCCGCCCTGCGGCGTTGGTGGCCGTCGGCTGCCCGGGAGCCCTCACCGGCCCCTGACGCAGCGGCCTTTGCCGCCCGCCTCGACGAAGCCGCCGCGCTGTGGAACACCCACCTCGGCACCGCCCAGGCCCAGATGCGCGAGGCCACGGCCGACCTGCTGGCCGGCTTCTCGGCCATCCTCGCGGACCTCGACGTCGTCATCGCGCCGCCGCAGGACGACGCGCCCGGCCGGGCCGGACTCGACCAGCGTGCCGCCGTCCTCGAACAGTGCGAACAGCGCCTGCTCGGCCTGCTGAGTAACCTGCAGGCGTCGATGAAATCACGCGAGCAGGTGCTCGCTTCTGTTCGTGAACTCTCCGGTGCATCGACCAGCCTGGGGGGCATGGCCGAAGACGTGGGCAAGCTGGCGCGCCAGACCAACCTGCTGTCCATCAACGCCGCGATCGAGGCGGCGCGCGCCGGCGAGAGCGGCCGCGGCTTCGCCGTCGTGGCCGCCGAAGTGCGCCGGCTGTCGGCCGAATCGGGCGACACCGGCCGACGCATTGCCGAGCAGGTGAACCGCTTCGGCGAGCGCATGGGCCAGACCCTGTCGCAGGCCGACGAACACGCGCGGCGCGACAGCAGCGGCATCCAGCACTCCGAGCAGACGATCCGCGAGGTGATCGGCGAAGTCGACGCCGCGGTCGCGCAACTGCACGAACGTGCAGCCCAGCTGCGC
Source organism: Chitinophaga pinensis (assembly GCA_943370595.1). Lineage (GTDB taxonomy): Bacteria > Pseudomonadota > Gammaproteobacteria > Burkholderiales > Burkholderiaceae_C > Piscinibacter. The sequence goes on from CALRRO020000031.1 coordinate 8,474, forward strand.
ACGCGCGGCGAGGCGGTGCGCGCCCAGGTCGAGCAGCTGATGGTCGCCTTCCAGTTCCAGGACCGCGTCAGCCAGATCCTCGACCAGGTCGGCGCCTCCATCACCACCGCCGCAGACCACCTGCGCGGCGCCCTGGCGCAAGGCCGCGCGCCCGATGTCGGCGACTGGCAGGCACTGCTCGCGGCCGGCTACACGACGGCCGAGCAGCGCGAGGCATCCGGCACGCAGCCGGCTGGCTCGGGCGGCTCGTCCAGCAGCGGCACCACCTTCTTCTGATGGGCACTCGAGCCATGGCCAAGACCATCCTGATCGTCGACGACTCGAGCTCGCTGCGCACCGTGGTGAAGCTCGCGCTGCAGCGTGCCGGCTACGAGGTGCACGAGGCCGGCGACGGCAAGGAGGCGCTGGCCCATCTCGACAAGCTGGCCAAGGTGCACCTGATCGTCAGCGACGTGAACATGCCGAACATGGACGGCATCACCTTCGTGAAGCACCTCAAGCAGCACCCGCGGCACAAGTTCGCGCCGGTGGTGATGCTGACCACTGAGGGCCAGGACGCGAAGAAGGACGAGGGCCGAGCCGCCGGCGCCAAGGCCTGGATCGTCAAGCCCTTCAACCCGCCGCAACTGCTCGACGCGGTGTCCAAGCTGATTCTTCCCTAGGAGGCGCGCATGAGCATCGCCCTGACCCTTCCTGCCGAGCTGACCATCTACACCGCGGGCGAGACGCGCAGCGCCTGGCTGGCCTGGCTGGCCGAACACGGCGACGGGCCGCTCGCGCTCGACGCGGCGCCGGTGGCCGAGGTGGACGCCGCGGGCGTGCAGCTGATCGCCGCGCTGTCGCGATCGCTGGCCACACAGCAGCGCGCGCTGCACCTGCTCGACCCCAGCCCGGCCTTGCGCACCGCCTGCGAACGACTCGGCCTGGCCCACCTGCTGGCCACGGGAGCCACCGCATGACCTCCGCCGACCACGACACCAGCTTCATCGCCGAGGCGCTGCCGGCCTTCATCAGCGAGGCCCAGGAGCAGATCGCCTCGATCGAGCAGCTGCTGCTGCAGCTCGAGGACGCGCCGAACGACCGCGAACTGCTCGACGCGCTGTTCCGCTGCGCCCACACCGTGAAGGGCTCGGCGGGCATCTTCGGGCTCGACGCGGTGGTCGCCTTCACGCACCACGTCGAGACCCTGCTCGACCACCTGCGCGAGGGGGCGATCGGCCTGACGCCGGAGCTCTCGACGCTGCTGCTGCGCTGCAACGACCAGATCCGCCGGCTGATCGACCAGGCCAGTGGCGGCCAGGACGACGCCGAAGGCGCCGCAGAGCGAAACGCCCTGGTGGCGCAACTCGGCGCGCTGGCACCGTCCCGTGCGCCAGCCGAAACAGCGAACCCACAGGAGAGTGCGACCGGCGAGAGCCGCTGGCATGTCTCGGTCGCGTTCGGCGCCGACACCTTCCGCAACGGCATGGACCCGCTGGCCATCCTGAACTACGTGGCGCAGCAGGGCACGCTCGGCGCGATCGGCTGCGACATCGACGCCGTGCCGACGCTGGAGGCGCTGGACCCGGAGAGCTGCCACCTCGGCTTCGTCTTCGTGCTGCAGACCGCGCGCGGCCGCCAGGCCATCGACGATGCGTTCAGTTTCGTCGCCGAAGACGCGCGGCTGCACGTCATCGGCCCCGACGCCACGCCAGAACAACTGGCCGAGCTGGTCGAGGCGCTGCCCGACAGCCCGCGCATCGGCGAGATCCTGATGTCCATCGGCGTGGTCAGCTACGAGCAGCTCGACCGCGCACTCAAGCGCCAGAGCGAGGGTGCCGCCGCCGGGCAGGCTCCGCGGCTGGGCGAGATCCTGCAGTCCGACGCCGGCGTGCACCCGAAGATCGTCGAGGCAGCGCTGAACAAGCAGCAGAAGAGCCGCGAGGGAGCCGCCGACAGCGGCCGCTACATCCGTGTGCAGGCCGACCGGCTCGACGCCGTCATCAACCTGCTGGGCGAACTGGTCATCGCCGGGGCCGGTGCGCTGCTGCTGGCGCGGCAGACCCGCCAGGGCCCGCTGGTCGAGGCCAACGAGCAGATCAGCCAGCTGATCGAGGAAATCCGCAACGGCACGCTGCAGCTGCGCATGGTGCCGATCGGCGAAACCTTCTCGCGCTTTCGCCGCGTGGTGCGCGACACCGCCGCCGAACTCGGCAAGGACGTGGCGCTGGAGATCGTCGGCGGCGAGACCGAGCTGGACAAGTCGATGGTCGAGCGCATCGCCGACCCGCTGATGCACCTGGTGCGCAACGCGCTGGACCACGGCCTCGAGACGCCCGAGCAGCGCGCTGTCACCGGCAAGCCGGCGCAGGGCAAGCTGACGCTGGCGGCGCGCCACGAATCCGGCAGCGTGGTCATCCGCATCACCGACGACGGCCGCGGCATCCAGCGCGACAAGGTGCTGCAGCGCGCCTGGGAACGCGGCCTCGTCGAACGCGGCGTGACGCCGCCGGACGAGCAGATCCTGCAGCTCATCTTCGCGGCCGGCTTCTCCACCGCCGAGAAAATCACCAACCTCAGCGGCCGCGGCGTCGGCATGGACGTGGTGCGCAGCAACATCGAGGCGCTGCGCGGCACCGTCATGCTCGACAGCGTCGAGGGCCGGGGCAGCACGATCGAGATCCGCCTGCCGCTGACGCTGGCCATCATCGACGGCTTCCTGATCGGCGTCGGCCCGAGCAAGTTCGTCTTCCCGCTCGACGCGGTGGTCGAGGTCATCGAGAACCGCCCCACCGCCACCGCGCTGGATGCGCGCGGGCGCAGCGTCATCGAGCTGCGCGGCCGCGTGCTGCCGGTGCTCAGCCTGCGCCACCTGTACTCGCTGAACTCGCCGCCCCCCGAGCGCAGCAGCGTGGTCGTCATCCAGTCGGGCGCGCAGCGCTTCGGCGTGATGGTCGACGCGCTGCTCGGCCAGCACCAGACCGTCATCAAGCCCCTCGGCCGCATGTTCAAGAGCCTGCGCGGCATGTCGGGCTCCACCATCCTGGGCAACGGCGAGGTCGCACTGATCTTCGACGTCGCCTCCCTCAGCCAACTCGCCGCGGACCCCGCGGTCCGCACCCTTCAACCCGCCACCGAAAGAGAGCCGTCATGAGCCAGCCCAGCACCTCCTTGTTCGCCCAGCTTTTCGCCGGCGCCGAACTCCAGCAAGCGGCCCAGGCGCTGGAGCGATCCGAGCGGGCACGCACCAGCGCCGAGGCCGAGCGCAGCGACCTCACCGCGACGCTAGAGCAGATGAAGGCGCGGCTGGAGGCGGTCGAGGCCGAGCTGCAGGTGCGCACGGCGATCATGAACGAGACCAGCATCGTCTCGGAGGCCGACAAGAAGGGCGACATCCTGTCGATCAACGAGAAGTTCATCGAGGTCTCGAAGTACTCGCGTGACGAGCTGATCGGCCAGCCGCACAACACCACGCGGCATCCGGACATGTCCAAGGACGTGTTCAAGCAGATGTGGTCGACGATCGGCCGCGGCCAGATGTTCCGCGGCATGATCAAGAACCGCGCCAAGGACGGCACGCCCTACTACGTCGACGCGGTGATCGCGCCGATCCTGGGCGAGAACGGCAAGCCGATCAAGTACCTCGGCGTGCGCTACGACATCACCGCCTCCGAGATCGAGCGCCAGAACGCGCGCGGCATCCTGGCTGCGATCGACGCCGCCTACGCCTACATCGAGTTCGACCTCGGCGGCCACGTGCTGACGGCGAACAAGAACTTCCTGTCGCTGATGGGCTACGCGCTGGACGAGGTGGCCGGGCGCCACCACCGCCAGTTCGTCGAGGGCCAGGAGTCGGCCTCGACGGAGTACTCGGCCTTCTGGCGCGAGCTCAACGCAGGCCAGTCGTTCAGCAAGGTCTTCAAGCGCATCACCAAGTCCGGCAAGTCGGTCTGGATCCAGGCGGTCTACGCGCCGGTGAAGGACGAGATGGGCCGGGTGTTCAAGATCGTCAAGATCGCCACCGACGTCACCGCCGAGTTCCTCGCCAACCAGATGCTGCGCGAGGCCGTCGAGCAGGCGCAGAAGGTCACGGCCGCTGCGCAGGAGGGCGACCTCACGCCGCGCATCCCGATGGAGGGCAAGAGCGGCCCGATCGGCGACCTGTGCGCCGGCGTCAACGCGCTGATGCAGACCACGTCGGTGATCTTCGACGACGTCGGCCGTGTGTTCGGCGCACTTGCCGAGGGCGACCTGTCGCAGCGCATCAACCGCGAGTACGCCGGCACCTTCGGCCAGGTGAGGAACGACGCCAACGCCACCAGCGAGACGCTGGCCGGCGTGATCGACGACGTCGGCCGCGTGTTCTCCGGCCTGGCCAACGGCGACCTGACGCAGCGCATCAACCGCGAGGCGCGCGGCACCTTCGATCAGGTCAAGCAGGACGCCAACGCCAGCTGCGAGAAGCTGGCCACCATCATCGCCGAGGTGCGCAGCGCGGCCGAGGCGCTGACGGGCGCAGCCAACCAGGTCAGCGCCACCGCGCAGTCGCTGTCTCAGGCGGCCAGCGAGCAGGCCTCGTCGGTCGAGGAGACCACCGCGTCGATCGACATGATGTCGGCCTCGATCACGCAGAACAGCGACAACGCCAAGGTCACCGACGGCATGGCCACCAAGGCCAGCAAGGAAGCGGCCGACGGCGGCAACGCCGTCACGCAGACCGTCACCGCGATGAAGCAGATCGCCGCGAAGATCTCGATCGTCGACGACATCGCCTACCAGACCAACCTGCTGGCGCTGAACGCGGCCATCGAGGCGGCGCGTGCCGGCGAACACGGCAAGGGCTTCGCGGTGGTGGCGGCCGAGGTGCGCAAGCTCGCCGAGCGCAGCCAGGAAGCGGCCAAGGAGATCGGCGACCTGGCCGCCAACAGCGTGTCGACCGCCGAGCGCGCAGGCAAGCTGCTCGACGAGATCGTGCCGTCGATCCAGAAGACCAGCGAGCTGGTTCAGGAGATCGCCGCGGCCTCCAGCGAGCAGAGCCAGTCGGT
>CALRRO020000032.1:0-11126 GCA_943370595.1 Chitinophaga pinensis
TGGGGGCGCCGTACGCGGTCTATGCCATTCTGGACGTGGTGCTGCTGCCTTGGGTGGCCTTCGTGCTGATCCGGGTGCTGTTGAAAGCAGGCAACCGGCGCAACCTGCCGCTGGGCGCGATCCTGCTGCTGTTGGCGACAGCGAATGCCACGTTTCATGCTGCCGTTTTGGGCTGGCTGAACATCGATCCGCTGCGGGCGCTGCACGCCGGGTTGGCGCTGGTCGTGATGATCGAATGCGTGATCGCCGGGCGGGTGATTCCAGCGTTCACGATGTCGGCGCTGCCGGGCCGACAGCTGAAAGTTCCAGCCTGGCTGGAGCGCAGCACGCTGGCGGCGACGTCGCTGTCGCTGGCGGCGTGGGTGCTGCTGCCGGCCAACCCGGTCACGGCAGCTGGATTCGCCGCAGCGGCCTTGCTGCATGCCGCCAGGTTGTGGCACTGGCAGCCCTTGCGCACCCGTGCGCGCCCCATCCTGTGGGTGCTGCACGCGGCGTACGCCTGGTTGCCCGTCGGCTTCCTGCTGCTGGCCTGGGCGCAGGTGGATGGCGTGGCAGCTTCTGCCGGTATTCACGCCCTGGCGGTGGGTGCCACGGCCGGGCTCATCGTTGGCATGGTTACTCGCACTGCGAGAGGCCACACCGGGCGCCCGCTGAAGGTGTCGCGTCTGGAGGTGGCCGCCTGCCTGCTGGTGGCGGTCGCCGCTATTGCCCGTGTGCTGCTCCCCTTGGTCGCGCCGGCACACACCGCCGACTGGCTCGTGGTGGCTGCAGCCGCCTGGGCCGTGGCTTTTGCGCTCTACCTCTGGGTCTTCACGCCTTGGCTGCTGAGCAGTCGTCTCGACGGCAAGGACGGCTGAACGTTTCTGTTCCCTCATCGCACTTCCGCCGCGCATGTCGCGCGGCCAGGTGCGCACTTCACTCCTGAAAGGTTCCCATGACTGCAACCCTGATTCAACCCACCTTTGAGCTGGACCTGCGCACCATTGCACCGCGTGAGCGTCACCCGCTGATCTTCGGTCGTTTCGACGCCCTGGCCACAGGCCAGGCGCTGCAACTCGTGAACGACCACAACCCGCAGCCGCTGCGCTATCAGTTCGAAGACCGAGCCCTCGGACAGTTCGAATGGGCCACGCTGGAAGCCGGCCCGTCGGTCTGGCGGATCCAGATCACCCGCATCGCTGACGCCGCAGTGCCTTCGGCGGGCGCCAAGGGCGATTCCTGCTGCAGTGGCGGTGCCTGCTGCGGTTGACATCGCGCTCGCGCAGCGATGACCTTCGTCGTCACCGAAGCCTGCATCCGGTGCAAGTACACCGATTGCGTGGACGTGTGTCCGGTCGACGCCTTTCGCGAAGGGCCGAACTTCCTGGTCATCGACCCGGACGAATGCATCGACTGCGCCGTCTGCGTCCCCGAGTGCCCGGTGAATGCCATCTATGCCGAAGAGGACGTGCCCACCGGCCAGCAGCACTTCACGCCGCTGAACGCCGAACTGTCGCGCGAATGGAAGCCGATCACGAAAACCAAGCTCTCACTGCCAGATGCCGAAGCCTGGAGCAAGATCGAACACAAGCTGGGCGAGCTGAAGCGATGAACGTCCTGATGCAATGTGACCGCTGGTCGGCCGGCGCGCCTTGAGCATGGCAAGTATCCGGAAGGTCATCCCCATCGCGCCGGTATCGGGTGCGAGCGACGACGGCGCGCAGTTCGTCTCGATGTACCAGAAGCAGGCGACGATCTACCCGCGTGCAGTGAAGGGTTGGTTCGCCACCTGGCGCTGGGTCTTCGTATGGCTGACCCAGCTGCTGTTCTACGGCCTGCCGTGGCTGCAGTGGGGCGGCCGCCAGGCCGTGCTGTTCGATCTGGAGGCGCAACGCTTCTACATCTTCGGCCTGCTGCTCTATCCGCAGGACCTGATCTTCCTGGCGGCGCTACTGGTGCTGTCGGCGCTGGCCTTGTTCTTCTTCACTGCCGTGGCCGGCCGGCTGTGGTGCGGCTACACCTGCCCGCAGACGGTCTACACCGAGATCTTCATGTGGGCCGAACGCAAGATCGAAGGCGACCGCATCGCGCGCATGCGGCTGGACCAGGCGCCCTGGGGCGCGAACAAGATCTTGCGCAAGGGCGCCAAGCAGGGGGTGTGGCTGGCCATCGCGCTGATCACTGGCTTCAGCTTCGTCGGCTACTTCACACCGATCCGGGAGCTGGCCGCCGCCGCGGTGGGCCTGGACATGTCGGCGTGGAACGCCTTCTGGGTGCTGTTCTATGGCGCCGCCACCTACGGCAATGCGGGTTTCCTGCGAGAGCAGATGTGCAAGTACATGTGCCCCTACGCACGCTTCCAGAGCGCCCTGATCGACAAGGACTCCCTGGTCATCGCCTACGACGCCGGTCGAGGGGACCCCCGGGGCTCGCGCTCGAAGAAGACGAACGCCACCGCGCAGGGCCTGGGCGACTGCATCGACTGCACCCTGTGCGTGCAGGTCTGCCCCACCGGCATCGACATCCGCAACGGGCTGCAGAACGAGTGCATCGGCTGCGCCGCCTGCATCGACGTCTGCGACGACGTGATGGACAAGATGGGCTACGCCAAGGGGCTGATCCGCTACTCCACCGAAAACGGTGTCGTGAATGGCTGGACGCGGCTGCAGATGTTCAAGCGTGCGTTGCGGCCGCGTGTTCTGGTGTACGGGGCCGTGCTTTCTGCGGCCAGCATCGCGTTCGCGGCCAGCGTGGCGATGCGCAGCCCGTTCAAGTTTGATGTGGTCAAGGACCGCGGTGCATTGGCGCGCGTGGTGGAGGACGGCACCGTCGAGAACGTCTACCGGATCCAGATCATGAATCGCACGGAGGCTCCGCAGACCTACCGGGTTGCCGCCTCCGGGATCGATGGTTTGGAGGTCGTGGCAACGCCGGCCAGCGCCGGCCCGGCTGCCGTGGCGTCGATGTCGGTGAGCCTGCGCCTGCCCTTCGCCGTGGCACAAGGGCTCGCAGGCCGGTCGGTGCCCGTGGTTTTCGAGGTCACGGGCGTTGAGCCCAACGCAGGTAGCGGCGCAGACACATCTGCCATCCAGTTCGAGAAGTCGACGTTCTTCATCCCCCGCTGAACAGCGGCGGCTCGAACTGTTGCGCGAGGCCGTGGCGCAGCAGGCGGGTGCTGCTATGTGCGATGCGTTTGCCGAGGCTTGCCAGGACTGGGTTCGCAGAATGCCGATCGACCATGCCAACGACCCTGCCGTGATCACCGTCGAGCGCCACCTCGGGCCGGTCACTTGGTCAGATGTCGTGCCGGAGCGCTCGATGTGCGATTGCTGCAATCACCGTCCAAAGCAACAAGCGCAGCACCATCGCGCCGACGGTTCGCGCCTCGTACGCACCACCACTCCATGGATGGACGCCAAAGGCGGCGAACACCAGGCCCGTTGCGACGGCGATGAAGACAGCCAGTGGCACGGACCAGCGCCGCCGCCGCCACAGCCCCAGACCGCAGGCCACGTAGGCGAACCCGGCAACGAAGTTGAACCAGAGCACAAAGGGCACGATGGCCCCGGCGGCCAGGCGCGCCGCTTCGCCACCGAACAGTGTGCGACCGCCGGACAGGACCGTCAGCAAACCGAAGAGCACGGTGACCACTGCCAGTGACTTCACCAGCCAATCCGCCTTGGATGTGCTCACGTTCTTGCTCCTGGTCGACGGCTGCTGAAACCGGGCTGAATCGGGTCAGAGGCTCAAGCCTTGCCCCGCCTCTTCTTCGGTCCGGCCGTCGCGGATGTGATAGATCCGCTTGAAGGTCGGGATGATCTTCTCGTCGTGGGTCACCACGATGATGGCCGTGTGGTACTGCGTGGCCATCTGATTGAGGATGCGCACGACGGCCAGGGCCCGTTCGCTGTCCAGCGGCGCCGTGGGTTCGTCGGCCAGGATCACTGGCGGCCGGTTGGCCAGGGCACGTGCGATCGACACCCGCTGCTGTTCCCCGCCGGAGAGCTCTGACGGCTGCGCCGTGGCGCGATGCCCCACGTCCAGTGCCGTCAGCAGTTCGAGCGCCCGCGCGCGGGCCTCGCCGTTGGGACGCCCGGCCAGCATCGGCAGCAAGGCGACGTTGTCGGTGACATCGAGGAAGGGGATCAGGTAGGGCGCCTGGAACACGAAACCGATGCTGTCGCGGCGCAACGCGCGCAGGTCGGGGATCTTCCAGCCATCGTCGTAGATGGTCTGCCCGCCGAGGATCATGCGTCCGGCCGTCGGCTCGATGACGGCGCCCAGGCACTTCAGCAAGGTGCTCTTGCCCGAGCCCGAGGGGCCGATCAGGCCCACCACCTCGCCGGGCGCCACCACCATGTTGACGTCCTTCAGCGCGTCGACCGCCGTGTCGCCTTCGCCGTAGCGCTTGCGCAGGCCTTCGATGCGGATGCCGGCTTCGCTCATGTCGTGGGCCTTCTCGTGTGCCTTCAGCCGCCGATGGCCGCAGCCGGGTCGACCGCCAACGCCGCGCGGATCGCCAACGTGCTGGCCAGCGCGCAGATCACCATCACTGCGAGAAATCCGAGCAACGCGTCGTTCACTTCCAGCAGCACGTATTTCGGGAAGATCGGCGCCCAGAAGGTGGCCGCCACCTTGCCGACGATGAAGCCGATCAGCCCCAGCCCTAGCGCCTGCTGCAGGATCATCCCGGCGATCGTGCGGTTGCGCGTGCCGATGAGCTTGAGCACCGCGATCTCGCGGATCTTGCCCAGCGTCATCGTGTAGATGATGAAGGCGACGATGGCCGCACTCACGATGGCCAGGATCACCAGGAACATGCCGATCTGCCTAGCCGACGTGGCGATCAGCTTGGCCACCAGGATCTCTTCCATCTGCGCGCGGGTGTAGGCCTCCAGGTGCTTCCAGCGGCGCACGGTCTCAGCCACAGTGTCGGCCGACAAGCCGGCATCCATGCCGGGCTGCACTTGCACCAGGATGGCGTTCACATTGCGGTTGTTCGCCTGCGAGGCCTGGATGGCCTCCAGCAGCCCTGGCACACCCGGTCGGTTCAGGTTCGGGTTGGCCGCGGTGCGGGCGCGCTCGTTGACGATGGCGTCGTTGTCCTTCAGGAACTGCGCTTCCTGTGCGTCCTTCAGCGGGATGAAGACCATCGGGTCGCCACCGGACGAGACCATCCGTCGCGTCAAGCCGACCACGGTGTAGTCGTGGCGGCGAATGCGGATGCGTTCGCCCAGGGCAAAGCCCGTGCGAACGTCGGCCACTGCTTCGTAGTGGCTGCGGGTGACGTGCCGGCCCGCCACCAGGTAGCCTGGTTCGCCCGGTTGCCCGGGCTCGAAGCCGACCACCATGGCGCGCACGTCGTCGTTGTCGCTGCTGGGCGCACCATCACCCGCCGATGCGCGACGTACCTGCATCGTCAGGTAGGTGACGTTGGCAGCGCGTGCCACCCCGCGCAGCCCGAGTACGCTGCGCACCGTGTCGTCGCGCAGGCTGGACGATTCCGCGTACGGGCCCTGGGTGCCTTGCTGGACCACCCAGAGATCGGCACCGCTGTTGTTCAGCAGTGCGCGCGCGTCGTCGACCATGCCGCGGTAGACGCCGGCCATGGTCAGCGTCACGCCGATCAACAGGCCCAGGCCCATGCCGGTCAGCACGAACTTGCCCCACGAATGCAGGATGTCGCGGCCGGCCAGGCTGATCACGGCTGTTGCCCCGCCAGCGTCTCGACCACCGTGATGCGGCTGCGCGCGCCGATGTCCTTTTCGCTGTACACGATGACCGTCGTGCCGGGTTTGACGCCCTCCAGGATCTGCACCTGGCCATCCAGGCTGGTCAGGCCAGTGCGCACCGGCGCGAAGCGCAGGTCGCCGCCGTCGAGCGTCCATACGCCGATCTGCGCCTGCAGCCGCCTGATGGCCGCATTGGGCAGCAGCACGGCGTTGGCGGTCGGCGGCAGGGACAGCGTCACCTCGGCCAGTTCGCCCACCGACAGGTCGCTGGGTGCCTGGTCGAAGCTGACCTGGGCGACGCGCTCTTCAGTCACGCTGTCGCTGATGGTTTCGACGCGCGCGACCTTTCCGGCGACGGCGCGCCCGGGGTTCGAACGCAGTACCACCTGTGCCGGCAGACCCGCCGTCAGCCCGGCCGAGCGGGCCTGGTCCAGCCGCACCTTGACCCACAGGGACGACGGCTGGATCACCCGCAGCACGGCCTGCCCGGCCACCACGGTCGACCCGGGTTCGGCATCGCGGCTGATCACCACGCCGTCGGCAGGGGCCAGCAGGCGCACGTTGGCGCGCTGCTGGCGCAGTCCAGCCCGCTCGGCCGCCAGGCGCTGTTGATCCTGTCGGGCCGCAGCCACGTTGGCAGTGGCCGCGGTGACAACCGCGTCGGCCGACGCCTGCTCCTGCAACCGGGCCTCGACGGCATTGGCGCTGATGAAGTTCTGTTGGCCCAACTCGACCGTGCGGCGCGCGTTGACGGCCGCCAGCGCCTGGCGTGCCAGGGCGTCGCGTCGCTGGGCATCCGCGCCAGCCATGGCGCTGCCGGCACGCGCCACTGCGGCGTCGAGCGCCGCCGTGCGCTCGTCCAGGTCGACCGGATCCATCTCGGCCAGCAACTGGCCCGCCTTGACGAGGCTGCCGACGTCCACGGTCACGGCGCGCACACGGCCGGCCACCGTCGGACCGATCAGGTAGCTGCGCCTTGCCTCGACCGTGCCGATGCCGAACAGAGCAGGCGTGAGGCGGCCTTCGGCTGCTTGCACGACCGTGACGCGCGTCGGCGCCAGCGGCCCCGACCGCATGACCACGAAGGCCAACGAGGCCAGCAGCAGGACGCCCAGGAGCCCAAGGACGACTCGGCGGATGCCGATGGAGGAGAGTTTCATGAGGCTTCCCCGAGGCTGCGCCGGTAAAGGGCGTAGAGGGCATCCGACTGCTGGCGCATCGCAGCCGTGCGCCCAGTCAGCATCGATTGCATGACCAGCCCCTGGATCAGGCCGATGAAACTCGTCGCAGCGGCTTCGGCGTCCAGTTCGGGGCTGACCAGCTTGCTCTGGATCGACAGATTCAACTGACCGACGAGCAGCTTGCGGTAACCCTGGAGCACGGCGCGTACCTCGCTCTTGGCCGCGGAGTCGGCAGGTTGCTGGAGCTCATGGAAGATGAACCGGGGCACGCCCGGGTGGGCGATGACGAACTCGACATGCGTGCGGAACATCGCAGACAGCGCGTCCAGGGGCGTGACCGCGTCGTCCGCGGCGGTCTGCAGCGTTTGTAGCAGGGTCTCGCGCACCCAGCGCATGGCCGCCAGCCAGATGGCGTCCTTGGTGGGAAAGTGCTTGAAGACGGCACCCTGCGTGACGCCGATGGCCGCTGCGATGTCGCTGGTGGTAATCAAGGCCGGGCTCGACTCGCGCGCCAGGCGCAGCGCCGCAGCCACGATCTCTGCCTGGCGTTCTTCGGTGGAGAGCCGGATCTGCATGAGGGGGTCCCGAGCGTCGTTAGTAAGTCATTGAATACTTACCACTATACGACTATGCGGCATCTGCTGCATGGGTCCCGCCTTCGGGGAGGTGCCGGGCGCGTTAGCGTGGATCGGCACCGCCATCGCCGTCGTCGGCTACTTCAGCGTCACCCTGGCCGATGCCCTGGTCATCGAGGCCATGCGCACGCTTTCCGCAGCCGAGGTGGTGGCCGACACCAATGCGTACATCGTGCTGGCGACCGCCATGTCGCTGGTCGTGTTTCGCCAGCGCACGCAGTGGCAGGAGCGGGCCGTGGCGGCCGGCGTGGTGTGTTCGGGGCTGGCCTGCATCGGGGTGGGGCGGTCGCTGTAGGGGCGGGGTTCGTCAACGCCGACGCAGCCTTGGGCCCCGGTCAGGTCTCGTGCTGCCCCTGGTCCGACTTGCGCCAGTCTCGCGGCGCCACACCGTAGCGCTGCTTGAAGGCTTTGGACAGCGCCGTGGCGCTGCCGTATCCCACCGCGTCGGCCACGGCCTTGAGCAATCCGCCCGCGCGCAGCTCGGACATGGCCAGGGTCAGTCGCCAGTCGGCGAGGTAGCCCGCTGGCGTGGCGCCGGTGGCCTGCTTGAAGGTCACGGCAAACGCCGTGCGCGACATGCCGGCCTGAGCCGCCATGCGCTCCAGCGGCCACGCCTCGGCGGGCGCCGCGTGCAGCGCGACGAGCAGCCTGGCCAGACGGGGATGAGCCAGCCCTGTGATGAGGCCGCTGCCGACGCCGCTCGGACCCGGGTGGTCGATCAGCCAGCGCAGCAGTTGGATCAGCACGACCTCGAACAAGCGGTCGGCCAGCAGTCGCGAGCCGCAGCGCACGCGGTCGGTCTCGGCGAACAGCAGGTCGAGCGCGGGCTGCAGGCCATCGACCTGATCCAGCGGGACGAGCACCAGAGCTGGCAGCGCCACCACCAGCGGGTTGTGCTCGGCACCATCGAAGTCGAGGATGGCACACGTGAAATCCGATCCGTCGCGCGGCGGGTTGTGGAAGGTGTGCGCCACCGGCCGGGGGTAGAGCATCAGCGTCGGCTCGTTCACGACGACGCGGCGTTTCAGGCCTTTGACATTGCCGTGCGTCACCACCAGCTCGCCCCGGCGCAGCACATGCAGGAAGGCGCGGCCCGGCTTCGCGTCGAAGGCGGTCGTGCCGCACAGGGCGCCGGCATGGAACAGGTGGGCCCGGACGCGGAAACGATCCAGCAGGCCGGAAAGTCGATCAATGGCGGGGGGCAGGGTCGCTGCCTCCGGTTTGAACGATGGATGGTGTTTTGAGTACTCCACAGCATCCATGGTACAGATGATGGGGACACACTGGGGACGTTGCGCAATCACATCCGGGTCGGCGGACCCGTTCCAACCCAAGACACCAGGAGTTGTTCATGAAGATGCTGAAACTGCTGATTGCCGCCACCACGCTCGGTGTGGTGGCGGATGCCGGCGCGGCAGCGCCGCAAGGCCGTGCACCCGGCTACGCGCTGGGCCAGCCGACAATGGCCCGTGCGCCGTACTCGATGGCCGACCTGGCGGCGCTGCAGAAGTCGATGCTGTTCGGCGCCGACGACGTGGCAGCGCTGCGCCAGAGCCGGGCCATCCTCGCCGACCAGACCGAGGCCATCCTCGATGTCTGGTACGGCTTCGTGGCCTCGACGCCCGAGCTGGTGGTGTTCTTCGGCGACACGCGCAGCGGCCAGCCGGACGGCGCCTACCTGGCCGCCGTCCGCAAGCGTTTTGCGCTGTGGATCCTGGACACCGCCGACGCGAAGTACGACCAGGCCTGGCTGGACTGGCAGTACGAGATCGGCCTGCGCCACAACCGGGTCAAGAAGAACAAGACCGACGGTGCCCATGGCCCCGCACAAGTGGACTTTCGCTACCTGCCGGCGCTGACCATCCCCATCACCACGACGCTGAAGCCTTTCCTGGCCAAGAAGGGGGCCTCAGCGGCGGACGTCGAGAAGATGCACGCGGCGTGGGTGAAGGCCGTGCTGTTGCAGGCCATCCTGTGGAGCCACCCCTACATCAAAGACGGGGAGTTCTGATGCCGTCGCCTGCAACGCCGGGGCGTGCGGACACCGCGTCGCCAGACGGGCAGCCAACCAGCCTGGCCGGCTGGCGGGCATCGCACTGGTTCAACACCCCGACGCCCGTCGAACTGGGGGATCTGCGGGGGCGCGTCGTGCTGGTCCATGCGTTCCAGATGCTGTGCCCGGCATGTGTGTCGCACGGCCTGCCCCAGGCGCTGCGTGTGCATGAGGCGTTTCAGGGCGAGGCAGTGACGGTCATCGGGCTGCACACGGTGTTCGAGCATCACGAGGTGATGGGATCACAGGCCTTGCAGGCCTTCATCCAGGAATACCGGTTGCCATTCCCGATCGGCATCGACCAAGCCGCCGAGGCGGGGCCGCTGCCTGTCACCATGGCGCAGTGGGGCCTTCGTGGCACACCGAGTGTCGTGCTGTTCGATCGGCAGGGCCGCGTTCGGCTGCATCGATTCGGGCTTGTCGATGATGTGGTGCTGGGGGCTGCGATTGGGCAGTTGCTGGCGGAAGGAGATGCAGTTGAGACCTCGGGATGCGGAGATCGACCATGGACTGTCGCCAAGCCTCCGGAGCGTGATGGCCCAGGGTGTGCAATCTGACGCTGCAGGTGTGACCGCATGGCTTCGTGAGTCTCAAAGACGAGAGGCGCCGGCCCCATCCCTGGCGGGAAACGAGCGCGGCGCCGAGTCCTAACTGCAGCTTGGTTTCAGCCGGCCATCAGTGTGTCCGATGGGCCTTCGGCGAAGTGGCGGACGATGCGGTTGCCAGCGCGTCGACGGCCGTCGCGTTCGACCTCGTCGACCAACTGCGCGGGCAGGTGAAGGCCGAGTTCGGCGACCTTGGTGCGCAAGGTCGCGATGTCGGTCCAGTCCAGCAGGGGCTCATGCAGGCTGGTGTAGAGCATGTCGTTCCGCCCGTCGATGACCTGGAGAAAGTAGTCCCCCAGGCGTCGATCGAAGCCGGCCACGATCTCGACGGGGTGTCCGTCGAGCGTCGCCGTCGCGAGGTGCTGGCTCATGGTCCGGGCTCCGCGCTGTCGAACACGGGCAGCCCGTCGATGACCGCCGCCTCGCGGTCGAACATCAGCCAGGCCACGCCGGCGGATTCGGCCACCTCGAACAGCATGGCCAGATCGGGCTCCGAGGGCACGCGGTACTTCGGTGCCCCGACATAGACGAACCCGCCGCAGTCGGTCGGGTAGGCGTTCACGGACAGGTCGTCATCGGCGAGCTTGTTGCGCGTCGCCGAACTCAGATGCTTCAGGGACAGGCTGGCCAGCATCTCGGCCTGCTGTCGCAGGCCGGTGGCGGGCAGGGTATGCATCGTGGCTTCCTCCTCGGGATGAACTGGGAGATGTGGGGGACCCGGTCGCCCGCCTTGCGGTCGAGGGCGCATGGGGCGTGCGCTTCGAACGTCCGGCGCGGGCGAACGTCATGCCGCAGTCGCGGCAGCGGAACCAGTGCAGGCGACCGAGCGCGCCCAGGGGCACGCCGTGGCCGGCACAGCAGGGGCAGGTCGGGGGTCTTCTCTCCGACATGGGCATCCTTGGTTGGGGTGGGAACGGCGAGAAGGGCGCCGCCTCGGCGGC
>CALRRO020000033.1:0-10667 GCA_943370595.1 Chitinophaga pinensis
AGTGGCTGCAATCGGCGCAGCAATCGCTGGCGTAGCCCAACTCTTCGGCAACCCGTAGCTCGGCCTGCGCGGTTGCAGCTGACGTGCCTCACCTGCATGCTGCCTTCAGGCGGTTGCCGCGGCTTCGCTGGCTTGTTCAGCAGCCCTTCGTCCAACTGGGCACATACAGCCAGGAGCTAAGGAGTGCGCCCTAACCCTTCGCTCGAGCCAGGAACCTCCGCCGGAATGGCACTTGGCCCGCGAGGCGCCCAGGCTTAGCATCCGCCTCGCGGGCCAAGCGCCATTCCGGCTCCGGCCCCTCAGCTCAAACGTTAGGGCGCACAGAAACACGATGGCTCGTTTGCCACCGAACGCCACACATCCGAAGTCCAGAGCCGCTTGGCGCGCCTGGCTGGAGTCACATCACACCCAAACCGAAGGTGTCTGGCTGGTCAGCTACAAGAAGGCCACAGGCAAGCCCCGCTTCGAGTACGACGAATCCGTCGAAGAGGCCATCTGCTTTGGTTGGATCGACAGCAAGGTCAACAAGCTCGACGACGAGCGTTCCATGCTCTGGTTCGCGCCACGCAAGCCGAGGACAGGCTGGTCCAAGCCGAACAAGGAGCGAGTCGAGCGCATGCTTGCCGCTGGACTCATGCATCCAACGGGGCTTGCCAAGGTAGAGCAAGCCAAGGCTGATGGAACGTGGAGCTCGCTCGACGGAGTGGAAGAACTTCAAGTTCCACCCGATCTGTCCAAGGCGCTGACCTCGTATCCGAACGCTGCAGCGAACTTCGATGCATTTCCCCGTTCAGTCAAGCGCGGCATCCTCGAGTGGATACTCGTCGCCAAGAAAGCTGAGACTCGTGCCAAACGCATCGATGAGACGGCTCGCCTTGCCAGCGAGAACTTGCGAGCCAATCAGTGGCGAGACAAGAGTACGCCCTAACCCTTCGCTCGAGCCAGGGACCTCCACCGGCATGGCACTTGGCCCGCGAGGCGGTTCAGGTCATCATCCGCCTCGCGGGCCAAGCGCCATCCCGGTTCCGGCCCCTCAGCTCAAACGTTAACCGTCACATTGATAATCCGAGGTGCGCAAACAGCGCATAACCAACTCATCCAATCTCGGAGGAACGATGTCGAAGCTACTCGCCGCCCTGCTCATCTCCCTGTCTCTCGTCGGTTGTGCCTCTGTGCCAATGGGCGATCCGAAGCTCGACGCGGCAGCGAAGACTTTTCAGGTGCCAGCCGACAAGGCGGGCATCTATGTCTTTCGGAACGAGTCCATGGGCGCTGCCGTGAAGATGGACGTCATCATCGACGGCCAGAACATCGGCGAGACGGCGGCCAAGACCTACTTCTACAAGGAGGTCACGCCTGGTAAGCACACCGTCGCATCGAAGGCCGAGAACACTGACACCATCGAAGTCGATCTCAAGCCGGGGACGCTCGCCTTCATCTGGCAAGAAGTCAAGATGGGAGTCATGTTCGCCCGCACGAAGCTTCACCTCGTCAGTGAGCAAGACGGCAAGAAGGGCGTGCTGGAAACCAAGCTCGCAGTCAGCAAGTAGTTCGCGGGCTCGAGCGACGGCTAACCCTTCGCTCGAGCCAGGGACCTCCACCGGCATGGCACTTGGCCCGCGAGGCGCTGCAGGTCTATGCTCCGCCTCGCGGGCCAAGCACCACGCCGGTTCCGGCCCCTCAGCTCAAACGTTAGGCCTCACAGCCCACAGCGCGTCTCCCTATGACGGTCTTGTTCACTGCCCGCCTACGCTTCGAGCCGCTAGACGAAAGTCATCTCGACGGACTTCACGCGATGAACTCGCTCCCGGAGGTGATGCGCTACATCACTGGCGAGCCCGAGACTCGCGAGCAAACCGCAGCGATGATCGCTCGGGTTCAGCGGTGCTGGGCGGCTTGGGGAACAAGTTGGTGGGCGCTGGTCGAGCTCCAAAGCGGGCGCTTCGCTGGTGCGGGCGCTGTCCAGTACTTGCGCCGCGAAGCAACGCCACCCACAGACTTGGAACTCCTTAGGTCCAACCCTCTGGAGCTTGGTTGGCGCCTTCATCCGGACTTCTGGCGCCAAGGCCTGGCCAGCGAAGCAGCGCAGCGTATGGCTGAGTTCGCATTCAACAACCTGGCAGCGCCCGAGCTCTTGGCCGTTCGTCACCCCGACAACATCGCCTCGGCGCGAGTCATGGACCGTCTGGGCATGAGCTTCCGTGCGCTCGAAACTTGGTACGGCAGGAGCTTGGCAACCCATTCGCTCACCAAGGCCGAGTGGCAAAGTCGGCAAGCGCAGCACGGTGATGCCTAACACTTCGCTCGAGCCAGGGACCTCCACCGGCAAGCCGCTTGGCCCGCGCGCCAGCCAGTGTCATCATCCGTCGCGCGGGCCAAGCGCCTTCCCGGTTCCGGCCCCTCAGCTCAAACGTTAGGCCGCACAGGAGCCGCCCTTGCCCGCAACTCGCGCCCTGCTTGAGAAACTCTTCGCACCGTTTCCAGTACCTAGCACTTTGCTCAAGTTGCTGGCATTTCAAGAATCTGTCGGCTACGGCACCTACTCTCAAGCGCTGTCGCTGGACGTCGACGAAAGGCTCGGCCTGATCCACGGCTGGTCTTCCGATCTAGAGTTCCTCCGCTCTCTCTTCCCCTTCGCGATGGCCAACGGTTCTGGCTCCTTCTACGCCTTGTGGAACATGAACCAAGACGCATCATCCTCCGAGTGGCCTGTCGTTGTTTTCGGAGATGAAGGCGGCGAGTGGGTCGTTGCTCAGAACCTTGCAGAACTGCTTGCCCTGGCAGCAAATGACACCGAACCTATGGTGGGCCACAGTGATGTTCTCTTCTATCGTGATCCAGAAGACTCGTGGTCAAGCTCGGCCGTAGATGAGTTTGTCGCTTGGCTCCGAGTAGAACTCGAAGTTAATCCTGCGTCCGATATGCAATCGACCGTCGCCAACGCGCAGGCAAAGCTCCAGGCCAGGTTCAACGCTTGGAAGGCGCCCTTCCTGGAGCACTACGGTGCGGCCTAACCCTTCGCTCGAGCCAGGGACCTCCACCGGCATGGCACTTGGCCCGCGAAGCTCTCAGGCTTAGCATCCGCTTCGCGGGCCAAGCGCCATGCCGGCTCCGGCCCCTCAGCTCAAACGTTAGGGCGCATGTGAGTCAGAAGTTCATACTCGAAGGGCGCTTCCAAGCTGGCCGCAGAGACGACATCACCGGACCGCTCGTGGTCTATGTCGACGAGTGCTCGCTATCGGTCCATGGGCGCGAGCGCGCAATAGCTCGTTCAAAGCTCAGCCTCGCGCCCTTTCACGGACATATGCTGTTCGGAACAATCGAGCACCACCAACGCGAGGACGTCCTGCAGAAGGGATACGAGCTTGAACTTTCTGGCTCCACACTCGGCGTGTACGACGATGGCGGAGGGAAGGATGGCGAGTTCGATGTGCTTCGAATCAGATCCGCCCGCGTGAAGGGAACGTTTGGCGCCAAAGGACTCTCGATCGCCATCTACGCACAAACCTGGCCAGGCTCGTCTGTCTGCTACAGCGCGCAAGAGGAGCGCCAGGATGCGTATCCGCCCATAGAAGTCATCACCTCCTTCACTGTCCCTCCGCAGGCACTACAAGCATTCATGAAGCTTCGAATCTCTATCGATCACGATATGTTCTCGCGATTCGGCTGGGCGAAGTCCTAGCAAGACCCAGCGAGCGCTGCAATTGAGTGCGCAATGCGCCCTAACCCTTCGCTCGAGCCAGGGACCTCCACCGGCATGGCACTTGGCCCGCGAAGCGCTCGCTGTCATCATCCGCTTCGCGGGCCAAGCGCCATCCCGGCTCCGGCCCCTCAGCTCAAACGTTAGGCCGCACAGCATGCGCCACCTCATCGCCACAGGTTTGCTCGGATTTGCTACTCTGGCCAGCGCCGCACCTGGTCCGTTCACGGGGCGCTGGAGCATCGATCTCCGATCTCCCACCGAACGAGCCGCCAAGAAGGAATGCGGGGGTGCTGATTTCGAGCTCACGCAGGAGCGCGATCGAATCACTGGCAGCCACAGTTTCGCCACCGTTGGCTGTGGTCGCCTCAACGAAGGCGGACCCGAGTCTGTCAAGGGCGTGGTCGTCAATGGGGTGGCCGTGCTCGTGGTCACCAGCAGCCGAAACGGCGCCATGGTTCTGGGCACAGCAACTCTGAAGAACGGCAACCTTCACTGGCGCACGCGCGAGGAAGTCCGCCCGAGCGATCAAGAGGGCGACTCGCCGCTAATCCTGGAGTCTGCGGTACTCGCCCGCGAGACGGTTCAACGCTAGCGCAGCGCTCCGTGCGGGGGCGCGGCCTAACCCTTCGCTCGAGCCAGGGACCTCCACCGGCATGGCACTTGGCCCGCGAGCCCGTCGTTCTTATCATCGGCCTCGCGGGCCAAGCGCCATTCCGGCTCCGGCCCCTCAGCTCAAACGTTAGGCAGCGGCGGGTAGCTCTGCGGTACGCCACCGCCTCTCGCGGCCATGGGCCGCGCAGGCACGGCTTCGAGTAGCACTCGCTGCCAAGCCGCTTCGGCAATGCTGGTTCGGCTCGTTCTGGCGCTTCGGACTCCGCGCGGTGACCCTCAGCCCTTCGCCCTTGTCAGCGTCGTCTAACTCGCGCTTCGCGTGGATCCATCTGCCACGCCAGCCAGGCGTTCCGTGCCATGCGCAGCGCTTCTGGTCTTTCGTTCCAGGCGCCGTGCCTAACTGGTCACTCGAGCGGGACCTCCACCGGCATGGCACTTGGCCCGCGCGCCGTTGTGGTCCATCATCCGTCGCGCGGGCCAAGCGCCATCCCGGCGTCGGCCCCTCAGCTCAAACGTTAGGCGTCACCCTTGCAACAGATCAGCACCCCGATCTGCACAGTTCTAGTCGCTGTGGCGCTTGCTTCGCCGCCGACACAGGCTCAAGTCGATGTCACAGGCAACACACTCGCTCGGGGTGCTGCGAAGAGCTCGTTGGTACGTACGATCGAACGCGAAGCCAAGCGAATCTCTTCTTGCCGCAGCGTCGACTCGATTGAGGTCCTTGCACAAGCCGCAGATCCAGGCGCTCAACTAGACTCAAGTGGAAATCTGATCATTGGTACCGTAACTGAGCGCTGGGTCGCCAGACTATGCCAAAGCTCACTGGCGTTCTCTGTGGCGTTTACTGGCAATGGCATGCTCGGCTCAACCTTCTCGGTCCGTCCGGAGTAGCGGCCGAACCCCCTGTCCAGCCGTTCTAGCCTTAGCCTGCCGCAGCGGGGCCAGTGACGCCTAACCCTTCGCTCGAGCCAGGGACCTCCACCGGCATGGCACTTGGCCCGCGAAGCGTCCTAGGTCATCATCCGCCTCGCGGGCCAAGCGCCATCCCGGTTCCGGCCCCTCAGCTCAAACGTTAGGGCGCAGATTGGCACGTTGGCACATCGCCGAGACCAAGAAGCTCATCGAGCTTCACTTCGGATGGGATCAACATCAGAGGTCCCGGCACTGCATTCGTGCCGTGCAAGAACGGTTGCGTCATGCCCGCTATCACTTCAGCGAGACTCGAAGACTTCTCAAGGAAGCCATTGACTCGCGCCTACCCGGAGAGAGCATCTACTCGATTACCTGGCCGAGCTCTAGCGAAGAGTACTCGACGCTTGAGTCTGAGCTTATGAAGGCTGAAGCGCACTCCATCGCATGCGCAGTCGCGATCCACTCGATTGCCGACAACCTTGCCCACGTTGCCTACTTCGCCCTTGGCCTCAATCTTGGTCCGAACCCCCTGCGGGAACGTGATGTCACAGCGAAGTCCGTAGTTCAAGCCTTGCGGCGCTCATTTAGACCGGACGAGACTGCAGCTCAAACTATCGAGCACTTGCTCGCCGACCAAGCGTTCCAGACCATCTCAGCGTTCGTTAACGTTGCCAAGCACCGTGGCTTCTCAGAGTCGCGCATAAACCTGGAGCCAGAGAACCGAGGCGAGCCGTACCTTTTTGAGTTTGGATCGTTCACGTATGACGGGGTTGCTTATGCAGAGAGGGAGATCGAAGAGGTCTTGGCCCCAGCCTACGCGGAGGCGTCATCCGCCGTCGTCCACACCGGTATCGCGCTACACGAGCGCCTGCTCGCGCGCACTGCGCCCTAACCCTTCGCTCGAGCCAGGGACCTCCACCGGCATGGCACTTGGCCCGCCAGCCGGTCTGGTCCATCATCCGTCTAGCGGGCCAAGCGCCATCCCGGTTCCGGCCCCTCAGCTCAAACGTTAGGCAGCACCAGCCTCACCATGCCCGTACCGGCTCATCTCTCTGCGTTCTGGGGCGCTTTCGCCAAGGCCACCGTTGGCGCGGACGAAGAACGCTTCTACGAAGCCTTCTTCTTCGGCGACAGCGAGGCAATGGCCACCGAACTCGCGGAGCTTGTGCTCCAGGGCACTAAGCGCGCAACTGCCGGAGCGCTGTGGTCCTATGAAGATGAAGGACAGAGGCTTCCGCGGCCTGGCGATCTGAGCATCGTCACGGACTGGTCAGGGAGCCCGCTGTGCGTCATCCAAACCCAATCGGTCGAGGTTGTGCCCTTTCGTGAGGTCACCGCCGAGTTCGCCGCCACTGAGGGAGAAGGCGACGGTTCGTTGGCCTTCTGGCAAAGGGCGCATCAGGAGTTCTTCTCTCGCGAGTGCGCAGCAGCGAGCAGGGAGTTCACTGAGTCCATGCTGGTCGTCTGCGAGCGCTTCGCCATGGTCTACCGTCCGTCCACCAGTGCGGCCTAACCCTTCGCTCGAGCCAGGGACCTCCACCGGCATGGCACTTGGCCCGCGAAGCGCTCGCTGTCATCATCCGCTTCGCGGGCCAAGCACCATACCGCTTTCGGCCCCTCAGCTCAAACGTTAGGCAGCACAACCCGAAGCAAGGCACATCACGCATTCTGTGGAGGTCGACGGCGTAGTCGGCAGCTAGCGTTCTCATCCTCGGAGTTGGAGGATGCAAATGACGTACGTGCCAAGGCTCGCATTGGTCATCGCGGTCGGGCTCTGCCTTCAAGGGTGTGCCAGCGTGACAGGCATTTCATCGGCTAAGTGGCCATGGGGTGATGGTTCGCGCCCCTGCAAGATAAGTGACGCATGCACCGCCGGGGACGCGCTCGACGCCTTTGCGGCAGCAAGTGACTACTGCCGCTCAGTTCAGAACTACTACGAATCTGGCGGCCGGAAGTCGGACACAACCAAGTTTGCTGTCGGGGCAGTGGGGTCACTCGCGGGTACGGTGGTCGCGCCGATTGCGAAGGGAACAGCAGCCAAAGCTTGGTCGGGCCTCTCAGGCGCCACAAACGCCGTACAACTATCGATGGAAGAGACTTTCTCAACGTCGCTCGCCGTGAAGCGCCGCGTTGCCGTCGTCGATGCGGCGGACAAGGGCTCCACGGCGTACATGGCCGCGACTGAGCCTACGAAGAAGGTCAATCTCGCGATCGAGATGGCCCGAAAGTGTTCTATGGCTGGGGCAGAGGCTGACCAGAAGGCGCTTCAGTCACTGTCTGCCAAGTAGTGCGCGGTGCTGCCTAACCCTTCGCTCGAGCCAGGGACCTCCACCGGCCTGGCACTTGGCCCGCGAGGCTCTTCAGGTCATCATCCGCCTCGCGGGCCAAGCACCACGCCGGTTCCGGCCCCTCAGCTCAAACGTTAGGCCTCAGATGCCACCTATGGCGCTTGCCTTTAGCACTACGGATACACCGCCAGAAGACAAGCTGCTCGCGGTCGACACTGGGCTCGAACAACACAACTACGCCGCAGCGCCGCTCAGCGACGTCAGCCAGTTGGCCGCCTTCGCGACGGACGAAGCGGGAACAATCGTTGGTGGCGCGGTCGGAAGAACTTGGGGCCAGTGCTGCGAACTCCTGCAACTCTGGGTTGCCACTGAAGCTCGCTCCCAAGGGGTTGGCTCTCGGTTACTGCAGGAGTTCGAGGCTCACGCCAGAACACGGGGCTGCAGTACGTTCTATCTCACAACACTGAGCTACCAGGCGCCGGAGTTCTATCGCAGGCACGGGTACACCGTCTTGGCCCAGATTGCTGGCTACCCCAACGGCATCGTCAAGTTCCTCATGCTCAGGGCCGAGGCCTAACCCTTCGCTCGAGCCAGGGACCTCCACAGGCATGGCACTTGGCCCGCGAAGCGGTTCAGGTCATCATCCGCCTCGCGGGCCAAGCACCACGCCGGTTCCGGCCCCTCAGCTCAAACGTTAAGCGTCATGCCCCACCGGTTCGCCATCCAGCAGTTCGTTCGAGAGTTCCTGGAGGCCGTGGCTCACGAGTTCCGCACCGCCTTTGGCTTGCCGGGCAGGCTTGAGGTCCTCGCAGAGCAGAACGACCGCTTCGTCGCATTGGTCGGCCGGCGCGAAGTTATCGCGGACAAGATTGCACAACAAGTTCGGTCGGGTGGTCGCCTTGTGGCGCCGTTCAAGGCCATCACAGCCATCGAAGTGGCTTACACCCGCAAAGGCGACGACTACGAGACTTGGGAAGTTGCGCTGCGCTTGTTGCGCAACAGGCGGGTATCACTTGGCCGCTTGGCCGATGATACAGATGCCTCTATCTTCGCCGCCAAGCTGAGTACTGCTACCGGAGCTCCGGTCGTCTCCACTGTCTAGCGCCACGAAGCTACATAGTGGCCCCGCACCGAGAAATGACGCCTAACCCTTCGCTCGAGCCAGGGACCTCCACCGGCATGGCACTTGGCCCGCTTCCCGGAGTGGTACATCATCCGTCCAGCGGGCCAAGCACCACGCCGGCTCCGGCCCCTCAGCTCAAACGTTAGGCAGCTCAATGACCTACGTGCTACTACAACCGCCGCTTCCAGTTTCAGAGCTTGGCTGCTGGGAAGCTCAGTTGCCAAGCTTCAGTCACATCGTCGGCTACTCGGGGCTGGGGCACTTCTTCCTGTGCAACCAAGAGACTGGCGAGCATGCGGTGTGCTATCCGTTCCGCCAGGCCTACAAGAGCTACGGCAAGTTTGATTCAACCGCTGAGTTTGAGTCCGCTGTCCTCCAAGACCCTGGCTTCTCCGGGTACGTGCTCAAACCGGGTCATCAAGCTGCGATTCGGAACCTCGTCGGCCCGTTGCAGCCCAATGAGGTCTACATACCTGAACCCTACCCATTCCTTGGCGGTTCGGAGGAGCCCGACACCTACAGCAAGGGCAACTTCTGGGTGTTCGCTCAGTTGGTCGGCAGCTGTCACGGGTTCGAAGCTGCCTAACCCTTCGCTCGAGCCAAGGACCTCCACCGGCATGGCACTTGGCCCGCGAGCCCGTCGTTCTTATCATCGGCCTCGCGGGCCAAGCACCACGCCGGTTCCGGCCCCTCAGCTCAAACGTTAGGCAGCGGCGGGTAGCTCTGCGGTACGCCACCGCCTTTCGCGGCCATGGGCCGCGAATACACGGCTCCGAGTGGCACTCGCTGCCAAGCCGCTTCGGCAAAGTTGGCTCGGCCCGTCCTGGCGCTTCGGACTCCGCGCGGTGGTCCTCAGCGCTTCGCCCTGGTCCGCGTCGTCTGGCTCGCGCTTCGCGTGGATCCATCCGCCACGCCAGCCAGGCCTTCCGTGCCGTGCGCTGCGCCTCTGGTTCTTCGTCACAGGCGCCGTGCCTAACTGGTCACTCGAGCGGGACCTCCACCGGCATGGCACTTGGCCCGCGCGCCGTTGTGGTCCATCATCCGTCGCGCGGGCCAAGCGCCATTCCGGCGTCGGCCCCTCAGCTCAAACGTTAGGCAACGCAAAACTCTTCTATCGCACCACCATGTCCGCAGACTCCCGCTTTCAGGATGCCGCTACCGCTCTGGGTTACTCGTTCGAGGGCGAGTTGAAGATCGGTGGAAACTACGTGCCGGCGGTACGAGACGGAACCACGGTCTATGTCAGTGGCCAGGTCCCAAGAGTCGGCAGTACGGTCATAGTGACTGGCCGCGTGGGCTCCGAGGTCACTCTGGCGCAGGCCCAACTTGCCGCCAGGGTATGCGCCATGAGAGCGCTTGCGGTGCTCAAACGCGAACTCGGGTCGCTCGATTCGGTGCGACAGATCCTGCGGGCAACGGTCTACACACAGTCGGCCGATGCCTTCACCCAGCAAAGCGAAGTGGCCGATGCTGCGTCGGACCTGCTCCACGACGTACTTGGCGAGGCAGGGAAACACACCCGCACTTCAGTTGGCGTCTACCAGTTGCCCAAGAACGCCAGCGTTGAGCTTGACCTCATCGCTTCCGCCAAGGCCTAGCACCGCGAGCGTTGCCTAACCCTTCGCTCGAGCCAGGGACCTCCACCGGCATGGCACTTGGCCCGCGAGGCGGTTCAGGTCATCATCCGCCTCGCGGGCCAAGCGCCATTCCGGCTCCGGCCCCTCAGCTCAAACGTTAGCCCTCTGACATGCACCCAGCCGAGCTCAAGTTCGTTGAACTGGCCAAACGCTTTGCCACAGTCGGAGTGCAGGCTGCTAAGGAGTACAACCAGGAGCAGGCGAAGCTGAGACTCGACCTGGTACTCACTCAGGAACGCCTCGCTTCTGCCGAGGGAACGCGCGAGTCACAGCGTGTGCTGACTCAGCTGCGCCAACTGACCGAGGCGCACAAGCAGGCCTACCGAAAGGTGGTCGTGGCTGCAACGGCTGAACTCACGGCCGCTATCGCGGAGATGCCAACGGAAACGCAG
>CALRRO020000034.1:0-10247 GCA_943370595.1 Chitinophaga pinensis
AGGTCGCGGCGCTCAAGGAGCGACTCGAACGACTCGGACGCGCGGCTTCTGTTCTAGGTATCGGCCCGTCTACGTGACCTCTGCGCCACAGAGGGCTAACCCTTCGCTCGAGCCAGGGACCTCCACCGGCATGGCACTTGGCCCGCGAGGCGGTTCAGGTCATCATCCGCCTCGCGGGCCAAGCACCACGCCGGTTCCGGCCCCTCAGCTCAAACGTTAGGCCTCAGAACTGTGACCGTCTGCCCAGCTTGCTCTGCTGACCAGTCCGTTGAAGGAAAGGTCTTGGCTTCCGGAGACGATGGGTGGGTCACCTATTTCTACCCGAAGGGGCTCAAGTTCTTCACCTTCAACCGATCGGTGTCACTGGACAACGGTCAGTTGTTCCGTGCTTGTATGAAGTGCGGTCACGTTTGGAGTCGCGTCAGCCCCGCTAGGCTCAAGGCGCTCCTGGAGGAGAGTGGGAAGAAGTGACCTTGGGATGGGCAGACCCAAGTGCCGCCCGCACGAAGTTCAGCTCAAGCTCCAACCAAGACAACGGCAGTTGTCCGCTCACATCGAGTGTCTCCAAGTGCAATGCAGCTCCGAGCTAGTCTCTTGTGTAGGGCACTGCCCCGTAGGAGTGGTTCTCGACTGAGGCCTAACCCTTCGCTCGAGCCAGGGACCTCCACCGGCCTGGCACTTGGCCCGCGAGGCGCTGCAGGTCTATGCTCCGCCTCGCGGCCCAAGCGCCATTCCGGTTCCGGCCCCTCAGCTCAAACGTTAGGCCTCACTAGCAATGCAAACACTCGAAGTACCCTCAGCAGCGCAACGCGACGAGAACGCAATCCAAATGGTTAGTGCTTGGATCGCAGAGAACGGATTGCACTGCACACTCAAGATCGGCATGTGGCATGAGAACGGCCACAACGAGGCTCGCGCGTGGGGCATCTTGCTTGCCGATGTGGTGCGCCATATCTCGAATGCAATGCAAGAAGAATACGGTGAACCCGCGGGCGAAACCGCAGATCTCATCGTTCAGGCAATCTTGAGAGAGTTCGACGAGCCAACCTCAGCCGTTCATGGTGGCTTCTCGCCTGGGCATTCCTAGCCTGTGTAGTAGGCAGCCAACCAACTCCAGTATCTAGCTCGTATCGTCCTACGAGTGAGGCCTAACCCTTCGCTCGAGCCAGGGACCTCCACCGGCATGGCGCTTGGCCCGCGAGGCTCTTCAGGTCATCATCCGCCCCGCGGGCCAAGCGCCATCCCGGCTCCGGCCCCTCAGCTCAAACGTTAGGCACCACTGCAAGCCTGTCACTGCCCTCGCGATGCCTCTGAATCCAGAAGACACGTACGTCCATCTCAGAGCCGATGGAACGAGCCAAACAGCGCCTGGCGGAGCTGAGTTCTGGTCGCTGCCTCCCGACTCCATGGCCAAGTTCGATCGAGGCTGGCTCATCAGCGAGTTCGTCTGTACCGAGCATTGGGCTAACTGGGAAATGCATCCACAAGGTGATGAGTTCGTCTACCTGCTCAGCGGAGATATCGAGTTCCTCCTGGAACTCCCGTCTGGCACGGTCTCAACGCGCATCTCCGGCCGAGGGGCAAAGGTCGTCCCGCGAGGCGTCTGGCACACAGCAAAAGTGTTTGCTCCAAGTCGCATGCTTTTCGTCACTCTAGGAGAAGGCACCCAACACAGGCCGAGCGGTGGGGCCTAACCCTTCGCTCGAGCCAGGGACCTCCACCGGCATGGCACTTGGCCCGCGAGGCGCTCTGGTCTATCGTCCGCCTCGCGGGCCAAGCACCATCCCGGTTCCGGCCCCTCAGCTCAAACGTTAGGCGCCGGCGCTGGTGCCGTGCATTGAGTTCAGCGCTTCGCCGCCTCCGCGGCTTGCCCATGCCGGCATTGGCTGCACTGAGCGCTCTGCCAACTAGCGTTCGCCGGCATCGGCAAGCAGCTCCTGTCGTGCCACGCGGGGAGTTCATGCCGCGGTTGGTTCGGGCTCGGCCCTTGTACGCCGGCTGCCAAGTCTCAAGCATTCGCCGCCGCATTGCAGCCGGCCGGGCCGTGCCAGCCACCTCTGTGCCCCGGGCTTCCCCTTGCCACCGCCGGCGCGGGCACCGGGCGTTCATGCCATCCGCCCTATGCCCTGGCTCGGTCGCGGTTCGTTGCGGCTCTGCCGCTGTTCACCGCCCCGCCTAACTGGTCGCTCGAGGCGGACCTCCACCGGCATGGCACTTGGGCCGCGAGGCTCTCAGGTTTATGCTGCGCCTCGCGGCCCAAGCGCCATCCCGGCGTCGGCCCGCTCAGCTCAAGCGTTAGGCCTCACAGCCCACCCAATGACGCATTGCTGCGAATCGATGAAGCACTGGGCAGAGAACCAGTGCGAGTCGCACCGCGACCGGTTCGATTGCCCCGATGCGCTGGTTCATTGGTCGAGCAAGTCAAGGGAGTACGGGCTCATCGTCCACGATGGCGGCAGCTCTGTCATCGGCATCGCGTTCTGCCCTTGGTGCGGCACGAGACTGTCGGCTCTTCGCCCCAAGGCAAAGCCTTCCTTTCCTGTTGTCGCTGCAGCTCGGGAAATGGAGGAGTCATGGGCGGCCAAACTCGCCGAGCGCGCTGGCGTATCAGAGCAAGTCTTTCGCGCGGCCCCAACCAAGCACCTCGCCTTCCCGTCCGAACGTCTGCGCGTGCGCCTCATGGACGGGTCTTCCGTCGAGTTCGAGTACGCCTTCGCTCTGCACTGGCCCGAGAAGCGCGCCATCGCTGTGTTCACTGAGCACTGTGGGCACCACCTGTTCCCCGACGCAGAGGCGTCTGTTGAAGCCGTGGCGCCGGGGCCAAAGCCCAGTGATGCCTAACCCTTCGCTCGAGCCAGGGACCTCCACCGGCATGGCACTTGGCCCGCGAGCCCGTGGTTCTTATCATCGGCCTCGCGGGCCAAGCACCATCCCGGTTCCGGCCCCTCAGCTCAAACGTTAGGCGTCATGCTAGCCACACTGCGTCACTTCACCGTCGCACTTCTCTTCTGCTTGCAGGGTGAAGCTTCCCTTGCGCAGAGCGCAATGTCAGAGGCAGTTGTCGCCCCATCGCCGTTCAAGGATCTGCGAGCCGAGAAGTGGCGAAGGACCTCGCTAGTCAACACGACTGCGGGCGCTGTTCAGCATGGAGGCGACGACCTCTTTGGTTCGGGCGGCGTCACGGATTATCTGACGGAGCGACTAGCGAACAGCTTGCCCGCTGATGCTCAGGTTCAACTCAAGACCGCGGACATTCGGCTGTTCGTGCCTGGCACAAGGATCGACCCAACCCAGCTATCCACTGTTCAAGCGCTTGTACCGGCCGGAGCTTTGGCGGCTGGACCAATAGCCGCGCTGATCTCAGGCTTCTCCAAGAACAAGAGCGCGTCTGCTGTCTTCTGCATTTCCATCGCAGGGAAGGACTATCTGGGGAACGACGCACGATTGTTCCGGGTCGGCCCAGATGCGGAACTCAAAGACTCAATTGCCGCCGCCGCCGCTGTGCTCGCGAAGAATGTGGCGTCGGGCACAACGACAGACAGTCCAGCCTGCTCCCCAGGCTGGGAGGGTGGTCAGCCGCAGCCGGAATGACGCCTAACCCTTCGCTCGAGCCAGGGACCTCCACCGGCAAGCCGCTTGGCCCGCGAGGCGCTCTGGTCTATCGTCCGCCTCGCGGGCCAAGCACCATGCCGGTTCCGGCCCCTCAGCTCAAACGTTAGCTCTCATGCGCATACGTTTCCTCGCTGCGTTCTGTGCGTTCATCGGAGTACCACTACTAATGGGTCTTGTGGGCAACCTAGCCTACTTCTCAGACGATCACGGCCCGCACTACTTGCGCGCGAAGGGAAACATTGATGCCTTAATCGTTGTTGGGCCCGCTCAAGCGATCTTGGGTCTTGCTCTGTTCCTACCGGCCCGGAGTCCCGCGCTCACCAACTTCTGGTTCGCCATTGCGTCAGGCGCACTTGCCGGAGCATTCGGCGCGGTCGTCGCCCACATCTACTTCCCTGTGGTTGCACACCCAACGCGCCTCTACGGCTTACAGATCTGGTCAGGCGCGTTTCTCGGCTTGATAGCCTTCGCCGTAGCCTCGCACCTCCGCCGGCCTCCACCGCCGCTGGTCCCCGACCCGTTGAATGTCCTGCGACTCGACACGCCAAGCGAGTATCGCTATCTCCGCCCTACAGCTCAGCCTTCTTTCACAGTTGGAGCAAGCTTCTTCTACTGGACGGGTCTAACGGGAGCAGTCTTCTTCTTCGCCGTTCCGCTACTCGATCGCGAAGCGGACTATCTGAACTTCACTACCTTCGCTCTGGCTGCGTTCGGCGTGCTCTGTCTCTACCTTGTTGCAGTGACCGGCAAGATTACGCTCAACAGCAAAGGCATTACGCATTCGAACCTTTTCGGCACCTATCGGATTCTCTGGGACGAAGTCCTAGCAATCGAGGTGTCGAAGGATCAGTACCAGAGTGCGATGGTTCTGTTCGGCGATGACAAACACTTGAGCGTCTTCTCGCCACAACACTGGAGTGGAAGCGAGGCCCGTCAAGCCCGCGTGTTCCTAGCGGAGGTGCTGAAGTCGAGAGCACTCGTACCGACTGCAACCAGCTCTGCCTCTTTCAAACTGAATAAGAACGTGCGGCTGAGAGATGAGAGCTAACCCTTCGCTCGAGGCGGACCTCCGCCGGCATGGCACTTGGCCCGCGAAACGCTCGCTGTCTATCATGCGCTTCGCGGGCCAAGCGCCATCCCGGCGTCGGCCCGCTCAGCTCAAACGTTAGGCAGCGGCGGGTGGCTTTGAGGTACGCCCTCGCCTCTCGCGGCCATGGGCCGCGAAGACACGGCTTCGAGTGGCGCTCGCTGCCAAGCCGCTTCGGAACAACTCGTTCGGTTCGTCCTGGCGCTTCGGGCTCTGCTCGGTGGACTCGGGTGGTTTGTCTTGGTCCGCGCCGTCCGCTGGCGCTTCGCGTGGATCAAGGTGCCACGCCAGCCAGGCTCTCCGTGCCATGCCCAGCGCTTCTGATCTTTCGTCCCAGGCGCCGTGCCAAACTGGTCACTCGAGCGGGACCTCCACCGGCATGCCGCTTGGCCCGCGAAGCGCTGCTGGTCTATGCTGCGCTTCGCGGGCCAAGCGCCATCCCGGCTCCGGCCCCTCAGCTCGAACGTTAGGCAGCGGCGGGTAGCACTGCGCCACGCCATAGCCTCTCGCGGCCATGGGCCGCGAAGACACGGCTTCGAGTTGTGCTCGCTGCCAAGCCGCTTCGGCAAAGCTGGTTCGGATCGTTTTGGCACTTCGGACTCTGCGGTGGCCCTCTGCGGTTCGCCCTGATCCGCGTCGTCTGGCTCGCGCTTCGCGTGGATGCATCTGCCACGCCAGCCAAGCGTTCCGTGCCATGCGCGGTGCCTCTGGTCTTTCGTCCCAGGCGCCGTGCCTAACTGGTCACTCGAGCGGGACCTCCACCGGCATGGCGCTTGGCCCGCGAAGCGCTGCTGGTCTATGCTGCGCTTCGCGGGCCAAGCACCATTCCGGCTCCGGCCCCTCAGCTCGAACGTTAGGCGTCGCCAGCAACCACCGGCGACCACCCTGCGGGCGCTTAGTACAGCGGCTTTCGGAGGAAGAGAATAGTTAGCACAAGTGCAAGATTGAACACCACATAGACAGCTGCCCCTAGCCGACCCGGCACCAAAGGTAGATCCATAGAAGTAGCAAAGTCTCTTAGTGCAATGCGAAACTCAAGTCCAACCTCTTCATTCGGATTCCTCGCGGTGCGTCGGTGTATTTCGTCGCTGACTTCTCCGTAGATGACCTCGCCTCTGCGCCTTGAGCTCTCAAATAGCACTGCGGAGCCAAGTACCGCAACGAACAGTAGCGCCGCGTACTGAACTGCGAGCGAGGAGCTGAATGCTCCGAGCGCAACAGGCAGCAACAGAAACAGGTTAGCCACCGTGAATCCGAGCAGGCTTGTACCAATCACGCGCAGTCTTCGCGCAATCGTTTCCAACGACCCAACGTACCGAAGCAGTGAGTCTGCATCTCGGTCTGGCCAATCACGTTCGCTCATGTCTTCATCCGCCCTACAAGAGTCAGAATTTCCTTGACGGCGTTTGCCTGAGTAAGAAGACGTCGGTCATCACCCAGCAGACCTGTCATTGGAACAACGCCATAGAACGGCTTCGTTGTCGCAGCGTACGGCACAACGACATGGCGCCCCTGCCAGTGCTCTAGCTTCTTCGCGTACTCCCCGCTGGACGCGTACTCCTGTAGCACCTTCTCATACGAGTCCGGGTGCCACCAAAGGTCCGCCTTGTTCACCAGCGTGACAAGCCACTTCGCGTCATTTAGTTCAACGCGCCATTCATCGAGCGCTGATACCTCGATCTCTCTCGAGCGCCGCAGAAAATCCTGTCGCGCGATCTGTTCGCCACTAGCCAACTTCTCAACTGCATCGCCTTCCGGACTTACTCCTTCGTGGTAGCCATAGGCAACGACATTGACGATCCCAAAGCGCCCGCCCTTCAGCGCCTCAATACGAGCCTGTCGGCGCATTCCTGACTCGGCCGCCTGACCGGGGGTGTCAAGAAGTTCAAGTCGCTTCTTGTCCTTGGTCACCTTGACCCTACTCCACGCGCGCGTCCGGGAATCACGGCTGATAGGCAGCGCGGTAGGCGACTGCAGCGACTCGATGAACTGACTCTTTCCAACTCCGGAGCTTCCACATAGCAGGATGACCGCCTTCTCCCGGGTCAGCGTCTGAAGGAGTCGCTCCAAGAGCCGATACTTCGTCGCGATGTCTACAACGCCATCCAGCAGCTTCTCCCACCCAGAGGCTTCATCGGCCATAGCTCTCTCCTCGCTTCTGTATGGTCATTCTGCATCAGTCGGCCTCAGCGACGCCTAACCCTTCGCTGGAGCGGGACCTCCACCGGCATGGCACTTGGCCCGCGAAGCGGTTCAGGTCATCATCCGCCTCGCGGGCCAAGCGCCATTCCGGCTCCGGCCCCTCAGCTCAAACGTTAGGCCGCACAAACCAATCGGTGGGAGCTCCGCAATGTCATCCGTGAAGCGCATCCAGTTTTCCGCGGGAATCAATGCGCCAGCAGCCGCGGTCTGGCGTCATGTCATCTCACTTGAGAGCTACAAGCGCTGGGCGTCGGCGTTTGCCGAAGGCTCGCACTTCGAGGGCTCGCGGGAGCAGGGCGCGAAGATTCGGTTCCTGTCTCCGAGCGGCGATGGCATGGTCGCCGAGATCGCGGAGAGTAGGGAGAACAAGTTCATTTCTATCCGCCACCTCGGCTTCATCGCCAACGGAGTCGAAGACACGACAAGCGAGGCCATCAAGGCCTGGGCGCCTGCGTATGAGAACTACACGTTCCTTGCCTTGCCTGAAGGCACAAAGATGGTGGTCGATCAAGACGTTTCCGTCGAGTGGGAGGAGTACATAAGCGAAGCCTGGCCGAAGGCACTTGTACTGCTCAAGGAAATGAGTGAGTCCTCAGCGAGTGCGGCCTAACCCTTCGCTCGAGCCAGGGACCTCCACCGGCATGGCACTTGGCCCGCGAGGCTCTTCAGGTCATCATCCGCCTCGCGGGCCAAGCACCACGCCGGTTCCGGCCCCTCAGCTCAAACGTTAGGCCGCAAAGGCAATCACAGTGCCAACCTCGTCCATTCGCAAGCCACAGGTCAGCGTGCTCGGCAGTGCCGAGCCGGGTTCTGCCGCATACGAACTTGCTGGCCAGGCTGGTGCACTTCTGGCGCGCCACGGCATCACGGTAGTCAGCGGTTGCGGCAGTCCTGCCACGCGAGTGGCCGCTGAGCGCGCAATCGCCGCCGGAGGTCTGGTTCTCAGCATCGTCCCGCCCGACGAGATGCCTCCCCCAGACTGGCCAGCCACAGTTGTAGTGCCCTGCGGCATGGGCGATGCGCGAAACCTTCTCATGGCTCTGGCTGGCGATGCCTGCCTCGTTATTGGCGGCCGTGCAGGCACGATCTCCGAAGTCTGTCTTGCCTGGTTGCACAAGCGCCCTCTTCTGCCATTGGTCGGCTGCGGTGGGTGGTCAGAGTCACTACCGTCCAATCCGCCCGACGAGCGCAAGAACTCGCCCATTCTTCCCTGGGCCAGCATCAGCGAGTTGGAGACCCAACTACGCCAGCTACAGCTCATTCGCTCCGCTTAGGCTAGGGCAGGCGTTTGCGGCCTAACCCTTCGCTCGAGCCAGGGACCTCCACCGGCATGGCACTTGGCCCGCTTCCCGGAGTGGTACATCATCCGTCCAGCGGGCCAAGCACCATGCCGGTTCCGGCCCCTCAGCTCAAACGTTAGGCCACATTTCCAACCACTGAGTCTCGGCAATGCTGTCTGTGAGGTCCGTTCTCCGTAAGTTGCATCTGCGTCCTCCGCGTTTGCCTCTGAGCGATGAGGTGAGGCTTCGCCTTGAGCAACTTTTTCCTTCGGAAGCACGAGCGCAGGCGCAGCATATTCTTGAAGAGGAGCTAGGGAACAACCTCTTCTTTGGCCCGCTAGTAAGCTATCGCAAGTTGCTGCGCCCGTCGTCCCCGGCCATCCAACAAGTCAGATGCGCAGCGCTAAAGCTTTCGGAAGGCAATCTGGACGAGTTGCAGCGCCTGATTGCTAGGTTCGACGGTGACGTGGTCGCGCTAGTTTCTGAGGCCGGCCTTGAAGGCAACAGTTGGGCTCATTGGCAGCCAACGAAGTCCCCAACTCTCAAGCCCTGAACTCAGAAGCCTTGGTCGAGCTAGCCTGCGGCCAGATGTGGCCTAACCCTTCGCTCGAGCCAGGGACCTCCACCAGCATGGCACTTGGCCCGCAAAGCGCTCGCTGTCATCATCCGCTTCGCGGGCCAAGCGCCATCCCGGCTCCGGCCCCTCAGCTCAAACGTTAGGCGTCAGGATGGACATCGCGGGACTCATCAACCGACTCGGAAGTACACGCCGCGAGTACGCTGGATCGTTCTATGCAGTCCACCCAAACATCCGCCCGCGCATGTTCACAGCATCTGCCGAGTTGCTGCGCACGGATGGCTCCATTGAGTTTGAGGGTGGTGTCAAGTACGACGAGGAGCACGCCCCGCTTTCCTTCCGCCTCGTCATCCCGTTCAGTCGAATGCATCCACAGGGTGCCATCGCCGAGTTGCATTGCCCTGCGGTCGGCAAGATCGAAGGCGATCTCCTGTCATGCGGCACTGGGTTCTCCTTCCTGGCGATCTCGGGAGTCACAGGCGTAACGTTCCATCTTGCGTTTGGCCCAACCGGGCCAGACTTCGAGACTAGCGGAGTCGTTCGCCTGTATCCACAGTCAGTCTCTTTTCATGCAAAGCCAGCGTCACAGTGGGAGCGGTCACTCCAGGCGAGGATCTACAGGCTCCCGGGAGCCTAGCGGGGCTAGCACTGACGCCTAACCCTTCGCTCGAGCCAGGGACCTCCACCGGCATGGCACTTGGCCCGCTTCCCGGAGTGGTACATCATCCGTCCAGCGGGCCAAGCACCATGCCGGTTCCGGCCCCTCAGCTCAAACGTTAGGCCTCACAGGCTGCACTGAGCATCTGACTAGCCGGCCCTAAAGACAGCGCTCCAACTCACCCCCGAGGCTCTCCATGTTTTCGTCGACATTCATCTTCGCCAAGGGCCAGTGGGACGACGAGTTTCATCGACTTGATGCAGCGATTGCCGAGGCTGCAAAGGCAACGCCAGGCTACCTTGGCGAGGAGTCTTGGGAGAACACTTCGACAGGGCTGATCTCAAACGTGTACTACTGGGATTCTCTTGAGGCCCTACAGACGCTCATGAGCCATCCCACACACCTGCAAGCCAAGTCCAAGCAAGCCAACTGGCTGGTCGGCTACCAGGTCGTCATCTCTCAGGTGCTGCGCACCTACGGTGACTCCAAGCTCGCCGGCATGCTTCCAACCGCAAGTGCGGCCTAACCCTTCGCTCGAGCCAGGGACCTCCGCCGGCAAGCCGCTTGGCCCGCGCGCCAGCCAGTGTCATCATCCGTCGCGCGGGCCAATCGCCTTCCCGGTTCCGGCCCCTCAGCTCAAACGTTAGGCAGCGGCGGGTAGCACTGAGCCACGCCGTCGCCTCTCGCGGCCATGGGCCGCGAAGACACGGCTTCGAGTGGCGCTCGCTGCCAAGCCGCTTCGGCAAAGCTGGTTCGGATCGTTCTGGCGCTTCGAACTCTGCGGTGGCCCTCTGCGGTTCGCCCTGGTCCGCGTCGTCTGGCTCGCGCTTC
>CALRRO020000035.1:0-8776 GCA_943370595.1 Chitinophaga pinensis
AGCTCAGTGGCTTCTGCTTGGTGCTGTGGCACTTTGGGCCTGCCTGCATCCAGGTTCTCGCAGCCTGCTCGTCCCAGCCAGCACGGCGAGTGCGGCCTAACCCTTCGCTCGAGCCAGGGACCTCCACCGGCATGGCACTTGGCCCGCGAAGCGCTCTGGTCTATCGTCCGCCTCGCGGGCCAAGTGCCATTCCGGCTCCGGCCCCTCAGCTCAAACGTTAGGCGTCGCAAACACCGTCATGCGCATCCTCCTCTTTCAATCGCCAGGCGCCACGGAGGTTCGCTTGCTTGGCACGGCGCAGGATGGGTCCATGTTTCCTGTGTCTACGACCGGCCTTCGCGCGCTAGAAGACTGGATACTCCGTCGAAGTGGACGAGTCGACCATCTTGAGATCTTCTGCTGGCGCGGCTTCGAAGCCGCTGGCCTAACCGAGCTTGAGGTGCGAATTGAACGAGGGCTCTTCCTCAAGCGCCCGTTCTGGTCACCGCGAAGGTTTGGCGGCATTTTGTCTGTGCAG
The DNA here is from genome assembly GCA_943370595.1 of Chitinophaga pinensis. GTDB lineage: Bacteria > Pseudomonadota > Gammaproteobacteria > Burkholderiales > Burkholderiaceae_C > Piscinibacter. The sequence continues at coordinate 518 of CALRRO020000035.1, forward strand.
ATCACGGGCTATCCCACTGCGAGCGAACTCTCCCGCCGGTTTGGCTATCCACTCGTAAACATTGAGGCTGCCGTGCGCAGCGCTGGCGGTGAGTTCCCCAGCCCTCTCGAATCAGCCACCTCGAGCGACGCCTAACCCTTCGCTCGAGCCAGGGACCTCCACCGGCATGGCACTTGGCCCGCGAAGCTCTCAGGCTTAGCATCCGCTTCGCGGGCCAAGCACCATCCCGGCTCCGGCCCCTCAGCTCAAACGTTAGGCTTCACAACGCACTGAACTTGCCGCGCGGCTGGCTTCACTAGTTTGTCGGATGGAGATCGTCGAGGTAGTAGGTATCGTTTGCGTGCGGCACAGCGAGACTCGGGAGGGTTCATGAAGCTCTGGAAGTGGACGTTTCTCTGCGTAGTCTCAGCTATCACACTAACCGTTGGCTACCGCGCTGTAGCGGGCCCGCCTCCTAGCGCGAAATCGCCAGAGGAAGACAAGGTCAGGGCTACGAACTCAGAGAAGTCTGAAGCGAAGGTGTCCAAGAAGGAGATGGAGAAGGCAGGTGCAAAGGCACGGGCAGAGGCAAAGGTCGGAGCTTCGGACTCCGCCTCTACCAAAGCGGTAACCGATCCATGCCTTAAACAGCGCAACCTTCCTCAATGCGAGAAGACCAAGCCGACTCCATGAGGCTCGAACAGCTAAAGACGATCTCCGATATCGCTACGTCCTGGCTGAGCGTAGTGGCGCTCGCGGTCGGTGGAGGCTTTGCCGGTTACCAGTACCTTGAGAAGGAGAAGGACGATAGGCTTAGAACCACACTTGAACGACTAGAGCAATACAACAAAGCGCCCATCTTCGATGTCAGAGCAAGAGTTGAAGCCGCATGGCAACGAAGCGGGAGCGAATACGACGCAGTCCTCGATGCGAAGCCGTTTCAGGCGTCCAGACTTGACGAGTTGGTTATGCGGGTCGTGGCCGATCAACAGTTGGCATTTGATGTCTCGCTCCTACTCAGCTTCTTTGAGTCTCTAGAAACATGTGTTCAGCGGCAAATCTGCGACAGCGCCTCGGCGGTGTTGTTCCTGCAAGCTGATGCACGCGCTCTCTACAATCTTCACTACCCCTTCATCCAGTCGGAGCGCCGCCGGCGCAACGATCCAACATTTGCAGGCGCTGTGGAGGCATTCGCGAAGCGGTCCGCTCCACAGTGAAGCCTAACCCTTCGCTCGAGCGGGGACCTCCACCGGCATGGCACTTGGCCCGCGAGGCCGTGGTTCTCATCATCGGCCTCGCGGGCCAAGCGCCATCCCGGCTCCGGCCCCTCAGCTCAAACGTTAGGCAGCACACCTCCAACAGTGTAGCCCCTTGGCGGCTCTTGAACCTGAGCTCTAGGTTTAAGGGCACCATCGTCGAAGCTCGAAGCAGAATGGCGATGCCTGCTACGGGAGCCGCACATGCCAATTGAGTTGAATCGCGAGGCGAGGAGTCAAGCCGTCGCGTCTATCGAGCGTTACTTCACTGAAGAACTCGACCAACGTATCGGCAACATTGGCGCCAGTGCGCTACTGAGCTTCTTCCTTGAGGAAATCGGCCCGCTCATCTACAACCAGGCTGTCAGCCAGGTACAGGGGCGCCTGCATGAGCGAGTCCAGGAACTGGACATCGAGTTCAACGAAGAGGAGTTCCAGTACTGGCGTCGCCGCCAAGCGCCAGCCAAGCCTAAGCGGTAGGTCCAAAGCCCGCGCTGCCTAACCCTTCGCTCGAGCCAGGGACCTCCACCGGCCTGGCACTTGGCCCGCGAGGCGCTGCAGGTCTATGCTCCGCATCGCGGGCCAAGCGCCATTCCGGCTCCGGCCCCTCAGCTCAAACGTTAGGCGTCTCAAGTGCCCAAACTTCGCCTCAGGCGCATAGTTGCCAAGCGAACTCTTGCGCTAGCTAGTGAGTCAGGTGGCAACGCGAAGAGCGTTGTCGTCTCTTTCTCCTGTCCAGTACGCGCGACGGGCTCGAGTGATTTCGTCTGTCACTACCGGATCGATGGCTCTACGTGCGAGGGAACTCGCAAGGCCATGGGCGTTGATTCCGTTCAGGCTCTGTTCCTGGCCATGACAAACGCAGCGAGCGTCCTGTACACGTGCGAAGAGTTCAAGGCAGGAAGACTGACTTTCCTCCAAGATCGGAACCTTGGGCTACCTGCATTCAACAACACGTTTGGCGAGTCGATCCCTGGTGCCAAAGACCTATTCGTCGCTTGAGTTGCGCGAAGACGCCTAACCCTTCGCTCGAGCCAGGGACCTCCACCAGCATGGCACTTGGCCCGCGAGGCGGTTCAGGTCATCATCCGCCTCGCGGGCCAAGCACCATGCCGATTCCGGCCCCTCAGCTCAAACGTTAGCCGTCACCAGCAACAACCGTAGTGCCCTTCCAGCTTTTGGCTGATGCAGTGCTCGTCGTCCACTTTGGAGTCGTACTCTTTGTGGTGGGCGGCCTTGTCGTTGTTGTGGGAGGCAACTGATTGCAGTGGCGCTGGGTCAACAACCTGTGGTTCCGGGTTGCGCATCTGGCAGCAATCGCCGTCGTCGCACTCCAGGCTTGGTTGGGCCAGTACTGCCCACTAACAACCCTCGAATCCTGGCTCCGCGTCGAGGCTGGAGCAGGGGGCTACAAGACTAGCTTCCTCGAGCACTGGCTCCAGAGACTCATCTACTTCGAAGCGCCGTTCTGGGTGTTCACTGCAGCGTACACATCGTTTGCGGTCTTGGTGCTCCTGGCCTGGTGGTTCTTTCCGCCCCGGCGGGTCTCCAGCAGCCGCCGCGACGGCTAACCCTTCGCTCGAGCCAGGGACCTCCACCGGCAAGCCGCTTGGCCCGCGAGGCGCTCACTGTCATCATTCGCCTCGCGGGCCAAGCGCCTTCCCGGCTCCGGCCCCTCAGCTCAAACGTTAGGCCGCATACGGGAGCGCCATGTCGCCCATCGAACTGCAGCAGTACCTCCACGATCACATCCCTCTGTCCAACGCCATGCAGGTCACTGCTTTGGCCGTTTCGGTCGAATCTGTCGTTCTAAGCGCGCCTCTCGCACCAAACATTAACCACCGCGATACGGTCTTTGGCGGCAGCGCGTCTGCTCTAGCAATTCTTGCCGCCTGGTCGTTGCTTCACGTCCGCCTCGCGAAGCAAGGGGTCCCGTCTAGGCTGGTCATACAGCGGAACTCCATGGAGTACCTCGCTCCCATCTTCGGCGAATTCACGGCCACGTCCTCCCTCCAGGAGCCGCAGTCTTGGGAAAAGCAGCTACGCATGCTCGAGCGCAAGGGAGTAGCTAGGTTCTCGGTAACCTCAGAGCTCTTGGCCGCTGGGGCAGTGGCCGGGCGCTTCGCCGGAGAGTTTGTGGCCATGGCAGCGAATGCGGCCTAACCCTTCGCTCGAGCCAGGGACCTCCACCGGCATGGCACTTGGCCCGCGAGGCGGTTCAGTTCATCATCCACCTCGCGGGCCAAGCACCATGCCGGTTCCGGCCCCTCAGCTCAAACGTTAGGCCGCACAGTTGGGTCGCTTTGTAGTTCTCCTCCGTGGCGTGAATGTTGGCAAGGGCAACAAGGTGCCCATGGCCGAGTTCCGCTCCGCGCTCGAGGAGCTTGGGTACACCGAGGTGCAAACCCTCCTGAACAGCGGCAACGCCGTGTTCTCGACTGCCACCCGCAGTCCGGCCAAGCTAGCCACGGCCATCGCCTCCTCGGTACAAGCTCGGTTCGGTGTGGTCACGCCGGTCATCGTCAAGTCCGTGGCCGAGTTCGCCGCGATCGTGGCCACCAACCCGATTGCGCCTCCTGAGTCGGAGAACTCTCGCTTCCTCGTAGCTTTCGCGATGGATCAATCCAAACTCCAAGAACTCGCCACGCTGGAGTCTCTGCTGCAACCAGGCGAGCACCTGGCCGTCACAGAACACGCGGCCTATCTCCACTGCGCCGGCGGGCTGCTGGAAAGCAAAGCTGGGGAGGCAATCCTGAGCAAAGCCGGCCGGAGCATCACCACCCGCAACTGGGGCACAACGCTCAAACTCGCAACACTGCTTGTCGGCAGTGCGGCCTAACCCTTCGCTGGAGCGGGACCTCCACCGGCATGGCACTTGGCCCGCGAAGCGCTCATGGCCTATGCTGCGCCTCGCGGGCCAAGCGCCATTCCGGCGTCGGCCCCTCAGCTCGAACGTTAGGCGTCGCAGAACCCGCGGGAGCAGCTCGCTCGCCGCACCCAACACATCGCGTGGAGTCATCATGACCAAGCCCTTCGTGAACCTCGACGAAGTTCAGTTTGACGATATCGAAGAGAACGGGTTCTTCACGTCCAGGCGAGCACTGTTCAGTGGCAGCATCGGTGCACGCAAGCTTGGCTACAACTTGACAGAACTTCCTCCGGGGAAGGCCCAGTGTCCGTTCCACTCGCATCGAGAGGAAGAGGAGATGTTCCTCATTCTCGAAGGCGAAGGCGAACTGCGCTTTGGTGGTCAGAGGTTCAAGCTTCGGCGCAATGACGTTGTTGCATGCCCCACCGGCGGCGCAGAGGTTGCGCACCAGATTATCAATACAGGCAAGACGCCCATGCGCTACCTATCGCTCTCGAGCATGTCCGCAACTGAGATCTGCGAGTATCCGGACTCTCAGAAGATTGGAGTTTTCGCGAACACATCGCCTACTTCCGGCGTGCGAAAGCTGTTCAGAGCTGAAGCTGGGCTCGAGTACTACGACCGCGAGTCCATTGAGCCGCCAAACGGCAACGCCTAACCCTTCGCTCGAGCCAGGGACCTCCACCGGCATGGCACTGGGCCCGCGAGGCGCTCTGGTCTATCGTCCGCCTCGCGGGCCAAGTGCCATTCCGGCTCCGGCCCCTCAGCTCAAACGTTAGGCGTCATGTTCAGCACCCGCAAGGGACTCATCCGAGTTGTCGAACTCACTGCAATTGCCTGTTCAATCGCGTGTCTGGTCGCCGCCGTGTTGGTGGCACGCGGGTCCATCGACCCAATGACTGTTTCAGCGGCGCTATTCCCAAGCATGCTCGTCGAGTTCGGCATCTCTTGGGTCACGTTCACACTAGCCGCTGAGCTATTGCGGGCACGAGGAAGGGGCGAGGAGGCTGCAACCGGGAACCTGAACCTCTCGCCGTCCGAGTGGCGGATGCTTCATCGCTGGTGCCCGTTCGGCCTGAAGTTGGCATATGCAGTCGCACTCGTAGTTGCGGTTTATGCGTTCCTCGCCATCGGCTTTGGCGTCTCTTGGAGCACTGGCGAGCCCTTCACTGAGCATGAGGCACTTGGCTTCGTGCTGTTTGGCGCTCTCTTCGTTCTGATCCAGGTACCCACCCTTGCCTCAGCGTCGCGCATGCCTGGCACCTACGCTGAACACTTTCACCACCGGCTCAAGCGGAGAGATGACGCCTAACCCTTCGCTCGAGCCAGGGACCTCCACCGGCATGGCACTTGGCCCGCGCACCGGCCAGTGTCATCATCCGTGGCGCGGGCCAAGCGCCATTCCGGTTCCGGCCCCTCAGCTCAAACGTTAGGCAGCGGCGAGTAGCACTGAGCCACGCCATCGCCGCTCGCGGCCATGGGCCGCGAAGACATGGTTTCGAGAAGCGCTCGCTGCCAAGCCGCTTCGGAACAACTCGTTCGGTTCGCCCTGGCGCTTCGAGCTCTGCTCCGTGGAGCCGGGTGGCTTATCTTGGTCCGCGCCGTCCGCTGGCGCTTCGCGTGGATCAAGGTGCCATGCCAGCCAGGCCCTCCGTGCCATGCGTAGCGCCTCTGGTCTTTCGTCCCAGGCGCCGTGCCTAACTGGTCACTCGAGCGGGACCTCCACCGGCATGCCGCTTGGCCCGCGAAGCGCTGCTGGTCTATGCTGCGCTTCGCGGGCCAAGCGCCATCCCGGCTCCGGCCCCTCAGCTCGAACGTTAGGCCTCAGAGCCCACACATGCGCGTCTCACTAGAGCCCCCGAATCAGCCAGACGTCATCGCGCTCATCGCAGACCTAGACGCCTACCAAGACACGCTGTATCCGGCCGAGGCTCGTTACGCCCTGGATCTGGCCTCTCTGTCGCAACCCAACGTGCTGTTCGCCGTTGCTCGCAACACCGAGGGCACGGCCATTGGCTGCGGCGCAGTCGTGCTCAATAGCACCTACGGCGAGGTCAAGCGCATGTTCGTACGGCCCGAAGCACGAGGGCTCGGAACTGCCCGCCTGATCATCCAAACCTTGGAGTCAACAGCCTTCGCACGAGGTTGCCGTGCGCTCAAGCTCGAAACTGGTCCCTACCAGGCTGAAGCCCTGGCGTTCTACGCCAAGCAAGGCTACGAGCGGTGTGGCCCGTTCGGCGACTATCCAGAGCATCCGCTGAGCGTCTTCATGTTCAGGCACTTGGCGTCGGAGCCGGCCAACAGCGCAGACTGAGGCCTAACCCTTCGCTCGAGCCAGGGACCTCCACCGGCATGGCACTTGGCCCGCGAAGCGCTCGCTGTCATCATGCGCTTCGCGGGCCAAGCGCCATTCCGGCTCCGGCCCCTCAGCTCAAACGTTAGGCCGCAGAATCCATGAACCTCTGTCGATTTCTAGCGTTTCTCGCGCTGCTGGCCTGCAATGGACAAGCGTCGGCAGCGGCAGATGCATGGTCTTGGGTCACAGCCTCGTCAGGAACGACTAAGTGGAACACCGAATCCGGCACTGCAACTGTAGAGATCCGAGGGAACCAGTTCCGCGCCGAACTTCGTGGGCCAGATGGCTGGCGCCACAAGCTTGTCGGCACTATTTCGGGCAAGTCCATTCAAGCGCGCTTGTCCACCAACGAGACAGACTTGCAGGACTATCTCCTTAGCGGCACATACGAGCGGAAGGTCTGGCAAGAACCGGCCGCGGACTCGATTGGCCGCGAGAGCATCCAACTGCAAGGGTTTGGCGTCCTGATCGGGCTTTCGCGCGAGCTCTCAGTCAAGCCAACCGCACGCCCTCGGTAGTCAGGCTCACGTCTCGCCGCTGCGGCCTAACCCTTCGCTCGAGCCAGGGACCTCCACCGGCATGGCACTTGGCCCGCGAGGCGGTTCAGGTCATCATCCGCCTCGCGGGCCAAGCACCATTCCGGTTCCGGCCCCTCAGCTCAAACGTTAGGCGGCACATGCAACCATCAGCGAACACTCCCGTGAAGCCGGAGACAGTTGATGTTCGCGTACTCAAGGCGGACGACCTCACCCTTGCCCGAGACATGCTGAATCTCTTCGGACGCGCGTTCGAAGACGAGGCAACGTACTCGCAGAAGCAACCCGAAGATCGCTATCTGCAACGGTTGCTGAGCAGCGATACGTTCGTGGCTATCGTCGCTCAAGTGGGCAACCGGGTCGTCGGAGGTCTGGCGGGCTACGTATTGCCCAAGTTTGAGCAAGCACGCTCGGAGTTCTACATCTATGACCTCGCGGTCGACTCGGACTACCGTCGGCGCGGTGTCGCAACGGCGTTGGTCGAACGACTGAAGCGACTGGCCAGCACTCGAGGCATCTATGTCATCTTCGTCCAAGCCGATCACGGTGACGATCCGGCTATCGCGCTGTACACCAAGCTCGGCATTCGCGAAGACGTTCTTCACTTCGACATCGCGCCTCGCGACGGTGCCGCCTAACCCTTCGCTCGAGCCAGGGACCTCCACCGGCATGGCACTTGGCCCGCGAAGCGCTCGCTGTCATCATCCGCTTCGCGGGCCAAGCACCATTCCGGTTCCGGCCCCTCAGCTCAAACGTTAGGCCTCACAGAACGCACCAGAGCCTGCCACCGTGCAAAGCAGCCATCCTTCAATCAACAAGCACCGCAGCGGCTTGATCGCTCTCGCTGGAGCGATCGCCATGCTGCTCGCATCCGCATGCTCTTCTGAATCCGAGCGTGTTGTCACCGTGAAGTTGGAGGTCTCTGAAGCTGGCGCGTACACGCTCGATGGCTCACCGGTTTTGAAGGAGGGCCTGAAGCACGCGCTCCGAGGCAAACGCCCTGCCAAAGGCACGCTGCTGCTGCACGTTGTTGCCTCACCAAAGGCCCCGTACGAATCGGTAGGTCAGGCAATGCAGGCGGCGCAGTTCGCCGGCGCCCAGGTAGGCATTGTTGGCAACGAGCGCTTCTGAGCAGGCGGCCAAACCCTCCGTCTAGGCAGCACGTGAGGCCTAACCCTTCGCTCGAGCCAGGGACCTCCACCGGCATGGCGCTTGGCCCGCGAGGCTCTTCAAGTCATCATCCGCCTCGCGGGCCAAGCGCCA
>CALRRO020000036.1:0-8336 GCA_943370595.1 Chitinophaga pinensis
CTGCGTTTCCGTTGGCATCTCCGCGATAGCGGCCGTGAGTTCAGCCGTTGCAGCCACGACCACCTTTCGGTAGGCCTGCTTGTGCGCCTCGGTCAGTTGGCGCAGCTGAGTCAGCACACGCTGTGACTCGCGCGTTCCCTCGGCAGAAGAGAGGCGTTCCTGAGTGAGTACCAGGTCGAGTCTCAGCTTCGCCTGCTCCTGGTTGTACGCCTTAGCAGCCTGCACTCCGACTGTGGCAAAGCGTTTGGCCAGTTCAACGAACTTGAGCTCGGCTGGGTGCATGTCAGAGGGCTAACGTTTGAGCTGAGGGGCCGGAGCCGGAATGGCGCTTGGCCCGCGAGGCCGATGATAAGAACCACGCGCCTCGCGGGCCAAGTGCCATGCCGGTGGAGGTCCCTGGCTCGAGCGAAGGGTTAGGCATCACTGCTTCTTATGTACAAATGGAGCGGAGGCTTCCAGTCGCTCCTGAGCACGACCCGGGTACTCGAAGGTCACAGCCAACTTGGCGTCAAAGGGGCGCTCTTGAGTTCCCTTGCTTTGGCAGAGAACTTGTATCTCGCGAACAAATCGATCATTGGCACCCGACTCTGCCGCGTTCAGGAAGTCAGCTTTGGATGCAAAGCCCAGCTGAAACGCCGGGAAGCTGTAGACGTACCGGGCAGTCAGTGTTGGAAGAGTCTTTGCTCCGACGTATACGGTGCGAACCGCCGTTTCGGCGCTCGCGACCATTGCCTTGAAGTTCCGTCTGTTCTGAAGAACCCAAAGTGCGAACAGCGTGGCAAGAAAGCCGAGCACTCCGAGCACTGCGTAACCGACAGTCAACATGCGTGGTGATCCTTCGGCGGTGGGGTTGCTGGCTGGGTCTTCCGGTGATGCCTAACGTTTGAGCTGAGGGGCCGGAACCGGGATGGTGCTTGGCCCGCGAAGCGCAGCATAGACCAGCAGCGCTTCGCGGGCCAAGCGCCATGCCGGTGGAGGTCCCGCTCGAGTGACCAGTTAGGCACGGAGCCTGGGACGAAAGGCCAGAGGCGCCGCGCATGGCACGGAACGCCTGGCTGGCGTAGCAGATTGATCCACGTGACGCGCGAGCCAGACGGCGCGGACCATAGAGAAGGGCTGAGGGCCGGCGTGCAGAGTCCGAAGGGCCAGAATGAGCTGTTCCGAAGCGGCTTGGCAGCGAGCGCTACTCGAAGCCGTGCCTGCGCGGCCCATGGCCGCGAGAGGCGGTGGCGTACCGCAGAGCTACCCGCCGCTGCCTAACGTTTGAGCTGAGGGGCCGGAACCGGGAAGGCGCTTGGCCCGCGCGACAGATGATGACACTGGCTGGCGCGCGGGCCAAGCGGCTTGCCGGTGGAGGTCCCTGGCTCGAGCGAAGGGTTAGGCCTCGGTGTGCCACCGTGGCTAGAGCAATGCGCTTGGGATGGAGCTGGTGGTGCCCGCCTGTGCTGGCCGAAACTAGAGGTACTCAAGGGCTAGCCACAACGCCACTGCGCCGACCAAGACAAGCACCACCCGAGACATGGACGCGCTGCGACCGGTAGATGGGAAAGCGAGATCGGACAGCAGATCGGCTGTGCGATTGATGCCCAGTACGAACCCGACAGCAAAGGCAACGCCAGCCAGGTACTTGAAGATGCTGCCTTGCTCGAAGTACTGGACACGGTTGTAGTGAAGGAAGCTCCAGGCGCCGTAGATCAAGGCGAGACCACCAGCGCAAAGCGCACCTGAGAACACTCGGTCGAAGAGTGAAGGCGACGTGGAGCTGGAACGGGACATTCTTTCCGAGGCCTAACGTTTGAGCTGAGGGGCCGGAGCCGGAATGGCGCTTGGCCCGCGAGGCGGACGATAGACCAGAGCGCCTCGCGGGCCAAGTGCCATGCCGGTGGAGGTCCCTGGCTCGAGCGAAGGGTTAGGCGTCATCTCGCAGCCGATGCTCGATTGCCTTGGCGAACTGCCTGCGATGGAGCAGCCACTCTCGGCGCACGAAGTAGCGCATCAGCGGCTTGTTGCGACGACTGTAGCCGGGAGCGCGCAAGTACTCCAGTAGCTCGGCAAGATGCTCACGGTTCCACGCCCAGAGCTCGCGTGTTGCCACGCTGATGCTGTAGTAAAGAGGTGGAAGTTGGTTCTGATGAAGCCCACTCTTGCGAGCCAAGCACTTCGGGCAGCGAAGTTCATACTGCTGCAGCAGGTTCGGGCCGCGTACAGTTGCCCTGGCAGTGCAAGAAGGGCAGCGAACATGGCGATACTCAGGGAAGTGTACGTGGCCATAGTGCATGTGATGGGACATCCAGTCCCATGCAGCAAAGCCGACGTGAGTCTTCGGGGTTCGCATGACGCCTAACGTTTGAGCTGAGGGGCCGGAACCGGCGTGGTGCTTGGCCCGCGAGGCGGATGATGACCTGAAGAGCCTCGCGGGCCAAGTGCCATGCCGGTGGAGGTCCCTGGCTCGAGCGAAGGGTTAGGCCTCGCTCGCGGCGCTGCTACGGCATTGCCGCGCCAACTGCCTGGCGCACAGGAATGCCCTCGGGTGAGAACCCTTCGAGGCAATGTACGTTGATGCCAAGGTTGTCGGGTGTGACGCGCTTGCGGTGGAAAGGGTAGATGCCGCAGGCCTTGCAGAAGTAGTGGCGCGCCGTCTTGGTGTGGAACTGGTACTCGGTGAGGAACGCCTGGCCGGCTAGTAGGCAGAACTTGCTCTCGGGCACCTTGACCATGAGTGCGTTCTTGCGCCTGCAGATGGAGCAGTCGCACATGGTCAGCTCTGGGAAGTCGGTCTCAATCTCGAAGCGAACCGCGCCACAGTGGCACGAGCCCACATACTTTTGCATTGGTCGAGAACCCACGGTCACTCCGAAGAAGAAGTAAACATGGCGTTCATGTTGCCACGCGGAGCGATCGAGCGTTGCCTGCGAGGCCTAACGTTTGAGCTGAGGGGCCGACGCCGGGATGGTGCTTGGCCCGCGCAGCGGATGATGACACTGGCCGTTGCGCGGGCCAAGTGCCATGCCGGTGGAGGTCCCGCTCCAGCGAAGGGTTAGGCCTCGCTGCGAAAGCTATGCCGCCTCTGCGTGCAACTTGACGCCAAGCGCGCGGGCAACCTTTAGCACGGTGGCAAAGCTAGGATTTCCGTCGGCGCTCAGGGCCCTGTAGAGACTCTCACGGCTGAGGCCGGCATCCTTGGCAACTTGGCTCATTCCTTTGGCGCGAGCGATGTCTCCGAGTGCCTTTGCGATTCCTGCTGCATCGTCTGGAGCTTCCTCGAGCCAGGCGTCGAGGTAGGCGGCCATCTCTTCGGGTGTGCGCAGATGCTCCGCGACATCGTAGGGCGTTGCGCGAGTCTTGGTGGTCTTGCTTGCGGCGCGGGGCATGGCGTACTACTCCTTGAAGTTCTTGGACAGCTTGATGGCCAACTGGATGTCCTTCGACTGGCTCGACTTGTCGCCTCCCACGAGCAGAAGCAACAGCCTCGTTCCGCGCTGCGAGTAGTACACCCTGTACCCAGGACCGAAGTCGATCTTCAGTTCAGTGACGCCATCGGTCAGATTGCGATGCTGCCCAGGATTGCCGCCAATCAGCCGTTCGACGCGCACGAGGATACGTGCTCGACCGGCTTGGTCTTTGAGCGCATCGATCCAGTCTGCGTACTCATCGGTCTTGACTACTCGCACGACGCAAGTGTAGCTCAAGGGCTACAAGTGTCAATGACCGGTGCTCTGCGAGGCCTAACGTTTGAGCTGAGGGGCCGGAGCCGGAATGGCGCTTGGCCCGCGAGGCGGAGCATAGACCGGCAGCGCCTCGCGGGCCAAGTGCCAGGCCGGTGGAGGTCCCAGCTCGAGCGAAGGGTTAGCCGTCAGGGTCACTCGCGAACTTCGTTGCGAAAGCGCGAGTACGACGACCACTCAGGATCGGGGGCAGCGTGCACTTCGATCGGATAGCGCTGCTTGCCGGCAAGAGCATTGTTTAGCGAGGCGATGAACTGATCTTCTGAAGTGGCATAGAAGATCCACTCCCTCAGGTTCTCCCCCGTGGATACGAGCGCCAAGATGCTTGAGCCCTCGACATGAGGGTTCAGTAAGTCTTCCATCTGATCCATCGCCTCGTGTTCCGGCTTGGACGGCGTGCCTGACTCTGACTTGTAGCGCCAAACAAGAATGACTCGGGCTGGGAACCGCGATCTCTGGAAGCCTTGGCGAAACTCCTTCGCAAAGCGAAAGATGATGGCTCGCCCCGTACTCTCCTGCTTAGACACAGCCGTAGCCCATGTGGCGACGTCGGCAGCGCTGGCTGCAGTGCAGAGGGTGAACGCCATGAGGGCGAACAAGTGCTTCATGCTGACGGCTAACGTTTGAGCTGAGGGGCCGTAACCGGGAAGGCGCTTGGCCCGCGCAGCGGATGATGACACTGACCGGTGCGCGGGCCAAGCGGCTTGCCGGTGGAGGTCCCTGGCTCGAGCGAAGGGTTAGGCCTCACTGGCTAAGGAGCGTGTGGCGGTGGGGGGCCGGAACCACCTTGGCTTGGCGATAAGGGCTCCCACCGCGAGCAAACCGCAATGAGCTTTCCAGAGCATGCAATTGTGAGAAATGCGAAGAAGGCAAGGGAGAGGAGGTTGGTGGCGTTTGCAGAGAGACTCAGCGCTTCTCGCGCTGAAAGCCCAACAGCCCAGCTCACAAGAACGCCCAGCAACCCAAAGCCTGCGGCGGAAGCTGACCTGTACTTGTGGGCGGCCACCGTCCCGCAGACTTTGCACTGATGCTTGAGCTGGCCGAAACCGACTACCCAGACCTGCTTTGGCTCTGCGCATCCGCAACTTGGGCAGTGGAACTCGATCTTCACAATCGCGCGGTTAGCTGAGGATGAGCGCGCTCATCGTTGGCTTGTGAGGCCTAACGTTTGAGCTGAGGGGCCGGAGCCGGCATGGCGCTTGGCCCGCGCGACGGATGATGGACCACAACGGCGCGCGGGCCAAATGCCATGCCGGTGGAGGTCCCTGGCTCGAGCGAAGGGTTAGGCCGCATCGAGGTGCTCGGGCGGTGCAGCGAATGCTTGACCTAGGGGTTATTGCTGCGCTCTCCTAAGGCAGGAGACGAGGGCACATTGACGCCGCAGTGTGGACACGTGACTCTACCGGTCGCTAGTGCGCGCTGAGGCCAGAACTGCTCGCGAAACTGAGGCCAACTGGGCCTGGCGTTCACGTCTGTGGTGATGTGCAGGCGCTCGCTGCAGTTCGGGCACTTGATTGCCCAGGCCAGTGCGATGGTCACCACCCAAAGACCAGCCGCGAGGGGCAAGCCCCAAAGCAGTACCTTTGGTGCCAGAAAGGCGAGGAAGCCTATAAGCCAGGCCAAGGATACCCAGCTGGCAAATGCGATGAGAACGGACACTACTTCGGATCGTGAGAGTGCTCGGGACATCGTGCTATGCGGCCTAACGTTTGAGCTGAGCGGGCCGGAACCGGCATGGTGCTTGGGCCGCGAGGCGGAGCATAAGCCTGAAGAGCCTCGCGGCCCAAGTGCCATGCCGGTGGAGGTCCGCCTCGAGCGAAGGGTTAGGCCGCAGTTCTTGGCCTGAGCGTGAAATTGAGTGGGACCCGAGCGCCCAGGGAGAAGCCGATACAGGTGCTCGATAGGAGAACCACCGCGCTGGCGAGATTGAAGCTCAAGGAGCGCGACGGCTCCGGCCATGCCAGCCAAGTGCCGACACCTATAGCCATGGCGGCTGGCAAGCTCACGAGAAGAACGAGCAAACCGTTTGCCAGCGAGTGCGTGCCAAGCCAAGCAGTTAGTGGCGCGACTACGTATGCAGTGATGAGCCAAGCCACGCTCGCGGCCAAGAGAAACCTGGCAGTTGCTGCGGCGGCCATGAGTTCCACCGCTGACCGCACCGGAACGGCCTCGGCCCAGTGACGAACACCGATAGGTTCTGACGCAAGCACTGCGGCCAGTGCGACCAGAATTGCGCCCGCGTAGCCGGCGAAGAGCCTCTTTGTGCCGAAAGTAGCCAGCCCCGAAGGCTCTCTGCTTCTCAGCAGCATCCGGGGTGCCAGGATCGCAACTACGAGAAGCGCCAGGCCCCAGGGTTTGTCAACGATGTTGGTGAGATCCGGCGTCACTCTCTGCGGCCTAACGTTTGAGCTGAGGGGCCGGAGCCGGCATGGTGCTTGGCCCGCTGGACGGATGATGTACCACTCCGGGAAGCGGGCCAAGTGCCAGGCCGGTGGAGGTCCCTGGCTCGAGCGAAGGGTTAGGTTTCACCCCCTCAACATGCCGCGGACTTCTTCGACTGAGTAGGGTGGCACCTTGCTATGGACCACACAGTGACAGTTCGGACAGAGCGGTTTCATGGTAACTACTGGATCGAACTCCCGCTCGCCCTGCGCCTGAGATAGTGGCTCCTCATGATGGACGTGGATCACCTCCACCGGCAGGCCGCGATAGCGGGCCTTAATGTTTGTGCCGCAGGCAAAGCATGTAAAGCCGTGTGCAGCTAAGCACGCTTGGCGCGCTTCCGGGCTCCTCTCTCGCCTCTGCATCTCCACATTGATGAGTCTTCCTTCAACAAAGCACTGTCCTGACTCGAGGACGACGAGTTCGTCGGAAGATGGGTGATCCGCGTCGACCTGTAGGGCGCGCAGCGCCACTTCGGCATTGCGAATCAGGAGAAAGTGTCTGCCAGCGTTGTTCCCGGCGCCTTCTCGAACTTCGATGTCGTCGGGAAGGCATTGAAAATTAGAGCAGAAGTCTTTCGCGAGCGTGCGCTCCATCCCCGGAGGACAAGAATCAGACCCTGCTCCCGAGTCGTTGAACCTGTAGCCCATGACTGCTCCACGCGCTATGACCGTTCCGTTTATGTAGCCCAGGTTTCTCGCAGCGAAGTAGATCCGGATCGTCTTGCTAGAGGGGCCGAAACAACGGTACGGCAGCCATGCCGTTTGAGGAGATCAAGAAACGAGTTAAGTCGGGGCGGAAGAGCCGGGCCGGCATACGAATGGAGTGCGGAGGTCGTCACAGTGAAACCTAACGTTTGAGCTGAGGGGCCGGAGCCGGGATGGCGCTTGGCCCGCGAGGTGGATGATGACCTGAACCGCTTCGCGGGCCAAGTGCCATGCCGGTGGAGGTCCTTGGCTCGAGCGAAGGGTTAGGCCTCAGTCTCCGGTGCTGGCTGGCTCGGACGCAAGGTGCCTGCACATGAACACGCTCAGCGGATGTTCTGGATAGTCGCCGAACGGGCCACAGCGCTTGTAGCCTTGCTTGGCGTAGAACGCCAGGGCTTCAGCCTGATAAGGCCCGGTTTCCAGCATGAGCGTCCGGCAACCTCCTGCGAAGGCTGTTGACTCCAAGTGTTGGATGATCTGGCGGGCAGTTCCGAGGCCCCGCGCCTCCGGCTTTACGAACATGCGCTTGACCTCGCCGTAGGTGCTGTTGAGCACGACTGCGCCACACCCGATGGCCGTGCCATTGGCGTTGCGAGCAACGGCGAACAGCACATTGGGTTGGGATAGGGAGGCCAGATCCAGGGAATACCGAGCCTCGGCCGGATACAAGGTGTCTTGGTACGCGTCCAGGTCTGCGATGAGCGCGATGACCTCTGGCTGATTTGGGGGCTCTAGTGAGACGCGCATGTGTGGGCTCTGAGGCCTAACGTTTGAGCTGAGGGGCCGGAGCCGGTATGGTGCTTGGCCCGCGAGGCGGACGATAGGCCAGAGCGCCTCGCGGGCCAAGTGCCATGCCGGTGGAGGTCCCTGGCTCGAGCGAAGGGTTAGGGCGCTTTGTTCGCTAGGACTCTAGTGCCCGAAGAACGAGCAACCCGACTGGCGGGAGCAAGGCAATTGCCAGCGAGATCGCAGCGGGGCCCAAAGTCTTGGTGCTTCGGCGAACAGAGGAGATGCTGTGGGCGAGTAAGGCCACCACTGACGCCGCCGCCACGGGCATTGCAAACAGTCCCATAAAGGAGCCACCTGAGCTCGCTGCCATGTAGACAACGATGTAGGCATAGACCTGCACGAGCAGAGGCAGGACCACGATGACGAGAGCGCGCATGTACCGTACTTGACGCTTGTGTGCTAGTGACTCGGCGGCGGCGGACTAGAGGCGTGGCACCGAACTGCTTCTGGAAGTGCCAGTGAGTCAAGCCCAGCTCAGAATTGAGCTGCTTAGGACAGGCTTGCTCGTTCGTGCCATAAAGCGCCCTAACGTTTGAGCTGAGGGGCCGGAACCGGAAAGGCGCTTGGCCCGCGCGACGGATGATGACACTGGCCGGCGCGCGGGCCAAGCGGCTTGCCGGTGGAGGTCCCTGGCTCGAGCGAAGGGTTAGGCGTCACTTCGCCCCGTTGAACG
>CALRRO020000037.1:0-7714 GCA_943370595.1 Chitinophaga pinensis
TTCTTCCCCTCGAAGTAGGTTATCTCCTCGACGTGCTGATCCGCAGGTGTGATAACGGGCATGGCGATCCTGTTGGCGGAAGAGGAGTGGTGACTGCGACGCCTAACGTTTGAGCTGAGGGGCCGGAACCGGTATGGTGCTTGGCCCGCTGGACGGATGATGTACCACTCCGGGAAGCGGGCCAAGTGCCATGCCGGTGGAGGTCCCTGGCTCGAGCGAAAGGTTAGGCCTCACCTCGCGCCACTACGTACTGGCTTGTCGACCGCTCATTGGCGAAGAACCTTTTCGAGTGCCTTGCCCTTGGCAAGCTCATCAACCAGCTTGTCCAGGTAGCGAATCTTCCGCATCAACGGATCTTCGACTTCCTCGACGCGGACGCCGCAGACGACGCCCTTGATCAGCGAACTGTTTGGGTGGAAGGAAGGTGCCTCGGCGAAGAACGTTCTGAAGTCAGTCTCGCGCTGCAGCTGTTGACGAAACTGGGACTCGCTGTAGCCGGTGAGCCAGAGGACGACTCGATCGACTTCTGCCTTCGTTCGTCCTTTTCGCTCGGCCTTCGGGACGTACAGCGGATAGACGCTAGAGAACTTGGTGGAGAAGATGCGGTGCTCAGGCATTGATGCTCCACTATGCCCCTGTGAGGCCTAACGTTTGAGCTGAGGGGCCGGAACCGGCGTGGTGCTTGGCCCGCGAGGCGGACGATAGACCAGAGCGCCTCGCGGGCCAAGTGCCATGCCGGTGGAGGTCCCTGGCTCGAGCGAGGGGTTAGGCGGCATGCGGATGGCAGCCGCACTTTGCTTCACGGCACGGGAACTCCGATTCTAACGATGAGAATCAGCCGCGCAGCTTCTCGATGGCAACGGTTGCAGCATGGAGAGTCGGGTCCTCGGCCTGTAGCCTTCGGAGTCGAGCGTTTCGTTGGACGCGCAACCAGATCGCTACTGCACCAAGGCCAATGACAAGCCCGAGAGACCAGGGAAGAAATGTTCTCATGGCCTTTCGCCTGTGCGTGCCGGAACGAAAGAAGTCTTCCAATGCCGGCCACTGAAGCGCCAGATCAATGAGTGCTGCGACAAGCATGCCTAGAGCAAAGACGACGACCGATGCCAGCAAGTAAACAGGCCGTGGGCGTTGCAGCGCGATGCCCAGGAGCAACAACAGGCAGACTCCAGCGAGTAGCGCAAGACCAATGGCCCAGTCGATCGAATCAAAAGTGAGCTTCATGCCGCCTAACGTTTGAGCTGAGGGGGCCGACGCCGGGAAGGCGCTTGGCCCGCGCGACGGATGATGACACTGGCTGGCGCGCGGGCCAAGCGGCTTGCCGGTGGCGGTCCACTCCAGCGAAGGGTTAGGCAGCACTCGTTGCGGCGCCCGGAATGACCGACAACATGAGGTAATCGCTCGGGACCCCGCGGACGATGCGGAAGTTGCGTAGCTTGCCCTCCAGCTGAAAGCCGCACTTGGCTAGCACCCGCTGCGAGGCGTGATGACGCTCCAGTGTGGTTGCCTGGATTCGAACCCAGCCCTTGTGCGCGAAAGCCCATTGCACCGCCGCAGCGCAAGCGCGAGTCGCCAGACCTTGACCCCAACGCTCTGGATGTACCGTGTAGGTGATCTCGGCGGTCCGGTTCAGGCTGGACACTGTGTGAAAGCCTACCGACGCTACGAGGTGACCGGACAACAGTTCTCGGATGGCAAACAGCAGAGGTGAGTTTGGGTCACCTGAAAGCGAGCGCTCGATCAAGGGAACAGCGTCTGCCCTAGAACCAATGGCGGAGCTGACGAACTCGTTTGACTCAGGGAGCGCCGCATAAGCAACCCAGTCGTCGGCATCCGCAAGGACCATGGGTGTGACGGCGAAGCCGGAAATCTTGGGTGCAAGCACGCGTGTTCCTGTGCTGCTTAACGTTTGAGCTGAGGGGCCGACGCCGGTATGGCGCTTGGCCCGCGCGACGGATGATGGACCACAACGGCGCGCGGGCCAAGTGCCATGCCGGTGGAGGTCCCGCTCGAGTGACCAGTTAGGCACGGCGCCTGGGACGAAAGACCAGAGGCGCTACGTATGGCACGGGGAGCCTGGCTCGCGTGGCAGCCTGATCCACGCGAAGCGCCAGCGGACGGCGCGGACCAAGATAAACCGCCCGAGTCCATCGAGCAGATCCCGAAGCGCCAGAACGAACCGAACCAACAGCTCCGAAGCGGCTTGGCAATGAGCGCGACTCGAAGCCGTGTCTTCGCGGCCCATGGCCGCGAGCGGCGATGGCGAGGCTCAGTGCTACCCGCCGCTGCCTAACGTTTGAGCTGAGGGGCCGGAGCCGGAATGGCGCTTGGCCCGCGCAGCGGATGATGACACTGGCCGGTGCGCGGGCCAAGTGCCATGCCGGTGGAGGTCCCTGGCTCGAGCGAAGGGTTAGGCCTCAGTTGTCTCTGCTTCAAGTTTCTCGGCTAGCTCCTGCAGCACGTCGGCAGCGGCGTCGATGCTCTCCAGTGCATGATTTCTGTTGACGTACTCTGCTTTGAGCTTGTGGCCTTCGACCGCCGCATGAACTGCGGCTACTCGAATCTGCGCGATCGTTGCACGAGTCAGAGCTCGCTGCGCGCTTGCCTGCTTCGCTAGTTCTGTGCGCGACGCAGCCATCTCTTGGCGCTGAAGCTTGAGTTCCTCCCGCTGTAGTTCCAGCTGTTCGTCTTGCTTACTGAGTTGCCTCTGCTGCAACGAAATGGTGAAGTACAGAGCCGCGAAGGCGAAACCACTAAACAGAACATTGAGAGATCCGAACATATCGCCGAACTGACCGCGATAGTCCCATCGATCGAACGCGAAGAAGAGCACAACAAAGGTGATGGTCCAGGCGACGACTACGGCACCAAGGAGGTTCTTGAACTGGAGCGGACTATTCATTGGTTGGGTTCCGCAATTGTTGGTGCTGAGGCCTAACGTTTGAGCTGAGGGGCCGAAGCCGGCGTGGTGCTTGGCCCGCGAGGCGGATGATGACCAGGACCGCTTCGCGGGCCAAGTGCCATGCCGGTGGAGGTCCGCGCTCGAGCGAAGGGTTAGGCCGCAGTCGCAGATGCGGGGGCTACCTGATGGGAATGCGCTCGTCCTTGATTCTGGCGGCAAGGTGATCGAGGTTCGGGTAGATGAGCTCTCTGCGGAAGCCCAACTGGTCCAAGTCGGCGCGCATCATGGCTGTTTCCGACGCAGCCACAGTTAGCTTGAGCATATGCTTCCTGAGCGATGGAATCTCCTCAAGAGGTGTTGGACGCATACCGTGAACGGTGAAACAGCCGGCCTGCGCCACAAGACGCGAGTTGGAGAAGGTGGGCTCTATCGCTATTGGAAGCGGTGGCAGCAACTTCGAGCCGAAGGTTGACGTTGGCCGCAAGCTCTGTGGAATGTATGAGCCTACGAGCGTCGCTTGGTCGGGCGGCCCGTAGCCAGTTCGAGGCACGAAGACACGCTCGGTGCCGTGGATGGCCTTATTCAGTTGGTATGGGCTCAAGATCCAGATTGCTGGCGACTGATCGGGAGAGACCTTAGTCTCCTCGAAGTCCAGTGCGAAGAACAATGCAGCGAGTGGCGACTTGCTCCAGTCGAGTAGCCGCGTCGGAAGCCCATGGTGTTGCATTAGGCTGTAGATCTCCCATGGATCCGACCAATGTCTGTCGGAGTGGATAGGGAGACTCACTAAGAAGTCTTCAACCATTGAGTCCTCATCAACCCCAACGGGCACTCGCATGGTTCCTGGAATCAGCTTGTGCTGCCCGTTGGAGACACCCCGATACCACACGTTGCCGTAGGGAAGGCCCAACTGGTAGGAGATCGTGGAGATGACCTTGATGTACTCACCCACCGAGCGAATGGGTCGGAACGTTGAGTCCATCGGTGTTCTCCTGCGGCCTAACGTTTGAGCTGAGCGGGCCGGAACCGGGATGGCGCCTGGCCCGCGAAGCGAATGATAGACAGCGAGCGCTTCGCGGGCCAGGTGCCATGCCGGTGGAGGTCCGCCTCGAGCGAAGGGTTAGGCGTCATCGCGCGGGTGCGTGCACTACCTTGACACCTTGAACGGCTGGAACACTCCATTGAAGCGGCGTGCCCTCCGGATACCTCAGTTCGAGTGTGCTTTCGTCGAGCCAACGAGCCTGAACCTCCGGCGCCTTGTCTTGCCTTTCGAGCAGCGAGCCGTGACGCTCGAACGATACAAGAGCGTTTCCCCGTTCGTTCGGGAGTTCACTCCCTGCGCCCAATACCGATACGTGGGTAGCCCAAGCGATCGTTCCAGTACAACTGCGCTCAAACAGGACGGCCTTGTGGTCTCCCCGAGGTGAGGCGACTTCGGTCAAGGTGGTGTTGGCACACGACTCCAAGAGTGACCAAGCAAGGAAACAGAGTGCCAGCAGCACAGGAACGGCAAGCCACGCCAGTAGAACGCGAGGGGCTCGCTGAACACTGACTGATGCTCGGTTCATGACGCCTAACGTTTGAGCTGAGGGGCCGGAGCCGGGAAGGCGCTTGGCCCGCGAGGCGAATGATGACAGTGAGCGCCTCGCGGGCCAAGCGGCTTGCCGGTGGAGGTCCCTGGCTCGAGCGAAGGGTTAGGCGTCACTGCGTGCAGTACGAGCAAGGCGATGAACGCGATCTGCGCTCGCGACGGAGACAGCTGACACCGACAAGCTAGGCCCTGGCTGCGTCCTCGTGCTCTTGAGATCGTGCCGCGCACTCCATTTGGCGGCCGCCGTGTGTGCCGGATTGAGCAGAACGCCCAGAACAAGTAGAAGTGCGGACAGTAGCGCGGCTGCTACTCGGTTACTCCGTGGGCCTTTGGCGGCGAGAGCGACTACGACCAGGATGGCCATTACGGCTGTTGCCAACAGAGCGCAGCCGAGCGCGAACTCAATGAGGTCCGAGATCCCGTATGGCGCGTCCGGTGCGATGTACATGTCCGCATAGACGAACGCACGGAAAGCAACACCCGCGACAAACTGGAGCAGGAGTAGCCCGCCGAGGATTGCTGCAACGCGTGTGCCGCGCATTCGGTTGTTTGTGACGCCTAACGTTTGAGCTGAGGGGCCGGAGCCGGGAAGGCGCTTGGCCCGCGCAGCGGATGATGACACTTGCCGGTGCGCGGGCCAAGCGGCTTGCCGGTGGAGGTCCCTGGCTCGAGTGAAGGGTTAGGCCTCACTGCTCAGTACGCGAGCATGCTTGCGAGGACAGAAGATGCAGACCAGGGCAGCTTGTTGCCGCATTGTTTGCAGAGATCTCGCTGGAACTCGGATTGTTGTTCGGCTAGCGCAGCGAGTCATCGTGCGGGAAGACGCCCGAAGTTTCGGGTTTGCGTTGCGTCTTTGGCGTGGATGACATTGCGCTCCAAGCGGCTTTGGCATCGCGCATGTTCTTGGTGAACACGACGAGACCGAATGCACCTGTGACGATAGCGAGGAGGACGACAACCCAGGCTGGCACTACGTTCCCCGTGTATCCCCAAACTAGTGTTCCGCCGATGGCGACGAAAAGAAGCCAGAAGATGGTGTTGGTCGTACGGGACACTCGAACCTCGTGACGTGTGAGGCCTAACGTTTGAGCTGAGGGGCCGGAGCCGGGATGGCGCTTGGCCCGCGAAGCGCAGCATAGACCAGCAGCGCTTCGCGGGCCAAGCGGCATGCCGGCGGAGGTCCCTGGCTCGAGCGAAGGGTTAGGGCGCTTTGGTCGCTAGGACTCTAGTGCCCGAAGAATGAGCAACCCGACTGGCGGGAGCAAGGCAATTGCCAGCGAGATCGCAGCGGGGCCCAAAGTCTTGGTGCTTCGGCGAACAGAGGAGATGCTGTGGGCGAGTAAGGCCAGCACCGACGCCGCCGCCACGGGCATTGCAAACAGGCCCATAAAGGAGCCACCTGAGCTCGCTGCCATGTAGACAACGATGTAGGCATAGACCTGCACGAGCAGAGGCAGGACCACGATGACGAGAGCGCGCATGTACCGTACTTGACGCTTGTGTGCTGGTGACTCGGCGGCGGCGGACTAAAAGCGTGGCACCGAACTGCTTCCGGAAGTGCCAGTGAGGCAAGCCAAGCTCAGGATTGATCTGCTTAGGACAGGCTTGCTCGGTCGTGCCATAAAGCGCCCTAACGTTTGAGCTGAGGGGCCGGAGCCGGCATGGTGCTTGGCCCGCGAGGCGGATGATGACCTGAAGAGCTTCGCGGGCCAAGTGCCAGGCCGGTGGAGGTCCTTGCTCGAGCGAAGGGTTAGCCCGCACTGTCAATGGCGCGCCAGCCGACAAGGCCCGACCATTGCTTGCCGCCATGCAAGCAACAGAAGAGGTGTTGAGTGACGAGCCAGACAGACGCAAAGGTCTGTGCCTCCGCTGCGGCAGGTTCGGCAAGTGATGCCCAGGGCACGGACGACGCATTGAGATTGAGGTAGAGAAGTATGTGTAGTGAATTGGCCCCCGCGTACCGCTTGTCGATCTTGGACTGCAGCTCTTCGCGTACTCGCGTGGCGGCGTACGTGCTGTTGCCCTTGGGGACGAGGTTGAGGCGATCAGCTACTTCGTCTTCGGTGTAGTCGCGATAGTCCTGGCCGCGGCGTCGCCCTGAATCGAGGACCTCGGTGACTTGGTAGGGCAAGCGCGACGAGCCAATAACGAGGTGGAAGTCGTACTCGCGCTGTTCGTCCGTGTCTTCGATGTCGACAGAGCACTCACCGAGATGGCGCTCGTAACCGCGACTGAAGCGCCCGGCGCACCACATTTCGCGGAGGCGGTTGTGGCGACGCTGTGTGAGGTATGCCTTTGTGCCAGCTGCGCCCGCGTGGGACTCAACATAGAGCTCGAGCTCTTGCGGACGGAACCGGGGCATTTGTGCGGGCTAACGTTTGAGCTGAGGGGCCGGAGCCGGCGTGGTGCTTGGCCCGCGAGGCGAATGATGACAGCGAGCGCCTCGCGGGCCAAGTGCCATGCCGGTGGAGGTCCCTGGCTCGAGCGAAGGGTTAGGCGTCTCGGCGCTCGAAGAATTGCTTCGCTTCGCTTGCAACCCGTTCAAGTTGACCTGCCTCGATTGGTACGTTGGCCTGCGAGGACCACGCTCGTGCACTGGCGTGGGCGGGGATGCTCACAGTTACCGTTACGTGACCGACCGAGTCGCAGCTCGCTTTCAGTTCGAGTTCGCCCTCCATGGCAACCCAGACTTTAGTTCCGGTCCAACCCTTCCAGTTGAGAGCAAGCTCTTCAAAGAGTTTGGATGGTGGATGACCGTAACCTGGGTTCTCGACTCTTGTGCTCGCGTGGAAGTCGGCGGCCTCTACTTCGACAACGAACGAGTCCAACCAACCAGACTCGTCGTACCGTCGCGAGTGAAAGATGGCCTTGAGCGATGGGTCGGAGCTGAACTCCAGTGTGTCCATGGAGACGCCTAACGTTTGAGCTGAGGGGCCGACGCCGGTATGGCGCTTGGCCCGCGCGACGGATGATGAACCACAACGGTGCGCGGGCCAAGTGCCATGCCGGTGGAGGTCCCGCTCGAGTGACCAGTTAGGCATGGCGCCTGGGACGAGAGACCAGAAGCGTTGTGCATGGCACGGAGAGCCTGCTGACGTGGCACCTTGAGTCACGCGAAGCGCGAGCCAGCGGCGCGGACCAAGACCAAGCGCCCCGATGCAATGGCGCGACGCCCAACGCGCCAGAACGAACTGAACCAGCGATTCCGAGGCGGCTTGGCA
>CALRRO020000038.1:0-7330 GCA_943370595.1 Chitinophaga pinensis
ATGGCAATCTCTTCGCGCGCGGCTTTTCGTGCCGACCTCGTGGTCATTGTTGCCATTGACGCTGCTCTTGTCGGTCTGGTACTTGGAGCCCTTTGGCGCAGGCACACTGACGCCTAACCCTTCGCTCGAGCCAGGGACCTCCACCGGCAAGGCGCTTGGCCCGCGCGCCAGCCAGTGTAATCATCCGTCGCGCGGGCCAAGCGCCTTCCCGGCTCCGGCCCCTCAGCTCAAACGTTAGGTTGCACAGCGTGGCGCTCTGCTTTCTCGCTCTCACGGAGTTGTTCTTCCGGCTCCTTGGTTCCTACGGGTTCCTCATCCCCGTTGTTCTTACTGGGCTGCTTGGTTCCATCGTCGGCAGCGTGGCGAAGCCACCTGCAGCTGGCGCGATCTTCATGCTGGCAGCCGCGTACGTAGTTCCAGCACTTCTCTCTTGGCTTGTGCTCAAAACCCTGCGAGCAAGGTCTCGGCTTCCCGCCGCTCTACCAGGCAAGTACCTCTTGGTTCTCGGGCTTCTGTGCTCGTTTGTGGGTCACATCGCTTGGCTTTCGCCGAAGTCGCAAGCGTTGCCCTGGTTGCTCGCCTCACTACATTGGCTGCCGATCCTCTCCACCGCCTTGCTTGTCGTTGGCCTCACGCTTGCCACTCGGTCGCTCAAGCGGCCCTCCGCCGAGCGGGAGGCGAAAGCGAGCAGTGCAACCTAACCCTTCGCTCGAGCCAGGGACCTCCGCCGGCATGGCACTTGGCCCGCGAGGCGCCCAGGCTTAGCATCCGCCTCGCGGGCCAAGCACCATGCCGGCTCCGGCCCCTCAGCTCAAACGTTAGGCGTCATGAACTATCTGGTTTGCGAGAACTGCCAGTTTGAAACACGCGAACTGGCTGAGTCGTGCAAGAAGTGTGGAACGCCGTACATCTGCGATTGGGACCCAGCCTGGTACGAGAGCTCGCTGACTCTCGCTTCTATGGGCCGAAGCAAGAGAGCACGTCAGTTCGGTAGCACCTATGCCATCTGCGCATTGGCATTCACCTTCTACGGCCTGGTCGCGAACACCGTGACTCACGCAACTCGCGATGCGTGGGGCAACTACTTCGTCTTCACACTCTTCCTGCTCTTCTGCAGCTACGAAGTCTGGTCGTTTACCCGTGGGAAGGTCACCACTATCGACCGGTACAGCCACGAAGGCGTTCCCAAGAACACCGACCTCCGGGTGCTTGGTCTGGTACTTGACCTTACGGTCTCTGCATGGGCCGTGTACCAGCTGCTCGCGCATGACGCCTAACCCTTCGCTCGAGCCAGGGACCTCCACCGGCATGGCACTTGGCCCGCGAAGCGCTCGCTGTCATCATCCGCTTCGCGGGCCAAGCACCATCCCGGTTCCGGCCCCTCAGCTCAAACGTTAGGCCTCATGAGCACCGAGAGCGCACCTTCGCCGGATCTGCAGCCGCATGACCGAGAGGAACTGCGCTTGCTCTACCAGGTGACGGTTGCTGACCTAGCGTTCTTCAAGCAACAGCAGTGGACGATCACGAACTACGCCGTCACAGCGCAGGCCACCCTCGTCCTCATCACCTATCTGCTACTAAAGCAGCCCCTTGCGGCTTGGCAAATATGGCTGCTGCTAGTGCTCGCGGTTGGAATCTCGGCAACTTGTGTACTGGTCATCCGTCGCCTCGGTCGCTCCATCGAAGTCAGGCGTCAACGGCTCGCGAACGTTCGCAAACAGTTCGGCCAGGCCTTCAACTCAGCATGGTCGGTACCGAAAGAGAGCGACGACTTTCAGTGGCTACTGATCTCCGTGCACGGCCTGAGCGCGCTTGTCAGTGCGTGGCTCGTTCTCGCGCGCGCATGAGGCCTAACCCTTCGCTCGAGCCAGGGACCTCCACCGGCATGGCACTTCGCCCGCTTCCCGGAGTGGTACATCATCCGTCCAGCGGGCCAAGCACCACACCGGTTCCGGCCCCTCAGCTCAAACGTTAGGCCGCACAAAGCGAGAGGTGTGCTTGCTCGACCTACCTACTCCAGTACTGCTGCTCATCGGAACGTCCACGCTCGCTGCCCTGTGGGTTGATGTTCTGGTTTGGCGGCGTGAGGATCATGTGCTGTTCAAGCTTGCGGTCACTTTGGTGTCTCTCATTCCCGTGATTGGACCTATCGCTGGTTTCTGGATAACAAGCTTCCCGGACAAGATGCATCCCGACTTGCAGGCAAAGTACAAGACAGCAGTCAACAACTACGCCGTCCCCGAAGAACACATCAGGGACCAAGTGGCGAGAGCAGCTGAGAACGAAGGGGCCCGAGGGCCGTAAACATGCGAACCCACTGCTGCTATCGGAACACAGGGTTGCTCGGTGCGGCCTAACCCTTCGCTCGAGCCAGGGACCTCCACCGGCATGGCACTTGGCCCGCGAGCCCGTGGTTCTTATCATCGGTCTCGCGGGCCAAGCACCATGCCGGTTCCGGCCCCTCAGCTCAAACGTTAGGCCTCGGATGCAACCTCCAGCGCTTACTTTCAGCACTACGGATACGCCGCCAGAAGACAGGCTGCTCGCGGTTGATACCGGGCTCGAACAACACAACTACGCCGCAGCCCCGCTCACGGAAGTGCGCCAGTTGGCAGCCTTCGCAACGGACGAAGCGGGAACAATCGTTGGTGGCGCGGTCGGAAGAACTTGGGGCCAGTGCTGCGAACTGCTGCAGCTCTGGGTTGCCACTGAAGCTCGCTCCCAGGGGGTTGGCTCTCGGTTGCTGCAGGAGTTCGAGGCTCACGCCAGAACACGGGGCTGCAGTACGTTCTATCTCACAACACTGAGCTACCAGGCGCCGGAGTTCTATCGCAAGCACGGTTACGCCGTCTTGGCTCAGATTGCCGGCTACCCCAACGGCATCGTCAAGTTCCTCATGCACAGAGCCGAGGCCTAACCCTTCGCTCGAGCCAGGGACCTCCACCGGCATGGCACTTGGCCCGCGAGGCTCTTCAGGTCATCATCCGCCTCGCGGGCCAAGCGCCATTCCGGCTCCGGCCCCTCAGCTCAAACGTTAGGCCTCAGAGGATCCCGTGCTCGACTCGATCCGTTCCTTTATAAGTGGCTTGTTCGCCGGAATGGCCACCAGCCAAGCGAGAAGCGGCGACTATCCGGGCACCAAGTGGCGCGCGGACTTGGCTCTCAAGTGGGCATCCAATCCCTTCTCGCTTGCCGTTGCTCACGCGGCATCGGCACAGGCAGCACTCATGGCCAAACAGGTGCCAGCCGCCAAGCAGCACATTGCACTGGCCTTGAGCGCCAGCGAGCAGTCTGCGGATGTCTTGGCGCTACCGGAGATCAGCGAGTTGAGGCGAGAACTCCTCGACCTGCAGGCAAAGCTGCAATAGTGGTCACGCCATCGGTTCGCTTCCATCTCGGCACACCGCAGGCTGAGGCCTAACCCTTCGCTCGAGCCAGGGACCTCCACCGGCATGGCACTTGGCCCGCGAAGCGCTGAGGCTTAGCATGCGCCTCGCGGGCCAAGCACCATCCCGGTTCCGGCCCCACAGCTCAAACGTTAGGCAGCCCAAGCACCAATGTCGCGCATCACTATCGCTGATCGAATTGCATCCGCCTTCGTCGGTGCGGTAGTCGGTGTACTCGTTGGCCTCGTGCTTGCATGGCTTCTCGGTGTCTACTCGAACACGTTAGGTCCATCGCAACTGGTCTTCGGAGTACCGAGCTTCGTGCTCAAGGTGTCCGCAACGTTCGCGCTGCTCGGCCTTGTTCTTGGCTCCCACGTCGGCACGCTTCTAGGCAATGTCATCTCTCTCATCTTCGCCTTCGAGACGCTGGAGAGACGCGACGATTTCGAACTACCAAGGTGGTTCGTGCTGGTCGTTCTCGGCCTGGTCATCCTCGGCGTCTGGTGGTTTATGCGTGAGTAGGTGCCAGGCCTCAGCCACTCGCGCTCCAGCCATCCGCGTATCCGCAGGCACCGCAGGGTCTGCCTAACCCTTCGCTCGAGCCTGGGACCTCCACCGGCAAGCCACTTGGCCCGCGAGGCGCTCACTGTCATCATTCGCCTCGCGGGCCAAGCGCCTTCCCGGCTCCGGCCCCTCAGCTCAAACGTTAGCCCGCATGCCGGACCATCCTGCCGAGCTCGTCGAGTACGCGCCCCAAACCCAGGAAGCGCTCATTCGCATGTGGCGCGAGAGCTTCGAGTTCGGCGTCGGAATCACGGACCCGCATCCCATCGCTGAGCAGGTTGCCTACTTCGAGACCGAGATTCTTCCGAAGAACACAGTTCGCCTCGCGCTGTGCGCTGGTCAGTTGGTCGGCTTCATCGCCGCCTCGCACGAATCAGTTGCACAACTCCACGTCCGCGTAGGCTTTCATCGGCTGGGCATCGGCACTCAGTTGCTCAGCTGGGCCAAGGGTCAGTCCAGTGGCGGCTTGTGGCTCTACACGTTCGCGCGCAACACGGTTGCGCAGGCCTTCTACGAGCGTCACGGCTTTCACATCGTTGCTCGCGGCTTCGAGCCCACGTGGCAACTCGAAGACATCAAGTACCAATGGGCAGCCTCGCAGGAGAATGCGGGCTAACCCTTCGCTCGAGCCGGGACCTCCACCGGCCTGGCACTTGGCCCGTGAGGCGGTTCAGGTCATCATCCGCCTCGCGGGCCAAGCGCCATTCCGGCTCCGGCCCCTCAGCTCAAACGTTAGGGCGCACAGGTAGCTAGGCCGTGTCACAGGAGCCACAGAGCGTCGTTCTAGAACCAGCAAGCGCGCCTGACTTCGAAGCGCTCGTTGCCGTCCGCATTGAAGCCATGCGCGAGAGCCTCGAACGCATTGGCCGCTTCGATCCAGTGCACGCCCGAGAGCGCTTCCGCGTTGGCTTCTCACCGGAGGACACGAAACACATCGTGGTCGGCGCAGATCAAGTGGGCTTTCTCGCAGCCAAGCCACAGAATCAGTACTTGCTGCTCGATCACCTGTACATCAAGCCAGCGCATCAGGGTCGTGGGGTTGGAGCCAGGGTGCTACAGCTAGTGTTCGCACAAGCAGAGTCACTTCGTCTGCCCGTCAAGGTTGGCGCGCTCCGAGAGAGCGAGTCCAATCGCTTCTACAAGCGCCACGGCTTGTAACTAGTGGAGCAAGGCGAGTTCGACAACTACTACCTGCGCCCGCTGCGCAGTGCGCCCTAACCCTTCGCTCGAGCCAGGGACCTCCACCGGCATGGCACTTGGCCCGCGAGGCGCTCTCGCTTATCGTCCGCCTCGCGGGCCAAGCACCACGCCGGTTCCGGCCCCTCAGCTCAAACGTTAGGCCTCGCAGGGATGCGTCAGTTCGTACTCGGATCGATTCGCGCTTATCAGCGTTACGTTTCACCCTACAAGGGCTTCTGCTGCGCATACAGAACGCACACAGGTCGATCAAGCTGCTCCCAGCTCGGCTTTAGGGCGGTTCGCCGGTACGGTGTCTTTGTAGGGCTTGGGCTAGTTCGTCGACGAACCTACTTGTGTGGCGTGGTCCACAGGCGCCATCGGGCGTCTCACCAGACGGCCCTACACAGCCAGCGCGGCGTATGTGACGTCGGCTGTGACCTTCCGTGCGACCTCAACTGCGACTTGCCAGGCGACTGCAACCCACTCAAGAGCTGGAAGGGGTTCAGCGCTTGCGACTGCTGCAGCTGCGATTGGCCCAGCCGCGACAAGCGATCCTCAGAGCAAGACAAGTACGTCTACATCCCACCCAAGGTATCCAAGCTCGAGTAGCCGGCCCTTCAAACGCGCAGCGAGGCCTAACCCTTCGCTCGAGCCAGGGACCTCCACCGGCAAGCCGCTTGGCCCGCGCGCCAGCCAGTGTCATCATCCGTCGCGCGGGCCAAGCGCCTTCCCGGTTCCGGCCCCTCAGCTCAAACGTTAGACGGCAAAGTCCAACCCATGCCACGCCCCACGGTAGTTCCCGAGGCCTCGTTCCTGGGTGCATACGCCCGACGTGGCGCCTACACGGATTGCTATACGGTCGCAGTCCCGGGCAACTTTGCTCTGCCTGTTCTCGTTGAGGCGTTCTACACAACGCCACTGTTCAAGCTCGAGCGGTGGATCCTGTCCTCCCTGCTGAAGATCGGATCCACCGATCTACAGGCCAGGCAAGTCGCTCTCGGTCAGTCAGATCGCTTTGCCGCTTGGAAGGTAGAGCACAGGTCGGACCAGGAGATCCTGCTGGATGCCGGGCAAACCAGACTTTGGCTCTGCGTCGTCACCGAGCCAACCTCATCACCAACAACTACATTGCTCTTTGGCTCCGCGGTCGTGCCCATGCGCCACAACGGCAAGTTCGGCCTCGCGTTCCACGCCCTGCTCGGCTTTCATAGGCTGTACTCCAGGTTGCTGCTCGCTGCAGCTTCAAGGCGGCTAGCAGCCACAGCACGGGCTCAAGTTGCCGCCTAACCCTTCGCTCGAGCGGACTCGCACCGGCATGGCACTTGGCCCGCGAGGCTCCCAGGCTTAGCATCCGCCTCGCGGGCCAAGCACCATCCCGGCGCTCGCCCTCTCAGCTCAAACGTTAGGCATCACCGAAAACCGCCTTGCTCGCTGTTCTTATCCTTGTTGCACTGATCTCTGGTTCCATCGCCAGCATGATCCTAGTGGAGATGCTCTTCAACGACGGCTGGCTGTTCGCGTTCAAGGTGCTCGGCGCCATTGAACTAGTCGTCGTCCCTTGGCTTCTGTACAGCTTTCGCGAACGGCTCCTAGACCAGTTCTACAACAGGCGCTTGGGAATGCTCTTCCTGCTGGTATCTGCGTGCGGAAGCTTCTTGCTTCTGGGAGCGCCGTATGTCTTCCTTGTGAATGCCGCAACTTCCTCTGGTGAGGTCGTGCTCTTCACCGGACCGGTCGCGAACAAGTGGATCAGCCAGGGGAAGGGAAAGTCATTCATAGTGCAACTGGTCGACGGTCGCACAAGTGGGCCCGTCGAGGTGCTCGCCAGTCGCCAAGAGTACGAGTCAGTTGCAGTTGGAGGTCAGTTCTCACGGTGCATGTCGGTAGGCGGCCTCGGCCTACCCTACCTATGGCGTTACGGGACCAAGCCTTCATGCGCGGAGCAGTGATGCCTAACCCTTCGCTCGAGCCAGGGACCTCCACCGGCAAGCCGCTTGGCCCGCGCACCGGCCAGTGTCATCATCCGTCGCGCGGGCCAAGCGCCTTCCCGGTTCCGGCCCCTCAGCTCAAACGTTAGGCCTCACCAGCACCGAATGCTGACTGCAAAGACCCCGAAACAGCCGGCAATCCCTAGCCGGGTAGGGGGACCAGACTTTCCCGTAGGTAGTCGCCCAAGGGTTCGTACCCCATTCGCTTCATCG
>CALRRO020000039.1:0-6709 GCA_943370595.1 Chitinophaga pinensis
ATGGCAATCTCTTCGCGCGCGGCTTTTCGTGCCGACCTCGTGGTCATTGTTGCCATTGACGCTGCTCTTGTCGGTCTGGTACTTGGAGCCCTTTGGCGCAGGCACACTGACGCCTAACCCTTCGCTCGAGCCAGGGACCTCCACCGGCATGGCACTTGGCCCGCGAAGCGCTCACTGTCATCATCCGCTTCGCGGGCCAAGCGCCATCCCGGCTCCGGCCCCTCAGCTCAAACGTTAGCCAGCACGCGCGGCACTTGAGGTGCTCGCCGTCGCCTTTGAGGCGGCAGTAGCCGCCAAAGACCGAATGCCGCTAAGGCCAAGGCTCGCTGTCACTCGACACAGGCTGAGCGGCATTGCTCAAGCTCCACCGCGAGCGCACCTGACCAATCGCACTTGGGCAGCGCTTCGCGGCGGCGAGTCTCTGGCGCTCGAACTTCACCAGCTTCACCAGTCAGTTGGGCCGCAATGCGGCGGCAGCTCGGGTCCGTGCTCGGCAATCGCGGTCGAGGCAATCAGGAAGCGCTGAGTCACATTCGTCCCACTGGCTCTTCAGCCACCAATGCTCGAGCGTCTCTTCTGTTGGCTAGCATCGACTGGGTGTCAACGCTGTCCGCCGAGGGGAGTGCTGGCTAACCCTTCGCTCGAGCAGGGACCTCCACCGGCCTGGCACTTGGCCCGCGAAGCGTCCTAGGTCATCATCCGCCTCGCGGGCCAAGCGCCATTCCGGCTCCGGCCCCTCAGCTCAAACGTTAGGGCGCACAAGCGAACCATTGAGCATTCAAGGGACGAACGCATATGGCCAAACCAACTGCGCCTCTGCCACCAGAAGTTCTGGCCGCGTTCGAGCAACGCCAGCCTCTTGAGGCCATCAAGCTCTTGCTTGCAAGCCGAGCGAGGCTCGCACAGATTGCCAAGCCGCAGCCAAGCCAAACGGCCACAACCCCGAGAGCCCCAACGCCGGAGCGAACCGAGTCCATCACACGCGATGACGGTCTCTCGCCGGGAGAGGTGCCAAGCTCGAGTTCAGCTTTCTGGGGTTGGGTCGTCGTCGCGCTGTTGGTCTATCTGGCATATCGGCTGGTGCAAGGGTAGTTGCCCGCCAAGCCGCTACAGCCAAGCCATCTAGGCATCGTCAAGCCCTACCAACAACCAGTGCGCCCTAACCCTTCGCTCGAGCCAGGGACCTCCACCGGCATGGCACTTGGCCCGCGAAGCGCTCGCTGTCATCATCCGCTTCGCGGGCCAAGCACCATGCCGCTTCCGGCCCCTCAGCTCAAACGTTAGGCGTCACCAAGCCACCTGCGCATGCTCTTCATCCGTCAGCTCACACCCGCTGATTCGCTCGAAGAGCTCACGTATCTCCTACATCGGGCCTATGCGCAACTGGGCGCTATGGGCTTGAACTACACCGCCGTGAACCAGGCAACCGATACAACACTCCGTCGCCTCGCAGGCGGCTGCTGCTTTGTAGCTGAGTGGCACGGCCAACTCGCCGGAACGGTGCTTGCCAAGCCGCCCGAGCAATCCAGCGAGTGCGAGTACTTCGCCAGGCCGGATGTAGCCACGCTGCGGCAGTTCGGAGTCGAGCCGCAACTCCAGGGCCGCGGCATAGGTCAGGCCTTGGTCAGTACGTGCGAAGCCTGGGCACGCGAGAATGGATTTCGCGAGTTGGCGCTCGACACAGCCGAACCAGCCAGGCACTTGGTTCAGTTCTACTCTCGGCTCGGCTTCGGCCCAGTCGGTTCTGTGCAGTGGTCCGGCAAGGTCTACCGTAGCGTCGTCATGAGCAAAGCACTGCAGTGACGCCTAACCCTTCGCTCGAGCCAGGGACCTCCACCGGCATGGCACTTGGCCCGCGAGGCGCTCTAGCTTATCGTCCGCCTCGCGGGCCAAGCACCACGCCGGCTCCGGCCCCTCAGCTCAAACGTTAGGCCTCACAACCCCGCTCTGCTAGCTTCGAAGCCATGGAACACCCAATCCAACATCAGGAGATCGACCCAAAGGGAGCGTTCTTCGTAGAGAAGGATGGGCGACGCCTCGCGGAGATGACCTATAGCCGCACCAACGCAACGATGATCATCGTTGATCACACCGATGTGGATGCCTCCATGAGTGGACAGGGTGTTGGTCGGCAGTTGCTCGGCGCGCTTGTTCAATGGGCGCGCGAGACAGGTACTAAAGTCGTCCCGCTTTGCCCGTTCGCCAAGGCACAGTTCAACAAGGATCCGTCCATCCGAGACGTACTTGTCTAGCTGAGCCGGCGCTCAGCTCATTTCCCCAGTACAGCGTGAGCTGCCGCGCGCGCGTGAGGCCTAACCCTTCGCTCGAGCCAGGGACCTCCACCGGCAAGTCGCTTGGCCCGCGCACCGGCCAGTGTCATCATCCGTTGCGCGGGCCAAGCGCCTTCCCGGCTCCGGCCCCTCAGCTCAAACGTTAGCCGGCTCGTAGGCCCCTGCGCTGATTGCCATCAATGCTCTACCTGCTTGGGCGGACCAAAGTTGGCTTGTCCAACAGTCACAGGAGAAGCAGATGCGCGCACTTCGTAGAAGTCTTGTTCCCGTTCTCGCTCTAGCCGCACTGGCGGCTTCTTCGGCCCAGGCTCAGCAAGCTTCGGCACCAACAGCCCCGCCGTTTGCCTCCAAGCCGATCATGGCTGCGCCGGTGACTGGAGACGACAAGAAGGAAATGGTCCTCCTGTCCGTCTCCATCCAGCCTGCCGGCGCCGTTCCCATGCACACCCATCCAGGCGACTGCGTTGGCTCAGTCGTCGAGGGGACCGTTGAGCTCCTGGTGGAGGGTCAGCCGCCCAGGCGCGTTGCCGCCGGTGAGACCTATAGCAACCTGCGTGGAACGGTCCACGGCTTCCGCAACG
Organism: Chitinophaga pinensis; assembly: GCA_943370595.1. Taxonomy (GTDB): domain Bacteria; phylum Pseudomonadota; class Gammaproteobacteria; order Burkholderiales; family Burkholderiaceae_C; genus Piscinibacter. Next base: position 2,873 of record CALRRO020000039.1, read on the forward strand.
TTGGCGATACGCAGGCCAAGCTGCTCAACAGCTTGGTCGTGGACAGGGGCGCACCTCGGGTGCAGCCGGCCGCTCAACCTGCCAAGCAGTAGCGAGGCGGGCTGGCTGCGCAAAGCCGGCTAACCCTTCGCTCGAGCCAGGGACCTCCACCGGCATGGCACTTGGCCCGCGAGGCGCTCTGGTCTATCGTCCGCCTCGCGGGCCAAGCACCACGCCGGCTCCGGCCCCTCAGCTCAAACGTTAGCCCGCACCCGAAGCAACACTGGGCGCACAAGCACCGCCGCTCCATGAGCATCCGAGAGTCACTCCGAAGCTATGCGACGCTTGCCTTTCGGTGGCAGCGCGGCCGCCAAGGCACTGGCTACGACAAGATGCTCCTGGCCACGGCGAAGTGGCCTCTGCCCTTCGATAGCTATCTCATTCGGTACCCGGAAGGCTCTGCCATTCCGCCGCACACCGATCCAGTTCAATCCGGCAGGCACTACCGGCTCAATGTCGTCCTCAAGTCGCCCAAGTCGGGCGGCGAGTTCGTCTGCGCAACGCCCATCTTCGCCACCAAGCGCATCAAGCTGTTCCGCCCAGACGCCTGCGAGCACAGCGTCACTCAGGTGGTCGGTGGCAGTCGCTATGTCTTCTCGCTGGGCTGGGTGCTCGGGCGCAGTGCGGGCTAACCCTTCGCTCGAGCCAGGGACCTCCACCGGCATGGCACTTGGCCCGCGAGGCGCTCTGGTCTATCGTCCGCCTCGCGGGCCAAGCACCACGCCGGCTCCGGCCCCTCAGCTCAAACGTTAGGCCGCAGGAGACACCCGTCGTTGAACTCCATCCTTCTTCTCACTGGTCCACCTTGCTCTGGCAAGTCAACTGTCGGAAGGCTCCTGGCGAAACGCCAGGCTCGCGGCGTACACATCATCTCGGATGACTTCTACTCGTACGTCTGCAACCCGGTGTCACCGTATCGCGAAGGATCGCACGACCAGAACACTGCAGTCATCCGAGCAGCTGTCACTTCCGCGGCGTCCTTCGCGCAAGATGACTTTCAGGTCGTCCTTGATGGCGTCTTCGGCTCTTGGTACCTGCCGCTGATCGGGGAGGTACTACATCAGCGTGGGGTTTCCTTCGAGTGTGTAGCTCTCGACGTTGAACTGTCGGAGGCACTCACACGCCTTCGGAACCGATCCTCCGGTACTGAAGACATGGTGATTTCCATGCACGACGCATTCGCCAAACATCCGCTTCCATCGGAGAACAGAGTGGTAACCACCCACCGAAGGCCAGAGGAGATAGTGCTTGAGATTGAGAGCCGCCGGAGTACCGGCAAACTCGGCCTCGCCGTCGCTCCGGGTACCGAACCTGCGGCCTAACCCTTCGCTCGAGCCAGGGACCTCCACCGGCATGGCACTTGGCCCGCTTCCCGGAGTGGTACATCATCCGTCCAGCGGGCCAAGCACCACGCCGGCTCCGGCCCCTCAGCTCAAACGTTAGGCCGCACAGCAACCAGCGTGCGCAACTGCTAGCTCACCAACACGCTGCTTCTGTTCTCTCCTCTTCTCAGATTCCATGGCTTTCAGTGCACCCGGATTGATCGTTGGACTAGTTCTAGTAGCGGGCGTTGTCATGGCTCCCGTTCGGGCATTCCAGGCACTTGCAGGGCGTCTCGTCTCGCGCTCATCGGAAGCCAAGGCACCGACTGGCGCAATCACGATGCTGTTTCTCTTTGCGTTCTTGTTCTGGCTGGCAGTCATCTGGGCCGCCTACAACATTGAAGTCCGTCACTCATGTTCGGGTGACAACTGCATTGGCTACATGTTGTTGGCTATGCCGTTCCCGTTTGTCTACGGCCTGGCAGAGGTGTTGCTCTTCCGTGCCCGCCGGTCCAGTTCGCCGGGGCAGCCGCCGGGCGGCAAGAGTGCGGCCTAACCCTTCGCTCGAGCCAGGGACCTCCACCGGCATGACACTTGGCCCGCGAGCCCGTCGTACTTATCATCGGCCTCGCGGGCCAAGTGCCATCCCGGCTCCGGCCCCTCAGCTCAAACGTTAGCCAGCACACGCGGCGGTCCAGGTGCTCGCCATCGCCGCTGAGGCGGCAGTCGCCGCCAAAGACCGAATGCCGCTGAAGCCAAGGCTCGCTGTTTGCTCGGAACAGACCGGGCGGCGTTGCTCAAGCTCCACGGCCAGTGCACCTAGGCATTGGCGGCTGGGAAGCGCTTCGCGGCCGCGAGTTTCTGGCGCTCGAACCTCAGCAGCTACAAGCTAGTCAGTTGGGCCGCCTTTCGGCGGCAGGTTGCGCCTGAGCTGAGTAGTCGTGGACGGGGCTACCAGGCGGAGCTCGCCCATGTTCGTCGCACTGGCGCTTCAGCAACCAATGCTCGAGCGTTTCTCCTGTTGGCTAGCGTCGGCTTGGTGGCAGCTCTGTCCGCCAACAGGAGTGCTGGCTAACCCTTCGCTCGAGCAGGGACCTCCACCGGCATGGCACTTGGCCCGCGAAGCGCTCGCTGTCATCATCCGCTTCGCAGGCCAAGCGCCATTCCGGCTCCGGCCCCTCAGCTCAAACGTTAGGCCGCATGACAAGCACTGCGACATGGCACAAGATCCTTGGAACCCTTCGATGGATCGTTCTCTTACTTGCCATCGCGGCTGGGTTGTTCCTTCTCAACGACGCGTTCTTCAGCGTCTGGGTGTCCGGCGGACCGCTAGGCGAACACAAGATTGGGTGGCAGCGGCGCGCACTGGCCAGCTTGGCGCTGTCCCTTTCCTGCCTCTTTGCCGGCGCCTTCTTCTTTCGTGCGCTTCTGCGCCTGCCGAGCCCCGGCCGAGTTGCGTGGCTTCTCGCTGTCATCGCCATCGTGCTCTTCGCTACGCCGTTCGTCGCTAGAGAAGCTCTCATCGACAAGTGCCTCGATGGCGGCGGCAGTTGGAACTACGCGTTTCTTGAGTGTGAGCACTAGGCGCGCAAATGCGGCCTAACCCTTCGCTCGAGCCAGGGACCTCCACCGGCATGGCACTTGGCCCGCGAGGCGCTCACTGTCATCATTCGCCTCGCGGGCCAAGCACCACGCCGGTTCCGGCCCCTCAGCTCAAACGTTAGGCATCACATGGCCACGCTTGTACTCATCGTCGCTCTGGCAGTCCCGCTGGCGCTAGACGTTTGGGCCACGCGTCTGGTTCTCGCCGACGACTTGTCAACGCGGGGCCAGCGTGCCAGCCAACTCGCAATGATCTGGCTTCTTCCACTTGTAGGCGCCGTCATAGTTCTGGGTGTGCATCGGCGGACAGAGCCCCCATCTCGGAAGTATCGAGCCGAGCGCGACCCAGGAGATGACTACTCACTATCGGGCAAGACCGCGAAAGCAGTCGTCGAATCTCTCGATGGAGACTAGCGTCGCCACCACATCACGGTTCCGCCACGCCAGTGCGCGCTACACATAACTGGCCACAAGCGGCCTCGGGTTCGAAAGTGTGGCCTCAAATGCTCCGCGGTGATGCCTAACCCTTCGCTCGAGCCAGGGACCTCCACCGGCATGGCACTTGGCCCGCGAGGCGCCCAGGCTTAGCATCCGCCTCGCGGGCCAAGCACCATGCCGGTTCCGGCCCCTCAGCTCAAACGTTAGGCAGCGGCGGGTAGCACTGAGGCATACCACCGCCTCTCGCGGCCATGGGCCGCGAAGACACGGCTTCGAGTGGCGCTCGCTGCCAAGCCGCCTCGGAATCGCTGGTTCAGTTCGTTCTGGCGCGTTGGGCGTCGCGCCATTGCATCGGGGCGCTTGGTCTTGGTCCGCGCCGCTGGCTCGCGCTTCGCGTGACTCAAGGTGCCACGTCAGCAGGCTCTCCGTGCCATGC
>CALRRO020000040.1:0-6389 GCA_943370595.1 Chitinophaga pinensis
TTCTTCCCCTCGAAGTAGGTTATCTCCTCGACGTGCTGATCCGCAGGTGTGATAACGGGCATGGCGATCCTGTTGGCGGAAGAGGAGTGGTGACTGCGACGCCTAACGTTTGAGCTGAGGGGCCGGAACCGGTATGGTGCTTGGCCCGCGAAGCGGATGATGACAGCGAGCGCTTCGCGGGCCAAGTGCCATGCCGGTGGAGGTCCCTGGCTCGAGCGAAGGGTTAGGCAGCGCTGGTGGATTGGCCAATGTGCTTGACGAACACGCGGTTGACGTACCTGTTGCCTTGGAACGCGTAAGTTGTGGCGCCGACGTCCTGGAAGCCGTGGGAGGCGTAGAAGCTGCCGGCTCGGAGATTGCCTTCCCACGCAGTAAGCCAGAGGCTCCCAAGTGCAGCAGCCGCGGTTGCTCGCTCCGCATCTTGGAGCAGGCGCTTTCCAACGCCCAAGCGCTGAACGCGAGGTTGGATGTAGAGGCGGACCAACTCTGCACCGACGACCGCGCCGGCGGGAGCGGACAGAGCCGAGACTTGGACTTCCGCGAAGCCGATCAGCCCCGTAGCCTGCTTCGCCAGGAAGAAGCGCCGGCTTGGCTCTTGGAGCCTGATGGCAAACGCCTCAGCGGAGTACTCGGCAAAGGCCTCGCGTGCCTGGTCCGGGCGGACGCCATCGGTGGCGTAGGTATCGAGAAGTACCTGAACCGCCAACGCGGCAATGGTGACTGCGTCGTCCGGCGTGGCTGAGCGCAACTGTGGTTCGAGAGTGCTCACTGGAGCTTTGCGTCTGCCTAACGTTTGAGCTGAGGGGCCGAAGCCGGGATGGCGCTTGGCCCGCGAGGCGGACGATAGACCAGAGCGCCTCGCGGGCCAAGTGCCATGCCGGTGGAGGTCCCTGGCTCGAGCGAAGGGTTAGGCCGCACTCGCGACGAACCGAACTTGGCTAGAACCAAACATCCGCAACGCACTTGCCGTCACGTGGCAGGTCGTCGAATGTGTCCAGGCCGTCGAAGTGATCGATTGGAACTTGAGCAATGGGGCCAGGATCGGTCAGGCGCAGGTTGACTGCTATGCGGCGCTTACCCTCTGGCGTGAGTTGTTGCCCGCGCCAGTACGCAACACAGCCACAGTTGGGGCAGAAGTGAAACTCGACCGCCTTGCCTCGGATGTACGCCTTGGTTGAGCCAGCGACCTTGATGCCTTCGTTCTCGAAGTCATAGATCCAAAGCACGCCGTAGCGTCGGCACACAGTGCAGTTACAGGCCGTGGCGCCTTCAGGAAGAACTGGATGAGTCCAGTCCCAAGTGACTGCGCCGCAGTGACAAGAGCCGTGAAGCATCAACTTCTCCTTCGCGCCTGAACAGCATCTGGGTTCCGCGTGTAGGCAAGGCTAGCGATACGCCAAGTTCGCCCCCTGTGCGGCCTAACGTTTGAGCTGAGGGGCCGGAACCGGGATGGCGCTTGGCCCGCGAGGCGGACGATAAGCCAGAGCGCATCGCGGGCCAAGTGCCATGCCGGTGGAGGTCCCTGGCTCGAGCGAAGGGTTAGGCCGCAACTCTCACCAGAGCCGCCACCACTGCCTTTGTGCTTTGGAAACGGCGGCTGACTCCACCTCGCGGGCTACCTCGTCGAAAAGCTTCCAGTCGTCTGGCACTTGGTACTCCTGCAGTCCGTGGGCATGCAGGACTCTGGCGTAAGCCTGAAGGAACTTTCTTGGATAGTAGCTTTCGGCAAAGGAAGCCGCGTCGGGCGTGAGCATCTCCGTGTAGAGCTTGCCATCGCAGTGCTCAAGCAAGAACTGAGTACCCGTCATCTTGCGCGTGCGAACTTGCTCGACGGGCGCTGCCTCTTGGCCAGAGATGCCCGTCCAGTCCCCGCGGTGAGCGACCCAGGCCAGGAACAGCCCGATGTGAAGGCCAGCCCTGACCTCGGCCGTCTCTTCGGGCTCCCCAGCTGCATCCAAGTGCCACGAGACGTCGTCGAGCTTAGGCAAGGGAGACTCCGTGATTGCCGCGACCCGTCCGCGCCCGGCGGTGCGTGCGGCCTAACGTTTGAGCTGAGGGGCCGGAACCGGCATGGTGCTTGGCCCGCGAGGCGAATGATGACAGTGAGCGCCTCGCGGGCCAAGTGCCATGCCGGTGGAGGTCCCTGGCTCGAGCGAAGGGTTAGGCCGCACTCTTTGCGCTGGAGCCACGTGCGCTGAGGATGGCAAGTTTGGTTGCTCGCCACTCTGCCGAAGCAAGCACAGTGAGGCGCCCAAGGTTGAGCCCGTTCAAGAATCGGAGCCTGGAGCTCTGGCGGCGCAGGATCTTGGACTGCAGCAAGTCTTGATCGAACCCGGTCCACTCGCCAGCGACTGACCAGAGGTTGTACTTGCAGATGGGATAGACCTCGTCCACGAGGATGAACTCAAGCTGTTCAGTGGTGTATGGCGACGCAGCCAGTTGCTCGCCGCGCCACAGCCGCGAGATGGACGGGTCTGTGTCGAGAAACATGTCCGACAGAGCCTCCCACACAGGCTGGCGTGCAGCGAGATCTTGAGCAGCCGGTTTGAGGGGCGGCATGGGTGGCGTGTGCGACCTAACGTATGAGCTGAGGGGCCGGAACCGGCGTGGTGCTTGGCCCGCGAGGCGGATGATGACCCAGGACGCCTCGCGGGCCAAGTGCCATGCCGGTGGAGGTCCCTGGCTCGAGCGAAGGGTTAGGCGTCAACCGTGTGCCGCCGAGGGCCGAGCTTCGGGAAGGCTGGTGCCATGGAGAGCGAAGAAGCTGATGAGTGCAAGGTCTGCGACTCTTCTGCGGACCCCCTACAGGATTCGTAGGTGTCGTGCCGCAAGAAGCATGTACGACCTCAGTTTTCCGAGTTCATTCTTGGGGGCGGCCTCTCAGCGACTAGAACGGAGGCATGCTCGCGCTCCCTTCTACATTCGATCGTTCCCAATGTCCGCTCTGCTCGCCGCCATCGACTGTCGCCTTGAGCGACTCTTCCGCATCTTGGAGAAGGGCACCCTGGACGGGCGACGCGTCAGAGGCGATGGCAACTAGCGAGCTGGCTCTATCCTGGGTCAAATCCGCGCCAGCTCAGCCCTATGTGTTGTGCCGGGTGACTCGGCTTTGACGCCTAACGTTTGAGCTGAGGGGCCGTAACCGGCGTGGTGCTTGGCCCGCGAGGCGGACGATAGACCAGAGCGCCTCGCGGGCCAAGTGCCATGCCGGTGGAGGTCCCTGGCTCGAGCGAAGGGTTAGGCCGCATTCATGGTGCGCGCGTGCCGGCATTGGCAGAGGCGAGAGGCAGGTCGATTCGGCAAGCACCGCGGCCGTGGCAACTGCAAGCCTCTTGGCTAGGAGTTAAGTGCGACCAACGTTGCGAATGCAGTGCCTGCTCCGAGGAGCCAGCAGAGTGCGCGAACGCTGATATGGCCAAGCTCGGCCCAGTAGGACTTGGCCCCCAGATCGCGCCAGCCGAACGAGAAGCACTGAGTGCCGACGACAAAAACCAGCGCTGGCCAGAAGAAGCAAACGACTAGTGCGAACAGGAAAATCACTTGCTGCACCTGGGCTGACGCACCGATGGACTTGGTGAGCGCTTCCTGCATTGGCATGGCAAACCCAAGGAACACTCCGCTGGCGAGAGCTGTGGCCTTGGTAGGAACAACTGGTTGCTTCATGCGGCCTAACGTTTGAGCTGAAGGGGCGGAACCGGCGTGGTGCTTGGCCCGCGAGGCGGACGATAGACCAGAGCGCCTCGCGGGCCAAGTGCCATGCCGGTGGAGGTCCCTGGCTCGAGCGAAGGGTTAGGCGTCATCGGCTGAGCGCCTGCAGCTGCACTCGACGGTACAGCGAGTCGGCGCCGCAGATGTTGAACTGAAGTTGCCGAACCGTCAGTGCGCTGCTTGTACTCCTGCCAGCTCCGCCACAGCGAGAAGTGAAGCAAAGTATGTGTGAGTACCACCCGACAACTGACTCACGGTGGTGCGAAGCTCTGAAAGTAGCCGATCAAGGTTGGCTCGTTCGTCAGGATCGAGTGTCGATCCTTGTGCCAGCCTACTGAGGTAGCCAACGAGAAAGGTGTCGAGTTCGACGAGATCCATCGGATCCGCAGCACCCGACTCCTCGGGAGGTCGGCTTCGAGGGTACGGCAACGACATGTGCTCGATCCAGAGGCCGTTGAGACTTACGCGGTGCTGGGACATGACGCCTAACGTTTGAGCTGAGGGGCCGTAACCGGCATGGTGCTTGGCCCGCGAGGCCGATGATAAGAACCACGGGCTCGCGGGCCAAGTGCCATGCCGGTGGAGGTCCTGGCTCGAGCGAAGGGTTAGGCGTCACCTGCTCTTGCGGCTTGGTACGCCTCAATGAGTGGAAGAAGAACTTTCCGCCGAGCAAGACTCTCCGGCGGCCAGTGGCTCTCTCGCTCGTAGTACTCCGCCACGGCTGGCACGCCCTCGGGCAGTACGACCCACGGCTGCTTCGAAGCCGTAAAGATGTGCACGTCCGGAGGCAGAAGGTCCGGGTTGTCCAGGGTGCCGACCCGTACGAACTTGACCAGAGGCCCGGCACCGGCGTAGTTGCTCCAGACCGCAACCTTGCAGTTGGGGCAGCGAGCGATGAGCTGTCCACTACCGCTGTCGGACGGTGTGTCTACGAGCTCCGGCCGCTGACCTAGCTCAGTAACTCGATCCGCCTCGATCATCGCGTTTAGTGCGAAAGACGCGCCGGACTCGCGCTGGCACCAGCGGCAATGGCAGCAGTGAACAAAGAGCGGGGAGGTCTCCATTCGGTACCGCACGGCCCGGCAATCGCAGCCGCCTTCAGCTGGGAATGAACTCGTTTTGGGCATGCCTATGCGCTTCCTGTGACGCCTAACGTTTGAGCTGAGGGGCCGGAACCGGGATGGCGCTTGGCCCGCGAAGCGGATGATAGACAGCGAGCGCTTCGCGGGCCAAGTGCCATGCCGGTGGAGGTCCCTGGCTCGAGCGAAGGGTTAGCCCGCATCCGCTGGCTCGAACTTGCCGGTCTGCGGGTTGCGGATGAAGGCTGAGCCGCTTGGAGCATCAAGCAGTTCGCGGAACGAATCGTCTCTACTCAGTACGGCGCCAAGAGACACATAGGCCAAGTTCTCGCTATCCGACATGTACTCGTCGGACTCGTCATTGGCGGTGAGTCGCCACCCACTGTCCTTCGCTTCGTCGGGCTCCTCTCGGTAGAGGTACCCGACCAGTTGGCCGTCGTCGAGGATACGCTTGGTGACGAAACATCGCTTGATGTAGCGCTCGACCAAGTTGTCATCGTCGTCGTGCTCAGTGTTGATGACATGGCACGCTTGGAAGGAGACAGGGTCGTCAAGCTTTAGATCCTGGATGTGGCGAGGCTCGTTGTTTAAGCGACCGCGAAAGCTCTCATCTGGAAGTACTTCGTCTACAAGAACCCACATGCGCTCTGCACGGGGCGCCTCTGGATCATCGCTGGTAAAGCAGAAGATGAGCTTGACGACTTCGCCGGGGCGCACGCGCGAGATGAGTGCGCGTGATGGCTTGTAGAACGTATATGGGTTCTCGGCCGCAATCGGATCAGCATCCTCAAGGTGCCAACTGGGCATAGGCGGTTCCTGTGCGGGCTAACGTTTGAGCTGAGGGGCCGGAGCCGGAATGGCGCTTGGCCCGCGAGGCGGACGATAGACCAGAGCGCCTCGCGGGCCAAGTGCCATGCCGGTGGAGGTCCCTGGCTCGAGCGAAGGGTTAGGCCTCAGCCGCGTGGCAGACGGCTTCGAAGTTGTGACCATCTGGCCCGATGATGAACGCGCCGTAGTAGTTGGCGTGATAGTGCGGACGCAGACCCGGCGCTCCGTTGTCTTTCCCACCGGCCGTAAGCGCTGCGGCGTGGACCTGACGAACCTGCTCGCGGCTCTTGGCTGCGAAGGCGAGATGGATTGGACCCGGTGCTGAGCCAAAGCTGCCGAACCAGAACTGCCCTTCGCCTTGACGCCCGACCATAGCCCAGCCTTCGCCCTCTTGGGAGATGGCGATGCCCAGCGGCTGAAGAGCTTTGACCAAGAACTCCTTGGTCGCTGCGAAGTTGGAGACATTGAAACCAATGTGATCAAACACCATGGCGGTACTCCTTTGCGGCAGAGCGATTCGCGAAGCCTCGCCAGGCGATCGTGGGTGTTGCCTGAGGCCTAACGTTTGAGCTGAGGGGCCGGAGCCGGAATGGCGCTTGGCCCGCGAGGCGGAGCATAGACCGGCAGCGCCTCGCGGGCCAAGTGCCATGCCGGTGGAGGTCCCTGGCTCGAGCGAAGGGTTAGGCGTCAGTGCTCTTGGGAGGATGTTCACTGAACCAAGCACTGATTCCCGGCATGTTCGGCCCGAAGCCGCCGGGCGCCGAGAAGTTCAGG
>CALRRO020000041.1:0-5041 GCA_943370595.1 Chitinophaga pinensis
CAGCGCGGTGGCACGGTCGTCTCTCAGGTCGTCTCGACCATGGACGAGATCAACGCCAGCTCCAAGAAGATCGCCGACATCATCGGCGTGATCGACGGCATCGCCTTCCAGACCAACATCCTGGCGCTGAACGCCGCGGTCGAAGCCGCCCGTGCCGGCGAGCAGGGCCGCGGCTTCGCGGTCGTCGCCTCCGAGGTGCGCTCGCTCGCCCAGCGCAGCGCCGAGGCCGCCAAGGAGATCAAGGGCCTGATCGGCACCAGCGTCGACAAGGTCGAGACCGGCTCGCGCCTGGTCGCCGACGCCGGGGCCACGATGAGCGAGATCGTCGGCTCGGTGCAGAAGGTCAGCGACGTGATCGGCGAGATCACCTCCAGCTCCAGCGAGCAGAGCGACGGCATCGGCCAGGTCAACACCGCCGTCAACCAGCTCGACCAGATGACGCAGCAGAACGCTGCGCTCGTCGAACAGTCCACCGCCGCGGCGGAGAGCCTGCGTCATCAGGCGCAGCGGCTGACCGAAGCGCTGGCCGGCTTCCGCCTGGCCGCAGCCTGATCAGGCAGTCGCCGCGGATCCGGTTCTGCCGGTCCGTTGGCAGCGCCCCCTGGGGGAAGCGCCGCAGGCGCTTCGGGAGAGGCTCACTCGGCTGCGCGCCGCAGGGTCTCGACGACCGGGCGGCGCAGCACCTCGCGCAGGCCCCACCAACCGGCGGCCAGCGCGAGCAGCGCGCCGGCGCCGCCGCCGATCAAGGGCACCCAGGGCGACGGGTTCCAGCTGAACTCGAAGGCATAGCGTGCCAGGGCCCAGCCCACCGCGATGGCCGCGAACGAGGCCAGCACGCCGGCCAGTGCGCCCACACCGAGCAGCTCGGCGCGCTGCACCTGGCCGAGCAGCGTGGCGCTGGCGCCCATCGCGCGCATCACCGCGAACTCGCGCGCCCTCGCCTCGCGCGTGGCCGTCACCGCGGCGAACAGCACCACCAGCCCGGCCGCGAGCGTGAAGCCGAACAGGAACTCTACCGCGCGGATCACCTGGTCGAGCACCCGCTGCACCTGTGCAATCGAGGCCGACACGTCGACGTTGGTGATGTTCGGGAAGTCGCGGCTGAGCGCGTTGTCGAAGGCCGCGCCACGCCCGTCCGGCGCGCGGAAGGCGGCGATGTAGGTGGCCGGCAGCTCGGTCATCGTGTCGGTCGGGAAGATGACGAAGAAGTTGACGCGCATCGAGCCCCAGTCGACCTTGCGCAGGCTGGTGATGCGGCCCTCGGCGGGAATGCCGGCGATGTCGAAGCGCAGCGTGTCGCCGAGGCCGACGCCGAGCGACTTGGCGAGACCCTCCTCCACGCTCAGGCCGCCGGGCTCCTCGGCCGTCCACTGCCCGCCGTGCAGTTCGTTGTGCGGCGGCAGCGCGGCGGTGTGGCTGAGGTTGAACTCGCGATCGACCAGGCGCTTGGCCCGTTCTTCGACCATGTCCTCCGGCCGCACACCCTTGCCGTTGATCGCCACCAGGCGGCCGCGGATCATCGGGAACCAGTCGTAGCGCTTGATGCCTTCGGTCGTCAGCCGCGCGCGGAACGCCTCGCCCTGCTCGGGCTGGATGTTGATGACGAAGCGGTTCGGCGCGTCCGGCGGCGTGGCCTGGCGCCAGGCGCTGATCAGGTCGGTGCGCAGCAGCACCAGCAGCACCAGCGCCAGCAGGCCGACCGACAGCGCCGACACCTGCAGCACCGCAAAGGCCGGCCGCGCGGCGATCTGCCGCGTGGCCAGCACCAGCCAGCGCGGCGCACGCGTCTCGGGCACGGCGCGGCGCAGCAGCAGCACCGCGAGGTAGGACAGCAGCGCGAACATCGCCACCGCGGCCGCGAAGCCGCCGACGGCGATCAGCCCGAGCTTGAGGTCGCTGGACACCGCCAGCAGCAGCGCGACGAAGCCGGCCGCGCCCGCCGCCAGCACCGCCAGCGAGGCCGGCTTGAGCGCACCGACGTCGCGCCGGATCACGCGCAGCGGCGGCACACGTGCCAGCTGCAGCACCGGCGGCAGGCCGAAGCCGAGCAGCAGCGTCATGCCCACGCCCAGGCCGAACAGCGCCGGCCAGACGCTCGCCGGCGGCAGCGCGCCATCGACCAGGCCCGACAGCAGCCAGACGAACACGTAGTGCACCGCGAAACCGAGCGCGACGCCCAGCGCACTGGCGACCAGGCCGACCGCACCGAACTCGGCCAGGTAGAGCATGGCGATGCGCTTCTGCGGCTGGCCGAGCACACGCAGCATGGCGCAGTCGTCGAGGTGGCGGCTGGCGAAGTCACGCGCCGCAATGCCGACCGCCACCGCGGCGAGCAGCGCGGCCAGCAGCGCCACGAGATTGAGGAACTTCTCGGCGCGGTCCAGCGTCTGGCGCATCTCCGGCCGGCCTGAGGCGATGGACTCGACGCGGATGCCGCGCAGATCCTTGGCCTTCAGCTCGGCCTCGGCCCAGCGCACGAACTCGCGCACCGGCGCGTCGCGCTGGTCGCGCGAGGCCACGGCCAGGCGGTAGTTGATGCGGCTGGCCGGCTGGATCAGCGCGGTGGCCGGCAGGTCGGCCTGGTTGAGCATCACCCGCGGTGCGAAGCCGAGGAAGCCGGCGCCGCGGTCGGGTTCGATGACCAGGATCTTCGCGATGCGCAGGCTGGCATCGCCGAGAAGCAGGCTGTCGCCGACCTGCAGCGCCAGCGAACTGAGGATGGCTGCATCGACCCAGACCGTGCCCGGCTCGGGCGCGGCGGCCACGTCGGTCTCGGCGCCGCCCGGCGCTTCGGCCAGGCGCAGCTTGCCGCGCAGCGGGTAGCCGGCCGCCACCGCCTTGACGGTGACCAGGCGCGTGGCACCGCCCTTGTCGTCCGGCGCGCGGCCCATGCTCGGGAAGGTGGTCGAGAGTGCGCTAGCCAGACCGAGTTCGGCGGCCTTGGCGGCGAAGTCCGGCGGCGCCGGCTGATCACTGGCGATGATCGCGTCGCCGCCGAGGATCTGCCGTGCATCGCGCGCCAGGCCGCCGTTGATGCGGTCGGCGAAGAAGGCGACCGCGGTCAGCGCCGCGACTGCCAGCATCACCGCCACCACCAGCAGGCGCAGTTCACCGGCACGGAAGTCGCGCGCCATCTGGCGCCAGGCCAGCAGGAAGATCGAGGCGCCCGAGGGCGAGGAAGCAGTCATCACCCGACTGTGCCATGGGTCCGGGGCGCGACGGCTTCGTGAGGGATTCCGCGTTTGGCGCCCCCTGGGGATGGTGGCGGCCAGACCACCCTCCTACATTGCCCCACATGGATGGTCTGCTGTGCCTGCTGTACATGAGCCGCGCCACGCGGGAGATGGCACCGGGCGAGATCGATCAGCTGCTCGAGCGGGCCCGTGCGCGCAATGCCTCGCTGAGCGTGACCGGCGCGCTGCTGCACTACGGCGGCCGCTTCATCCAGGTGCTGGAAGGCGAAGCCGACGCCGTGGAAGGCTGCTTCCGGCGCATCCTCGACGACCCGCGGCACGCCCAGGTGACCCGGCTGCACGGCGAGCCCATCGAGGCGCCGCGCTTCAGGGAATGGTCGATGCGCTACATCAGCGCCACGGGCACCGCGGACCGCGCCGTCGAGGCTTTTCTCGACCGGCTCGAGCGCCAGCCGACGCCCGACAGCGTGCGCCAGGCGATCGCGCTGCTGCATCGCCTGTCCAGCGGCAGCGCCGACTGGCAGGCGCGCTGAACGCTGCATGCAATCCGGCTGAGCCACACGCGCCGCCGATCGGCGTTCAATGAGGGCATGGACACGACCCGCCTGCCTTCGATCTTCGTTTCCCACGGCTCGCCGATGACGGCGCTGGAGCCGGGTGCGGCCGGCGCCTTCATGCAGACGCTCGGCCCGCGCATTGCGAGCCGCTTCGGCCGGCCGAAGGCGATCGTCGCCGTCTCGGCCCACACGGCCGCCCGCGCGCCCGTGCTGCTCGCAGGCGCGCGCCACGAGGCGGTGTACGACTTCGGCGGCTTCGACCCCGCGCTCTACACGCTGCGCTACGACGCCCCGGGCGCACCGGCGCTGGCCGACCATGTGCAGGCGCTGTTGGCGGCCGCTGGCCTGCCGGTGCACCGCAGTCCGGAAGGCGGGCTGGACCACGGCAACTGGACGCCACTGCGCTACATGTTCCCTGACGCGGACATCCCCATCCTGCCGCTCGCCTTCGTGCCCTCGCAGTCGCCCGCGCAGCAGTTCGCACTGGGCGCCGCGCTCGCACCACTGGCCGACGACGGCGTGCTGCTGCTGGCCAGCGGCAGCATCACGCACAACCTGCGCCGGGTGTTCTCGACCGGCATGCGTGGGCCGGTGGATGCACCGGAGATCGCCGAGAGCCGCGCGTTCCGCGACTGGATGCTCGAGCGCAGTGCCGCGCGCGACTGGGAAGCGCTGTTCGACTACCGCATGCAGGCACCGCACGCGGCCGACATGCACCCGACCGACGAGCACCTGCTGCCCTGGTACGTGGCAGCGGGCGCCGGCGGCCGCGAGACAGCTCCGCTGCGCCTGCACGACAGCGTGACCTACGGCTGCCTGGGCATGGACGCCTACGCCTTCGGCCCAAACGCCGCCGCGCTGGCGGGCTGATACGAGCTTGCCGTCAAGCATCCCGTGACGGATGAGGGCTGCAAAGTCCCGTCGCGGCCCTTTGCTGCCGTTCGCATGGGTTTGCTTTCGTGCCCTGATCGGCGCATCGCGGCAGGCGATACCCGCTGGGGGCTCATGCGTCGGCGGTCGGCGCTGCGCGCCGACTGCACTGCGATGCTCGCGTCAGGGTGCATGCCGCCCAACTCACTGCGTTCGCTGCGCTCACTTCGTTCAGACAGCCGGCGGCAAGTCAGTCTACGAAGCGCGCTGGCGCGCGCTGCCCCCTGACGCTGCGCTTCTCGTCGCCGCCCAAATCGCCCCCAGCGGGCAGCGCCTGCCGCGAAGTCCACCACTGGAGTTCCGCGACCGGCATGCCACCGCTGGTTCAGCAAAGGCGCGTGCGGGCGGGCTGGAGCGCGC
>CALRRO020000042.1:0-5015 GCA_943370595.1 Chitinophaga pinensis
TCCGGGACAGGTCGCAACCCGAGGACCTATGGACCGATCTGCAGGGGAATCCAGCGAGCGATCCGTACTCCAAGTAGGCCTTCACCGCGCGGCGACGCCTAACCCTTCGCTCGAGCCGGGGACCTCCACCGGCATGGCACTTGGCCCGCGAGGCGTCCTAGGTCATCATCCGCCTCGCGGGCCAAGTGCCATCCCGGCGTCGGCCCCTCAGCTCAAACGTTAGGGCGCACAGGTAGCTAGGCCGTGTCACAGGAGCCACAGAGCGTCGTTCTAGAACCAGCGCGCGCGTCTGACTTCGAAGCGCTCGTTGCCATCCGCATTGAAGCCATGCGCGAGAGCCTCGAACGCATTGGCCGCTTCGATCCAGTGCGCGCCGGAGAGCGCTTTCGCGTCGGCTTCTCGCCGGAGGACACGCGATACATCGTGGTCGGCCCGGATCGAGTGGGCTTTCTCGCAACCAAGCCACAGAAGCAGCACTTACTACTCGATCACCTGTACATCAAGCCAGCGCATCAGGGTCGTGGGGTTGGCACCAAGGTGCTACAGCTAGTGTTCGCACAAGCAGAGTCACTTCGTCTGCCCGTCAAGGTTGGCGCGCTACGAGAGAGCGAGTCCAATCGCTTCTACGAGCGCCACGGCTTTCAACTGGTGGAGCAAGGCGAGTTCGATAACTACTACCTGCGCCCGGTGCGCAGTGCGCCCTAACCCTTCGCTCGAGCCAGGGACCTCCACCGGCATGGCACTTGGCCCGCGAGGCGCTCTAGCTTATCGTCCGCCTCGCGGGCCAAGCACCACGCCGGCTCCGGCCCCTCAGCTCAAACGTTAGGCCTCAGCTCGCATGCCTTTGCTACTCCTACAGCTTGGTGCACATCCCTCTGAGATCGCTGCAACCAAGCTGGAGTCATGCGTGGAGGATGGCGCCTTCTTCCTAGACTTCAGCCGCCCTCTTGGCACGCTGCGTTGGCTGGGTGCTTGGAACACAATGGTCGGCTTCACCATGAGCCTTCTGGTTCCAGTCATCCACCAAGCAGAAGCCACGGGAACTCGAAGCATCACCGTGGACCGCGGTGACCCCTACTTCAGGGAACTTCAGAGACTCTGGAGGGAGAGGTTCCCCGCCACGCGACCGCCGGCTGTCTCAGCCACATCCGAGGCAGAGATCGCCGGCAACTTCGCCACTCAGTTTCCCAACGATTCAGTACCCCGGCCTGACAAATGAGGCCTAACCCTTCGCTCGAGCCAGGGACCTCCACCGGCATGGCACTTGGCCCGCGAGGCCGTCGTTCTTATCATCGGCCTCGCGGGCCAAGCACCATGCCGGTTCCGGCCCCTCAGCTCAAACGTTAGGCGTCAGAGGCAACCAAAGGAGCGAACTCCATGTCGGCGGCATCACCCACGCGCAAGCCAGTTGTGCTGCCTCCTGGCGGCGGCAGGAGCTACCCAATGGGGCGCATCCAAGCCGTGTTCAAGGCCGACGGTGCGGAGTCAGAGAACCGCTACTCCATCTCTGAGTGGTGGCTGGAGCCGAAGACAACCGGACCAGGTGCACACGCCCACGAGGAAGACGATGTCTTCTATGTCATCGCCGGGACAATGAGTTTCTTGGTGGACAGCACTTGGGTCGATGCCGAGGCAGGCTCCTTTGTTCTTGTACCGGCTGGTGTCACTCACGATTTCGAGAACCGCGGTTCAGGCCGTGCTGGGGTCCTGAACTTCTCGGCGCCCGGCGGCTTCGGGCCGAACATGCCGGGAATCAGTGCTTGGTTCAGTGAGCATCCTCCCAAGAGCACTGACGCCTAACCCTTCGCTCGAGCCAGGGACCTCCACCGGCATGGCACTCGGCCCGCGAGGCGCTCTGGTCTATCGTCCGCCTCGCGGGCCAAGCACCATGCTGGCTCCGGCCCCTCAGCTCAACCGTTGGGCCGCAGTAACCAACGCTCGCACCCTTCGCATGCTCATTCCAACGCTGGAGACCGATCGCTTGAGGCTTGTTCCGCCAACGAGCGCTTGCGAAGCAGCATACGAAGCCTTCTACACCGACGCATCAGCGTCGCAACATTACGGTGGTCCACTGTCTGCCGGGCAAGCTTGGGCGCGCCTGGCCACCGACCTAGGAAGCTGGCATCTCCAAGGGTTTGGCGTCTGGGCCATTGAACTCAAGACAGATCAATCCATCGTTGGCACTTGCGGCTTCTGGCAGGGCAAGGGCTGGCCGAGAGAGCTCACATGGTGGTTACTTCCGGCCGCGCGCGGCAAGGGCGTCGCCGTTGAAGCCTCCTACGCCGCAATCCGCCATGCCTATCAGGTGTTCGGTTGGCCAGAGGTTCAAACGTACATGAACGACAGCAACACCGTCGCTCGGGGTTTGGCCGCGCGGCTTGGCGGTCAAGTCATCGGCCGGCGGCTGTTCCCCGATGGGCTGGAACGCGATGTGTTCCGCCTCCCTCCTCCCGCTGCGGCCTAACCCTTCGCTCGAGCCAGGGACCTCCACCGGCATGGCACTTGGCCCGCGAAGCGCTCGCTGTCATCATCCGCTTCGCGGGCCAAGCACCATTCCGGCTCCGGCCCCTCAGCTCAAACGTTAGGGCGCTTTATGGCACGACCGAGCAAGCCTGTCCTACGCAGCTCAATCCTGAGCTGGGCTTGACTCAATGGCACGTCCGGAAGCACTTCGGTGCCACGCCTCTATTCCGCCGCCGCCGAGTCACTCGCACACAAGCGTCAAGTACGGTACATGCGCGCTCTCGTCATCGTGGTCCTGCCCCTGCTCGTACAGGTCTATGCCTACATCGTTGTCTACATGGCAGCGAGCTCAGGTGGCTCCTTTATGGGCCTGTTTGCAATGCCCGTGGCGGCAGCGTCAGTGGTGGCCTTACTCGCCCACAGCATCTCCTCTGTTCGCCGAAGCACCAAGACTTTGGGCCCCGCTGCGATCTCGCTGGCAATAGCCTTGCTCCCACCGGTCGGGTTGCTCATTCTTCGGGCACTAGAGTCCTAGCGATCAAAGCGCCCTAACCCTTCGCTCGAGCCAGGGACCTCCACCGGCATGGCACTTGGCCCGCGAGGCGCTCACTGTCATCATTCGCCTCGCGGGCCAAGCGCCATCCCGGCTCCGGCCCCTCAGCTCAAACGTTAGGCCTCACAGGCCACAAGAGGTTCAACTTGCCCACAAGGACACTCTACGAAGCAAGCAACGCCATAGAGGCGCACATGCTTGTCGACCTGTTGAAGCAAGAGGGGATTTCGGCTGAGATACTCGGAGAGCACCTTCAAGGAGCTGTCGGAGAACTTCCGGCCGCAGGGCTTGTGCGTGTCGTCGTCTCAGAAGCTGACTACGACGCCGCACGACAGGTGATCGCAAGGTGGGAGTCAATTGAATCGGCAGCCCCTCCACCGCCGGCCACCTCGCCAAGAGGAGTCATTTGCCTGTGGTATCTCGTCGGAGGTCTAGTTCTTGGTGCAGCTGGCATGTATGCATTCGTCCGTTCTCCCGTTTCGACGGATGGCGTGGACTACAACGGAGACGGCCTACTTGACGAAAACTGGACTTACTCGCCGCGTGGGACGCCAGTTCGCCTAGAGGTTGATCGCAACCTAGACAAGCAGATTGACTATGTTGGCGAGTACGATGAGCGAGGGCTGCTGAAGACGGCGCGGACTGACGACAACTTCGATGGGAAGTTCGAGACCACACTCACCTTCCGCAATGGAAACATCGAAGCCTCGCGGTCTGACTCTGACGGTGATGGGTATCCGGATCTCACCGTGTACTTCCGAAATGGCGTTCAAGACACAACGGAGTTCATCAATCCATCGACCGGACGTGCGCTTCGAGTTGAGCAGTTCAAGCTAGGAAAGATTGTCCATGCAGACGTCGATTCGGACAAGGATGGAACGCTCGACACTCGTGTGACGCTCTCACCGTTGGGGCAAGAGGTTTCCAGAAGTCCGTTAGTGCGCTAGCGGTGAGGCCTAACCCTTCGCTCGAGCCAGGGACCTCCACCGGCATGGCGCTTGGCCCGCGAAGCGCTCGCTGTCATCATCCGCTTCGCGGGCCAAGCACCACGCCGGTTCCGGCCCCTCAGCTCAAACGTTAGGCCGCACAAGGGAGGAACTGCATGTGTCGATGATCGGGAACTACTTGACGCTCTCAACAGAGCAACTAGCAAGAGTCATTGCGGAGCCTTCTTTCGCCGAAGAACTAGCCTACCCCGAAGACGATGACTTTCCCGACGGAATGTTGGACATCGACAAGGCTTGGCACTTGATCCACTATCTCTTGAATGGAGAGACATGGGGCGGGGAGGGTCCACTGGCCAATGCGGTGTTGGGCGGTGCCGAGTTGGAGGGAACGAATGCCGGGTACGGACCCTTTCGTTACCTGGATCCCGGGAGCGTTCAGGCAACCTCCCTAGCACTCGCAGGGGTCTCTCCCAATGACCTGTGGAAGAGATTCGACGCAACCCGAGTCGCATCAGCAGAGATCTATCCAGTCGGATGGTCTGGCGATGAAGGCGACCGAGAGTACGTTCTGTCCAACTTCATGGCGCTTCAACACTACTTCGCGAATGCGGCTGCGTCTGGCAGAGCACTTCTCCTCTACCTCTCGTAGCGCGGCCTAACCCTTCGCTCGAGCCAGGGACCTCCACCGGCATAGCACTTGGCCCGCGAGACGGTTCAGGTCATCATCCGCCTCGCGGGCCAAGCGCCATCCCGGTTCCGGCCCCTCAGCTCAAACGTTAGGCCTCACAGCTCAACTCTGTGGCATGCCACTTCCAACAAGCCAATTCATTGTTCGGCCAAGCACGCTGGCAGCTCTCGCCGTTCCGTTGCTAGGGCTTCTTGCTGGGCTTGCGTCGGGACTTGCAGGCCCGGCAACTTCTAGCCTACGCAACTTGGTGCAAAGCGCTTTCCTGTTGTTGCTCGGAACGGCCGCGTGTACCTGGCTGCGGCTGGACGCAAAGGAACGCAAACACGTTCTTCGCCCCTCGTACTTCGTAGGGCTCTTGCTAGCT
>CALRRO020000043.1:0-4732 GCA_943370595.1 Chitinophaga pinensis
TGGCCCGCGAGGCGGATGATGACTTGAAGAGCCTCGCGGGCCAAGCGCCATGCCGGTGGAGGTCCCTGGCTCGAGCGAAGGGTTAGGCCTCACTGCGCCGACCAGTGATTCAAAGCCACCTGCGAACGCGCGCCAGGTAAGCCGTGTACTCACCGCCAAACTTAGCTTCGAGCACGCGTTCCTCAGGGATGATTTGGAAGCGAGTGATGTACCAGACGAACGCCGGAAGGCCGAGGACTGCGCTGAGACCGCCAAACGCCAGGAAGCAGCCGAGCAACACAAGCCCAATGCCAACGTACATGGGGTTCCGCGTGTGGCGGTAGATGCCGGTGGTGACGATGCTCGATGCGCGCTCGGGGTGAAGCGGGTTCACCGTTGTTTTCAGGCGCCGGAACTCCCGAGCACCCGCGGTGCTTACGATGCCACCGATGGATGCCAACAGGAAACCGACGAGCACAGGTAACGGCACAGAGAACTGGACTACTGGCCAGTACCGGGCCAACAGCCACATGCTCGCCACGACCACGACGGCGACAACCGGAGGCGGGATTCGATGTTCCAGCCAGCGCATGATGTGTGTGGTGAGGCCTAACGTTTGAGCTGAGGGGCCGGTGGAGGTCCCGCTCGAGTGACCAGTTAGGCACGGCGCCTGGGACCAAAGACCAGAAGCGTTGCGCATGGCACGGGGAGCCAAGCTGGCGTGGCAGCTTGATCGACGCGCAGCGCGAGCCAGCAGAACGGACCACCACCAAGCGCTCCGGTGCAACTGCGCGCCGCCCAAAGCGCCAGAACGAACCGAACCAGCGATTCCGAAGCGGCTTGGCAGCGAGCGCTACTCGAAGCCGTGTCTTCGCGGCCCATGGCCGCGAGAGGCCGTTGCGTGCCGCAGTGCTACCCGCCGCTGCCTAACGTTTGAGCTGAGGGGCCGGAACCGGCGTGGTGCTTGGCCCGCGAGGCGGACGATAGACCAGAGCGGCTCGCGGGCCAAGTGCCATGCCGGTGGAGGTCCCTGGCTCGAGCGAAGGGTTAGGCCTCACTGAGCGACACGCGGAGGCTTTGTGGCTGCTCTGCAGGCGCCGCGGTGATTGCCCTTAAGTTGGTGCCTTCAATGTGCTTTGCGCAAACTTCTACTGCCAGCCGATCCCGACTCTTACCGCGCCAGCCCAAGGCGCCGATTCATTGAAGGAGGTAGGTGAGCCATGGGGCCCCTGCCGCAACTGCGACGACAAGCCAGAAGCCCACTCGTTCGCGGCGTGTCGGATTTGCCAATCTAGGAAGTGTTGCGCGTTCCAGAGCATCACGAGGCTTGGTCTTGGGATTGCGCGCTCTACGAACCATGAGTGCCGCAACAGCTACGAACGTTACCGCGAAGACGATGCTTGCGAGGGCGGCTTGGAAGAAGGTGATTGGATTGCCACGCATGGCTGGGCGTGAGGCCTAACGTTTGAGCTGAGGGGCCGAAAGCGGTGTGGCACTTGGCCCGCGAAGCGCAGCATAGACCAGCAGCGCTTCGCGGGCCAAGTGCCATGCCGGTGGAGGTCCCTGGCTCGCGCGAAGGGTTAGGCGTCACTTCGCTCCGATAGCAACGACCGCCTGCAACAGCTCTGTAGCCTTCTGAATGACAGGTGCTGCCATGGCCTCGCGTTGCATGACGTTCATGGGGCCCTCACCAAAGTAGAGACCGTCAGAGACGAGGAAAGTCAAACGAACGTTGCCACGCGCTGGTGGCGCGCGTCGTACCTCCTTCCATGGGCCTTTGGCGTTGACGACAGGTTGCGACGCTGAGAACAAGGTTTGGACCAATTGCGCGAAGTTTGGAACGCCCTCAACGATCGCGATCTTGCCGCTCTGGTTGATGTACCGAACGCCGCCTTCGGAATACGCGGCTAACGTATCCAGCCCCCCGTCGAGAGGGACCTCTACGATGACGCCGAGCAACTGCTTCGGTGGAACCGACTGGCCAAAGCTGCGCAACTGCTGATAGGCCAAATAGCGCACCCGGCCTTCCTGCCCACGGTCGTCTGCGAGGCTCCGAAGCGCCTCAAAGTTCGGCGGAACAGCTGACAGGGTTGCCTGCCACGGTACGGGTGCTTCTCCCGGCTTAGCGAGGAAGGGAGCAGCGTTGTCGCAGAAGAGGAGGTTGTAGATTGCGTTGGCGGCTTCCGAAGAGTACGGCGAGTACGGAGGTGCGCCACTCGCAGTAGCTACTGAGGCTATTCCGATGGTGGCGAGAAGCTTACGCAGCATGTGACGCCTAACGTTTGAGCTGAGCGGACCGGAACCGGCGTGGTGCTTGGGCCGCGAGATGCAGCATAGACCATGAGCGGCTCGCGGCCCAAGTGCCATGCCGGTGGAGGTCCGCCTCGAGCGAAGGGTTAGGCCTCACCTTTGCGACGGAGCACTTGAGCCGTGGCAACAAGCTTGCTCCCCTCCTGGATGCGCCACGTTCTACCCTCGAGAAGCAGTTCGCTCAGGCCTGGCCCGTTGAGGAAGGTGACCACGAGATCTCGAGTTTCACCGGGCTTGACCGGGTGGTTTTCGGGGATCTCCAACTGACCGATGTAGAACTGAGTGTCCTCGGCACCGCCAAAGTTGTGGTTCGGCCGATAGGACATGGGGATCGGGTAGTTTCGGCCACCGTCCTCTGTACGGAGCACAGAGATGCGAGCCAGTACCCTGATCGGTTCACCAGGTTCAAGCAAGTCAACGAACGTAAGTACTTCCATGAACCGAAGGGTGAGTGAGGTACAGAGTTTGACTAGGGAGAGGGCGCCGAGGAGTTCGCGTGAGGCCTAACGTTTGAGCTGAGGGGCCGGAACCGGCGTGGTGCTTGGCCCGCGAGGCGAATGATGACAGTGAGCGCCTCGCGGGCCAAGTGCCATGCCGGTGGAGGTCCCTGGCTCGAGCGAAGGGTTAAGCCGCACTGCCTGCTCGGCCCAGTCTGAGCGCGATCTCCTCTATCTCGGCTCCCATGTGCAGCTTGGTTCGCCAGTGAGCAGGTATTGCAAGGATGCCGTAGTGAGCTCCGGCAATCTGCCCAACGATTGCAGCGGTTGTGTCGGCATCGTCTCCGAGGTTTGCGGCCCGAAGGACCGCGCTCTCAAAGGAGTCGGTCGTTCTAAAGCACCAGAGCGCCGCTTCCAGCGATGCAACCGCATACCCGGTTCCGAATACTTCGGCTTCGGACTTGGCGAAGTAGGAGCCCTTCGCCAGCGCAGCGACCTTCGGCGAAGTGAGTTCCATTTCTGCGTGGCTCAACATCTCGTCCTTGGGGGCGCCTTGTAGCCCGCGGCCAATAACACTCGCCAGCAGGCGGCTGCAATCCAGCGCTTCGGGCGCTCCGTGCGTGGTGCGGGTCGACTCGACTGCGAACGTCTGCACCTTAGTCTGATCCGGATGGAAGTACAGGACCACGGGCGCCAGTCTCATGAGCGCTCCGTTGCCCGCAGACGAGGGGTCTGTAGATCCAGCAAACGGATCCCTCGTGGCTTCGAAGGATCGAAGTGCCGATCGCACAGTCATTCCAATGTCGAAGCATTCACCAGTTGAACTGAAGTAGCCCCAGTGCCACCAGTTGAGGTACCTCGCCATCTGGTCCGTGGCATCAAAGCCCTCCTTTGACAGGAGGCTCTCTGCAAGGCATAGCGCCATGGATGTGTCGTCCGTCCACTGTCCAGGCGCGAGATGGAAAGGGCCGCCGCCGATCATGTCTGTCAACGGAACGAAGCTCCCCCGCGAACAGAACTCCACAGACGTTCCGACGGCATCGCCACAGGCCAAGCCCACGAGAGAACCTGAGCAGCGGTCGAGGTAGCTGAGCATTGGTTGGTGCGGCTTAACGTTTGAGCTGAGGGGCCGGAGCCGGAATGGTGCTTGGCCTGCGCGACGGATGATGGACCACAACGGAGCGCGGGCCAAGCGCCAGGCCGGCGGAGGTCCCGGCTCGAGCGAAGGGTTAGGCGTCGCCTCTTGGCGCCTGAAGCTCGCGGATGTGGAAGCCAAGCGGCGAAGCAACCCCGATGAGCTTGACAAGCCTGCCAGCAAGCAGCTGACCCTGCAGCGGAAGCTTGTCGGCGCATAGGCGCTCAACGCTGCCCCCGTGCTGCAGCTCTAGGTGCCGGTGGCACACCGAACGACGAGACTCACTGCGACCCACAGACAAGACCTTGAGCTCCAGGGTTGCTGCCTGCGTTGACAACAACCTACTGGCGACAGCAACCCACCCGCGAGTTGCGCCGAACAGCAAGGCCGCGGCTGTACCGGTGAACAGGATGAAGGCTGCTAGGCTGAGAGTGCCAGACGAGAGGTGGCGCACCTCTCTGAGGTGGCGAACCACCAATGTACCGGTGACGGCTGCAGGAGCACCAAGTACCGCTACCAGCAAAGCTGGATGTAGTGCATAGCTGGCGATGAAACTGTTGCCGAGCAGTACGGAGAAAGACATGCCGCCGAGTGCGTAGGCAACGAGTAGTGCGACAACGACAAGTGCGGCATTCCGCGCAGGTGGCATGCGACGCCTAACGTTTGAGCTGAGGGGCCGGAACCGGGATGGCGCTTGGCCCGCGAGGCGAATGATGACAGTGAGCGCCTCGCGGGCCAAGTGCCATGCCGGTGGAGGTCCCTGGCTCGAGCGAAGGGTTAGGCGTCAGTGCTCTTGGGAGGATGTTCACTGAACCAAGCACTGATTCCCGGCATGTTCGGCCCGAAGCCGCCGGGCGCCGAGAAGTTCAGG
>CALRRO020000044.1:0-4330 GCA_943370595.1 Chitinophaga pinensis
GACTTCCTGCCCGAGCAGCAACGCGAGCCACCCATTTGGCTCTATGCCGTAGTCGCTGCAGTAGCCAGTGTGGCGCTCCTAGTACTGCTTGTGCGCCGGGGGCACCTTCGCGTGCCACGGAACGTCACGCTCCGTAGGTTTGCCTTGGCGTGCTTGGTTGCCCTAGCCAGCACCTATCTCAAAGTCGCTGCCCTGCTGTTCCTCGTACTGGCCGTGGTCCTTTCTATCGCGCTGCGTTCTCTTCGCGAAGGCGCGCTTCTCGCGGCCGTGCTGGCGCTGTGGCTTCCACTTTGGCTCACGCTAGCAATTGCATCGTTCGCGGTCCCGCGCCTACTTCAGCGTCACGCGAATGACGCCTAACCCTCCGCTCGAGCCAGGGACCTCCACCGGCATGGCACTTGGCCCGCGAGCCCGTCGTTCTTATCATCGGCCTCGCGGGCCAAGCACCACGCCGGTTCCGGCCCCTCAGCTCAAACGTTAGGCCGCAAAGGAGCGCCATATTGATCCGCACAATCCAGAAGGCTGGCCGTGACATTCCCATGCTCATCTGCGACGTCTGTGACACGTGGATCGAAGGCGCTGGTGAAGCAGCCGCCGTTTGGAAGCGTGCGTCGAAAGACGGCGAGACGTCTGAAGTCCTCCATGTGCATAAGCGCGGATGTCATGCGCAAGCAGAACACCGACTTGGCGGCAAGCAGAACTGCTCGTGGGAAGAACTGGGAACTCATCTCTTGTACTTGGTTGGCAACTCTGGCCTGAGCCCTGAGCAATTGCAGGAGATCCAAGATCGAAACGACCGCTATGGTCTCTAGCCGTTGCCCTTGTGCTCAGGCCATGCCCGCACGCTTTCCCTAGCCGGTACCAGCGTGGTACGCGCATTGCGGCCTAACCCTTCGCTCGAGCCAGGGACCTCCGCCGGCATGGCGCTTGGCCCGCGAGCCCGTGGTTCTTATCATCGGCCTCGCGGGCCAAGCACCACGCCGGCTCCGGCCCCTCAGCTCAAACGTTAGGCGTCAATGGATCCGCTGCATTTCGCCATCGCGCGCTTCGTTTCGTCGGCGGGTGGCTGGTTTGGACAACGCCTACGGAGAGTGAGCGTGACAGCGCATCGAGGCTTCTTCTCGGGTCAAACAGAGGAGCAGATCTTCGTCACGGTCACGAACCTTTCCGAGAAGCGAGAGATCGAGGTTGTTCGCGTCTGGCTCGATGCAGTTCCGTCGGTCGAAGTTCTCGCGCAGCACTTGCCCAAACGCCTGAAGACCGATGAGTCTTGGGCAACCTGGTTGCCCGTGGCCGCAGTCAGTCCGCTCGAACTACCCTACGCTGAGTACCGTCTGAGAGTGCGTTTATCGAGTGGCAAGGAAGTCCGCTCAGTGAGAACGAAGAATCCAGCTCCGGTCGGCTTTCTCCCGGGCACATCGGCTCGCAAGCCAGATTGACGCCTAACCCTTCGCTCGAGCCAGGGACCTCCACCGGCATGGCACTTGGCCCGCAAGGCGCTCTGCCTTATCGTCCGCCTCGCGGGCCAAGCACCACGCCGGCTCCGGCCCCTCAGCTCAAACGTTAGGTGTCGCAGCCACCGCTCTCCTCACATGATCCCTTCCCTTCGCACTCGAAAGCCGATTGGCAGACTACGCTTGCCCGACATCGCGAAGTTTCCAATCTGGGAGTTCACGACCGACGAGGAGGGTACGCCCGGCCAAGATGAAACCTGGGTTCGGCCTGTGAACACCAAGGTTGTGCCAGCGAACGCATTCTCACTGTCGGTCGCAGCGAAGTTCAGGACCGCTTCAGGAACCGAGCTGTTGGGCATCGTCGGCGTCACTACCTTTGGAGGCCTTGAAGTTGTCCACGGCGCTGTGATCACAGAACAAGACTACGTGTTCATTCCGTGGCCTGGCTATCCCGGCGCACACCGAAGCTGTCAGTTGGCGGCGCAAGAACTCGGCATCCCAGAGTCCGAACTATTCCCGTTGCAGTACGAGATACTCGTGCCAGTAGAGGGTGTTCAAGGCACAGTGCGCGGCGAGTATGCCTACGGCGACGCCTAACCCTTCGCTCGAGCCAGGGACCTCCACCGGCATGGCACTTGGCCCGCGAGCCCGTGGTTCTTATCATCGGCCTCGCGGGCCAAGCACCATGCCGGCTCCGGCCCCTCAGCTCAAACGTTAGGGCGCAGAAGCCGCCACGGAGACTGAAATGGCCGAGATAAATCACGAGGGAAGCATTCGAGCCCGCTGTCCGGGGTGCAAGGGGGCCCTCTCTTGCTTCGAGTGGCGCAGCATGGGCTCCCAGTTCGGCGTAACGACAAGCCCATATCGTCACAATCAGAGAGGAACTGGTCAGCTTGAGTACAGGCTCTTTCGCTGCGCCGGATGCGGTATGGGCGGCATCGGAGCGATAGCGATGGCGCAATCGCAGTATCCGAGTGGCATCTGGGAACTTCAGTGGTTCCATCCTGAAGTGCGCGACAGGCTCCCAATTCCTAAGGAGACGCCTGAGGGCATTGCCGCCGAGTTCCGTGAGGGCGAGAAATGCCTGGAAAGCGGCGCGCGAAGGGCCGCGGCCGCAATGTTCCGATCTGTGCTTGACAAGACGCTTCGAGCCAACGGATACAAGGAGAAGAAGGGTACTACCCTCGAACAGCAAATTGATCTGGCAGCCGACGACGGTGTCATCACTCAAGCCCGTAGGCGGAGAGCTCACGAAGAGATACGAGTGCTTGGCAATGACGTCCTGCACGACGAGTGGCAGGCGATTCCCGAGGCCGATGTTGAGGCCGCGCGACACTACGCTCAGCGAGTCTTGGAGGACTTCTACGACGATCGCACTTCCGTTCTGAAGCAGCTCTATGCGGCGAAGCGTCTCGAAGAGCCGCCCGCTGCGCCCTAACCCTTCGCTCGAGGCGGACCTCCACCGGCATGGCACTTGGCCCGCGAAGCGCTCGCTATCTATCATTCGCTTCGCGGGCCAAGCACCATCCCGGTTCCGGCCCGCTCAGCTCAAACGTTAGGCCCCAACAGACGCACCGCTTAGCGCACTAGCGCTCCTGCTGCAACTACACCGTGCCCGAACAGCTACCTGTCGCCCCCAGTAAAGTCCTGCCCGCTTGGATCGCGGCATTCAATGCTCGAGACCTAGGCCGCATCTGTAACCTCTACGCCGACGATGCAGTGCTTTGGGGAACGTTCTCATCGAGCTTGGTAACGTCAGCACAGGGCGTCCGCGAGTACTTTGAACGAGCCTTCGCGCCTGCAATGCAGGCGAGCGCAGAGCTCCAAGACTTTCATCTTCAGTCTGTTGGCTCGGTAGTCGTCGCTTCTGGCGCGTACATGCTTACCGCAAACATTGCGGGTCAGCGTCGGGTACTGCCAGCCAGGTTCACTTTCGTCCTAAGGGAGGAGTTTGGCTCGTGGGTAGTCGTCAACCACCATTCCTCTCTATCGCCAACCTAGCAGGCATGCGCTCGCAGCATGGAGCGAGTGGGGCCTAACCCTTCGCTCGAGCGGACTCGCACCGGCATGGCACTTGGCCCGCGAGGCGTCCAGGCTTAGCATCCGCCTCGCGGGCCAAGCACCATACCGGCGCTCGCCCCCTCAGCTCAAACGTTAGGCCTCACAGAAGCATCCAGCCCATGCAAACGAGCAGCGTTCAAGACATCATTCAAGCCCACTGGGATCTGTCCAACAGGCGTGATTGGGCTGCCTTTGCCAAGTTGCTCCACCCGGCTCTTCGATATGAGTGCCCCCAAACCCGCGAGTACATCGAAGGCGCACTCGGTTACCTGGAGATGTTTCGAACTTGGCCAGGCGAGTGGAAGGCTCAAATCGACAAGCTGATCTGCAGCAGCACCGAGGGTCTGTCGATCATCAAGTTCATGGTCGGTTCGGAGGTCATGAACGGTCTGTCCATCTTCGAGTTCCGAGACAACCTGATCTCGAAGGTCACAGACTACTGGCCCGAAGAGTACGAACCACCTCTCCGCGCAACTCCACACATCAAGCGCCATCCACAGTGAGGCCTAACCCTTCGCTCGAGCCAGGGACCTCCACCGGCATGGCACTTGGCCCGCGAGGCGCTCTGGTCTATCGTCCGCCTCACGGGCCAAGCACCACGCCGCTTCCGGCCCCTCAGCTCAAACGTTAGGCAGCGGCGGGTAGCACTGAGCCACGCCGCCGCCGCTCGCGGCCATGGGCCGCGAAGACACGGCTTCGAGTGGCGCTCGCTGCCAAGCCGCTTCGGCAAAGCTGGTTCGGATCGTTCTGGCGCTTCGAACTCTGCGGTGGCCCTCTGCGGTTCGCCCTGGTCCGCGTCGTCTGGCTCGCGCTTC
>CALRRO020000045.1:0-4319 GCA_943370595.1 Chitinophaga pinensis
CGTGGCCAACGGGAAGTAGAAGTATGCCAACAGCAGGGAAACGATTGGGAGTCCGGCGACATAGAGAAATGCTTGTGGCATTGCCCAGGTTTGTACAAGCAGCATGACTGGTGCCAATAGTGGCAACCCAAATGTCATGGCGAGCGGTATTGCCAGACTCCGCCAGGTTGACCTTGATAGGGCGATTGGCATAGAGGGTACGTTTCGTCGTGAGGCCTAACGTTTGAGCTGAGGGGCCGACGCCGGGATGGCGCTTGGCCCGCGCGACGGATGATGGACCACAACGGCGCGCGGGCCAAGTGCCATGCCGGTGGAGGTCCCGCTCGAGTGACCAGTTAGGCACGGCGCCTGGGACGAAGAACCAGAGGCGC
The DNA here is from genome assembly GCA_943370595.1 of Chitinophaga pinensis. Classification (GTDB taxonomy): domain Bacteria; phylum Pseudomonadota; class Gammaproteobacteria; order Burkholderiales; family Burkholderiaceae_C; genus Piscinibacter. The sequence goes on from CALRRO020000045.1 coordinate 372, forward strand.
AGCGCACGGCACGGAAGGCCTGGCTGGAGTGGCAGTTTGATCCACGCGAAGCGCGAGCCAGATGACGCGGACCGCGACGCAACTCTGGGGGCTACCGCGCACAGCCCGAAGCGCCAGAACGAGCCAACCCAGCTTTACCGAAGCGGCTTGGCAGTGAGCGCTACTCGAAGCCGTGACTTCGCGGCCCATGGCCGCGAGAGGCGGGGACGCACCGCAGAGCTACCCGCCGCTGCCTAACGTTTGAGCTGAGGGGCCGGAGCCGGCATGGTGCTGGGCCCGCGAGGCGCAGGATAAGCCTGAGCGCTTCGCGGGCCAAGTGCCATGCCGGTGGAGGTCCCTGGCTCGAGCGAAGGGTTAGGGCGCATCGCGTGGCACCAGACGGGAACAGCCAGGAGTTGCTGGCCGGGAGAGGGGCTCAGACAGCGGTGACACGTAGCTGTGAGTTCACTGGCAGACAGCAGCTCGATTGCCCTCGGAAGCTCGGTAGACACGCTTAACGTTGGTTCGCCTTCGTCGGCGCAGGTGCTCGTTGAGCCGAGAGCGTCGCGGACACTTTGGCTATGAGCTCCTCGTTGTCGCGCGCTCCGTTCAGCTTGAAGCGAGAGAACGACGTTCCATCGAGCTTGGCATCGGCGAACAGGCCAGCCGCATCGTCGTGGAAGTGCAGGAACGCTGACGCGCCCCGGTAGAAGATGCCCGGTCTACGCTCGGTCATGCCGGGTAGCGCGCGAAGGCACTTGAGCAGTGGTTCAAGCTGACGCAGCGTTTCAGCACTCGCGTGTTTCATGCGCCCTAACGTTTGAGCTGAGGGGCCGGAACCGGCGTGGTGCTTGGCCCGCGAGGCGAATGATGACAGTGAGCGCCTCGCGGGCCAAGTGCCATGCCGGTGGAGGTCCCTGGCTCGAGCGAAGGGTTAGGCCGCAGCGGGTAGAGGCAGGCGGAAGACATCACGCTCCAGACCGTCGGGAAACCTCCGCCGCTCGATGAGTTGACCACCGAGCCGAGTAGCCAAGCCCCGGGCGACAGTGTTGCTGTCGTTCATGTAGGTTTGCATTTCCGGCCACCCGAACACCTGGTAGGCATGGCGAATGGCGGCGTTGGAAGCCTCAACGGCCAGCCCCCTACCGCGCGCGGCTGGAAGCAACCACCATGTGAGTTCCCTCGGCCAGCCCTTACCCTGCCAGAAGCCGCAAGTGCCTACGATGGATTGATCTGTCTTGAGTTCGATGGCCCAGACACCGAAACCTTGGAGATGCCAGCTTCCTAGGTCCGTCGCCAAGCGCGCCCAAGCTTGCCCGGCAGACAGCGGGCCACCGTAGTGTTGCGAAGCCGATGCGTCGGTGTAGAAGGCTTCATACGCCGCTTCGCAGGCTACCGTTGGCGGAACAAGCCTCAAGCGATCAGTCTCGAGAGTCGGAATGAGCATGCGAGGAGCGCGAGCGCTGGTTCCTGCGGCCTAACGTTTGAGCTGAGCGGGCCGGAACCGGCATGGTGCTTGGGCCGCGAGGCGCAGCATAGAGCATGAGCGCCTCGCGGCCCAAGTGCCATGCCGGTGGAGGTCCGCCTCGAGCGAAGGGTTAGGCCTCGTGGCGGTAGAGGTCCTCGTGAATCTCGGCGACGACAGTGTCTTCCGTCAGGCCAAACTCGAGATAGCCCGCGTGCTCTGAAAAGACTGCCGCTTTGGCCTGTCCGGGACGTACCACGGCGAACGCGAAGCTGAAGCGGTGTGTTGCCCCATGTGGGTAGCGGACCTCTACCCAGGACAAAGACGAAAAGTCGCTTGCGCTCAACCCGTGCGACCGAATGTGGGCTTCGTCGCGTTTCAACTTGATGCTGAGTTCATTTGCCCAATCGGTGAGTACATCGCGCCACGGGCGGGGAGTGAGCATGTTGGTCATTCTCGGTCGAGGATCGCTCTTGCGCTGATGGTGGGTTGCTTGTACTCGCGGTCATTCACTGCGCTTCGGCGGTGATGTACGAGGCCTAACGTTTGAGCTGAGGGGCCGGAGCCGGCGTGGTGCTTGGCCCGCGAGGCGAATGATGACAGTGAGCGCCTCGCGGGCCAAGTGCCATGCCGGTGGAGGTCCCTGGCTCGAGCGAAGGGTTAGGCAGCACTGGGCGCCTGGATTACCGCTCGCGTTGCTACTCGTCGAGGAACGTCCAGGTGTCAGCGCCATCGAACCGGCGGACACGCACGGAGGCGATGAGTTCTGGATCGAAGCTTCCGAGGTGGACGCCATGCTTTGCGCCTGGCTTGGGCTCCAATGGCTCCCAATGCGTGACGCAGCCGCACGTCTTGCAGCGCATTGTGCGGAGCGTCCCGTCGCGCTGGATGTACTCGGCTGTTGCTTCAGGGTGCCCTGTGATCTTCACCGTGCCGAACTCGAAGTAGACCCAGGGCCCTCCGATCCGGCGGCAAAGCGAGCAATTGCAGGACGTCGCGACGGTTGGCGTGGACGGGAGCGTCAGTCGTACTGCGCCGCAGTGGCAGGAACCTTCATGCATCGGTGTCTCCAGAGCGGCGAGATGGCCAGCGTTCGGGGCTGGTGCTGCCTAACGTTTGAGCTGAGGCGCGAGCGCCGGTGTGGCGCTTGGCCCGCTGGACGGATGATGGACCAGACCGGCCGGCGGGCCAAGTGCCACACCGGTGCGAGTCGGCTCCAGCGAAGGGTTAGGCAGCACTGAGTGCACGCAGCGGTGGCAGGCGTGGGGCGAAGCCAGGAAGCCGAGAGCCTTGGAGACTGGGCGCAGCTGCGCCGCGGGTGGGAACCCGAGCCGGGGATGATGGATTTGGTGTTCCGCCCCACGAGCGATGAGCGTAGGCAGAAACAGCCGCCGCCAGGCGGCCCCACCGACTGACTGACCTGAGCGGCGGTACGAGCTGGCGGCGAGGCCGGCCGATGGGCACTTGGCTTGAACTCCGATTCGCTGACGCGGCGCAGGTACAGCTTGAGCGATGCTGCTTCCACTGTTGCGACCGACCAGCGAGCCTTGGCTAAAGAGGCATTCGGTCTTTGGCGGCGACTGCCGCCGCAGCGACCGTGGCGAGCACCGCCATGGATTGGCCGTGCTGCCTAACGTTTGAGCTGAGGGGCCGGAACCGGCGTGGTGCTTGGCCCGCGAAGCGGATGATGACAGCGAGCGCTTCGCGGGCCAAGTGCCATGCCGGTGGAGGTCCCTGGCTCGAGCGAAGGGTTAGGCCTCGCTTCTTGCGGCCCACCAGAGCGGGCACACGGATACGGCTACTTCTTCGCCATGTACCAAGCGACCAGCGCATGGGCGTGCCCGTGGCCCAGTTCGTGATCTGCTTTCAGGTGGTTTACCAGTTCCATGTGCTTGAGTGGCCCAGCCTCCTTGAGGACTCGCATCCAATGCTCAATGGGTTTGCCGTACTTCTTCTCGATGGAGGGGAAGTAGGACGCTGGACCGGTGACCTTGTCTTGAGTTGCCATGTTGACCTCGGTGAACGCCGTTGCGAGCTTGGCCAGCAGAACGACTCCGCCTGTTGGCTGGGGTGCGCGCGCAGGCTTGCCATGAACTGGAACGACGAACAGATGGTGCCAAGATCGACAGACGCGGCGCGGCAACTCTGACAGGGCCGGTGCTGATGGCTAAAGCGTGGGCTGCGAGGCCTAACGTTTGAGCTGAGGGGCCGGAACCGGAATGGTGCTTGGCCCGCTGGACGGATGATGTACCACTCCGGGAAGCGGGCCAAGTGCCATGCCGGTGGAGGTCCCTGGCTCGAGCGAAGGGTTAGGCCTCACTGCGCTCAAGTGGCCCTGGCAGACGGGTGGGCGATATTGAGCAAAGCAGTGACGCCGGCGCAAGCCAGAGAAGCAGATTCGACGCGAGCAGGGTTACGGAAACAGCTGCACCACACTCGAGAGCAGTTCGAAGTGCATCGACGTTGCTGCCACAGCGCTGCTGAATGAGCGCCCCAGCGGACGC
>CALRRO020000046.1:0-4205 GCA_943370595.1 Chitinophaga pinensis
CTCGCGGCCATGGGCCGCGAAGACACGGCTTCGAGTGGCGCTCGCTGCCAAGCCGCTTCGGCAAAGCTGGTTCGGATCGTTCTGGCGCTTCGAACTCTGCGGTGGCCCTCTGCGGTTCGCCCTGGTCCGCGTCGTCTGGCTCGCGCTTCGCGTGGATCCAGCTGCCACGCCAGCCAAGCGATCCGTGCCATGCGCGGTGCCTCTAGTCTTTCCCCCAGGCGCCGTGCCTAACTGGTCACTCGAGCGGGACCTCCACCGGCAAGGCACTTGGCCCGCGCACCGGCCAGTGTCATCATCCGCTGCGCGGGCCAAGCGCCTTCCCGGCGTCGGCCCCTCAGCTCAAACGTTAGGCCGCACAGACGCACCGCTAGGCTCAAGCTCGGGACATCTCATGATCGACATCTTCTGGGACCTCTTTCAGCAGGGGCAAATCAACAATCTGCATGATGGTCGACTAGCGAACATCGAGAAGGACCGAAATCAAGATGCGAAGGCGGGACGCATCGACGACAGACTTCGGGAGCTGGAGCAGCGCCACGAGCAGCTCAAGTTGGTCACGCTCGCCCTATGGTCCATGCTCAGAGATCAGTCGGGTTTCAAAGAGTCCGACCTCAGACGCTACGTCGCTCAGATCGACTTGCTCGATGGAAAGCGAGATGGAAAGGCCACCACCAAGTCCGAGGCGGTTCGCTGCAGCGGATGTAAGCGCACAGTGGTTGGAACAGCCATGGTCTGCGTCTACTGCGGCACGTCGGTACCACGCGATAGTCCGTTCGTCGGCTCGTAGTCATCCGCAGACGAGTGCGGCCTAACCCTTCGCTCGAGCCAGGGACCTCCACCGGCATGGCACTTGGCCCGCTTCCCGGAGTGGTACATCTTCCGTCCAGCGGGCCAAGCACCACGCCGGTTCCGGCCCCTCAGCTCAAACGTTAGGCGTCTCAATGATCACCGCAGCATCCGTGCGCAAGGCACTTCCCGGTGGCGACTTCCGCGAACCAGTTAGCGCTTCCATGTTGCTGGAGGCTGAAACCTCACTAGGGCATGCGTTGCCGCCTCTCTTGCGCGAGCTCTATCTCGCGTTCGACGGGTTCCTTGGTCCAACACTGGCTCCCTTCCTGTTCCCATTGGTTACCCGGCCAAGTGAGATGCAAGAGTCTCTGGTCTCCTTCACGCTGTTCCTTCGAAGTGAAGACTATTGCCCAGACTGGCTACACCGAGCAGTCGCCGTCGGCGGAAGCGGCGGCGGTGCAGCGTGGTTCATATTGCTGGAGCGTCCTGATGCGGTTGTTCGCTGGGAAGCTGAGTGGGGCCCAGAGTTCGAGGAACTGGATGGCTCGCTACTTGAAGTGTGGCTTCGGGAGAAAGCCAAGTACGAGCCGCTGCGAGGAGACGCCTAACCCTTCGCTCGAGCCAGGGACCTCCACCGGCATGGCACTTGGCCCGCGAAGCGCTCTGGTCTATCGTCCGCCTCGCGGGCCAAGCACCACGCCGGCTCCGGCCCCTCAGCTCAAACGTTAGCCAGCACGCGCCGCAGTTGAGGTGCTCGCCGGTGCCTCTGAGGCGGCGGTCGCCGCCAAAGACCAAATGCCGCTGGGGCCACGGCTCGTGGTCTCTCGGAACAGTCGGCGCGGCGTTGCTCAGGCTCCACGGCAAGCGCACCTAGGCTCCAGTACCTGGCCGGCGCTTCGCTGCGGCAAGGATCTGTCTTTTGAGACTCAGCAGCTTCAAGTCAGTCAGTTGGGCCGCTATTCGGCGGCAGTTCGTGGCCAAGTTCAAAGCTCGTGGACAGGGTTTCCAGGAGGCGCTGGTTCAAGTTCGTAGCTATGGTTCTCCAACAACCAATGCTCGAGCGTCTCGTCTGTCGGGTAGCCTCGGCTTGGTCGCAACGCTGTACGCCATCAGGAGTGCTGGCTAACCCTTCGCTCGAGCAGGGACCTCCACCGGCATGGCACTTGGCCCGCGAGGCGTCCTGGGTCATCATCCGCCTCGCGGGCCAAGCGCCATTCCGGCTCCGGCCCCTCAGCTCAAACGTTAGGCGTCAGTGAAGCAACGTCCCTTGCCCGCAGCGGTGAAAAGAGAACCCCGCCCGACCTGCAGGAGATCGACTTGAACTGGATCGTTCCCGTTTGCCTCATTGCAAGCGTCATCCTCCACGGAGTCCTGCTTACTCGCATGGCTCGCCTCTTGGAGAAGCGGTCGGAAGATCCTGAACTCATTGACGGGTTGCATCAACTTGCCTTCTCTGGCGACGGGGGCGATCCCAAGACCTATCGCAAGGCCGTTGCGTACGTGTACTGCCGCACGTACGCGCGAAGCGGAAGCCGAGAAGTTCGGATAGTTGGAGACGTAGTCCTCTTGCTAACTGCTGCTACTGTTGCATTCTGCGTCTTTGCAATCGTCTGGCAGGGCCGCTAGCCGCAATGACGCCTAACCCTTCGCTCGAGGCGGACCTCCACCGGCATGGCACTTGGGCCGCGAGGCTCTTCAGGCTTATCCTCCGCCTCGCGGCCCAAGCACCACGCCGGTTCCGGCCCGCTCAGCTCAAACGTTAGGCGTCTGAACACAGCATGACTCAACCTCGAACGATCTCCCTTCTTGTAATCACGGCGGTGTGCTGCTTCTCCGCGTACTTGGCCGCGACCGCGCTTGTCATGTGGCCCGTCGTCCCGGAGATGTCTGGCACAGAGCAGTTTGCATTGGCCAAGCATCTTCTCGTTCTACTAGGCATCACCGTGTACTTGGCGGTCCGGCCGAAGATCGGGAGTCTCTTCGCGGCGTTCTGGGGTGTATTCGTGCCTTTCGAGAAGTACGGCATCTTGCTGCACGAACTGGCGGCTGGAACTCTTCAAGCCTCTAAGTTCTTCACGACCCTTGATGTCGTGCGTCTAGTGCTACTTCTCTTTGGAACATGCCTGTCTGCAATCGCAGCAGCACTCATTCACCTGCCCTCTCTGAAGGAGGCCCGAGCAGGTGCAAAGACAGACGCCTAACCCTTCGCTCGAGCCGGGACCTCCACCGGCATGGCGCTTGGCCCGCGAGGCGCTCTGCCTTATCGTCCGCCTCGCGGGCCAAGCACCACACCGGCTCCGGCCCCTCAGCTCAAACGTTAGGCGTCACACAGTCACCGCAGCGGACGCCCTATCCAGATGAGCGAGATCCTTTCCAGCCTCGCGCTCCAGCTTGTACTTGGCCTAGTCGCCTGTGTACTCGCGCTGCCCTTCGTTTTCGCACGCCGTAGGGCAGCCGCCGCAGACCGAGAGCGCCTTCGGCGTGCAGGCAGGCACGCAACAGGTCTTGTGCTTGAGGCTTGGCAAGACTCGAACGGATGGAACATCACTTACGAGTTCACTCCTCAGGGTCACAGCGCCTCTGTCCGTAAGACTGAGTCGATTGAAGGCGTCAAGTGCGCACCAGCAGCGGTCGGAGCATCTATCCAAGTGGCATACGAAGACTCCTCACCGTTCTATTCGGTACCAGTCTTTCCAGCCACACTTGCCCTACAAGGCCAGTCCGACGCCCAAGTCCGCAGAGGCAGTGACGCCTAACCCTTCGCTCGAGCCAGGGACCTCCACCGGCATGGCACTTGGCCCGCGAAGCGTTGGTTCTTATCATCCGCTTCGCGGGCCAAGCACCACGCCGGTTCCGGCCCCTCAGCTCAAACGTTAGGCAGCGGCGGGTAGCACTGAGCCACACCATCGCCTCGCGCGGCCATGGGCCGCGAAGACACGGCTTCGAGTAGCGCTCGCTGCCAAGCCGCTTCGGGATCGCTGGTTCAGTTCGTTCTGGCGCGTTGGGCTCCGCACCTTTGCATCGGGGCGCTTGGTCTTGGTCCGCGTCTCTGGCTCGCGCTTCGCCTGGACCAAGCTGCCACGCCAGCCAGGCTCTCCGTGCCATGCGCAACGCTTCTGGTCTCTCGTCCCAGGCGCCGTGCCTAACTGGTCACTCGAGCGGGACCTCCACCGGCAAGCCGCTTGGCCCGCGCGCCGTCCAGTGTCATCATCCGTCGCGCGGGCCAAGCGCCTTCCCGGCGTCGGCCCCTCAGCTCAAACGTTAGGCCGCACAGATGTACCGATTGTTCGCGTACGCCGATTGCTCCGATCTCGCCGCCCATGAGGAGACCTTGGTTCGTGCGTTCACGGAGTTCGTAGCCGAGTGGCAACTCCCGGATGTGCTTCTCACCAACAAGAAGGCACCTCTCACGGCTG
>CALRRO020000047.1:0-3977 GCA_943370595.1 Chitinophaga pinensis
CGAGGCGGATGATGACAGCGAGCGCCTTGCGGGCCAAGTGCCATGCCGGTGGAGGTCCCTGGCTCGAGCGAAGGGTTAGGCCTCACTGAGCGCTGGCACGGAGCGGGCGACAACCCAGTGGTTCTTGCCCAGGCGGCGCGTGCGCTTGAAGCCCTGACGCTCGAACATGGCCATTCGGCTGTTGTAGAGGAATGAGCCTGAGACCTCGCGGTTCTCGACGTCTTCGGGGTAGCTCTCGACGCTACCACCGCCGAGTTCGGCGATCAGCTTCAGCGCTCCGGCGAGCGCAGCAGAAGCTACTCCTTTGCCCCGGTAGTCCTTGTCAACGAAGAAGCAGGTGATTCGCCATTGCGGCAGCGTTTCCAATCCAGCGGTGTAGACGCGCAGGTGCTTGATTCTGGGCAACTCGTCCGGCGGCCCGAACTGACACCAGCCAACGCAGCGATCGCCATCAAAGACCAGGGCAGCATGCGTGGAGCCCTCCTTGACCTTGCGCTCTTTCAGCGCACGCCGGTGTGAACCCCTGAGCTTCCCGTCTGCGTGAAACTCGACGCACCAACAGCCACCCCAGACGCCGTTGTGGCGCTCCACGAGGGCAGCGAACGCGGCCCACGTGCTTGGCGATAGAGGCTCAATGCTGAATTCGGCCACGGCAAAGGCGTGAGTTGTGAGGCCTAACGTTTGAGCTGAGAGGGCGAGCGCCGGTATGGTGCTTGGCCCGCGAGGCGGATGCTAAGCCTGCGCGCCTCGCGGGCCAAGTGCCATGCCGGTGCGAGTCCGCTCGAGCGAAGGGTTAGGCGTCACCGGGTTGATTCGCGGCTCGGAAGGCCTCCCATCGGAAGCTTCGCGTATGCAAGAGGCAGAACGGTGAAGGAATCGGCGCACCAAGGTATGCCAGCGAGTCGGAGAGAAGGTCCAGTTCTACCAACTCGACCGTTCCGTCTGTGTGGCTCCTGGCTACAGTTGGCAATCGTCCGTGACGTACGACGAATGACAGCTCTTCGCGAGAGCCGAAAGACCACGCGTACTCAATCTCCGTGCTCCCACCCCACATGAAGCTGTAAAAGAAGACCAAGTCAGTGTTTCCGGCTTTGGCCAGCGTCTTCAAGTAGCGGAGAAAGCCGACTGGCGGCAAAGCTTCGGCGGTCATCTCGCCTAGATGCGGGCCAAGAGTCTGAGGGAGCAAGACTTCCACACTGGGGGCATCGAGCGATACCCAGGACACAACGTCCGAGTTGTGCCACTCCGCGCAATCATCCTGCGGGGCACAGATTGGGCGAACAACCAAGAGACCTTCTGGGGGCGGGCGGAACAGCTCCGCGCCGCCGTCGAGTTCGTACTCAATCGGTTCGCCAACCAAGTATGTATGTGGAGCTAGCTGTGGCTCCCGCAGCACGGCAGCAAGAAGCGGAGCCGTACACCTTGCAAGAATCTCGGACGCGTACCACGTCATTCGTGTGGATCTGCGGTAGTGGAGGAAGAAGGGGTGGCTTGTGACGCCTAACGTTTGAGCTGAGGGGCCGGAGCCGGGAAGGCGCTTGGCCCGCGCAGCGGATAATGACACTGGCCGGTGCGCGGGCCAAGCGGCTTGCCGGTGGAGGTCCCTGGCTCGAGCGAAGGGTTAGGCCGCATTCCGCCTGAGCCAGCGCCACAGCAGAGGGAGCGCGACCAGGGCCAGTGCGGCGAAGAACAAGGAGGACTGAGCAAGTGCCCAAGCTCTGGCGTTCCGAGCCTCCGCAAAGGAGTACAGGGAGACGTCATTCCTGTTAAGTTGCCAAATGACGCCGCCAGCATGCCAGATGACCACAGGGTCGCCAGTTCTTAGCTCCGAGATGCGCTGCGGGAGCGCGCACTCAAGGAACAGACATTCATCAGGCAGCCGGTCAGGGCCAACACTGGTGGGAACTCGCGAGAAGTAGTGAGTCCGCAGGTAGCGACCACTAGCTGGTGATTCAGTCAGTACCGCTGGTGAGTAGGCTAGTTGCTCAAATGCTGGGGGTAAGCGCCGATAGAGATCCAGGCCGAAGCCAACGGTCGCGACAGCGAGCAAGAGGGAGAAGAGTAGGTCAACGGCGAGTCGCACAGCGCGCCCTTAATGCGGCCTAACGTTTGAGCTGAGGGGCCGGAACCGGCATGGTGCTTGGCCCGCAAGGCGGATGCTAAGCCTGGGCGCCTCGCGGGCCAAGTGCCAGGCCGGTGGAGGTCCCTGCTCGAGCGAAGGGTTAGCCAGCACTCCCCCCGGCGGACAGCGTTGACACCCAGTCGATGCTAGCCAACAGAAGCGACGCTCGAGCATTGGTGGCTGAAGGCCAGTGGGACGAATGTGATTCAGCGCTTCCTGATTGCCTCGACCGCGATTGCTGAGTACGGACCCGAGCTGCCGCCGCATGGCGGCCCAACTGACTGGTGAAGCTGGTGAAGTTCGAGCGCCAGAGACTCGCCGCCGCGAAGCGCTGCTCAAGTGCTAGTGCTCAGGTGCGCTCGCGGTGGCGCTTGAGCAATGCCGCTCAGCCTGTGTCGAGTGACAGCGAGCCTTGGCCTTGGCGGCATTTTGTCTTTGGCGGCGACTGCCGCCTCAAAGGCGACGGCGAGCACCTCAACTGCCGCGCGTGCTGGCTAACGTTTGAGCTGAGCGGGCCGGAACAGGCGTGGTGCTTGGCCCGCGAAGCGGATGATAGACAGAGAGCGCATCGCGGGCCAAGTGCCATGCCGGTGGAGGTCCGCCTCGAGCGAAGGGTTAGGCGTCGCTTCTCGCTGCCCAAACAAGGGCGACTTCGTCGGAAGCCCCCGAGCAGGCGAAGACCACTCTGTCTGGCGACGGCGAGAGCGCCAGGATCTCTGCCTCGTGGGCTACGAGCGCCTGCGCAAGGGAGAGGAAGAAGTCGTCTTTTTGCTTGACTCCAGGCGCGTCGAGTCGAGCGAGGTTGACCAGCGCGAAGTCGCCCAGCGAAAGACTTCTCCCGGTGTTCGCCTGCCAAAGCTCTGCTGTGCTTGTGTCGCCTGCCGCCAAGTACTGGTGGAAGTACTTCGCGTTGTACCTGTTGACCGAGGCAACTGTGCGTGTCAAGTTCTCCTCGGTATCGGCGCAAGCCGATAGCGCCTCGGACTCGTGATCGAAGTACAGAGCGAACGTGAACAGCGGGAAGGCCTTCGACCGTAGTTCGAGAACGGCTGCGCTGATCACCTGCGCGGCCAAGGTTGCTGGGTGCATGCTAGCGACGCCTAACGTTTGAGCTGAGGGGCCGGAGCCGGAATGGCGCTTGGCCCGCGAGGCGGATGATGACCTGAAGAGCCTCGCGGGCCAAGTGCCATGCCGGTGGAGGTCCCTGGCTCGAGCGAAGGGTTAGGCCTCACCTGGCCCCACAGCGCTCAGGCGACCGAGGCAACGCTACTGCCTTGGAAACCTAAGTGCCGACTTCTCTCGCGCTCGCTGGGCCTCGACCTCGCGACTCTTTGGCGGCGCGTTGGTGACGAGGTTGCCAATCAGTTCCCTGGCAGACGCAGCAACCTGATCGACAGCACGATCGAACGCAGCCTGGTTGGCTTTGGAAGGAACGCTGAAGCCACTGAGCTTGCGAACGAACTGAAGCGAAGCGTCCCGGATTTCGAGCTCCGTGGCGGGAGGCTCGAAGTTGAACAGGGTTCTGATGTTTCGGCACATCGCGGCAACCACCTCTAGCGTGCTTTGGCATCTGCGCTGGACAGGCTCATGCAGATGCGGTTGGGGTTTGGCTCGGGCTGTCGCCTGTGAGGCCTAACGTTTGAGCTGAGGGGCCGGAGCCGGAATGGCGCTTGGCCCGCTAGACGGATGATGGACCAGACCGGCTGGCGGGCCAAGTGCCATGCCGGTGGAGGTCCCCGGCTCGAGCGAAGGGTTAGGCGTCGCCGCGCGGTGAAGGCCTACTTGGAGTACGGATCGCTCGCTGGATTCCCCTGCAGATCGGTCCATAGGTCCTCGGGTTGCGACCTGTCCCGGA
>CALRRO020000048.1:0-3774 GCA_943370595.1 Chitinophaga pinensis
GCGTCCGCTGGGGCGCTCATTCAGCAGCGCTGTGGCAGCAACGTCGATGCACTTCGAACTGCTCTCGAGTGTGGTGCAGCTGTTTCCGTAACCCTGCTCGCGTCGAATCTGCTTCTCTGGCTTGCGCCGGCGTCACTGCTTTGCTCAATTTCGCCCACCCGTCTGCCAGGGCCACTTGAGCGCAGTGAGGCCTAACCCTTCGCTCGAGCCAGGGACCTCCACCGGCATGGCACTTGGCCCGCTTACCGGAGTGGTACATCATCCGTCCAGCGGGCCAAGCACCATGCCGGTTCCGGCCCCTCAGCTCAAACGTTAGGCTTCACAAGGAGCGCCAATCGTGCTCGCTGCAACTTGTCACTGCGGCTCTGCCCGGGTCGAAGTGCCGCGCAAACCACGCAGCCTGACGAACTGCAACTGCTCGATCTGTCGGCGCTATGGGGTGCTCTGGGCTTACTACAAGGACACAGACGTTCGCCTGATCGCTGAGCCAGGTGCGACAGATGAGTACACGTGGGGACACAAGAGTCAGAGGTTCATTCGCTGCAAGACATGTGGCTGTGTGTTGCAGTGGAAGAAGTTCGCTGTTGGTCCAAACACGTGGGCTGGAGTCAATGCACGCAACTTCGAGCCGTCTGCGCTCGGCCCGATCAAGATTCACCTGTTCGACGGAGCGGACTCCTGGAGGCGCGTCGGCTAGGTGTCTGGTGCAACTTCCCGGAAGGGCGCGGCCAAGCAGTGAAGCCTAACCCTTCGCTCGAGCCAGGGACCTCCACCGGCATGGCACTTGGCCCGCGAGGCAGTTCAGGTCATCATCCGCCTCGCGGGCCAAGCACCACGCCGGCTCCGGCCCCTCAGCTCAAACGTTAGGCAGCACAGGCATCAACATGCTCCGCGTCGGTCTCGTGTCCGATACCCACGGACTCCTGCGCCCACAGGTTGCCGAGTTCCTCACCGGCAGCGATCACATCATCCATGCTGGAGACATCTGCGACCCTCGCACTCTGGAGCAGCTTGCCGCCCTCGCCCCCGTAACGGCTGTTCGCGGCAACAACGACCGCGGAGCCTGGGCTGAACTGCTCCCCGAAACAGAGATGCTCCAGCTGGGCGACAAGTACCTTTACGTCATCCACGATCTCGCGGAAATCGACATAGATCCAGCCGCAGCTGGTGTCCATGTCGTCGTGTCTGGCCACTCACACAAGCCTCTGGTCGAGCACAGGGGCTCGGTGCTCTACGTGAATCCCGGCAGTCCGGGTCGTCGCCGCTTCAAGCTTCCGGTCACCGCAGCCGAGTTGCTCATCCAAGAGGGCTCAGTCACTGCGCGAGTCGCCGAGTTCGCTGTCGAGAGTGCTGCCTAACCCTTCGCTCGAGCCAGGGACCTCCACCGGCATGGCACTTGGCCCGCGAAGCGCTGGTTCTTATCATCCGCTCCGCGGGCCAAGCGCCATTCCGGTTCCGGCCCCTCAGCTCAAACGTTAGGCCGCAGAGCAGATGCGTATTGCCGCCCTCACCGCTTCAGACGCGCCGCAGTATCGCGAGCTCATGCTGGAGGCATACGTCCAGGCCGCTGATGCGTTCACCTCAACAGCTGAAGAGCGCGAGAAGGAGCCCCTGTCGTGGTGGGCCAACCGCATCGCTTCAGCCGCTGGCCTGAGTCAGTCCTTCGGCGCATTCCACGCTGACAGGCTTGTCGGCACGGTAGCGCTGGAGTACTCGGCGAAGCCGAAGACCCAACATTCCGCCCTCGTCCTTGGCATGTACGTCAGGCCCGAGGCACGTCGCTCGGGTGCTGGTGCCCTGCTCATGCAAGCGGCCATCACCGCGGCTAGCGCAAAGCCAGGGCTGCGCTTGCTGCGGCTCACGGTCACGCACGGCAACCAAGCTGCCATTTGGTTGTACGAGTCTGTCGGCTTCTCCTCTTGGGGCACCGAGCCAATGGCTATCCTCACGCCTTCAGGCTACAAGGCCAAGGTTCACATGGCCATGCAGTTGCCCGGTCCCAGCGCTGCGGCCTAACCCTTCGCTCGAGCCAGGGACCTCCACCGGCATGGCACTTGGCCCGCGAAGCGCTCGCTGTCATCATCCGCTTCGCGGGCCAAGTGCCATCCCGGTTCCGGCCCCTCAGCTCAAACGTTAGGCCTCAGGGTCCACACATGCGCGTCTCACTAGAGTCCCCAAATCAGCCAGACGTCATCGCGCTCATCGCAGACCTGGACGCCTACCAAGACACGCTGTATCCGGCCGAAGCTCGTTACGCCATGGATCTGGCCTCTCTGTCGCAACCCAATGTGCTGTTTGCTGTTGCTCGTAACACCGAGGGCACGGCCATTGGTTGCGGCGCAGTCGTGCTCAACAGCACCTACGGCGAGGTCAAGCGCATGTTCGTACGGCCCGAAGCGCGGGGCCTCGGAACTGCCCGCCTGATCATCCAAACCTTGGAGTCAACAGCCTTCGCACGAGGTTGCCGTACGCTCAAGCTCGAAACTGGTCCCTACCAGGCTGAAGCCCTGGCGTTCTACGCTAAGCAAGGTTACGAACGGTGTGGCCCGTTCGGCGACTATCCAGAGCATCCGCTGAGCATCTTCATGTGCAGGAACTTGGCGTCGGAGCCGACCAACACCGCAGACTGAGGCCTAACCCTTCGCTCGAGCCAGGGACCTCCACCGGCATGGCACTTGGCCCGCGAGGCGGGTCAGGTCATCATCCGCCTCGCGGGCCAAGCGCCATTCCGGCTCCGGCCCCTCAGCTCAAACGTTAGGCGTCACCAAGGAACCGATGAAGCCCCTCTCACTAGCCGTTCTCTTCACCACAGCAGCCGTGCTGTTGTCACTGGTTCCAGTGGACGCTGAAGCACAGGCCACGTACAGCTTGAAAGCTGTTGAGGCCAATCCAATACCGAAGGAGGAGCACTTCCGCTTGTGGAAGGAAGTAGCCCTCAAGGCCTGTTCGGAGTCCAAGACTCGCTTCAATCTAGGCGAATCAGAGTGCATGGCAGTCATCGGACAGAGGGCCGATAGTTGCGCACTCCAACTTGGCAATCAGAGTCCAGCGCTGATCTCAACCACAGCAGTCGCTCGGGATGTCGGGCGGAAGTATCTTCACTGCGCTACTCCCTTCTACTTCTGCAACGGTGTGGAGGTCAAAAACGAGGTCGAGGTACGAGCCAAGTGCCATTCCGGCTCCGGCCCCTCAGCTCAAACGTTAGGCGTCAGAAGTGGCAACACGATTTCCACCGTCTCTTCCAAGAACTCTCGTTGTCTTTCTGCTTTGCGGCCCGCTCTTCCTCTTTTGGTCGTTACTACTAGCGGACTCAAGCCGATTGGTTGACAAACTGTCTGACGTTGCGGCTCCTGACCTGTTGGAGCTGGTAGGTAAGGCACTGCTGAGTCTGATCCTAGGCGTAGTGGCTTGGCTAATAACACTTGCCGTGGCTCCTGGCGGCTGGACACTAACGCTGCTACCTACCACTGCCGCTGCTGTCATGTACTGGGCCACGGCAACTCAACTTGTCAGGCGCGGAGTCCTTCGCACGAGTGGTCGCCTACGTACGCTTTGCGTGTCGGTACTCATTGCTTGCGTTGTCTCAACTCTAGCGTTCGCTCTGGTCTTCGCACTAGTTTCCACAATGGCAATCTCTTCGCGCGCGGCTTTTCGTGCCGACCTCGTGGTCATTGTTGCCATTGACGCTGCTCTTGTCGGTCTGGTACTTGGAGCCCTTTGGCGCAGGCACACTGACGCCTAACCCTTCGCTCGAGCCAGGGACCTCCACCGGCA
>CALRRO020000049.1:0-3609 GCA_943370595.1 Chitinophaga pinensis
AGTGGCTGCAATCGGCGCAGCAATCGCTGGCGTAGCCCAACTCTTCGGCAACCCGTAGCTCGGCCTGCGCGGTTGCAGCTGACGTGCCTCACCTGCATGCTGCCTTCAGGCGGTTGCCGCGGCTTCGCTGGCTTGTTCAGCAGCCCTTCATCCAACTGGGCACATACAGCCAGGAGCCAAGGAGTGCGCCCTAACCCTTCGCTCGAGCCAGGGACCTCCGCCGGCATGGCACTCGGCCCGCGAGGCGCCCAGGCTTAGCATCCGCCTCGCGGGCCAAGCACCATGCCGGCTCCGGCCCCTCAGCTCAAACGTTAGGCCGCATGAGCGACGATCCATCTACCTCCACCTGGGCTAAGTTCGTGCTTGGCTTGGCAGCTTTTGCGCTCCTGCCAGCACTGTGGTCACTTGGCAGCGCGTTGATTAGCGCTGTCGGAAGCGGAGAAGTACTTGTGATCAGCATTGGTCGCACAAGCACTTCTCGAACCATGGTCCCCTGGCAGCAAGGGTGGGCACGGTTCGCAGGACCGCTCCTTCTCATCGTGGCGTTGGCCCTTTGGGTCGTCGCGGATAAGCGCAGTACACAGTGGTGGTTGTCAGCCTTGCTCGCCGCAATGGCGCTCAGCCTATTGGCGTTCTCCATGTGGTTCACCAGTTTGGGTTCCACACTCGGGTTCGTCGGCTTCGCTGCGTTCATCGCCGCCACATTTGCAGCTAACCACTACTTTGGTCGCAAGGGTGCCTACGCGGTCATTCTGGTCGCAGCTGTCGCGTTCGTCTGGCGGCTCTCCAATGCGGCCTAACCCTTCGCTCGAGCCAGGGACCTCCACCGGCATGGCACTTGGCCCGCGAAGCGCTGGTTCTTATCATCCGCTTCGCGGGCCAAGCGCCATTCCGGCTCCGGCCCCTCAGCTCAAACGTTAGGCGTCACAAGCACCGTGTCCCGTCCTGCCATCGTCTTCATCTGTAGTCTGGCCGCATTTGCGCTGACGCTCATTTCCGTTCCAGTCGCCATTCGGTTCACGTTCGCACCGCTGAACTACTGGTTCACAGGTCTATCGGCGCTGTCGGTGCCAGCGAGCGCTCTGTTCTGGGCCAAGTCCATGCCAGTCAGTAGCAATCGTTCCCTCGCCCTAGCTCTCGCCGCGGTCGTGGCCGTACCACTCGTCCCGTATGGCTTGCTTGCGTTATCGGAAAGTGCGCGCATGGAGGGCGCGAGCGACCCTTCCTATCGTCTCCTGAGCGAGGTTGGTCGCCCCATAGGCTCGTACCGGCTCTACCAGACCAACTGTGGCGCTTCATGCTCTTACGGGCTCGAACTTCGCCGAGAGTTCTCAGCACTCAACTTCGTGAGCGCTGTCCGTCCCGTCTGGCAGGCAGCAGCAGAAGATGCAGCCACCCTGCGAGCAGCAGCCAATGGCAGCGTTCAAGTAGTGCGGGGCGAGTATGTACTTCACTCACAAGAGTAGTGACGCCTAACCCTTCGCTCGAACCAGGGACCTCCACCGGCATGGCACTTGGCCCGCGAGGCGCTCTGGTCTATCGTCCGCCTCGCGGGCCAAGCGCCATCCCGGCTCCGGCCCCTCAGCTCAAACGTTAGGCGTCATGAAGCCCACCATTGCGGGTCTCGGAACCTTGGCCATTCTTGTCGCGTGCCTCGCGTTTGCCGTGCCCGACGAGCAGATTCGGCGCCATCTCTGGCTGTTCGTCTACCTCGCGTTGGCGGCTTGCGCTTGGTTTGTATGGCGTCATCCAGACGCGCCCAAGACTGGTCGCGCTTGGTTCACATGGGGCGCAGGTGGAGTCCTTGCAGGCGGCATCCTGGCCGCTACAGATTCACTCATCTACGGCCCTCACAGTGGTCACGTCTTCCTAGAGGCGGGGTTTGGTTTACTGGCTGCATTTGTCGCGGTCTCGGGCTACGTACATCACTTAGTAGCAAACAAGAGCTAGGTCCTTATGGCAGTCAGGCTCCGGGAGTTCATACCTCTGGCCAGCGCAGTTCAAAGCGATGACGCCTAACCCTTCGCTCGAGCCAGGGACCTCCACCGGCCTGGCACTTGGCCCGCGAGCCCGTGGTTCTTATCATCGGCCTCGCGGGCCAAGCGCCACGCCGCTTCCGGCCCCTCAGCTCAAACGTTAGGGCTCATGGCCGAGATCGAGGTCTTCCTTCTTGTACTGCTACTACTTGCTGGCGCCTACGCGTACATGCGCTGGTTGCTGGGAATGCGCCGGGATCTCGTTACCAGGCAACGAAAGCTCATCCGCGAGTCGTTCTTACGCCGTTCGGTCACAGGCTCGACCGAGCAGTTCAGCTTCAACCCCGCAGAGGCTCATCTTGTGCATGAGAGAGAGTTCATCCGCGGAGAGAGCGCTGCTGTGGTGCAAGCCGAAGCCCTCTACCGGAACTCTCATGGAGAGTACTTTCTATTCATGGGCACCGCCGGCGACAAGGGGTACATCAAGCATCTACCTCGCGAGGCTGCGAAGCGCTTTCTCAAGTCATATCCTGCAGCGCTTGGTCGCGAGTTCGGCAGTTCTGCCATCGCCGAGTGCGAGTGAGCCCTAACCCTTCGCTCGAGCCAGGGACCTCCACCGGCATGGCACTTGGCCCGCGAGGCGCTCTGGTCTATCGTCCGCCTCGCGGGCCAAGCGCCATCCCGGCTCCGGCCCCTCAGCTCAAACGTTAGGCCGCACAACCACCGTCTGCGCCATGTTCAAGAAGGTCATCTTCTTCAGCCTGCTGGCAGTCGTCATCGTCCTAGTCGGCGGTCCTTGGGCAATCTACTGGCTCGGTCTACACGGAACAGAAGGCCGCCCGGAGCCACCAAGTGCACTCGCCTCGCAGGAGCGCCAACTAGCCGTGTGGCAGTTGGCTAAGGGCATTGCCAAACCAGAGCCTGTTTCACTCAACCCCTACAACTACCTTCCGCTCGTAGCAAGCCCCGGATCGAGTAAGCCAGCTTTGTTGGTCGCTTGGTGGGTCGCGTCTGACTACAACAGCTCTCACCAGCGCTATCCTGGTATGGGCTGGTGGCACCTCTCAGGCGCAGCGCTCACCATCTGGCTCAGTCGCAACTGGTCAATGGAGCAGCTACTTACCAAGGCCGCTGAGCTACGGCTCAAAGGTGCGGCCTAACCCTTCGCTCGAGCCAGGGACCTCCACCGGCATGGCACTTGGCCCGCGAAGCTCTCAGGCTTAGCATCCGCTTCGCGGGCCAAGCGCCATTCCGGCTCCGGCCCCTCAGCTCAAACGTTAGGCGGCGGCGGGTAGCACTGAGCCACACCATCGCCTCGCGCGGCCATGGGCCGCGAAGACACGGCTTCGTGTAGTGCTCGCTGCCAAGCCGCTTCGGGTTCGCTGGTTCAGCTCGTTCTGGCGCGTTGGGCTCCGCACCTTTGCATCGGGGCGCTTGGTCTTGGTCCGCGTCTCTGGCTCGCGCTTCGCGTGGACTAAGCTGCCACGCCCGCCAGGCTCTCCGTGCCATGCGCAACGCTTCTGGTCTCTCGTCCCAGGCTCCGTGCCTAACTGGTCACTCGAGCGGGACCTCCACCGGCATGGCGCTTGGCCCGCGAAGCGCTGCTGGTCTATGCTGCGCTTCGCGGGCCAAG